>CP065367.1:0-1200000 GCA_023206055.1 Vibrio cyclitrophicus | reverse complement strand
TTGGTATTCCGAAAATATTCTGTGAGCAAAGTTGCGAAATATTTCCTTATTAAGTTTTTCTCTAATAAGTGTTAAGCGGTTAAAAAACGGGATAAAAAGATTTTGTAATTCCGCAATGCGAAACAAAAAGCGTGTTTAGGATCTGGTTTCTAAGACTAAATCGAATGAAATTCGATAATTTCGCGGGAATAAATTTGTCAAATTATGAAATTCGAGCAAACAGTAACTTTACTGAATATAAAATAGTGGTGCTGAAATCTGAGGGAGTGGTCAAATTCAGAGAGCGAAATACGCACAGTTGAGCTGTCTTCTATATAGTGGTTTTGTTGTTTTTGAATTATTTCTTGGTAGATCTCGTTAAGTTTTGGAGCCAACTTCTATGAAAATTGTTATTGCACCAGACTCGTTTAAAGAATCTTTATCGGCGGTATCGGTGGCGGCGTGTATTGAAAAGGGCTTTCGTGAAATCTTCCCTGACGCTGCCTATGTGACCTTGCCTTTAGCCGATGGCGGTGAAGGTACTGTCGATGTGTTGCTGCAAGGTTTAGTGGGGCAGAAGCGAACCCACCAAGTAGAAGGGCCACTGGGTGAACTTGTAAATGCAGAGTGGGCAATGCTTGAACCGTCAGACCGTAATCCAAATAAAACCGCACTGATTGAGATTGCTGCTGCATC
Organism: Vibrio cyclitrophicus; assembly: GCA_023206055.1. Classification (NCBI taxonomy): domain Bacteria; kingdom Pseudomonadati; phylum Pseudomonadota; class Gammaproteobacteria; order Vibrionales; family Vibrionaceae; genus Vibrio; species Vibrio cyclitrophicus. The sequence goes on along the minus strand of CP065367.1, from coordinate 1,199,325 downwards.
TGGATTGGATCTACTGACTCCAGTCCAGCGAGATCCTTTAGTTACTTCTTCTTTCGGTACTGGGCAACTGATATTAGAAGCGATAGAGCAGGGCGCTCAAACCATTATTCTTGGGTTAGGCGGCAGTGCGATCAATGATGGTGGAGCGGGTATTGTGCAAGCGTTAGGTGGAGCACTATTAGATAATACAGGGCAAGATCTTAATCGAGGTGGTGTTGCGCTAGCGGAGTTAGCATTTATTGATCTTTCCGATCTAGATTCACGTTGTGCTGATATCGAATTGATTGTCGCGTGCGATGTCGATAATCCGCTGTGTGGTGAAAATGGTGCTAGCCATATATTCGGCCCACAAAAAGGGGCAAGCCCAGAACAAGTTGTGAGGCTGGATAAAGCACTTGCGAACTTTGCTCAAGTCGCTGAGATGCAGGGTTGTGTTAGTGGCGATGAACCCGTTCATAAGCGCACTGGTTATGGCGCGGCTGGTGGTACGCCGATGGGGCTAGGTTTGCTATTCAATATGCAGATTAAACCCGGCATTGAGATGGTGCTCGATGTTCTACAAGCCGATGAAGTGTTGAAAGGCGCAGACCTTGTGATTACCGGTGAAGGGCAAATGGACAACCAAACTCTGCAAGGAAAAACGCCTTATGGGATTGCTAAACGTGCGAGCTTACAAGGTATTCCGACTATAGGGATTGCCGGGTCATTAGGCACTGAAGTCGAAGCACTTTACGGTGAAATGAGCAGCTTGTTCGGAACGGTAAGATCGCCACAAATTTTAGAAAAAGTATTACAAGAGGCAGAGCTTAACTTAACGAGAACGGCAAGAAATATCGCTGCGACTTTACGGTTAGGTCACAAAATATCGCAAAATTAGTGAGTTATTATGGGAAAGGGAGAACCTTGGAACTAGTTCATGGAGTCATGTAAGTTCATGATTATTATATTCTAAATATTATTATCAATATTGAATGATTATGATTTAGATCATTAATTCGATAGGTTTTATCCATGATAACGATAATTACAAACGATTATATTTTACTTTGAGTCAGGCTTATTCTATATCCTTAATTGCTGCGTGGTTTTGTGTGATGAATAACCACCATACAGAAGTGAAGGTGCAGCAAAGATGCTGTACCTAAATGGTAATAAGGAATTGATGATGAGTAAAAAACTAACTACAGCTGCGGGTTGTCCTGTTGCTCATAACCAGAATGTTCAAACTGCGGGTAAACGTGGCCCACAACTTCTTCAAGATGTTTGGTTTTTGGAGAAATTGGCCCACTTTGACCGCGAAGTGATTCCAGAGCGTCGTATGCACGCGAAAGGCTCAGGTGCTTATGGCACATTTACCGTTACACACGACATCACAAAGTACACCAAGGCAAAACTGTTTTCTGAAGTGGGTAAAAAAACCGACTTGTTTGCACGTTTTACAACAGTAGCTGGCGAGCGTGGCGCGGCTGATGCAGAGCGTGATATTCGTGGTTTTGCATTGAAGTTCTATACCGAAGAAGGTAACTGGGACATGGTGGGTAACAACACGCCTGTGTTTTTCTTACGTGACCCTCTTAAATTCCCAGATCTAAACCATGCGGTGAAACGCGACCCACGCACTAACATGCGCAGCGCGAAGAACAACTGGGATTTCTGGACCTCTCTACCTGAAGCGCTTCACCAAATCACTATTGTGATGAGTGATCGTGGTATCCCTGCGACTTACCGTCACATGCACGGCTTTGGTAGTCACACATTCAGCTTTATTAACGCAGACAACGAACGTTTCTGGGTTAAGTTCCACTTCAAATCTCAGCAAGGTATTAAGAACTTGTCTGATGCAGAAGCGGCACAAGTGATCGGCGATGACCGCGAAAGTCACCAACGTGACCTGCTAGACAGCATTGATAACCAAGACTTCCCTAAATGGACACTGAAAGTACAAGTGATGCCAGAAGCGGACGCGGCGAAAGTACCATACAACCCATTCGATCTAACTAAGATCTGGCCACACGCAGATTACCCATTGATTGAAGTGGGTGAGTTTGAATTGAACCGTAACCCGCAAAACTTCTTCGCTGAAGTTGAACAGTCTGCATTCAACCCTGCAAACGTGGTTCCGGGTATCAGCTTCTCACCAGACAAGATGTTGCAAGGTCGATTGTTTGCTTACGGTGATGCGCAGCGTTACCGTTTGGGTGTTAACCATCAGCATATCCCAGTGAACGCACCTCGTTGCCCTGTACACAGCTACCACCGCGATGGTGCAATGCGTGTTGATGGTAACTTTGGTAGCACATTAGGCTATGAGCCGAACAATGAAGGTCAGTGGGCAGAGCAACCAGATTTCGCTGAACCAGCATTGAACCTCGATGGCGCAGCAGCACATTGGGATCACCGTGAAGATGAAGATTACTTCTCGCAACCGGGTGACTTGTTCCGCCTAATGACACCAGAGAAGCAAGCGATTCTGTTTGATAACACTGCTCGTAACCTAGGCGGCGTACCTAAAGAAATTCAATTGCGTCACCTAAGACACTGTTACAAAGCCGACCCTGCATACGGTGAAGGCATTGGTAAACTGCTTGAAATCGATGTGAGCGAATTTAAGTCGTAATTAATCATCTTGATTAGTTAATCGAAAGGCCGTTGAGTGAATCACTCGATGGCCTTTTTTGATCTCGCTGTTCATCAAGTAATGCTAGCTCATTGAGAAATTGAACTATCTATATTGATAGTTTTTACCTATCGAATTGATAAACATATCCCATTATCTTTATAAGATGGATGGGATTATCCTGCAGCTATCAGTTTATAAAGTAATAGAGTTTGAGATGAGTAAAAGCGCATTAATCGTTGAAGGTGGGGCAATGAGAGGCATCTTCGCTGCCGGAGTTTTGGACGCCTTTATGCAAGACGATTTCCGTCCTTATGATTTTACCATTGGCGTGTCTGCAGGTGTGTCCAATTTGGTTGGTTACTTATCTCAAGCACCAAAACGCAGCTACAACGTGATCACTACGATGGCGACCGACAAAACCTTCTTCAACCCGGCTCGTTTTGCCAAGGGTGGTAACTTGGTGGACGTGAAGTGGTTGTGGAATGAATCAAACCAACGCTATCCACTCGATTGTGGTGAGATGTTTTCAAGTATCCCACTGATTGCCGCTGTGACTAATGTGGATACAGGCAGTGCCGATTACTATCATATTAAGCCAGAAAACCTTTCTAACGTGGTTGAAGCAACAACGGCTCTACCTATCGCTTATCGTGAAACACCGTGCTTCTCTGGTGGTTGCTATACCGATGGTGGTGTGGCTGATTCGATTCCGGTTCGCGAAGCATACCGTCGTGGTGCACGCGATATTACGGTGATTCTTTCTCATCCTTTGAGTTACCGAATGAAGCCTCAAAAGCACCAATGGATGCTGAAAAAATTACTAAAGAAATTTCCAAATATTGCTGAGTCGATGGCGGTCCGTGCCGACAACTACAATCAGTCTCTGGAGTTCATTCGTAACCCACCCAAAGATGCGACCATTAAAGTGATAGCGCCGCCAGAAGCCTTCGCAGTGAAGCGTTTAACTATGGATAAAAGCACTCTTAATGCAGGTTATGAGATGGGCGTAAAAGCTGGTGAAGAGCACCTTGCGATTCGAAAAGGCGTGTATGGTTTAGACACCGAAGATTGTCATTTCTGCGTCTAGGGACGGTTTTAGAGTACTGGATAAACGACAAAGCCACGCTGTTCACTTCAGAATAGCGTGGCTTTGTATTTGTAGAGTTAGTTTGTTTTTAACTCAGTCTGCTATTAACTAAGTCTACTATTAAACGAGTTCGTTGCCGCTGGTGTTGCCAGCAAAGAAGGCATCAACACTGGTGAGCGTTGTATTGGCGATGTTGAACAGAGCATCTTTAGTCAAGAAGGCTTGGTGACCGGTGAACAGCACGTTATGACAAGCAGATAGACGACGGAATACATCATCGACAATCACATCGTTAGACTTGTCTTGGAAGAAAAGCTCTTTCTCGTTGTCGTAAACATCAAGGCCAAGTGCACCGATCTTGCTCTGTTTCAGCGCTTCAATTGCTGCGGTTGAATCCAGCAGTTCACCACGACTGGTGTTAACGATCATCACGCCATCTTTCATTTTCTCAAATGCAGTCGCATCTAACAGGTGGTAGTTCTCTTTACTCATAGGGCAGTGCAGAGAAATCACGTCAGACTCTTGATAAAGCTCATCCAGTTCAACGTATTTAGCACCTAGTTCAACGGCTAATGGGTTTGGATATGGGTCGTAGCATAGGATGTTCATGCCCAAACCTTTCAGAATGCGCATTGTTGCTAAGCCAATCTTACCTGAACCAATCACACCAACGGTTTTACCGTGGAAGTTAAAGCCTACCAAGCCTTCAAGGGAGAAGTTCGCATCACGAGTGCGTTGGTATGCTTTGTGTAGTTTTCGGTTCAAACACATCATCATGCCGACTGTGTGTTCTGCTACCGATTCTGGTGAATAAGCCGGAACGCGCACCACTTGCAGGCCAAACTCTTTGGCTGCGTCTAGGTCGACTTTATCAAAACCCGCACAGCGCATTGCAATCAGTTTGGTGCCGCCTTGTGCAAGAATTTCTAGCACGTCTCGCGATAGGTCGTCGTTTACAAATGCACACACCACTTCGTTGTCGTGTGCCATTTTCGCTGTGGTTGTAGTGAGGCGAAAATCATGGAAATGAAACTCAGCGTTGAGTTCGCCTTTTGCAAGGTTGAATGATTTTTCGTCGTATGATTTTGAGCTAAAAAAAGCAATGTTGAGCATGGCTTCCTCTCTTACCTAAAAAATGGAAACCCCAATTATGTTTATTTGATAAGGGGTTAAAACTAATAACTCTGTTCAGTGTGCTAGAGTTTTTTTCTCTTGTCTATCACCATTAGTCATTGTAATTACTATGGTTATTGGGTCCGTTATCTTCACTTATTGAACATTAAAAATCACATTACGAAGTAGCTTGCTTATAAGTTCATCAATATCGAATGGATCTTACTTTCGAGTGTTGAACATCTTCTTGGTCTCTTTCTCTGACCAGAAGTTAATGTTGAATTGTGCGTCGTCACTCAGCTCTACTCGATGCCAATATTGAGGTGGACTAGTGGCGAATTGCCCTGCTTCTATCGTGATAACATTTTCTGGTTCTGTTGCTTCTGCATCAGCAAAACCATAGAAGGTCACTGTGCCTTCCATTACACAGATCTGACCAAACACGCCTTCCGCGGTATTGTGATGGTTAAGCAGCGCTACCGGTATATTGTCTTTAGTGAAAAACGGTGTTGAACGTTGAATTTTCCAGTGTGATGGAATACGTAAATGACTCATATAAAACCTATTATCTGACTGTTCTTTGAAATGGGTACTTCTATGTCGTAGGTGAGCAATCTTTACCAATAGTTCTCACTACTGAATTGACCAGGCTTTCTACGTAAGTGCTTTTCAAAACCTAAGCTGGTTAGTGCTTCACTTGTGTCACGAACCATTTGCGGATTGCCGCAAAGGTAGAAGAAACTGTGGGTTTGATTGAAAGCGACAGACGCGGCTTGCTCAAGGTCGCCTCCAAGTAACAAGCTTGGGATTCGTCCGCGCAAAGTTCCGGTGACTGATTCTCTAGAAATAATTGGCACATATTTAAGTTTTCCTTGAAAGTGATCGACGAGTTGAGTAATACGGTCTCGATAAGTCAGGTCTTGTTCTGTTCTTACGGCATGAACCAATACAAGGTTGTTGAATGAGGAGGCTTTTTCAGATTCAGAGCCGTTTTGCTCCTGTATCTGCATACTTTCGAGCATTGAGATAAATGGGCCCACCGCAGTTCCAGTTGAAAGCATCCATAGATCGTCTGCGATCTCTGGGATCTCATCCAATGTCATAAATCCACTAGGGTCTTTGCCGACAAAGATGTCGTCGCCTGCCTTCAATTCATGAAGCTGAGGAGAGAGCTGACCGTTTTGATCCTTAATAATTAAAAACTCTAGATGCTGATGACCTTGCTCATGTTCCGGCGCATTCACCATGGAATAAGCACGTCTCACAAACTCATCCTCACTATTGAGTAAGCCGAGCTTAGTAAACTGACCCGCCTGATAAGGGGAGACAGGAGCACTGACTTGGAGTGAGAACAATTGATCTGTCCACTCTGTCTTGTGTAGGACTTTTCCGGTTACCAAACCATGAGGAATATCTGTCATATCATCACCTTTAAGAAGAGAAGTTATCTCATTAAGGATACTCAACTATTTACACTTTGGAGTTGCATGTAGCATGCCAATAATGAGAATGCTTATCAATACTAGATCTACGGATGAAATTAACTGCTATTGTGTCAAAAAGACCACCTCTTTATTTGGTCTAAATGACTCGTATGTGTGCTTGTTGTTGGCGTGGTGCGTTGTTTTGGGGGATCTAGAGCCGAGCTTTAGCAAAGGCAGCAGAGTGGTTTGACCCCTGAAGTATTGCACTAATAACTAAAGAGAATAATTTACAGATGCGTATAATGGCGGCTTTCGATCTCAATATAGCCGTGTTTTATGCTTGATAATCTTCGTATGGCCTTGAACGTCTTGTTCGTGACCATCAATACCGCAATGACTGCGTTTACCGTGAGCTTCTTTGGCCTCATCAAACTGATCCTGCCAATCTCTGTTGTGCAAAAGTCGTGTACTCGTTTAGCTAACTTCACATTCTGGTGTTGGGCGTCGCTCAATCTTTGGATGTTGAACGTGAATAATGACATCGAGTGGCAAGTGGAAGGCGGGGAAGATATCTCGACTAAGCAGTGGTATTTGATGATGTCGAACCACCTGAGCTGGGCGGATATTGTGATTTTGTCTTCTATCTTGAAAGATAAGATGCCGATGACTAAGTTCTTCCTTAAGCACGAACTGTTGTACGTGCCTTTTGTTGGCTTAGCCTGCTGGGGCTTAGATATGCCGTTCATGCGACGTCACTCCCGCGAGTTTTTGTTACGCAACCCAGAGCGCCGTAATGATGATTTCGATGCCATCAACAAGGCGTGTACCAAGTTCAAGCTAGCGCCGACAACATTGGTTAACTTTGTGGAAGGAACGCGTGCTAACCACGACAAACTGGCGACAGCGAAAACCCCTTACCGACACCTATTGAAGCCAAAAACTGGCGGTGTGGCGTTTGCTCTATCTGCAATGGGCCCAATCTTAGATGGTATTGTTGATGTGACTCTGGCTTACCCTGAAAACCAAGTATCTCCGTTTGAAGATATGCTAAAAGGCAAAATGACCAAGGTGGTGGTGCGTATTAAATTGCACCCGATGGACGAGAACGTAAACGGTAATTACTTTGAAGATAAAGCATTTAAACGTCGCTTCCACAGTTGGTTAAACAACACGTGGAAAGAGAAAGACGAATATCTTGATACGGTTTACGGGGTTGATACACCCTCTGAGGTTGAAACGATTGAGCAGCCTGATGCGGTTCATAAGAAACAAGAGCAGTAAGCTCAAACCAAAATGACAACATTAAAAAAAAGCCGATAGCTCATTGAACTATCGGCTTTTTTATTGAATTAGGTTTTTCAGAAGTAAGCGAAATAGTTAGTGCTTACTACTGTTAAATGGCTTGGTACGCATCGATGATGTGTTTAACTTCACTAGGCTTACCTTGCTTCTCTTGGCCTTGATGAATACGTAAGTAGTGCTGCAGCGTTTTGGCTTTGTACTGCTGAGATACCTTCATTTTTTCATCACAACTCGGCGTCCAGATCTTGTCACCCACGTTTGATATCTCACTAACCAATCGGCTCTTTTCAGCTTCGCCTGAGTTATTACTCACCAATAAAATCTCGTAATAACGACGGTTCTCTTCAATCAACACTTCATCAATGAGACCAAAATTGAGCGCCTTTAAATGACTTCTCAACTCGAATTGTTGATGTACCGGACAAAGCAAGAAATCGATCGCTTTGTCTGGGTGTTGACGATGAATATCATCAACGAGCTTTTGAGTAAGATCACCACCGACGCCCGCAATAATAACTAGGTGTTTACCAGTATGTTTCTCAAGAGGGATAGCGGCGACATCCATACAATAGACTTGCCATTGGCTGGTAACCGTTTGTTCGGCTTTATTATCTTGTGGAAAGTAGCGCGCTAGCTTGCCTTCAAGCTCACACATTAGAGACGGGACAATATCGACAAAGTGAATTTGAGGCGATTTGTTATCCGACAGTAATTGAACACCCAAAAAGCCGTGATCACAGCAACAGTCCCAAATATGTTGGTAGTCATTGCTGACAAGGGAATGGAGAGTTTGCAGTCGGTTACTTAGCTTCATAAGGCTCGTGTCGTTAGAAAAGGGGTATCGTCGTGTTGAACGCGCATTGTAATGACTTTCCATAAAAACAAAAGCACCTAGAGTATGAATCCTAGGTGCTTTGTTGTTATTGGTATCGCACCAATTACGATACGAGTGTGTTAGCTCATGTCTATGACGCTTTAGCGAAAGCTCTGATATGGCCTTCCACTCGGTTCTTACCAAGTTGTTGCGCGATAAGCTTTGCCTGTTCCGCCAGCGCTAAAGCTGAGTCTGTTTCGCCTTCTATTTGTGAGTACCCCACGCTAACCCCTAGTGACAAGGTGATATCTGGAGTGACGATGGCTTTCTCCGCGATTGCTATTCGGCACTGGTCTAGTTGGAATTTGGCATCTTTCACGTCATTGGCCTTGAACAATACAGCGAACTCTTTTCCTCCAACACGCGCCAAGCAAAGACCTTTCGGCTTAGGGAAGTAAGAACGCAGTGATTCTGCAGTCAGCTTGATCATCTGATCTCCCACCGCTTCACCGTAGGCACGGTTTACATGGTCGAAGTTATCGATATCAATCAGTGAGACGTAGGTGTCGGGCTCGCTCGCGTAGTTTTCGATGGCGATACTGAAACTGCTCTTATTGTCTAACTGCGTCATCAGGTCTTTGCTGCTCAATTGATGTTGAAGCAGTAAGTTAGACAAAGAGACCTCAGTGTAATCACGGATCATTCGTAAAATACTCTGACTGATCGGCAAGTTGGCGTTGAGGTAGATCACTGCTATCAACTGTTTGCGAGAATACATAGGAATACAGTAATGACGTTGGTGTATTTTGAGTTTACGAGCCAATGGATCGGCGTATTTCCCGTTTCTGTAAGCCATGGAGTCCGGGACAAAGCGTTCCGCTAAGAGATCGTCACAATGTACTGTTGATTTGTTTCCGTGGTAGTCGATGGTGCTGAATGAGTGGCTCTCAGGCTGATACAGACAGAATTGGATACCTTTATGATAGGTAAAGCTATTCAAGATGGATTTCAATTTGCGCTTAAAGCTAGCAAGGTCTTCAACTTTGTTCAGTTCAGACAAAGATACGTTTAAGCGGTAAGCCAGATAGTTTGCGCTAATCCACAACAGAAGCAGTGAGCCAAGCACCACGCCCGTTAATGTAAATTGGTGCGAACTGGTTAGGATGTCATGGCGATCAGTGCCTGCGATGAACACCCAGTTCAAACTGTTATCTGCGTCAAATACCGATATTTTGAAGTTATCTTGATAGTAGTATTCGTGCTTACCAACAGTTTCACCTTGTGAGAGTTGATGGCTGATACCAGCATGATAGCTGACAGATTTAGAGCCGATACGTTTTGGATCTGGGTGAAAGACCAGTCGTTCTGTTGCTCGGTCAACTACAAATACATAGCCGTGATTAAGCGTTTTTAAGTCTCTTAATCCTTGTGTAGTGTGTAGTGTGTAGAAGGTCAAACTCAATCCATATTTCTTCATTCAATCTTTCCGCCGTGTGTTTAACTGCGAATACCCAACGACCATCTGCTTTTTGGTAAATCGAAGAAATGTAGAAATCTTCAACCACACTGTCTATTGAGTTCCATCTTATGGAATCGATTTGTTCATGGGAAAGAGGTAATCCACGACTTGATATATATTGTTGGGACTGTGGTTGGTATCGAACGATATCGGAGAAGTTTGGCGTTCTTTTTAGAATATTATCGCTCAACTCTCTGAATTTTTTATCACCGAATGGAGCCGTTTTAGGTAAGCCTAGACTGGTTTCTAAAAAATAGAGTTTGCCGAATGTGGCTTCGATGTTGGAACGAATAGTGGAGCTTGCGATACGAATGTTTGATGATGATTGTTCAGTTGCTGCTGTTTCTACTTTTTCAAGCTGAGCCACAGCAAGGTAGAGCATCCCTCCGGTTAATAAAATAATGTATGGTTTGAAAAGCCGAATAAGTGTTTTAGGTAAAGCCATGATATCCAAGACGTTATAGATTCATTTTTATAGTACGGCAATACTAAACAGTTTTATTAACCACATCAATGCAAATGATTCCATATGCGTGAATGAGTTTTGTGATATTCAGCTAACAAAAAAGCCAGTCATAAATATAACTGGCCTCTATGGTTTCCGGTGTTTTATTAAGCTGGCTTAGCTTTTACTTCAATCAAATCAGTCTTATCTGGCGAGTAGTGCAAAATTGCCATCGAAGTTGGCGATAACAGCATTTCACTTTCTGCATGGCCAGGTTTTACGTTTCGCGAGTTGGTATCACAAATGGTGACCCAGTTTTGATCGCGATCCGTCGGTAATGAGAAGCGAGCGGGTGCGTTGGTTTGGTTTATCAGATAAATCAATTCGTCACCGTCTTTGCCAATACCCAAGTGCAGCGCAACAGAGCTTAAACGATTCCAATCATCATGTTCCATGAGTGTGCCATCGACACGACTCCAGAAGATGCGGTTAGAGTTGCGTTTTTCTCCACTGAACGCCTTAATAAAAGGCACCATGTATTGCTGACGTGCGGATATCATTTCAGCTAACCAACTCTTGAAATAAGCTTTTCGCTCAGAATCTTCCCAGTTAATCCAGCTAATTACACTGTCTTGACAGTAAGCGTTGTTGTTGCCTTTTTGAGTATGAGATAACACATCAGCTGTCATGATGTGCGGAATACCAAAAGCAAACAATAGACTCGCCATGAAGTTACGTTTCTGTTTTTCACGTGTGGCAACGACTAACAGGTTTTCGGTTTCCCCTTCAACACCGTAGTTATCAGAGCGATTATCACCGTGTCCATCTCGGTTGTTCTCACCGTTATCTTCATTGTGCTTGTGCTTGTAAGAGACAAGATCTTGCATCGTAAAGCCGTCGTGATACGTGATGTAGTTTACGGTTAGTCTGTATGGCCAGTGGGCTGCGCTGTAGATATCACGAGACCCCATTAAGCGCGTCGCAAACTCTTTTAGATAGCCTTGATCACCGCGCCAGAAGCTACGTGTGATATCGCGCAGTTTGTCGTTACATTCATTCCAGCCTAGTGGGAAGTTACCTACTTGATAACCGTTAGGGCCAATATCCCACGGTTCTGCAATTAATTTGGTCTCTTTGAGCACAGGATCTTGAGCAACGGCTTTGAAAAAAGCCGCTTCAGGGTTGTAATTATCGCCTTCGCGTCCCAGTGTCGCGGCCAAATCAAAACGGAAGCCGTCGACTTTGAATTCACTCACCCAGTAACGAAGCGTATCCATGACCAAGTTTAGTGCTGGTTGGTGAGTCAGGTCGACGGTATTACCGCAGCCTGTGAAGTTCGCATAATGACAACCATGCTTAATGTAGTAGCGGCTATCGAGTGCTTTTAGGTTGAAGGTTGTACCACCTTCCCCGCCTTCTGCTGTGTGGTTGTACACCACGTCTAGAATGACCTCGATGCCATTACGGTGCAGTTCGCGAATCGTAGTCTTTAACTCATTTACGGCATCTTTCTCTGCGTAGCGAGGGTCTGGCACCATGAACAAATATGGGTTGTAGCCCCAATAGTTCACTTTCCCCATATCCAATAGATGAGGTTCGTGCATACATGCCGCAATAGGTAAAAGTTGTAGAGAGTTGATATTTTGTTGTTTGTAGAACGCAAGCATTTCAGGGCTAACCAACCCTAAATAACGCCCCTTGGTGTTGGTCTCTACTTCTGGATGAAGTTGAGATAAGCCTTTTACATGGGTTTCAAATAGAACGGTCTCTTCGCGGCTAATACGTGGCTTCTCTACGTCTTGCCAATCAAAGGCGTCATCGACAACAACACATTTTGCCATCGAGAAGCTTTTTTCATTGGTATATGGAGTGACGTAATCGAGCGGTTCGCTGATTGCTTTCGCATAGGGGTCGGACAGCAGGATCGGGCCTTCATCAGTTTCAGCAATGAAGCCGTATTTTTGTCCAGCTTTAATGCCTTCGATAAACACATATCTGATATCGGCGTATTCATCTTCCAACGTGTAAGTGGTGAATTCATCGTTCTCATCAAAGAGCGCGAGAGATAGAGATTTACAGTCAGGAGAAAAAATAGAGAAGTTACAGCCAGTGTTACCTAGCGTTGCGCCTAGCGGATAAGGGCGAGCGAGCGTTCTAGTCATTGCTTGATTTCTTGTTCGTTTATCGACATCAGTGAACTATAAGTAAAAAGCTTTGTCACAATAAGGTCAAGCAACTTCACAGATTAATTACTGTTAAAAAAATAATTCATCGATGAAGTTCAAATTATATATTTGAACTAGATCTCACTTATGCTGAATAATTAGATCTGTGTGCTGTCTACTCCTCCTAGATTAAGTGATCTACCTCTTTAAAACACCGTTCTGTATATTTCCTACTCCCTTCTCATCCCCCTTAATTTAGTTCAGGGCGGAGGAAGTCAAACTTGTCATCCCCTCTTAATATTGACCCCGTTGAAACGAATCAGGGGAAACCCTAAACCTCTCTATCTTACGACTACCATTACTGCCTTTGGTTGCCGCAAGAGAGCAAAAATATAAAAACCTAAAATAAATCGTCCTTAATGGAGTTAAGAATGAAAAAAGTAAGTTTGATTGCTGCTGCAGTGGCAACTACATTAGCTGCTGGCTCTGCGTTCGCTGTAGATTTTAATGGCTACATGCGTGCTGGTACTGGTATTAGCGGAAATGATGGTGGTGACGTTTCATTCATGAAGAGTGGTATTGGCCGTCTAGGTAATGAAAACGACAACTATTCTGAGTTTGGTCTGGCTGAAGAACTAAAAACTGGTGAGCAAACTTGGCGTTTAGAGTCAATGATTGCTTCTGGTGCTGATGGCGCAAATGGTTGGGAAGACGGTGACTTTAACGTTGCTCAGTTTGCTGTTAAAGCAACTGGCGTCTTATCTTTTGATGAAGAAGCGACACTTTGGGCTGGTAAAACATACTACCAACGTAAAGATATTCACATCACTGACTTCTACTTTCTAAATACATCAGGTACTGGTGGTGGTATTGAAAATATTTCAGTTGGTAATCAAAAACTTTCTCTAGCAATTATTCAAGATGGCGAAGATGAGAACGGTGCTGGTTACATGGCTGATGCTCGCCTAGCGAATATCGGTCTATGGGAAGATGCTAGCTTAGAGCTTGGAGTTGTATACAACTTCGGTACTGAAAACAAGAATGGCAAATACGATGGCGATGACGGCCTACTTGCTACAGGTATCATCCACCAAGGTATGAGCAATGGCTTTAACCAAACGGTCGTTCAATTAGGTACGGCTGGTTACGGTGTTCAAATGGCTAATTTGTGGGGCTCTGGTGCTTATTATGACCGCTCTGGAGATCAGGATGATGGCTTCGGTTACCGAATCCTTAACTGGGGTGTAATGAACCTTGGCGAGTCTTGGGAAATGGGTCACCAACTTGCCTACTTAGCTGGTTCTGATATCGGTGCTTCAAAGCAAGACATCAACCAATATTCTGTAGTTGTTCGTCCAATGTACAAGTGGAACAACACTATGCGTACTATTTTTGAAGCTGGCTACAATGCGGGTGAGCAGATTAATCAAGCTGGCACTGGTGTAGAAGATTTTGGTGGCGCTAAATTTACTGTTGCTCAAGCATGGGCAATGGGTGACAGCTTCTGGGCTCGTCCTGAAATCCGCGTATACGGTAGCTACCTGATGGATCTAGAAAACGATTCATTCGGTGAAGTTAAAGAAAATGGTGTTGTAAAGGCTAAAGGTGCTGACAACGATTTCGTTGTTGGTATTCAAGTTGAAGCTTGGTGGTAAGCCACTTAGCTTAAAATCCTAAACTGTCCTAATTCATAGCCGGCGTACGTCGGCTATTTTTTTAAGGAATGTACGATTAGTAAAAAGGTTTCCTACGTTAATTATTTTCGTTATGGTAATTGACTAAGTAAATTTCTTAAAAAAATAAAAATAAGGAAGAACTATGTATTTTCGCGCTCTGATGTTGAGTGGTTGCGTTGCATTGGCTGGTTGCCAATCTGCACAAGTAGTCGAGCAAGTGCAAGTCGCACAAGCTGAACAAGTTAACTCGATTGCTGGTCTTCAATTTGCTCCTATGAAGCTACCAAGCTCGGCAATTTTTGATGTGACACCAAATAGCCAAGTATTAAACTATCAAGGCATAAACAGCCCTGTAGTAGCGATTGAATTGCCTGCAGACCGCGGTGAGTATTCGATTAATATCACGAGCATTATCGGCGACACAGCGTTTGTTCCAAATGCGGTCATCTATGACGAAAATGGTCGTGAGCTAGAGCGTTATGGTAAAGATAGCTTCGAATACGCAAAACCAAGGTTACATTTGGGCAACCGTTTAGTCGCTGAGAACGATTTTTACCCCCCAACAACGGCTAAGTCGGTTTACTTAGTTATCTACACAGACCAAAGTGATTTGGGCGGTTTTACTGATGTGATCCATCCTGCTCGTTTAGATGCGGAAGGTCGCGGTAACTATTTACCTGAAGTGAAAGATATCCCGATTCCAAATGCTAACGTTGGTAAGATAGAAGTAACAATCGATAAAGCGAGCTTCTTCTCTATTGGTTCATCAAGCAGTGAATCTAACGCTAAGCCAGCCGCTGCGACTAAGATCGATACCATTCAACCTGAAACGCAAACCTACTATCACAATGCGATTCAAACGGCTGTAGCTGAAGATAATATTCCGAAAGCTCTGAGCTTATTAGATGAAGCAAAAGCACTCGGTATTGAAGGCGCGCAAGAAGTGTTTGTAAAAGCCGTCAATAAAAAGTAATCAAACAGTTTGTAAATACTAAATGATATGAAAAGAAGGGCTCCTAGTTAGGGGCCTTTTTATTACCGGAAATAAGTGAGGAAAGTAATATTTATATTCTGTGAAACTTGGGTTTTAAATAACTACTGACTTACACGCAATAATCAATGGCTAATATAAATGGACGTTCTTGGCTATTTATGGTCTTGATTTACTCACTGTTAATTAAAACACTCTCGTCTATTTTACTCCCCTCAAACAGCTGAATACGAACTCTATTGACGAATCGCCATTTCATTTACCAACCAAAACTCGGGTTCCTAAATTCCACATACACTTAAATTAGGCGCTTACACGAAGTCGTTATGCTTTCTACTAAGAACTAAGAACTAAGAACTAAGAACTAAGAACTAAGAACTAAGAATTCAGGCGGTTCGTTACCTCTTACCATTGATGGTTGGTTAATGAAGGCAAGATAATAATGTGGTTTATTGGGATTGGTGTTTATTGAGCACAAAAAAAGGGAGACTGACGTCTCCCAAAAGGCTAGCTTGCGCTGGTTTTATTATCTGTTTGTATAATTCTAAGCTTTAAGGCTTAATTCTTGGTTACTGAAACGACCGCTTTTTCTACATTGTCATCTAGCTCATGAATCGCATTCAGAGTGAATGTGTAGTCGCCAGCTTCTATTACGCTTAATTGGCAGTTCCCATCAGTACCAAGGTCGATTGAACCATCAGCAAGTTCAACGGAGTCACAACCGAAGTTAGGTGTTTTCCAGTCAGCATCGGCAAACTTGAAGCCATAGTCTCCCGCTTCCAAAGTACCTGTTACAGAGTAAATCCCATTAGCCACAAAGCTCATCGCCCAACTATCAGCTGCGCCCCATCCATTCATGTCACCACGAACGTAAACCGTTGTTTGGCCGTATGGAGGAATGCTAGACACATCTTTATCAGAGTTATCAACTGGCAGACCGACACCTTGTGCATCACCTTGAACTTGTACAAACACAGCGGTGGTTAATGCAGGTACTGTGAAGGTTTCAGCGGTAAAGGTTGCGTTTTTCACTGTGTCGTCAGCTGAGTTTTGTTGAACTGTGTGAAGTGTAAAGTCTGTCGCTCCTGTGATTTTGAACGATTGAGTTTCATTGGTTGAGTTTACAACCGCGACAATCGCATCGTTCTCTGGATCGAGGTCTGTACCTGCAGACACACCATCATCGATAGACATGACAATCAGGCCTTCGACTTGATCTTCGCCAACGTTACGGAAGTCGACTCGCTTCATAACTTCGTCTGCTGTGTCTAAGCGGAACAGCTCACTTGAGCTACGGATTTTAAGTAGTTCTAGGAATTGCTGTTTAGTCAGCGCAATGTCTTCTTCTTCTGGTTTAGTGGTGCTGTCAGCAATGATGGTTTTGATCAAATCCCAGTTAGCACCATCTTTATCTTCACGTGGTAAGCCAACATTCCAGTTGTTGTCAGTACCATCAAACATGACGCGGTTGTACCAGTCACCTGAATCGTAAGAATCACGCTGCATAGACTTAGAGCGAAGTAGTTCAGAACCCATATGGATGAATGGTATGCCTTGGCCTAACATCACGGTAGAAAGCGATACAGACTGCATGCGAGCACGCTCTGCAGAACTAGTACCAGTGGCGATTTTGTATGCGTTGTTATCCCAAAGCGTTTGGTTATCGTGTTTTGAAACGTAAGAGATGTTCTCTGAAGGCATCTTGGTGTAGCCAGCGGGCGCACCGTTGTAATCAACGTTTTTGCCCAGCTTGGTATCGCCTTTGTAATCAAGCAATACGTATTCCGCGAGGTTACCTGCCATACCTAAGCGAACAAGGTCTTGGTTATGCAAACGACCATTGATTGAATCTTGATCAACTTTGGTTTCTTCGTTGGCAATCGCTGCGTTACCAAAGCCTTGGTTAAAGCGAAGCGGGTGGTTGCCTTCTGAATCGACGCCACCATCAAATGGGCTGCCGCCTCGTACTGCATCACGTAAACGATCCGAGAAGGTACCGATTTCTGTGCCTGCCATGTTGATTTGGTTTGCTTGGTCGAAGCGTGCATTGTTTGCTACTTCGCCAAAGTCCCAACCTTCTCCATAGAACAAGGTATTCGGATCGATCTTACGCACTTCTTCCAATGCTTCGACCATCACGTCTTTTGGCTGGTGGCCCATTAAGTCAAAACGGAAACCATCCACTTTATAGTCGTCAGCCCATACTTTAAGTGAGTCGACCATTAATTTACCCATCATCAGGTTTTCGGTCGCGGTGTTATCACAACAGGTTGAGTTTTCTACGCCACCTGTGTTCACGTTAAGACGGTGGTAGTACCCAGGGACAATCTTATCTAGCACTGACTTATCGTTTACGCCAGATGCATTAGTATGGTTGTATACCACGTCCATGATCAGCTTAAGATCCATGTCGTGCGTGGCTTTTACCATTTGACGGAATTCGAGAATACGCTGTGAACCATTAGGATCGGTCGCGTAGCTGCCCTCTGGGACCGTGTAATGGAATGGGTCGTAGCCCCAGTTGAAGCTATCAAGCATGCGAAGGTCATTCATTAATGCTTGTGCGTCACCCGTTGAAGGGTCATAGCCATCGAGTACATCTTCAATGGTTTTGTTTTCGTCTTCGTTACCACACAAAGTGGCAGCAGGTTTTACATCACACAGTTTACCGACCGTATCCGTAATATCGACACGGTTCGCTTCATCTTCATCAACGGTAGCGATATCAAATGCTGGTAAGATATGCAGCGTGGTTAAGCCCGCATCTTTCAATTCTTGTAGATGTTTGACTGACTCACGCTCTCCTTCTGTGAGCGCGAGGTATTTTCCATTTAGGTTCGTTGTACCTAACTTATCGCTGAAGCTGAAGTCACGAAGGTGAGATTCGTAAAGTACATGATCTTCGTCTTTCTCTACGGTTGGTCGTTCATAGTCGTCCCAGTTCGCAGGTTTCAAGGTTGAATCATTCAGGTCAATCACTTGAGAGTATGCTGAGTTCTTTGACAAACTGAGAGAGTATGGGTCGGTTACTAGGCGAGTTTCAATGTTACCTGTGGTTGGATGGTAAACCTTCACTTGGTAACGATAATAACTGTTGACTGCATTAGACACAGCATCAGTCGTCCAAATGCCCGTCTCAGTGCTTTCCGTCATTGGGAACACTTGTGAACTTTGCAGATCCTCGCTGTACAGAACAAGTTCAACATCTTGTGCAGTAGGAGCCCACAGTTTGAAGGTCGCTGCACTGCCTTCAACAATAGCGCCAAGTTCTTCAGCCATCGCATTACCAGCATCTTCACTTGCAAATACCGCATCAAGCACACCCGGTTTTTGAACCTCAGTTGAAGAGGTAACGTCGCCATTAGTATTGTAGGCAACAAGAATTATCTGAGATTTTAAGATAGTGCGAAGTGTGCTGTCGTCAACGTCGATAGCCAGGGCAGGTAAGCTTGCAAGGTGGCGGAAACGCTCTTTTAATTCAGAGGATAGCTCGCCATCTTTTGTTAGTTCAACGGCAGTGCCACCAACGATCTCTTTGTCGTTCATGGTGATGCTGTTATCGAGTGCATAGAACAATTTCATAGAATCGGCGCTGCTTGCGGCTTCCCAAGCGATAGTCTCTGCGTCTAACCAATGTGCTTTTTGGCCATCAATATTAACTGGGCGATCTGAAATCGGATCATAATATAACTCGCTGCTACCATGAAAACCGAATACGCCTTGTGAATCGCCAAGTGCAATGAGCTCTACTTTCGAATTTGCACTACCAAACGCTTTTTCGTCGCCATTGTGTAAGATGAAATTCATGCATTTATGTGGGTCAGCAGCATCAGGGTCAACTTTCAATACATAGTAAGCGCCGTAGGTATCACTAATACCGTCAAATTCGTAAGGTGCTTCCCAGTTAGTACCGCTTTCGCTGAGACCCATCGCGATTAAGTCTGTGCTAGTACAGCCTTCGCCATTCCATAGGTGAAGCCCCCAGCCGTCGTAAGTAGAGCCTGAAGTGCTTGCGGCTGCAACATCACGTTTGTAATAAACAACAACTTCGTTTTCGCCAGCTTTGTATAGGCCAGTGTCGCCAGCGTCGGTGCCATTGTCGCTATCACTGCCACAACCTGCGATCAAAGTAGCGGTGAATAGAGGCCAAATTGCTTTGGCCAAAGTAGAACGCTTAAAGCTTCTCTTTTTTGTAATGTCGAAGGTGCGTTGTAGAGTGATGTTCTTATTAATATTTATGTTGTTCACGTTTGATATCCATATTTCACTTTTTATGAAGATGAATATCCTAGTCTGAATGATGGCCAACTATTTGTGATGGCTATATGTAAAGTTATTTTTAATACGTAAAAATAGGAAACCTAGAGTCAGTATCACGCTTTGTATTTGGTTTAAGTTAAATTAATTGGACCAATAGCTCATATGTTCGATATTAATAGCCTAAGGCGTAGAAGCTAGGAGTAGATAATAAGGATGAGAGCTCATCCTTATTAATGTGAGGAAGGTATCGAATTGAGAGACTGTTAATTTAACTTAGGAATTAAGTTAATTATCAATAGGGATGATAATGGTTGTTCGGTCACTAATATTGATCGATAGATTATTCATCTAGCGATAATACCCAAACCAAAGATGCGAGCGGTTTTAATTCGATATTAAAATTGCCGATGCTATTTTCAACAGTGAACACTTGTTGGCGAACGCCCTCAATATATTCATTGAGCAAGTAATTGCCATCCGCTATTTTGAGTTTTTGGATGACATCACTTGGAACCTTCAAGTGAATACTCTCTGTGATGTGCTGGCTGAAATTTGCGGCAACAATGGTGAGCTCTTGGTGGTCAAAGCGCAGAAATGCGTAGACTGAATCACTCAAGTTATTGCACTGGTGTAAGTCTTGGTAATCACCTGTTATCGACGAGTGCTCAAGCGAAAAATTCAATACTTTTTGATAGAAGTGACGTAGTTGCTTTTCGTTATCGTCTAGTAACTCGCCATCGAACGCGCCATTGTTCATCCATTTTTGGTGTTGTGGGACTCCGATGTAATCGAATATAGAGGTACGTGAGGGTTGTCCAAAGCCTGCATCTTCAGCTCCCGGTTCGCCAACTTCTTGTCCAAAATAGATCATGGTTGGTGAACTGCTTAATAACGCGCTGACGATCATTGCAGGCTTAGCAATATTAGGATTACCAACAAACTCGGGAGAAGCGATGCGTTGCTCATCATGGTTATCCAAGAAGTGCAGCATGTGGTGTTCAATATCCATCATTTGATGTTGGATCTTGGGGATGATAGCCGTTAATGCCTTGCCTTGCATGATGTCTTTTAGACCGTCATAAAGATCAACCTTATCGTACAGGTAGTCCATTTTTCCTACGTGAATATAGTCGCGGTACAAGTGAGGTTGGTACACCTCAGCCATTAAAAAGGCATCTTGGTCTTTCATCTTTATCGATGAGTTGAGGTAACTCCAGAACTCGACAGGCACCATTTCAGCCATATCGTAGCGGAACCCATCAACGCCTTTGTCTAACCAGAACAAGGCGATATCTCGGAACTTAACCCAAGAGTTAGGCACATCGATAGACTCCCAGAAATGGTAGTGGTCATGGTAGTCGCGTTGGGCATAGTCACTTGGTAACTTAGGGAAGTCTTTTGAACCGTCTGGACGCACGCCGTAATTGATCTTCAAGGTTTCATACCAATCGTCGAAATCAGGCTTAGCCAAGCGTGAGCCGTTACCTGTCCATTTGGCTGGTATCTCGATATACGGTGAGCGTAGGTTAGGGTGTTGTTCACCATCAAGCGGGGTAAAGGTGGGCTCTATGTCTGGCAATTCAAAGGCGCTGTTGGGAATGTAGTAGAAGTTATTGTCTCGGTGATATTCAAGCGTAGCGTCATCGTGAGCGCCAAAGTCACTGACTCCCTCTGGGTTGTTTAAGCCTTTATAATGGCGTGCAACATGGTTAGGGACGATATCGATGATCACCTTTAAGCTGTTGTCGTGGCTTCTTTTGATTAATGCCTCAAATTCTTCCTGCCGGCGCTCGGGGCTGTCGGCGAGATCTGGGTTTACTGAGTAATAATCTTTGACGGCATAAGGTGAGCCTGCACGGCCTTTTACCACGCTCGGGTGATCGTCTGAAATACCAAGGTGTTTGTAATCATTGATGAGTGCATGATGTGGCACTCCGGTATACCAAATGTGAGTTATTCCGAGTTTACGAATTTCCGACAGCGCTTTATCTGTAAAATCACTGAACTTGCCGACGCCGTTTTGTTCGATTGTGCCCCATGGAACATGTTGAGTGTTTTTATTACCAAATAAACGCGTAAAAACTTGGTAGATGGCGTACTTTTGGTTGTACATATTTATAATTCCTTTAACTTCCATCATGTTATGTAGGGATGAAAGGGCTTGTTTGTTATTTAGCAGGCTAACTGAATTACAATATGCCTTACTCATCCTTATCAAAACTTACAGGGCGTAATTGCTACAGTATGTGAGCTGTTACCCAAAAGGAGTCATGTTGTCTTCATCTATTCAAATCGTTATCACCTATCTGGTTCTGGTGGCGGTATCTGTGTTGTTTGCGGAAAGTTCTAAAGCGCTGTTGGTGTGGTATTTGGTTGTCGGATTGGTGACGTTTTTTGTGTACGCGAAAGACAAGCGAGCAGCGATCAATGGCAATTGGCGTGTGCCTGAGAAAACCCTGCACATTTTGTCTGTTGCTGGTGGTTGGCTAGGGGCGTTAATCGCTCAAGATAAGCTGCGCCACAAAACGCAAAAGCAGCCGTTTAGAGCGATTTATTGGTTCACAGTGGTAATCAATGTAGCAGTGTTTTTATGGACGTTAACACCGAGCGGGCAGGCGACATTTGGGCATTGGCTTAGCGAGATTATTGGGTATCTTTAATGAGAATGATGGCTAGTACTCGTGTACTAACCATCACAATATAGGACGTTATTTGATTAGAGCATCGGAATTGTCGATGCGAGAAGTAAGCCTGCCATACCGTAGTTGAAGCTTTTGATGCGAATTGGCGTTGTTAGCCAGTGTTGCAGTTGCTTACCTGCTGCTGTCCAGAATGTCACAGATGGTAAGTTGGCCAGAGTGAATATCGCCGCGATGATCGCAAGTTCCCACCATGAACTGCCGCTGCTGTACACTGAAATCGCAGTCAGTGCCATTGACCAACCTTTAGGGTTTACCCACTGAAAACTTGCCGCGCCAATGAAGGTCATTGGTTTATAAGCCTCGGTACTTTTGGCTTTGCCGCTCAATGCTATCTTAATTGCTAGATACACAAGGTAAGTCAGGCTTAGATATTTCAATATTTGGTGAGAGACAGGGTAAGCGTTGAAAATGCCCATTAAGCCGAAGCCAACCAACAACAACATCGCGGCAAACCCTAGAGCTATCCCAAGCATGTGCGGAATAGTACGGGCAAAGCCAACATTGGCACCTGATGTCATGAGCATTATGTTATTTGGACCCGGCGTGAAGGTCGAGACAAACGCAAACAAGGCAAGTGCGCTAAGTTGTTCTAAAGGCATAATGGTTCTCCAGCAATAAAATGAACGAAGTGACTGACCGGTCATGACTTTCACGTGTTGAGAAACATAGTAGGTGGAAAGTGAGGCAATTATGTGCTTTTATTTCAATTATTATCACTAAATGCACAATAATAAGTACCTATGGATAGATTTGACGAAAGGATATTGCAAGAGCTTAAATTGGACGGCAGAATCTCCAACATTGAGCTTTCAGAACGAATTGGTTTGTCGGCTTCAGCGACCCTAAGGCGAGTGCAAGATCTCGAGCGTAAAGGGGTCATTCAAGGTTACCGCGCAGTTCTGGATAATAACCTGATGGGGGTCGGCTTTATTGCTTATGTTTCGATTGGTTTATCGAGCCACAGCAAATCGGCTCAGCTAGAATTTGAACAGCATGTCAGCATGGAAAAAGAGGTGGTGGAATGCCACAACATTACCGGTGCTAACGAGTATTTGCTGAGAGTAGAAACTAAAGATCTGCCGGGCTATAAGAAGTTTCATGCCGATGTGCTTGGGGAGTGCGCTCAGGTTCAATCAATAACGACCATGGTTGTGATGGATACCCCCAAAGATGAACGCTAGTCGAGTTTTATTTCAGGAGAGGCGCAGTGCCAAATACTAATCAGTTATTATTGTTCTTAGATGTGGTTCAACAAGGGTCGTTCACCAAAGCGGCAACCTTGCATGATATGGACAATTCATCACTCTCTAAACAGATAAAAAAGCTTGAGCAAGACTTAGGTGTTCAGCTACTCAATCGTTCTACGCGTTCGTTTTCTTTGACGTCGGCAGGGGAAGATATTTTAGCGCAAACCTATGTGCTGAAAGATACTATTAATCAGATCCAAGGCATTGCAGATTCATACCAGTCTGAACCCAAAGGTGTACTACGAATTACGTCGCCGATCTATTTTGGTCAGCAATACTTGCAACCTATCATTACTCAGTTCATGAGAAAGTACCCAGATGTTCAGATTGTGCTGTCATTGGACGACAAGATCGCCAATATTATCGCAGGGCAGTTTGATATCGCGTTTCGCTTCAGTAAGCTCGTTGAATCGAATTTGATTGCCAAGAAGATTGCCGACAGTAACTTTATGTTGGTCGCGTCTAACGACTTTGTGAAAGAGCATGGTGAACCTAAAACGCCACAAGATTTGCTCGCGTTACCCGCTGTGATTTATACCAATGGTGATATGACGGTCGATCATCTGAGAATCAGTGAAGAGCCGGGAGGAAATACTTTCCAGAGCCTAACTATTCGTGGGAACTATAAGGTGAGTGATGTTCGCACCATGGTCTCTTGCGTAAAAGACGGCTTGGGCTATGGCTTCCTTGATCAATCAAACCTGTATGCATCAATGAAAGAACTTGGCTTGGTTACTTTGCTTCCGGATTACCCGATTTCTACAATTGATACCGCGATCTATGCTGTCTATCCGCACCGAAAGCAGACCAAGCTGGTGAAAGAATTCATTACGACGGTTCAAGATTATATTGGCTCACCGACCATTTGGGAGAAGATGCAGCAAGGTTAGTTGTTTCTCTGTCATATCAAATCAAAAAAGGAGCCAGATCGCCATACGATCTGGCTCCTTTTTACTTTCCGGTAGTCACTAATTTACAATGTAAAGCTTAGCTATAGCTGGTGTGAGTGGCTCATATTCATTAATTCCTATCAATGCTCATGAATTACTTCTTTGCCACTCGGGTAAGCTTTTGTACCTAGCACGTGGCCATCAACTTCTTTGCCGTAGTAGCCTTGATGGTTGTGGTAGCGCTCGGCATTAGCAGCCACATCGCCTTTGTATCTCGGATCTTGTGGACGCTCATGACTGTTGACAAAAGCGGCCACATCCCATGCATCTTGAATCGAAAGCTGCTGGCTCTTTCCAAGAGGCATGTTTTCATAGATAAAGTAGGCAGCGGTGTTCACCCGGTGCATACCCGCACCCCAGTTATACGCGTTTTCGCCCCACAGTGGTGGGAAGTATGATCGGCCGTCAGTTCCTTTGATGCCTTCACCATTTTGACCATGACAGGTTTGGCAGCTGGTTTGGTAAACCTTTTCACCACGCGCTATTGACGGCTCTTGTTCAGGGTTATCAATCTTAGGGTAGCCACGCCCTGCCAACGTACTGCGATCATCGATCGGGTACTTGCTTAACAGCTCTTCAGGGAGAGGGAAGCTTTCAGCTTTACCACCGACTTGTAAGTCAGCATCGCTAATCTCAGGAACGGGCGTGTCTTGCATGCCGTTCTTGTCTAAGATGCCGCCCATCGCCAGCCAGTATGAATACGCCGTCAGTGCGACCATCTCTTTTGAACCCTCAGCTGGTGGCAGACCATTCATTGAATAGGTGAAGCAGCCTTGGATACGTTCTGCGTAGCTGTTTACTTTGTCATTCTTAGATCGATACGCAGGGTAGGCCATATACGCTCCCCAAAGAGGCGCCGCATTCGCTTTCATGCCCGCTTGCATGTGACAGTTGACACAGTTTTGCTCATTGCCAACGAACGTACCACGCATCTGTTGTGAATCGACAAACAGTGAATAGCCCAGTTTAACTTTGTCGCCAAACTCCCCTGCAGGAATATCGACTAAGTCTCGTGGCACCAGATATTTGTTATCTTGTGGCTTCTCAACAGCTGGCAATTCGGTTTGGCGATCGGGCAACTCAGCTTCGGCATAAGCGATTCCAGAGGCAAGGGTTGCGGTAATTAAAAGTAATGTTTTCATGCGAGCCCTTTAGTATCGGAAAGATGCGAAGTAGTAAGACAGGTTTTTGATTTCATCGTCGGTCAACTTACCGGCGATATTGCCCATCATGTTCAAATCATCACCCTTACGAGTGCCGTTTTTCCAAGCGTTGAGCTGAGTTTGAATGTAGTCGGCGTGCTGGCTCGCTAGGCGTGGGAACTTGTCTACGCCCATACCACTTGGCCCATGACAAGTCGCACAAGCTGGAATGTTGCGGTCCCAATCGCCTTGGAATACCAGCTTACGATACGGATTATCAATATCAGCCTGTGAGCCGCGCTGCTCTAAATCAGTGAATTCATAAGAAGGCAGTGAAGCGAAGTATTCTGCAACTTCACGACGAATCGCAGGATCAGACACGCCATCCGCCATGCCCTTCATGATCGCGCTTTGACGCTCGCCACTTGAGAATAAGACCAGTTGATGTTCGAGATAGTCAGCATTGAGCCCTGCAAGCATAGGGGCGATGTTGGGTATGCCTTTCCCGTCAGCTTGGTGGCAACCGCTACAGGTTTCTGCGGCTTCTGGCATTGGGTTAGGCGCTGCTTGTGCAAAACCGGATAAAGAAAGGCTTCCCAGAGCAGCGATGCAAAGCGTTAGAGTTTGAGTTTTAATTTTCAGCTTAATCATGAGGCGTCGCTATTGGTTGTAATGCACGCATTTTCGACATAATTGGATGTTCGCGCTATTGTGGATTTCCACATTAATTCACTTGGAACTTGAGGTAAGTCTCACATTAATAACCTCA
Source organism: Vibrio cyclitrophicus (assembly GCA_023206055.1). Taxonomy (NCBI): domain Bacteria; kingdom Pseudomonadati; phylum Pseudomonadota; class Gammaproteobacteria; order Vibrionales; family Vibrionaceae; genus Vibrio; species Vibrio cyclitrophicus. Next base: position 1,173,099 of record CP065367.1, on the reverse strand, counting down.
ATTACCATAATGGTATTGATGTGAACTTCGATAGGCTGATCCAACTGCCGTTAACGAAATGCAAGGGAACTGCCATGTTCGCCTCGGTGTAACTGCTTGTTAAGGCTCTTTTATGGCACCGATTGTATAAGCATAGACGCTTGATGAAGTTAGGTAAGAAACTCGTAGAGAAGTGATGTGAAGAATTGATGATTTGGCGTTGAGTAGGTTAGAAAAAGAAGAGCAACCTCGAATTAAGAAGTTGCTCTACTGTGCTCAGTCTTTAATTGACTGAAATAGCTGAGCTTGTAACGCCTAGACTTTGTAGATCTTAGCTGGAAGTGCTTGTCTTGCCGCTGCGCCCACAACCCAATCTAACATGACGCCTTTGCCTTCTCTCGTCGGGTCAATCAAGCCTATATCATTGATGTTAACGCCATCGTTCGACTTCATCTTCACTGGTTGTTGTGTGTCACCAATCAAGTGTGCACGTTCACCGAGCTCTTTGTGTCCAAAGCCGTGTTCAAAGCCTAATGTGCCTTGTTTGATGCCATCTATCACCATCGCCAACGCGTGTGTGGTTGAACTCGGTGTTTCAATGGCGAATACGTCGCCTGTTTTGATGCCAGCAGAAGAGGCGTCTTGCGGGTGAATGTAAACTGGGTTCACGCCTTTGATCGATTCCAAACGTGGTGACAAGTTAGACACCGCGCTGTGAATGTTGGATTTAAAGTTGGTCAGAGTAAATGGCCAATCTTTGGTTGGGAACTGCTCTGCCAAAGGTGTGCCGTCTGCCAGCTTCTGTGGATACCATGTCGGGCAACCTATGTACTGTTCGCCACTGATGGTGTTACGAGAGGTCCCCAGCTTTTCATTCCAGATAGCCAAAGGTTTGGTCCATTTGTATTTCATGATTTCATTGGTGTAGGCATTGGTTGCGTCTTCGAAACGACCGCCACGCGCAAAGATATACGCCACTTTGAGCATCTCTTCTGGCTTAAGCGTTTTGTTCATCACTGGCACTAGGCGCTCTAGACCAGACCAAACGATATCTTCGGCATCTACATTCGGCACTCCTCCTTTAACGAACGCTAGATTAGCCGCAGAGCGTAGGTAGAAATCTTCCGCACTATGAATACCGTGCCAGTTACCTTGATTGTCTTTGATTGCATTTTCACCGAAGCCACCGAGATCAAGCGTTTTTGCCAGATCAATAAAGAAGTTCTCTAAGTTGATGGCGCGTCCGTCTTGAGTGCGTGAGGTTTTAGGCTCAACTATCGGCCAACGAGCGGTGATCGCTTTGGTCGCAACGCCATGCCATGGAGTTGCCATGCCCCAACTTTCGTAGGTCACTGTGTCTGGCACGAGGTAATCCGATAACGCTGTGGTCTCATTGATGAAGGCATCGATAGACACGATCAAGCCAAGCTGTTTAGGATCTTTAAGCTTTTCGCCTAGTAAGTTATCTAAGCCTGGAACGCCATAAAGTGGATTCGCCATGTGGTTGATCCACGCTTTTGCGCGGTAAGGGTAGCCATCAATTGCTGCTGATAAATGCTCGGTTAAAAGCGGTGCAGAGATTGGGTACCAAGGAGCGCGTGTTGGGTAAGGTGATTCACCGGCCGCAACACGACGTTTGTATTCGCTGGTCTTGTGATACGGGAACTTGCTACGAGACAAGAACACACCTTGCGGCTTAGTCTTGCCTTTGAACTTGGTAAAGTCATAACGTGGGCCTGCAACCGAAGTTGGGTAGCCACCTGCTTTCGCCATCGCACCGCCTTTTGCATTGATGTTACCGATCAGCGCGTTCAGCATTAGGATAGAGAACGAGTTGTAGAAGCCGTTGGTGTGCATGTTGCCACCGTGAGTATCAACAACTGCTTTTGTCCCGTAGCTGGTGAAGCGTTTCGCTAGTGCAATAATTTGGTCTTGCGGGATTTCACACTGTTCGCTGTAGTAAGCAAGGTCATATTTGAAGGCTTCTTCCTTCAATCTTTGTAGAGAAGACTTCACACGAACGGTTTGACCATCAATTTCTACGTCTTGATCGACGAACAGAGCCGCTTCATTCACCTGAATATGCGATGATAATAGTGACGTTGTCACATCCAGTGCGATAAATCCATCATCGTCAGACATCGGTTCGCCTGTTTCTAGCAAACCCACATCCGATGCGCGAAGCATACGCCCGTTTTGTGGGTGTGCTTCGTCACTGATCACAAGGTGTGAAGCATTACACCAATGCGTGGTGCCTGCTTTTTGCATCGCTTGCGCACTTGGGCGAGACAAGAAGTCGTGATTGTAGCGTTGGTTCTCGATGATCCATTGGATCATGCCCAGTACTAATGCTGAATCGGTGCCCGGTTTGATCGGTAGCCAGTTGTTGCGATCGCCCGCAGCAAGGCTTGAAGATCCTGCAGGAAGGCTTGGTGTCACTATGGTGTAGCTCAGTTTTCCGTTGGTACGAGCCTCAGCCAGTTGTCTTGCTTGGCGCTTAAACGGGTTACCCGCTTGAGCCGGAGACATACCGATGAAAAGAATGAACTCTGCGTTATTGAAGTCAGGCTTTAAGTGCGAGAATTTGTCTAGATCATTCATGATCGCACCTGAACCTGCGCGGAACGCGTAGCCACAGTAAGAACCGTGGTGACCAAAGTTGCGAGTGCCGTAGCTGTTAAATGCAAAGCGCTTCAAGATATCGTCACGCCCTTCATTACCGGCATTGGTCACAAGCAGTTGGTTGGCTTTTGGTCCGTACTCAGGATTGCTCGGATCAAGTGGTGTTTCGATGTCGCGAATCGATCGTAAGCCTTCAACTTCACCTTCACCGAATAAGTCACCACCCTCGGTGATCTCAGAGATGAGTTGTTCGTAGCTGATCGGCTCCCATTTACCTTCACCACGCTTACCTACACGTTTGAGCGGTTGAGTGATTCGGTACGGGCTGTTTTGAATTTCTAACATGCCGTTACCGCGGGCGCAGGCTGTCGAGCGGTTATTGATACCTGATTCACCAGACAAGCCAATGTAGGCGTCTTTTACGGGCGTTTTGAACGGGATTTGTTGGTCGCTTGATAGCGGGTGGTACGGGTTACCCGAGATACGCAAGATCTCGTCATTGCGATTATCGATACGTACACGCAGGCCACACAATGTCCAGCAACCAAAACACATTGATGGTGCAACGCGTTGGTTTGGATTCGGCGAGATCTTACCTTGTTCATCGACACTGTATTCCGTCTCTAACGAATTACCGTGATGGATGTGATTGGTTTTCTTACCAGCGGTACCATCGATAGCACCGTGAACCATGTGTTTTGTGGTTGTCGCATAACCTGCAGCAAAAGCTCCAACACCACCGGCAGCAAGGCCTGTTTTCAAAAATTGACGACGTTTGTTATCCATGATGATTCCTCAGACTACAAGCTATGTGGGCGGTTAAGTGGTGACGATGTATTTTGGTTAGGCTTTGATGTTGTCTTTGGCGCAGAGCCAGTTGTTCGTGTAGATACAATAGTTCGAGTCGACACGATTTCAGAGGCGAACAACGCAAGTGCTAACCAAAGGCCACACATACCAACAATGCCAAGTAAACCAGCGCTACCCATTGGCAGTTCATAGGGGAATGGGCCTACATCAAAACGTGGAATGGTTTGAACCTCCATCATGGTCACCCAACGCACCGCCCATGCTGAAACGATGGTAGCAAGCGCAACACAGATAATTCCTAGTTTGCTTTGCGATAGATGCTGCAGCGGAAGAACCAAGATCATGCAAAGTAAAATACTAGTAGTCATGATGCCTAAATTAATGCCCCAAGCGTCGTTCTCATACAAATTGAAGTGACCATGGTTAGATGCCCAAATCGACGTAAGAATAATGGCAAGGCCGCCCGTTAACGTAATGGTTCTTTGCACTATAGCGAGATCTGTTGGTTTTAAACTTGGCTTGCTTGAAGGCAGTAGAGCCCAAATCAACAACGTTAAGCTCGTTGCAGCAAAGAAGGCTGTTGTGAACCAAAGCAGCGGGGAAGCCGGTTGATGCCAAAGCGGGCGGCTCGCCAAAATCGCAATCTCTGCGCCTGTGTAAAGCGCGATACTTAAGCCAGAAATAGCCGTCGCAGCAGCGAGTGCAATCATCAGCTTTGTCGATATTTGCCATTGGCCGAGGGTCAGCCAAGCTAGTCGTTTTAGCAGTGGATTATCGTTTTCTTTAAGCTGCGCGATGTCATCACGTAGGTAAACCCAAGCAGTCGCGACAGCTAGCCCAGAGAACAGAGGCAAAAACAGAGAGCCTAATGACATCCATGACCAAGGCGTGATGTGGGCATAGAAATGCCACGCACGTCCTGGTTGGTGTAAGTCACCTGTTAGTGCTAGTGGCCCAACAATTGCGCCGATGGCCATCACAAGCACAAGCGCTGAACGGAATTGGTGGCTGGTTGAGTTCTTGAATATCAGAGCAATCAAAAACAGAATAGCGGCCGCGTAAGCCGAACCAATGTAGAAGAAATATTGAACCGCCCACGGTAGCCAAGCGATCTCTTGAGCGGGAACTAACACCTCAGTGATATTCATGCTGTCTCTCCTTGTTTGCCTTGTGTCGCGATTGCCAATTCTTGTTTGCTAGAGGATGAGTTATCGATGGAGGCTGGATCATAAATCGCAGGTTGGCCTTCAATGTGGCTAACGAATCGCTCGTTCATGCCGATATAGAAAACATGGGGGTTGGTATTCTGCTCTGGCTTGAGCACCTTGATGTCGTCTTGGTTTTCATTAAGCAGACGGTTGATCTCGCTGTTTGGATCTTTAAGGTCACCGATGACACGCGCGCCACCGACACAAGTTTCTACACAAGCGGGCAGTAAGCCGTCTTCAAGGCGGTGTGCACAGAAGGTACATTTATCAGCGGTAAGGGTGTCGTTATTGATGAAGCGAGCATCGTAAGGGCAAGCTTGAACACAGTAGGCACAGGCTACGCAGCGCTCGTTATCCACCATCACAATGCCGTCTTCACGCTGGAAGGTCGCTTGAACAGGACAAACCTTGATGCAGGGAGCATCGTCGCAGTGATTGCAAAGGCGAGGCAACATGAATGATTTCACCTCTTGTTGAGCCGTCGAGCCATCATCAAGGGAGACTTCATACTGTTTTACGGTGGTTCTGAACTGGCCAATCGGCGCTTGGTTTTCAACGCTGCAGCCAACAGTACATGCCTGACAGCCAACGCATTTGCGTAAATCGATCGCCATTGCGTAGCGTTTACCTACTTCGCCTTTGCGGTCAGGTTGGTTGTTATTGCGAATGGCTGTGCTCGCGACTGCGGTGTTGATTCCGGTAATGGGAATGAGCGCAGCACCGGCGGAAACTTTACCGAATTGGCTGAGAAACCGTCTTTTCAATGAGTCCATATTGGTACCTATAAATGGGTATTCGTTCTGTTGGGCTCATTGTCAGATTTTGGCCGTACACGGGATATTGTGGATTTCCACATACCCAGATTAAAGTTGATCTAGAACAAATGCGGTTTTAGCAATCTAGCTGTTATGCTTTGTTTCAGAGGATTATTTAAGGCGACCTAAAGCATAAGCTCAGTGTGGAGTATGTCGCTAACCTAAAATGAAGCCAGAATAAATTGGAAAACAGTCCGTTTGGAGAAAGAGATTTCAGTGACCGTTCAAAAACTAATGACCCTTGTCAGCCTTTGTTGGTTGAGCCTAGCCGCAGGTGTGTGTGTCGCTGCTCAATCTGAACAAGCGATAGCAGCTCCAAGCACAAGCACAAGCCAAAACACAGATGAACCCGAACAAATTATCGAGGTTGGTGTGTTGGCGACTCGAGGTAAGCTTTCGGCGCAGCAACGCTGGCAGCCAACAATGGATTGGTTGTCTGAACGCATTTCGGGTAAGCACTTTGTTCTAAAGCCTTTTAATTTGGAAGAAATGGCGGAAGCGGTGAAAGATGTCACGGTCGATTTTGTTGTCACGAATCCCGGTCAAGCAGTTCGCTTAGGGCGTCAATACGCGCTCTCTTGGATGGCAACCATGACTAGTCACAATTACGACGATCAAGGTGTAAGCAGCACGCGCAGTATAGGTTCTGCATTGGTGGTCAGAAGAATGTCACCGTATATCTCGTTTGAACAACTGAGCGGAAAGCCAATTGCTGCGGTTTCTGAAAATGCGTTTGGCGGCTACCTGACTATGCGTTACCAAGTCATGCAAGAGGGACTCAATCCCAATCACTTTTTCTCTAATACTCATTTCTTGGGCTTCCCGATTGATGCCAGTCTGTATCAACTTCGAGAAGGTCACATTGAAGCGGCAGTAGTCCCTGCCTGCTTGGTTGAAAACATGATTAGCGAAGGTTTGTTGGTGGCTGGGCAATATCGAATCATCGGTAATCAAGCGCCAGAGGGCTTCCGGTGCCAAGTGTCTACACCTCTGTATTCCAACTGGTCGTTTGCTAAAACAGAACGAGCCTCTTCAGCACTGGCTAAACAAATGAGTCAGGTGCTGTTTTCAATGCCAAAGAGCAGTGCGCCAGCGATTGCGGCCAATGCTTCGGGTTGGACGTCACCAACTAGTCTGCTCTCCATCGACAAGCTGTATCAGCAGCTCGACATGCACCCACTGCAACAGCCATGGTGGAAGGAAGCGTTAATCTGGCTTAAGTACAATCAGCAATGGGCATGGGCGTTCTTCATTCTTGTGGTGTTACTGAATGCTTACCACTTCTGGTTGGAATACAAATTCAGCCGTAGCAAAAAACAGTTAGAAGCCACATTGCACAAGCTAAAAAGCAAGAGTGAGCAACTTGAGCACTCTCAACGTATCGCAGTAGTTGGTGAGTTAGGAAGCAGTTTGGCGCACGAGATCAATCAGCCTTTGGCGGCCATTCGTAACTACAGCGAAGGTGGTTTACTGCGGATTTCGAAGAACAAACCACTGACTGACATAGAGCCTGTATTTGAGAAGATCCAGTCGCAAGTGGATCGTGCTGACGCAATCATCCAGCGCTTGAGAAACATGATCAAAAAACGCTCATCAGAGAAGTCTCAGACCGATATAGAACAGTTGCTTACAGACACCATTGAACTACTGCAATTCCGATTACAGAAGCACAAGATAACCATTGAGCGCCACGCCGTTGGTAAGCCTATTGAAATGCATGTTGATTCGGTGGGGCTACAACAAGTGATTGTAAACCTGATCAATAATGCGACCGATGCCTGTAATGCACAACAGCATCGCCAACAAAGCGCTCCGTCTGATATTGATAACAAAAACAGTGAACCTGCGACAATTAAAGTGATTACCGAGTATCAACCGGATAAAATGATGTTGTCGGTTATCGATAACGGTACGGGCTTAGATTTTACTGAGCAGCAAGTCACTCAAGCCTTTGTGAGTAGCAAAGAAAACGGTTTGGGTTTAGGGCTTGCGATTTGCCAAGACGTGATTGAAGACCACAGCGGCCAAATGACCATCAAATCACTGACTCCTCACGGCTGTCACGTCGCAGTGACGTTACCTTTTTCTCTTTCAAATGATTCATAAGGAATCTTGTTATGTCTGAACTTCATCAAACGTTGCCGGTCTATGTGGTTGATGACGATGAGTCGATGCGTGACTCATTGGTGTTCTTATTGGAAGAGCATGATTTTACGGTGTCAGCCTATGAAGATGGCCCGAGCTTTCTGGATTCAGTGGATTTGAGTGCGCCAGGTTGCGTGGTGTTAGACAGCCGAATGCCTGAAATGAGAGGGCAACAAGTTCATGAGTTAATGGTGAAAGCGCAGAGCCCACTGTCGGTGATCTATTTGACAGGGCATGGCGACGTGCCAATGGCGGTAGAAGCTTTACAAGCCGGCGCGGTGAATTTCTTCCAAAAGCCAGTGAAAGGCAATGAGTTAGCTGAGGCAATCAAACAAGGTTTGGAGGCTTCCGAAAAGCACTTACACATGAATGTGTATCGCCAAGCGTATGCATCATTGACTGAACGCGAAATCGACATTCTTAAGCAGATCATCGACGGAAAACGCAACCAAAAAATTGCCGATGAATTATGTATCGCAATGAGAACTGTGGAAGTCCACAGAGCGAGTTTGATGAAGAAGTTTTCTGCGAAAACGGTCGCTGAGTTGGCATACATTTATGGGCAGCTTACCTAACCATAAATGTAAGAGATAAAGAGTGGAAAATCATTCCCTTTACTAGTGATTTTCTAATGAAAGGTGGTCTTCATAAGTAATCGATATTGAAGCAAGATCACACCATTTATGGCATGCATACGGATAGGTCTAAGTAGACTTTTTATCGTTATGTATTCCTGAGATACTGAACTGAGTTCATTTTAGGGCAGAACGTTATAATAACGGCGCTTTTCCCTGTAATTCGAAACATTCGCTATAGGTTGATGACTCCTCGACACCGAGATTTGTATCAGCCGAGTTAGGTTAAATATTTTATGAGTACAATGGGAATCGCAATTGGTGCGACGGCTCTTTCGTTAATACTTGTCGCTGTGTGGCTGATTTCTTTATCGCTAAGAAAGCAGCGCTTGGAACAAGAACGCAAAGCTCGTGCGGTCGCTTACCGAAAAGCGATTGAAAAAGCGCGCATCCAAGAGCAAAAAGAGCGCCATTTCAAAGCAGAAACTGGACATGTTCCGTCGATTCTGTATTTAGCGAAAGAGGCCGAACGTAACAATATTAAGGAAGCTTTGTATTGGTACGATAAAGCCGCGCATTTAGATAATATAAATGGCATGTACGGTATTGTGCGCCTAAGCATGAAGCGTAAAGAAGACCTGATTTTAAGAGAGAAAGCCAACTTTTGGCAGCTGGCAATCTCTGCTTTAGACAATGACGTATCAGCGAAATTCGAGATGGGTAAAGCGCTCGTCTTTGGTCGTGGAACCGATAAAAACATCCCTAAGGGTTATACCTATATTGAAGAGTCAGCGGCTGGTGGTAATACCGAAGCGATGCTGTTTATCGGTGACTGGTGTCTAGACAAAGAAAACCCAGATTATTCCGCCGAAAGCTCGTTTGAGTGGTACCACAAGGCAGCTGAAAAAAATAACCTAGACGGCAAGATCAAACTCGGTATGAGCTATTTGAACGGTGTTGGTGTCGAGCCTAACCATGGTGAGGCGGTTTATTGGTTTGAGACGGCCGCAGAAAAGAACAGTGCAGAAGCGATGTTTAGAGCGGGTGAGGCTTGGATCGACCATGGCGAGCACGGCAATGCCATTGCTTATATCTGGCTATTTCTATCGGCTCATTTTGGTTACTCAGAAGCCAAGCATTTGAGGGATAAAGTAGGCGGGGAGCTTGGTGTGGATGCAGTCGTGGGCTTACAGGCCCTAACTAAACCGATAATGACTAAGCTGACCCAAGAAGCAATCACTAAGCATTCAATCATTAAAGCGCTTAACAAGCTCTACAAACGCAATATACCTGTTCCTAAGAAAGTAAAAGAAGTGCTCGATGAAGAAGGTAATGAGTTGAATGTAGATGAGAGCCACATAGCGACTCAAGCGCCGAATGCTCAAGATACTAATGTTGATTACAGCCAGCAACCTAACACCGAACAAGCTTCAACAGAGAGACAAGCGACACCAAATAGTGACCCTCTAGATTTCAGTCAGTCTGCTGTTGAGTCTAACTGGAATAGAAGCCAGTAAGTTGCACTCATTGTGGTTGATAGGTCGTTTTAGTTCTAATCGAGAAACTCAAGACAACAAAAAGGGAAGCTGATGCTTCCCTTTTTATTTGCGTGCTTTTTGCTTTAAGAACTAAGAACTAAGAACTAAGAACTAAGAACTAAGAACTAAAACCAAAAGCTTATTAAGCTTTGTTTTGCTCAGCTATACATACAGCCGCAGTGAACACTACGTCAGTTGAGCTGTTAAGTGCTGTTTCAGCCGAATCTTGAATCACACCGATAATGAAACCTACCGCTACAACCTGCATCGCTACATCGTTAGAAATACCGAATAGGCCACAAGCTAGTGGGATAAGCAGTAGTGAACCACCAGCAACACCCGATGCGCCACATGCTGAAATTGCAGCAACAAGGCTTAGTAGAATCGCAGTGAAGATATCAATCTCAATACCCATTGTGTGTACAGCAGCAAGTGTTAACACAGTGATAGTGATTGCAGCACCCGCCATGTTGATCGTTGCACCTAGAGGAATAGATACAGAGTAAGTATCTTCGTCTAGGTTTAGCTTCTTACAAAGGTTCATGTTCACTGGGATGTTTGCAGCACTTGAACGAGTGAAGAACGCCGTTACACCAGATTCACGAATACATTGCAGCACAAGTGGGTATGGGTTCTGTTTTGTTTTTGCAAATACAAGCAGTGGGTTAACCACAAGTGCAATGATCAGCATTGAGCTAAGTAGAACTGCTAGCAGTTGACCGTAGCTTGCTAGAGCATCGAAGCCCGTTGTTGCGAATGTCGTTGAAACAAGACCAAAGATACCAAATGGCGCAAGACGGATAATGAAGCGAACAATGTGTGAAACACTGTGGCTGAGGTCTTCGAAAACCGCTTTGGTTGTTGCAGATGCGTGGTGCAGTGCAAGACCAAGACCGATTGCCCAAGCAAGAATGCCGATGTAGTTCGCGTTCATTAGCGCGCTAACTGGGTTATCTACAAGCTTGAATAGAAGGGTATGAAGAACTTCCGCGATACCTTGAGGAGGGTTAGCACCTTCAGCGCCAGCAACCAGTGTCAAAGTGGTTGGGAACATGAAGCTCAGTACTACAGCTGTCAGTGCAGCAGAGAACGTACCAATCAGGTAAAGCACAATGATTGGACGCATATGAGTATGCTGACCTTTCTTTTGGTTTGCGATAGAAGCTGCAACAAGAATGAATACTAAAATTGGGGCAACAGCTTTCAGAGCACCAACAAACAGACTACCTAGTAGGCCTGCGTCTTGAGCTGCTGAAGGAGAAACCATGGCGAGAACGACACCGAAAACAATACCAGCAAGGATCTGTAGGACAAGGTTCCCACGAGCGATGCGGGCGAGCATGTTGTGATTTTGCATAAAATACCTGCAATTGTTAAATTATTATAGTGATGTATCTTTTATAAAGTTGTACCAAATCCAACTATACACTAGTGGAATGGGCGGTCATATTAGCGGGATCTTAGAGGGTGTCTAGGAATAGTTTACTTTTAGGGTGATTGTTTGCGCTACGTGGTGTTTTTAGAGCTAAATGTTAAATAATTGTATTTTGATTGGGCTATAAATCTGCGGAACTACATTTATTAGACCTAATGCACTGTAAGTTTAGAAATGTAAATGCTCATAGGTAAGAACATTGTGTGCATAAATAGTCGCTTTGCTACCAAATTGAAACAAAAAGCCCCACGTGTTTAACACGGTGGGGCTTCGTCGTTTTAATAAAGCGTATTGTGATTAACTTGATTGGTTTAGTCAGTCGATTTTTTTTATGTTTCGGCTTTCTGACTGTACGGTTTTGTACATCTTGGAAAGTTGTTTGCTGTTCGCGCGTTGCTCTGCCAATGAGGCGCCATTTCTGGCTTGCTCTCTCAATAACTTTTGATAGTTAGTAAATCGTCTTTCAGACAAATCACCATCCTCAATGGCTTTGCGTATCTTGCATCCCGGCTCGGATTCATGATGACAATCAGAGAAACGACAATGCATGGCTAACTCTTCGACATCAGAAAAGGTTTCACTCACGCCTTCAGCACAGTCAGCAAGTTGTAGCTCTCGCATTCCTGGAGTATCGAGCAGTAAACCACCCGATGTTAGCAAGTGGAGCGATCGTGATGTGGTTGTATGACGACCTTTACTGTCGTCTTCGCGAATGCCACCCGTCGCTTGCTGAGTTTCACCGAGCAATGAGTTTACTAGCGTAGATTTGCCCACACCAGATGAGCCCATCAAAGCGACGGTTTTGCCTGTTTTACACCAAGGTGACAATACTTGAGTTGATTCTTGGTCAAGGCTGTTCACTGCTTCGATCATCAGCATAGAATCTAAGCTTTGCACTTGCTGTACTTTGTCTTGGTGGTCGTCACACAAGTCTTTCTTAGTCAGTACTATAACGGCTTCAACTTGAGCTTCATTGGCGAGTGCGAGATAACGCTCGATGCGGCTCAGATTAAAGTCATTGTTTAACGAGACCACGATAAAAACGGTGTCGATATTGGCTGAAATATATTGTTCTGCGACGCGACTGCCCGCTGCTTTACGGCTGAAGAGCGATTGACGCTCTAGCAAACGGTCGAATTGAAGCTCAGAGCTCAAGATTACCCAGTCGCCAACCGTCATTGCGGGTTGGTTTTGATGGATAGGCAGAACGATTTCGCCCTGTTCTGACGCTAGTGTATAGCGGCTGCAATGATGTGCGACGATACGAGCAATGACGGAATGATCATAGTCTTCGAGTGTCAGTTGTTGTTGGAATACAGGTTGCCATCCAAGTTGTTGAAGTGACATTGGATGAGAAAATGCGTTTTGTGAATTCATGTTTATTTACCCAGACGTGCGAGCTTTCTTTTCTTATGAGTGCATTAAAGTCTTATGAGAGCATTAACATCTTGTGAGATCTCAGTTTGTTGAGGAGATCAAAAAGTGTTGATGAGATAAAAGCATCGAGACGTCAAAAATGTTTTGAGCTTGGGTCGAATTCAAATAGATAGGACCCCGGATTTAGTCATGCATTGCTGAGCATGCAGGTATTGATCACTTACAGATCAATAGTAAACCGGGTAAAAGTGTGCGGTAGCCAGTCGATGGTTTAAGTTGGTCGTTCGAGATTAAAGTTTGCTTAACCAAACAAATTAACGCGTTACTTTTACTGCCAGTTTTAGTGTTTTCATTACAATCATCTTCTATTCTCCTTGGTTATTAATGTGGTCAGGCTTTGAATAAAAAGCGAGCTCAGTTTAGCAAAAAGCCACGATGGCGAGAAGTCATCGTGGCTTAATTTGTTTCATTGATTGTGAATCCGATTAGTGATGATCGTGATTCATCTTTTTCATGCCGCTCATTACTTTCTTAACTGGCGCTTCAAAGGTTTGCGTTTCACCGTTAGCGAAAGTCAGAGTCATCTCGATCTGCTCACCTTCTTTTAGACCCTCTTTTAGGTCGAACAACATAATGTGCAGGCTGCCAGGTTTAAGTACCGCTTCACCATTCGCAGGAATTGTGATCTCTTGAACTTGGCGCATCTTCATTACGTCGCCATCAACGATAACATCATGAAGCTCTACCTTGCCTGCAGCAGGTGTCGTTGCAGAAACAATAGCGCGATCTTTATCGCTGTGGTTCATCAGAGTCGTGAATACTGCGCTGTTCACTGCTGAAGGTGGTGTTGCGCGAGCGTACGCGTCGTAAACCATAATGTCGCTATTCGCGTGAGCAAAGGGAGTGAGCAATAAGCCTGCTAGAGCAAGTGCTTTTAACTTCATGTTGTTGTCCTTATTTTTATGTTTTGGTCTGGGATCTGACTTTATGTTTGAACTTTATTGGTTAAGTTCTTTGTTGTTACGTCTTACTGCGTCAGCTTGTTGATAGCCTCAACAATTGGCGCTGGCGTTAACGTGTGCGGTACTTTAGTTATCAAGGTACCGTCGGGCTTTAAAAAATAAAAATATGAGCTGTGGTCAAGGGTATATTCCAATTCTGAACCTTCAAGCTTGGTCTTTCTGAAAATAACACCGTAGTTATGTGCAAGCGTGGTTGTCACGTCTAACGGGCCACTTAATCCTTCCATCATTGGGTGGAAGTATTGTGCGTATTCGTAAGAAGCTTCTGCGGCATCGCGCTCAGGATCAAGAGAGACAAACATTGGGCGAATCTTTGCTTTTGCTTCGTCAGAGACTTGGTTAAGTGCTCCAGCTAACATTGCTAGTGAGGTAGGGCATACATCTGGGCAACGTGTGAAACCGAAGTAAACGATACGAATTCTGTCGTCGGTTTCGTCAAAGATTTCCGTTGGCTGATTATCTTTACCAAAAAGGGTTGTTGCGGAGAACTCTTGCTTTACAGCGTGCTGTTCTTGAGCTTCGTTTTGCCCATCAAGGTAGCTTTTGACACCAAAGCCAAGTACAAACGCTACCACTAATGCTAACGACCAATTCTTACTCATCTTGCCATCCTTATTGCAGGGTTTACGGTTTCAACACCATCGGTGAGTTCGCCAAGCCAAGTCATTTTATCCATGGTACACACAGGTAAAATTACATCACCTTCATAGGTATTGTTGCCAATATTCTTTAATTGAAAACGTGCTGATCCCATTTCCATTTCTAAGCCCGTGAGTGACAGCATTAATGTGTCAGATGCTGCGCCTTCCCAGACTACTTTGATTTTACTTGGAACGAGTGGCTGAGCCGTCTCACTATCGAGTGTCATCGCCACCGCATTTTGCTCACACGATGCGGTTGAAAGCATGCAGTAATCATCCAAGTTGACGTCGGCAGTTGAGTGCTCCATCGCTGATTTAAACTGCTGAATTGCTTGTGGCCCATAAAAGCCTGCCACAAGAGCGATCCCAAGAGCAGCAACCTTTAATGCAGAGTGCATGTCGTGTTCTCATCTAATTTTATAAGAGCCGCGATGTTATCATACCCCTCAATACGTGCTTGTATCAAAAAGCAATTTTGTGCGTATGGTAGATATAAAAAAGCGAAGCCATAAGCTTCGCTTTGATTCATTCCACAAGGTGCATCGCTATCTGAGCTCGGCACCCTACATGCTAATTTAAGCACGTTTGTTAGATATTAGTCAGCATTACGCTCTGCAAACTTTTCTAAACCTAGCACTAGCGCGATAGCCACCAACATCATGATCACCGATAAAGTGAGCTGAGAAGGCTGAGAGGTTACGGCTTCAAAATCAAACGGTGATAGGTTTTCTTGAATCAGAGGCACTTGTTCACCTTTTGAGTTTGTGCGCCAGCTGATGGTCTCTTTCCACGGCCAGATCTTAGGCAGCGTACCGATCATCAAACCGGTTAAGAATACCAATGTGAAATCGCGGAATGAGCGCAGTAACCAAGAAAGTACGTGCGAGAAGGTCAGTAGGCCGATCACACAGCCACCAAGGAATAGGGCAAGTACATCGATTTGAAACGATTTAACAGCGCCAAGCACTGGGCCATACATACCAATCAGAAGCAGAATAAAGCTGCCTGAAATTCCCGGTAGAATCATCGCGCAGATCGCAATCGCACCCGCAATGAGAACGTTGATGCTGGTCGGTTCCATTTGTAGCGGCTTAAGCACGGTAATGCTGTAAGCGAAAGCAACGCCAAGCAGCAAAAACACGAATCGAATCATATCGCGCTTCTCTACTTGCTTAAGAATATGGAAAACCGACACCAAGATCAGGCCGAAAAAGAAAGACCACAGCGGAACAGGGTGGGTGACCAATAACCAAGAAATCAGTTTTGCAAATGTCGCAATGCTGGTGAATACGCCTGCGAACAGTGAAATTAGGAAGAAACCATTGATGTGATTAAACGCGGCTTTGAAGCCTTCGCGTTTCCATAAGCCAAGTACGCTAGGGTTAATTCTTCGAATGCTTTCTAGCAGCGTATCGTAGATACCAGTGATGAATGCGATGGTTCCGCCCGACACGCCAGGGACAACATCGGCTGCGCCCATTGCCATGCCTTTGAAAAAAGTACTTAAGTAGTTCATTGCTTCATAGAGTTGAGGATGATTTTGTGCAGTATACAAACTTTAGTGTAAAAAAAGTATGAATATGCTTTTGGGGAAGGGCTTTTATTACTCTATTAATTGTAAGGCAATAAGTTGAAGTGAATATTTGCCTAACATTTAGATAACAACCACTTAGTGATTTATCATTAAGAACAGAGATGAAACTGATCTCTTATCAATATTGCATCTTAGTTGCATTATGCAAATGCACTTTGCAATTCGCATGATGGATTAACGGTTTTTATGCGATGCAGGGCTTATAAAACGTCGAATAAAAGTTGGCACGCTAACTGCATTATATACATTGACCCTTCTTAAGCCGAGGGTCACCTAGCCAACTGACGTTGTTAGTGAACTTATAATTTGTTCACAAATATATAGAGCCAATCGCGATTATTGCGGTTGGCTATTTTTTTGCCTGTCGTTTGGTGATTGTCTTTTTTCTTTTCCCGTTCTTACATTTTTAGGCTCTAAACTTCAGATGAAAAAAAAGCCAGCCACCATCGGTGACTAGCTTAAGCTTTTCTCGAATCAATCTCGAATCAATCTCGAATCCGTTTTAGTACCCCATTAACTGCAGTAAGTTCTCCGCCGTGCTGATTGCTTCTTTACGGTTAGCAATATTGAGCTTTTGGTAAAGGTTACGGATGTGAGTCTTGATCGTGGTACCCGCTACATCGAGTTCTTGAGCGATCTGCTCATTACTGAACCCTGAATAAATCAGACCAAGTACCTGCCATTCACGTTGGGTAAGTGGGCTAGTGCGCACAAGTTCAGGAATGTTCGGGTGATTAACCAAGTTCTCAACAAAGTCTTCGTCGAAATGAACCGAACGGCTGCGTTGCGTAGTTGAGATGTCCTTCATGATCTGCTGAGCACGGTGGCGTTCTAAATCGCCCAGACCTGGTTTGTTGCTCAACTTATCTAGGATATGTCCGATAGTGCCACCGTCGACTAAGAAGTTACCGACCATACCGGTTTGGTTCGTCATATGAAGCGCTTCTTCAAGCAGTACACGTGCGCTGTCTTCATCGTTAATTTGTGTACGTAACACGGCTTCAACGATCAAGTTGCGGTTGGTGTCTGTAATTAGGTGTGAACGTTGGGCTTCACTCTTAAGGAAAGTCAGCGCTTCTTCTGCGTCTTCATATTGCTCAAGGATGATGTGAGCACGAACGATGTTTCGCCACTGAAGTTGGCAGAAGTGGTTGCTTGCCGATTCAGGTCGAACAGCCACACTCAGCCAATCACGAATGGCTTCTTTATCGCCTTTTACTTGCCAGAATAGAATCAAAGAA
Organism: Vibrio cyclitrophicus; assembly: GCA_023206055.1. Lineage (NCBI taxonomy): Bacteria > Pseudomonadati > Pseudomonadota > Gammaproteobacteria > Vibrionales > Vibrionaceae > Vibrio > Vibrio cyclitrophicus. The sequence continues at coordinate 1,156,097 of CP065367.1, read as the reverse complement.
AGAGAAGCATTTGCCGTCCAATCTACGTGGTACGTTGATTGACGCAGTAGGTGTTGGATTTGATCGATAAACTTAGATGCTTTATCAATTTCACCACGGCTAAGCGAGATACGAGCCAGCATCGAATAGCTGTGTAGGTGCTTACTTGGTGAGTGGTGGCCAAGGATATCTAAGCCTTTGTAGCAACACTCTTCCGCTTCATCTAGTCGGTTCCAACACCAGAAGATCTGAGCGCGAACACGCAGCAAAAATTCATGCAGAGGCACGTATTGGAGCTGATGCTCTTCAATCAATTTGAACGCACTGTCTTGTAGTTCAAATGCAGCTTGAACATAACCTTGAGCAATCAAGATCTCGCTCTGTTGCAGAATAGCCCATAGAGCCTGATGGTAAACCTGATACTGACGTGCAAGTTTTTCTGTTTGTTGCATCATCGGTAGCGCACGGCTTAGGTTACCCATTACGTGATTCACTTCGCCCACAACCGAGGTTGCGACAATGCGGCTACGATAAACGGTGGTGTTCAGTTGGCTCAACGAAAGCTCAGCCAGTTCTAATGCTTTTTCAGGTTCATTGCTGTTAATGGCAACTTGTGCACGTAAGGCGTTGTATTGGCCTTGCTGCTGAGTATCGAGTTCAATGTTTCGAGCTTGATATTGAGTCTCAGCCTCTTCCAACAAAGTACCCACTTGATCATAACGGTGCTGACTTTGTGCAAGCCATGCACGCAACATGGACAGTTTAGGCTCACTGTAAAGTTGATCGGTAGTCAGCTGTTTGATCGCCATCTCTAGTGATGAAAGCTCACCTTGGTTGAACATCGGCCACCCGTGTTCAGTCAGGATTTGAATGATCAGTTCTGGATCTTCAGCGCGTTGCGCATGTCGTAAAGCTTGGTGTGGTGTGTTCTGTTTTATCCACGCTTTCGCGGCACTTCGGTGCAACTCGGCTTCTTGTTGCGGAATTCGAGCTTGGCGCTCATGGGCAAGAAATTCACCGAATAGATTGTGGAATCGGTACCAGTTTTTCTCGCCTTCAAGCGGGTAGATGAATAAGCCAAATCGGTTGAGTGATTCGATCATACCCAGTGCGTCTTCACGTTGTGTAAGTGCACATACAAGCTCATCGTTGAAGTGATCAAGCACAGAACATTGCATCAAGAACTGTCGGGTTTCTTTGTCTAGCAGGTCGAATACTTCTTCAACCAAGTAGTCCCAAAGATGGGCGTGGTTAAAGTGAGAGAACGACTCTGCGGACTGTGCAAGGGTGCGTTTTTGGTGCTGTGCTTGTAGCGCGATAAGTTGCAATGCAGAAGGCCAACCCTCTACATAACTACAGATGCTATCTGCCGTGGTGTCATCAATGCCATCCGCTACGCGTTGGTTGAAAAAGCGTGTGGTTTCTTCGGTATCAAACGCCAACGAGTCATTACCTAATTCGATCATTAAGTCACGAACGCGTAGGTTTGCTGTACCAAGCGGTGGCGTACCTCTACTGGTGACAACCAAGGTTAGGTTGTCGGGCATGTGTTTGAGGAAGAAGCGCATGGCTTCGTGGATGTCGTCATTGTTGACCAAGTGATAGTCATCCAAAACCAGAAAACACTCGTGATGGAATTCCGACATCTCGGCGAACACTTCACTCAATAAAGAAAGCAGTGATGAAAACTGTCGTTTTTCTGCCAGTTTCTGGGCATTAGGACAGGCATTTTGAGTCGCTTTATTAAGTGATTGAAGTAGGTAGTTGATAAAGCGGAAGGCATCGTTGTCACTATCATCAATGCTGTACCAACCCACATTGGGTTTATCTATCAACCATTGTGCAGCCATGGTGGTTTTGCCGTAGCCCGCAGGAGAGCGGAATAACACAAGCTTATAGCAATCTGCATTGTGAAGCAGATCGAGAACCCTAGGTCGTAGGATTGCATTATGTAAGCGGCCGGGACGAGTCAGTTTCGAAGGGATCCACATATCGAAGTTTTACACCTATTCCGTGGCTATGTTCTGGAATATCCCAATCTATCGTTGAGTGCACTCCAATGACATTAGCCTAATTACTTAAGTCTTTACTCATACTACGTGAAGCAAAACGTTACCGACTATGATCCTCCTCAGAAACCTTGCGCTCCTGCATGTTTTTGGGTGTCTACGCCCTTTATTTGAGACCTTGCTCACGTTACGGGTTGGTTTGGGAATGTGACTTCGTTCGTCTCTACACGGAAATCTATGCAAAAGATGAGAGCTAGAAATTATTTTCGTGATCTGAATATCAGATTTGACAATGACTTTCATTTGGTTAAATAAAAGTCACATCAATTGAAGTTAAGTTATCGAACGGGAGCTTGTGATCTTAGTCACTTCAAGTTTTTGTTCGAAGTCAGAACATGAGAGTCAGATCACTAACCCTAAGTCGGTACGCCCCCTACGCCCTCCCATCTACTCCTAGTCAGTTGCGTTAGCGGGAGGATGTTTAGTTTATGGTGACCATGCACGATATGTCACAGATGAATTAGAACTATTAAAAGCGAGATTTCTGAAATGAAACCAACTCAGCAAAAAACTTTCGATAAAGTGTCATTCCAAGAGAGTGTTAAGAAACATTTATCTGCAACCTACGCAACAACCGTTGAAACAGCAGACAGCCGTTCATGGTATCTAGCAATGGGTCGTGCTCTTGCAGAGCTAACGACTTTTGACCTGTTAGAAACTGAAAATGATGAAAAAATTAAGAACGCGAAGAGCGTTAACTACCTATCACTAGAGTTTTTGATTGGTCGTCTAACAGGTAACAACCTGATCAGCATGGGTCTATACGAACAGATCACTCATGCCATGGAAGAGCTAGGTCAAAATCTAACTGACCTTCTAGAAGAAGAACGTGACCCATCACTAGGTAATGGTGGTCTTGGACGTCTAGCTGCTTGTTTTATGGATTCTTGTGCCGCTCAAGAATACCCAACAGTAGGCTACGGTCTTCACTACGAGTACGGTCTATTCAAGCAATCTTTCCAAGATGGTCGTCAACAAGAAGCACCTGACGCATGGCGTGGTGTTGAAGGTTATCCATGGGAAGTCGCTCGTCCAGAACTAGCACAGCACATTGGTTTCTACGGTCACGTTGAAGTTGAATATATCGACGGTAAAGAAGTACGTACTTGGGTTCCAGGTATGGAAGTGAAAGCAATGCCTTGGGATCTACCTATCGTAGGTTACGAGTCAAACACGGTTTACCCGCTGCGTCTTTGGGAATGTCAGGCAATTGCACCATTCTCACTAGCAAGCTTTAACAACGGTGATTACTTCGAAGCGCAACACTCGCTAATCGATGCAGGTAATATTACTAAAGTACTTTACCCGAACGACAACCACGAGAAAGGTAAGACTCTGCGTTTAATGCAGCAGTACTTCCATTCAGCGGCGTCTGTTCGCGATATTCTACGTCGCCACGAAGCAGCAGGTTTCTCTCTAGAAGATCTGCCTAAGCAAGAAACAATTCAGCTAAACGATACGCACCCAACGATCGCTATCCCTGAATTGATGCGCATCCTGATTGATGAGAAAGGTTTAACTTGGGACCAAGCTTGGGAAATCAGTGCTCATACGTTCGCATACACGAACCACACACTGCTTCCAGAAGCGCTAGAGACTTGGTCTGAATCTCTGATCAACCGTCTTCTTCCACGTCACATGGAAATCATCTTTGAAATCAACCACCGTTTCATGCAAGAAGTTCGTAAGATGTGGCCTGGTGACGGTGAGAAGCAAGCGAAGCTTTCTATCATCCAAGAAGGTTTCCACCGTATGGTTCGCATGGCAAACCTATGTGTGATTGGTTCTTACAAAGTAAACGGTGTAGCTGCACTTCACTCTCAATTGGTTAAGAAAGACTTGTTCCCTGAGTTCAACGAAATCTTCCCAGGCAAATTGACTAACGTAACGAACGGCATCACGCCACGTCGTTGGTTGAAGTTCTGTAACCCAGGTCTATCTACGCTAATCACTGGCAAGATCGGTACTGAGTGGCCTGCAAAACTTGAGCAGCTTGAAGGCATCGCTAAGTTTGCAACAGACGCGAAATTCCAAAAAGAATTCATGGCTGTTAAGAAAGAAAACAAACAGCGCCTTGCTGATTGGGTTCAAGAGAACATGGGTATCGAGCTAGATACTAACGCTATCTTCGACGTGCAAATTAAACGTCTACACGAATACAAGCGTCAACACCTAGATTTGCTACACATTCTATCTCTGTACCACCGCATTCTTAACGAACCTGGTTTCGAGTGTGAGCCACGCGTATGTTTCTTCGCAGCGAAAGCAGCACCGGGTTACCACCTAGCAAAAGAAATCATCTTCGCGGTTAACAAGATTGCAGAGAAGATCAACAACGATCCTCGCATCGGTAACAAGCTTAAAGTGGTATTCATCCCTGACTATCGTGTAAGCATGGCTGAAATCATCATCCCTGCAGCAGACGTTTCTCAGCAAATCTCACTGGCTGGTAAAGAAGCATCGGGTACGGGCAACATGAAGATGGCTCTAAACGGCGCTCTAACTATCGGTACGATGGATGGTGCAAACGTTGAGATCCGTGAAGAAGTTGGCGATGAAAACATCTACATCTTCGGCTTAGACGTTGATGGTGTTGTTGCATTGAAAGCTCAGGGTTACAACCCATACGATTACTACAATGCAGACCCGCTACTGAAAGCATCTCTAGACCTATTGACTGGCGATGAGTTCTCTCCAGGTCAACCAGGCCTTCTACGTGCAACGTTTGACAGCCTGCTAGACGGCGGTGACCCTTACCTATGTCTAGCAGACTTCGCTTCTTACGTGAAAGCGCACGAAGACATGGGCACGCAATACAAAGACCAAGCAGGTTGGGCTAAGAAAGCGATTCTTAACACAGCATTGGTTGGTAAGTTCACATCAGATCGCTCAATCCGCGACTACGTGAACAACATCTGGAAGCTAGAAGCGGTTAACCGTTAATACATCCAAAGTAGCCAAGGCAGTTTCTGCCTTGGCTCAATTAGCTTGTGAGCAAACGAAAGGCTTAAAGGTTTGTCGTTTATAAACAAGCTGCTTACAAACCGATTGTCACAAGCTAATTGATTAGTAAAAATTTAAATTAACAACCCTACAAAATAGAAAGCGTCAGAACGTTTTCGGAGAGAGCGATGAAAGAACAGACCGTATTAAAACAAGTCGCAGAAATGGCAAACATTGCCGACAGTTACGTTAGTGCGTGGGGCGATGAAGCACAAGTATCAGACGAGACGATCACGTCTCTATTGGCTTCGTTGGGCTACGATACAAGCAGCGATGATGCACTGCTTAAGTCAGCAGAAAGAAAACACAAAAAAGATGTACTAGACCCAGTTCTTGTCTTGCGTGACGGTGAGCCAGTAGAAGTGGCGCTTAATCTAGGTGTAAGTGCTCGTGAAAGTGAGTTCAGCTGGCGCTTAGAAACCGAGCAAGGAGAGGTACTTGAAGGCTATCTTCAATCTCAAGTCGTTCGTGACGAGCGCGCCGAGGGTGGCCCTTTAGTGTTTGCATTGCCAAGTGATTTGGCATGGGGTTACCACAAGCTCATTGTGAGCCGTAAGCGCCGTAAGAAGCCTTACGAGATGACACTGATTATTACGCCAAAAGCGTGTTTCAAGCAGTCGCCAATCGAGCAAGGCAAAAAGCTTTGGGGACCAAGCGTTCAACTTTACACACTAAGAACTCAGCACAACTGGGGTATTGGTGATTTCGGTGACCTAAAACAGCTTGTTGCGGATATCGCATCTCGCGGTGGTGATTTCGTTGGTCTAAACCCAATTCACTCATTATTCCCTGCGAACCCTGAAGGTGCGAGCCCATACAGCCCGTCTTCTCGTCGCTGGTTGAACATTCTATACATTGATGTGAGTTCAGTTCCTGAATTTGCGTTAAGTGCAGAAGCACAACAAACCGTAGGCAGCGCTGAATTCCAACAGCGCCTACAGAAAGCTCGTGAAGCACATTGGGTAAACTACACCGAAGTGTCTGAGCTTAAGATGAGTATCTTGCCTCTGTTATTCGCAGAATTTAAGACTCGTCATTTAGACAAAAACAGCGATCGTGCACAAGCGTTCTTAGCCTTCGTTGAAGAGGGAGGTGAAAGCCTGATGCATCAAGCGGCGTTTGATGCTCTGCATGGCGAACTGCACGCAGAAGACTCTGGCATGTGGGGATGGCCGGTATTCCCTGAGAAGTACCGTACATTCGACAGCCCAGCGACACAGAAATACATCAAAGAGAACCTAGAAAACGTTCATCTGTATATGTATCTACAATGGCTAGCAGATTGCCAGATCAACGATGCACAGTCTCTTGCAGAAGAGAAAGGCATGGCGGTTGGCCTGTATCGTGATTTAGCGGTAGGCGTTGCGGATTCAGGTAGCGAAACATGGGCTGATGAAGGCAACCTAGTGATGGATGCGAGCATTGGTGCTCCACCGGATATTCTTGGTCCTCTAGGTCAGAACTGGGGTCTGCCACCACTTAACCCTGAAGTCCTATTGGAAACTAGCTACGACGCGTACATTAAATTGCTTCGTGCCAACATGAAGCACTGTGGTGCACTGCGTATTGACCACGTTTTAGGTCTACTGCGTTTGTGGTGGATTCCAAAGGGTGAGAACGCAACTAAGGGCGCGTACATCTACTACCCAGTGCAAGATATGCTGTCGATTCTGGCGCTTGAATCTCACCGTTACCAATGCAGCGTTATCGGTGAAGACTTAGGCACCGTGCCAGACGAAATCGTTGATATCCTAGCGGATGCGGGCGTACATTCTTACAAAGTATTCTTCTTCGAAACATCGGAAGACGATGGTGGTTTCATTTCACCGAAACACTACGCACCACAATCGATGGCAGCATTATGTACTCACGATATGCCAACGCTACGCGGTTTCTGGCACTGTGATGATTTGAAGGTGGGTCAAGAGATTGGTTTATACCCAGATGCAGAACAGCTAGAAACCCTATTCGATGACCGTCTGGAGTGCAAACAAGGTATCTTAGATTCAGTGGCATGGCATGGCTTCTTACCTGAGGGTGTTGGCCGCGATGCAAGCCAAGTACCGATGGATTCTTATCTTGCTGAAGCACTTCAACTGCACGTTGCGGCTGGTGGTTCAACATTATTGAGTGTTCAGTTGGAAGATTGGTTAGAGATGGACAAGCCAGTAAACATTCCTGGCACTGTAGATGAATACCCTAACTGGCGTCGTAAACTATCCATGAACTTGGACGAAATTTTCGCTCATGAAGGCGTCAATCGTATCGCTTCTAAGCTGACTGACGTTCGAGAAAAAGCAGGTAAGTAATGACGTTGAGTGACTTGAAAATAAGTGGTTTTTTGCTTACGGCGTACGAAACTACAACCTCGGTCACTCAATAATGAATGCTCATCTGGTAGAATAAATTGTTGTTATATTGCCCGCACTAATAGCGGGCATTTTTGTATTATATTTTTTGGATGTTTGGTTAGGGAGAAACGTTTTGGAACTAAGTTCGATTTCAAAGCAAAAACAAATATATACCCAACTATCACAGGCTTGTTTCACTGACCCGTTTGCGTTTTTAGGGCCGTACTTACCTTCAGATCAAGGTGCATTAAGAGTATGGATTCCAGGGGCAGATAAAGTAGAGTTGATCGTTGGAAAGGAACCTCGTATTGAGTTAGCGCGAGAGGGTGAAAGTGGCTTCATCCTAAAGCAAAAAAGAGACCTACGTTTCACTCACTATAAGCTTGCGGTTGATTGGGCTGGGGTAGAGCAGATCATCGATGATCCATACCAGTACCACGATCTGTACGCGAGTTATGAAGATCTTCATACACCTAAAGATATGTATCATCACATGGGAGCTCAGTTTATTACGCTAGAGCGTGATGGACAGACGATTTCAGGTACGCGTTTCTTGGTGTACGCACCGCATGCAACTGCGGCAAGCTTGGTGGGTAACTTCAACGCTTGGGATGGCCGTCGCCACCCAATGCAACGCCTAGATTACGGTATGTGGGGTCTATTCATTCCTGAACTGGAAGAAGGTGCTCAATACAAGTTTGAATTAAAAGGACCAAATGGCGAAGGCTTACCACACAAAGCTGACCCATGGGGTTTCTACTCTGAGCAATACCCTTCGTTCTCGTCTGTGACTTACGATCACGCTCGTTACGAGTGGCAAGATGCTAAGTGGCAGAATCGCCCTGTAACGCAAAAGCGTAAAGAAGCGCTTTCGTTCTACGAGCTGCACGCCGGTTCTTGGAAGCGTAACGCTGAAGGTGAATTCTTAAATTATCGCGAGCTTGCGGCTGAGCTGATCCCATACCTAACTGATCTTGGTTACACGCACGTTGAGCTAATGCCAGTTTCAGAGCACCCATTCTACGGTTCGTGGGGCTATCAACCTGTTGGTCTATTTGCACCGACTAGTCGTTTTGGTTCTCCAGATGATTTCAAATACTTTGTAGACCAATGTCACCAAGCGGGTCTTGGTGTAGTACTTGATTGGGTTCCTGCTCACTTCCCAAGTGATGATCATGGCCTAGCAAACTTCGATGGTACGCCATTGTTCCATGATCCGGACCCGCGTCGTGGTTGGCATCAAGATTGGAACTCGTACATTTACGATTTAGGTAAAGAGCATGTTCGTCGTTTCTTAGTTTCTAATGCACTTTACTGGTTCGAACAATTCCATATCGATGGCATCCGTGTTGATGCGGTTGCTTCGATGTTGTACCTCGATTATTCGCGTAGCCATGACCAATGGATCCCGAACGTAGACGGCGGCAACGAAAACTACGACGCTATCGCAACTCTTAAATGGATGAACGAAGAAGTGTACAAGCACTTCCCGAATGCGATGACGATTGCCGAAGAATCGACGGCTTTCCCAGGTGTTTCAGCACCGACTTTTATGGGCGGCTTAGGCTTTGGCTTTAAGTGGAACATGGGTTGGATGCACGACAGCTTGTCTTACATTCAAGAAGACCCAATCAATCGTAAATATCACCACGATACAATTACTTTCCCACTGGTTTACGCACACAGTGAGAACTACGTCTTGTCTCTGTCTCACGATGAAGTAGTTTACGGTAAGGGCTCTATCCACGACAAGATGCCTGGTGATGAATGGCAACAAACGGCCAACTTACGTGCTTATATGGGTTACATGTATGCGCAACCAGGTAAGAAGCTGAACTTCATGGGCGCTGAGTTTGGCCAGACGGCTGAATGGAATCACGATGATCAACTACAATGGTTCTTGCTGGATTACAAACGTCATCAAGGCGTTCAGTGCTTAACCAGAGATCTGAACAATCTATACCGCTCTGAAGCTGCAATGCATGATCTCGATTTTGACCCGAAAGGTTTTGAATGGCGTTTACAGGATTCTGCAGAAGCGAGCATCTTAGCGCACGAACGTATTAGTGAGTCTGGTGAGCGTGTATTAATTGTCTCTAACTTTACGCCTGTTCCTCACGAGCATTTCCGCTTAGGTGTTCCATCAAAAGGTGAGTACTCACTGCTGTTGAATACAGACTCTGTGGATTATGCAGGTAGTGGTTTTGAAGTGAAGCAGACAGCTGAGATTGAATCAGTAGAAAGCGAAGGGCTAGATACATCGATTGAGCTGCGTTTACCGCCGTTATCGACCGTTTTTTACAAGCTAAATTAGGTCGATAAACAAACTGAGAATATGAAAAAGGGAGCCTGAAGGCTCCCTTTTTGTTTCTATCTGTTTTGCTTAATGCTTTTTGAAATTCGTTAGGTAGAACATTGAACGTCCTATTACCGTTTCAAGGATTCGAACCGAGTCGGTCCCGAAGCTATTCAGCATTTTTTCACGAAACAGACCATCTGAACTGACATTGAATGCTTCTGGACTTTTGACCTGTGAGGCATGAAAAAACATCAGTTTGATAACGTATCGGAATTGTTCATTGTCTAAAGCATTTTGCCATGATTGAAGAAATACCTCTTCCGAAGCGAAATCTAGGTTCTCTATAACAATCGATAACATGTGCTTGTGAAGCACTGTTCGGATAGCACGTGTCGATGGATAATAGCCCTGAAGCGTTGTTAAACTAATGCCAATTTCTTGGGCAATCCTTGCATAAGTTAGAGCTTCATGTCCTTCAGCCAGAAAAAGGTTTAATACGATTTCATCGTAGTTTTTTTGGTTTTCTAGTTTCTGTACTTGAGTTATTCGAGCCATTATAAATCCCACATTAGGTGTGACATTCTGTATAGAAATTACGGATTGAGGATGTTAACAAAATATTCCGTAATAGACCTTAAAAAACAAAAAATTACGCATAAAAAGATATAATTAATCGATAATTTATACATAAACTACTGTTTAGTGTTAAAAAAGGCCACTTAACTAAGTGGCCTTTGATTCTTTAACAGTGTTGTCTATGACTTTGCTAGGCTAGAAAGGGTACCAGAACAGTTGGTCTTCAAGTACTCGCTTTGTGATGGCGAGTATCACGACTAATGCGATAACGGCTAAACAAATAAAGTCGACACGCTTCAAAGGTGCATAACTGTACCAAGTGCGTGCTTTGTGTCGTCCAAAACCTCGCAACGTCATTGCATTCGATATCTCGTCTGCGCGGTCCAAGCTAGAGAAAATAAGCGGGCCTAGAACCTTAGCCACATTTTTGATACGAGTAATTAAGGGCGCTTTCTTTGAGAGTTCCACACCACGAGCCTGCTGAGCATGCATGATATTGATGAAGTCTTTCTTAACTTCTGGCAAGTAACGCAGTGTTAAGCTCACCGCGTAGGCGATCTTGTAAGGAACACCGATACGGTTGAGGCTCGCTGCGAATTCAGTCGGATGTGTTGTGAAGACAAAAATCAACGCTATCGGGAACATGCTCATGTACTTGAGCGTGACAGTGATTAAGTAAAACAGAGTCTCTTGGCTCAACGAGTAGTTACCCGGCAATGTAAGCAATAAGGTTTCGCTGCCGATGAGCTCAGTACCTTGCTGTGGAGCAAGCAAATACATGAACAAAGCATTTAGGCTTAATACACTCGCCGTACCCAATAACAAAGGCTTATACACGCATACAGGCACATTGGTAAGCTTCAGCAGGTATAAACCAGTCACAATAAGCAGCGTAATCAACCTTAGGTCAAACGTAGTTAACACCACGGTTACCCAAGCTAAGAAGAGTGCAAATTTGGTAATGCCGTTGAGTGCATGAAGCGGTGATTTTGTATCAATGTAATTGATGCCGAATTTTACTTTTGATGAGTTCATTGAGCACTTCTCTCGTAGTCGATGAAGTACTGCATGAACGCATTAGTATCGTCGATTTTCATCATAGTCGCGAGTTCATAAATGCTGGTGGTACAAAGGTTTGCACGTTCTAGAAGTGATGGCTGACTAAATACTTCCGTCATCGCGGCATTGGCAATCAGCTTGCTATCGGCAATCACGATTGAGCGTGTGGTGTACTCAAGAACGAGATGCATGTCGTGTGAAATGATCACAACGGTAATACCCAAATCACGGTTTAGTTTTTGGATGAAGGCCAGCATGGATGTGTAGTTGCGGTAATCTTGACCTGCAGTCGGTTCATCCAAGATAAGAAGCTCAGGCTCCAACACTAAGATAGATGCGATGGTTACACGTTTTTTCTGACCGTAGCTTAGTGCTTCGATCGGCCAGTGGCGGAACTTGCTCAGCCCACACAGCTCGAGAACATGCTCTACTTTTTTTGTGATCAGTTCTTCTGCAATGTTGCGGTTACGCAGACCAAAAGCAATCTCGTCGAAAATCATATGATGCGAGATCATATGATTTGGGTTCTGCATCACGACACCGACTTTCTGACTTCTTTCAAAGATAGAAAGCTCAGATAGGTCTTCACCATTTAGATAGGAAGAGCCTGAATCGGCATCGATCACACCCATGATGAGTTTAGTGATGGTAGATTTACCCGAACCGTTTTTGCCCAGAATCGAAACAAACTCACCTTTACCAATCTTGAAGCTGACATCTTCGAGTGCGTTTTTCTCGCCGTCATAAGAATAAGTCAGACCATGAACTTCAAGTAAAGGAGTATATTGCTTATCTGCTACTGGGGCAGGGCGCTCTGCAAACCAAGCTTGAACAGCAGGGCGGAACCTTTTGTAGTCTAAAGTTTTGAGGTTTGACAGTTTGTCTTCGCTGGTTAGTGGGGCTTTCGCCGCCTTAAGCGCCGACAAGTAAAGCGGTTCACGAATACCGTGTGTATCAAGCAGTTCAGAAGCTAAGATTTCATCGGGTGTCGTGTCAGCGACGATTTCACCACGTTCCATTAAGATCACGCGGTCGATATCGCGATGTAGGACATCCTCAAGGCGGTGCTCGATAATCACGATGGTCTTGTTGGTTTCTTTATGCAGCTGGTCGATGATCTCAATCGTTGCCTTACCTGTTTTAGGGTCAAGGCTTGCTAGAGGCTCATCGAACAGCAAGATATCAACGTCATCAACTAAGATACCCGCTAATGATACTCGCTGTTTTTGACCACCTGAAAGGTCATGAGGTGAACGTTCAAGCATGTCCGCTAGATCGACCATTTTTGCAGTCGACTTAACTAGCGGGTACATGTCAATGTTCGACATCAACTGGTTTTCGAGTGCGAAAGCGATGTCTTCACCGATACTCAAACCCACAAACTGGCTGTCAGTATCTTGTAATACTGTGCCTACTTGCTCGGTGTAGTTGTGCATCGAAAACTCAGAGATATCCTTGCTGTTTATCTCTAAAGAGCCCGTTACTTCACCTTTGATTGCATGAGGTATCAGACCGTTAAGACACTGACCTAGGGTGGATTTACCACTACCACTTGGTCCAATAATGACGATTTTCTCTCCTTTCTCTATCCTTAGATTGATATTTTTTAGCGTCGGTTTATCCAGCGACTCATATCTAAAAGAGAAGTTCGAAAATGCTATAGTCATTATCGCTTATGCCTCAGTCAGGTTGCGGCTTTGTTTGTTGCGCTTAGCGACTGATTTTAGGATCAGGAAGCCTACAACAGCGATCAGAACGGTGTTACCCGCTGCGATGATAGACAGTTGAGTGAACACTTTAGTAAACGGTTCTGCATATAGGATGGTGTCTAGGAACGCAGAGCAGCCATAGCCTACAACGTTACCTGCAAGGGCCAGTATCACGAACAATACAAAATCTTTAATTGGCAGCTCGCCTTCTTGAAGACGGTTCTTAGTCATCATAGGGAACAAGCCGATAACCATGCCTACGATACCTGAGCCTAAAACCCAAGTTAACCACACGCCCCAGCCTGCGAACAGATCCGTTACCCAGTGACCGATAAAGCCAACTAAGAAGCCAACAATTGGGCCGAACAAAACAGAAAACAGTGCTAAGACTGCCATGGCTGGTTTCAATGTCGTGTTCGCAAACACTGGGACACCAAACATAGGTAAACCACCAATGCCGTACAGCGCCGCGCCAATGGCGATAACGACCACTGTTTTAGCTGAAAAGTTCATAGATAACCTCAAATACTGAAAGATAAAGCTTAATAAAGAACGAATATTCACCATTATTAATATGCGTCTCAATGAGAACGTTTTTTGGGCAAATATAAAAAATAAGGCGCGCATTATACAGTAGAACCCTTCCATAAGGGAAGGTAAGTGTCTAGATGTCTAAAATTCCATCTGAACACCTAAATATCGTGTAAAAAGCGCAATTTTACGGTTAATCAAACAACAAAAAAGCCAGAACGGGTCTGGCTTTTTCATTCGTCTTAACAATGTGTTGAGCGGGCTCGTCACATATCTACGTCCGTTTAGTGGTCTAGGTATAGATAGTTTTGCCAACTCTTCATGCGAATAAGGACCTTACGCATGATAGATACGTGAGTGAAGCTGTCAGAATAAACGGCAACTTCAACCGCGGTACCCATAGGCAAATGGTAATCCGACAGATCATCAGTGATGCTCAATTTAACAAACACACGACCACTGGTACGCAATGCATCAGTACCTAGAAGTGCCCCTCGAGCTTGGAATTGGCTCTCACCAATAGCTGGAATTACTTCATCAATGCGCCCTTTGAATACTTCTCCTGGTAGTGCTCTAAACAAAAATTCCGCTTCGTAACCGGGTTGTAGGCGTTGTAATGAGTTTTGTCTGAACGCAGCGGTATAGAACTGCTCCTCAGTGTGCACAAACGTCATCACCGGAGCTAAAGGAAGCGGCACTGCCATTACACCTGGGCGCAATGCTAACTGCGTAACGTATCCGTCAGTTGGAGCTCGAACAACAGTTTGTTCTAAATCAAACTGAGCTTTGCGTAATTCAGCTAGTAAGCTCAAAACTGCAGTATTCTCGCCACCGATTTCAGAATCTAAGGCGATTTTTGCTTGTTCTAGATTCGCATCTGCTACTTTCACGGCGGCTTCTGATGCCTTATAAGCTTGTCTGCGAGTGTCTAATTGTTGCTCGGTAAAGGCCCCGCTGTCATAACCGCGCTTGTAACGAGAAAATTCACGCTGTGCTTTATCTCTTTCTGCAATGGCTTTGATTTTCGCAGCCTCTGCTTCAGCCACTTCAGATTCCATCCCAAGAGCACCTTGGCTTGCTTCTTTTACTTTCGCCTCTAATCGTGCGACTTCAGCTTCAAATGGGATAGGGTCGATCTTGAAAAGGATATCCCCTTGTTTGAGGGGTTTGTTTGCCTCTACAGGCACTTCGATAACTTTACCTCTTACGCCTGAAACGACCGGCGTTGTTGAGTAAACTTGGTTACCAATTTGAGTAAAAGGATGGTTATAGTTCATCAATAGGATCAATGTACCTATTATGATAACGCCACCAAGAACGGCGGTTGGCACTGTCCATTTGTTAAGCGGGATATTAAACACTTTGAAAATAGTGATGCAAAGTGCCGCGTAGGTCATTATCAGCAGTAAATCCATTACTTAACCTCCTGATCTTGGACGTTGTTTTGAACTTTATCCGTATCCACTTTTACGGACTTTTCTTGTTTGAGTTGAGCAATTTCTTCCTGAAGCGCGCTAACCTGATCGATTAAAATATCAACACGATGATGAATGTCGTGTTGCTCTTCTTCCAATTTAGCGAAGCCCCAACCACGATCTTTACGCCATAGCGTTGCCCAGATCCAAAGGAAGGGCCAAATAGCGTGTAAGGTGAATAGGCTAACCCAACCTGAGACGTGAATAGCATCTTGATGAGGGTGGTTGCGTTCTTTCGCAATTTCATAGGGAATATCGTGAATAACGATGATGCCGTAAAAGATTACTAATGCTACGAAAATCAGTAAGCCGAGTGCAAAGTAGTCTAAAAACATAACAGATCCTTGTAATGTTAGATATTAGTTATAAATATACTACGCTATCATCCAAGTAATTGTTATAAAAATGATTTACCAAGTTGAAAATAATGTGTTGTCGCTTCTAATGCGGATAAAAGCATTGATGGATATTATAAAATCTCATTGCATTTGAAGAGGCTATTTCAGCTTTCTTGTTGGTGTTTCCGTTGAAACGATGACAATTACGATTCTAAATGACGTGCATAACCACAAGGGATAAATACGGATGTATATAGGTGAATTGGCCGCTATTGGCGCTGCGATTGTGTGGGCGTGTGCGACATGGATCTATGGGCAATTTGGACATCGCTTCTCTGCGATGCAATTGAACATTGTTAAGGGGGTAGTGGCGTCTGGGATGATGTTGCTGGTGATGCCTCTTATTCCAATGCCGGAGTTTGAACTGAGTGCGAATCACTTTTGGATACTGGCCATTTCTGGTGTTATTGGTATCGCGATTGGAGATAGCGCGTATTTTGCGGCATTAAAAAGAATTGGCGCGAATAAAACTTTGTTGCTTGAGTCTTTGGCTCCACCTCTTTCTGGTGTATTGGCATTAATGTTTTTAGGTGCTGCATTGACGTTGCAAAGCTGGCTCGGTGTTGTCATCACGACTTTAGCCGTGACATTTGTCGTTTTTCAGCCGTCTCAGTTTGTGAATGGTGAGGACGGTTCTAAAAACAAAGCACAATGGAGTGGTATTGGATTTGGACTTGTGGCGAGTGTTTGTCAGGCTTCCGGAGTGGTGATTTCCCATTATGCTTTGGTGGCTGGTGATATTCCCCCATTGTTAGGGGCGCTGATTCGGCTCACGATAGGTGTGTTTGCCGTGATGCTGATTATCCCTTTTGTTGAGAGTAAGCCTTACTCGTCTATGAAAAGAGATTTATGGGAGATGACCAAATTCGACAAGCTTTGGCTTTTAGGGGCAATATTTGTCGGAACATTTTTGGCGCTGTGGCTTCAGCAGGTTGCGTTGAAAAATGCTAACCCTGCGATTGCACAAACGTTGATAGCGACCAGTCCGGTCTTTATTTTGGTGATTTATGCACTGAATGGAGAAAAGATATCGAAGCAAAGTGTCATAGGGACACTTACTGCGTTAGGTGGAATCTCTCTTTTTTTCTATCAATAGTTTCGCTTCAATTATTCGGTACAAATCTGGTTACGACCGTTAGCTTTAGCTCGGTACAACGCTTTGTCTGCTCGGTAGAAGGTACGTTGAGTATTTTCTCCGTCACGATGCAAAGTGATACCAATACTCACGGTCAAACCGCGCTCCCCAAGTATCTCATGCCAACCGAATTGGAAGATGCGCTCTCGATAATTTTCAGAGTGCATTTCTGCTTTAGGAAGATCAGTGTTCTCAAGAATGACGAGGAACTCTTCTCCACCAAACCTGACACACGACGCGCCCCTAAACTTAAAGTATGAGCGCAGTTCTTGAGACACACTAACAATCGCTTTATCACCCACTAAGTGACTCAATTCATCGTTGATGGACTTGAAGTGGTCAATATCGATAACCATGAGTGCAAAAGAGGTATCGTGCAGCAGCATGTCTTTCAGTTTCACATCTAACCAGCGACGGTTGTGTAGCCCTGTTAATGGATCGGTGAATACGTCTTGTTGAAGCTGAGCAACCGCATTCTTGTGTTGCTCAGTCGTCTCTTTCAGCTCTTTGTTCTCTTGTTCAGAGAGAATGAGTTTGAGCTGTAATTCAAAACGGGACAGGCGGCGTAGCTGGCTTGCACCGAGTTCACTGATCGGGATCCGCTTCATCAGATCGGTTTCAATTCGGTAGCCTTTTTTCTCATAGCTTAGTGCTTCTTGAAAGCGCCCTTGATTCATACATACTTCACTCAGAGAGTCGCAGAACCGTTTCGCAAGCACTGGCGACGAGTAGGCTTTCATTCGTTTGTCTGTACTCGACAAAATCATACTTGCGTAGTCTTGCTTGCCGGTTGCACTTAGGCAATGTGCTAGCTCTAGACGAGTCATGGTCGCAAGCCAACTTGCTTGAGTGCTGTTGGCTGGGTATTGAACTTTAGACAGACAACGTAGCGCTTCATGGTATTTTTTCTTAGCGCGCAGCACCTTCGCTTGGTAAAGCAATATTTGAGCTGTGAGCAACTTGTCACTCACCAAAATACTCAGTTCTTCGCACTCATTTAGTAAATCGCTAGCCGCAGTAATACGGTTGAGCAGAAGCAAGCTGGCTACCATATGCAGCTTGAACTTGAGGCGAAGTGAGCGGCTGCTTATCGCATGGTCTATGCTGCTAATTTTTTGATAGTAGCGAAGGGCTTTGTTGTGGTCGCCATAGGAATCACATAGGTTCCCCATGCCTAAAATGGCTAGCACATACTCATCGATATGGCCGTGTTCAACCGCGATTGTCGATGAACTGACGAATTCGTTGAGTGCTGACGTGTAATCACCAATTTCAACTAAGCGGTCACTTAAGCTGGTTTTGACTGTCAGAATGTCTTCGATATCGGCAGGAAGGTGGAGCAGGTCGAGTGCAAGTCTCAACTCTTCGATGCTGGTTTGATTTTGTTGTAACTCGGCGCGATATTCAGAGCTGATGATATAGCAGTGCGCTTGTTCTGTTTGCGTTGTCGACACATGCTGACGAATGTGGTTCCAGAAGATGATCGCTTCTTCACCTGATACTGATGAAGGGTCTAAACCGGCGTCTGTGATCTTGCTTAATAGAGTTTCCATTATTCTATGACCTCAGCATCGTCTTTTTCTAGTTGTTCAAGCGTGAACGGGAACGTCAAAATATCATTGAGGCTGACGGTCGGTTTGGAACCCTTTAATCCTTTTCTATGCCATGGATAGATATCGAGCATGGTGCTAAGCGTTTGGAAGGTTTGCTCTGCGGCTTCGCCTTTTTCGGAAAGCATAAGGGCCACACGTTCAGAACTTAGCCTTGCGATGAAGTCATTCTGGTTACATAAAGCATGAGCAATCTCAGTACAGACATCTAAGTAATCAGTATCGACATGATGGAACATGATAATGCTGTGGTTCGAGCGTTTAAGCTCTGTCTTGAACAGCACCAGTTTTTCCCACCAAAAGGTTTCAGAGACCACATAAGAGAGGTGCTTTTCAGGATCGTACTCGTGCTGACCACGAATACGGTTAATCAGTTTTCGTGCTCTCTGTTCAAGCTGGCGCTTGGAGCTACGCGCTTTATCTAACCCAACACGTGTCGTTTGCTCTTTGAGCATTCCGGTAGAATATTTACGGTACTTTTTAAAGGCGACGAGTGCGGCTTGGAAATCTTGGTTTTCTTCCGCCACTAAGGATTGTTGGTAACAGATTTGGCTCAGTAATTCGCCATTATCGAACTCGTTTGCGGATTGTTCCGCGAGCCTTAGTAACTCCGCCGCTTGTTCTGGTCTTTTTCTCAGGAGCTCCAATCGCGCTCGGCTGATGTATGAGTGCGCCTTCATCCAAACTAGGTTGTGTTCAACTGCTAGATTGTGCGCTTTGGCCGTGGCTCGCTCTGCATCATCTAAGCGTTCAAGGCCAAGTAGAGCAAGGCCTCTAAAGTCCCACACCTCAGCATGCCAAGTGTTATCTTTATGGTCTTTTAATGCTTCTTCTGCTCCGTCCAATACCGACAGCATTTCAACATAGTTGTTGAGCAGGTAGTAATCCCACGCGAGCAGTATTCTGGCTTTGCCCTCTAACCAACCAATGCGACTATTGTTAGCCACTTTAACGGCAAGCTGGTGGGTAGATCGTGCAAGTTTATATTCGTGGGTCATTCGCCAAATATTGCCAAGGCCAATGAGGCATTCAATTTGAATTTCGACTTCATCAACCAACGCGGACTGCTCTAAGGCATTGATCCAGAACTGTTGGGCGGAGTAATACTTGGCTTGTCCCCAAAACTGGAGCGCGTGTAAATGGAGGATTTCAGGGAGAAAAAGGTCGGTATCTAATCGGTTTTGGCGCTTGTAGGCTTCCTTGATGTACTTTAAACCTTTTTGGTAATCCATCAGGTTCCAGCTACACTTTGCCATTAACATCAATGACTGTATGGCACCCTCTTCAAACAGAACTTGCTCTGATCGGACTAGGCATTGTTGCGCAATCTCTAGGATCACCGATGGCTCAGAGTCGACACGAGTTTTGAGTTTTTCTAATTCTGTTTCAAGAAGGTACTGATTTTTGTCCAAGACTTAGATCCATGATTATCGAACATATTGATAACACAATCATTATAAGAGTGTAATTTGAGATAAGCACCAATTATCTTTCTTAGAGCGTCAAAGGAACATCGATCTTTTCTAATTATGGGTGTTACCTCATGTTGTTGCTTTAAAATCAATGAGTTCCCGAATAATTACCTAGAGACTTTGTTGCTATGAAAGTAGTTGCTTTAGAGTTAATGGTCGCTCTGCTACGCCTAAGCGTTGTGCTGCCGTGAGCCCTTGCTTATCTTGATAGCACAGATTGTGCCAAGCTCTAAATATGTCGAGCAATGGAAGAATGCCCCCAGGACGAAGCTTACGTCTGGGCTCATTAATAAAACTATCAAATAACAGCTGAAAGCGTTGTTGATAGAACTTAGTTTGTTGAATTGAGGCCGTGTTAAGCCACTGTTTTGGTTCCGGATTGTTACCTGTTAGGTAGCAGATACCTTTCTGGTTATCACCTTGATTCGCAATAGCCCAACGATCTCGCCACCAACTCATGTGAACGATGTCGATTTTTTCAAAACTTTGATCGTCTTGCCAGCCCGAATCTTCTTCTACATACATAAGGTCAATATTTTGACTCTGAATGCGCGGTAAACATACGCTTAAAGCGGCAGATCTTAGTAATGGATCTTGTGGCATATAGATGGTGACATGCTTGTCTTCGTTACACATATCCAACACATGTAGAAAGTGAGCATAAGAGGTATATGGCGGTCGAATTAATGCGCCTTTTGAAGGATAGTTAAATGTGGTGAGGTTACCCATAGGGTCCTCAACGTTACCTCTCGCAAGAATCACTTGGTACTGCTGTTCAATGCGCTCT
Organism: Vibrio cyclitrophicus; assembly: GCA_023206055.1. Lineage (NCBI taxonomy): Bacteria > Pseudomonadati > Pseudomonadota > Gammaproteobacteria > Vibrionales > Vibrionaceae > Vibrio > Vibrio cyclitrophicus. Next base: position 1,135,644 of record CP065367.1, on the reverse strand, counting down.
TTTAGTTTGTCAGAGGGTTGAGGCAGTTCGAGATTCGCTTCTGAAGAGTGGTCTTTGGATACAAAGCGAGCCACATCATCATAAGGGTTGTGGTCAACGTTCCCCGATGGTTCTTCATTTTGAGAGTAGTTAACGTGTTGGCAAAGGATATAGCCAGAATGCGCTTCGCCCGTCGCTATCCAGACAACACCGTTATTACTTTGTGGTTGCAGACGCTGGTAGTGAGATGCGAATTCGTAATCTTTAGCATGGTTAACCCATCGTGCATCGATCATCGCTAATTTACGACGACAACGGCTCGCGATATGGTCAACATGATCATAGAAAGTCTTTGGGTTGATCTCTAATTTTCGGCAGATTTCACGTACGGAATAGCCCATGAACAGTAAGCCCATGAGGTTCTCTTGAAATTGGAGTTTTTTATTGGATCCAGACCATTTATCAACGAAGGTTGATTGGCAGTCTTTGCATCGATAACGCTGCCTGTCGCCACTGTAGCCGAAGGCATGATAAAGATGTTTATGGGTATGAACCGATAAGCCAAAGTTATCGCAATCATCATTACGACAAGCGGGGAGCCCATCGCTGTGAAGTTGTCTTAGGCGATGAAGTTCGCTTAACACTTCACGATTGTTAAGTAAGGGGGGGAAAGCTCCACATTCACGACAAACCATCGCTGGACGCTTAGGGTTCGCGTGTTGCAAAACATACCGTTTTGCATCGCTCAAGCCAAAGTTGTCACACGCCAATGTTTTACAAAAGTTGAGTTGCAAACCATCCGCATCTTTTGGCAGCTTGTCGTTAGACACGATCTCCCCCTCGGGATTATTTGAGCAGCCAAGCGAGCCTGGCTGCGGGGTAACGCTTTTCAATGTATCTTTTATCAAACTATTAGATGTTGATTGCTGTCTCTAGAGCTACTTTCATCATGTCGTTGAAAGACTTTTGACGCTCTTCAGAACTTAGTTTTTCACCACGGATGATGTGGTCAGATACTGTTAAGATAGTTAGCGCTTTAGCACCAAGGTCTGCAGCAACACCGTAGATACCAGCCGCTTCCATATCAACACCCAGGATGCCTAGTTTTTCCATTTTTTCGAAAAGGTCAGCTTCTGGAGTGTAGAAAAGGTCTGCAGAGAATACGTTACCAACTTTAACTGGCACTTCTTGTGCACGTGCTTGGTTTACTGCTTCTTCTAGAAGACCGAAATCAGCGATAGCAGCGAAGTCATGGTTGTTGAAACGAATACGGTTTACTTTTGAGTCAGTAGAAGCACCCATACCGATAACAACGTCCATTAGTTTAACGTCGTCACGTACTGCACCACAGCTACCTACACGAATAACGTTTTTCACGCCGAATTCAGCGATAAGCTCGTGTACGTAGATGCAGCATGATGGTATACCCATACCGTGGCCCATTACAGAAACTTTCTTACCTTTGTAAGTGCCTGTGTAACCAAACATGTTGCGAACGTCACAAACTTGCTTCACGTCATCAAGGAATGTTTCTGCAATGTATTTTGCGCGAAGCGGGTCGCCCGGCATAAGTACTGTTTCTGCGAAATCACCAGCTTGAGCATTAATATGAGGTGTAGCCATGGTCGTTCTCCAAAGTTTAAACAGTAATTGTAGGAACAGGATTTAATCAATTACCGATTCTGTTGAATTGAATTCGTTTTGTTGCGGCAATATTAGCGAGTTAGAACGTAACTCCATGAGACTTTAGTCACAAAACAGGTCTGCCATTATAGTTTTATTAATATTGATAACCAAATCTGTTGAAAGCTTAAAGGCAATCGATTTTGTTTGGTAAGATCGTTGTATATAAAGAGAAGAACGCGCTGATTAGCTCAAAACAGGTTGGCTTTTAGTTGTAACTAACCGTTGTAGAGACATTTGATCAGCGATAATCTAAACTTTGATTAAAGACAAACCAAGGATTTGTATGTCGTATTGCGCTAACTCGACGCCTTTGCCGTCAATAAAAACACGACTACACAGGCTTGCGTCGCTTGTTGTAAGAACTACTTTGCTTGCCAGTGGGATAGCTTCATCGTGGGTGTCTGCGGCGACCTTTGAACTGCCTCCAGCGGAAAGTCGTATTGTGGGCAGAATACAACACCATGAAGTGGCAGCGGGTGAAACCTTGGCTATCATTGCCAAGCAGTACGATATTGGCTTTCTCTCTTTAATGGCGGCCAACAAAGGGGTCGATCCTTTTCTTCCAGCTGAAGGTTATGTGCTAAGTATTCCTAGCCGTTTCATTTTGCCTGACACCTCAAGAGAAGGGATTGTCATCAATCTTGCTGAATTAAGGTTGTACTATTTTGAACCCGAGAAAAACCAGGTGCATGTATTTCCTGTCGGCATCGGTCGAGTGGGCCGCGATACTCCCGAGATGATCACTAAGATAAGCCAAAAAAGACCAAATCCAACATGGACGCCACCAAATTCAATCCGCAAAGAGTATCTTGAAAAGGGTATTGAATTACCGAGAGTAGTTCCCTCAGGGCCGGAAAACCCATTGGGTGAGTTTGCTTTGAGGCTTGCTTATGGCGCAGGTGATTATTTAATACACGGTACCAATAAGGATTTCGGAATAGGTTTGCGAGTGAGTGCTGGCTGTATCCGAATGGAACCTAAAGATATTGCGTGGCTTTTTGAGCAAGTGAACCGTGGTGAACAGGTAACCATTATCAATGAGCCGATCAAGGTGTCATTAGAACCAGACAGAAGCGTGTTTGTTGAAGCGCACGAACCATTAACCCGAAGTGATGGTTCAAAGAAATCATTACAGATTCCGTTGGAATTAAAATGGTGGCTTGAAGAGGCAGAACTGCCTAATTCAAAAGCGAAAGCGGTTATTTTTGCTCAAAATGGTGTACCTGTAGAAATTGCACCACCGATTATTGAGTTCTAATTCGATTGCCTCTTCTACAATAGGGGCGTTTTTCTCTTCTTTACTCGAATTAATACCTTCTACTCGAATTAGTATCGCCCAAAAAAAGCACCACATCCTTTAAGAAGTGGTGCTGTCTATATACTGCTTTTTGCGACTTATTTAATCTAAAGCTTAATCGCGATTAGATATCAAACTACTTAGTGTAAGACTCAGCGATGTTGTCGATACGTTCGTTAGCACGATCCGCTTCTTCTTTCGCTGCCATAGCGGCTGCTTCTGCTTCTTGAGCCTTCATTTCTGCGGCTGCTTTGTCACTCTTAAGAGCTTCTACTTCGCTACTTAACTCAGCAACTTGATTAGTTAGTTGATCCATTTCTGATACTGCAGCTTCTTCTGGCTCTGAAGAACAACCGGCTAGAATGAAAACTGAGGCTGCAGCTGCGATTAACGTCTTATTCATAAGAACTCCTTGCTTATTTATCATCAAAAGATGCGCTATACATTCTTTATCATATAGTCGCTTCATTAATGATTGTAGCGACTAATTTTTTAACTGCAAAAACAATAACTAAAGAAATTGCTAAATTTTTGAGGGAATTAGCTAAGCATCACGTTCTGTCTCACTTATGAGATGAAGAATTTAGATACAACTTTGATGTGTTTTTGGAGGGGCATCCTTTTACTAGCAATGCATACGATGTTCTAGCTAAAGATAGATTAAGGGATAAATTTACTGTGATCTATATCCTATAAAGTACTTTCGCGGTATCATGTCACGTTAAATTAATTTTATTCAATACCATCATGACTGGAGAGTCCTTTGCACTTTAAAGATTTAGGCTTAGATAACCGCTTACTGAAGAACTTAAAACATTACGACTTCAAGAAGGCGACAGAGATCCAATCAAAAGCGATCCCTGTTGCTATTGCTGGTAAGGATCTATTGGCTTCATCAAAAACGGGATCAGGTAAAACATTGGCGTTTGTGTTGCCGATGATACATAAAGCATTAAAAACAAAAGCGTTTTCTGCTAAAGATCCTCGTGGTGTAATTTTGGCTCCTACTCGTGAGCTAGCAAAACAAGTTTACGGCGAGCTGCGTAGCATGCTTGGCGGTCTGTCTTACGAAGCGACACTTATCTTGGGTGGCGAAAACTTTAACGATCAAGTTAAAGCTCTGCGTAAGTACCCTCGTTTTATTGTTGCGACTCCAGGCCGTCTTGCCGATCACCTTGAGCACCGCTCACTGTTTTTAGATGGTGTTGAAACGCTAATTCTTGATGAAGCTGACCGTATGTTGGATTTAGGTTTCGCACCTGAATTGCGTCGCATTGCGAATGCAGCTAAACACCGTCGTCGTCAAACGTTGATGTTCTCTGCGACGCTTGACCACGCGGAAGTGAATGGCATTGCAAATGAAATGCTAGACGCACCTAAGCGTATCTCTGTTGGTGTTTCTAACGAACAGCACCTTGATATCACTCAGAAGTTCTACCTGTGTGACCATCTAGATCATAAAGAAGCGATTTTAGATCGTGTGATTGAAGAAGCTGAATACCGTCAGGTAATGATCTTCACTGCAACTCGTGCCGATACAGACCGTTTAACGGATAAGCTGAACGAGAAGAAACTTAAAGCGGTAGCACTGAGTGGCAACCTAAACCAAACGCAGCGTAATGCGATCATGAGTCAGTTCGAGCGTGCGGTTTACAAGATTTTGGTAACAACCGATGTTGCTTCACGTGGTATCGATATTCCAAACGTAAGCCACGTTATTAACTTTGATATGCCGAAGCACACCGAAGAGTACGTTCACCGTGTTGGTCGTACTGGCCGTGCAGGTAACAAAGGTGATGCAATCTCTTTGGTTGGTCCAAAAGACTGGGATAGCTTTAAGCGTGTTGAGCTTTACCTTCAACAAGATCTTACTTTCTCAGTACTTGAAGGCCTAAAAGGTAAGTTCAAAGGTATTAAGCCTCGTAAACCTGCGTTTGCTAAAGGTGGCCCTGCGAAGAAGAAAACCAACACTCAAGCTAAGAAAACGCCGAAGAAACCAGTTAAGCGCGATAAGAGCTTCCACCAGAATGTGGCAGTAGGTGATACAGTATTTATCCCTAAGAAGAAAGTTGCGCCAAAAGTGGACGACGAGTAATCAACTTGCGTGACCTAAAAGCTTAGCTTTGAAAGGTTGATGTAAATAAAAAACCGCCGATGATGGCGGTTTTTTTGTATCTGTACTTTGTGTAAGCCTTAGCTTGCGGTATTTACAGGTAGTATTTGATGATACTCGATGAGCTCTTCCTAGCTAGAAATTGAACGTCGAGAACGAATACGCCAAGATGTGGTCGGCAATGTATTTATGAGTAGCAGTCGTTGGGTGTGTCACGCCCCAGAATACATAGCTGTCTGAACCATAGGTGGCACAGTCATTGGTTAAGCTGTGGCTTCGCAAATAATCAGCGGCTGAGCTTCTATTAATATCAAGACAGGCATCATTCGCGTTTCGAAACCCATGTTGCTCTGGGTTATCGGTAATGCTGGCGAACAGCGCACTTGCATCGAACAACACCACGTTTTTCCCTTTAGTTTGGTAATACTCGGCTTTAGCTTTGATGAACTGGTTGAATTCTAAGATCTTGCCACGAACTTTTATGATCTCTTGTTCGGTCGAGTATTTGAATTGCGGCGCTTTGGTCGCATCGGGCAATGTGAACAGTAGGATATTACTCGCACCAGATTCTGTTAATCGGATCAGAGCGCTGCCGAAATCAGCTTTAACATCGGCGACTTCTCGGTCGTAATTCATAAAGTCATTGAGGCCAAACTCTAGAGTAAACAAAGAGTTTTCTGGGCGATAGTTTTTAGCGACTTTCATGTAGGTTAGATAAGAGGTGACTTGATCATAGACGCCAGTCAGTGCGACGTATTGATTGGTACCTGCTGCGCCACCCACGGCCCAGTTATAAAGAGGAACGTCTTTCGCTTTTGCTAAGTACTCAGTCCAGACTAAACCATTCGAAAAGTGCCCTAAAAACCATGAATTCGCATTGGGGAAAACCCATTGAGAGCCATTAAATAGGTTACCAGTGTCAGAGAGGCTATCACCAAAAGTGACAATGCGATTAATGGTACTGGCTTGAACCGCGTTATCGTTGGTCCAGATGGAGTGATTGTAAGAGAAGCGATTGTCTGCGGCAAAGTAGGTGATGTCTGCGACTTCATGTTGTATGTCGAGCGTCTGTTCACAACGTTGCTTGATTTCAGATTGTGGAACATCGCTGTAGAACATATTTTTGAAGGAAACAGAAGACCACCAATATCCATTGATCGTGTAGTAATCACCATTCTCTTTCTTTGCCCACTTCCAGTCGGTGGCTGAGGAGTCATGAGACGCATCGGTTCGATACCAACATCTAACATATGAATAGGTCTCTGAGCCTTGTGTACTCAGTACTTGTGCGGATGTCATCGATTCTGGTGTCGGTATTGAGTCTTCAGCGGCATAAGCGCCAAAAGGCAGGGCTAACGTGAGTATCAAAGCCATATTTTTCATCATTGTGTTCTCTTTTTTATTCTGAGGTGAGCTAATGGAAACGTTGTTGCTTGTTGATAAGTGAATAACTAAATGACTGGCATGACCTATAGAGAAAATTAATAATCAACGTCAATATATTCAGGTTTATAGTGTGTCGCTAATGGCATAAGCATCAAGTTTTCAACGAGTTTATGGCTGAAAATACCTGTTTCTAAACGGTTATTTGTCGACAAACTTTGGATTATTGCGAATGCTGAATTGATATTTTAGTCAGAATATTGAAAGAACTATCTCATTAATCTTAACTAAACGTTATTTTAATCAATTACTTATGATTTTTTAGTTTTCGTTCGCCTGATGTTCATCGCAACTGTTTAATTCAAGTTCACCATCACAAATATCAAGTCGTTACTTTTTGTTTTATAAAATCATCATCTACGGTTCTTTTACTCATCAGAGGTCTGATCTATTTAAGGAAAGAGCATTGAAAAAGATATTAATTTGGACGATAGCCTGCCTATCCAGTTTTGGTGTCTATGCCGGAACGAGCGCATCGGCGTTAGAAGCCAGCGGATACACGGAAACGAAATATCCCATTATGTTGGTACATGGTTTGTTTGGTTTCGATACATTAGCGGGTGTCGACTATTTCTATGGCGTACCTGAATCCCTAACCAAAGATGGTGCGAGTGTCTATGTCGCTCAGGTATCAGCGACCAACAGCTCTGAAGTGCGTGGCGAGCAATTGCTAGCTCAAGTTGAAACACTGTTAGCCGCGACAGGGGCAAGTAAGGTGAATCTGGTCGGTCACAGCCACGGCGGACCGACAGCGCGTTATGTAGCATCAGTTCGTCCTGATCTGGTTGCTTCGGTGACAAGTATTGGCGGCGTTCATAAAGGCTCTAAAGTCGCTGATCTCGTGCGTGGAAGCGTATCAGAAGGTTCAGCTGCGGAAGGTATTGCGGTTAAGTTGGCTGGTGGATTGACGACGCTCATCAACTTGTTATCTGGCGGAACGGATCTTGAGCAAGATGGCCTTGCTTCCCTTGAAGCGTTGACCACTGAAGGTTCGCTTGCATTCAATCAGTTTTACCCTGAAGGCGTTCCAACATCTGAGTGCGGTGAGGGTGAATGGCAAGCCAATAACGGTGTTTATTACTATTCATGGACAGGGTCATCCACTTTTACCAACCTTCTTGATCCTACCGACGGAGCGATGACAATCCTTGGTCTAGCCTTCAATGAACCGAATGACGGGCTAGTAGGGGCGTGCAGCGCACACTTGGGTAAAGTGATTGGTGATGATTACAAAATGAACCACCTAGACGAGATTAATGGCTTGTTGGGTATCCATCATCTCTTTGAGACCGATCCCGTGACGTTATATCGCCAACACGCGAATCGATTGAAGTTGGCTGGCCTGTAGGTCGCACTGCCCAAAAGTTAAGATCATAAGGAAAATATAATGAAAAAGACCGCCATTTTGTCGATAACCACGATAGCCCTGATGAGCACAGCGGCGGTCTTTTTATATCTAAATAATCAAGATACAAATACACATAATGACGACGAACAACGCGTCTCCTCATTGAAAATTACCTCTCAGCAAGATACCGACATCGATAACGCATCAGCCAAAGACATGATGGAATACTTCGTGTCAGGCAATACCGAACTAACACTTGAAGATATCCGTAACTATGTGGCAAAACACCATGAGCAATCACAAGCTACGATTGTCGATGAAGTACTGTTTGCCAAATATCTTGAATATAAGTTGGCACTGACATCGTTGGACGTGCAGTTCGACACCACATCCATTTCCGCTGATGATCTACGTGCACTCAATCAAGCGCTCCTTAACCTCCAAGTTCAGTTTTTCAGTGAGAGCGAGATAAGTATTCTGTTTACCCATGACAATCGCATGAGAGAAATTGCTTTAGAAAAGTTATTGCTGAAACAAGAGGGCTTAGGTGAGCAAGACTATCAACAAAGGATGGATTCTTTGATGTCTGAACAGCCTGATTACGTTCAAACGAGCCATCAGAATCAGGTCTTGCTGCAACAACTATCAAGCTCTGAGGGGCTTGATCAGCAAGATAAATACTTAAAGCGAAATGAACTTGTCGGCGAAGAAGCTGCGCAAAGGCTTGAAGCGCTCGACCAACAAAGAGCTGAGTTTGAAGATGCCTTGGAAGTTTATCAAGTAGAGCGAAATGACATTCTCAACGATGCTGCGCTTTCGCAGTTAGAACAACAAGAGACGATTGCTGATCTTAGGGTCGCACACTTTCCTTCAAAGCAGATTCGAAGAGTAGAAGCGATAGAAAGGATCTGGGACAAAGATCTTGGCGAGTAGGTTTGCTGAGCCAATAACGTCTCTATTGAAAATAAAAAACCAGTCACGAATGACTGGTTTTTGTCTGTATAAGGTGAGTTACACTTTAAGGTCTAAACCTTGAAGCTTACACCTTAAAGTAGTCCAACTGCTGCTTCTGTTGCTCAGCTAGGTTAGATAGCTCGTGGCTTGCTGCTGCGGCTTGAGTGATACCGGTTACGTTTTGGCTTACCAAGCTGTAGATGTTTGAGATATTACGGTTGATGTCTGACGTCACTTGGCTTTGCTCTTCTGCGGCTGAGGCTACCTGAGTGTTAATCTCCGTCATGTCTGTTACCGAGTTAGCAATGCCTGAAAGGGCCGTGCTTACTTCCGCTGCCAATGTTTGGTTGTGCTCTAGCATTGCTAGTGAGCTGCTCATGCTCTCGTTAGCGTTGCCAGATTGAACTTGCAAACCTTCAATAATGGTTTGGATCTCTTTGGTTGAGTCTTGAGTACGTGCTGCCAGCATTCGAACTTCATCAGCAACAACAGCGAAACCACGGCCACTTTCACCTGCACGCGCCGCTTCAATCGCCGCGTTAAGCGCAAGCAGGTTGGTCTGTTCAGAGATGCTTTGAATCACCTCAATTACTTTACCAATTTGCTCTGAGTGTTCTTTCAGGGTGCCGACAACGTTAGCCGCTTCGCTGAGTTGAACCGCCATTTGCTCGTTAGCTTGGTTGCTCTCATTAAACAAGCTCATGCTGTGTGTCGCCATTTCATCAGCTTGCTTAGACGCTGAATCAGCTTGTACTGCGTTCTCGTTCACGTTTGCTGCTGTGCTTTCTAACTGGTTCACGGCAGAAGCGACTTGTTCCACTTCTTGCTTCTCTTGGTCTGAGTTAGCGCTTGATTGTGTCATTACTGCAGCTAGTTCTGTCGATGCAGAAGCGACTTCGATACTGATTCGAGACAACGAACTTACCGTGTCACGCAGTTGCTCAACGGACTTGTTTACGTCTTGTGCAAGGCGTGAAATCTCGTTATCGCCATACTCTTCCGCTTTAACCAGTAGGTTACCTTTGGCTACTTCGCGCATGGTTTCTTGAATATTGCTCAGAGGCTTAACAATGATGCCTGCAAGCGTCCAACTGATAACTAATGCGATAGAAAGGATCACGAGTAGGGCAATGGTCGCCGTATTCAGTGTGCTGGTGTGTTGCTGACCATTGATGTCGACTTCTTGAGTCGCAAGCAGGTTCAGCTTTTTAGACAGCGTGTTGATTGCTTGCACCATGTCATTACCCGCGTGACGGTATTGATCGATAGCAACTTGGTAGCGAGCCTCAAAATCAGAAGATAGCGCAGTATCGCCATGCTTTGCTTTTAATAGAGGAAGCATAGTAGTTCGAGAAAAGTCGACATAGTGATTCATCGCTTTGCTCATTTCGGCTACTTCATCTTGCATGCCTGGCACTGTGTCTAATGAATTCAGTAAACGAGTATTCTGGTCACGCTTTTCATTGAGCGTTGCAACCAGTGTCTTCACATCATCAGCATTGAATAGGCTGTAGATCGCTTTGATGCGCATGCCATAGCTGTTGTCGACGATTTCGCTGAGTTCTTCTTTATGTAGGATGAGTTGGTCGGTTGCTGTTGATACATCTTTAAAAGCGTTTTCCAGTTTGTCACCACCGATGATGACACCCGTCAAAAGTAGTACGACAGAAAAGAGTACTGGAATAAGAATTTGTATTTTTATCGATAAGCCACTGAGAAGTTGGCGCATGTATTGTCCCTCTTTGAATAAGTAAATGAGCAGAAGCAATTGTTATTATTGTAATTAGCAGGTGATTCTAACTTCTGAGAATGACAATTCAATCAGTAATAGATTCGATTTTGATATATGCGATAGGCATTTGATAAATATTGAATATTTATTGTACAAACAAGGCTTTGCCCTTAAATAAAGAGGGGTATTTAATACAGGTAAGAGGCTGGTAGTCAGTAATGACAAGGGGTGGTGAGATATTAAGCGTTTTGGTTTGAAGACGTTGCAATTAATATTTTTCGCCTATGAATTCACTCGTTCTATTAGCTCAATGCTATTTAGTAAGGGGAAACCAAGAAAATAAATTGCAGTTGTCATATAGGCTTCAATTTAGTGAAACACAACTGTCACATTCGGATTCTAAAGTAGGCCTCGTTCAAGCAAAACAACATTACGGCAATAACGCCACTAAAGGAAATTTGTGATGAAAAAGACAGTTATCGGTGCAATCGCACTACTAGGCGCTCTAACAGTGAATACAGCTTCAGCTAAAGAAACTATCTCTGTAGTTGGCTCTAACAGTGCTTCTCCACTGGTTGAAGTTTTTGCAGAAACCTACATGAATAAAGGCGAACCAGTGTTCATCGAAATTCAAGCACCAGGTTCTTCTGCAGGCATCAAAGCAGCAAAAAATGGAAGTGCTGACCTTGGTATCTCTTCTCGTGACCTTAAAGAAGAAGAGAAAACAGCTGACCTGAAAGAGCTCGTTATCGCTCGTGACGGTATCGCAGTTGTTGTTAACCCGAGCAACGAAGTATCTGCACTTACTGCAGACCAAATCACTTCAATCTACAAAGGCGACATCACTAACTGGAAAGATGTTGGCGGTGCTGACAAGCCAATCGTAGCAATCACTCGTGATACTGCTTCTGGTACACGTGGCGCATTCGAAGACATCATGAGCCTTAAGAAGACAATTGGCGAACAGAAAGTATCGGCTATCTCTCAACGTGCACAAGTTGCAAACGGTAACGGCGCACTTAAAGTTTCTGTAGCAAGCAACCCATACGCTATCGGCTTTATCTCTCTAGGTACAGTTGACGAATCTGTTCAAGCTCTAACTATCGACGGCGCTGCTGCGACTGTAGACAACGTTAAGAACGGTTCTTACAAAGTTGCTCGTCCTTTCCTAGTACTTTACAAAGATGGCGCTCCATCAGCTGAAACTCAGCAATTCCTAGACTGGATGGTTGCAGACGAAGCTCAAGCTATCTCAGCTAAAAAAGGCTACATCACAGTTAACTAATCTTAACTGATTCAATCTTAATTATTGCTCAGCCTGCTTTAGGCTGAGCCTTTTCTTTCAACTTTGTTTATTTCGAGCTCTTATTGAGCCGCAAAGTTTGAGATTTTATATATGACCATCGCAAATAGTGAAAAGCTTATGAATACTGAAGCGACTCAAATCAACAAGCCAAGTCTACGTGCTAAGAAACGTATCGACTGGAGAGAAAGAATCTTCCACGGCTTGTTCTTATCGAGTGCTGTAATCGGCATCGTATCACTAGCCGTTATCGCTTACTTTATCGTTGCAGAGAGTATCCCTGCATTCCAAGAGGCCGGTGTTTCTGGCATCGTTCTGGGTGTTGACTGGTTACCGCCAGCTCTATTCGGTGTTGCAACAATGATTGTTGCATCGATTGTTTCGACACTTGGAGCTGTAGTTGTTGGTGTACCAGTTGGTGTATTAACCGCTATTTTTATTGCTGAGATTGCTCCAAAGCGTCTTGCAGATATTATTCGACCAGCAGTTGAGCTTCTAGCGGGTATCCCGTCGGTAGTTTACGGCTTCTTCGGTCTAGTAATCATCGTTCCAATGATTCAGAACGTTTTCCAAGTGCCAGCGGGTAACACTATCCTGGCAGGTATCATTGTTCTGGGTATTATGATTCTTCCTACCGTTATTACGGTTTCTGAAACTTCGATCCGTGCTGTACCTCGTACATACAAAGAAGGTTCACTTGCGCTGGGTGCTTCGAAAATCTACACGATTTTTAAGCTACTCGTTCCTGCTGCACGTTCAGGCATTATGACTGGTGTGATTTTGGGTATCGGTCGCGCACTGGGCGAAACGATGGCAATCATTATGGTGATGGGTAATGCGCCAGCAATGCCAGAAGGCATTTTGGACTCAGCTCGTACGCTAACAGCAAACATTGCTATTGAAATGTCTTACGCAAGTGGTATCCACGCGAGTGCACTGTACGCAACCGGCGTTGTGCTTCTGGTATTCATCATGATGTTAAATGGTGCTCTGCTTTATCTTAATCGTGAAAAAACGAAGTAGGCGAGGAGAAGTAATATGGATCGCGTAAAACTCAAACAAGCACGTCAAACCAAAGATAATATCTTGAAAGGTTTTATCTGGGCGGCAGCAGCAGTCACTGTTGGTTTCTTATTCTGGATCATTTGGTACATCCTATCGAATGGCTTGCAATACGTAGACTGGAACTTCATCACTGACGACTACACTCGTACTGGTGAAGAACGTGGTATTTTCCCAATGATCATTGCCACGATCTATATGGTAATCGCATCAATTGCTGTGGCAGCGCCGCTCGGTATTATGACGGCGATATACCTAACCGAATACGCTAAAGTTGGCAGTAAACTGGTTAAGGTGATTCGTTTCTGTACCGAATCTTTAGCGGGTATTCCATCGATTATCTTTGGTCTGTTCGGTATGACCTTCTTTGTTTCGATTCTTGGCCTTGGCTTCTCGATTTTGTCGGGTGCATTAACGCTGAGTATTCTAATTCTTCCTGTAATCATTCGTACTACAGAAGAAGCATTGATGGCAGTACCACAAACTTATCGTGAAGGCTCATACGGCCTTGGCGCTTCAAAAATCTACACTATCTGGCGTTTGATCTTACCAAGCGCAATGCCAGGTATCTTAACTTCGGTCATTCTTAGTATTGGTCGTGTAATTGGCGAATCAGCACCTGTATTCTTAACCGCAGGTATGGTGGCACGTGTTCCTGAGTCGGTATTCGATTCTGGCCGTACACTAACGGTTCACCTATATAAGCTGACAACAGAGCTATTTACTATCGATGAGTGGAACCAAGCCTACGGCACGGCGACAGTCCTAATTGTATTGGTTCTCTTGATCAACATGGTTACAAAACTGATTGCGAGACGCTTCAACACGGCAACTTACTAAGCACATTAGTTGGCTCATCAATAAAGATAGCCCCCGTGATAAAGAAAGCATCAAGTTAGACACGAATTTAAGAATTTAGAGATTACGAACATGAACAAATTTGATATTGAGAACCTAGATCTGTTTTACGGCGACAACCAAGCGCTTAAATCTATCAACCTGCCAATTCCAACTCGTCAGGTTACGGCACTGATTGGCCCATCAGGTTGTGGTAAGTCAACGCTATTACGTTGCTTGAACCGCATGAATGACCTAATTGAAGGCGTTACTATTAAAGGTAAGCTGGATATGGATGGTACAAACATCTACGGCAATATTGATGTGGCTGACCTGCGTATTCGCGTAGGCATGGTATTCCAAAAGCCAAACCCTTTCCCAATGAGCATCTACGAGAATGTAGCTTACGGCTTGCGTGCTCAAGGTATCAAAGACAAGAAGCACATTGATGAAGTAGTAGAAAGCTCACTGCGCAGTGCAGCTCTTTGGGACGAAGTAAAAGATCGTCTTAAAGCACACGCATTTGGCTTGTCTGGTGGTCAGCAACAACGTCTATGTATCGCTCGTACAATTGCAATGGAACCGGATGTAATCCTGATGGATGAACCGACATCGGCTCTTGACCCAATCGCGACGCACAAGATTGAAGAATTGATGGAAGACCTGAAGAAAGACTTCACTATCGTTATCGTAACGCACTCAATGCAGCAAGCGCGTCGTATCTCAGACCGTACTGCTTTCTTCTTAATGGGAGAGCTTGTAGAGCACAACGAAACGAGTGTTATCTTCAGCGAACCAAAAGATGATCGTACTAAAGGTTACGTAAACGGTGACTTTGGTTAATTGATTATTTAAGTGCTGTGTTTGGCCTTTTAGCAAAACCAGCACGCTAACTGAAACGCAGGTTAGATAATCGAATAGATCGACAGAATTATCACTATAACTATAAGCGATGGAAGTTTTGCCCCACTTTAGGTGGGGCTTTTTTATGCCTTTAACAAAGTCCCAATGTCGATGAAATTTTGGGCAGGAAATCCCATTTTTGTAGTCGTTCTCATGCTTGTGATAATGTAAAAAGTGAAATTGCGACCCGCTTAACATCTCATTTTTAGTTATATTGATTGCATATCAAGGCTTCTGTATTTTTGCTGTATTCTCAATAGCCAATGGACGGAAACTGTGCCTGTAAAAGCCTTTGCAAAACAAATATCTGCTACGCGCGATCACCGTTTGTTGGCAGGGTATCTTTTCGACTACTTGGCTAAGATACTTGATCCTAAAGGGGTTGGGATATTCGCTGAGCCAATACCGGAAAGCGATTCGTTACCCTTGTTTTGTCATGGCGAATTAACCTCTCTTGAGAATTACCCCTCTACATTTTGGCCATGGGTTTCACAGTTTGATACTGCAGACGGTGTGTTACCTATGGCAATCAATACCTGTAATTGGGAACACATGAAAGTGCTGGGTGGAGAGTCGTTCATCATGATGCTCGACAACGCGCCTGCCTGTAGAACTTATTTAATCGTTCAAAATTGCAATGCTGAGAAGGTCAATCAAACCTTCGATCAAGATCTTGATGTCTTACAGCTCGCGGCTGCTCGTTGGCAATGTATTCGTGCCGAAAAAAATGCAGCGCTTGAGATAAAGCATCGAGACACACGTGAAGCGCAGTACCTAGATGAGATAAAGCTGCGGGAACTGTTTGTCGAGAACATGAAACTGGTTCATCAAGTCGCGTTAGAGCTTTCTAACCCTGAATCACTTGATGCCTTGTATAAGGCTTCGATTGAAGCAGTTCGCGACCGTTTAGGTTTTGATCGTGCGATCTTTATGTTGCTCGATATGAAAAAGCGTTGTTTCAGCGGCACCTATGGCACTGACGAAGCGGGCAAGACAAACAGCGAACATCATACTCAATACGATCTGCATCAGCTTGAAGCCGAATACATTGAGGCACTGTCTAACAATCACACCAATCTCGTCATTATAGAGAACGCGCCCCTATACACAGAAGGGAACGTCGTTGGGCAAGGTTGGAACGGTATGCTTATCTTGCGTGAAGGGGAGAAACCTGTCGGCTGGATCGCCATGGATAACTACATTCATCGTTCACCCATTACCAATTATCAAAAGCAGATGCTTGAGTCGTTTGGCTCTCTGCTCTCTCAGATCTACATCCGTAAGCGTCAAGAGCAGAACATACGTATGCTGCACTCGAGTATGGTTGAGCTGTCTCGCTGCGACAGCGTCAGTGAAGTATGTAAGTCCGCCGTCAGTTTTGCGATTCAGCACTTAGGCATTGACCGATTAGCGGTTTTCCTCACTGATAAAAACTGTAGCTACATGCAAGGTACTTGGGGCACCGACATTAAAGGCGGTATTGTCGATGAGTCTTATTATCGCTCTGAGCTGGTGGAACGTGACATCGTAGCCGCAGCTCGCGCTTGCCCCAATCAAGTCGCCTTTGAAGAATCAGTGCCTATCTATCACGATTTCAATATTGTGGGAGTCGGTTGGACGGCAATGACTATGCTCACCACAAACACGGGTGAGCCAATTGCGTTTATCGCAGCCGATAACCTGTTAACTCGCAGCCCTTTAACCTCACAGCTTCGTGAAGTGATACGTATCTTCGCTTCTAGTTTAGCTGAGGTGTTACAGAGAACCATGGCGCAAGAGGAGCTCAAAAAGCTTAATGAAACCCTCGAACAAGAGGTTAGTAAGCGCACTCAAGAGCTTGAACGAGCAAATGAGCAGCTGGATATCATCTCTAAATTAGACCCGCTGACACGTCTTGGAAATCGTCGTATGTTGTCGCAGGTGTTAGAAGATCTAAATTGTGACGATCAAGGGGTGTTTGCCACACAGCATGAAGTCACATTTGGATTGATCCTCGTCGACCTCGATCACTTTGGTTTGTACAACAGCGTCTATGGTCATACTGAAGGAGACGCAGCTCTGCGAACCATCGGCAAGATACTTAATGCCCATGTTCATAGTGATAAGGAAACCTTCTGTCGTATTGGGGGAGAAGAGTTTATGTTGTTGATGATCGGCACTAATCACTCTGAAACGAAGCAGCGTGCCGAGTCGATTAGAAAGTGCATTGAAGAGGCGAAGATCCTTCATTGTGAAAGCAGCACCAGTCAGTATTTAACCGCATCCGTCGGCTATGCCTCGATAACCTCAGACCAGCATCAATTCGATTTTGATCTGCTGTATGGCAAGGCAGACAAAGCTTTATATCAAGCCAAAGACTCAGGGCGAAATAGAATTGTTTCTGCTTTAAAACGGAGAAAGGTTGCGACGCCACTGACTTAGTGTGGCATTTAATTTTTCCGTTTTAAAAAACGAATGAAGCCGTGATGATCACAATGTGGTCATCACGGCTTCGTTCTTTTTTTACTTAGATTTTCTGATCAACTAGCTTTCTGCTTACTTAGACCGCTGGTTAATCAAAGCCTTTCTAATGTGCTCTTGCGTGTATTGTTCGACATGCGCTTTGGTTTCTTAACCGTTTTGATTGCCTCAGAAGGATCCCATGATGGGTTTGTCGAGCTAGTTTCACCATAAAGGCTTTGGTTTAGCTTACTTAGTTCGGCTTCAACGGCTTCTAACGTTTCATCGCTTAGATCTGAATTTTCAGATTTCCACTGTTCAAACAAGGTTCTGGTCATCACGCCATCTTTTGCTTTCAGCGCGGTAATTAGCGCTTCTGCTGTAGCTGATTGACGTTCAACAGTGTGTGTTGGTTTTGTCGTTACACCACGGCGTGACCAGAAGTAGAAAGCCATCACAGAGCTAATCAACCATAAGACAGCGAACAGCGCGGTTAGGTAAGGCCATATTCCAGGGTTATCAACGGTAACAATCGTCGGGTTGGCTTGTTTGGTGGGTGTTTCTACCACTGGAGGTGGCGTGCTTGAGGTCGCACGGTCACTTGCTTTTACCGCTAACTCTAGCCCTTGCGCTTTGCTGGTTTGTTCTGATTGCAAATCGGTGTTAAACCAAGATTGAGACACATCAGGAAGCGAGATATTTCCAGCTTCTTTCGGGATCAAGACCTGCTTGTAAACTACTACTGCATCGCCTGACTGTGTGGTACCAAATTGCGGCTTCTCTTCATAAACACGAACCGATTTAGGGTAGGTGACATTCAGTTTTGGCAGTTGGTGCTGGGTTAAATTGCTAGCCGTCATAGTAATGGTACGAGTTAACGAATCACCCGCTTCCATTTCAATGGTTTTGTTGTCGCCTTCCAAACCATTGTTATTAGTTAGCTCGTTACCTAGGCTATCTGACCATTTTTGTATCAGTTTGAAGTTTGATGTTGGTAACCATTCACCTTGGTAGCCTTTTGGCACCTCTTTGACGGTTACATCTAGGGTGTCAACGGGAGTGTCGAGTTGGAACAAGCGCGTTGTACTGGAGTTGTTGGTCGAGTAGACAACGGCTCCAGTCAGCTTCGGCCCATTCAGCTTAAACTGTCCGGCCTTTTGAGAAGAGATACGGAAAGACTGTTGAACAACCGTCACTTCTTGTCCATTGAGGACATCTTGAAATTGCTTCGATTCACCAATAGGTTCCACATCTAAGCCCGGCGAGCTCGGTGGCGTTATTTTAGGATCTTGCAGTCTTCTTGGGTCAGCTTTAATGATGAGTTTTACATCAAGCTCAGCGACTTCTTGTGGGTATAGCGAGTCTTTACTCAGATTAAGCTGGAACTCAGCCATATCATGTTGAGTGGGTGCAGCTTTATTAACGGCAACATTGATGGTGATTGGCTTGGTTTTTGCCCCTTCAATATCGAAGCTAGGAATCTGAACCTTACCCAAACGCAGTGGAGCAAGGCTGATGTTCCATTCACTTGACACCGAGCGGCTACCATTGACGATTCGCATCGACGAGCCAAAGCTTGGTGTGCCGACATAGAAATCTTGCTGGAGCGCCGTTAGATCTAGAGCATCAGAAGAGACCTTTTCATCGGTTGAGACTCTAAGTAGGAATACTTGATCTTTGGTGACACTGTTTTGTGAAACGCTCGCTACGGCAGTCGCCGCCAATGCCGAAAAGGACGAGAAAGCTCCTAACAGCAGCGTTAGGAGTATGGATAAAAATGGCTTGTTAAGAAATCGCATGGTTACCACTTTTTGTTCTGGTTGTTAGGAGCACTTTTTTGTCGTGCTTGTAAAATCATTTGCGCTTTAAGCAGTTGGCTCGGGTCACGGGCGCTTTCTACTTGCTCAAGTTTTCGCATATCTGGGTCACTTGATAGCGGCTGCCCTGAGGTTTGTGCTACAGCTTGTTGAGCATCGTCTTCACCTTGTTCGCTTGAAGCTTGCTGTGCACTCGCACTTTGAGGTGTTGATTCATCTTGGTCTTCTGACTGCTCGGCTTTATTTGGTTGCTTAGACGGAGCTGCTTGTTCACCTGCATTTGCATCCGTTTGGTCTTTAGATTGCTCTTGGTTCTCACTTTCAGTTTGATCGTTTGTTGGGTTCTGTGATTTTTCAACGCTTGCAGAGCTTTGCTGTTGATTCGACGAGTCTTGCGAAGAATCACTTTGCTGACTTTGCTGACTTTGCTGACTTTGCTGACCTTGCTGACCTTGCTGACCTTGCTGATTCTGCTGGTCTTGGTCTTTTTGGTCTTTGGATTCAGAATCGCCTTGCTGTTGCTGTTGCTGTTGCTGTTGCTGTTGGGCTTGTTTGACGATCTCTAGATTCTTCTTGGCATATGCGTGCTCAGGGTTGTTGTCTAGAATGTGTTGATACTCTTCTATCGCTTGATCGTACTTGCCTTGTTGCGCTTGTGCATTCGCAAGGTTGTAGCGAGCATTTTCGCCATTCAAACCTTGTAGTGTCTGCTCTGCAGCTTCGAAGTCTCCCGCTTTGTATTGTGCGATGCCTTTCCACTCTTGTTGTTGGAACTGCTCTGCAGCTTGTTGGAAGTCTTCATCTTGATAAAGCTGATAACCCACCTGGTCGTCGGTTTTCCAAGGATTAGCAAACGCAGTATTCGGTTGGCTGAACGACAAAACCACAGCTAATCCGCACCAAATAACACCCTTCCGAAACAGCCCAAGAGCAGGGAGTAATAGGAATGGTAGTAGCCAAAAGCCATTGTTGACTCTGGTGTTGAGTGAGTTATTGGTCTTGGTCACTTCAGAGGTTGTTGCAACTCGGTCGAGATAACTCGCGATGTGTTCAACATCTGAGTTATCAAATTGAACTTCAGTGAATGTGCCACCATAACTGTGAGTCAGGTCACGCATGTTCTCTAAGTGGGTTCTTGCGACCACTGTTTGCCCTGAGTCGGTTTGCAGCATTGAGCCTGTTGGCAAAGAGATTGGCGCGCCACTTTCAGTACCCACCGCTAAAATAGATATCGTCCAATTGTTGCCAGAGAGCAGGGCGTCAATTTTTCTCTTCTCTTGGTCATCAATATCATCAGCAATCAATACCAAATCACCTTGATAGATCTTCGCGCGAGTCATCATCTCAATCGCAAGCTTAACCGCAGCGGGGGCGTTACTGCCTTGGTAAGGCATGATATCCGGAGACAAGTTTGGCACTTGGCTCTTGATGGTGTTGATGTCGGACGTTAGCGGGCTAATGGTGTAAGCATCGCCAGCGTACGCCACCATTCCGGTTAAGCCTTCTTTCCACAACGAGAGCAGATCAAGAGCTTTGTATCGCGCTTGAGTCAGGCGATTTGGTTTTATGTCGGTAGCGTATAGAGACATCGACATGTCCATCATCACAACTCGCGCCTGCGTTTTTTCAAAGCTCGGCTGTTCATTGTTTTGAAAGCTGGGGCCGGCTAGTGCAACAACACCGACCATCCACCAGATACCAAAGTAAGTGCTGCGGTTTTTTGATGGCTTGCTTGATTCAGGCGCCAAGTATCGAGCGATATGAGAAGCCAATAACCCTTGCTTAGATTGCTTCTTGCTAAGCCACCAAATCGCGGGCAACGCGGCAAGCGCCAAGAACCAATATGGGTAGATAAAAGTAAAGTTAGACATTGTTTCTCCTAATGGCTAACAGCATAAATGCGAAGAACATTGCCGCAGACAAAGGCCATACGAACCACTCTTGTTGTGGTCGCCAAACCTTGGTGGCATTCGTCACGGGTTCTAACTGGTTGATGGTGTCGTAAATGGTCGCCAGCTCTTTACTGTCACGAGCTCGGAAGTATTGACCGCCTGTGCGTTTAGCAATTTCCATAAGCGTGCGTTCATCCAAATCTTGAGCCGTGTTTACTTTGCGAGTCATGAATAACTCTTTAACCATCATTTCGCCTGCGCCAACACCGACGGTGTAAATGGTCGCGTTGTATTTCTTGGCAATGTCAGCAGCCTCTAATGGGTCTAACACCCCTGCAGTATTACTGCCGTCACTGAGTAGTACCATCACACGTTGTGAGGCATCACTATCAACAAAGGTTTTGGTCGCAAGGCCAATGCCATCGCCAATCGCAGTTTGATTACCGATTAGTCTCAGTACCGCTTGATTGAGCTGTTGTGACAGTGTGTCTCGGTCTAGAGTCAAAGGCGTTTGTAGGTAGGCATGATCGGCAAAGAGCACCAACCCGACTCGGTCGCCTTTGCGTCGTTCAATAAAGTCACTCAACACATGTTTGACTGCCGATAATCGGTCGATGTATTCACCATTGAACTGCATGTCTTCCTGGCTCATCGAGTAGGAGAGGTCGACAACCAGCATCAAGTCTCGGTGTTTTGGTTGAAACTCAACCGGTTCACCGTACCAAACTGGGCGTGCGAGTGCAGTCACCAATAAAAGCCAGACAATGACGGACAACGCCTTTGGCAAGCGAGTGCTTGGCGTTTTGGTATTGCTGTCCTCTGGCAGAAATGGAAGTTTAAGAGCGCTGTTTGATTCCGCTTTAGGTGAGAACAAGTAAACGAGCAACGGCAGTGGCGCGAGGAAAAACATCCACCACCAAACGAATTCGATGTTAAGTAAGCTCGTGTTTAAAAGATTAGTCATAACGACCTCGCTTTGGAGGAAGGGCTTTACGAAGCCAAGTTTCGCAATCATTAACCAATTGCTGTTGATCCATTTTCTGCTCGTCGTTTATTAAAGCTGAATCTTGGTAGAGCGCTTGTTGCCATTGCGATTGCTTTGCGGCGAACAACGGTTTTGCCAATTGCGCATCTAAGAACGCCAACCAATCATCACCAGATAAGCCTGCCACTTTTTCACGTGGGAAATAGCTCAATGCGGCTTGGCGAAGGATGCGTTGTGCTTCGCAAGGTGATAAGCACTTTGAAGGCTGATTATTGCTGAAGTAAGACAGCGCTTCTTGCTTCGCCTGTTGATTGTTTTTTCTGCGTTTTACAACAAAAAACACCAAAGCAATCAGGATAATGGCCGCGATAATTAAGGCCCACCAACCCCACGCCAAAGGCCACCATGTTGGTGCGTCTGGCGCAATAACAGGGCTTAAATCTAAGGGCTGATTCATGACTGAGCTCCTGATATCTGGCTCATCAATGGCTGCGCACTCGACAGCGAGCTGTAGGGTATCGCGAGAGATAATCCCATCTGTTGTAGCTGTTGCTGCTTGGCCGAGAAGGCATGGTTGAGCTTTTCCTTTTCTTTATTAGAGGAGAAGTTGAACCACTGTGTTTTGCTGCCATCGGTGACTTGTTTCGAGCCTTTATAGGCCGTTTGACCTTGCTCTAGAGGGTCGTAAAAATGTATCAGACGTACTCTGTTGTGCCGGCGAATTTGGCTGATAAGTGAGTAGTCACTTTCTTGGTAACGCACAAAGTCGCTGAGCATAATAATATCGCTGCCTTTCGGGCAAAGCTGATGAAGAGACTTCAATCCATGCTCTAAGGTTGTTTCGCTGGGATTGTTTTGGTTGGTTAGCGCTGCGTTATTGATTTCTATGACTTTTTGTAAAATACGCAGCGGAGCATGGTTGCTAGCACTGGGTTTAATCTCAATGATCTCTTGGCCAGTATCTATCACTGCGCCAATTCGGTCTTTTTGAGCCACAGTGAGCCAGCACAGTTGACTGGCAAAGTGCGCGAGTTGAACCGACTTTAGCAACAAGGTTGAGCCGAAAATCATGCTGCTTGATAGGTCCAAGAACAAAATGACAGGCTGCTCTCGTTCTTCAGAGAACAATTTGGTATGCGCCTTGCCTGTTCTCGCCGTCACACGCCAATCAATGCTTCGGATATCATCTCCTGCTTGGTACTGACGAACTTCAGAGAAGTTCATCCCACGACCTTTGCGGTTGCTCTCGTGTTGACCGTTAAGCTGAGACCAAAGGCTCTTGGCTGGAGGCAACCAGCGAACAGAGTGCGCTTTGTATTGCAGCAGTTCGTTCAGGTTTAACGTGACACCGTCACTATGGTTGGGTAGTTGATTATTCATGCGCGTATCCCTATGCGCTGCCAACCAATGAAATAAGGTGTGCGATCACTTGGTTTGCAGTGACCCCTTCAGCTTGTGCGTGGTAGCTACGGAGCAGGCGGTGGCGTAACACAGGGAATGCCATCGCTTGAACGTCTTGTGGCGTTACATAATCGCGGCCAGCAAGCCATGCGTGAGCACGCGCGCAGCGATCCAAAGCAATAGTTGCGCGTGGGCTGACACCCATATCTAACCATTGATCGAGTTGATCGCTGTATTGCTTGGGTTGGCGAGTCGCCATAACCAGTCTGATGATGTATTGCTCAATGGTGTCTGCCATATGAATGTTGAGCACTTCTTGGCGCGCTTCAAAGATAGTTTGTTGAGAAATAGGCTCTGGTTGAACAGGTTGATTGCCTTGAGCTTCGCCTCTGTTTAGGCGCAAGATTTCCAGCTCACTTTCCATGTCTGGATAAGCCACTTCTAAATGCAGCAAGAAACGGTCTAATTGAGCTTCCGGCAGCGGGTAAGTACCTTCTTGCTCAACCGGGTTTTGCGTTGCCATCACCAAAAACAGATCAGGCAGAGCATAGGTTTTTCGACCGGCAGTCACTTGTTTCTCTGCCATCGCTTCCAGCATTGCTGCTTGAACTTTCGCCGGGGCACGGTTGATCTCATCCGCTAGAATAAGCGAGTTGAAAATCGGGCCTGATTGGAAGGTAAATTCCCCAGTTTCTGGTCGGAAAATATCGGTACCAGTCAAGTCCGCAGGCAGTAAGTCAGGCGTAAATTGAATGCGGTGGAAATCCCCCTCAACGCAATCAGCCAGTGATTTTACGGCGCGAGTTTTTGCTAAACCGGGAGGCCCTTCAACGAGGATATGACCATCTGCTAAAAGGGCGATCATCAGTTGCTTAACGAGCTCTTTTTGACCAATGATTTGAGACTCTAGATAGTTTTGAAGGACTTCGAAATTTGTTTTGTGCATTTTGGACTCTCTGGGTATCCATTTGATTTTTATTTTGAGTATTGGTCACTGATTTGTAGCAAAAAGTTCCAGTACATTTGCGTAATTTATTTTTTCAAAATTGGAAAGATTTACAAGTGGTTAACTAAAAACATCGTTAGGTTGTGATTATTACTATATCAATTGGTTTTTATATACAAAAGCTCGCGGTGGGGAGTTGTTTGAGTTCAGTTAGATCTAAGGACTGATAGCTAAAGCCGACTCTCGACAGTACGATATTGCCTTGGTTGACTCATATTTAATTTGGATGATTTTGGTTGTTACATCGCGTTTGCAATTTTTTGAGAGAAAAGTCTCCAGTTTTATTGGTTGCGGCCGATACATCACTCAGATTGTGCATTGCTTGTTGAAGTGCACTGAAAAGTCCTGTTCAGGGTATACCAATAACGAGCGATTCTTTTTAAAGGTCCAAATATGTTTAAAACTAACTCTCTGAGTATCAAGCAAAAAGTTGTACTTGGCATTACCTTTGCGGTTCTTGCATCGACAGTAATTGTCGGCGCGATGGCACAACAACAAGCAAGAGATGTATTAAGTCATCGATTGATCGACATTGAACTTCCAGGAATGCTAGAGCGAATCAATGGTGAGATTGATCGTGAAGTGTCTCAGCTGTTATTAGCAGCGGAGCAAATTGCTTCAAATGAATTTATTTCTGATGCTATCGAATCGACCGATCGCGATCCGGCACTAGAAAACAAGCTGGTTAAACAACTGAATAACGTTCGTAACCAATATCAGTTGAACGATGCCTCAGTGGCGAACCGTCAAACGGCTTACTACTGGAATCAAAATGGTTTCCTACGTCAGTTAAACCAACAACAAGATGGTTGGTTCTTTGGCTTTACACAATCTGGACAGCCGACCATGGTGAGCATGTTCCAAGAAGCCAATGGCGAAGTGAAAATGTTCGCTAACTACCAACAGCCTTCTGGTTTAGCTATGTCAGGTCTATCAAAATCGATGGATGACATGGTTAACCTGCTGAACGGTTTCAAGATAGAAAATACTGGCTTTGTATTTCTGACTGATAGCCAAGGTGATGTTCAAATTTACCGTGAGCGTTCTCGTAGTGACTCTTCACTGCAACAACTTTACGGCCCTCAATCAAGCCAGCTGTTGAACAAATCGGGCTTCAACCTGATCACCACTGAAAGCCAAGGACAAGAGCTATTTGTCGCGAGCCTTTATGTGTCATCAATGGACTGGTTCGTTATTGGTGTGGTTCCAACCGATGAAGTGTTTGCTGAGCTAGATGAGACGGCACAAAAGATGCTGATAATGACTGCGGTTGTAGCGCTAGTGTTTATCCTAATGGGCGTAGTACTAGCAAACAGCATTACTCAGCCGATTAAACTACTGGCTAAACGCTTTGGTGACCTAGGCGAAGGTGATGGTGACCTTGCGCAGCGTATTGAAGTTAAAGGCAACGATGAAATCGCACAGCTTTCTAAGGGCTTTAACGGATTCATTGAGAAGATTCACGAGTCGATGAAAGAAGTATGCTCGACAAGCCAAGCGCTGCAAGTGGCGGCAGAGAGCGTTTCTAATAAAGCACATATCACCCATGACAACAGCCAAGAGCAACGTGATCAAACCCTTCAAGTGGTTGCTGCCATTAATGAAATGGGTATGACCATCAGCGAGATTGCATCGAACGCGGCAACAGCAGCAGAAACGGCAACGCAAGCTTCAGGTAATACGGAAGTAGGTCGCTCTGTGGTGAATAAAGCAAAAGACGCAATCAGCCGTTTGGCGCAAGATATTGAAAGCACGGGTCAGGTAGTAGAGCAACTGGCTTCTACAACTCAAGACATAGGTTCTATTCTGGGTGTTATCCGTGATATTTCAGATCAAACCAACTTACTCGCATTGAACGCAGCGATTGAAGCAGCCCGTGCCGGCGAGCAAGGTCGTGGTTTTGCGGTTGTAGCAGATGAAGTACGTAACTTAGCAAGCCGCACAGCAGATTCTACGGAAGAGATTCAGAAGATGATCAACCAACTGCAAAGCGATGCTAAAGATGCGGTAACGGCAATGAGTGCGGGTAAGGTGATCACGCTTGAAGGTGTATCGGCGTCGGATGAAGCGGTAGACGTTCTGAGTGGTATTTCAGACCGTATTGTGGATATTACAGACCGTAACACTCAAGTGGCGACAGCAACGGAAGAGCAATCAACCGTAGTTCATACAATCAACCAGAACATTGAAGAGATCAACGCAATCAACGAAGTGACAACGGGCACGGCTGAGCAGCTTGCAGAAGCGAGCCAAGAGCTTCGTGACCTGTCTTCTCGCCTCGATAAGATGGTTGGCTCGTTTAAGTTGTAATACTGCTTGAGCTAGCGACGTTGACAGAGAGCTGGCTTCATTTAATCGTGAATCCAGTTCTTTTTAATTTCGCTCCAGTCCTGTTTAAACTGACGTTCGCTTGATCTGGTTTCGGGCTTTGCACTCAATCGCTCTAGCATCACAGAGCGTAAATGAGTAAAATCTGATTAGGTTTAATATTTAGGTAACTATCATGAGCGATTTTGAAAAAGAACTAGAGCAGATGACTCAAGAGATGGGCGATGAGCCAGAAGTACAACTGCCATCAATTGAAGAGCAAAAAGCGATCGTTGCTGAATTTAAGCGACTAGAAGCGGAAGGCAAGCTAACACCAGAAGTGTTAGAAAAGCATTTTGGCCAGTTCAACAAAACAAGTGATACGCCAATCCACTAAGTTCTAAGCTTAAGGCAATTTCATCTTGTCTAAGATAGAGTGGAATGAGTAGTTGGGCTTAGCCTGACTACACAAATCAAGGTCTAGCCATTGCTATAATGCCGATCGTTTAAGAAGACTTGAACGATCCTGCAGTTAGAAGATAATCCTCATCAACAATGTTGATGGGGATTTTTTATGCTTGAACAAGAATTAGCAATGGCACACGAGACCATTGAAGATGCCGACAATTATGAATCTGTCGTCGACGCCATTCAGATTGAGTGGATAGAACAAGCTCTTCTTGAAACCAATAAAGCGAGCATAAGACGACGCCGACTTCCCGCTCAGCAAGCTGTCTGGTTAGTTATTTGGATGGGACTGCAACGCAACATGTCTATCAAAGAGGTATGCAGTTCATTAGACATCGCACTTCAGCCTAAACCTGAAGATAGTTGGTCTCGTGTTGCACCCAGTGTCCTAACTGATTCACGCCGACGTCTAGATGAGAGTCCGTTAGCGGCTCTGTTTCACACAACGGTAAAGGCTTGGCGCGAAGATATCCTTCAACAAGACAAAGACTTAGGGCTTAATGTTCTTGCTGTCGATGGGACAACATTTAGGTGTCAAGATTCCACAGAGAACGCTGAAGAATTTGGGTTCATCTCTAAAAAATTGAAACCTTACCCTCAACTTCGTTTAGTCGCTTTGATGTCAACAGAAACACGAATGATTATGGGGGCAGCTTTTGATGGTTGTCATGTCGGTGAAACGACCCTAGCCAAGCGCCTATTCAATGATATCCCCGCACACTCATTGACCTTATTTGATCGTTGTTATTTCTCGGCAGACCTTTTGTTGTCGTGGCAAGAGAGTGCGGAAAATGCTCACTGGTTAATGCCTGCAAAACGTAAGCTACGCTATGAAGTGTTGGAGAAATATGCTGAGAACGATATGCTCATTTCAATGCCTATCTCTCCTCAAGCTCAACGGCAGAACCCAAATTTACCCGCACGTTGGGAGGCCAGATTAGTCTTATATCAAGAGCCAAAAGGTGAGATAAAAGGTTTTATTACTTCACTTACAGACCCTAGTAAATACTCGCTAGAAAGCTTGCTGCGTATTTATTGGCAACGCTGGGAGATTGAAGAGGGTTATGGTGAAATAAAACAGACTCAACTGCAAAGCCACGTCACTTTACGAAGTCGTTTTTCTGCCGGTGTGAAGCAAGAGCTTTGGGGCGTATTACTCGCCTATAACTTAGTGCGATTAGAGATGGTTAAGATAGCTTCAGAAGCCGGGGTTCGAGCAACTAGGGTAAGCTTTACTGCTGCAATTAACCTTATAGATGCTCAGTTACGTTGGTTAGCTTTAAGTCCAGACGGAACCCTACCAGTCAAACTTAAAAGGATGAGAGAAAGTCTGAGTCACTTCATTCTTCCAGATAAAAGAAAGGACCGAACGTTTCCACGTTCAGTCCTCTTTGTTCCAGCCAAATATCCGTTTAGGTTCAAGCAGTAATGCTTATCCGAACGGCATTATAGCCATTGCTAGGCCTTTTTTATTGCTGCGCGATAAGTTAACTGAGCTGTGCCCAAAGTTAAACAATCAAAGCGAAAGTAGTTGGCGCCTTTAAACAAAAAAATCCCCCTTACTTGGTAAGAGGGATTTGATATGGACAAGTTACATCCTAAAAGGCTAAGCGATTAGTCTGTGCCGTATTCTTTGTATAGGCGACGACATGCGCGACCGTCACTGTGGAACAAGTGACAACGGTGTGCAGGAATACCAATCGCTAGCTTGTCACCAGATTCGATTGTCAACGTATCTGGCTGGCGATAGATAACGTCAGCATCGGCACTTTCAAGGTTTAGGTAAACCTGAGTTTCGTTACCTAGCTTCTCTACCATCATCACTTCAGCTTCAATCGTCGCATCACCTGTTTCAGCAGACAACAAATGTTCAGGACGAACGCCCAGAGACATACGGTCACCTGCATTGACAGTCGTACCATCGACTGGGATCCAGAAAGTCATGCCGTTAGATAGTTGTACCAATACGCGTTCCGCTTCAGCTTGCTCGATGTGAACCGACATAAAGTTCATCTTCGGCGAGCCAATAAAGCCAGCAACGAAACGGTTCTGAGGGTAGTGGTAAAGATCAAGCGGCTTACCGACTTGAGATACGTAACCGCCATCAAGAACAACAATTTTATCGGCCATTGTCATCGCTTCCACCTGGTCGTGGGTAACGTAGATCATGGTGCAGCCAAGTTGACGCTGTAGCTTAGTGATTTGCGAACGCATTTGAACACGCAAAGCAGCATCAAGGTTAGATAGCGGCTCATCAAGTAGGAATACGTTTGGTTGAGAAACCAGAGTACGACCGATAGCAACACGCTGACGTTGACCACCCGATAGGGCTTTAGGCTGACGCTCAAGAAGGTGACCAAGCTGAAGGATTTCTGCAGCATGTTCAACACGCTTATCAATTTCAGCTTTGTTAGCGTTCGCTAGCTTCAGGCCGAAAGACATGTTGTCGTAAAGGTTAAGGTGAGGGTAAAGCGCGTAAGATTGGAATACCATACCTACGCCACGCTTTGAAGGCTCAACGTCATTCATGCGTTGGTCGCCAATGTACAAATCACCAGACGTAATGTCTTCTAGACCTGCGATACAGCGTAATAGCGTCGATTTACCACAACCTGATGGTCCAACGAATACTACGAACTCACCTTCGTTGATGTCTAAGGTTACGTCCTTAGAAATCTGTACATCACCATATGATTTATAAACGTTTTTTAACGTGACACTCGCCATCTAGCTAGTCCTCGATCGATCAAATTTTAAGTTTTACTGCTTATCATTATAAGAAATTTTTGGGTCAGCAGTAACTGTAGGAATTGGTAAGTATTGAATGAGTAAGAAAAAAAAGTGGGTGAGACTTGGATTCTTTAACCAAGCCCACCCGTCATAGCCAAACTGATGCCCATTTCCCCCACATCCAGCTAAACCTCCCCCGTGATTCAATCACAGATTTAGCTCGATGCTAATATAAGACACCAGCGGGCAGTGAAGCCAACTAAATGAATAATGCGTCAACGCATAACACTTGCTGGTAAAGGGTTCTTACTATCCACTCTTGGATGAATGCAGTTTCGGTGAATTGGCGTAAGGGTACATCCTCCTAACGCAAAATTAACTAGGGGGAGTAGGAGGGGAGGAGTAGATATAGGGGGTTAATAATAATTGGCGATCCAGTTCAAATAAATCCACCACGTAACGGTGATGTTGATCACGATGAGTATGTGTTTTGTGATTGTAGTCTCTAATCTGACCGGATGGCGATCACGAATTTAAGCCATAATAGCTAGGGCGTAGTGGCTAGGATGATGAGCTAGGGTCTGTTTTCTCAGATCATAACCTCCGAAAACTGGCTCGTCTTGGTAGATGTGCCCTACGTATAAATATAAAAAGGATATTCACATGAAAAACGCTCTAAGCGCTGTAGCTCTAGGTACAATAGTTGCTCTGGGTTCTTTTGGTGCAAATGCTGCTATCGAAGAAGGACAACTAACAATCTGGGTAGGTGGTGACAAAGCTTATGAAGGCATGGCTGAAGTAGGTAAACGCTTCGAAGAAGATACTGGTGTTAAAGTAACAGTCGCTTTCCCTGACAAGCTAGAAGAGAAATTCCCTCAAGTAGCAGCAGCTGGTGATGGCCCAGACATGATCTTCTACGCACACGACCGTTTTGGTGGCTATGCAGAAGCAGGGCTTCTTGTTGATATCAAACCTTCTAAAGAAACTAAAGAAGGTATCGTAGACTTCGCATGGGACGCTGTTTCTTACGAAGGTAAAACAATCGCATACCCAGTAGCGGTTGAGTCAGTTTCTCTAATTTACAACAAAGCACTTGTGCCTAACCCACCTAAGTCTTGGGAAGAAATCCCAGCACTTAACGCTGAACTTCAAAAAGACGGTAAGAAAGCAATCATGTGGCCTCTACGTGGCGGCGCTTACTTCACATGGCCTCTACTTGCAGCTGATGGCGGTTACGCATTCAAACAGACTGCTGAAGGCTACGACATTAAAGATGCGGGTGTAGCGACTGAAGGTGTTCAGAAGTCTCTAGGTTTCATCGAGAAGATGGTACAAGACAAAGTTATCTCTGCAGACATGGATTACTCAGTAGCTGAGTCTGAATTCGTTGCAGGTAACGTTGCAATGACAATCAACGGCCCTTGGGGTTGGGAAAACATCAAGAAAGCTGGCGTAGACTACGGCGTAACAACTTTACCTAAGTTCAACGGTAAAGCGTCTAAACCTTTCGTTGGTGTTTGGGCTGGTGGTATCAGCACTGCGTCTCCAAACCGCGACCTAGCTGTTGAGTTCATGGAAAACTACCTACTAACAGATGAAGGTATGAAGAGCCTGAACGACGACAAGCCACTAGGCGCTGTTGCTCTTAACTCTTTCCAACGTCAACTAGACAGCGATACTCGTATTGCAGCAACAATGGACAACGCGATGAATGGCGAAATCATGCCTAACATCCCTCAGTTCACAACATTCTGGTACAGCATGGAAGAAGCGATCGGCAACGTAGTTGACGGCCGTCAATCAGTAGACCAAGCACTAAAAGCTGCTGAAGGTCGAATGACTAAGTAACAACCAAGCACTACCTTTTAAGGAGAGGGTAACCTCTCCTTACTTTTCTATTTTTTATCTATATCGCTAGCAGGTTCCTCTATGCAGTCAGTTCAAGGTACAGATGCTATCCCAGCACCATCAAGCCTTCCAGGCAGTAAAAGCGTCTTCATCAAATGGGGGTTGCTTGGTAGCGTTGGCTTAATAAACGGCTACGCTACAATTCTAATGTATTCTCGCGGTGAGCTCGCTTTTGCGCTGCTTACAGTGATCTTAACGGCTTTGGCACTTTACATTTTTGGTAGTAAAAAAACTTACGCCCACCGTTATATTTACCCAGGTATTGCCGGAATGATCTTGTTCATTCTTTTCCCATTGGCATACACCGTAGGGCTTGCGTTTACTAACTACAGCGCAAAAAACCAGCTTTCTCTAGAGCGTACTCAAACCGTTCTTTTAGACCGTTCTTTCCAAAGCGGTGAGAGCTACCCATTTACTTTGTACAAGACAGATGACGGTCACCAAATCGTCGTAAAAGATGGCGATCAACTGTTAGCGACTGACGTATTTTCTCTAGACAATATGACAGAAACAGAGATGGACCTATCTGTCATCGAGTCTGCGCAAGGTGAAAAAGAGAAGATCAAAGCGATCATCCAAAACCGAGCTGCGATCAATGGTGTTGATTTCAATCTACCGGACGGTGGTGATATCCGCATGAGTGGCTTACGTAAGTTTGCTTCTGTTGCTCCGCTTTACACGCTACAAGACGATGAAGAAACGTTAGTCAACAATGAAACGGGTGAAGTTCTCAAGCCAAATATGGATGTGGGTTTCTACCAACCTGTTGATGCCAATGGTGAATTTACCGGTAACACGATTTCTCCGGGCTTCGTTGTTAGCATAGGGACACATAACTTTGAACGTGTGTGGAAAGATGACGGCATTAAAGAACCGTTCATCAGCATCTTTATTTGGACGGTAATCTTCTCGGTATGTACCGTAGTGTTCACACTTGTCATCGGTCTTGTACTGGCAAACATTGTGCAATGGGAAGAGTTGAAAGGCCGCTCTATTTATCGTGTTCTACTGATTCTGCCTTACGCCGTACCAGCGTTTATCTCGATTCTTATCTTTAAGGGTCTATTCAACCAGAGCTTTGGTGAGATCAACATGGTGCTTGAGAATATCTTCGGCTTAAGCCCGAACTGGTTCTCAGACCCTATCTTAGCGAAAACCATGGTGCTGATGGTTAACACGTGGCTAGGTTTCCCTTACATGATGATTCTATGTATGGGTCTGCTTAAAGCGATTCCTGATGATTTATACGAAGCATCAGCGATTGATGGTGCGAACTTCCTTGATAACTTCAAGCGCATTACGTTCCCATTGATGATTAAACCACTTACACCGCTATTGATTGCAGCGTTTGCCTTTAACTTCAACAACTTCGTAATGATTCAACTATTGACGAACGGTGGCCCGAACATGATTGGTACTTCTGAGCCAGCGGGTTACACAGACTTGCTTGTAAGCTACACGTACCGAATTGCATTCGAAGGCGGCGGCGGTCAAGACTTCGGTCTAGCAAGTGCTATCGCAACGCTTATCTTCCTATTGGTTGGTGCACTAGCGTTACTAAACCTTCGTTTCACTAAACTGTCTCAAGATTAAGGAGCACGACAATGGCTATGGTACAAGGTAAAGGCCTTAAATACCGAGTGTGGGCAACGCATGCAGTGTTGTGGTGCTTCTTGGCAATGATAATCTTCCCACTACTGATGATCATCGCGATCTCGTTCCGTGAAGGTAACTTCGCAACCGGTAGTTTGATTCCAGATAACCCATCATTGGAACACTGGAAGTTAGCATTAGGTATTTCAGTGACGAACGCAGATGGCTCGGTAACGGCACCTCCGTTCCCTGTACTGACTTGGTTGTGGAACTCGATTAAAGTGGCAGGTGTTACATCGATTTTAATCGTGGCACTGTCAACGACATCGGCTTACGCATTTGCTCGTATGCGCTTCAAAGGTAAAGAAACTATCCTTAAAGCGATGATGATTTTCCAAATGTTCCCAGCAGTACTGGCTCTTGTGGCTATCTACGCGCTGTTTGACAAGCTTGGTCAATACATTCCGTTCTTAGGCTTGAACACACACGGTGGTCTGATCTTCTCTTACCTAGGCGGTATCGCACTGCACGTTTGGACGATTAAAGGCTACTTTGAGACGATTGATAACTCTTTGGAAGAGGCTGCAGCACTGGATGGTGCAACGCCTTGGCAAGCATTCAGACTGGTTCTACTGCCATTGTCTGTGCCAATTCTAGCGGTTGTGTTTATTCTTTCGTTCATCGCAACAGTAGGTGAAGTACCAGTAGCGTCTATCCTGCTTACTGATGTGAATTCTTATACGCTAGCAGTAGGTATGCAGCAATACCTATATCCGCAAAACTACCTATGGGGCGACTTTGCGGCAGCTGCTGTACTTTCGGCACTTCCGATTACTATCGTGTTCTTACTTGCTCAACGTTGGTTAGTTGGCGGTTTGACGGCAGGTGGTGTAAAAGGATAAGCTGTATCTCATAAGAAAGAAAAAGAGCGACCTTCTTGGTCGCTCTATATTGGCATTTTTATTACATCATTTGGTTTGGCCGCCGATCAGTAATAAAAATAACCCTCAGGTTACGCATAGCTGGCTACTAATCAGGTTCCTTACGCTATTAATGATTAGTGGTTTTTGTAACTCTAACCCAAGTACTTACTTGGGTTTTTTTATGCCTGCTACTTTTTGCTTTTTCTTTGTGTCTGCTTTACTCGTCAACTCTTGTACCTATCACTGTTTCTGTGCTGATAACCGCTTTAATGTTTAAAGCTTCGAGTCACTTCTCTCCTACACCTTTCTTGACTCATTCCTCTTACTTGAAGGCATGAACGAGTCTCACAAATCAGACACTCAGTATAAGTGGCTGTTGTACTATTGATATGTTGCTAATATTCCAATGCGTGATACTTCAATGATTTGTATGCAACAAAACCTGAAATTACACTGAAAATGTATAGGGAAACCAGAGGTGGTTGCAGAGTCTTTAACAAGCATCTGTAAGGTTTATGTAAGTGGCTTTATTTATATGCCTGATTTTTGGTGGGAGTTAGAACTCTTTGCTCGAAGGAGCGCAGCCTAAGTGTTGCAACAACACATAGATGCTTTCTTGGTCGAGTGCCACGCGACGAAACAGATCCGCAAACGTAGGGTCGCCGCCAAAGCACGTCTGGATGTAGTGATTAATTTCATTACTGTCGTAGCCCTCGACGTACAAGGTTCTAACCCATTGATACTCAACAGCCTTCAAATTGTTCAGTGTAGATTCGCTAAGAGTGGGGCGTGTAACGCTCAAGTGTGGCTCCGGGAAATTCAAATACATCCATTATGATTGGCGGTATTTAATCAGAGCAAAATGACGACTTTATTACAATCAAAGTAAATCAGTGAACAAGTGCCGATTCATTTCAACCTTTGGCTGGGTATCACGCTATTATTGTCTGTAGTGGGTGCGCAGCGGATTTGGCGGTGTAGAACGCGAAGGTATCAAATAGATCAATGCCAAGCAGGTGCTTGGCATTGTAATAAGGTTTTGTAGGGTAGCGTTGCTGGTTAACCTTACTTAAGGTACTTCACGTGAGCTTCCATCTCTTCACCAATCTGTTTTCGCATGTTCATTAGGCGAATAGCTGAGTCTCGTAATTCGATGTCTTCTGGTGTCTCTGGTATCCACTCTGGCACTTTAGTTGGGTTACCATTTTCATCGACAGCGACCATAATAACGATGCAATGAGTCGTTAGGCGGTTGTTGAGTTCTTTGGGGTCGCTAGCTTGGACGTCTATTGCAATGTGCATGGACGATGAGCCGGTATAGATTACCTTCGCACTTACCTCGACAAGGTTTCCAACATGTATGGGTGCTACGAATCGAATACCACCTGCATAGGCGGTGATGCAGTATTTGCCACTCCAACCTGCAGAACAAGCATA
This sequence comes from Vibrio cyclitrophicus, assembly GCA_023206055.1. Classification (NCBI taxonomy): domain Bacteria; kingdom Pseudomonadati; phylum Pseudomonadota; class Gammaproteobacteria; order Vibrionales; family Vibrionaceae; genus Vibrio; species Vibrio cyclitrophicus. Next base: position 1,100,081 of record CP065367.1, on the reverse strand, counting down.
GGCTGCTAAATCGACCCACTTCATTACTGCTCCACCATGAACTTTACCACCAAAGTTCACATCTCCGGGTTCAGCTAAAAAACGCAGAGTAACGTCTCGTTTACCATCTTGTCGGCTGTTGTTACTGCTCATCTATCTTCCTTCATTATTATTTTGCTGCATAACATGCTCGTTACTTGCTAATAACAATATACTTAAGATGACATTAATTAAAGTGGATAATCTCACTGTTGAGATTATTTTTTCAAACGGATGACGAACCTATGAATATTGGTGTTTAAAGGTGTATGAGGCGAGTGACAAACACAGGTGAAGTGATTGCAAGTAAGAAAATAGAAATGTTGTTTAAGTTTCTAGAAAGGTCGATTTCAAAAAAAAAACACCTAGCGCAATACTAGGTGCTTCTAAGCCGTGTGGTACTCATGTCGGTACCTTTTTTTTGTGTTAGCCAACTAACCGTTGTTGATTCGGTTTAGTTAAAGTGACTGTATCTCAATTACCATCAAAGTGGTAGTTATAGTTGTTTTCTTATCAGCTCACTTTTACTGTTTTAAAAAGTATAGATCCTTCGCGTAGATATTTCCTTTCGGATTATTGTTAGGGAAGCCTTTTAGCGTATTTCGCACTAATCGTGTGTGATTGTAATGATATAAAGGCATAACTGCTGCAGAATCGTTAATTAACAACTCAGCCTGCTGATGTAAAGTAAAGAGTTTAGACTGATCTTCCATTTTACTTGCTTGCTGTAAGAGCTCATCGTAATCGGGATTGCAGTAGCCACTTTCATTTGCCGTGTGACCACAAGTGAACGCCTCTAACAGTGCAGAAGGCTCTGGGTAGTCACCAAATGCCCATGAGCGAGCTAGCTGATAGTCGCCACTTCCCTTCGCTGCAACATAGGCTTTCCACTCCATGTTCTCTAACTCAACTTTTACGCCAAGTGGCTTCCACATCGATGCAATCGCAATAGCTATCTTTTTGTGATTCTCACTGGTGTTATAAGTCAGTGTGAATTTGAGTGGGTTGCTCTCGTTGTATCCAGCGTCAGCAAGTAGTGTTTTGGCTTTTGATAAACGTTGCGCGTTGTCTAAAGAATTGAACTCAGACAAAGGCGCTGTGTAGTCAGGAATATTATTCGGCGTCACGCTGTATGCTTCAGGCTCACCTTGACGCGTATTAAAAGCATTTGAAAGGCTTGTGAATAAAATAACAGTGCCTACTTCGGGAGTAGGCACTGTGAGAAAAATAAGTTTGAATATTTACCCTAATGCGAGCGTTGGGTAATGCGTTTAGCTTTGTTGAGGAAGGGGAGCTTCAAGCCTTGGTTTTCTTTTGATTTGTGCAAGGATGACACCCGAAATCACCATTACACCACCAATAATGTGGAACTGATTAATCTCTTCGCCTAGCCAAGTGGAAGCTAATACAATTGCGATAACTGGCATCAAGTTCATAAACATCGCACTTGAGTCCGCACCAATGGTATCAATCGCTTTCACCCACATCCAAGGCGCTAAAATTGAAGCGGCAACCGCGGCGTAAGCTATCAATGGGAGCGCTTGTTGCGGTGGTAAAAGCTGTTCGCTGGTAAGCCAAAGTGGCGTAAGCATCGCGACAGCAAACAGTCCCTGAATGTAAATCACCACCCAGCTACTGATTGGCATTTTCCAGCGTTTCAGTAGCACACAGTACGAAGCATAAACAAAGGCCGCAATTAGCATATAGCCATCGCCCTGAGTCAATTCTTGATGCATGAAGAACAAAGGATCGCCTTTACCTAACATCAGAGCTAAGCCTGACAGTGACAACACGCCACCCACAATACTCAAACTAGAAATGGACTTGTGCAATAAGGGAACGCTTAGAAACACACTGATCAACGGGACTAAAGACGTGATCAATGCCATGTTGGAAGCGGTTGTGGTTAAGCCTGCGTAGTAACCTAGAGATTGGTTCAACACCATACCCAAAAAGCCGAGGAACGCTAATTTCGATAGGTTTGGCTTAATGACAGCCCATTGTTTCATGACTGGGCGAATACAGAAAGGCGTGAGAATTAACATCGCAAAAAACCAGCGGTAAAAACTCATTGCGCTAGGTTCTATGGTGCTTGCAGCAAGCTTGTTGACGATTGCATTGGCGCCCCAGATACAGACTGTAAAAAATGGTAAGAGATAATGCATGTGAATTCCGTCGCAAATGAGTTGATGCGGCTAGTTTGACAGGTCGTTATACTTACAAGTATCTTTAGAAAGACATCAGGCGCGATAGGAAGACAAGTTTGAAAAAACAGTCCAGAAACCTTCATCCATCCTTATCAATTGATAAGGCACCATCCAACGTATTTATGAATTTTGAAGCGTTTCTTTCGAACACTGAAACTCGAGTTCATAGCCACTCATGGGGACAGGTTCAATTGATCAGTGGCGGTATATTAGAGATGGAAGCGGAAAGCACCCGATTTCTAGCGCCACCGCATTTGGCAATTTGGGTACCGGCCGGAGTGATGCATTGCAGTTATAACCGTAAGCCTTTGGACTACTGTTCGCTAAATATCGCCCCAGAGCTAACGCAACACCTTCCAGATAAAACTAGCCTTATAAAGATCACGCCGATTGTGTCTTCGATTATTGATGATTTTCGCGATCGTGGGATCAATGTTGCGGAAACAGAACAAGATCAAAGGCTTGTTCAGGTACTACTCGACCAACTTGCACAGCGTGAAGTTGAACACCACTTCTTGCCTTCAACTGACAATAAGTACCTAGCGCCTATACTGGCTTCTGTTGAAGAAAACCCAACCGATGAAGTGACACTGAAAGATTGGGCTGAGCGTGTCCACACCACGGAAAGAACCCTTTCTCGCCACTGCCAGGCCGAGCTTGGGATGAGCTTTACAGAGTGGCGACTGCGAGTGCGGTACCTCTATTCAATGGACTTGTTGAGAAACGGCCAATCGGTTAAAGAGGTCGCTCTGACATTGGGTTACAACCAAGCAAGCCCTTTTATCACCATGTTCAAACGTTACGCGAACCAAACGCCAGAACAGTATAAGAACCGTTTGTTGTAACCCGAGCTGATCTCGCATGGTGAGCAACTAGCATGACAAGATCTTCTGATATAGCTATCAAGTCGTCAAAGTCGCGTACCTGCTACCTAAAAGCGTACGCTTAATATCACACTAAATATAAATCGTATAAAGACGATGCCGTAAGGTTTAACTATAAACCCCGTTTATAGCAAATGTAATCCCCACCAACTATTTAGACCAAAACTGAACCTATAGAATAGTGGAACACACTTATATGGACCGTTTTCATTAATGGCCAGGTCGACGGGTTCTGTTTGTCATTTTGGTTGCAACTCCCTTTTCTATTTCGAAACACACCAACTCTGTCCTGGACACCCAATCAATTGTTAAGTGAGTGATGACACGTTAAATGCGGATATGAATCGGGGCATCGAAAATCTACAAGTGAAATTGGTCTAAGTTAAACGAAATCCAAGACAATATTGAGTTTGTGGCTGAGTTGAATGACAAGAAAGGTTCGGGCGCCACTTAATTACTAATTACTTGAACGCTCTAGCTTTTATTGCGAATGGTTCAAGTGTGGGCTTGTTGCATGTGTGCAATACGCCGAAAAATTCTCTCGAAACATCCTAAGGAATCTATAAAATGAAGATGACGCAAGTCGCTCTCAATGTTGTGGTTGCATGTGCCACTCTTACCCCCTTTTGGGTCAATAGTGCTGGCTTAAGCATGTCTCAAATAGCGACAACCAAAAGCGTTGCAACAGCAGGGGCCGCCAACGTTACAAACAGTTCTGACTCTTCTGCAACAATCTCAAATGCTGCTGCACTTTCTGGCATTGAAGATCGCTCGTATGTTTCGGGCGCTCAGTATATCAATGTATTCAACCAGTTCACTCGTGATGATTCAGGAGAGAGCACTGAAGCCTCAAAGGGATTAATCGCACCTCACGCCTCTTATGCTAAAAGAGTGAATAAGAAAGCGGTACTTGGAATTAGTCTTCATTCCGCGGGTGGCTTAGGTGCTGAATATAGCAATGGTGTCGGCGCTAATCCAATCAATGTCATTTCAGAGAACGCTATTACTGTCGTCGATATTACAACTGGTGTTTCATATCAAGTTACAGACAAGCTCTCCCTTGGCGGTTCTTTGATTCTTCAATACATGAAAATAGACGTCGTTGGTGGCGTGAACACTCAATTGGAAGAACTTGCTACCGGTAACAGTGTTGCTCCTTCTTTTGCTCTGAGCTCGCACTACACGTTGAGCGACAATATACACTTGGGTCTGCAATATCGCCATAAAACAGACCATGAAATTGATATTGAAACGTCGCTAGATGTGAATCCAACCGCGAATTTATCTTGGGTTACTAGTATCGACTTGGGGCTTAAGCATGCTCTTTCCAAACAAACCGATTTAATGGTTAACGCTAAGTTTGAAAACTGGGAAGATTATGACGACAAATATACATGGACCTATTCTGTAGGCGTTGGCGCAGCGCATAAGATGGATAAGTTTACGATTTATGGTGGCGCTAGCTACGACTCTTCTCCAGTGAACGAGAATGAGCGAGACGTACTACTGCCCGTTGACCAGCAATGGCGCATTGGGTTTGGTAGTGAGTATGAGCTTGAATCTGGCAACAAGTTAGGTTTAGCGTATCAATATCAAAATAATGGAACCGCGGATATCACAGCCGACAACGTGACGCTCCAGCCTACAGGAAGTTATGAAGATAACCGTATTCACTTTGTGACTCTTTCTTATCGTCACTGATTCGTTTAACAAGCCTAGATGCCGAGTTATACACTTTAAACTCACCCAGAACCAAAGCAGAAGAATATAAGAGTAGAGAGCAGAAGAAGGCTTTGGTTAATCACTAAAATGTGTCGATATTTGTCGGTGGTCGTGGATTTTAGCTATTCAGAGGCATGAACTATAAATCCTGTTTATAGTAAATGTAACCACCACCGACTATTTAGCCAGAAACTGAACCTATAGAATGGTGATACACGCTTATGGACGCTTCTCACTAATTAGCCACAATGGATGGGCTGACTATAAGGTTCACTCATGCAAGCACCTCACAATTGTCACGTAATGGCCAAGCCGACCGGCTCTGTCTGTAATCTTGATTGCAGTTACTGTTTCTATCTTGAAAAACACCAACTCTATCCTGAACGTCAAACAAACTGGCGAATGAGTGATGACACGCTAAGTTCCTATATAAAGCAGACCATTGAAGCTCAAAGCAACAACCATGTTCAATTTACTTGGCAGGGCGGTGAGCCAACAATGATGGGGCTCGCGTTTTTTGAAAAAGCCATGCAGTTATGTGAACAGTACGGAAAGGGAAAAAAACTTGAACACACCTTTCAAACCAACGGCATTTTGCTTAACGATGCTTGGTGTGAGTTTTTCAAAAAACATCACTTTTTAGTCGGTGTGTCCATTGATGGGCCACAAGATCTACACGATGCTTACCGAGTCACCCGCTCGGGTAAACAAACACATGCTCAAGTTATGCAAGGTATCGAATTGTTAAAAAAGCATGGTGTTGAGTTTAATACGCTTACCGTCGTCAATAATGAAAATGTGAAACATCCAAAGCGGGTGTATCAGCATTTGAAAGAGATTGGTTCAACGTATATTCAGTTTATTCCGTTGGTCGAGCGAACGAAGCAAACATGTTCTCAAACGGATTTAAAACTTGTCTTACCCGATGAGCCTTTAGCGGAAGTGACGTCATGGTCGGTGCCTTCGTTAGCCTATGGCGAATTTCTTTGTGACATTTTTGATGTATGGGTACGCAAAGATGTGGGATCCATTTTTGTGAATATGTTTGATAGTACGTTAAGTGCTTGGTGCGGACAGCAGTCTGGAATGTGTCATTTTACTGAACGTTGTGGTCATGCTTTTGCTCTTGAGGCGAACGGGGACTTATACAATTGCGACCATTATGTATACCCTGAACATCGTTTGGGCAATATTCATCATAAATCGATTTCTGAATGCAATAACAGCCAGCAAGCCATTGAATTCGGTCTACAAAAACAAACAACATTGACTCCCGACTGTAAAAAATGCCCATTTCAGTTTGCCTGCAATGGAGGGTGTCCAAAACATCGTTTTGAACGTAGTTCAAGCGGACATCCAGGGCATAACTATTTTTGCCAAGGCTATAAAAAATTCTTCGAGTACAGTGCTCAATACATGAAAGAAATGCGTAGGCTATTATCTGTAGGTCGTTTTGCTGATGAAATCATGTGGGCATTGGCTTATCAAGATGTGAAGCTGACAGCAGTTGTAAGCAAAAGCTCGGTGACCATTGGTCGTAATCAATCTTGCTCTTGTGGAAGTGGTATAAAATACAAACATTGCTGCGGAGTAAGAAGGTAAACCATGGATTTTGATCTGAATTTGATAAAAGTATTCTTAGAAGTTTACCAGTATCACTCTTATACCAAAGCCTCTGAAACCATAGGTATCACGCAACCAGCGGTGAGTGCATCTATAAAGCGAATGGAACAAGAGATTGGTGAGCCCCTGTTTTATCGAGAGGGGCGGACAATGAAACCGACCGCGATGGCCATTCGTTTAGCCACTCGATTTCGCGTTGGGTTTGATGAAATACAAAATGCCTTGAGTGAGCGTTTTACTTATTCGGTTTATGTGAACGAGGCGCTGGCATTGGATTTGCCCGTTCTACCGTCAATGATGATAGAACATACTCCATTAGATCAGGAAATACTGCTGCACCAACTTAAATCGTTATCTGTCGATTTAGCCGTGGGTATATTTATGGTCAAAGACCACTCCATTGTCACTGAGCCGTTATTCAGCGAGTCAACAGTTGTTGTGTGTCGTCGTGACCATCCAAGAATTCATGATCATATTTCACGGAATCAATTCTATGAAGAGGGGCATGTCGCATTAGCCACCCAATGGAAAGGAATGGATGGATTCGAACATATTCGCTTGGAAAGTCCAAAAAGTAGGAATATCCAATGCAAGACCCATTCAATTTCAGCGATGCTGCTTGATGTCACCATCAGCGATAGAGTTGCGATCGTACCTCGACATCTTGCACTCAATTGGCAAGAGCGTTTAAATTTTCAAGTACTGGAAAACCCGATAGAGCATAAGCCATTGGAATACTGTCTGGCTTACCATCGACGCTATCAAAAAACAGAAAACCACATAAAAGTTAGAGAAACTATTCGAGCACACCTAGGATGCGCGGATTAGTACTATAAACCCCACTTATTGCTGATATAAACGCCACGCTCTACCTGCATATCCCCCTTTTGAATAACCTTAGCACTGAAAAACTACATTGGTGCTGAGGCTATTTTCTTTGACCCCTCGCCATTGAGTTTTACATCTCTGATCTATTTTGCTTCGCTAAATGACGGTATACGGATGTCTTTAGCACAACAGGTAGACCGGAGTTAATTCCTGTTCTCAAAGGTGTCCGAATGAAAAAGCTTAGTGCCATCATGATGTCTTGTTTTGCTGCGGGTTCTGTCGCACAAGAGGTCTTACCGTTTCCTAGTCAGCCATCGACCTCGGTGGCCAAACATACTCTTGCTGAATCTACTCATAACAAGCGTCCTATTTCCAACCATTTACCTGAAGATGCTCCTAATATCGTCATCGTGATGATCGATGATGTAGGTCCTGGCCAAACGTCGACTTACGGCGGTCCAATCGATACGCCTACATTAGATGAAATCTCTGGTGAAGGTATTTCCTACAACCGTTTCCACTCGACAGCGATGTGTTCGCCTACACGAGCTTCATTGCTTACTGGTCGAAACCATCACCGTGTTGGAGCAGGTGTTATTGCGGAATATGCTAACGATTGGGATGGTTACGCAGGGGTGATCCCGAAAACCAGTGCGACCTTTCCTGAAGTACTTAAAAACTACGGTTATTCAACCTCTGCTTTTGGTAAATGGCACAACACTCACCCGTTAGATTCCACAGCTGCGGGGCCTTTTGATAATTGGCCTACGGGTTATGGTTTTGAATATTTCTATGGGTTTGTTGGTGCTGGTGCATCTCAATATGAACCGACTATGGTGGAAAACACCACGTTTGTTGATCCAGAAAAAATCCACCGCGAAGGCTATCACATGAGTGAAGATCTTGCGGATCAAGCGATCAAATGGATGCGTCAGCACAAGTCTTTGCAGCCTGACAAACCTTTCATGATGTATTGGTCTAGTGGTGCGGCACACGGCCCTCACCATGTAACCAAAGAATGGGCTGATAAGTACAAGGGCAAATTCGACGCTGGTTGGGATGAATACAGAAAAGACGTATACGAAAAAGCCAAGAAAATGGGCTGGATTCCTGAAAACGCGCAGCTAACACCAAGGCCAGAAAGTATGCCTGCGTGGGACGATGTACCTGAAGATGAAAAAGCATTCCAAGCACGTTTAATGGAAGTGTACGCCGGCTTCATTGAGCATACCGACGCTCAGGTTGGTCGTTTGGTCGATGAAATCGATGAGCTTGGCTACAAAGACAACACTGTCTTCTTCTACTTGTGGGGTGACAATGGCGCGTCATCGGAAGGGCAAAACGGCACGCTTGCTGAATTGCTCGCTCAAAACGCCATTCCAACCACGACAAAGCAACAAATTGAAGCGATGAACAAGGTCGGTTCAATTGATGAGTTAGGCGGTCCTAAATTTGAAAACATGGCGCATGCAGCATGGGCTTGGGCAGGCAGCTCACCTTATAAATCAACCAAGTTAGTTGCGGCTCATTTTGGTGGGACACGTCAACCTCTTGCGGTGCGTTGGCCAGCGAAAATTGAACCCGATGCGACGCCACGCTCGCAATTCCATCACGTTAACGACATCGCGCCTACTATCTACGACATTTTAGACATTACACCACCTAAAGTGGTCAACGGTCATGTTCAAGATGAAATCGATGGTAAAAGCATGACTTATTCGTTTGACGATGCGGATGTGAAAGGGCAGAAGAAAACCCAATACTTTGAGATCTTAGGTAGTCGCGGTATCTATCATGATGGTTGGTTTGCGAGTGCGTTTAGGCCAAGAGCTCCTTGGGTCCAAGGTATGCCCGAAGGTTTTAGAGAGTGGAGTCCTGAGACGGATAAATGGGAGCTATACCACATTGATGAGGACTGGTCTCAAGCGGTTGATCTGGCTGATAAGTACCCTGAAAAACTGGAAGAAATGAAGGCGATTTTCAAGCAAGAAGCGCAGGATAACAAAGCCTTCCCGATTGGTGGATCATTATGGTCTACTGCAGCACACAGCCCGCAAGATGCGCCAGAGAGTAAATATACGCAATGGACGTATCCTGATGAAATCACCAGAATCCCTGAAATTGCAGCACCAAAAGTCGGCAACCGTTCTACGCTCGTCGAGTTTGATGCGGTGGTTACTCCTGATACGAATGGTGTGCTCTACGCGGTCGGTGCATTCTCAGGTGGTATGACGGTGTACGTGAAAGACGGAAAGCTTAACTATGAGTACAACCTGTTTTTGATGGAACACACACATATCCAATCTGAGAAAGTGTTACCAGAAGGTGAAGTGACGATAGAAGTTGAATCTAAAGCCACTAAGCCGGGGCCGTTTACGCCTTTCGATATCACCATCAAGGTGAATGGTGAAACGTTCGCCTCTGGTGTGGTTCCAAAAACAGCGCCTTCGTTCTTCTCATTCAATGATGGGTTTGATATTGGCTCTGATTTAGGCTCGCCAGTATCACAAGCTTATTATGATGAGATGCCGTTCAAATTTGACGGCAAAATCAAAGAAGTTCGTGTTAAGTACCTAGAACAATAAAGTGTATGCCGTCTATTGATACCGATGACAATGGGTATTGATAGGCGGCTTTTTTCGTTCACTCCGGGCTCAGCGCTTAAGTGCGTAAGTGCTTAAGTGCGTAAATATATAAGTACATAAGTACATAAGTGCTTAAGTGATTGGAATAGTCCCAATGGCTTTGCCTTAGAGGCGGGATGATAATTTAGGAAATCGTATGAAGATTCATCCAACTACCTTAGTTTACGATGCGTATCCTTCGGTCTACAACATTCTAGAATCGACATTGTTCATGTGGTTCATTGTGGCAGTCACGTTGGGCATCCTTGTATGGACATTGAGCAAGCTATGGTATGTCCATTCTATTCCCAAACATCTTGCTAAAGAGCGTGGTTTGGCTCAGGCCAAGTTGATTTTTTGGCTGTGCATATTGGGCATGTTTTACAAACCGCTCTGGATTATTGCGGTGCTCGCGATTGTGACGGACTGGGATAAATTACAACAGTGGATTAGAGGCGCTTCGCAATGAAAGAGATCATGCTCCCCTACATATTAGTGGTTTGGTTGTTATTCAAATTTAATGTACTCAAACGAACCCCTAAGAATTACTTTGTGTCTGTTGTGATTGGCTTGCTGTTACTGGTGAGTTTGTTTGTCGGCCATCGTTTCTATTCGCCGATTGATTTGACCAATTCAACCACTGTCAAAGCCCCCCATGCTGTGATGTCTCCAACGCTTGGTCAACACATCGACAAAATATACGTTGATCATAATAGCGATGTGAAAAAAGGCGAAGTACTTTACACTCTCAAAGATGATCTGATCTCTGCGTCGATTTCTGAGGTTGATTCTGGTCTGATTGAAATTGATAGAACCATTGAAGCTCAAGAAGTGAAAGTGGCCCAAGCTAAGCGAAACCTATCGCGTAACCAGAACTTAGAGCAACATGTTAGCCTTAAAGAGTTAGAAGAAACTCAAGACAACGTTGAGTTTTTTATGGCTGAGTTGAACGTGTTGCATGCCAAGAAAGATGGTTTGCTCGCTAAGAAACAAAGCTTGATGTTTGACCTTGACCGCCTTACGGTTCGAGCGCCATTTGATGGCATGATCACCCATGTTTTTATTGCTGATGGATCTCGAGTTGGTTCTCTGCATGTGTGGGATACATCGAAGAAGTTTGTCGAAATGCGTATCCCTGATCAAGCGTTTGCCAATATCGAAAAAGGTCAGTTTAGCGAGTTCTTTATTGATACTTTTCCAGGGCAAATTTTCCGATCTCGAGTTCACAGTAAAGTAAAAGCAACCGGTGAGGCTCAAGGAAATTTACTACCACAAGAGCAGCGAGTTTCGGCACACATTCAAAGGGGCTCTCCAGCAATTGGTCGAACCGTTATTTTAGAAATTGATGAAGAAACGATGAAAAAAATACCGATTGGCGCGACAGGCTCAGCATGGATCAGTGCGTCTAAGCCTTACCCTATACTCGGTTTTATAGACATCATTGGTGGGGCAACTTTACGTCTTGCGTCTGTTAAATCGTATCTATTGGCGATTTAATCTCTTTCATTTGTTAACTTTGAATAGAGTGATGAAGCAGCATAAAGGTGGATAGCTCTTTACGCTGCTTTTTTGATTAATACCCAGTCAACTCCATGTAGCCTGTACCAGAGTGAGCACCTTCAATTAAGACCGGGCCTTCCCAATAGGGAACTGACAGCGGCATTTTGGCATTTGGATTGAGAGCTGAAACGGTCAGTTCGATTTGTTGAGTTGGAATTGAAACTTGCCATTTTGTTGGGTAGTTACTTCCATCGATTTCTGTTTGCTTGATGGCGGTTAAATTGATGTCTTGCTGACCAATCGCGATGCCAGAGCCACCTTGCTGCATTAACCTTGCATGGGAATAACTGGCTTCACCTGTTGTTGAGTTTCGAAGTTGAAATACCACCAAGCTGGTTTCATCACTCAGCCTTAGCGCAAACCAATCCCAGCCTTGTTGCGAGTCGAGTAAAAACTGCGAGCTCCATTCTCGGTCTATCCAAGCTTTGCCAGAAACTTGATGCGTGACTCCATCGATGATGACCTCGCCCGATACATTAATGAATGGTTGGCTGTAGTAATAGGAAGCTACTTTGCCATCGCTACTTTTGGTGCTGTAGCCTTGTTCGCCTTGCTTTTGATAAGGCGCGTTGTTGGTTAACTTAAGCGAGTAGCCAAACTGACCGGAATTAGCGTTCAAGGTTGCGGGGAACAGATCATCACTTGACGATGTCCATTGCCAGTCATCGAGATAGACCCTAAATGGGGAAGCATCGACGCCTGCTAGCTCAGCTTGGTCACGAGACCACTTTTCATCGGCATAGTGTTTGTCTTTGGTGGTGACGGCGCTGTGTGCCATGTAGATTTGCTGACTTTGCCACGTCGTTTGCTTAGCGCTATTCGAACTGTCCTTTGGTGCAGCCGCGAAGCGGAATTGTGTCCACTGCACGCCTAGAGCATTACCGTCTTCATCAATGAGGTTGGCGGTTAGATACCACCATTCATGACGAAAATCAGGGTGTGCTTGATGGTCGGCAGGGAAGGTGATCTCGACGCCTTTTACTACCGGGGTGAATTGCTCAGCCTCTTTTTGTTTTTCATTCTCGGTTTGTATTCCAGTGCCGAGTATCGAACCCATATTTTTAGCTGACTGTTTTGTTGATAGTTTTGTTGAGTGCTGTCTAGGCTCCTCGCATCCTAAAAGGAGCAAGATGCCAATTGTGAGAACGAAAACTTTTATTGGTCGATTCATCACAACACCTCACTTTGCAAACTGGATACCACGGGTTTACTGACCAAACGCCACAGTGGAATCAAGGTCGCAAACACAGCCACTAAAATGGTGATCGTTGCGATGCTGAGTGCGTCACTCCAATTCCATACATAATTTAAACTCCAACCAAAGGCGCGCAGGGTAACGATGTCCGTCAACACATAACCGACCATAGCGCCGAGTGGTAAAGCAATAACCAGAGTGAAGGCGACCAGAACAACGATTTGCCCGACCATTATCGCCATCAATTTTCGCTGACTAACACCGAGCGCATACAACCTTGCAATAGCGGCTTTACGTGCATCGAGCAACATGAAACAGGCGCAGAACAACCCTATTACCGCGACCATTAAAGTAACGCCATTAAGCGCCCGAGTGATGGCAAAGGTTTGTGAGAAGATATCTAAAGCGATCGATTTGATCTGTGCTTGATCGTAAAGCTGACTTGGATGCAGATTGAGTTGTTGGCGTAGCTGTTTATAAACCACTTGTGGATCACCAGATACTTTGATTCCCAAACTGGTGGGTAAGTCAGTAAATCCGCTTTCGAGCCATAAATCAGGTGCAAGTAACACTTCGCCATTCGGTGAGCCGTAATCATGAAAAATCGCGCCGACGATGAGTGTTTTGCCTTGGAACGCATCAAGTTCAAGTTTGCTATTCAATGATAATCCGAGCTTCACCGCGGTAGGCTCGCTGATCGCCACTAATTCACCTTGGTAAAAGCGTGACCAGAAGTCATCAACGTGAGATTGGAACACCATGGTTTGCTCAAGTGTGTCTTTGTCTTTGGTGCCGAGTAACGTGGGTAGGCCCTGCAAGTTATCGTCGACATAGTACTGCTTATAAACGGTTTCAACGTTCTCAAACTGCTCTAACGCACGTTCCACATTGGCGATGTCACCTTGGGCAGGGCTAACGTAAATATCGGCATGTAAGCGCTGTTCAAGCCATTGCTTTAACGTGGATTCAAAGCTGCCGACTAAGGTGTTCATCCCCACATTGGCGGTGACGGCGAGGAGCAACGCCATCATGGCAAGGGAGAGCGGGGAGATAAGTTCACGCAGCTCAGCGAACAGATATTGTATTAACCCCGATTGGGTACGTTTTTCGCTCCAGTTCGCTAGCACGCTGAGCGTTTTGGGGAGATACAAGGGAACCGACACCACTAACACACCGAGCCATGCCATGGTGAAGCGATGGTGTTCGCTCAGCCATAACCCTGCTAACGCGACAATGGTTAATACTGACCCTATAACAAACAGCTGATTTTCGTTAGACGTTTCCGGCGCCTGATAAAAACCGCCATGGGAAGAGAGTGGTTGTCGCACTCGCTGTTTAAAGTGCTGCCAACACGCGACAAGCGTTGCGGCCAGCGTGAGTAGCAGTGCCTGCACTAACCATTGCCACTGCCATGTGCCGGGAAGCAATGTTGCACCATAAAGTTGCTCAAGCGTTATCGCGACGGTTGGATGTAGCCAATGGCTGAGTTGAATGCCGAGAATGAAACCAAGCGACGCGCCCAGTGTGACTAAAACAGTGAGCTCGACTAGTAGAGCTGAAAATACGATGCTTGGCGCAATCCCTGCTTGTTGAATTTGCACCAACAGCCGATTACGTTTCAGCAAGCTGTACTTCACGCCGTTGTAAGCGATGAACAGGCCAACCAAAAACGCCAACAAACTCATGGCGGTGAGATTGAGGTGAAAGCTATCGGTAATTGAACCGAGATCCGTGCTTTGGTTGTTGGATATCCATTGCCCTTGCTCGCCAATAAGGTTTTGCCATTTATCCTGAGTATTGCTCTTAGTGTCAAAAATAGCGATATAGCTCAGTTGCCCTTGCTTGTTAAGCAGCTGCTGAGCGAATCCAATGTCCATCAACATTCTGCTACCGAGCTGCCATTCATCTGGTAGCACTACCACTTGAGTGAGTACTTCATCCAAAGTGAGTGTGTCTACTTCGTCCAAACTCTGGTGCTGAGATTGGCTCATCATCACAATGTGTTCACCCGCCAAGAGTTGCGGTAAAGGTAAGGCATTGTCGAACAGGGAAATGTTTGGCTCTTTGGTTTGAGTATTGCTTTTATCGTCGACGCGAGAGTGACGAGTTCTTGAAGTGAGGGCGGCGATCAACTCACTGCCTTGAACTGACCAACGTCGACCTTGTTCGTCTCTTACTCGCCCTTCTATAACGGGTAGCGCTGCGCTTAACCCACTTTGTCTTAAGTTGAAGTAGAGCGATTCTGGCAAATAGTTTTGCCCTGCTGGTGGAATGATAAGGTTTTGTGCTTGGGCGCTAAGTTGCTCGGTCGACTCAGCGTAGCTGCGCTTGGCATTGAGGTTGATGGCTTGCACTGCGACAAACAAGGTGACCGCTAGCACAATGCCGATCAGAATCGCTGCGGCTTGCAATGGTGATTGACGATAGTGCGCCGAGAATAGATTCAACGTCAGTTTAGTATGGGTGATCTGGCTCTGTGCGAAGCCAGTTTGCTTCATTGGATTACTCACAACGTTGCTGCTCTTTGGCTTGGGTTCGATCTACGTTCTTTAAACAACCATCATCTAACACCAATTTTGTCTGCATAAAGCTGGCGCATTCTGGGCTGTGGGTAACCAAAAGCACCGCAGTGTTGCCTTGTGTGGTGATTTCACTCAGCAGCTTCATTACCTCAATGCCAGCCTTGTGGTCGAGGTTGCCTGTGGGTTCGTCGGCAAGCAATAGTTTGGGTTTATGGGCTAGCGCACGTGCAATAGCGACTCGTTGTTGCTGACCGCCAGAGAGTGCGGATACGTGTCTTTCGAGTAGCTCGCTGATACCCAATGCGTTAACTAAATAATCGCACCAGTCTCCCCATTTTTGTTGATTCAAATGTAACGGGAACGCGATGTTTTGTTTTACGTTGAGTGGGGTTAACAAGTTGAACTGCTGAAAGATAACGCCCAGTTTTTGATGGCGGAATCGGCTCCATTGTGGATCTTTCCAATCTAATGTGTTCTCGCCATCGAGCCACAACTTACCCTCTGAAAGCGGTTCAAAGCCCGCGATTAGGTTGAGTAGAGTACTTTTCCCGCTGCCACTTGCTCCTGTCAAAGCCACGCTTGCCCCTGTCACCAAAGCGAAATCGACACTGTCCAAAACGTGATGGGTATCGTTGCCATCAACAAAGCTTTTGCTGGCCTGAGTGAGTGTGACAATTGGGTTTTCCATTACCTCTCCTTATAACCAAAACTTACCATCAAAAGGTATCGTTACCTGTGGCAATTACTGAAGCGACAAGCTCTATAAAACTGTAGACAACAATTTGAAAAAGAAAGCGATTTACATCGAACTATTAATAACTTGTACTTCGACGAAGGGGAAATAGATCAGTTGCAGGAATAAGTCAGGCATTAACTAGAGATTTGAATCTATACAGAGGTCTTGCAATAAAAAACGCCCGATGGAGTACATTAGGCGCTTGAAGTTATAAGTTTCGATTATGACCAGAACGGTTATTTATTCGGCGTGTTCAACAGCTTGTGGGCTCTTTCCTGGCACCATTAAAGCCATTCCTTGACTAAGCAAAATCAAAAATACAAATGCACCCAAAGTTGAACGCATCGCATCTAAGCGGCCAAATATCGCGATGGATGCAATGACTTTCTGCTCATCTTCATCGATTTGACGCTCTTCCAAGACATTGAGTACCGTTTGCTGATGGGTGAATGGAATACTTTGCTCTGCAACAATCATTTGTTGTGTTCCTACAGACAGTGAAGCATCTTCAAGGGTATTCATTTTAAATGAAGAAGAATGAGCAAACGTTAGAATCGTGCCCATAACAGCGAGGCCCATTGCTTTGCCAAAGTTACGGGATGTAGCTTGAATACCACTTGATTGTTCTGCATCAGACTGAGCCACGGATGTGGTGATAATCAATGGGCTGTGAGCTGCAAAGATGCCGCACCCTAGGCCAAAGATGACGTTAGCATAATAGATAAAGTAGCTGACGCCTCCAACCTCGTATGCCATCAACATCATCATAACTCCAATGATGCACAACATATTGGCACAAGTCATAATGAGTTTTGTTGAGCGTCCGTACAAAAGAATTGGAGTAAGGATTGACCCCGTGACCATGCCAAACGCGTTTAGTCCGACAATAGTTCCAGATTGAAGGGCAGAAAATTCATTACTGAATTGCAGGTAAGTGACGGTTATAAAAGCCATTGTTGGATAAAGAGCATACGTCATTGCGCAGAAAAACATCCCAAACCAGACTCTTTTATTACTACGTAAGCTGGCAGGAAAAAGCGTTCGTTCACCTCGCTTATCTAGTGTCGATTCCCAATGGAAAAACCACTTAAAGGCTATGAAGCCTAACAGGAAAAGAAACGGAACTGGGGAATAACCGAAGATATTTATATCTCCTTTTGCTTCAATAAATCCTAACCTTTCAATATTCAGCAATGCAATGATGGTAGAAAGAAGAGCAAGCGAGGCGATGACCATTCCTTTTGCATCAAATTTGAGGTTTCGGTCTCTTGTCCCTTTTTTTAATATAAATGAAGAGCCAATAGCAATTAGTGAGAACAAAGCGATCAATGCGTAAACCGCTCTAAAGCTGTAAGTATCTAAGATCCCGCCTAACATTATCGGAGAAAGCATCCCAAAAGCAATTGCTTGTTGCTTTCCCTTGTAGAATGCAGTGCAGTACCCAAAAACCGCTGGTATCAATAGGCTGCCACCAATACCTGCTAATATGCGAGCACCATAAGTAAACTCATACGTAGTGGTAGCAAACGTAGCCCATAGTGAACTTAACACTAGGATAGACATTCCTATCTGAATTTGACACCGCCAACCTATAATCAAGCCAAGCATACCGCCTGCAATCATAAATGTTGCGCCAATCATGGGATAAATAGTATTGGTGACTTGCAGTTGAGAAAGGGTAAAAGAGAGTTCAGTGACGAGGGAGTCTGCGGACAGCATTAAGGTAACATTGTCTAAAACAATGATGGTTTGAGCAAGAATAAGAGTAATGAGCCCGAACCAATTCTTACGAGATTCAGTTAGTAATGGTCTCACGATGTCTACGTTCATAGAATACAATCTCAAATAGAAACACTTAACATCCATCTTGTTTCAGTATTTCTAACGGTACACCTACACGATCTGTTCCTTACGTGCATGTAGAGCTATTGCGATAGCTACTTAATGATATTCATTAGTGATCAAAAGAAGTAATTGTACGTAAGTAGCAGTTCAGCTTGGTCGCTTTGATGCTCAAATGATTCCGTTGCGTCGTCAAAGTACTGGTTATACGTTAATTGAAGCCAGTGCTTTCTGTTCTGTGTAATCGGAGACTGAATTGAATACTCAATCATTAAGCTATTTACTGTGCCTAAGTCACCGCCGAAATCTAGGCTCGTAAAGTAAGGGTTGAATTGAAAGTTCGCACCATTCTTGTTTAAATAGAAAGTATTTAAAATGTTAGCTTGGACACCCCAACCATTCTTGTCTGCAAAACCTGGATAAGCGTAACTGTCATCATTTTGAGCGTAAACGGCCATAACGTATGGGAAGACTAACCAGTTATCAAGTGGTGTCACTACTCTTGTTACTGCACCAAGTGCAAACATACGTTCGGTAACATCATCTTGCATACCGCGTTCAATGTAATCAAGGCTGACGCCTGCAACAGGAAATCTATCTGATTTGGTGTTTGCTAGTTGAAAGTACCTAGTTCTAAATTCAGTAATTTCAAAATCACTATCGCCCTGAGCATTGTAAATTACGTCGTCGGCTTTTAGTTCTGCTTTACCCAAGAAGTAGTGCCCATTGTCGTATTGGCCTGATTGCTGTATCGCGACTTGAACGTGGTTCAAGTTGTCATGATTTACACCTTTTACTCCGTAAGTAGCCTCAAACATATTTGAAACTTTAGAGTGGTCACCTGGATCGGGTGATTCTGGGTTTAAATTTTCGTCACTGTAAACAGAGAAAGAGATTAATAAGGTACTTAAAGAGATAATAGTTTTTTTCATCACTAAACCTTGGTTGTTTTAATTGGAATTATGTTGGCGGTGATAATAACTCAAACAGTTATACAAAGAGGGTAATAGTAGTCATTAGGATTAAGTAATAGGCTTATAATGACATTAGAAATAAATAATAATAGTTATTATCTCTTGTCCATATCTAAGGGATACGCAGGTATATATATTTAACTCACAAACAAAAGAGGCACCGACTTAATTTATTAAATAATATAGAGGTATTTATGTGCACTACATTTCAAGTAAGAACTGAAGACCAGCAATATTTCCACGTTATGAACATGGAACTATTTACAGCGGCAGGCTCGAGAATGCTTGTTGCCCCAAGAGGTCATCAATATCAGTCTGAGGGGCCAGAAGGCCTAGAAGCAATGAGTTGGATAGGGAAGTATGGTGTTGTTGGTAATTCTCTCGGCCCAACCGAGCGTTTCCATGGTGCTATGAATGAAAAAGGCTTATCTGTTACTGGGTTGTACTTACCTGATTTTACTGAGTATATGACAGTATCTGAAGACGATAATGGCAACTTTATTACCTACGTTCATCTTATTGATTTTGTTTCTTCACAATTTGAATATGTTGAAGAAGTCAAAGCTGCACTTGCCAAAATTAAAGTCTGTGACCAAAAAATTCCGGAATTTGGCAATGTTTCCCAACCTATTCACTTTGCAGTTTATGACAAACTGGGATATTGCCTTGTGATTGAGTTTGTCGGTGGCGAAATGAAGCTATATGACAACCCATACGGTACTTTAGCCAATGCTCCAACGTTCGACTGGCATTTGGCCAATCTTCGTAACTATACCAATATCAGCAACACTGGTTACTTAACCACTGAGTTTAGAAAGGGTGAAACAATTCTACCTCTAGGAGCTGGCAGCGGTACATTAGGTTTACCTGGTGATGACACTGCGGCAGGTCGTTTTGTTCGCGCTGCATTTTACTCAAACCAAGTAACGCCAAAAAATTGGAATGAAGGCATGGTTGAAGCCATCCAGTTATCAAATAAAGCAACAGTAACGAGTGGCTCTATCAAATACAACGGTAAAGGGTTTGGTATTGATGCCGACGTTTCCAACGTCTGTGCTTGGCGTCATATCGCCTCTAACTCAACGGGCGTATTTTTCCAAAGCCATTATGGAACAAACTCTTGGTTGAAGTTCGATACAAAAGAGATCGATTTTGATACTCCTGGTATCCGTTCTATGACTTATTTAGATACGACTCTCGAATTTAAAGACTTGAGTAACGAAATCTAACTCTTCATGCTTTGAACAAAAACACCGTGGTCAAGATATTGAACGCGGTGTTTTCTTTTATGTTTAAGCGCAGGTTCTTCAACTAATCAAGCTTAGAAATCTTATATATCTCTTCTCTCATCCAGCTATGTTCGGGATCATTTTGCATCCTTGGGTGCCAATATAAGCAAATATCAACCATGAATGAAAAGCTATCGTCCACACTGTATATACCGTCGTGCGTATCATAGATTTCAGGCAAAAAACCAAGCAAATCATGGTCAATAATACCGTCTTTAACTTGATCCAACGTTAGTGCTCTAAACGCGACATTTCGTTTAAGGTTTAAAGAAGTAAAGAGATTTTCCGCCAACTTTTCTGCGTGGCCGATCCCCGATAACGTAATGAAGTTTTTTTGTGCTAACACTGTCATATCGTTCTCGCGTTTTTTTATGATAGGGTTTGCCGTGCTGTCGTACAGTTTATAACGAATACTACGAAGTTTACGCACGTGAAAATCTTGAGGGACGTCTGAAAGGTTTCCGAGCACAAAATCCACTTGTCCGGCAGAAAGCTCTTCAAATACATGACGAGTTCTTGGAACCAGTTCAACTTCATATTGGTTGATATGTGAGCTTGTCCACGTGACAAAATGTTTTCCTAAATAACCATTCATTTCACTAGCTGCGACGATAAACTTCCTCTTTATCTCTCCCGGAGTGAAATCTTTAATATGATAAATATTATCTATGGCTGAAAATATTATTTCTAGCTCAGGTAAGATCTTCTCTGCAGCAGGTGTTAGTACCATTTCGTTGCCACTTCTAACTAATATCTTGTCTTGAAACGATTTTCTTATTTTTGCTAGGTATTGACTCATACTAGATTGACTAATATTGAGACGATTTGCTGCATTCGTAACATGACATTCTTGTAATAAAATATATAAAGGAATTAACAATCCAATATCATTAGACATACAAGAACGTATTAATTTATCATTCATAATGAGCCTATCGTTTAAAAATAATATTTGTAATCTACGCTCATTATAAAATGATCATACCTACTATAAGCAATACATTATTTCTCAAACTATGAAGTGGGAATACAATTCCTTTGTAAATTTTATAATTAACTACCTCTGGAAATAATTATGACAAAAATAAACACCTCTACAGGTGACCAAACTTCTGGCAAAGCCAAGTGGCTGGTATTGCTTGTTCTTTGTGCTGCGCAGGTAGGTACCAGCGGAGACAATGCTGTTGTTGGTATCGCAGCAAGCGAGCTCATCAATGGTCTTGGGGCTAGCATGAGTGATGTTCAGCTTAGTAACGCTATGTTCAGTCTAATGACTGGTGCGTTTATGATTGCGGGTGGCTTACTTGGCTTAGTTTTTGGCTGGGTAAGATCTTTCCGTATCGGTATCTGTCTCCTTATTGGCGCTGAAATTTGTGGCGCTTTTGCACCAAACATCGAAACATTCATATTTGGTGCTAGGGTTATGGCTGGTCTCGGTGCCAGTCTCGCTATTCCAGCGGTACTCGGTATTATCGCTGGTACGTATAACGGGAAAGATCAAGCTATAGCCTTTGGTGGTGTAGCCGCTGCAAGTGGTATCGCTTCAGCTGCAATGCCTTTAATGGCAGGTATCTTAATTGATTCGTTTGGCTTGAGTGCTGCAATGCTTGCTATGGCAGTTTATTTTTCTGGTGTCCTAGCAGCTTCGTTTAAACTCAAAGAGCTTGAAATTACTCATAAACCGAAAATCGACATCTTTGGTATCGTTCTGTGTGGTATCGGCTTAGTTCTCTTTATCATTGGGGCACTTAAAATTCCTGAGCTAGGGCTTTGGGCTCCGATTACTGACGTCAATGTCTTTGGTATCAGCCCTGCACCGTTGATGATTGCTCTTGGTTTGGTTGTTCTATCTGGTCTATACGTCTGGGAAGGCAAGTTTGAAGCTACCTACGGTAATTGTTTGTTGCCTAGAGCTATCGTAAAGAATAAGCAAGTGATTGTTGGCCTGATTCTAGGTGGCGCTTTCTGGATCGGTTTTGCAACTCCGGCTGTCGTGTTAGTCCCTCATATGCAAATCATTGGCGGCTCAGGAGCAATGGCAGGTGCCATCATTGGAGTATCGTTGGCGATTGGTACGGTTATCACATCTATTGTTGTTCCACAGCGCCTTAATCACCTAACAACACGATTTGTATGTACGTTGGGTCTATCTTTGGGTGCAGTTGCAGCAATCATATTGTCACTAGGTTTATATAGTGATGGGTACTCATTAGCATTCCTTGTTCCAGGTGCAGTTTTGATGGGTGTAGCTTGTGGTTTAATGGCGACGCAATGTTCAATTATTGTTACTGATGCCTTGAATGAAAAAGACGCACAGCAGTCTGGTGGTATTCAAGCGGCAGCACGAAATGTAGGTTACTCTATTGGTATCGCTATCATGGGTGTAACTATGCTTCTAACGATGTCTAACGGCTTCAAATCTGAAGTAAGCGATTCAAGTGTTATCACCAATGAAACGAAGCAAATTATCGAACAAATGCCGAGCATTAATTTCTTAGGTGATGATGCCTTTGAGGTCTTGATGAGTGATAAGGTGGCTGCGGAAGATATGGTTGAGTTACATGAAATCAACGCGACTTCTCGAGTGGAATCTAATCGTGCGGCGCTTTATTCAGTTGCGGTATCATTCCTACTAATGCTATTCGCAACTCGTTTTCTTCCTAATCGTTCGCTTATGATTAACAAAGAAGAGACTGAAAATAATGAGGAACTGGCTGCGGAAAAGGTTTCTGCTTAGTCTAAGCTTCATATCTCTTTATGAATTGTAATGACATTTATTTCTGGTAAATAGCCACTCTATAAAAAGGCTGCTTATCGTTTAAGTCGTGATAATTTGCAGATACTTTAATAGGCCTCAACATTGTTGAGGCCTATTTTTATGTCTGAACGGTCTAAAATATTACGCGTTACTGAAAAGAGAGTGGTACCATTATGAGTGGGTATTCTGACAAGTGATCTTGTATAGATATCGTTCTGGGTGATTAAATCTCAGGGTTAAACCCCGCGATCAAAAGCCATAGCTTTGTTTTATTGGGTCGCAAATTAGTTTATATTTCTCGTCCGCAGCTTCTTTGCCAGCAAATTCTAACATCGCTTCTGAATAACCCATTGCAGTACCGAATTCTTCCATTATATAAGGGTCTTCTTTGACACTCACAGTGCGACCTTTCGATAGTTCGACAATAAATTTGGCGTAGTCTTGATCTTTATCTAGGCCTGCTGCCCAACCAAAGCAGTGCGCAGCATCTTGCTTAGGGAATTCATTAAAATCCTCACCATTTACTTCTGCTAAAGCAGTACCCGCAACAAGTGCCGTAAGTAGTGAAATGCTAGTAACTAACTTTGTCATATTGATTGCCTCAAATATTTAATATGAAGCTATCTTATTACTAGTCTTATGAATTAAGTATGAACACATTTGTTATTTTTATTGTTGTCAAATCACCGACCTTTGATGCAATTGTTTGAATCGTTTACTAACACGACATCGATTTTAAGTGTAGCGTATTCATAAACAATCTTGGGTCGGTAATATTGCTCAACATAGCGGGTGTTGGTAAGCAATCGTCATCAACGTAGTCGACATAGTCTGCCGCAGAATCGAAGATCAAAATATCCAAAGCCAAACGATCCAACCCATATCGACCTCGGTGGATCATATCCGCTGAAAACACCAATAAGTCCCCAGCAGCTAATGGTATTTTCTTACCGCCAGAGATGTCATCGCTGCTCACTTTGCCGTTTTCTTCTTGGCGAACATTGTACTCTTCTTCATTATCCCAGCGCTTGTGTGTGCCAGGGATAAGCTCCATACCAGGCTCATCAAAAAGAGGCACTCGCAGATGCAGTACTTGGGTTTCCATGATGACTTTCATCTGGTCATCAATGTCATAGTCGTATTGGCAGTCACGATGCCAGAAGTCTTTTTGTTGCGGGTTTACTGGGTTGAAGAACAGTTGCGTATTCATGAATGCTGGTTTGTTCGGAATTACCGCATCAACCACTTCCATCACTTGTTTTGAGCTTATAAAGTCAAAAAGTACGCTTCTATCGTCGGCAGGTAAATACTCGCTTCCCGTAATTAAAGATGAGTTAAATGCCTCTTCTTGATAGAACTCTTCGTTGTCTGCTTTCCATGATTCATGGAATTTCAGTACGACTTTTCTTAGCGATGCAATCTGAGCTTCATCGAAATAATTTCTGATAACAAAGTAACCATGCTCGTCGTATTGGCTACTTAATTGTTGGCTATTTTCTACCACTGACTACCTTCGTTTATTTATTGTCGTGCAATCACCACAGATTTCTTGGGCGCATAATGCCAGACAGTCGTCATTCAACCAAGTAACGAGTAAAGAAGCTTATAGATTTAGTGATGCTATGAAGCCATATGTGGGCGAATTTTACATGCCTATCTATGTCATAGATTCATGCGAGACAGATCTCCGCATATGTGACTTATCTCTTATTTTATAAAATAAAAACATTCATAAGGTGAATGTTTTTATGGTTTGTATGATTATCAACCATGTTGTAACTTGGTTTGAGTATGGAAGATAGAAAATCATGGATGGTTTTTCGCTGGATATGAGAACACTTAATTTTATTATTATTTTGTTCTCTTTCACTTACTGTATTGGCTTATTGCTGTTCCAATTTACCCAGCAGTCCATTAAAGGGCTTTCAATTTTTTCCATTTCAATATTTGTTATCGGAACTGGGCCGTTGATGTTGAGCCTAAGAGGGGAGCTCCCTGATTGGATCACTGTTATTGGCGCCAACATGGTTATTGCGCTTGGCTTTCATCTCGCTTTGTATAGCTTATGCCTGTTCCGAGAATATTCCCTAAAATGCACCTACCTCAGCAGTCTGATGATGTTGGCTCTTTTGCCATGTTTTATTTATTTCACGTACTACGAACCTTCTATCAAGGCTCGAATTATCCTCATTAGTTTCTATTTGGCCTTTGTAACTGTTTGTACTGCCTTTGCGGTGTTAAAGGGTCAACGTGATGACTTGAACTTAGCAACTTTGATGATGGCCTTGTCATTTTTGATATATGGCGGGTTTATGGTTTTCCGAGTCATGGTGACGCTATTTTCAGCTGAGCTGCAAGATTTCATGGCGGCCGCGCTCATCCATCAACTTGCCTTTTTAATGAGTATTGTTCTTATCGTGTCGATGAGCTTTACAATGCTCTGGTTGATTAATGCAAGATTGCTTAGGTCTATTCATGATCTGTCCTACAGTGACCCTTTAACGGCACTTGGAAACCGCAGGGCACTAGATGAAATGGTTCCAGTCATCATGAAGCAGGCAGGGACTACGCCTGTCAGTGCCATTATGATGGATATTGATAACTTTAAGTCGATCAATGACCAACACGGACACATTGTGGGTGATCTCGTCATCAAGTCTTTTGCTGAAATGGTTCAAAGTGCGATAAAAACATCACCAACAGCCAGTGCGTTCCGTTTTGGCGGAGACGAGATAATGATTTTATTGCCCAATGTTAATTTCCTACAAGCACAGGCTATTGCCTGCAAGTTGCGATTGTCTATTTCAGAGATCTCAGCATTGCAAGGAAATGAGATGTTTCTGACGTCGAGTTTCGGTGTCGCTCAGCTTCACCCACATGAGAATTGGGATGGGTTTATTGGTCGAGCCGATAAAGCGTTATATCAAGCGAAAACAAACGGTCGAAATATGACTTCAATTTGTCCTAGTCATATTAACGATCTCGTCACTGCCACATCACCAATACCGCTGCGATAGAGAGTAAGATGAGTGCAGCAATGTCTTTGCGTGCGATGCTTTGCCCTAACCAAAAGTAGGATATCAACACCATGAAGATCACTTCGACTTGACCGAGTGTCTTTACGTACGGCACGGCTTGAAGTGACATTGCACTAAACCAACCTAGAGAACCGATAACACTCGCTAGGCTTGTCATCACGACCAGTTTAGATTTCTTGAATATCTGTCGCAGCGTGTCTCGCTCTCTGAAAAAGAGATACGTACAGATAATGCATGTCTGAAGAGTAATCACCAGAAACAGCACCCAAGCAGCGCTATGAGGGAAGGGAAGCCCTATGCTCAAGCTTGCTTCACGTACCCAAAGAGACGTTAAAGCAAAAGCGGTACTACACGCCATACCTAACAAAAATACTTTCGGAGACAAGCTTCGCCAACCAGAAGAACTACTCATGATTAGTACGCCTAACGTGCCAATAAGCACGCCGACCCAACCTGTTAGTGTCAAAGCTGTACCAAAAAACAGCACGGATAATACCGCTGAAACTGGGGCTTCACATTTGGCGAGCCCAGCTCCAATCGCATAGTTCTCTAGCTTAAACAGCATCACCATCAAGCCGGTCGCTAGGATCTGCATAATCGCAGCAGCAACAATGTAGAAAACAAACTCACCGGAAAAATTAGGCACGGAGACTGGTTGCCATTGGTACAGCGAATAGAGATAAATAAGCGCGATTGGCCCTGCCCAAATAAAGCGAGCTAACGTCACGCCAGCCACACTCATTGTGCCGGCTAGCTTGCTTTGAAAGGCATTGCGCCAAGATTGGCTGAAGGCAGCAAGCAGGGTAAAGGCGATCCAACTAAAAGACATGACGCTTCCATGAGTGATGTAATTTGATGATAATACTAACAAAAAATCACATGATAAGAAGTGTCATGATCTGTTTATAGCCACAGGCTCACTTTTACTCTCTATTCAGTATTAGAACGCTCTTCAGAAGATCGGCTGTTTCTTGTTTTTGAAATAGAACAACGCGCTAATCAAAACGAACAATAAAGCGAAGTAGTAGCAGAACGAAGATAGCGATGCTAGGAAGGCGAGGTTCTGTTCTATCTCTTGCTCGGTGTAATTATTAGAGACCAACTTGTAGTAGTAAGCATACAAAATACCGATCAGCCCGTATCCGAGATTAAACATCAAACCTTTAAAGCTGAGAACGGTCGCTCGGTTGTGTGATTCCGTCTTTTTGTTCAAGTGGTAACTGATGAATATGTTCATCGTCATGATGATAAAGATCAGCACCAGTGCAGGAATTACTCCATAAATTGACCACCCTAAACTGATCCAATAATAGGTCGCGATATTTGCTAACCCCATGACAATAATAAAGGTTTTAGGCTCGATGCTTTCTGCCAATCTACGGCTTTGTCCCGCCAATATGATTTTGAGCAAACTGATCCCCGCGCCAATAAAACCGAAGTAGATAATAGGAATATCGATAGCGAGATAGTATTGGCTGTTCATGGTTAAGAACATGCGTGAAGTGTGTTCGAACAGGCTGTAGTACAGCAAAATGAAAAGCACGTAAGGCGTAGCAAGTACCCACTTACCTGTGTCAGCTGTTAATTTAAGGCTGGCGATGGTGGTTGCTAATTTGGTTTGGTCGCTTGGCATCACCTTTTTCTCTTCGCGCATGTTAACCGCGGCATAAATGGCGATCATCGCGACAAACAGGGTTGCGAAAACAGGGATGCGCATCAGGTCTTTGGTGCTTTCTGGCTCGGCTAATCCGAGGGCATGAAAGATGTTCGTCATAAAGTTCACATCGTACATCGCCGCACCAATTAGAGTGACAAAGATACCGACAGTTGAGGCGACACGAAGCTGGATTTGCAGCACTCGCGGCCACAACTCTTCATTACCTTGTTCTTTTAAGGTGTCGTAAGCCAATGCCTCGTCGGCGCCGCTGGCCAGCGCCATCGCTAAGCCACTGAGAATCCGGTTAATCAGAAAGACAATGAAGACCAAGTTGGGGTTTCCGGTGGGAACTAAGGCGATCATCGCGATCTCAACAAACATCACGATCGAAGACAGTACCACCAATTTCTTACGGCCCAAAGTATCGGCGAATGCCCCTGACGGCACTTCAGCGAGTACGATGGTCGCTGCCCAAACTACGTTAAGCATCGCGAATTGAGGAAGGGTTAGCCCGTAATCTAGATAAAGTAGGGTAAAAATAGGGTAGTAAAAACGCGCAAAGTAGCTGCTTCTGAACATCAAGAAGTAGCGGACATTGGGAATTTTAAGGATCTCTTTGAGCGTCATGATAATTTCAGTCATTTAGATAACACATTATTATGTATAACCCTTTTACTCTTTTAAATCATGGAATTGTTGCCAAATCCTTAAAATACCTGGTTTAGATGACTTTTAACTTATGGTTGGCAGTGGGTTACAGGTTTGATGACCTTCGCATAACTTGAATTGGGCGTGCTGCTTATCTGAGTCATATGTTGCCCGCTGTGCGCGCGGCATGCTCTATCGGTGATTCTTGATCTGGTAACTGATGGGACAACTCGCAATAAAAAAGGCAGCAATAATTGCTGCCTTTCACTATTTGATTGGGTAATCATTAAACCCTAATTGCTTGGATATATTTCTGCCTGCGTTGTGCAGTAACTTCACGTAGTGGGCTTTCTTCTCTTCATCAAATCGTATGGTAGGAAATGAAATTGAGACACCAGCAATTACGGTACCAAAACGGTCGTAAATAGGAGCTGCGATACAACGTAAGCCAGGCTCTTGTTCTTCATTATCTTCGCCAAAGTGCTGTAGCTTAACCGTTTTAAGTTCATCGACAAGTTGGTCGACGTTTTCGAGGGTATTTTTTGTGCTTTTGACAAACTCGGCGTCTGCCAGTTGAGTGCGAACGAATTCTTCGTCACGTTCTGCCAATAACACCTTACCGATTGCAGTCGTATGCAGCGGATTTCTTCGACCAACACGAGAATGCATGCGTAGGGCGAAGCTAGAATCGATTTTGTGTATGTAGATGATAGAGCCATGATCCAAAGCACCTAAGTGAATGGTTTCATTGGTCTCTTCTGAAATCACACGCATCTCTTTCTCTGCAATTGTGATCATATCTACCCACTCGAGTGATTTTGAACCGAGTTCGAACATCTTTAATGTGAGTGAGTATCTGTCAGCTTCGCCTTGTTGAGATACATAGCCAAGCATTTTCATTGTTTGTAGAAAGCGGTAGGTAGTGGCCTTAGACATCATTAGACGTTGTGAAAGGTCTGATACGCCTATTTCCTTCTGTTCCCCCAGAGATTCAAGAATATTAAAAACTTTCAATACCGATGAAACGGCTTCTGGCTGGGTGGACTTCTCCATTTTTCTTCCTTTGAGCTATCTAATATCAAGACAAAATACCACTTTTCGTAATTTCTAAAAAGCCTTTTCAAAAAAATATAAAACGAGAACGATCAACTTCAAACTTTTAAGTTAATCGTAAATTATTTTTGAAATGTCGTTTCAAAAATAATTGTCAGCAACGAATTTATGTTTTATTGTATGACTAAATCGAGTGGGCGACATTACATAAATGCCACAACACTAAACGTAATTGAGGAAGCAAACATGATGTTAGAGTCATTCAATCTGGAAGGTAAAGTAGCGATAGTGACGGGTTGTGATACTGGCCTTGGTCAAGGTATGGCAATTGGTCTGGCTGAAGCTGGATGTAAAGTGGTTGGCGTTAATCGTGTCGAGCCGTCAGAGACCATTGAAAAAATGAATGCGGCGGGTCATACGTTTTTAGACGTACGTGCTGACCTTCTAAAGCAAGAAGATATTCCTGGAATCATCGATAAAGCACTGACTGAGTTTGGTCACATCGACATCCTTGTTAACAATGCCGGCATCATTCGTCGTGAAGACGCTATTGAGTTTTCTGAGCAAAACTGGGATGACGTAATGAACATCAATACTAAGACTGTTTTCTTTATGTCTCAGTCGGTTGCGAAGCAGTTTAAAGCGCAAGGCACTGGCGGCAAGATCATCAATATTGCATCAATGCTCTCTTTCCAAGGTGGTATTCGTGTTCCTTCGTATACTGCGTCTAAGAGTGCTGTAATGGGCATCACCCGTGCAATGGCGAACGAATGGGCGAGCGATAACATTAATGTTAATGCGATTGCTCCTGGATATATGGCAACTAACAATACTCAAGCACTGCGTGAAGATGCTGACCGTAACCAAGCTATCCTTGAGCGCATTCCTGCTGATCGCTGGGGGACGCCTAAAGATGTCGCTGGCCCATGTGTATTCTTAGCATCACCTGCGTCGGATTACATTAATGGCTATACCATTGCTGTTGATGGTGGATGGTTAGCACGCTAACTAAATTTGTAATATAAGATGGTTAACGAGATCGTTGCACAAGCTGTAGGGCTATTAAGTTTTCTTCTGGGCCTTTCGACCTTTTACCAGAAGGACGACAAAAAGCTCAAAGTGGTTATGTTGATGTTGAACGTTAACCATCTTATTCACTTTTTATTATTGGGTTCCATTACATCGGCAATCGGTGCTTTTATTTCAGCCCTCAGAACTGGCACCGCTATGTATACCAAATCGCTGTGGGCTGCAGGGTTATTTATTGCCCTTGCGGTTGGCAGTGGAATCGGTTTTGCTGAGCATTGGTATCAACTTCTGCCCTTAGCCGGAACGATTATTGGAACGTACTCAATATTTAGATTGAATGGTATTGCACTTAGAGTCGGCTTTTTATTAGGGGCCATATGTTGGTTAACTAATAATCTAATTATTGGTTCAATTGGTGGCTCGCTGATGGAAATATCAGTGATTGGGATTAACCTCGTCACCATTTTTCGTCTATACCAAGATAACGCCAAGTGCAAAATTACGCTGCAACAACAGGAATAAGAACGACATGTTTGTGTATAACGAAGACGTGAAAATGGAAGATCTTGGTGCGGGAGTTTCTCGCAAGGTGCTTGCTCATAGCGAGAACGTGATGGCTGTAGAAGTTCATTTCGAAACAGGCGCTGTTGGTGCGCTGCATACCCATCCTCATGAGCAGCTCACATACGTTTTGTCGGGAGCTTTTGAGTTCACTATTGGCGATGTAACGAAAGTGGTGCGCGCGGGCGATACTATGTACAAAGAGCCGGGTATCGAACATGGCTGTGTTTGCCTAGAAGCCGGCGTATTAATTGATAACTTTACGCCAATGCGTAAAGACTTTGTTTAAGCTCTAAATTTTTAGAACGAACATTTGAGCACTAATTTTTAAATTTGCAGCAATGCTGCGGGAGATAGTAAATGAAAATCGCATTAATGATGGAAAACAGCCAAGCAGGCAAAAATGCAATGGTATCAGCTGAACTAGAATCAGTTGCTGGTGGCTTTGGTCACGATGTTTTCAACCTAGGAATGACTGACGAGAACGATCACCACCTAACGTATATTCACCTGGGCATTATGGCGAGCATTCTGATCAACTCAAAGGCTGTTGACTTTGTTGTGACAGGGTGTGGCACTGGCCAAGGTGCTTTAATGTCACTGAACTTACATCCAGGCGTGGTTTGTGGTTACTGTTTAGAGCCTTCTGATGCGTTCCTGTTTAACCAAATCAACAATGGTAATGCTATAGCGCTCGCTTTTGCGAAAGGTTTTGGTTGGGCTGGTGAACTGAACGTTCGTTACATCTTTGAAAAAGCCTTCACGGGTGAGCGTGGTCAAGGTTACCCATTAGAGCGAGCTGAGCCACAACAGCGCAATGCTGCACTTCTTAATGAGGTGAAAGCGGCAGTGGTGAAGGATAACTTTATTGATTCACTGCGCGCAATCGACCAAGATCTTGTGAAGACTGCTGTGGGTAGCCCTCGCTTCCAACAGTGTTTCTTTGACAACTGCCAAAATCAAGACATTGCTGATTATGTTCGTTCACTTCTGGACTAATTCTACCGCTTGATTTGAGAGAGCCAGCCCTATGAGGCTGGCTTTTTTTTATCAGGTGTTTGGCTAATTCGTGGCTGATGTTTGGCAAACGCCAAAGTATTAGACGCACGAATAATAGCTTTGTACGCCCATCTAGACTCGTATTTTTGTCGCCTTAACTTAAGGTTTCGGGATCAATTTGTGGTTGCTTGATCCACGATGTATCCAAATATTGATTAGTGATCTCTAGAACACAAAAAACGTCGTTCTCGATAATTCAAACTCGATCTAATTTGTATGACTTTTACATTGTTTAGATCACAAAAACCATAGAACACCCTTAAATAAAATGTCGTTAATGTAATAATGAAACAGTATTTTAAAAATTAAATCATTCAAACGGAACAATAATGAAAAGGGGTTCGTAATGAATATCGACATGCTCGTTGTTGGTGTCTACTTTATCTTTATGATAGCGATTGGCGTCATCTTTAAACGTTTTGCAGGCAACTCTACCAGTGACTACTTTCGTGGAGGGGGCAAGATGTTGTGGTGGATGGTTGGCTCTACCGCGTTCATGACGCAGTTTAGTGCTTGGACATTTACTGGTGCTGCGGGCAAAGCTTTTACCGATGGGTTTCCGATCATGGTTATCTTTATGGCGAACGCATTTGGCTTTCTACTTTCGTGGCTGTTCTTTTCGTACCGCTTTCGTCAAATGCGTGTTGTTACACCTATTGAAGGTGTTCGCCGTCGTTTCGGTGCAACGAATGAACAAGTGTTTACATGGGCAACAATGCCGACAAGCGTGGTTTACACCGGTATTTGGCTAAACGGTCTCGCACTCTTCGTTAGTGCTGTGTTTAAAGTTGATATCGAAACAACGATTGTTGTTACAGGTTTGATTGTTCTCTTTATTTCAGTACTGGGCGGAGCATGGGGGGTCGTTGCCTCAGACTTTGTGCAAATGGTTGTGATCATGGCGGTGACGGTGGTTTGTGCTGTGGCTGCGTTGGCAAAAATTGGCGGTCCAGCGAATCTGATCGAGCAGTTCCCTGCCGATAGTGTCATGGGCTCTGATATGAACTACCCATTGTTGTTCGTATCTTGGTTTATCTTCATGTTCGTTAAGCAACTGCAAAATATCAACAACATGCAAGATTCATATCGTTTCTTGACGGCAAAAGATTCCGTTAATGCACGTAAAGCAGCACTCCTAGCATTTGCATTGATGTTGATCGGACCTGCGATTTGGTTCTTACCACCTTGGGTAACGGCAATTATTTATCCTGAAGCTGCAACTGTGCACGCGGCTGAACTTGGCAATAAAGCGGCGGATGCGGTTTACCTAGTGTTTGTCGAAAACGTCATGCCGGTTGGTATGGTGGGGCTGCTGATGTCGGCTGTATTTGCGGCAACCATGTCTTCAATGGATTCAGGTTTGAACCGAAATTCAGGTGTATTTGTGCGTAACTTTTATGCACCAATCATGGACAAAAATGCGGATGACAAGAAGCTGATGCGAGTGAGTCAATTCATGACCATGGTCTTTGGCATATTGATCATCATGGTGGCTCTGTTCATTAACTCTCTTCGAGGTCTGAGCCTTTTCGATGCAATGATGTACGTAAGTACGCTGTTACAAATGCCAATTCTAGTGCCTTTATTTTTCGGTATGTTTATTAAGAAAACTCCCGACTGGGCTGCTTGGGCGACATTGGCAGTGGGTATGTTGGTGTCTTACGTCGTGAGTTTTGTGCTTACAGCAGAAGTCGTTGCCAACCTATTAAACCTAGAGGTTCCGTTCACTGGACGTGAAGCGAGTGACCTAAAAGTTCTGCTTGGGGTTATTGGTCACCTTGTGATTACGGGTGGTTTCTTCTGTCTAACAACCAAGTTCTACAAAGAGCCAGTGGGCGAAAGAAACACAGAACTTAAAGAGTTTTGGAGTGATGTTGCAACCCCTGTAATCGAATCTGAAGGACAAGATGAGATGGATCGTCAGCAACGTGACATGTTAGGCAAGCTCATTCTGGTTTTCGGTGCTCTTGTCACGGCAATGGTACTCATTCCGAACCCATTCTGGGGGCGTATGGCCTTTGTGTTCTGTGGTGCGGTAATTGTAACTGTGGGTTCTCTATTATTAAAGAGTGCTAGAAAAACACCTCGGTTAGAAATGTCTACATCCAAGTAATCAGCAGCAACTAGTTAGGTAAAAGTAATACGAGTATAGGTCAGAGAGAGTGTCTCTCTGGCCTATATGAACTAACTCGTAGAGGGGCTTTAGGAAACAATTTCATGACTGAGTTTTTCCCTAAAGTTTATCAATACAGTTTTTTACAAGAGTTTGAATTATGTCTTCATACATGCATAAAGATTTTCTATTGCAGGGGGATACCGCTAAGCGTTTATATCACGAATACGCGGCAGGGCTTCCCATTATTGACTATCACAATCATCTAGATGCCAAAGAAATTTATGACAACCATCAATACGACAATATTGCTCAGGCTTGGTTGAGTTGCGATCACTACCTGTGGCGTGCGTTACGCAGTAACGGAGTCGATGAACATTACATCACGGGTGACGCGAGTGATTATGAAAAGTTTCAAAAGTGGTGTGAAACCATGCCGTATCTTATCGGCAATCCGCTGTATCACTGGTGTCACTTAGAGCTCAAGAAATACTTCGACCTCGATTTGTTACTCAACCCAGAGAACTGCGATGTTATTTGGCAACGTTGCAATCAAAAACTCAATCAAGAGTCTCACCGATTTCAAGCTCTCCTCAAAGACAGTCGAGTGGATACCTTGTGCACCACTGATGATCCACTGAGTGATCTGAACTATCACGATAAACTCAATCGTTCAGGGTTTGCTGTAACAGTCTTACCGACATTCCGTGCTGACGGCCTGATTGAAATCGAGAATCAAAATAGCTTTTTAAAGACGCTCAATTCACTGGCATCGATCACCGATATTGATGTGGTCGATTTTGCGACTTACGCTCAAGCAATTACTTCGCGCGTGGATTATTTTGCACAGCACAACTGTCGATTATCTGATTTGGGGTTAAAAATTGTGGAATTTTCACACTATCATCCCGACGTACTTGACCAAGCTATAACTAAGGTCAAACGTGGTGATACGCTGAATAGTGAAGAGGTTTCTCAGTTTAAGACCGCCGTTTTTGAAGTGCTTGGTAAGGCTTATCATAAGCATGGTTGGTCGATGCAAGTTCACATTGGCGTGTTAACTAATGTGAATAAGCGCCGCTTTGATGATCTAGGTGGCGGTACGGGTTTCAGTGTAATCAGTGACAACCCAATTGCAGAAAACCTGAGTCATTTATTGAGTTTGTTAGATCAAGACCGCCAACTCCCTCAGACCATCGTATATAGCCTTAACCCGAAAGATAGCCCAGTGCTTGGGTCAATCATAGGCGCCTTTCAAGACAGTGATGCGCAGCCAGGTAAAGTCCAGCTTGGTTCTGCGTGGTGGTTTAACGATCATAAGGCGGGTATGGAAAAACAACTTCAAGATCTAGCAAATTTAGGGGCTCTAGGACGCTTTGTAGGAATGTTAACCGACTCTCGCAGCGTCTTGTCACTCTCTCGTCATGACTATTTTCGTCGTATTCTATGTAACTTACTTGGTAGGTGGGTTGATGAAGGAGAGTTACCGAATGATGAGCCTTTGCTTAAACAGACTGTCGAGAACATCTGTTATCAAAATGCCAAACAATACTTCAATTTTCATCCATTTAAAGATTTAGTATAGGTATCCATTATGTTGCAGTTTACCTCTCAAGAAATGGCGGTTATTCGTCAAAATGCCAGTCTAGAGATCATCGAACAAATTATTCAAGATAATCAGGTCGTGCTTACTTCAGACACTCTCGTGCCACCTGATGCCCGCGCAACATGGAATCTATATTACTTTTGCCCTAAGCATGGAGTTCGCTTAAGTTGGGATAGAGAAAGACCTACTGAGCATGTGTGCCCTGTTGATGGCGAGGTGTTTACTGGAGAACCCTATGACGGTGCATGGTGGCGTTGGCTGAATGGTCTTAATTCGAAAGCGTGTAATGACTTAGGCTTACTTTGGCAGATTACTCAAGACCGTAAATACTTAGAAAAAGTTCGTGAGATCTTATTAGGTTATGCCGAACACTATCCGAATTATGAAGAGCACGGCGGTATTCCATATAACGGCCCAGGCAAAGCAAACGCGCAGACCCTCTGTGAAGCGAATTGCAATATTGATTTTGCCCGAGGCTATGATTTCGTTAAAGAGCATTTGAATAGCGAAGAGCAATTGTTTATTGAGCAGCGCTTGTTACGCGAAGGCGCTGAGTTCTTGATGCAACATCGAGCTGATCAATTGCACAACCATGAAATGAAGATTTCTGCGACTATTGGTGTGATCGGTTTGATTCTTGGCGAGCGAAAATTCATCGACTTCTCGGTGAACACTCCTTATGGCTTGAAGTATCAGTTAGAGCATGGTGTAAAAGGAGAGGGCTTATGGTTTGAAGGTTCAATCCATTATCATTACTACGCTTTACAAGCGCTTCTGAATTTCGAAAAAATGGCATGTAAAACAGAGTACTCACTACAATCGGTGCCAAACTTCCATACCATGTTGGCATTCCCGCTTAAGCTACTGATCAATACGGGTGACTTTCCACGCCTTAATGATTGTATTGCGGGTCAAGAGAAGTTAACTCATAGCCACCTGTTTGAATTCGGCTACCGCGAGTTTCGCGACCCTTTGTTCGCATCGGCGTTGCAGAATATCTATCAAGATAAGCCTCGCAACAATATCGACGCGCTACTGTACGGCGTAGATGTATTGCCTGCCGCGAAGTCGCTTACATGCCAATCTATTCATGCAGAACAATCGGGCATCACGATCATGCACGATCGAGAGTTCGATAACATGCTACTCATTAAGCATTCTCCGTATGGTGGTGAGCACGATCATTATGACCGTTTAGGAATGATCATTACTCGAAACGGTAAAGAAATTTTGCCTGACTTAGGAACAACAGGGTATGGGGCTGAGCTGCATTATGGGTATTATAAAAATACGGTGACGCACAACACCTTGGCGGTGAATCAGAAGAACCAACCGCCAGCTAATCCGCAAGTAAACACGTTTGTAAAAGAACCGTCCTACACATGGTTAGACACACAAACTGATTGGTGTGGCGAGTTACCGACCGTCGACAGTCATATTATTGTTCAGTGGGATTTAGCTGCGTACAAAGATGTGGTGTTTCGTCGCCAAGTTCTATGGCTAGGGGATGTCGCGATTGAGTTCAATACAGTGGAAAACCCTCACCACCAACAACTGGATTTGGTTTGGCATGTTAGAGGGCTACACCGTTCTTTGGCTCTGGCGCAAGCTTGCGACAATCCGTTAGATGGGCCTTTATCAAGGATGACGAGTTGCCATGAGGCGACACTTGAAGAGTCTATTGATTTACGTTATTCGATTGATGGGCAAACTGAGTTTAATCAGCAGATTATAACGGAGTGCTCAGCGATATTGTTGATGGGGTATGCGCCAGACAACCCTGCAACCAGCGATTTAGCTTACACGATTTTGCGTAGCCAAGAAGCGGTTCTTAAAGTTGCTACTATACATAACTTGACGCAAAACGATGAGGTTCGAGTTTCTGATATCGAGTGGCGATCAGATGTTATCAATTTAAGATTGGTAAGAAATGGAGTGACGCAATCTATTTCCATTAACCAAGAAACCGGTGTTACTTTGTTCGTTTAATCGAACAACAATATTAAAGAGTAATAACTGTCTGATTTTAAAGAGTTAACCATAACTAAAACCCCCTTCAAGAGCCTTTCTTGAAGGGGTTTTTATCAGCCGTGGCTTAACGTATTAGCCATTAGCCATTAGTCATTAGAGATTAGTTATTTACTCTTCACTTTCGGCTTCTTTAGAAGCATCCGATACCCAGCCTTTCTCAAGCCAGTTGTCGAGCACGTGTTGCAGTGCGTTCAAAGAGGTTGGTTTCTCTAAGCGACCATCCATTAAGATCTTATTGACCTTGTGCATTTTGACCAGTTCACGGCATTCTCACTGTTTTGGAATTGGCACCCCAGTTTTACTCGTTTTTTCTTAGAGTTATTGAAAGTTCTCGTAAGATGGTCCATCTTAACGTTAAGTATCATATTCACGGATGGCATATGAACGATTTAATTTTGTTTGATACATATTATTTACCCCCCTTAGTCACTTTTCTCACCCTAGCTATATTGCTATTTCTATTGGTTAGAGAGCCTATACGAAGTCTCTCTAATCTAATAAGTATTAAATACGCAGCACAGATTCAGTTGTGCTTTTTTTCATTAATTTTGAGTTTCATCATATTGTTCAACAAGGGGTCGTTCATATGAAAAAAATCTTTGGGTCTGTACTCCCAGTATTAGTTGTTGTTGCCACTTATTTTGTGGGTAATTTGGCATGGAACGCTTATATGGACACACCATGGACGCGTGATGGACGAATTCAAGTTGAAGTGTTGAATGTAACACCTGAGGTTTCGGGTAAGATTAAGACCCTATTAGTGAAGGATAACCAAGAAGTTAAAGAAGGTGATTTACTGATTGAAATTGATGATACCGATTACGCGCTAGCAGTCGATAAAGCTAAGTTGAAGGTCCAATCTTTGTCAGTTGAAGTAGACTCAGCGGTTGATAGTTACCAACGTAATAAGACGGCAAAGAAATATGTGACAAAGAAGCAGTTGGTTGAAGATCAATTTAAGATTAAAAAATTAAAGCTGGATTTAGCGCAAGCTGAGGTAGAAGCAAGCAATGCTGAGTTGGATCTGAAGCGCACAAAGATCTACGCGTTTGCTAATGGTTATGTGACAAACTTGAATTTGCGAGAAGGTAATTATGTTTCTCTGGGACAATCATTATTTGCTCTTGTTGAAAGCGAAACATTTTACCTTGTAGGCTACTTCCCTGAAACACTCGTGGGAGATATCGAACTAGGGCAAAAAGCGAAAGCAAAACTGATGATAAAAGACCAAGAAGTCAATCTTGTAGTTGACGGTATTGGACGCGCCATTGCGGATAAGAGTGCCGATAGCTCAGGGCTGATTGCTAATGTAAACCCGACAGTTCCTTGGGTACGTTTAAACCAGCGAGTTCCTGTTCGGTTTGAGATTACAGATGACTTAGCCACACTCCGATTAGCTGCCGGCGGTACGGCAACGATTGAAGTGTCGGAATAAAGCATGATGACTCAGGTGTCTATTGGGCAGATGACCTTTTCTGTACCTCATGTAAAAAAAGCATTCTTGGTAGCTCTAGCTATGGTCGCGACTTGGCTAATTTGTATTCAACAAGGTACAGGCTACAGCTCAGCCGGAATTATGTCAGCCATGTTATTCATGACTGAGAGGCATTCAGGGGCGCAACTTACCCGTTTTATGTTTCGTACTATTGCTACGTTGTTAGGTGGTTCCGTTACCTTTATGGTTGCTCAGTACCATCTGTCGGACACGCTCGTCTTTAGCGCTATAGCGGCATCCGCTGTCGTAGCCTTTACGTTGTTCGCTTCGTTTCACCGAATGATCAATCCGAATATTGCGTACATCTTTTCAATTGCTGGCCTTACGGTATGTTTTACTGCTTTCCCTACCACTTATAACCCGTCAATTGAAACCCTAAATGATGTCGTTATTGCTCGTGTCGTTGGTATGTTAGTCGCGATTGTTGTTTGCAGTGTGATCAGTTCTGCTTTTTATTCGCCGAAAACCGACGCGCAAGTTCAAGGAGAACTAAAACAGTACAAAAAAGGTGTCATGCAGCAAATCCGAACCCCATTGATCTCGGGAAGTGAAAGCGATGCACTAGAACGCTTAAAAAATTCAGGTGAATCATTACTACGTCAGTATACCGAAGTGATGGTCTTGAATATATTCAACTTCAAATCGCAAGATAGGGTTACAAGCCATGAGTTAAGGCATTCTTTGTTGTTACTTAATCAGTTATCTCAACTAAACCAAGTTGCGACACGAGAGTTATCTGAAGAACAACGGTTGGAACTAAACAAACTCTTTGCGACGGAAGATATTGGGTGTTTAGACTTACAAAACCGGGTGAGTCAATATTGTGATATGTCCGATGAAATACTAGATAAACTCTCAGAGTTTATCGTCTCTAGACAGATGATAATAAGTGGAGATATACCCAGTTCGACGACCGTCATATATAAAGCTAATTGGCGTATCGCATGGAGAAACACAACTTGTTGTACTCTGGGTTTAAGCCTTGTATTGGCGTTTTGGTATGTCAGTGGGTGGGATAAAGGTGCAAATAGCATGATGATTGCTGGAACCTTATATGTGATGTTTGCCAGCTTACCAATACCACCAAAGATGGGGGCTCTGATTTTTCTGGTTGGTCATCTTATTTGTGCCACATTTTCATACATTATTCTGTTTGTTGTGATGCCTTCTGTTACTCATCCAAGTGTCCTATTTATCACCATAGGTGTCTTTTTATGGGTTTTCGCTTACAAACATATTACGTCACCTATGCCAATGGCTGTCATCTACATGTTTGTTATTATGTTTTGGCCAGCTTATTTGGATTTGGCCAACATACCACTGTTTGATGAAGTGAGCTTTATTAATGGTGCAATTGCTAACCTGTTAGCGGGTGTATTTGTGAGGTTCAGCTACTTACTGGTCGATATTTAACAAGAGCAGAGGGAAGAGGATAAAAATGCCATCCTTGGCTAGGACATCAAAATTCGCAGGTCAGGCAACCTGCGAACCATGAACTCTGTGAAACGTTTTAGTGTTGTAGCAATTGGCTAAAGCGCAAGTTGAATGTAGCTGAGTCGTTCGGATCTAACATGATACGTACGATGTTTACTCCCTTAGGCTCTTTCAGCTTTTCGAAAATCTCAGCAATATCTTTTTCAGTGTTAGCAACATAACTGCGAACGTCTACACCTTCAGTACCGCCAAGCGCTTCCCCAAGCTTTTCATATTTCCATACTGCAATATCGTTATAAGAACGTTCTTTGCCTGGGTGAATAGCACGTTCAGCGCCATAGCCTGCGTTGTCTAGAATGAAAAGAGCAAGGTCTTTCTTATGTTCGATAAGCGTTGCCAAGTCTTGAGCACTCATTGTGAATGCACCTTCACCTTGAATTGAAACAGAACGCTTGTTTGTCGATTCGTTGGCGAAGTTAGCACCAACATACATTCCAAAGCCTGCGCCTAGTGAGCCCCAGTTACCACAGCCGTGCATAACTACGTCGGCCGGGAATTCAGCTTGTGAGCTATTGATGAAACCACCTGTATCACCATATAACATGTCTCCCGCTTCAAGGTAATTTGAGAACTGGACAAACAGTCGGTCAATTGTTAAAGCGTTATCTGTTGGTACAAAAGCGTCACGTTGTTCGAATGCAAACTTACGACGAGGCTGCAATGGTAATTGCCCTAGATTTATGTCTTTAGCCGCCCCACGAAGTGCTGGTAAGAAATCGCGTAGGTAAACTTGATCGTAACGTTTGCCATTGATCTCAACATAGTCTTTTCGAATCCAAATCACGTCTTGGTTTTGGCCTAACTTGGTCGAGAAAACACCAGTGTCGAATTCATTCAGAGTGACACCGAGAGCAATAGCAATATCTGCGCCGTCCATCATCTCTTTTGTATAATCTTCGCTTACCTCACCCATGTAAATCCCAACACTGTTCGGATGTGCTTCAAAGTCGCCCATTTTACAGGTGAAAGTTGTCGCTACGGCTGCATTGAGTTGACTTACCAACTCTACACCCTGATCAATCATATCTTCGCGTTGTAATAAATGTCCGGTAAGTACACTTCGAGTTTTAGATTTACGAATCAGTTCTATTGCTTCCTGGAGCGCGACTTCAAGGTTTGTCGTTGATGATTGCTGCATCATTAGGTCTAGTGGCCTAATTGGTACATCAACCTCCATCGTTTGAAGGTCATAAGGAACCTCAAGATATACAGGCTTTTTGCTTTGCATCGATTTGCGAAGCATTTGGTCGATTTCAAATGGCGCGGTACGAATATCTTCTACGCGGTGGCTTACACATGTTATGTGTTTGAAGATATTGATATTCGTATTGAAGTCATTTTCAATAACATGATGGTAACGTCGCTCAGTTGGTTTCGATAACACGTCAACAGTAGGAGTACCTGCGATAACCATAATTGGTGTGTCGTCAGCGTAAGCACCCGCAACGGCATTCACACAACTTAATGAGCCCACTCCGAAGGTAACGGCCATCGCACCAAAGCCATTCAATTTCGCGTATCCGTCTGCAGCATATGTGCCGTTCAATTCATTTCGTGGCATAACGTGTTTGACATTGTGTTCGCCATCGAGCATTTCATCGAAAAACGGAAGAACATAATCACCAGGAATACCAAAGATGTGGTTAGTGTTTAGCTCTTTTAGACGCATAAGGATATAAGTTGATAGAGTAACTTTTTTCATAATGTGACCTCATTGAATGTTGTGTTTATCTTATTATTCACGCCGCAGATTTTTGCGTTGAGGTCATATTATGTATATTTGTAATTTGAATATATATCGAGTTTCGGGTTTGCAAATCCCACTAATGGAATTACTAAATTATTTATTAAATGCTTCCATTATTTTATCAATTACAACTCGTTGCGCTGCTGATTGTAAATTCTTATTTCGATATAGGAGGCTAAAGGTTACTGGGTCTAATTGGTAATCGGGAAGGATTTCTATTAAGGAATGGGTTTCTTCTATCTCTTCATACATATAAGGAGGGAGTATTGCATAGCCAATAGAATCTACTGTTGCTTTTACAACCATTTCCAAGTCCATCACGACAAGCTTTTTGTCAGGTTGGAGTTTAAATTTTTCCCCTGTTTTTTTGTTTAATACAGGGAGTGAAGGGTGAGAAAACGTTGATACATAAGGAAGCTTACTAAATTCCCCATTTTGAATTTCAGATTGATAGGTTTCTACAAACTCTTGCGTTGCGACAAATGTAAGGGGGACGTCGGTTAGCTTCCTCGCTATTAGATTACTTTCTGGCAGCTCACCATTAGCTATAGCAATGTCTACGTCCTCGGTTAACTCTGTTGCGCTATGAGAGTTTTTTAGCTCGATGGACAAGTCGGGATTCTCTTTTAATAAGGTTTTCAAGAAAGGGTGGAGGAATCGTAGGTAAAAAATCTTTGTTGTTGAAAGAACGACATTGCCGTGCAGTGTCCCTGAGTCTTCATGAAGTTCTTCTAGTGCGATACGAAGTTTTTCTAAGTGAATGTTCAACGCAGAATAATAGCGCTCACCTTCGTTTGATAGTGTTAGTTTGTTCTTACTGCGAATGAATAATTGAACTCCTAAC
The DNA here is from genome assembly GCA_023206055.1 of Vibrio cyclitrophicus. Classification (NCBI taxonomy): domain Bacteria; kingdom Pseudomonadati; phylum Pseudomonadota; class Gammaproteobacteria; order Vibrionales; family Vibrionaceae; genus Vibrio; species Vibrio cyclitrophicus. The sequence continues at coordinate 1,056,924 of CP065367.1, read as the reverse complement.
CCTTCCTCTAGCGCTACCACTCGGCGGCTGACTGTTGACAAAGGCAATCTAATTTTCTCGCTTGCTTTTTTCATACTTCCAAATTTTGCAACTTGACAAAACACGTAGTAGTCATCAATCTGATTCTTCATCTTCTTGTTATTCCTTTGATTTTTAACCAATATATAGAGCATAGCACAACATTTTGTAGGTTTGGCGTACTAAAACTCACTCATTTTTATGGTAAATATCATTTATGGAATTGGCGCTCTCAATATATGGTCTATGATTGTTTTTCTAGGGTTTGTATTCTTTCTCTGGTCAGCACAACTACATTCGTAAATTTAAACAATAGATGCGGCGTTACTTAAGCAAAGCCAGCAAAATGAGAGGGCATCAAATATGACTATGGGTACTTTAGATATCGTTACATTGCTACTAGCAACGATGGGGCCAATGAAGATCTCGATCGTTTTTTCTAAGTATGCACTTCAGATGACAAAGGCGGAGCAACGAGAAATCGCGATAAAAACAACAATGATTGCAACGAGTATCTGTGCATTCTTTGTCTTTGGCGGTAGTGTATTGTTGAGCTTATTCCATATAGACACAGCCTCCCTAAATATTGCCGGTGGAATCATCCTATTTCTATATGCTATTCAGATGGTTATGGGAGAGGATAAGAAAAGTGAATCAAGCCTCGTTGGGCCTGTAAGCAAAAGTATTGCAATCTCTCCACTTGCTATGCCTTTCTTTGCAACTCCGCAAGCTTTGGTCGCAATTACAACAATGGCTGCAGATGCACAAACGATAACTGGAGAGCTTTTGTTGTTAGCGATTATCTTAGGTATTGCAGCAATCAACTTACTTATCATGTTGAATATCAAAAAAGTTATGGACTTTCTTGGTGTGGAAATTATTCAAATCGTCGGAAAAATCGCAGGTATACTGTTAACAGCACTTGCAATGCAGATGATTATCTCTGGTATTGCCGATGGTCTAAAAATTCTAGATGTAATCTAACGTACACCTAACAAGTAACAATACGACAAACCCTACTAATCAGCTAGTAGGGTTTTTTATTGCTTGTCGCCCAGAAATTTTGGAAAAGCATGCTTTTATCCTCACCATTATATTTAGTTAATTCGTTATCATAAAATTAAACTATTGCTTACTCCCTTTGCACTGCTCACGATAAGAAACAGTGTTCAATTGCTTTCCGTTATTGAGATTTTCAGTCTCAAAACAACCTATATTCGATTATCTACAACAGATTTATAGTCACAGCTCAAGCTAAAAACTCACATGCCCAATTTATATAGATGTTGGGCTTTTTATAAATTCCACTGAATGGAAATTTATCTCTTTAAATGGATTTTTGCGTGAAGGTTAAACTATGAATAAAAATCTAATCAGCATCTCGATTGCTTCAGCACTACTTTCTACAGCGGCAGCAGCGTCAGAAGTCTATTCTGATGAAGACACAACGATAAAAGTCGATGGGCGAGTGGAAGTTAGAGCCAATTTTTCTGATGCAAATAAATCAGATGAAAGTGACAACACTTATAAAGATGCTTCGCGTATTCGAATTAATGTGGAAGGTGAAGAGAAAGTAAATAATGATGTATCACTGATTGCACGTGCGGAGTTTGAAATAGCTGAAAAAGAAGGGGGACAATATGATTCGAATCATATGAACACTCGTCACTTGTACGCTGGTGCTGACACTAATTACGGCCGTATTACTTACGGTCACCAAAACAATGCGGTCACTATGCTCACTGACTGGAGTGACTTGTCTGAGGTCTACTCTGGTTACGTCAATGAATATTCTGTTTCATCTGGCGATCGTGCAAACAACGTTTTAGCTTATAGCTTAAACTTTGGTGAAGGCTTTTCACTTGCAACGTCTCTAAATTTAAACTCTGAAAGCCAAAATAGCTCGATTGAAAATGAACACACGGGTTTCGGTATTGCAGGTAGTTACGATGTAACCGACTCTCTAAGCCTAGGTCTAGGTTACAACCAGTCTGAGTCTGTAGATAGCAATGATGATACGAGTTCAAGTGCAGTATTAATGGCTGCAAAATACTTAAAAGGTGGCTTCAACATTGCTGCTACTTACCATATCGGTGAACTAACGGCAGATCAGTACGTCAGTACAAAAGGTGAGGCTCACGGCACATACAATCAGGGAGCGTCGTACCTATCAGGTAATACAGACTTCACTGCTGCTGACTTATACGCTGGTTATACTTTTGGTGACAACAACGTAAATATGACATACAGCTCGTTTGAAGTTGATAACAAGAATTTGGATGCACTAGACGCAAACTTTATTGCGGTGGAATATGCTCGATACATCAACAATTCATCTCTTTACGTAGCATACAAAAAAAACCTGCTGGATGAGGGCCAAGGCGGTATCCTCGATAACGATGAAGATGAAGTTCAAATCGGTTTCCGCTATATGTTTTGATGAGATTAATCGTCTCATTCAACAGCCCATAATATCGCTATTTAATAACCTAAAACCAGTCACTTTTGACTGGTTTTTTTCATCCGTAGATTTTGTAACTATCCCATAAAGTAATTATTTTTGATCCAAAAAAAGCCCCGTAAATATACGAGGCTTTTCATTTCTAGATAGGTATTACAGTGTCTTAGTATTCGTTGGGCAACTTTCGAGGTGAGTTCGGATAACTTCACCCTTTTCAGTTAGACATCGAGTGCCAGGACCGTCGTTTGCGAATGCAGAAGCAGAAACAGCAAGAGTAGCGAATAGAAGTGTTAATGTTTTCATGATGTTCACCTTATATGTTTTTGTTTTCACTTATACCTAAGCGATGTGGGTATAATATTGAATAATCAGATAGCTATATATACTGAATTTTGGTTTCGTCATTCTCATATTTGGTATCAAAATTAACTGTGTCACCTTTCTATAATCTATGAGGTCAATTTAATTTATTTAGGGTATAAAAAAGCCCCGTAAATATACGAGGCTTTTCATTTCTAGATAGGTATTACAGTGTCTTAGTATTCGTTGGGCAACTTTCGAGGTGAGTTCGGATAACTTCACCCTTTTCAGTTAGACATCGAGTGCCAGGGCCATCGTTTGCGAATGCAGAAGCAGAAACAGCAAGAGTAGCGAATAAAAGTGTTAATGTTTTCATGATGTTCACCTGTATATTTTAGTAAGTGTTCTATGCTTGTTCTCAAGCGTTGGATACATGTTATTGAATACCTAAAAACTTATATATATTGAATTGTGGTTTTCAAAATCCCATATTTGGAATTACACGTCGAAGTGGTAGGTATGTCTTCCAATCTCAAATTGATTGGACAGGGGGCTTTTGAAGACAAAGAGCAAGTTCCAAGAGATTAGTATTCTCAAGTTAAAAAAACGGCGCAAAGATATTTGCGCCGTTATGCGTTTATATAAATGATATTTTGATATTGAATTAAGTTCACGATTATCGAGAATAAAAAATTGGTTCTTAACTCATTAACTATTCACTTTCTGCTTCTTTAGAAGCATCCGACGCCCAGTCTTTCTCAAGCCAGTTGTCGAGCACGTGTTGCAGTGCATTCAAAGAGGTTGGTTTCTCTAGGCGACCATCCATCAACTGGCTGATCATATCTAACTCGTTCTGTCCTGATTCGCCGGACAAAGCAATGATTGGCGTTTGAGGAGAGCGTGCCTTGATGATTTGGCTTGCGTCAAAACCATTCATTATCGGCATTTGTACGTCCATTAAGATCAAATCGACCTTGTGTGTTTTGAATAGCTCAACGGCGTTCTCACCGTTTTTGGCTTGTAAGCTATTTACACCAAGTCGACTCAGGTACATTTGAACAAGCGTGCGTTGTACTTCTTTATCATCGACGATAAGCACGGTTGGAGCCAAATGGTTTTCAGGGGTTACTGTACTTGTTGGTTCTGAATGTTGCGTTTCCGCTTGCTTATCTGGCTTAACTTCGGTGTTGGTTTTGTTTTCAGTTGCGGTTTGATTACTTTTCCAATCATTGAAGTAAGGCGTACGAAGCGCATCTGCTTTGGGTGCATTGGGTACCACCGGGAAGTACAAGTGGAACTCAGTAAACTCCCCAAGTTTAGAGTGACATTCTACTCGGCCGCCAAATGATCGCATCACACGTTGGCAATAGCCAAGCCCTAGGCCGCTACCGCCGCTTTTCTGGTAAGAGAAGAAGTCATCAAAGATCTTATGCGCAATGGCTTCGTCAATGCCAGGGCCAGTATCCCGGAATATCAGAACGTTCTCGTAAGGTCCTGTGTTGGTGCTGATCTCAATTTGGCTTTCTGGATAAGAATCAAAGTAATAGATAGCATTGCGTATCAGGTTGAAAATGACGAAGTTGAATAAGGTTTCATTCAGCTTTGCTACAAAATCTGCTTGTTGTGGTAAACGAATGCGTTCAATGCTCTTTTCATTCTCAAAACCATAGTGGCTTACGGCTTGATCTACGGCTTTGTGGATAGAGGTCATGGTCACAGGGCCGTGTTCAGGCGTATTGTCACTGACTTCGCGCAGGATGATATCGATCAGTTGTCGCCCGCGTTGAATCGCCGCTTGGCCATTCTCAATATCCTTTAGGATTTGTTTGGCTGGGGCTTGATTATCAATGTGCTGCTTTAATACCTCAAAATGCAGCTGCACTTGAGCAAGAGGGTTACGCATCTCGTGTGCGATTGAATTAGCAAGAGCGCGACTTTGGCGGATGCGTCTATCGGCTTCAATGGTGCTTTGTACACGAGTTAACAAGGTTTGTAGGGCTGCGATCTCTTCGTTAGAGAACATCTTATCGTTGCTCTTGTGTGACGAGACCAATAAGTGCGTGACCGATTTTCCCTGACCAAATAAAGGCATCACTAAGGCGGTGTCGTTTGAACTCATCTTGTCATACAGGGCTTTTATCGAGCGCTTGGTTGGCGCGGTGTAATCAAGATCCTGAGACAGCTCATCGAACACTAAGACGGACTTGTTGGTAGACAGATAATCTTCGTAGAAGGTTTCGTTGTAGTTGCTGTTCACCAGACGCAGCTTGTCTTCGGGAATCTGCAGTAGGCTACCTAGTCGACGCATTGCATCATCAATCGACAGCTTGAAATCGTCTTCTAGTGAGAGGATCTGTTGTACTGGTGTTTTCTTGTTTCCGTAGACAAAGAATGAGGCGTAATGGCTTACGCGCTTGTAGAGAACATGCCAAGTGATGCCTATCAGCGCACAGATAGGAATGGCTACTAGCCACTGATTGTCATCGGTCAGTGGGATGAAGATTGCACCGAAAGGTATCACTAGAATTGCGCAGACTAACAGAGCGTTGAGACTCATATAAGCGAGGTATTTAACACTGTAGAAGCGTGATGTTAGCAGGGCATAACCAACGAACATCATTTCACTAATAGATAACGCTGGTGGTAACCAGGTCAGTGAGAAATCACGCATGAAGTAGGTCATGCCAAGGTGAATGGTCGCAGTTGAAAGCATGAAAACTAAGATGCCCGCAATCATGTAATTTGTCTTGGCGAGTATTAGTTTGCTGCTATTGGATCGCATAGCGACAAGGTTGGTTAAGGTTAGGACAACAAAGCTCACCAGTCCGATAAAGAAGTATGGCGTATGAGGGCCAAATTCAATCACGAATTGGCTTGGGCCGGTAATATCGACGTGTTCAACGGTTAATCCTGGACTTAAATTAATAAACAGGGAGTAGACCGATGAGCAGACGAAAATGGCTTGTTGCCACACATGAACTTTACCATTACGTTGTTCGGCGGCGAGTTGACACGAGAAGTAGTAGGCGAAGGCAAACGCAAAGAAAGAGGCGAGGTTGGCAAACTTTGCCGCGAACACGGCGGCCGAGGCCCCAAGTTCCGGTAATAAGTCAGTATGGAAATAAGCGTTACTGCTGATCCACGCAACAATGCAGATCGAATACGCGATGTAAGGGGCATGGTGTGTCCCTGCGATCACTTCGTTTTTTTGTTTCAGGCGATAGCAGTAATAGAACAACCACATGACAACCACTGCCACGGTTGCAAGCAGTGTGATTGCTTTTGCATAGATGATCGCCTCGAGGCCGAAATCAAACATGTTCATCCTTTTTTACCGAGCTAGTTTTTCCTGCCGAGCGCGACTTTTCTAATGGCTTTCTGCCCTCTCGCGCTGCGCGTTTGTAGCTCCGGAAATCGACATTATTGAATGCTTTTACCATCATCTCGAAATTCCAAAACCCACGATAAATTGTTGTGCCATCATCATTTAATTCGCAATACCCAGAATGGAAGTATGCATTGGAATCAATGGCTTGATAAAAATGAAGCATGAAAGGTTGCTCGATAATCGTGAAGCCGACTTTGTACTCTGTTTGATGTAAGGCATTCATCAACTCTTTCTGAGCAAGGTAGAGAAAATAGAGTTTTTGTTGAGTATTGCCACTTACTGTCAAGCGCAACACTTCACACACAGCGCTTTTGTCAGACAATTGTAACTGGAAGTGATTATCAAATTCTACGAGAGAATGACATTTCGGCAATTTTGGTGGTGTGAAAAGTTGTACCCCTTCGAGCTCATCGTAGCCGTAATCGGGTAAACAGTATTGCCAGTGCTCATTGCTGAACGTTGGTGTGTAACTTAGCCAAGTGTCGTTCTTAGACCAGTCTTGAATCAGCGCAGAGGAAACCAGTGTCGGAACGGCTTCATCGATTGGGTGTTTGAGCAGAATAAAATGCTCACCTGCCTGAGAAAGGTGTAATAAAGGCAGCATCTCAAACCATTTCTCACCCTTGATGAACACCTCAAGATTGCTTAAAGCAATGGCATCGTTAATTGGCATTCCTTGTGGGTGACTCGGTGTTTGTACCAAAAGTGGCTCATGTTCTATCTGTTCGATGATCGCACCGTAATAAGCACTGTCATTGATAGGGAGGTCGACATGAGTAATGGATCTTGAATTTAATGGTGATTTTGCTTTGATCGCAGCAATTTCACACTCACACCAGAAATCTAGCCAATGCATATAGCACTGCCCTACGACCTGCTCTAGAAGAGCAATCTCTGCAGATAGTGTATTTGGATAGCGCAGAATCAGATCGCGGTAGTCCATCACCTCAAACAATACAGAGTCGCTTTTGTTTTGATGCTCTGGGAAAAGCAATTCTAATTGGCTTTTACGATATTCAGTCACGTTTTGAAAAAACTCAGCGCGCTCATGTAGCTGAAAAGTGCTGATGACGAGCTCTGTCAGCGCTCGCTGTTTTGTTTCGATAGACAGACTGCTAGCCAACAGTGAGCCTAAAGACGACGTTAATTTCATGTTTAACCTAGCCTAGGTTTATATAATTATTTTTATTTGATCTGTACTATCTATAGGACACTGATTTTAGGTATGTGTTTGAAGTTACGTTACTTTGAGAGAGTTAATCGTAACTTGACTTGTGTCCATGGTGTGAGAAGTAAGTTGCACAATCTGGCGAGATTTTACTACTTGCGCTCACCCTTAACAATAAAGATTTACCATATCTGAATGAATTTACAGATGAATAAAATACACTGTTATCAACAACTTGTAGGGTATGTGTCACAGTTGAAAATCAGACATGATTAAGCCGAGCATAAACTTTTGAATTTATAAAATAACCTCAAATATCTATTTTTTGAACCAATATCATAATCCACATCAAGATAAGCTCATCTTATTAATCGTGATAGGAATACCTTGATCTTAAAGTATATAATTAAGTGATGAATTGTATCTGTCTTATACTTGCTTCTTCTCTCGCTACCCATTTAAATGATTTAAATATCTGATACATAAAAGCAGGACTCCAGTGCTCAGCTTTGTTTTTCTGACAATCTTCTGTGTTTATAGAGTATTTACGCCATAATCTCTGATTAAGTGATGACATTCGAGGTTTAAGCTTGCCTACATATGAAACATTATTGCGAGTGAACCCTCGTGAATGATTGAGTTAGAGAGAATTTATGAAGAAAGTACGATTAACATCATTACTTGGAATAGTAACCTTGTTTAGCGTTGTGGCGTTGGTTGGGTGTAGTCAAAAATCTGAGGTTCCAACTCAACCACAAGAGAATACTAACCCTATCTGCAGCACTCAAAGTCTGACTGGTGGTTGGTCGCAAAGCGAGATTACACCAGAAGCTAAGCAAGCTTTAAACGCAGTTCTTGGCCAAATGAACACTTCAGCTGAACTCAAACAGATCTTGAGTGTTCGAACTCAGGTTGTCGCGGGTTTGAATTATGCTATTGAGTTTGAAATGGATAATGGTGAAGTCTGGAACACCATCGTTTATCGTTCTCTACAAGGTGACATCGAAATGACGCAACCTGCACAGAAAGGCCTTCTGTGCTCATAGTCTAGATGTGCCTGTCGGCTGATAGCAAATAAAAATGGCTCCGTATTGGGAGCCATTTTTGTTTTTAAGAAGACTGAACCATTGAACGTTTTTAATTGACCAGCTCGGGCTCAGCTAACTCTTGCACACAAGCGCGGCTGACGTCTTCATCAATGTAGGCCATACCGAGTTTATTGAGGTAGTCCATACGATCGGCAGTGCGAAGATCAATGTCTAGGCCTGCGATGTTATTCTCTTGATATATCTCAGTTAAGTGAGCCATGAATTGCTCGCCAACACTCATCATCAATAGGCTCATTGCGCCAACGTCCGGTCTTACTTTGGCACGTTGTTTTTCAGATAGGTTTACCGCTAAGACGATAGGCTGCTCTTCACCTTCGAAGCGAACACCTCGTTCGCGAACAGTTTGTTGAGCCCAGTAATATGCTAGCTCCTTACTTTGAGTCAGGAACACAGGTTCAACCGACTCGGTGTAGTTATTGCCAATCGTCGCCATGGTTTTTGAAGCGGCTTCATTGAGTGCTTTGTCTCCAGAACGTTTCAGACCTTGGCCTTTAATTGAAGCGAGCAAGGCTGAAGATGTGCCGTGATACCAAGTATCACCCGTTGCGAAACCATTTTCTGATAGCAGTGTTTTTGCATCTTGTAGGTGTTTAGGTATTGAAGTCATAGGCACTCTCAATCAAAAGAAATATCAACAAACAGGAATCTTAACAACATAAATATAGTTAGCTTAAACAGAAGTTGCTTAGCTGACCGTGGTGTAGAACACAATTCTCAGACTTTGAGATAAAGCCGGCAGTACAAGCTTTATCTCAAAGCCTGCCCCCGGATCTTACCTAAGTAAGAGAGAAGGGCGGGGGAGGCTTTAGTTTTAGCGGTTAATCAAAAGTGCTAGCGATTAATCAAATTGATTAGACGTATTCGCTTCGCCTGCTGCTTTCAGTGCATTCTCACCAGCGAAGTACTCTTTGTGGTCATCACCCATGTCTGAACCAGACATGTTTTGGTGTTTAACACATGCGATACCTTGGCGAATCTCTTTGCGTTGAACATTCGCAACGTAGCCCAGCATGCCTTGGTCACCGAAGTACTCTTTCGCAAGGTTGTCAGTAGAAAGCGCCGCAGTGTGGTAAGTCGGCAGAGTAATCAAGTGGTGGAAGATACCTGCTTCGCGAGATGCGTCCGCTTGGAATGTACGAATCTTCTCGTCAGCGCTTGCAGACAGTTCAGTTTCATCGTATTCCGCACTCATTAGGCTTGCACGGTCGTAAGCTGACACATCTTTACCTGCTGCTGCCATTGCATCGTATGCTTGTTGACGGAAGTTTAGCGTCCAGTTGAATGATGGAGAGTTGTTGTAAACCAGTTTCGCATTAGGGTGTACTTCACGTACGCCGTCCATCATCTCTTTGATTTGACCGATGTGTGGTTTCTCAGTCTCAATCCACAGAAGATCAGCACCCGCGTTGATTGCTTCGATACAGTCAAATACACAGCGGTCTTCACCAGTACCTTCACGGAATTGGTACAAGCCAGATGGTAGACGCTTAGGACGAACTAGCTTGCCGTCGCGGTTGAAGCAAACATCACCTTCAGCCATATCAGCAACATCAATCTCTTCAACATCTAGATATGAGTTGTAGATGTCACCTTGGTCGCCCGGCTCTTTCACTACTGCGATTTCTTTTGTCAGACCAGCGCCTTGTGAATCGGTACGAGCAACAATGATGCCGTTGTCGATACCTAGCTCAAGGAATGCGTAACGAAGTGCGCGAAGTTTTGCGTGGAAGTCAGCGTGTGGAACCGTTACTTTACCGTCTTGGTGACCACATTGTTTCTCATCGGCTACTTGGTTTTCGATTTGTAGACAACATGCACCAGCTTCAATCATCTGCTTAGCCATTAGGTAAGTCGCTTCTGCGTTACCGAAACCTGCATCGATATCTGCAATGATTGGCACCACGTGTGTTACGTGATTGTCGATTTTGTCTTGGATAAGGTCTTGTTGGTTAACGTCGCCCGCTTCACGTGCTGCGTCTAGCTCACGGAATAAACCACCCAGTTCACGTGCATCAGCTTGGCGCAAGAATGTGTATAGTTCTTCTACTAGGCCTGCAACCGATGTTTTCTCATGCATTGATTGGTCTGGAAGTGGACCAAAGTCTGAGCGAAGTGCTGCAACCATCCAACCTGATAGGTATAGGTAGCGTCGGTCTGTTTTACCATCAAAGTGCTTCTTAATAGAAATCAGCTTTTGTTGGCCGATGAAACCATGCCAGCAACCCAGAGACTGAGTGTATTGAGAGCTGTCTTCGTCGTAAGCCGCCATATCCGCACGCATGATATCTGCTGTGTATTGCGCGATATCTAGACCTGTTTTGAATTTGTTTTGAGCTCGCATACGAGCAGCAGATTCAGGGTTAATTGCATCCCATGGTGCACCTGCAGCGCTTTTTGCAACTTCTATCATTTCGATATCTTGTGTAATTTGCGACATAACTATTCCTTAGTTTCACGTGGGGTATGGTTGCCAAATTGGCTTGGATTAAAACTTTGCTATGGACAAAGAATAACCATGCATGTGATAATTTTGTTAATTTATAGTTATTATATTCGGTATTTTTCTTATGAATATTGCTCGTATAGACCTTAATTTACTTGTGTATTTAGACATGTTGCTACGTGAAAGAAACGTAACACGAGCTGCAAATCAATTAGGAATAACTCAGCCAGCTATGAGTAATGGCCTGCGCCGATTGCGCGATCTGTTTGAAGATCCGCTGTTGGTGAGAACCAGTGAAGGGATGATACCGACCGAGCGAGCACACAAACTGCAGCCACTGATTCGAAACATCCTGGCGAATGTAGAAAAGACATTGCAGCCGACCACGGAGTTTAATGCTGAAGACAGTGAGCGTGTGTTTCGTATCATGGCGAGTGACTATGCTGAGTCCACTATTATTCAGCCGCTATTGAAAAAGTTGAGCGAGATAGCACCGAAAATACGACTGGATATCATGACGCCAAGTGACGTGAGTTATCAGGATGTGGAGCAAGGCACTGTTGATATTATCATCAACCGTTTTGACGACATTCCACAGTCGTTCCACCAGATGAGCCTTTGGCACGACGGGTTCTCTTGCTTATTTAGCTGTGATAACCCGATAGCCGACAACTTCGATATTTTGTCTTATCTAAAGGCGCAACATATTTGGGTAAGTAAGACGGGTATGGGGACAGGTGTCGGGATCAACCCAAGCGAAGCTCAAAAGCTTGGGTGGATTGATGAAGCATTAATGCGCATTGGTAAAACACGTAATATCACGGTGTTCACACGACACTATTTGTCGGCGATTCTTTTCGCTCAACAGAAGAACCTGATCCTGACCATCCCAACCAAAGCCGCGCAATTACAGCGCAATAACCCTAGGTTGTTAATCAAACCTGCGCCATTCGCTATTGAACCCTTTGAGGTGAAAATGGCGTGGAGTCCATTGTTACAAACCAATCCTGACCATCAGTGGATGCGTCGATTGATTAAAAGTGTCGCTAATGAAATAGAAAGTGGTGTGACGGAGTAACACAGTTTGTAGGGTATTTTTTATATGAATATCCAGTATAACTGGCATAAATTAGCTAAATTTACGCCCGTTAAGTAAGTTTAAACTAGTTATTTAAATTTAAGTCAGTTAAGTAAATATATTGAGTAGTCATCAGTTAGCTTGAGAGAGATTTTATGAGCAGTCGTATTCAACAGGGAAGCTTGAACATTGATAGCACCCTCTACCAATTAATTAATGATCAGGTCATTCCTGGAACAGGCATTGTCGCTGAAGACTTTTGGCAATCATTTGCAACCATCCTTGAAGACTTGGCTCCAAAGAACCGCGCATTGCTTATTAAGCGCGACGATCTTCAACATCAAATTGACGTTTGGCACCAAGAGCGTGCTGGACAAACGCTAGATGCGGCAGAGTACAAACAGTTCTTGCAACAGATTGGCTACTTAGTGCCTGAGGGCGAAGACTTTCAAGTAACCACCGCAAGCGTAGAGCCTGAAATTGCAACACAAGCGGGCCCGCAGCTTGTTGTACCTATTATGAATGCACGTTTTGCACTTAACGCGGCTAATGCGCGTTGGGGCAGTTTATACGATGCGCTCTACGGAACCGATGTCATCAGCGAAAGTGATGGTGCAGAAAAAGGTGGCAGCTTTAACCCTGTTCGTGGCGCTAAAGTAGTGAGCTACGCTCGAGGTTTCCTTGATGATGCTGCACCTCTCAACGGTGTCTCCCATAAAGATGTGACCAAATATAGCATCAGCAACGTCAACATTGGCAATACACTAACAGCGACCTTAGACAACGGTGAAGAAGTCACTCTCATTGATCGCAACCAGTTCATTGGTTACCAAGGTGATGCAAGTGCGCCTTCAAGCATTTTGCTTAAGCACAATAATCTCCATATCGAAATTCAAATTGACCCGAGCGCGCCAATTGGCAGCGTTGATGTGGCTGGTATTAAAGATGTGCTAGTGGAATCGGCACTGACTACTATTATGGATTGCGAAGACTCGGTAGCTGCGGTTGATGGTGAGGACAAAGCACTGGCTTACCGTAACTGGTTAGGCTTGATGAAAGGTGACTTACAAGAGTCGCTAGAGAAAAACGGCAAAACCATCGTTCGTAACCTCAATCCAGATCGCCAATACACCAGCGTGACGGGAGGCGAGATCTCGCTGAAAGGCCGCAGCATGTTGTTTATTCGCAACGTGGGCCACCTCATGACCAACCCTGCCATTATTGATGCTCAAGGTAATGAAGTGCCTGAAGGCATTATGGATGGCATGATCACTTCGCTAATCGCGATGCATGATTTAAAAGGTAATAGCGCGTACCAAAACTCGACCGCGAACAGCATCAATATTGTTAAACCTAAGATGCATGGCCCTGAAGAAGTCGCCTTTACCAATGAACTGTTTGGTCGCATTGAAGATGCATTAGGCTTGGACCGATTCACGATCAAAGTCGGCATCATGGACGAGGAACGTCGTACCTCTGTGAACTTGAAAGAGTGTATTCGCGCAGCTAAAGACCGTGTCGTGTTCATCAATACTGGCTTCTTAGACCGAACCGGTGATGAAATTCACACTAGCATGGAAGCTGGCCCATTTGCGCCGAAAACACAGCTGAAAACCATGACTTGGATTGGCGCTTACGAAGATCAAAACGTCGATCTTGGCTTGGCATGTGGCCTGCAAGGTAAAGCCCAGATCGGTAAAGGCATGTGGCCAGAGCCGGACAACATGGCGAAGATGATGGACGCGAAAATCGGACACCCACAAGCGGGAGCAAATACCGCTTGGGTTCCATCGCCAACTGCCGCGACTTTGCATGCTCTTCATTATCACAAGGTGAGTGTACCAAGCCGTCAGAAAGAGCTTCGCGAGCGTGTGAGAGCGAACGTTGACGATATTCTGACTATCCCGCTGTTAGGTAATCAAAAGCTGACTGCGAAAGATATCCAAAATGAATTGGACAACAATACTCAAGGTATTCTTGGCTACGTAGTTCGTTGGATTGACCAAGGTGTTGGTTGTTCGAAGGTGCCAGATATTAACGATGTAGGCCTAATGGAAGACCGCGCGACATTGCGTATTTCGAGCCAACACATCGCTAACTGGTTACGCCATGGCATTTGCGATGAAGCCCAAGTAATGAAAACCATGAAACGTATGGCGGCAGTGGTTGATGGACAGAATGCAGGTGATTCTAGCTACCGCAATATGGCGCCAGATTTTGAAAATAGCATTGCTTTCTCAGCGGCTTGCCAGCTGGTATTCGAAGGCTGCGCTCAGCCAAGTGGTTACACTGAGCCTGTGTTGCATGCTATGCGACTGAAGCTGAAAGGAACCGCACAATAAATAATAAAAAAAGAAGTACCCCTATTTGAACCGAGCCCAAGGTGCCGCGCTAATTTAGCGCGGTTTTTTTTTGGTGTGTGTGGGCGAAGCTCAGAAGAGAGGTGTTGGCAGGGCTATTCGATGTTTAAGCTTGTCGATGTTTAAGAGTTAGGCTTAGTTGCGACCAAGCCTAACTACTTCCGAGACCTAGTTACTACCAAAGCACAGGTACTTGATATCCATATACTCATCGATGCCTTCTTTAGCGCCTTCACGGCCAATCCCTGACTGCTTAACCCCACCAAAAGGTGCAACCTCAGTTGAGATCATGCCGTCATTAATGCCAACCATACCGTATTCAAGTGCTTCTGCTACCTGCCATACGCGGTGGATATTTTGGCTGTAGAAGTAAGATGCCAAACCATAAATAGTATCGTTGGCCATTTCGATAAGTTCTTCATCGGTTTCGAATTTCATCACAGGCGCGACTGGGCCAAAGATCTCTTGTTGAACGATGTCCATGCTGTGTTTTACATCCTTAAGAACCACAGGCTGAATGAACAGTCCATTAAAGGCTTGAGTTGGGGTTACAGGCTGCGCACCTTGTTCAATGGCGCGGTCAATCAAACCTTGAATGTTTTGCTTCGCTCTTTCACTGATCACGGGGCCAATAGTGACGCCGTCATCTAATCCGTTACCCATTTTGAGCTGCTGAACGGCTTGGTCGAATTTTGCTACAAACTCGTCATGCACCTTGCTATGAACATAGAAACGGTTTGCACAAACACAGGTTTGGCCTGCATTACGGAATTTTGAAGCCATTGCGCCTTGAACGGCCGCGTCGATATCCGCATCGTCAAACACGATAAACGGTGCGTTGCCGCCCAGTTCCATTGAGGTGCGCTTAATGCCTTTCGCCGCTTGAGCCATCAAGATACTGCCGACTCGAGTCGATCCAGTAAAAGAGATCTTTTTGATCAATGGATGTGATGTGAAAAGCTCACCGATCTGTTCTGGGCTATCACCTAGCACCACTTGAAGTAGATCTTTAGGAATGCCCGCTTGATATGCCAGTTCAACCACAGCAAATGCAGAAAGGGGCGTCTCGTCTGAGGGCTTCACAATAAAACTACAGCCAGCAGCAAGGGCAGGGGCGGCCTTACGAGTGATCATTGCAATCGGAAAGTTCCACGGCGTAATGGCACACGCGACCCCAATCGGCTGCTTGATTGTTACTAAGCGTTTGCCAGCGACTGTGCTAGGAATAGAGTCACCGTAAGTGCGCTTGGCTTCTTCGGCGAACCACTCAATGAAACTCGCGCCATACACTACTTCGCCCGTCGCTTCTGCTAACGGCTTACCTTGTTCGATGGTCATTAGGCGAGCAAGATCTTCTTTGTTTTCAAGGATCAGTTGATGCCAACCACTTAGCAATGCAGCACGGGATTTAGCGGGAATTTTTGCCCACTCTTTCTGCGCAACATGAGCGCGTTCGATAGCGCTCTCTAACTCTGCCTCAGATGAGATTGGTGCATGCCCAATAAGCTCACCCGTTGCTGGGTTTGTGACTGCAACTGCGTTGTTCGCTTCTGTCACCATAAAAGAGAGTAAGTGCTGGTTGTTAATGTTTAGCATCGTGTTTCCTTTGTTGTGATTACTTTAGACGTGTTGCTTATGTGCGGGTTGGCGAGTGTTCAAATGACTTCGACCAAATGTTCATTGGTCGAAGGGTATGGGTGTTAATTCGCTAATCTTGGCTATTCTCTGAGATAAATCTTCTATCTAGCCCCAGTTATCAGACTCTATCTTCGCGAGCGCTTTGGCTGCTTTTTGAAGAGGTGGCAGAAACTTGATCGCTTCGTCTGGTTTTACTCGAATCACTGGTGCTTGTATTGCTAAGCCAAGATTGGATTGGCCAGTAGAAGACGGTATCAATACGGCGATACAGACTAGCCCTGGTAAGAACTCTTCATCATCAATAGCAAAGCCTTGGATCTTCGCTTCTTCGATGTCTTTCTCTAGCGTCGAATAGTCGGTAATGGTTTTCACTGTGTATTGAGTGAGTGGCACACTTTCGATCAGTCTTCTGCGTTGTGATTTTGACATGTGCGCCAAAAACAGTTTGCCTGTGGCTGAGCAATGCACGGGTACGCGAGAGCCTGGCTGTAGATGGAAGCGCAGCGGGGCTTCGGTTTCTGCGCGATCAAGATAGATGATTTCACCGCTCGACAGTGCCGTTAGGTTGCAGCTCTCGCCGACTTCTGCTCTAAGGTTTTCAAGAATAGTGCGTCGTGCACTGTGCATGGTGCTATTGAACAGCAGATTTTCAGCAAGCTTTCTGAGTCGAATGCCAGAGCTGTAATGCTTTTCGTCACCATCTCTTTGAATGATGCCCGCAGCTTCTAATTGTTGCAGCATGCGGTGCAGAGTTGGTTTCGGTAGTCCGGTTTCTTCGACGAGCCCTTGAAGAGAAATAAACTCATCTTTTTGCGCTATCACCTCTAATAGTGCAAAAAGTCGGAGAGTGGGCGTATCTCCTTGAACTTGTGGTGTTTCTGTTTGCATACAGTGATTCATCCTTGCGATATGTCTATGTATAAGAGTGTACATACCAAATTAAAAATCTTCAATTATCTGAATAAAATTTGACCTTTTTTATTATTTCAATTATATAAATATAAATTATGGAACAATTAATCTCAATAAATGGAATTTAAGATGAAGGCGATTGAACGGATTATTGATAAGGCTCACTTAGATCGCAAGCGAGTGGTTTTGAGTGAAGCAGAAGACCCTCGTGTACTCAAAGCGGCGCGATTGGCGATAGATAAACAGCTCGCTTACATCACTCTAGTCGGCGATGAAAAAGCGATTATCGAAGCGGCGCAGTTGAACCACATTAATCTCGCGGGCATTCACATTGTTTCACCACAAACGTCAGCACTCAAAGCTGTGTTGGCTGAACGGCTCTATGAGCTAAGAAAAGCCAAAGGCATGACTTATGAAGATGCATTGGAGAAGGTCAAAGACCCACTGATTTTTGCCAACTTGATGGTACGAGAAGGACTGGTTGACGGCACAGTTAATGGCGCGGTTTACACCACGTCTGATGTAGTACGAGCGGCGCTGCAGATTATTGGGCCAGCGCCAGACAGTGAATTGGTGTCGAGCTTCTTTCTGATGATGCTGTGCGAGCCTTTCCATAATCTCAAAGGTGGCATGATTTTCAGTGACTGTGGTTTGGTGATTAACCCCAATGAAACCGAGCTGGCATCGATTGCCGTAGCGGCATCAAACAGTGCTCAAACGCTGTTGATGGAAGAACCGAAAGTGGCAATGCTGTCGTTTTCTACCAACGGCAGTGCGAAACACGAATCGGTCGATAAGGTTCGTAATGCCGCTCAGTTAGTGAAACAACGTTGTCCCGGAATAGCTGTCGATCAGGACGTTCAACTCGATGCCGCGATTGTCACTGAAATAGCCGCGAAAAAGCTGCCCGATTCAGAAGTGAAAGGCCAATCTAATGTATTGATTTTCCCCAATTTAGAAGCGGGGAACATAGGCTATAAGCTCGCAGAAAGGTTAGGTGGCGCGGTCGCTATTGGCCCGTTACTGCAAGGATTGAATCAGCCTGCCAATGACTTATCCAGAGGGTGTAGCGCGGAAGATATCTTCAATGTAATTGCGGTTACTGCTGTACAAGCACAGCAAGGGAAAGTGTCTGACTCTAAGGTTGATACTGAAGTTGATGTTGAAGACAAAGAAGAGTCGGCATTTGAGTTCCGGTATTAACATCTAGCTCACGAATCTAGTACTCAAATTCGCACTTACATTCAAATCAACCTAATTAGGATTGCTAATGGAGTTACCTGTTTTACTCGCCATTCTTGCCACTATTGCGGTAGGTACCTACTTCCAAACGGTTACGGGTTTTGGCCTCGGTATCATCGTGATTGGTTTAACGGTCAGCCTTAATTTGGTTTCCTTACCCGTTATAGCCGCTGTGGTCAGTATTGTGACCTTGTTCAATTGCTTGGTCGCGTTGATGGGTAAGCCTTTACTTGGTGAACTCAAGATTCTGGTGGTGTTAGTCATCGGTATTATCCCCGGCGTGTCGATGGGGGTGTTCTTGCTAGACGAGTTGAGCGATTCGGCCACGAATATTCTCCGAGGACTATTGGGGGCGATGGTGCTATTCGCAGGTTTGAGTTTTATGTTCAAACCTAAAACCAGAAAGGACCGTTCGGCAACGGTATCTTTCTTGTTATCTGGTTTTAGTTCTGGGCTCGCGGGTGGGTTATTCGGTATGGCAGGCCCACCGATTGTTTACCATCTCTATCGACAACCTTTTACGCTCGATCTGGTGCGAAGCACACTGCTGATGGTGTTCGCTTGTACGTCGATGTCACGTACTGTCAATGTTTACGCTGCAGGCGACATGGAACCGAGCATACTTTGGTTATCAGCGATCGCTGTTCCCTTGGTGGCGCTTGTTACGATGTTTGCTCGACGTTTCCCACCACCGTTGTCGAATGATCAACTGAGAAAACTGGTGTTTATTGTGTTGATGTTGATTGGTGGGTACTTGATGGCGGTCTCTGCATGGTCGTTACTTGGCTCTTCCTAAACCATTCTCGACAAAGGAGGCTAGCTATTGGCTAGCCTAAGCCTCCCATGTTTAAGCACGCTTTAGCATCTCAAAGATGCTCCTAGATAACCCAAACAAGCAGCTTTCCTGTACATCTAAGGTGATGTTACTGCGGTAGTACGGGCTTAAATCGACGCCCATTCCCACACCATGAATTTCGATACTGTTCTTGGTTGATTCACGCTCAATGACTTGTTTGAGGTGGTTATCCAAATAGAACTGATCGTTGGCGGTGCTGGTGGCGGTATCCATCGGACAACCGTCTGAGAACACAACCAAAACCTTTCGTTGTGCGGTGTGCTGTTGCAACCGCTGACTAGCGAACTGCACCGCTTCGCCATCAATCCCTTCTTTAAAGATGTCTGCTTTCCGAAGGCTGGCAATGCCAAGGCGAGAGCGTCTCCAATGTGTATCAAAATCTTTAAACACAATATGTCGAACTTCGTTTAAGCGGCCTGGGTGTTTCGGCTGACCTTGCTTAAGCCACTGCCGATAAACCTTGCCACCATTCCAGTTATTGGTGGTGAAGCCAATAATCTCAAAAGGAATGCTGGCCAGCCCAACGGATTTGAGAATTGTATCCATCAGTAGGCTTAGCTTGTGACTGTGCTTTTGCATTGAGCCTGAGCAGTCCATCAAAAACGTGATGGCACATTGATGAGATGCGCCAATGTCTGGTTGATAAAAGACAGTGCGATCTAATGGCGATGTGATGAGCTTGGTGATGGTAGTGGCGTTAACAATGCCTTCTTCTAAATGATCCTGACGTCGGTTCGTTTGAGGAGTGGCAACAAAGCGAGTGAGCATCGCGGCTAAACGGCGAGTGTTGACTTGTCTCGCCATGATGTCATCGGTGAGCTTTTGTCTCAGTTCGAGTAATAGGGCGCGCCTGACGAGTTTGTCTGCCGCGATGACTTGATCCAATTCTGAATTAAAGACCTGATAATTGGCGCCCGACAGCTCGAATACCTTGCTACTGCCTGTGATGTCGGTATCGACGTCTTCATCTTGAATGTCACCATCCACAATTAAGGCAAGTTGTGCAAGGATCTTAATGTCTTCTTCAACTGTTGGCGTGGGCGAGTTATCGCTCTCTTGTTCTTGGGTTATTAGCTCTTGTGCAAGGGCTGCAAGCTCATTGGCGCAGTGAGCAAACTGTTGTTGGTCGGTTCTATGTTGCTTTAAGCGCTTCAGGCTGTGCCCAAAAGTAGGCACGATGCCGGCGCGAGTCGATTCAATGGTTTCAGCAATCGGCTCCGAAACTGGAACACCGGTTAAGCGGGTGTGGATGACTTGCATCAGTGTAAACAGCAACATGCCGATTCGTGATTCGGTGAAGCCATTCTGATGATATTGGTCGCTCCAATACGCAAAATTGAACTGAATACTGGTGGTTACACCTCTTAAATAAGATGGAACTTGCGATTCAATTCGTACTTGTTCGCAGAAATCATATAACAGACGTTCGACTTCGTTTTTCGGTCGTAATGAATAGTGAAGATCAGCATCTGAAAGTAAGAGTCGTAATGCTGATGAATCGATCTTGCCTTGCATCGAAAGTTTGCTGTTTTTCAACTCATGGCGAGACACAAAGGTGAGATCGTTAGTATGTGCAGACTGATAATAACAGGGGCTATTGCCTCTATAGAGACGTTCTCCCCGATAATTCAGACTCAACTCACCGCTGATCGCTCTGGCGACAGATACGCCAAGATCGATGATCTTTTTCTGCTGGGAAGAAACATTGGCCATGGTTTACGACTCCGAGTGGGAATAGTTTTGAGTAGGCGTTTCTAAATCTTCACCAAAGCAACGGAAATAGTATTCGCTAACCAGTTCTTTTTCTTCGTCTTCGCAGCGATTTAAGAATGAAAGCCTAAATGCCGTCGCAACATCGTCGAATATTTGGATATTTTCAGCCCAAGTGAGCACCGTTCGCGGAGACATCACCGTTGAAAGGTCACCAGCCCGAAACCCGTTACGCGTTAATACTGCGGTGGCGATCATTTTCTCAACCAGTTGTCGGCCACTTTCATTATTCAGCTCTGGAAGCTTGGATAACACGATCTTAGTTTCATGCTGTGGATCTAAATAGTTAAGCGTGGCGATGATGTTCCATCTATCTAACTGACTGTGGTTAAGCACTTGAGTGCCCGAATACAAACCGGAGAAGTTACCTAAGCCAAGCGTATTGCAGGTAGCAAACAAGCGAAAAGAAGGGTGAGGCGTGATCACTCGGTTTTGTTCTAAAGAGGTGTATTTCCCGTCTTGCTCTAATAGTTGTTGAATCACAAACATCACGTCAGGGCGACCAGCGTCGTACTCATCTAACACCAGTGCGATGGGTTGTTGAATGCTCTGCGGAAGAATACCTTCTTTAAACTCAGTCACCTGCATTCCGTCTTTAATGACGATGCTGTCTTTACCTATGAAATCCAAGCGACTTAAGTGTCCGTCTAGGTTGATCCTCAAGCATGGCCAGTTCAATCTCGCGGCGATTTGTTCAATGTGAGATGACTTGCCCGTCCCATGTGTGCCTTGAATCAGCGTGCGACGATTGGAGGTGAACCCCGCCAATATAGCCAGCGTCACTTCGGGGTCAAAACAGTAATTAGGGTCGACTTTCGGCACATATTCGCCCGCATGTTCAAATGCCATCACGGTTAGATTGCTGTCGATCCCAAAGCGTTCTCTCACACTTACTGGTTGCGTTGGTATCAATTCCGCCTCTTTCATCATATTTCCCTCTATATAGCCCATCACTTGTCGCTGCTATCGCGATATGTCATCGATTATTAACAGCTCCGCTTAAGTTAATGGCACTTTTTGTACGAAAAACTACCAATAATGTGATCCAGTTTTATTAATTAGAATGAATTGTTCCAATTTAATACAAAAAGTTGACGCGCAAAAATTCTACTACTAAGGTGAAAATGAATTCGAAAAAGAGACAATTCATTCCGAAAAATGAAATTTTGTTTAACTCAAGGAGAATGGAAGAATGAGCGAGCAAGAAAAACGTACGGTTGTTTCCGGCACAGTAACAATGACACCATCAGAAGCGTTCGTTGAAACTATGGTTGCTAATGATGTTACCGACATGTTCGGCATCATGGGGTCAGCATTTATGGACGCAATGGATATCTTTGCTCCTGCTGGCATTCGATTGGTCCCAGTGGTACACGAGCAAGGTGCTGCTCACATGGCAGATGGTTACTCTCGTGTATCGGGTCGCCATGGCGTAGTTATCGGGCAAAATGGCCCGGGTATTAGTAACTGTGTGACTGCGATTGCAGCGGCGTTCTGGGCACATAGCCCGGTCGTCATTGTGACGCCAGAGACAGGCACTAAAACAATGGGCTTAGGTGGTTTCCAAGAGTGTAACCAGCTTCCAATGTTCCAAGAGTTTACTAAGTATCAAGGACACGTAACGCACCCAGACCGTATGGCGGAATACACGGGTCGATGCTTTGACCGCGCAATGAGTGAAATGGGTCCAACTCAACTGAATATTCCACGTGACTACTTCTACGGCGAAACTCAAACCGAGATCCCTAAACCCGCGCGTTTAGACCGTGGTCCAGGTGGCGAGAAGTCTCTGAATGAAGCAGCAGACCTGATTGCTGAAGCGAAATTCCCAGTCATCATTTCTGGTGGCGGTGTGGTAATGGCAGATGCAGTTCAAGAGTGTGCAGCATTAGCAGAAAGACTAGGTGCACCTGTAGTGAACAGCTACCTGCACAATGACTCTTTCCCTGCGAGTCACCCATTATGGTGTGGCCCTCTAGGCTACCAAGGTTCGAAAGCTGCAATGAAACTGATGGCTCAAGCGGATGTAGTTATTGCTTTGGGTACACGTCTTGGTCCATTTGGTACTTTGCCTCAACATGGCATGGACTACTGGCCGAAGAACGCGAAAATCATTCAAATTGACGCAGACAACAAGATGCTTGGCCTAGTTAAGAAGATTTCTGTTGGCATCTGTGGTGATGCGAAAGCAGCTGCAGTTGCTCTATCTGAAAGGTTGGAAGGCCGCGCACTGTTGTGTGATGACAACAAAGGCGCTCGTCAAGATACAGTCGCAACAGAGAAAGCACTTTGGGAAAAAGAGCTTGATGAGTGGACACACGAACGTGACTCTTTCAGCCTCGATATAATTGAAGAAAACTCTCACGAGACTCCGTTCTCTGGTGGCGAATATCTACACCCTCGCCAAGTATTGCGTGAGCTAGAAAAAGCGATGCCTGAAGACGTAATGGTCTCGACAGATATCGGTAACATTAATTCAGTGGCAAACAGCTACTTACGCTTTGAAAAACCACGTAGCTTCTTTGCTGCAATGAGTTTCGGTAACTGTGGTTACGCGTTCCCGACCATCATTGGTGCGAAAGCAGCGGCACCTCATCGCCCAGCTATCTCTTATGCAGGCGACGGTGCGTGGGGCATGAGCCTAATGGAAACCATGACATGTGTTCGCCATAACATTCCAGTGACAGCCGTGGTATTCCACAACCGTCAATGGGGTGCAGAGAAGAAGAACCAAGTCGACTTCTATAACCGACGCTTTGTTGCTGGTGAACTTGAGAACCAAAGCTTTGCAGAGATTGCACGAGCAATGGGTGCTGAAGGTATCACGGTTGATAAGCTAGAAGATGTAGGTCCAACCTTGCAAAAAGCCATCGACATGCAGATGAACGAAGGCAAAACAACCATCATTGAAATCATGTGTACTCAGGAATTGGGCGACCCGTTCCGCCGAGATGCACTATCAACACCGGTTCGTTTCCTAGATAAATACAAAGATTACGTATAAGTCATAGGAAGTTTGTCCGGCCGCAGATATCTCGAGAGTGTTAGAGGAAGTGCTATCGAGAATGTGGTCGGGCAATACCAACGGGTATTGGCAAGTACTTAGGTTAAGAACGTAAACGCTTAGTTCAATAATTTCCAGTTAAACATTAGAACACTAATTAAATATTTATTAGGAACATAAGTGGTTCTAGCTATATAAACTTTGTTACTCGCTATTATTAATCGACCATTAACTCATAGCGCCTTAGTGAATGGTTCTATTACTGATA
The DNA here is from genome assembly GCA_023206055.1 of Vibrio cyclitrophicus. Taxonomy (NCBI): domain Bacteria; kingdom Pseudomonadati; phylum Pseudomonadota; class Gammaproteobacteria; order Vibrionales; family Vibrionaceae; genus Vibrio; species Vibrio cyclitrophicus. The sequence goes on along the minus strand of CP065367.1, from coordinate 1,032,909 downwards.
CTTGTTTATGAATATATATACCTATTATTATTTTAGAAAAATACAATAACGACACTCGTTGACTATTGATCAATCGTTATTATTGGTTGGTTTTTATCATCGATTGATAGGGTTGTTGATATTTGGATTTTTCCGGATTTAAATTAAGTGAATCGTAGTATGCATGTTGTGAAAAATAAACATTATATAAGCACGCTCGAAGAACTGTATAAAATAATCGATTCATTAATGACTGAATGCAGTGACCAACGTGGTTTGATGTATAACGTGTGTGATTATGAAAATAATAATCTAATGCCAAGTTTAGGCCGTTCCAATCGTAAGAACATACGCCGTGTCGAACAAGAGTTGCTTTCAACAGTGAGAGTTTACGGTGGTTACTCGCTGAGTTCTAACGACATAAATGACTGGTTATTGATGTGTTTAGCCAAGAAGCAGGGTTTTCCCACCCGTTTACTGGAATGGACCGATAACCTGTTAAATGCGCTTTGGTCGGTGTGTCACAGCCAAAGTAAAGACTGCATAAACATAATTAAAGCTATTGATTATCAGCGAGTTAGTGTTTTTAGCTCGCCGTGTGATCTCAACAAAACTCAGATATTTAATGTGGCGGACTGCGATCAGCAAGAACCACGCAAGGACAAGTGGTATTCCATTCACCCATTTAAGGAAGGTGGCAATGATGCCATTCAGCCTTTGTACGATGAGAAAGAATATTCAAACGGTCTAGTGTCCGTTCATATTCTTCCATCAGTGAAAGTAAACCTGATAAAGGAGTTAATATCCATGAATGTTTTAAATGAACCGACAGAGTATGTCGAAGAGAAACTAACGGATTTAAAAAACGAAGCACATGCAGATAACAACCAAGTCATAAATAAATGTGACGGCAATATCGAATTGCAAGTTAATACTCATGATCGTCAACTTGAACAGTATGGTCGCAAGTATCATCAAGACTTTGATTTCGACTAAAGGCTAACACGTTCTAATTTAATTATACCTCTTATATCGTGAGTGAAAATTTGAGTAAATAAAATTAGAACACTAATTAATTTATAAAAAGATGAAATCTGTGAGCTTAGAGATTGTTTATAACCTAACTCGAAGTTAGAGTGATGAACCTTGTTATCAAGTTGTTAAATCTTCACAGATCTAGTTTAAACACTCTAATAAAAAAGTGGCGCAAAGCTACTGAAATTTAAACCAATAACGAAAACATAAAGGATTCTGGAATATGAATATGCAAACCAATGCAGCGACATTCGTGCTGGAAAACCAAGTCGATACTGCCTTTTTACAGTCTTTTAGTGATGCGTGGAATAACCATGATATTGAAGCGCTGATGTCTTTCATGACAGAAGACTGTGTATTCCACACGGTGGCAGGAGAAGGCTTGCTTGGAAACACTATCGAAGGGTACGAAGCGGTTCGAAATAGCTTTGAATTGGTTTGGCAGAACTTTCCAGATGCGGCTTGGAGCGACCCTGTCCACTTTGTGTGTGGCGACCGCGCAGTGAGTGAATCAACGTTTTCTGCGACGAACCCAGATGGCAGCGTCATTGAAGCTCGCATGGTCGACGTGTTTACTCTGAAAGATGGAAAAATCAGCGTAAAAAATGCCTTCCGTAAAACACGACCTCTTTTGACTCCTAACAACACTCCCAAGAGCTAGACACGAAACCACAACCCGTTCACGTGTTATGACTAGGAGAGTCGAATTATGAGTTTAGTAATGGAACAACCGGCAGCCGATGTGCCGCCAAAGGTGAAAAGCACCCAAGCAAAAGAAAATACCCAAGCAAAAGATAAATACGATCCAAAATACGATCCACTTAAAGACAAGAGCCCAGGTCACGGTAAGGAATACGCTCCGACTTATTGGGTAGATACCGCAGGCGCACCACCTGAAGATGATGGTCCAATTACATCGGATATGGATGTTGATGTGGCGATTATCGGTTCAGGCTACACGGGCCTAAGCACCGCGATACACCTTGCTGAAATGTACGGTATTAAAGCGACAGTGATTGAAGCCAACCGTTTGAGTTGGGGATGCAGCACCCGAAATGGTGGTCAGGCACAGTGTGCTTCAGGGCGTTTGAAGCGTTCTCAGTGGATTGAACGCTGGGGATTAGAAACTGCGCTAAAAATGCACCGCGAATGCGTCGATGGCATGAACACCTTTAAGTCTCTAATCAAAGACATTGATTGTGACCCACAACCGGGCGGCCATTTATATGTCGCTCACCGTCCAAAAGTGATGGCAACACTCGAGAAAGAAGCCAAGTTGCTGCGTGACACGTTCGATTACGATGCGCAGATCTTAGATGCGGAAACCGTAAAGCGCGATTACGTTGGTGACCAAGAAGCGGCAGGCGCAATGCATGAGCCAGAAGGTATTGGTATCCATGCTGGGAAACTGGCGTTTGGTTATCTAAGAAAGGCGAGAGCACTCGGCGTAAAAGTTCACCCAGCAAGCCCTGTGATGGGATGGGAAACACGTAACGGTGTTCATTACCTGAAAACGCCAGGTGGTGTGGTTAAGGCTCGTTCTGTCGGTGTTTGTACCGGTGGATACACTAGCCAAGGTTTGCATTCAGAGCTTAAGAATCGCTTGTTGCCGGTACTTTCTAATTCGATGGTGACACGTCCGCTAACTCAAGACGAAATTGCCGCGTGTAACTTCAAAACCAATCAGGTGATTACAGATACCCGAATCTTGCGTCATTACTACCGTCTGCTGCCCGATAACCGAGTACAGATTGGGACGCGCAGTGCCATCAGTGGCAAGAACGCACCTGAAAAGAAATACGAAGACATGTTGAGAGCGGATTTAACTCGAAAATTCCCGTCTCTCGATCAGGTCAAAATCGACTACTCATGGTGGGGCTGGGTGGATGTTAGCCACGACATGATGCCGAGAATCTATCAGCCGAATCCCAAGCAATCCATCTTCTACGCGCTGGGTTATGGCGGTAATGGCGTGATGTATTCCGCTCAAGCAGGTAAGCGCCTCGCTCAGTGGATCGCAGGTGAAGGCCACAAGTTGGACTTGCCAATATTTGAATCAAAACTTCCGTTCCCCAACGTGAGGGAAGTGGTGGAATCAGAGATGTTTGCACCGTTTCGCAGAATGGGGCAGCGGTTCCTTTATCAGTGGTATTCGTTAAAGGATGAAAAGCTGTAATCGCGACTCGAACATTGTTTCCAAAATAGGGAAATAGAACTACGACCGGGAAAGTTGTACCAGGTCACCTTGTGAGCAAAGTACAGGCAGGAAGTCTGTACGATAGGAAAGGTTAAGACTATGAAATTTATTAAAAATAAAATTATTGCTGGTGTCACCATTGTAGCAACAGCGGTGTTATCTCATACCGCGGCAGCAGCGAATTTTAAAATGGCTATCGGCGATGCTGCTGGTGGTACGCAGTGGGAATTGGCGACATCGTTTTCTGAACTGATGGAGCAAAAAACAGACGGTAAAGTAAAAATCGATCTGTTCCCGAATGGTCAATTAGGCAATGAGCAAGACACCGTGAACGATGCGGCAATCGGCTTACTCGACTTCTCTGTACTGGCGATCAACAACGTAACCCCTTTCTCTCCAACTGTTGGTCTACTGACCATGCCTTACGTGATTCAAAGCGCAGAAGAAGCGGTTCTACTGACTCAAGGCCAAGTCGGCCAAGACCTCGTCGATAACACGATACGTGATGCTGGCGTTCGCATCGTTGGTTGGGCTTATTCAGGCTTTAGGGTTTTGACTAACTCGAAAAAGCCAGTCGCTTCACCAGAAGATCTTAAAGGACTGGTGATTCGTGTTCCTCGTAACGAAATCATGATTGCTTCTTACCAAGCATGGGGTGTAAACCCAACACCAATGGCATGGTCTGAGACCTTTACCGGCCTGCAACAAGGCGTGGTTGATGGTCAAGATAACCCTTACATCACTGTGCATGCGATGAAGTTCAATGAAGTACAAAAGTACGTGACCAACATTCGCTACATCTTCTCGCTTGAGCCGCTAATCGTCAGTGAAACAGTCTTCCAACAACAGACTCCAGAGATGCAAAAGATCATTCTTGAAGCGGGTCAGGAAGCGACAGAGCACAGCTTTGCTTATCTAGAAAATACTGAAAACAAAATCCGTGAAGAACTACAAGCGAAAGGCATGGTATTCACCGACCCAGCAGATAACGAGCAAGAGTGGATCAGCAAGGTGACTAAGTCAGTTTGGCCTAAGTTCTACTCAAGCATTGGGGGCAAAGACAAGCTAGACGACGTTCTTGAGTTACTAGGTAGAAAGTAACGATTAGATTCGCCCTATCTGCTGTTCTCCGCTACCTAATCACCTAGCGATAGAACAGTGAGATAGGGCATTTACATGGCTGTACTCGTTGAGCTGTTCTGTACCTGATCTTTTTAGGACCGTGAGCGACTGGTTGTCATGTGGAAATCAACATTGGAGGTTATATGTCAGTCGCTAAAACAATAAAAAAGCACCTTAACAACATTGAGGAATATACCTGTTGTCTGCTGCTCGCAAGCTTTGTCCTATTGCTATTCACACAAATCATTACTCGTCAGTTCTTTGATTACTCCATACCTTGGGGTGATGAAGTGGCCACTTACATGTTCGTTTGGTTTGCTTACTTGGGAGCGGTTGTAGCGGCCAAAATGTCGGCTCATAACCGAGTGAGCTTTCACTTCAAATTCTTTCCGCCAATCGTACAAACCGTTAGCGAAACCATCGCTGACTTCTTATGGCTCTGCTTCAACGGTTACTTTGTTTACCTCAGTTACGACTTCGTGTTTAACAAAATGAACCTGTTTTGGAAATCTCAAACGACAGGTATCCCGATGAAGTATTTCTACATGATTTTACCTATCGCGTTTTCCCTAATGATGATTCGGATTATCTGGAACAACTACGAGCGTTTATTCAAAGGCGCAACCAACGAAGATCCAGAAGTCAAAGAGCTGCGAAAAATGACGGCACAAAAGTCAGCGCAGTAGTCATCACAGAGAATAGTCGTAATAGAGAGATGTAATAATGGAATCCTATTTAACTCTAATTTTATTTGGTGGCTTCTTAACCCTGTTAATTCTAGGTGCACCAATCACGGTATCACTGGCCGGCGCTTCAATGGCGGCCTATATGTTGCTCGACAAAAATCCCATCGCTTTGGTACAAATTGCGTTTACTTCGGTGGGTAACTTCCCATTAATGGCGCTGCCAGCCTTTGTTCTTGCTGGCGCAATAATGGAGGCGGCGGGGATCTCCAAACGTCTGGTGGATATCGCCGAAAGCTTAGCTGGCCCAGTAACGGGTGGCCTTGGCGCGGCAACGGTAATGGCGTGTCTTTTCTTTGGCGCTATCTCGGGTTCAGGCCCTGCAACAACCGCAGCTGTAGGCATGTTGATGGTGCCCGCGATGGTTAAGCGTGACTACGATAAGAGCTACGCATCGGCAGTAACGGCCGCATCAGGTGGCTTGGGCATCATCATTCCGCCATCCATCCCTTTGGTTATCTTTGGCATTTCTGCGATGGGATTAATGGCACCGCCAGAAGCCATTGCTCAGCATGGGCAGTTTGCTTCTTTGTCTATTCCAAAACTGTTTGTTGCTGGGGTTGTGCCGGGTTTCATTATGGCGTCGACGCTAGTGGTCACTAACTATTTTATTGCTAAGCGTGAAGGCTATAAAGGGCTTACCGAAACATGGTCGTTTGGTGATGTAAGGCATTACTTACGCCGCGGTTTATGGTCAATATTAGCGCCATTCTTGATTCTTGGTGGTATCTACAGCGGTATGTTCACACCAACAGAGTCAGCGGTTGTGGCAATTTTCTATTCGCTGTTTGTGGGTGTGTTTATTCACCGAGAGTTATCGTTCAAAAGCACCATCAAATCATTATCGACAACCACATGGATTACCGGGCGTGTGTTGCTGATTCTATTCGCTGCAACGGTATTTGGTCGCTTGTTAATCGAGCAAAAAATCCCAGTTGTTGTGGCGGAATCATTACTCAGTTTCACCGACAACATGTACATGGTGTGGGCACTAACGATCACCTTGCTGCTGTTCATCGGCATGTTCATGGAAACCTTGGCGGCGATCATGATCATTGTGCCAGTGCTGCTGCCAATCATGTACATGCTGGGCGCCGATCCTACCCACGTTGGTATCGTGGTGGTGTGTACGCTCTCGATAGGTTTTGCTACGCCTCCACTCGGTGAAAATATCTTTGTCGCCTCGGGGATCGGTGGCTCTACGGTCGAGCAGATCACCGCGAAGATCCATCCCTTTGTACTTGCATCTGTCGTGGGCGTTTTCGTTATCGCTTTCTTCCCACAAATCACGCTTTGGCTACCGTCCTTAGTCGGCTATTAGGAGACACAACGATGAATCTATCCAGAATAATCCTTATTGGCTGCGCCTTGTTTGCTGTGGTCAGCGGCATTGGATTGCGTGCTGAGCATTCAGAAGTCGAGAAAGAGATTAAGCCAGTCAATGTGCTCGATATTTCTGAGCCACATGTGGTCAGTGACGCTGAAAGAAGAGCCAAAACCTTGTTGGCGAAAGCGGTGGTACACGTTCAAAAAGAAGGTGACGACAGCGTAAAAGACTTCATGAGTGATGCCGAATATATAGATGGTGAGCTCTATGTGTTTGTTCTTGGTATTGATGGCCAATTCCTTGCCAGTGGCGGATCTTCTATGGTGCTGGTGGGTGACAGTGTGTTGGATACCCAAGACGTTTACGGCAATCCTTTTTTCCGTGAAATGATCACTAAAGCGGTACGCAAGGGTTTTGGTCAGGTGAAGTACCACTGGACGAATCCGACCGATCGCATGGGTGAGCCGAAAACCACTTTCTTCGAGCGTGTCGGCGATGTGATCGTGGCGGTGGGGTATTACCCAGAACGTTCCAGTGCTGCAGAAGCTAAGCGATTATTGGCGAGAGCCATGACCGCAATAGTAGAGTCTGAGCAAGACAGCATTACTGAATTTAATGATACCGAAGGCAGTTTTGTAGAAGGGGACTTGTATGTGTTTGTGATGGATATGAGCTCTGGAAAACTGCTCGCGCATGGCGTGTCTCCTGAGCTTGTTGGGCGTTCACACAAAGAAATTCTAAGTCCTGACGATAAACCGATTCTCACTGAGATGTTAAATCTAGCCAAAAAAAATGGCCGTGGCGTTTACACCTATCGATGGTTAAATCCGTTGTCGAGCAAAGTGGAAACTAAGCACACTTACTATCGAGTTATCGACAATAAGTTGGTTGGGGTGGGTTATTACACAAATTCAAACAACACGTAAACGCGTTTCTACGGACCCCTCAACCCAGTTAAATAAAGGGCTGGGGGCTCGAAATGTCGGTTTGTGTAAAAAAGCAATTTAGTAAAATTCACACTGTGTAATTTTTGTTGTGAAATTGTTTCAAAAATAACAGTAGTATGAAAAACATGGAAACCACACAGTAAAGAACAATTTTGAAAAGGGTCTATTGGGATGTTTGACCTAAATGAAATTAAAGCCGTACGAGGGATAGACTATGAATATGCTGACACTAGACAAAACAGAACTTCACAGAAACCATTCAACATTTATTGCTGAAGCTGTCTTTGCCGTCGAAATGGTGAAAGCAGACAAGCAACTCGAAAAACAAAAAATGGCGAAACAGTTGCTTGATACTCTATTTCCTCTAGAGACGGGTTCACATGAAGACGTAGTGAGCTACGAGATCGATTACCGACACGTTCAGGTTTACTTCAAGAATGGCGAACATACTGGACTGAAACGCGCCAAACACTTTGTGGCTTACACAGGTGATAAATCTAAGCCTTCAGCAATCCTATTCCGTGATGAAAGCGGTACGCACGTTGAAGTGACAATCGGTGCTCGTAAAGGCACTGGCCGCCTGGAGTTGGTTGATATTCAAGATATCCAATTAGAGACGTGCACCACGTTTGGTCAAACTGAGGCGAGCCGTTCTTCTGGCATCCGTCACTGGGTGAGCTTAGTAAAAGGCGATGAAAGTGGCCGCCCGAATGCATCAAGTGAAGACAAAGAGTTCACGGCGAAAAATGGTGAAGACTATAACCTCGGTTTTTGCTTCGCAATCTAGCGTACTGTCTTTGAAATGTGCAGTGCTGATCTGCGAGACGCAGCACTGACATTTGAACACTGATTTCTCTTTTACCTTTGGTAACTTTCCCCGCCCCTATAGCGGGGCTTTTTTATTAGAGCTATAAGTAAATTGGGTGGTTATTAAAATTATCTGTAGAAACTTTGAATGATATTTTACGGTGCGTTATTTTAATTTAATACGCTGTATTTAAAGGTTTTTATTTGTTTATTTTATTCTGCTTTTATTGCCTCAACTATCATGATTGACGGTGGTTTGGGTGACTATTGAGCGAAAACTCAGTCAAAATGCTTCGTGCTGTGCTATTATGCTCGTCCTGGGATTGAGCTAGTAAGTCCATTTATCACCTTGCTCGGTGGTTTTTATCACGTTTTATTTTTGTGAAATGGCGAGCCAATCAAGTAGTAGTTGGATATGGAGAGCGTCCTTATATTCGTTGATTCGGATATGCGAACATCATAATTTATGAGTTTTAAATCAAAAAAATACAGTATCGATTCTACTGATTATCAAGTCGGTCAAGATAACGTCAGTAAATGGGGCATGGATGTCCATAACACCGTCTTCGTAGCCTCAGTAGGCTTATCTCTTCTCTTCATCATCACTCTTCTTGCTCTTCCTCCTGCAGATGCCAAAGCTGCGATTGATTCTATCAAGGGTGCTGTTTTATCAAAGTTTGACTTCCTCTTTATGTGGGGAGCCAACATCATGTTAGTTTTTGCCGTTATTCTTGCATTCTCACCTCTAGGTAAAGTTCGCTTAGGTGGCGAAGACGCGACTGCGGACTATTCCATGTCATCTTGGATTGCGATGTTATTCGCAGCCGGTATGGGTATTGGACTTATTTTCTGGGGTGTTGCAGAGCCAACCGCGTTCTTCTCGAACTGGTTCGGAACGCCGCTCGATGCAGAACCTTTCACTGCAGCTGGTCGTGAACTGGCACTCGGTGCGACCGTATTCCACTGGGGATTCCATGCTTGGGCTATCTATGGCATGACGGCACTTTGTCTTGCGTATTTTGTTTACAACAAAGGCTTACCGCTATCAATGCGTTCTGTGTTCTACCCAATTTTGGGGGAGCGAGTATGGGGCAAAACTGGTGATGTGATCGATGTACTAACGGTACTGGTTACTCTGTTTGGTCTTGCGACCTCACTAGGCTTAGGTGGTACACAGGCAGCAAGTGGTATCAGCCACGTGTTTGGTTTGGATAACAATATCTTCCTCCAGCAATCTATCATTGTTCTGATCATGGGTTTAGCGATCATCTCTGTTCTACGTGGGATGGATGGTGGTGTTAAATTCCTAAGTAACCTGAACATGGTTATTGCGTTTGTATTCCTTGGTCTGATCGCTGTTCTGAACTTCACAACTGTGCTTGATTCTGTCGCTACTGCTGTGACGGGGTATGCGAAAAACATCATTGCATTGAGCCAAAGCTCTGGTCGTGAAGACACAACATGGCTGCATGGCTGGACTGTGTTCTACTGGGCATGGTGGGTTGCGTATGCACCATTTTTCGGTATGTTCGTAGCGCGTATTTCTAAGGGTCGTACGGTTCGTGAATTCCTGCTTTGCGTATTGATTATCCCAACACTGGTAACGTCGGCTTGGATGTCTATCTTTGGTGGGGTGGCTATCGAGCAAGTGATCAATCATGTTGGGCAACTTGGCCTCGACCAAGGCATTACAGACGTATCTCTAAGCTTGTTCTACATGCTAGATGCTTACCCGTTTGGTAGCATCCTGTCTGTTATCGCAGTAGCGCTGATCATCGTGTTCTTCGTTACAACGCTAGATTCTGGTTCTATCGTTATCGATGGCATGACGGCGGGTGGTAAACTTGAAGTACCAGTGAAACAGAAAGTGGTTTGGGCGGTTATCTCGGGTGCTATCGCAATGGTGATGTTGTGGATTGGTGGTACTCAATCAATCCAAGCTCTGCAATCTATTACGATTATTGCAGCACTGCCGTTTACGATCATTCTTCTGATTGGTTGTGTGAGCTTGTTGAAAGGCCTATTGACAGAAGTCGGTAAAGGGCAAGAAACCGTAACTCAAACCACTAAATAAATCGTGAATAAAGTAAGTCGCTAGATAGGGATTTACTTTACTCAGCATGATTCAAAGCTCTCTTGTACTTGGTGCAAGAGAGTTTTTTTATGCCCAAGAAGAAATTAGAGACAAGATAAAAAAGAGCCACAAGTGAATCACTTGTGGCTCTTTTAGTTCTCAGTTCTAGCCACTAGATTTTAAGTATTAGCTACTAGGTTCAAACTACTAACTTCTAGGTACCAGTTATTAGCTGGTATTCGCCTACGCGTTCAGTTCGTGCTGAATAACGTAATCCAAAGCACCGACGACCGCAGCAACTTGAGCATCATTACACTCTTCGTCTGTTACTTTGTCGCTGTCTGGGTAAACCTCTGTGGTTGTACCGTACTTACAGTCAGTCACGCCGCCACATAAGCCAAGCTTCTTCATTGGGTAGTTGATCACGCCGTGTTGAGTGACGTCTGAACCAATGATCTTGCCTTCGTCATCCGCAGGCGCAATGTGCGTTACTTGCTCTACTGACTTAATTACAGCTGCTTGGAATTCAGGTTGTGGGTTTTCAGTATCGCCAACAGTGTAGAAACCGTCAGGGATCATACCTTCGATGTACTCAATACCATCACGGGCTGCGAGTGCTGGTCGGAATTCTGTTTCATCAGAATCCGTCGTTTCGTGTAGGTCAACGTGAACCAACACTTCTGGTAAAGAAGCGACTAATGCACGTAGGTTTGCTGATTCTTCTGCTGGCGTACCGTCGTAGAAAGAGCGGTTTGGATCGACAGCATTTGGGTTCCAACGGTTGATTACTTCGTAGCCCCAAGGGCTCACACAAGGTGCGACAACAATGTTGAAGTGCGCCGTGTATTTTTCTGCTTGAGTCGCAGCGAATTTGATCGCGCCATGCACACCACTGGTTTCGTAACCGTGAACACCACCTGTCACGAGAATCGTTGGCTTTGATGCGTCCCAGTTTTTGCTCTTGATAGCGAATAGTGGGAAGCGAGCTTCGTCGTAGCTCAGTACACCGTATTGCTCGATGTCAAAGCGGTCTGCAAGTGCTTTAATCTTTGGTACAACTTCTTGCTGGTATTCACGCTTAACCGTTCGTTGAGCTAACCATGCTTCACGTTCTGCTTGTTGCCATTTTTGCCCTGGCTTACCAATCGGGTAGGTAGATTCACTTTTCATCTATACTTTTTCTTTTATGTTCGTGAAAGATTAAGACAGATTATTCCTGTCTAACAGAGACAGCAATAGAAAACACAACTTGTGACTTTATTTTTTACAGACTCATAACTTTGATGAGTGAATTGATGGTGTTACATTTTATCGATGGTTCAATTCTTTATAAAGAGACAACAAAATGGCTGGAGCAAGTTTACTAACACTGCTAGATGACATTGCAACCGTGTTGGATGATGTCGCACTGATGTCTAAGGTGGCCGCTAAAAAAACCGCAGGCGTATTGGGTGACGATTTAGCCCTTAACGCCCAGCAGGTATCAGGTGTTTCTGCTGAAAGAGAAATCCCAGTGGTATGGGCGGTCGCAAAAGGCTCATTTAAAAACAAGCTGATTTTGGTTCCGGCAGCACTATTGATCAGTGCATTTATTCCTTGGTTGATCATGCCACTACTGGTGATTGGTGGCCTGTTTCTTTGTTTTGAAGGGGCAGAGAAAATTTTAGAAAAGCTTTTTCCTCACGCTCATCAACACGAAGAGGAAGGTGAGGAAAGCAGCTCGGGCGAATCTGTTGAAGAGTATGAGAAGAGAAAGGTAGCAGGTGCGATTCGGACTGACTTTATCTTATCTGCGGAAATCATTGTAATTGCGCTGGGTACCGTAACGGGTACAAGTATCGTGACTCAGATTCTTGTGGTGAGTTTGATAGCGGTTGTGATGACGATTGGTGTTTATGGCTTAGTGGCAGGGATCGTGAAGCTAGACGATTTAGGTTTCTATCTCCAACGCACATCGAATGGGAGTGCCATTAAGGCCAGGTTGGGTAATGGGCTAGTCGCATTTGCACCTAAGCTAATGAAAATGCTTGCGGTTGTCGGCACGGCTGCGATGTTCTTGGTTGGCGGCGGTATTGTGGTACACAACGTTCCTGCGATTCATCACTTAATTGAGCCGATTATTATGGATTTTCGTGGATATACGATAGCGACAGCGGTTGTTCCAACTCTACTGAATGGTGTTATTGGTGTCTTAGCTGGATTGATCGTCGTCGTGATTTGGACTGCGATTGGAAAAGTTCGTGGTAAGTAATCGTTAAATTACTTCTTTGAATGAGACCGTTTTTGCTCGAAACAAAAAAGGGTCACCATAATTATTATGGCGACCCTCTTCGCTAAATGGAGGGTGTTTATTTAACAGCCCAAGCGCTTATTTTACTGACCAAGCAATCGTCTCGCCGCCACGGATTGGCACAACAATGTCTGAACCGAAAGGCATTGTTTCAGCAACATTCCACTCTTCTTTAACGAGCGTGATTGTGTCCGTGTTGCGTGGCATACCGTAGAAGTCCGGACCATTGTGGCTCGCGAATGCTTCTAGGTTCTCAATCTTGCCTTCTAAATCGAACACTTCAGCGTACAGTTCAACCGCAGCGTGTGCTGTGTAAGAACCTGCACAACCACATGCTGACTCTTTAGCACCTTTAGCGTGTGGCGCAGAGTCTGTGCCCAAGAAGAACTTCTTGCTGCCGCTTGTCGCAGCTTCGATAAGCGCTAATTGGTGAGTGTTGCGCTTCAAGATCGGAAGGCAGTAGAAGTGTGGCTTAATGCCGCCAACCAACATGTGGTTACGGTTGTAAAGTAGGTGGTGCGCGGTGATGGTTGCCGCTACGTTTTCATTCGCGTTCTTAACGAAGTTTGCTGCATCAGCGGTTGTGATGTGCTCAAGAACAATCTTCAGGTTAGGGAAGTCGTTCACAATCGGCGCTAGCACAGTGTCTAAGAACTGCTTCTCACGGTCGAAGATATCAACATCGTGAGTGGTTACTTCACCGTGAACTAATAGCAACATACCCACTTCTTGCATGGCTTCTAATACGTGGTAGATCTTTTGTGCTGACGTTACACCAGAATCTGAGTTTGTGGTCGCGCCTGCTGGGTAAAGCTTTGCTGCCACTACTGCACCAGACTCTTTCGCTTTGCGAATCTCATCAGGTGTTGTGTTATCAGTTAGGTAAAGTGCCATTAGAGGCTGGAATTGTTCGCTTGGTTGCTCTGCCATGATGCGTTCACGGTAAGCAAGGGCCATTTCGGTATCGGTTACCGGTGGGATGGTGTTTGGCATGATTAACGCTCGACCATTGTAGCGGCTGATATCGCGCACTGTATCTTTTAATACGTCGCCATCGCGTAGATGAACGTGCCAGTCGTCAGGACGAGTAATCGTAAGTTGTGTCATTGAAGGCTCCCACCATTTGAAGTGTTTTGTAGTTGGAGCCTAAACTCGGCGAAATCTGTGAAAGCAATCGCTTACGTTTAGGCGACAGGATGATAGTGGAAAAGCACTTTCATTTCATCCTATTTTTAACTCTTCAGGGGTAGGAGCTTGTTTTTCTGCGTATTTTATTCGGTATTTATTTTCGAAGACGGGCTAGCGAGTTGCTACCCAGAGTCCGTGAATCATTCCTGGTACCCAGAAGAAGAAGGTTAGGATGATGTTAATCAGCAAATCTTTACCTGCGCCACGAGCGAAGAACACACCAACAGGCGGAAGCAGTACACATAAAATGATAATGACGAGTTTGTTCATGATAAATCCTTTTTATTCAATGAAGGTTCAATGCGATAACCGTGTTCAAATTATAGAACGTATGAAGAGTGTTAATGCATTGCTGTCTTAATGTATACAAGACAATGATTTAAACATCTCAAGATATTAGCTTAGTATCAAGTGTTTAATGCATGCCAGTTTATCTATTTACAACCATTTGTTAGCATTGGGACAAACAACAAAACATTGGAATCGTTATGTCGCAGCTATCTTCAGGTCAAAGGGCTTTAGCTCAAAAGTCTTCAGGTAAACAGCCTTCCTTATCTCAAATCAATGTGTTTCCGGTAAAATCAGTGGGCGGCATCTCGCTCTCTTCTGCTTGGGTCGAAAAACAAGGCCTTACCTTCGACAGACGTTTTATGTTGGCATTGGCTGACGGTTCAATGGTCACGGCACGTAAGTACCCAAAGATGGTCAAGGTATCTTCAAGCTTGCAACCAGACGGTTTGATTTTCACTTATGAAGGCAAAGAGCCGCTGCGACTAAAATACGCGAACTTCAAGATGCAAGAAGCGCCAGCAACGGTTTGGAAAGACAGCTTCACCGCTTACACCACAAATGATGAAGCCGATGATTGGTTCAGCGATGTGTTGGGAGTTCGTGTGGAATTACTGTTCTCTGGTGAGCAATCAAATCGTGTGCGTGAAAAACTCGGCCAGAATGTAAGCTTTGCTGATGGCTACCCAATGTTAGTGATCAGCCAAGCATCCCTTGATGAGCTGAATCGCCGCAGCCCTGAAGTCCATTCGATGGATCAGTTCCGCACCAACTTTGTTGTCTCTAATACAGAAGCCTTTGCTGAAGATGGTTGGAAGCGTATTCGAATCGGCGAGGTTGAATTCGAAGCAGTCAAACCTTGTGAGCGTTGTATTCTGACGACGGTGGATGTTGAACGTGGAGAATTTAGAGCAACAAAAGAGCCTCTTAATACCTTCTCGACTTTCAGAGCGAATGAGCGTGGTGGCGTATTCTTTGGTCAGAATCTTGTGGCGAAAAATGAAGGCTTAATCAAAGCTGGTGATGTGGTTGAAGTGCTCGAAATCAAAGAGAAAGAGCACTATGAAGACACTTGGATAGAGTCGTTGCACTTAACTTGTGTTGAACGTGAAGAGATCGCTCGCGACTTTACAACGTTCTGGCTAGAGCCAGCAAAAGAGAACCATTCATTACCAAGCTATCAGCCGGGGCAGCATTTACCGATTGAAATGGTGATTAATGGCGAGAAAGTGTCTCGTCGTTACACGTTATCTTCTAGCCCTTCACGAGCGGGTCGTGTGGCGATATCAGTGAAGCGAGTGGACGATGGCCAAATATCTAACTGGCTCAATGATCATTTCCAAGTGGGCGATACGTTAGTTGCTCAAAATCCAGATGGTGCATTCTACTTAGAAGCAAACCCAACTCACCCGTTATTGCTTTTGTCTGCAGGCAGCGGCATTACTCCAATGTTGTCGATGCTTCGTTACTTGGCAGACCATGGTCAAATTGATGATGTGGTTTTCTATCATCAATGCAGCAGCGAAGAAGATATCCCTTATCAAGCTGAGATTGATCAAATTGCCAATGACCATGCAGGATTGCGTGTTATCTATTCGTTAAGCCAGCCAACGAAAGAGTGGGATGGTTTATCAGGACGTTTGAGCGTGTCGCATGTCGCTAAAATGGAAGAACTACACAAACGCCAAGCGTTCGTGTGTGGTCCTGATGGCTTTATGGATAATGCGAAGAAACTACTGATTCAAATGGGGCTTAATCCTCAGCATTATCATCAAGAAGCATTTGGTGTCGCACAATCAACGGAAGAGACGGTGAAGCAGCTACAGCTAAGTGTTAACGGCTACCTATTCGAAGGTAATAACCAGTCTACTTTACTAGAGCAAGCTGAGTCGGCGGGTGTATCCATTGCATCAAGCTGCCGTGCGGGTTTTTGTGGTGCGTGTAAGGTGACCCTTGAGTCAGGGCAAGTTCACCAACCGGATGTTCCAGCGCTACAAGAACACGAGCGTAACATGGGTCAGATACTGGCGTGTTGCAGTGTGCCTCAAACCGATATCGAAGTTGTTGATTAACGACTCGTTGGTCAAAAGGAAAAGTACTAAAAAGAAAAGGCCGGAACTTCGTGAATGAGCTTCCGGCCTTTTGATTCTTAGACTAATTCAAAAACTAATTAATCGTAGATAGTTGGGATTGGTTGACGCTTGTGCTGTGTTGCTTTGTAGATACTCACTAAGCGATCGGATACGTCTTGAGAAACGGCTTTGCCTTCAAGGAAATCATCGATCTGATCGTAAGAAAGGTTCAATGCTGCTTCATCGGCTTTCTGTGGATCAAGCTCTTCTAGATCAGCGGTCGGTACTTTCTTAACTAGTAGCTCTGGAGCACCTAGCGTTGCTGCAAGTTCACGAACTTGACGCTTGTTCAGGCCAAACAAAGGCGCTAAATCACATGCACCGTCACCGTGTTTGGTGTAGAAGCCAGTGATGTTTTCTGCTGAGTGGTCAGTACCAATCACAAGACCGCCAACGTACCCCGCAATTTCGTATTGTGCGATCATGCGAGCGCGAGCTTTCACATTACCTTTCACAAAGTCGATTTTTGCTGAGTCTGTTGGTAGTAAACCTGTACCTTCTAAAGCTACGTGAGAGGCAGCGTGAAGCCCATCAACACCCGCTTTGATGTTTACAGAAACAGATTGAGAAGGCTGAATGAAAGATAGAGCAAGTTGCGCTTCGTCTTCATCTTTTTGTTCACCGTAAGGTAGACGAACCGCGATGAATTGGTAGTCGTTGCTACCAGCGCTTTCATTTAGGCTATCAACGGCCATCTGTGCTAAGCGGCCACAAGTTGTCGAATCCACACCGCCACTGATACCAAGGATCAGAGACTTGCAGCCTGACTGCTGAAGTTTCGTTTTGATAAAGTCCACACGACGAGTCACTTCGAAGTGAGGGTCAATTGAAGGTAGTACGCGCATTTCGTCACGAATTAACTGTTCCATTCGTATTCCTTTCCTGCAAGCAAATTAAAAATCTAGTGTTATCATACCTAAATCATTCGATTTAAAAACCTCTTTGCACAAGCTTAGAAAGAGAAGGCAGTAATTAATAATGGAAAAAATAGCCATTTTCGGTAGTGCGTTTAATCCGCCGAGCTTAGGGCACAAAAGTGTGATTGATTCGTTGGCTCACTTTGACAAAATTCTACTCGTTCCAAGTATTGCCCATGCTTGGGGAAAAGAGATGCTAGATTTTGATACGAGATGTCAGTTAGTTAACGCATTTATCAGTGATCTTTCACTGGATCAAGTTGAGTTATCATTGATTGAAAAGAGCTTGTTTATTCCAGGTGAAAGCGTGACAACTTATGCTGTGCTCAGTGAACTGCAAAAGTTACATCGTGACGCGGAACTCACGTTCGTCATTGGCCCTGACAACTTCTTTAAGTTCTCATCTTTCTATAAATCAGATGAGATTACCGAGCGATGGTCTGTAATGGCGTGCCCTGAAAAAGTCAAAATCCGTAGTACAGACATACGTAATGCACTGATAAGTGGGATCGATGTTGCAAAACTGAGCACTAAGTCAGTTACAAAAATATTGCAAGATAGCAGTCTGTATACGATAATGTAGGTTGACTAATTCAAGGGATTTGATGGCTATGCTAAAGTGCGCGATACCTGCGACGATGATCATGGCAGCATGCAGTATGCCTGCGTATGCTGAATGTGATTTTTTTAGCTTAGATTCGATCATGCTGACTTCTGATGAAGACTTCAGCTGTTTAGATTTATCCTCGAGCATCGAGTCTTTTGGTCAACGCATGATGGAAATCAGTGGATTGACTGAAGAAGAAGCCGAAAATACGCCGGACTATTGGTCTGATTGGGTTCTTCAAACTAAAGACTCACCGTTGCTGACACAGAGCATTGAATCAAACTATATTGGTTTGGGTATGTGGTTTCCAGAAGACCTCGAAGATGAGCAGTACGATATGTCCACAGAAGAATGGTTGATGAATCACGGCCTTCAACTCAGCATCGGTTTTGGCGAGAAGGTTGACGGGCAGCCGCGTATGCGCTTTGATTATCGTTGGCATGACTCAAGAGACGCTGACCTAATGATGCAGGTCGAATTGCCTTTTTAGACGGGCGAATACACAGATAGATTAATATCTACGTCTAAAATACTAAGAATTAAAAAAGCCGCAAAAAACTTATTTTTTGCGGCTTTTTAGTATCTGGTTTGTTGCTTTCAATATTATCTATAACTTATCGTAAAGCTATAAATCTTCACCGAAAACAAGCATGCACAGCTGTTCGAACTCTTCTTCTTTCCCTGAGAACAAATCATCAATCACAAGCGCACGTTTTTGACCTGATTGCATGCGTTTCTTCGCTTCGCGCATGACCATCACCAAGGTGTGTTCTTGTGGAAGGTTAGAATCATCAATGTTCCATTGATTGAATCGCTGAGACAGGGCACTTTCACAAAGCAGTGGCTTAAACGACAACACTTCTTGCTTTAATACCGAAAGCATATCTTTAAACGCTTGTTCTGTGTTATTGGCATTGGAAGTGCGAGCTTTGGTTTGTTCTAGCTTTTCTAGTAGCGCCGAAGAGAGGTTAGTTTGCGTGATATAACCCGCTTGTCTTGGGAATGAATCCGTCAAACGAACAGAAAAGTCGACACGGTTAACCTGAGTGTTTGGAAAGTAGGTCAGTGACGTTAGGCAGTCGTGTGGAATCCAGACGCTTTGCCCTGGTTCAACGGCATACTCTTGTTTGCCCAGCTTAATCAAAACCAAGCCACTTTGAACCGATACAAGGCTATGTTTAAGTACTTTCTTGCGTGGTGTGATCACCAAGTGTGAAAAGTAAGCCGATGTATATTCAATAGCAAAGTTCATAGATAGTACCTTAATTTTGGGGCGTCAAGATTACCGTTAATCTTAAAGAATGCCAACAATAACAGGGGATTTTCAATGTTTCTGGTCTGACCTTGTCAAAAGTATGGGCTCTGTAGCTGCGAGAAGTCAAAACAACGCGTAGAATGAGCCAGCTTTTTATTATATGAATTAAAAAATGACCTCTCCAAGCGATCCATATGTTGATATTCGTCCTTACGGCGATGATGAAATTCCTGCGGCACTAAACCGTCTTATTAACGATGAAGAATTTATCAGTGCGATTCTGCACTACCGTTTTTCAAACCATGCGTCTTGGTTCAAAACGTTAATGAGTCCAATTCTACGCGTTTACTTAAAAATGAAGTGGAGCAAGCTGACTAGCGTTGAATCCATTCAGATTGAAGTGAAAAAATACTTACGCGACACGCTAGCGAAAACCACCAACGGTGTGACGTACACGGGTGTCGAGTCACTGGATGCAAACCAAGCTTATCTGTTTGTATCAAACCATCGTGACATTGCTATGGATCCTGCGTTGGTAAATTACGCTCTGCATCAAAATAATCATCAGACTTGTCGTATTGCTATTGGTGACAACCTATTGAAGAAGCCATGTGCGACTGAATTGATGCGTTTGAACAAGAGCTTCATCGTAAAGCGTTCTTTGAAAGGACCGCGTGAGATGATGAAGGCGCTAGGGCAGTTGTCTTCTTACATTAAGCACTCTCTAGAAACGGGCAACTCAATTTGGATTGCTCAAAAGGAAGGTCGTGCTAAAGATGGTAACGATTTTACTGAGCCAGCAATCTTAAAAATGTTCCACGTTGAAGGACGTAAGCAAAAAATTGTTTTCCCTGAATACGTGAAGTCATTGAAGATTGTTCCTGTGGCAATTTCTTACGAGAACGACCCATGTGACACGGCTAAAGCGATAGAGCTTTTCGAAAAAGACGTAAATGGTAGTTACGAAAAGGGTGAGTTTGAAGATATCGAAAGTATCATTCAAGGCATCATCGGTAATAAAGGACGCGTTCACGTTGGCTTCGGTCAGGTTATCGACCAAGATTTTGATACCCCTGAAGCGCTTGCTGAAGAGATCGATCGTCAGATCCACGATAACTACAAACTGTTCCCAGTAAACTTGCTGGCAGCAGAAAAAGAAGATGAGTCGATTACAACGGCAGTTAAACAAGAGTTTGAAGCTAAACTATCGAGCCTGCCACAAGGCGCGCGTCAGTACTTAATCGATAGCTACGCGAACCCAGTGAAGAACATTGGTTAACGAGTGTTAGTTAGCTTGTTAGTTGATCAGCAACTTGATTGAATTGAAAAAGGAGCCTTAGGCTCCTTTTTTGTTTCTGAATCGCTACTTGCTACTGTGATCTAGCATTAACGTATTAGAGCAATAGAGCAATAGAGCAATAGAGCAATAGAACAATAGAGCTTTAGCCTGAATTATCGAGCGACTGCGCCACCGAGCTCTAGATTGGTCGGCCATGTGGTTACAGTGTTGCCGCCCAGATAGATGTTGCCTTTGACTGTCATAGTCTCGGGGAATGCAGTAATCCCAGAACCGCCTATATATAAGTCACCATCAATCACGATCCCGTTAGGTAGCTCCGTTAAAGGGGTGCGGATCACGCTCAGATCGCCTTTCACCCTAAAGCCATTCGGTAGCCTTTCCAGTGGAGTATCGGTGAGGTTGATAAAACCGCCCACTCTTACACCTCTTGGCCAGCTGGTAATTTGGCTGCCAATCAATTCGGCGTAACCTTTTATCTTAATCCCGCTCGGGACTCGAGCGAGTTGGCTGTTAGAGCCTTTCAGGCTGCCGTTCACTTCTAACCCTTTGGGTAGGCGTGTGATCGCAGTGTTCTCTATATTGAGATTACCATCGACCACCAAGCCAGTTGGAAGTGATGTATAAGGCTTATTTCGTAGATATAAGTTTCCGTAATTATCGAGATGGTTCAATATTTGATAGTGATCGAGTGGTTCAGCACTGACATTTGTTATGGTTAAGGAACCAATAATAAGTGCAATTATTCTGAGCATAACAGGCTTCTTATTACGATAGACGCTAACACTATAATGGAAAAATTAATCTCGCATAGTGTTTTACCCATTTGGCGGTAGATTAACGAGGAATAGAGCAAAGATGATAGGTAAATCAATGATTAGAGTAAATATACGAATTATTAAGGTCTTTTTGATAGCGGCTTCAATGTTTGGCTCAATGTCTGCGAGTGCCAACAAAGTAATTTCAACGCCCGGTAAAGCAGCAGTGGTGGTGACACAAGGGGGTCAACAGCAACGAGTTTGTTATTACGATGACAAGGCTTATAGCATTGGGGCTGTGTTAGAGGTGGGGGGCGTAGTGATTCAGTGCGCTGCAGAAAACGATTTTGAGCAAAATGGTTCACTGGCTTGGGTTCAATTAAAAAAAGACGAGTAACTCAACTCGTCTTTTAATAAGAATATAAATGCTTATATTAACGCGCTAGAGAGCGAGTCTTAAGTTCAAAAATAATCTTCTCAGCGCTAACTTCAAATTTAAAGCGAGCGTGCAACTCTGTGCTTTCTTCCGTCATCTCTGATGCTTCAAATTCAACGTTGCTAGACACTTGTTTAGCAAGTTCAACGTACTTAGCAAACTCAGCTTCAATAAGTGCTTTTGAGTTTCCATAAACCGTTACTTCAGCAACATCGTCGCCTTCTTTGATGATGAACCCGATTTCGCCTGCACAGCCGCAAGCTTCACATACATCGTTGTTACCAATATCTTGGCTCATATAAATAATCCTCTTACAAAGTCTGAGGTTATTCTAACGAGCAATTTGAACTGTATCTACAAAAATTAAAATCTTTGAACTAATTTGTACTGGTATGCTATGTTGTTTGTTGAAGGGGTTAAATGAATGTGTACATTCGCGTCACTAAATATGTATGTGATCTATCTCATGTTTTGTTGATAAGCAGTGTCATTAATTTGTTAGAATATCATTCAGTTAGTTGCGTCGTAACTAATTTTATAAGACTATCTATTGCTTGATAGGTATTTATACAATGAATTTATTGTTGGGTATTTGATATTCTAAGTTGTTATTTTAGATTAACCACTTAGAGAGGTAAGGTGACTTTTGAAGGATAATTAGACAAAGTGCCCAAAGAGGCAGCACTGTAAAATTGTTCGTACAAAGTATTTGTTGGTATTTAATGGAAATACTTGCGAAAAAATACCTTGCTCACATAATGCTGATAACGATTTTCATTCTGACTTCATTTGATTGAGTTAGATGGATTTACAAAGAGAAGAGCCTGAATATGCCAAAGCGTAGTAAAGAAGATACAGAAATCACGATCCAGAAAATCATGGATGCCGTTGTAGACCAGCTGCTAAGATTGGGTTACGACAAGATGTCATACACGACGTTGAGTCAACAAACGGGTGTTTCTCGTACAGGTATAAGTCATCACTTTCCAAAGAAAACGGATTTTACTGCTGCTCTAGACGGTCGTATTTTCAAGATGTTCATGGAACACATTGACTTCGAAAATGGCCTTGACGCATTTTCAGCTAGCTGGGTTGCAGCACTTGAAGACGCAGAGTTCTTAGCAATCTTACGTTTACTTTTCCATCATATCGTTACTGCTGAGAGCGCACATGAGTTCGCTGCAAACGGTATTGATCGTCTATACAAGCTGACTGAAACTCAGTTTGGCGATACTAGCGGTAAAGAACTAGAGTGGTTGATTGGTAAATCATTGATTCGTATGAGCCAATAATCAGCACTCAATAAAAGAAGCTCCTGCGGGGGCTTTTTTTGTGCCTGTAGTTTCACTTCTTGTGCGTTTTTTTCTCAATCCCCCACACCGATGTCGCTGTATTTCTGATGTGTTGAATGAAGTTATTTCTTTTCTTTTTATATGCTTACGTTCAAGCCTTGTTTCCCTCTCCAGTGTTAAAAGTTAAGTAACTCTAAAGGGTAGTGTGCATTTCTAGAGCCTCAAACGCTCAAGGTGAGGCGTTTTGGTGTTTGCTGCTACGGTTGTTAATAAAATTGAATATAAGCCGAGAGAGTAGCGGTGAGCCAATAAGAAAGCCTCGAAAAAATCGAGGCTTAAGATTACGTCATTGTTATTAAGAACGAATACTCAAAATGAGTCGATCCTTAATCGGAATTATTGCGCGGGGTGAACCTGAGGGAAGCTCATGGTTGGGTGTTTTTCTACGATACTTTTGTAACCATACACATCTTCTATCATCGAAGGTTTCAGCGCATCCCAAGGCTTGCCATCACACACTAAATTGCCATCTTTCAACACCACCAATCGATCGGAATACTGCGCGGCTAAGTTGAGATCATGCAAAACCACGATAACCGCGGCATTGTGGTTATCGGCTAATTCTCTCGCAATCTTTAAGGTGTTGTGCTGGTGGGCAAGATCCAGTGCAGACGTTGGTTCATCAAGCATCAAAATACATTGGTCACCAGAGTGGTGAAGCTGAGTTAATACTCGAGCTAAGTGAACACGTTGTTTTTCACCGCCAGATAGCGAAGGGTAGAGCCTTTTACTCAAGTGAGTCACATCAGCAACATCCATTTTTTGGCTAGCAATGCAGGTCAGCTTCTTGTTGGATTCTTGCAGAGGAATCCCACCAAGCTCGACAACTTCATGTGCCAAGAATGGGAAGGTCAAGGTGCTGTGTTGAGGAAGCATAGCAAGGTGCTTAGCTAACTTGTGAGAAGGCCACTTGTCTTTGCTGTGTCCAAAGTATTGAATATCACCGTTGCTTGATATCTCTTGGCACAAAGCTTTAAGCAGCGTGCTTTTACCTGCGCCATTTGGCCCAAGCAGTGTGGTTACCTTTCCCGCTTCAATCTCAATAGAAACGCCATCTAATATCACTTTATTGCCGAACTTCACTTCGATATCGGTCGCTTTTAACGCTGAAGGAAACATTAAAGGATTCTCCCTTTCTGTTGAAATAGTAGATACAAGAAGAATGGAGCGCCGATAATCGCAGTGACAATGCCTACTGGCAGCTCTGCCGGAGCAAGTACCACGCGTGAGAACATGTCTGCGGCGGTTAACAGTAGTGCGCCTAGTACCGCTGATAGTGGCAACAGAACTCGGTGGTCAGGGCCTGCTAACATGCGACCTAAATGCGGGATAACCAATCCAATAAAACCAATCATGCCAGACAGGCTAACCGTGATACCAACGCCCGCAGCCGTCAGTAGAATTAGCTTTCGCTTGAGTTTTTGTACTGGGATACCAAGGTGTTGTGCTTCTGACTCGCCCAGTAATAGAGCATTTAGAGACATTGCTTGGCGGTAGAACACGACAAATAAACTAACGAGTGTAATTGCAGCAAGTAAAATACCCGACCACTTTGCACCTGCTAATGAACCCATCGACCACAATGAAAGATCGCGTAGCATTTGGTCATCAGCAATGAAATTCAAGAAGCCAATACCAGCACCGGATAGCGCACTGATCGCCACACCCGCCAACAACATGATGGTGACAGAGGTGCCGAATTTACCCGTGCCCAGCTTATACACCAGCAGCGTGGTTAAAGCGCCGCCAAGAAAAGCGAACACAGGAACCGCAGCAAAGTTCATGAAAGCAGGGTATCGAAGCGATAGCTCAGAGAAAAGCACGATGGCCAGAGCTGCACCTAGCGCCGCACCAGCAGATACACCGATGATCCCAGGCTCAGCAAGCGGGTTTCGAAATAAGCCCTGCAAAACAGCACCACATAACGCGAGAATCGCACCAATCAACATACACAAGATGGTTCTAGGTAAGCGAATCTCTTGAATGACTAAGTTAATGTGAGGTGCTAAGTCATTGTTTGGTTGAATTAAGCTCGTAGCGCTGTCCGCTAAGCTAATGTTCATTGGCCCAACAGTGATTGAAAACAGTGCGATGAAGATTAGAGCAGCACCTAGGCCTAGCATCGATGTTTTCAGCGGGACGGATCGTAACAACATAAAGGGCCTCAATGTCCGTCACTACTTCAATATCCATCACCAACTTTGCGAAAGGCAAACTGGTGATGGGCACTGGACTAGCAACAGTAAAAATAGGGGAGTCGCGTTATAGCGGGTAGATAAGTTATAGCGGATAGATAAGTGCGTTTAATCGCTTAGCTTCTGAAAGGCTCTCGAGACCAAGCCCGCCAACCAAAGCACTGCCATTTACGGTAATTATTTGCTTGTTCATACCTGCAGGCGTTGCAGCTAACATAGGCAACGATTTAAGGATGGCATCAGCACCGCCCATTTTTTGGTAGCTACGACCACTGACTAAGATGACATCTGGCTGCATTTCTACCAGTGATTCCATCGACAATGGCTTGTAAGACGTTAGGCTTTGAGCTGCAGGGTTGATACCGCCAGCTAACTCAATGATCGCGTTTGGTGAAGTCTCACCACCGGCAACGTTCGCAGGGCGACCTTCATGTAGCAATAGGAAAAGCACCTTCTTTGCTTCGTTGCTTGATACTTGGTTTGCTTTCAGTGCTGCAATTTTCTGATTTACTTCAGCTTTAACTTGCTGTGAGTGTGCTTCAGTATGGGTGATCTTTGCGATTTGGTCGATACGCTTTAATAGCCCTTCAACATTCGCTTCGGTGTTGACGATTTCGACATCGACACCCGCCGATTTCAGTTGAGAAATCGCGTTGTCTGGTCCCATTTCATCAGAGCCAATCAACGTGGTTGGTTCCAGAGCAAGTAAGCCTTCTGCAGACAGGTTTCGGTGATAACCAATCTTTGGCAGGTTTTCTGCTTGAGGAAAGTGGCTGGTTACATCAATCGCGACTAACTGCTCTTCAGCACCCAACGCTAAAACCAATTCAGTAACGGCACTGCCAGCACTGATGATTCGAGGTTGTTCAGCGTCGTTAGCCATTGCAGGTGACGCACTAAGTGCCAGGCTGATTGCTGCCAATGAAAGAAGAGGTGTCTTGGTCTTTAATTTATTGAGCACGTTTAAGTTGTTCATAATAAGTTCTTTCTATTTTCTTTTTGTATCGCGACGATACTCAGTGAGCAGTCCGTTCGCATTGTGAGTTCGAATTGAGAGAGAGGCTTAGTTCTGATTGTTCAGTCTTATCGGTCAGAAGCCAAACCTCGTGAAAATTGAGTGTTGTTCTAGCCATCGTCAGTGAGCAGTTGAGTCGCTGGTATTCCGTTTTCTTGAAGGAATGAAAGCAACTTCACTAGGTTCTCCACGTTGGCCGCTTTATCTGCGCCAATGATGATCGGCTTTTTATCCGTTGAGCCTGTCTCTTCTAAAAGGGCAATCTTGAAGTTTTCCCAGTCGATGTATTCTTGGCCGTTAATCGCCCAGTAGGGTTCGCGGTCTAGGATGTTGACGCTAATCGAGTCTTTGTGGACTTCAGAGACGTTTTTGACATCCGAGCTTGGCAGCTCAACTTCTAGTGACTCCAGCTTTACCGATGCTGTAAGCAATAGAAAAACCATCACGATAAAAATGATGTCGAGCAGCGGTGTTAAGTCCGGCGCTAAGCTTTGTGTGCTTGATGAGTGGGGCGTTTTAATCATGCTTGGCTCACATCACCGATAGTGTTTACTGATGAGCCTTTAGTCTCGTCAGAGTGATTGGTTTGAATCGACATGCCTTCTAGCCACACATTCACATAGTTCAGAGTATGTTCTAACTGAGCCAGTACTCGGTCGGCCCATAGCCCAAGTAGTTGAGCGCCAGAGATCGCAGGAAGCGCAATCATCAAGCCTGCCGCTGTGGTTCTCATTGCTAAGCCAAGGCCGTCAGCTAGATCGTTCGGTGTAATACTTCCTGTCGTAGCTGCTACACCTTTGAACATCTCAATAAGCCCAAGTACCGTACCAAGCAAGCCGATGAGTGGGCTGATCACGCCGATCAAACCAAGCAGCCTCAATCCAGCATGAAGCTGGTGGCGTTTTTCTTGAAGCCAAATCCCAGCAGCATCTTCACGTAGCCCTTTCGAAAAAGAGTGGTGAGCAAGCAACATCGATACGCCCTTGTACAGTAGCGGTCGTTTACCTGAAATCGATTGAGCGAGCGCTTCAATCTCTTTACTGTTGGTTGGTGAGATTTGGTTTAACTCGCGACGAATGGCACGTTTGCCAACGCCAATGCTTAACATAACTTGGAAGACACGTTCTGCGATGATCATTGCTGTTAATGCTGAGCAGATAAGAAGAGGCCAAGTCATTAAGCCCAGTTGATCTTGTAAGTAGCTGATTTGTTGCATGATTAATCCAACCTAAAACGAACAGGTATTTGTACTCGGTGAGCAATCGCTCGACCATTGACAGTGTGAGGTGAGAATTTCCATTGTTTAATGGCGTCTAAAGCGGCGTTGTCGAGCATTAGTGCGCCTGATGAATTTACTAATGCTTGTTTGATTTGTTTACCTTCAGCGTCTAGCCAGATTTCATAAGTCGCGACACCTTCAACGCCACGGCGTCTTGCTTGGCGAGGGTAATTCGGTGGGGTAGGACGCGCAGAGAACGAAGGTTTAGTGACCAAAACTGGCTCTTGGTTTGATACGCCTTGGTTTACTTCCTGAGGCTGGTTGGCAGATTCGTCCATATTCTTATCGACTTTCTTGTTGGCCAACTTTTCTGGTTGAGGCGTTGGTTTGGACTTTGGCTCTGGTTCTGGGCGTTTTTTCTTAACGACCTTTTTCTCTGTTACTGGTTTCTTTTCAACAACCTTTTTCTCTACTTTTTTGGGTTGAGGCTTATTGGTGATCGCTTTTTTCTTCGGTGTCGGTTTGGCTTGCTTTGGTTCGGCTGCCTTCGGTTCGACAGGCTTAGGTTCTGCTTGTGATACGGTTTCTTTGATTGGCTCTGGTTCAACCGGTTCTGTGATGGTTTTTTGTTGAGCTTGAGAAGGCGTGCTCTTAGGCGTGAAGTTGATCGATACCGTGTTCGATTGGCTACCTGCAGGCATCGCGAATACTTTGGATTCTTGAGCTACAAACAATAGCGCTGCATGAATCACTAACGATGCACCGCCTGCAATAACATATCTAGGAACGTTCACTCTCAATCCTTTACCAAATCTAAAATCTATACCGGATTATTGCTCAAAATCTAAATAAGATCAATTATCAATTGCATTATCATTTGCGTCTATTTATGATTCTCTCAGTTTTTAGCGAATAGTCTTCCAGACTTTGCTATGTAAGTGTTTAGAGAGATTATATGAGTCTTGATATTTATAAATTTGACGAATCAATCTTGGGTGTTTCTAGCCCTGATCCGCTTCGTTTTGCGTTTGCGAAAAAGCATTCCGCACATGCCGGAGGAAGTTCAATTCCGGTCGACCCGAGTAAGAAGTTGGAGCTTTTTGATGAACTGATGCTAAGCGAAGGGAAAAAACAGGATAAGCGTTGCTTGTATATCCACATTCCTTTCTGCCGTGTGCGCTGTACGTTCTGTAACTTCTTCCAAAATGCCGCAAGCCGCAAATTAGTGGATGAGTACTTCGATGCTCTGATGGTTGAGTTGAAGCAAAAAGCCAAAACGCCTTGGGCTCAGTCTGGATTATTTCATGCCGTCTACATTGGTGGCGGAACACCTACCGATTTATCGCCTCAACAAGTAGAGCAATTAGGTAAGGCTATTCGCCAATATTTCCCACTAGCAAACGATGTTGAGATGACATTGGAAGGGCGTATCAATCGATTTGGCGACGAGATGTTTGATCGTGCGCTTGAAGGTGGCTTCAATCGTTTCTCATTCGGTATTCAAAGTTTTAATACTCAAGTGCGACGCAGTGCTAAGCGCCTAGATGACCGTGAGGTTGTGCTAGAACGTATCAGTGCTTTGAGTCGTACCGAGCAAGCGCCAATCGTTCTTGATCTGTTATACGGATTGCCATACCAGACAATGGAAGTGTTCCAACAAGATTTAGAAGACTACATGTCTACTGGTGCACACGGTATTGATCTCTACCAACTGATTGTTGGGGGTAATGCTCCTATGCTTAATCTCGTTGAGAAAGGAAAAATTCCACCACCAGCAAATACGCCAGATAAAGCGAGCATGTACTTGGCTGGGGTCGAGTTCATGACAAAAAATAAGGTCAAGCAACTGAGTGTGAATCACTGGACTCGTGATAACCGCGAACGCAGCATTTACAACAGCTTAGCGAAAACCTATGCCGAGGTTCTTCCAATTGGTTGTGGTGCTGGTGGCAACATTGGCGGTCACGGTGTGATGCAACATCGAACTTTAGACAGTTACATGGAGTCTATAAAGCAAGGTCAATTACCTATTGCCATGATGACGAAGCAAAGTTCACTAGAGCCAACCTTCTCTTCATTGAAGGCCGGTTTTGATTCTGGTGTTGTTAGAAGAAGTACGTTACCGACCTTTATGGGACAAGACACGTTCGATTATCTGAAGCCTCTGTTTTTGCATTGGGAAAAGAACGGTCTAGTTGAGCTTTCGGAAGATTATCTGAGCCTGACTATTGCTGGCAGCTTTTGGGCGGTAAGCCTAGCGCAGAGTGTAATTCAAGTGCTTAACGCTGAATACCAAGCAATTCATCCAGCGCCTAAAGCGTCAGGTTCGGGCGTACACCCGCATGCAAGTTTGAAGCACGCTTAATATCGAATTTTTAGTTTATAACTTACGTAAATTACTCGTTTATACGGAACATATTCAATGACAGATACAACATTAGAAATGACAGAAACTCTAGAACAACGCGTAGCTCTAATTTTAGAAGAAGAGCCAAAACTACTGCCGACAGCAATTGCTGAGAAGCTAGGTGTTTCAGAAGTTGAAGTGGTTGCTGCTTTTCCAAACGACATGGCGGTAATGCTAGATGGCAGCCGTGCTCAAGAGATTCTAGAAGGTTTAGTTGGTTGGGGGCCTGTGACCACTATCGTGCATTCATTTGGTTCTATCTTTGAAGTAAAAGCACCATTCCCGAAAGGTAAAGTAGCGCGCGGTTACTACAACCTGATGGGCAAAGAGGGCGAGCTTCATGGTCACCTAAAACTTGATAACGTTAAACATATCGGTTTGGTGAGCAAGGCGTTCATGGGTCGTGAAAGTCATTACTTCGGCTTCTTCAGTGAAACCGGCGAGAACATTTTTAAGATCTACCTAGGCCGCAATGAAAAGCGAGAGCTTATTGCTGATCAAGTAGAGCGCTTCAAAGCGTTAAAAGAACAAGCTTAAGTACAGTCAATAGTAAATAATCAGCAGCAATCTTACATAGGGTTGCCAACTGGCTTACACAAGATATCAATGCTCGAGGATCGTTTAGTTCGCTAATGATCGCTCAACCTCGGGCAAAAATAATAAATCAGAGAAAGTGAATAAAGGAATTACCCATGGAACAGCAAGTAAAACAAGAACGTCTACAAGGTCGCCTAGGTCCAGAAATTAAAGAGTTTCGCCAAGAGCGCCGTACCCTTCAACTTGCAACGGTTGATCAAGAAGGTCGCCCGAACGTAAGTTACGCACCTTTCGTTCAGAACCAAGAAGGTTACTTTGTTCTAATTTCTGATATTGCTCGTCATGCTCGTAACTTGAAAGCAAACCCTCAAGTGTCTTTGATGATGATTGAAGATGAAGAGAGTTCGAAGCAACTTTATGCACGTAAGCGTTTAACGTTTGATGCTCAAGCAAGTGTTGTAGAGCGTGAAACAGAACTTTGGACTCAAGTGATTGGCCAGATGCAAGAGCGTTTTGGCGAAATCATCGATGGTTTGAGCCAGCTTCAAGATTTCTCTCTATTCAACCTTAAAGCAGAGAACGGCCTGTTTGTGAAAGGCTTTGGTCAGGCATACCAAGTGTCTGGCGACGATTTGGTGGATTTCGTTCACCTGCAAGAAGGCCATAAAAAAGTGTCTAATGAATAAGCTCGTTTAACCGATTTCTTTAGGAGCCCTCCAATGTGAGGGCTTTTTTATGTCTAAGTCAAAGAGTTTGGTATATTGGCGTCTGATTATATTTATGTGTAAGGATCGGTACGTGAAACCAGTAAGTCGAGATTGGGACGAGTTCTGCTACCCGTTTATTTATGAAGACAGTCCTATCTGTGATTTTGAGATTCTGTCGGACGAGCTTTGCTGCCGAGTTGGATTGGTTCTTTCATTGGAATTGGAACCACAAGTTCGCGAGATCCTGCAACGCCTGCAGCCGAACATCTATCATTTGAATGGTTCCGTACGTGGGAAGTTAGCGATTACTGAATCCGAACTGATCGAGCTTAAGCAAGATTACCACCGTATCCGTGAGCAGCTAGAAGGTGGCTTCAAAGGTTTTGTATTACCCGGTGGAAATCGAGTATCGAGTGAGCTTCATTTGTGTCGTTGCCAGGCTAAAAAAGTGGTGCGAACTTTGGTGAGCGTTGAGCACCACGAAAGTAAAAAATCACCGGATCCGATTCTTTTTAAATACGCTAACTTAGTTGCGAACACACTGTATGCATTGGCGTCTTTCACTAATCATGTCAATGAGGTAGAGGAAGTGGAATTCGTGAGTAAGAGCTACTCTATGCCGAAAAAGTCTAAGCCAGAAAACAAAGACTAACGGTTAGCTCTATTCTTATTAAGATTTGAAGAAAGAAGAGACTAAGAAGCTAAAACATTAAGCATGATGCTGGTTTAGCTTCGAAAGTAGCGTCTAAGCAGCGGTAGAGGCTTCGTTTAAGACTTTTGCACCGCGTAGCATGGCTTCGATTAACTCACCCGCATTGAACTTCTCAAGCGCTTCATGCGCCCCCACCTGATTGGCACGGTCAACACAGATCTCACTTGATAATGAGGTATGCAAAATACAGTAAGCATGACTCAGTGCGCTGTCATTCTGTACCTCAAAGGCTAGTTCATAACCATCCAGTCCCGGCATCTCAATATCACTCACAAGAAGGTCTATCGCATTGCCTACGCTAGCTTGGCGTCGCATCAGGTCAATTGCATCTAAGCCGTTATTACAAATGCTGTAAGGGATGTTGATGCTGTCTAAGGCATCAGATAGTTGCTTACGCGCAATCAAAGAATCATCAACCAATAAGATGTTCAGCGCTTTGAGGCGTTCCCTTTCTATATCGGTCAGCATTGGAATATGTGCGTTCTCATAAGCAGGGTAGATCTTAGAGAGTAATAACTCTACGTCGAGCATTTGCACGATACGATCTTCAAAACGAGTAATACCAGTCACAAACACGTTGCGGCCTACACTCGCGGGTGGCGATTCAATACTCTTCCAGTCGCATTCAATGATTTTATCGATCGAACGAACCAAGAATGCCACGACCGTTCTTAAACAATCGGTCACAATGAGCACACAATCTTGGTATTCAGCTGGTGTTATCGGGCGGAAGCCAATCGCTGCAGACATATCAATCACTGGAACCGTAAGATCGCGGATGGTGACTGTGCCAATGACGTGGTGATGAGAGTAGGGGATCTGAGTCATCGGCTGAAAAGGGACGATTTCTCTGACCTTAAGCGTGCCAATCGCAAAACTTTGAGTGAGGGATAACTTGAACATCAACATTCCCTGTGACTGACTCGCTTTACTGATCGGTTTGGCCATAAGTGGCTCCTACTTAATACGCGCTTAATTTATAAGGATTAATTTAAAGGGAAATGGAAGCCGCAGCAAGTCACTATGCGGTTTTTAACGCTCTTTAAAGCAGTTGTTTTCGGTTATAGAGTGAAGAATGGTGGTTCTTGGGTTAAAATCACGCTAAATACTCGCTGTCGATGGTAAGTCGACAAGCAGACAGCAACAAACTGAGAATTATCATGGCAAGAACAGCAGCAGCGCTTCATATTTTGGTGAAGCATAAAGAACTAGCAGAAGACATCATGACACAGCTTAAAAAGGGCGCTAAATTTCAAACGCTAGCAAAGAAACATTCAACCTGTCCATCTGGTAAAAAGGGCGGCGACCTAGGTGAGTTCAAGAAAGGCCAAATGGTTCCTCAGTTTGATAAGGTTTGCTTCTCTGGCGAGACGCTTGTACCGCATCTTGTAAAAACAAAATTTGGTTGGCATGTGGTGAAGGTTCTTTACAGAACTTAGTCTCAAATATGTGTTAGATTGAATATAAGGAGCGTATATACGCTCCTTTTTTGTCACTTTTTGGCGCATTTAAAAGCACAATGGCTGAGTGTTCATCCCAAACGTTATGCGATAATTGGGGCTACGCCCTTAGCTATCCGCCGCGACTAATCGGTGGGAGGAGGAGGGGTTTTAATGAGTAACTCATATAATAAATATCATTCTTAAGGAAATTTATGCAGCTTTGCCTTTTAGCCTTTGTATTTATCTAGAAAGCTGTAAACGAGTTTGGTAGGAGAACAACATGGAGAGTTCAGCTATGTTAGGCAATCCGGCGACAGATGTCATATTGCATGCCTTTGACTGGTGCTACGCTGACGTAATGAAGAACGCCCCGCTGATCCAAGAGTTGGGTTATAAATCGGTTTTAGTATCACCGGCAATGAAATCGCTGCGCGGCCCTAAAGGTTGCGACCGAGATTCTGGCACCCAATGGTGGCAACGTTACCAGCCACAAGACTACCGTGTGATTGATAATCAACTTGGTGACACGCAAGACTTCACAGCAATGGTGAACACGTTAAAGCAACATGGGCTTCGTACCTATGTGGATGTGGTGTTCAACCACATGGCCAACGAATCGGGTATCCGCGGTGATTTGACGTATCCCAATCAACAAGACATGGCGTCTTACCAACAAGACTCTGAGTATTACAAATCTATACGCTTATTTGGTGATCTTTCTAAGCCTTTATTTGATGAAAACGACTTTGTAGAAGCGTTTGGTATCAAAAACTGGAAAGACACTTGGGAAGTGCAAAACGGACGTATTACTGGTGGAGCCAGCGACCCTGGCTTGCCAACACTGTTAGACAATGACAATGTGGTTGCGCAGCAGCGAGCGTATCTAAAAGCCTTGAAAGCGATTGGTGTTAAAGGTTTCCGCATTGATGCTGCGAAACACATGACACTGTCACACCTACGCAAGGTGTGGACTGATGATATCTGTGAAGAAATGCACATCTTTGGCGAGATCATTACCGATGGCGGTGCGACGGAAGAAGAGTATGAGCTGTTCCTTGAGCCATACCTGAAACACACGCGCTTAGGTGCGTACGATTTCCCTCTGTTCAATACTATTTTTAAAGCCTTTGAAGAGCAGGGCAGTTTTAAGTCGCTGATTAACCCTTACTGTTTTGGTCAGGCTCTATCGAACATGAGAGCCATCACCTTTGCCGTCACTCATGATATTCCAAATAACGAGGTGTTTTTGGAGCATGTGATGGATGAAGTGGATGAGCGATTGGCACATGCCTTCATTCTGGGTCGAGATGGCGGTGTGCCGCTTGTTTACAGTGAATTAAGCACGAGCGGTATTCTGGATCAGAACGGCCAACCTCGATGGCTTAACGACTGGCAAGCGCCTTACATGAAAAATATGATTCAATTTCATAATCATGTTCATGGCGAAGCAATGCGTGTGGTTGAAGCGAATGATGATTTGTTGGTGTTTGTTCGTGGAGACAAAGGCATTGTGGTGATTAATAAATCTAAGCGATGTAAAACGGCATCACTAACTTGGACGGGTGATGTGACGGATTTATTGTCTGGTAACGTGTTTGAATGTGCAGACAAGGGTTTAACCATTAAGGTTGAACCTAACCAATGTATGATGTTGATTACGAATAGCTGATGGTTGCATTTAGGCTGAAAATAGACAGGAAATCAGAGGTTTGTAATTATTGATTCGTAAAAGAAAAGGCATGCTCAAATAATGATTAAGCATGCCTTTTTTATTGGTTTCATCTTAGATGCAATCTTACACGGTAAACTTATTCAGCAGTTCATCCTGCGCACGAACATTATCAGTTTGCTGCTGCATTGCGGTATTCGCTTCTTGAGCTGCTGTTGATACTTGTGTTGAAAGGTCTTTGATCTTAACTGTGTTGTTGTTGATCTCTTCCGCGACTAAGCTCTGTTCTTCTGCTGCTGAAGCAATCTGAATATTCATATCAGAGATACGCTGAATCGCGTCACGAATGCGGTCAAGTGAAGAGTTAGCTTGCTGAGCACGTTCAACGGCGTCAGTTGCGGTGTCTTTACTTTGGTTCATCGCATTCGATACTGAGCTTGCGCCGGCTTGAAGCTGCTCAATCATGTTACGAATTTCAGTGGTGGATTCTTGAGTACGTTGCGCGAGAGTACGAACTTCATCGGCTACGACTGCAAAACCACGACCCGATTCACCCGCACGCGCCGCTTCAATCGCTGCGTTCAGTGCTAGTAGGTTGGTTTGGTCAGCAATGTCGTTGATTACTTTAAGAATCGTTTCGATGTTTGCGGTTGCTGATTCAAGTACTTGTACTTCTGCAACAGCTTGGTCGATACGCTCAGATAAATTGTCAATCGCTTGAGTGGTTTCACTTACGACAGAGGTTCCGTCTAGCGTTGCTTCGTCTGCTTCACGAGCCGCAGCCGCAGCGCCTTGAGCATTATTTGCTACTTCTGTTGCGGTGACCGCCATCTCGTTCATTGCGGTCGCTAGCTGCTCAAGCTCTTGCAGTTGCGTGTTCATCGCATTTGCAGATTCGCCAGCACCTTTCACTGTGAATTCCGTACCACGCTTAATCTCAACGCCAATCGCTTTCGATTGAATGATTTGATTTTGCAGGTTTTCGGTAAAGGTGTTGAAGCCTTTCGCTAGGTCAGAGAACTCTTGGTCTGTATTGGTATCTAGACGCTTAGTTAAGTCACCTTGTCCGCTCGCTACATCTTGAATCGCTTGGTTAAGTGCATCCAATGGACGCATCAAAACGCGGATCAGAACCGTTAGTGCAATGATACTGAGAATCACCGCAATTAGTGAGTAGATCATTGAGCTGTTTTTCAGGTCTTCGACGGTTTGGAACGCGATCTCTTCGTCTAGGATTGCGCCGATGTACCAATCTTCACTTGGAATGTGCGTGAAGTTAACTAGGAACATTTTTCCGTCGACTTCGATCTCTTGAGATCCTTCACGAATAGTTGCTTGAGGCATGTAGCTTGAAAGCGTTTCACCGTTGTTTTTAGCATTTGGGTGAGCAATCGTTGTGCCGTCGGCTGTCACTAGGAATAGGTAGCCCGCATCGAATAAGTTCACTTGGTTGACCAAGCTTGCAAGGTTGGTCAGTTCTAGGTCGTAGAACATACCTGCAGTAAAGCGGCCGTTGTCTTTAACTGGCGTACCCACTGAGATAATGACCTTCTTACTTGATGCATCCACATAAGGCGCGGTAACAACTAAACTGTTTTTGGATTTAGCATCAATATACCAAGGGCGAATGCGTGGGTCGTAATCTGGACCTGCTTCCCAACCATCATCATTTTCAATGACGAAACCGTTTGCTTCATAGCCAAAACCAACCGCAAGGAAGCTGTTTTTAAGCTTTGGCTTTTCTAAAATTTCTTTTACGTAAGTACGATCTTGAGGATTGATCTCGATGACTTCTGTCGTCGATTGCGCCAAAGCTTTCTTGGCATTCATCTCGGATACGACGGTATTTTTTACGCCCGAGACCATCTCATTAAGACTCGCATTGACGTGATTCTCTACAGCACTTCTAACGGTGTAAAGTTGTTGTATTGAAAGCAATGATACTGTCACTAGCAGCAAGGCTGATGATGCAGCAACCACCTTATGGCTAAATTTCATTGAGTTTTCCCCTTCTCACAGGCTTTGCGAAGACTAAAGTTAATCGTATTTTTCTAATTATATATATCGACGATATTGAAATTTACTTGAATGTAATTTCACAAAATAGACTACAAAAATACAACAACCCAAACAATACAAAATTCACTAAATCACATATTTGTTATTTTTAGTATTTGCTTCAATGAGTTGAAGAATTGATTTATCTGGAGGTGGAAGGATTTAATAATGTATTAATTTTGTGTTTATGTGCGTCGTTCTCGATTTAAAAGAGGTAGGGGTTAAAATTTATATGAAATCAAGTGATATGCTAGCTTTATATATTACTGATTTTTGGAGTTGGTGTGTGAATATATTTCGTACAAAAAAAGCCCCACAAAAGTGAGGCTTATAATTCTATTTGCCTATTTACTTATATAAGTAGCATCTAATTTAGAATATTAGGTGAGCTACACCAGCGATAACTGGAAGCGTAATTAGAGTACGTAGAATAAAGATAATAAACAGCTCTAAGATGTTCACTGGGATCTTACTGCCTAGAAGTAGAGCGCCAACTTCAGACATGTAAATCAACTGAGTTACCGACATTGCTGCAATAACAAAGCGAGTCATTTCGTTGTCGATAGAAGCCGCAAGAATCGCAGGAATGAACATATCCGCAAAACCAACAACGATCGTTTCAGATGCTGCAACGGCTTCAGGTACACCAAGTAGCTCTAGGAATGGGATGAAAGGCTGACCTAGGAATGAGAATACAGAAGTGTATTCCGCAATCACCAACGCCATAGTACCAAGACCCATAACCACAGGCAGTACACCAAATACCATATCAACAGCGTTACGAACGCCTTCGCCAAACACAGACTTAGCCGACTTCACTTGTGACGCTTTGTTTACTGCTAGCTCAAGGCCCCAAGAGAATGTTGAGTGACCTGCAGGAATCGCGTCAGCGTCTTTGTGCGGCTTGCTACCGTCAATGAAGGTGTCTTTCTTCATGCTTAGTGGTGGAAGGCGAGGGATGATTACCGCTGCCACAATACCCGCTAAACATATTGCTGCGTAGAAAGGTAGGAACAAGTGCTCTAACTCTACTTGTGCAATTACCACAAGGCTGAATGTAATCGATACTGCCGAGAAAGTCGTACCAACAACCGCAGCTTCACGCTGAGTGTAGAACTTCTTTTCGTACTGCTTGCTGGTAAGAAGGATACCAACGCTGCCGTCACCTAACCAAGAAGCCATACAGTCGATAGCACTACGACCTGGTAGGTTAAAGATTGGGCGCATGATTTTACTTAATAGGGTGCCAAACAGCTCTAGTAAACCGAAGTTAAGTAGAAGAGGCAGGAGCAAACCCGCAAAGATAAATACTGAGAACAGTGTTGGAAGTAGGCCTTCTAGTACTAAACCACCGGTGTTTTCTTCCCAAATAAACTCTGGACCTACTTGGAAGAACGCCATGAATGCCGCAGCACCACCAATCAAACGAACCAATAACCACAGTGGAGATGGGTTGAAAAGGCCGTTTAAAAATGAATTGGATGTAATGAATGTAGGTTTGAAAATGGTGCTTAAAACGGAAGCTACAGACATGAAAGCGACGATCGCGGTGATGATAGGGATTAGGTATTCACCGAAAACCGCTTGAATTGACTTGGCTAAGATCGCTACAGGGATGGTGAGATCGCCTTGGTAGCTGATTGGTGCCATGAAAAGGAATAAACCAATCAATGATGGGATTAAGAAAACCCAGAAACTGCCTTTAGATTTCTCTGTTTGAGCAGTATTCGTGTTGTTAGACATGTTATTGTTCTCGAATTTCTACACGTAAAAAAGCCACATCCTTGGCATTTTTATTCACTAAACGTCCGTATTTTCTCATTGGGTGCAAGATTACCCAGTATTAATATCGCTTGCAATACTATTCATCAAATATCGCTAAATATTCATGCTGGTTATTCTGCTACGTATTAAGAGTTTAGAATAAAGTGTTGCGGATGTTACGTAGTTTGAGGATGTTTTGCCAGGTATTTATAAATTCACTGGCGTTTCAGTTCGATAGGTCAAGTATAGCCAATAGCTAAACGCAATGATGAAGGCGAAAGAAGCAGGGAACGCCAGAGCTAAAATTTCGAAGCGTTGGAACAAGCAAGCGCCCGTTAGGCCTCCAAATAGAAAACCGACAACGATGAACATCAGCAGTTTGGCTTTACGACGGTCAAAAGGCATCCCCTTCAAGCGAGCACCGATCATGATTCCCAGATCGGTAATGATCCCGCTCATGTGTGTTGTTCGAATGATCGCACCGCTGTAAGTGGTGATCATCGCGTTCTGCAAACCACAAGCGGCTGAAGCGAAATACTGGCCTGAAGTATAGCCTTGCAACAGTGCCCACAGCGCCAAAAACAGTAATCCACCCTCAATACATAGCGCAACACCGTAACGGCGTCCTAACTTCAATGCTTGGTTTTCAATAAAGAACCCGCTGAACGCCGCACCTAACATGAAGCTCATGATTACTAATAGGAGGTGAACAGAAGCCGAAGTCGGTGTAAGCAGGCTACTGCCCAGCAAAGACATGGTGCCGGAAATATGGGAGATAGCTTGATGTTGGAAACCAAGTAACCCAATAGAATTTACGCTGCCAGCAAGGCCCGCTAACAGCAGCGCGCCGTATTCAACCCAGCGAGGTAGTTTAGAAATCATGTGGTTCACCCTGGGTTAGAAAGAGGAGCAGATTATAACGCTAGCGAAAAGATACGCTAGCGTTGCGGGGCTTTCATATTTGATCTTGGGCAACAGTATTGCAGTTTGTATCTTTACAGGTGGTATCGTAATGCTAGAGGGATGTAGCCACTAATTATAGTGGCTCATTTGATGGTCAAATTTGACCCAACCATGTTTGCGCTCTTCATAAACTGAAAAGCTCGGCAGTGGGAAGTCTTGCTCTTTAAATAATCCGAGTGGGACGATATAAAAATCGGCGGCGGCAACCGACTGCAAAAGCATGGTGGTGCCACACTTGGGGCAAAACTGATAGGTGACTTCATTGCCTGTATCGCTGATGCGTGAGAAAGAGGTTACCTCTCCGCTGAGTGTGACTTGTTCAATTGGGAACCGAGCTTGAACACCGAACACGCTTCCTGTGCGTTTTTGACACTCATAGCAATGGCAGACTGAGGTTCGTTGAGGTTCGCCTCGGCATACTAGGTTGACGGCTCCACAGCGGCATTCGCAACTTCTGATATTTCTATCTTTAATATGATTGATATCCATCCATGCTCCACTTCTGGTTAACCCTGTATTGATAATTATACTAAAGCCCTTTATGGTCTGCACAACTGGATGAAAACAAAAGAATACAATTGCCCATGAAAAAGAAAATTTTACCTATTCCTCTGATTCTACTTATTCCAATTGTCATGCTGGTTGTGGTGATAGTAGCGGGTATTTATCGCTTTAGCTTAAGTGATGAAGAGATCTTGGCGAAGTTTCCTTCTGCTCAAGTGAGTTATGACCCAGTCGTAGAAACCGTTTTTGATTTGAAGACGACCAACCCATGGACAATTAAAGTGCCTGAAACCAATGCATTTGCTTTTATTAAAGAATTGGACACAACAAGATCAATTGCTTTTGGTCGTTATGATTCTGGAGCAGAACGTGGCGTGGTGACAGTAGATACTAAAAATCTTTCAGGTGTTACGCTAGGGCAGGCGAACTTCTTTGTTTCTCCTATGTGGGTGTCGAATCAAGGCAGTGGTGTTTTCTATTACCTTGGTCTGTTTAAACACGATCAACAACGAAGCCGTATCGTGTTAGTCGACCAGCTTTTACTGGGTGACCGCATACAAATTCAAACTTTAGATGTCGTTCAACAGCCAGATTCGCAATCACAGAGTAAACTCACTGGGGGAGGTTTTATCGGCTTTACTCAGCATTCTGCGGAACAATCATTTGCAGAACCCCCTTCTGAAAAGGTGTTAATGAGTTTTTCTTTTGATACGCAATCAATTGGTAAGCAATAACATTTTCGTGAATGCAAGGATCTGTTGTTTATGTGAGCCAAATTACATATTATCTTAGTTAGATGAATGAAATTTAGACACACTTAGCTTTGTGTCTGCTTATTTTTACAAATGGAGCTTGCGAATGATTAATAAACGTTTTTTTAAGACGAAAGATGAAGTTGAAGTGACTTTCGAGCTAGAAGCTCAGGAAGCGAACTCTGTATCCATCGTTGCTGACTTTCTTGATTGGAAAGCCACCCCAATGAAAAAACTGGCCAAAGGGAAGGTTTACAAGTTTAAAACTCGTCTGCCGAAAGATGGCGAGTTTCAATTCCGCTACCTAGTTAATGACCAACAATGGGTGAACGATGCGAATGCTGACCGTTACATCCCAAATGAGTTTGGTGAAGACAACTGCTTAGTGTCGACGGTCAACGCATAGTCTTTTTCTTAAAACCAGCGACTAATTCGCTTCGTTTATTAATTATTCGAAACGGAATAACGTCAACCAATAGAAAGCAGAAACTAGCCGTTTCTGCTTTTTTATTTTCAAATTTAGCGGTTAATTTTATTTCTTGTTTAATGGCCCTTCACCTACGACAACTCAATGACTTAGGTTAAGTTGGGCTGATTCACATCATATTATGACAATGCATTGATGATTTATGCGTTTGAAAAGCATATCCTATGCCTTTATATCGTAGAAAGACCTGTTTACCGTGTATTCAAAAATATTTTCCTCTCCGTTTGCCGAGCTTTCACCTGTAAAAAAAGTAGCTATTTTAGGACTGCCACTTATTGCAGCGATTGGAGTTGCTCTGCAATCTTCGCAATCAAATCTGACGAAAACGATCGAGCTTGATCTACCAGACTCAACCGTTATTGAGTCCATTCTGTCACCATCTTCTGTTACCGTTATTGAGCCGCCGACATTTGAGTATCAAATTCAAACGGGCGATAACTTGAGTAGCATCTTCACGCAACTTGGATTTTCTTATAAATCGATGATGAGCGTGATGGAAACCGATTTGAACTTCCTTGCTTTAGATACGCTTCGTCCGGGTAATATATTACGCTTTTGGCGTGATGAAGCGACCGGCGACCTTTCTAAAATGGAACTTCAATTTAGCGTCGCGGACAAAGTGGTTTATCGACTGCTTGATGACGGCAGCTACGAATTCGAAGACATCTCTATTCCTGGTGAATGGAAGCAAAAGCCTCTCGTGGGTGATATTCAAGGCAGTTTCTCGATGTCGGCGAACAAGGTTGGCCTGAGCAGTCTTGAGATTGACCATATTGTGACTCTGCTTAAAGACAAGCTGAACTTTAGCCGAGACCTACGTGCTGGCGATCAGTTTGAAGTACTTCAAAAAGCGCAATATGTTGATGGTGTTGCAACCGGCAAACGTGAAATCGAAGCGATTAAAATCATGAATCGTAATCGTGTTGTGTCAGCGTACTTACACACTGACGGACAATATTACGATGCTAATGGCGACAGCTTACAACGAGCTTTCCAACGCTACCCAGTGAGCAGTAGTTGGCGCCAAAGTTCTCAGTTTAACCCTAAGCGTTTACACCCCGTGACAGGCCGAGTCTCTCCGCATAACGGTACCGACTTCGCGACGCCAATTGGCACGCCGGTTCAAGCAACGGGTGACGGCAAAGTGATTATGACGCGTAAGCACCCATACGCGGGTAACTACGTGGTCATTCAGCACGGCAGCACGTACAAAACACGTTACCTACATTTGAGTAAGATTCTGGTTCGTAAAGGACAAACGGTATCTCGTGGTCAGCGTATTGGTTTGTCAGGTAAAACTGGCCGAGTGACTGGCGCACACTTGCACTACGAACTGATTGAACGTGGTCGTCCTGTCAATGCAATGACAGCAAATATCCCAATGGCAGATTCTGTGCCTAAAAAGGAAAAAGCGACATTTGTAGCAGCAAGAGATGAAGCTGATAAGTTGTTAAAGGTCGCTTTAGCCCAATCTAATAACAGCTAGTTAGATTCTTTGAGAGAACCCTGAATAAGGCTGTTACTCATCAAGTCGCTAATTAAAACCGCGAGAGCATCACTCCGAGTAGAGTCATGTTCTCGCGGTTTTTTTGATCCTAGGTTAAAACAAAGATAGCGGTCTAAGCCAAGGGCTCCGAATGTGTAACATAGCTGACGATAGCCTCAGGTCGCATTGGTGGTGAGTAGAGGTATCCTTGTATCTTGTCACACCCCATTGCGTGCAGCTTTTCTAGCTGTTCACGCTTCTCTACGCCTTCCGCAACCAATGACACATCGAGCCTATGAGCAAGCTGAATAATCAGCCAAACAACGCTTTCTGAGGTTGAATTAGTCAACAAATTGCGGATAAAGGTGGCATCAATTTTAATGCAATCTATGGGATAGCTGTGAATATAGTTCAAACTAGAGTAACCAGTACCGAAATCGTCTAATGCAATAGTGAAGCCTTGCCCTCTCAAAAAGTTTAGTGCCGATTTTGTCTCTTGAGTTGGAGACAACAACACCGTTTCGGTTAACTCAATAACAAACTCATCAGCTTTAAAGTGATGTTCTTCAATGGTTCTAGTGAGATAAGATATATAGCGTTTAGAATCGGTAAGCTCATGCGCGGAGCAGTTTATCCCAAGCTTAACCTTGTAACCTAAACCTTGTTCTAAGATGGTTTTAGCGCGGCATACTAACTCAATAATACGCTCACCTAGCTCGACAATCAGCCCGGACTCTTCAGCCACTTGAATGAACTCCACTGGCGATATGTCACCGTGTCTGGCAGTCTTCCAGCGAGTTAGTACCTCGAAGTATTCCCACTGTGTGTCGCCTTGACTGACAATGGGTTGTACAACTACGTACATTCCATTGCTGTCGGGGGTATAGCTTTGTGAAATCGGGTTTTCGAGTTCATCTCGCAGTGCGGCAATTAGCTCGGTTTTTCTTTGGTAGCGAGACCTCAAGTGGGTGTCATAACATTGAATATGGGTCTCTTGGCTGTGTTTACACTCTTTAA
Organism: Vibrio cyclitrophicus; assembly: GCA_023206055.1. Classification (NCBI taxonomy): domain Bacteria; kingdom Pseudomonadati; phylum Pseudomonadota; class Gammaproteobacteria; order Vibrionales; family Vibrionaceae; genus Vibrio; species Vibrio cyclitrophicus. The sequence goes on along the minus strand of CP065367.1, from coordinate 989,224 downwards.
GTGCCAAGCTACTGTTGAATATAATCTGTTCTACGTCTTTGTTGTCTCCATCCGAACTGGCAATTCCAATACTGAGGTCTAAATCTATCTTAATATCAACGCTGCTATAACCCTGTCTAATTTTTGCCAGTATCTGCTCGCACACTGCTATTGGATCTGAGTGGTAAGTAATGAAGGCGAATTCATTGCCAGCTGTACGAAAAGTCAGGTTGCTCTCGGGGAAGGTTCTCCGCAACGTTTCAGCGACAAATTGAAGAACTTTATCGCCAGTATAATTGCCATACATATCATTAATGGCTTTGAAGCTATTGATATCAAGCAAGGCTAATGTAAACGGAGTGACACTTTGTTGAGTGATAGACTCCAAGGTATCTGATAAACAGCTTCGGTTTAGCAGTCCAGTCAAACTGTCGTGTGATACCTCATAACTTAGTTGATTTACCAGTTGTTCAGAACGATCGTTGAACCACATCTCTCTCAACGTATGGATGATGATGTCGGAAAACAATTGGTGGTGCTTTATCACGTCTTGTTGCTGATCTGGACTAAGAGGCGAGGTAAACGTTGAAAACAGCACGCCCATCACTTCACCACTTTGAGTTCGAGTCGGGATCGCGATGGAATTTTGTGAGGTGATTTCCTGCCTAAATGCCGATGTCGGTAATGACTGGACGACGTATTGAGCGAAAGAGCAATCTGGGTGTCTTTGATTGACCGCTTGTTGGTAGATTTGACCATGACGTGCATTGATTTTGTCATGCAAGACATGGCCAGAATGGGCGATCACCAAAGGAACGATTTGGTCAGGGAAGTGCTTCTTCTCAATGATGCTAGTGTATTGAGTATCAAAGGTCTGATGTAAAGTAAGCACGGCTGACTCTAAAAGGTCGATACCTTCCAACTTAAGTAAACGACCAATGCGCTCTGTGTCGATCATGCTGTTGTGCGTATGTTGAGTCATAGTCACCATCCCTAGTTAACCAGATTCACTGTGTAAGCTGTATACGTATTATCTTGTATATGTGCGAACTCGTATAATCTATATGCGTCAAGTTTATTATTGGCCGTGTTGTATAACTTTTCAAATTAAAATGTGACTTATTTCACAGAGCTTGCGTGCCACGCTCTTTGTTTAGTCTATCTTTCAGATGGTCCAAAAAAAGCTTGGTTCGCGTATGCGAGTAATCAAGCTTAGGGTAGTACGCGTAAACCATCACTTCATCGGCAGTAATATTTGGCAATACTGGAACTAAGGTCCCTTGTTTTAGATCCTCTTTGATCATCGCTTTGATGGTTAACAGTATGCCCATTCCTCTCTTTGCTGCATGAAACAAGGCCTCTGGGTTAGTGGTGGCAAAGTTACCATTGAGAGTGATGCGTTGCCCTTTGGTGAGTGTAACTTCACGGATAGGGCGTTCCCCCCAAATCAAAGAATTGTGTTGTTCTAAGTCTTGCTCGTTGGTGGGGTAACCATGTTTAGCCAAATAGCTTGGCGCCGCATAGAAGCTGGCTTTGTGTTCAAATAGTGGTGTTTTCTTGAAGCTTAAAGAGTTGAGTTGCTCCAGTTCACGGCTGATCACCAGATCTAAGCTAAGTTCAGGCAATTGTCCTGACGTGGTCGTGATTAGCTGCACCTTGATGTCCGGATACTTTTCTAAGAAGTCGTCCATGTATTGCACGAGAAACTTAGAGCCAACCGCAATCGTTGCGCCTATTTTTAATAGGCCTGCTGGGGTTTGGTTTACCGAGCGAGTCTCATCAATAATGGACTGCCAATTATCAAGCTGATCTTTGGCTCGCAGGTAAAAGAGCGCGCCGGCTTCTGTTTGGCTAATTGAGCGCGTGGTGCGCTTTAATAGTTGAGTGCCGATGCGCTCTTCTAACCAGTTTACTCTTTTACTGATCGCTGAGCTGGTGGTGTTAAGTTTTCGAGCAGCACCATTGAAGCTACCTTCTTCGACTACTCTGACGTAGCTTTTTACGTTAAGAATCCAATCCATATTATTTCCCGTTAGGACTTAATAAAATTCCAATTTAGCTAATTATCAATTATTGGTTTTGAATGTAAACTCATCTAATGAGCAAATATCAAACGAATAGGGAATTTTTTGAGCCAATCGACCTTTAAAAAAACGCCGTTACTCTTAGCTATGATGATTATTGCTACGGGACAAGTAGGTGTGAGCATCTATTTGCCAGCATTGCCGTTAATTGCTTCTGACTTAAGTGCGACTCAAGTAGATGTACAGCTGCTCGTCACGCTGTTTCTGGTGGGTTTTGGCTTGTCTCAGCTATTTTACGGACCGATGTCCGATGCGGTGGGAAGAAGACCTATTTTCTTGTTAGGTCAGGGTGTTTATTTGATTGGTACAGTCGTTTGTGTTGTGTTTTCTGACAATATGACAGCGCTAGAAGTGGGTCGCTTGCTGCAAGGTTTAGGAGCGGGTAGTGCCTCGGTTCTTGGGCGAAGTGTGCTTCGTGACAGCTATGATGGTTCGCAGCTTACTAAAGCGTTGTCCTATATCTCGATCACCGCTTCGATTATGCCGATCATTGCGCCAGTATTCGGTGGTTGGATTTCATTTCACCTCGGTTGGCAAGCGGTGTTCCTGTTCGTTTTATTGTACTTATTAGCGATATTTACGCTGGGTTACTTTGTTCTTCATGAAACTTTGCCATACGGAAAGAGCCGCTTTAATGCTTGCCAGGTGGTGAAGAACTACGGGCGCTTGTTGACCAATCGCCAAGTGTTGACCAGTGCCAGTTATAACTGGATGAGCTATATGGCGAGTTTGGTTTCGTTGTCGTTGTTTCCATTCTTAATGCAAGAGCAATTGGGGTTGACCGCCGCTGAATATGGCTCATTGATGATTGTTCCTTCGGCAGGCTTACTGATAGGTAGCGTCGCTTTAAACTTGCTCAATCGTCGGTTTAGTACGCCTCAACTGATGAGCCTAGCTATCTTAATTATTTTGGCATCGGGAACTTGGCTTCTTACTCATGAGTTATCCATCTTTAACTTAGTTTTGGCATTTACTTGGTTGGCGATAGCACAAGGCATCTCGTTCCCACTATCAATCAGCATGCTATTAGAACCTCATAAGAAACAAGCGGGTGCAGTATCTGCGTTGTCGGGTTCAATTCAGATGTGTTTAGCGGGTCTATTGGGTGGGTATCTAGTAGAGAGTTGGGTCACGACTCATCTACAATTAGGCGTGTTCTATCTCATTATTGGCGCAACTATGGGGGGAGTGCTTTGGTTTTCAATCAAAATGAACAAGAAAGGCGATGCTGTTGAAGTGGAATATAGCTAAATGCTAAATGCACTATCGTCTAATGCACTATCGTTAATACGTTGTATTTGTGCTGATGGTTTTCTACAATGCTTCGGTCCATTGAATAGGTAAAAACAAAATGCAGCAAAATGAATTTGAAGTACTGGTAAAAGCTATCTGCGCACTAGATGGCTTACCTCAAGCGCTTGAGCTATTGAAATCCAATGAGGATACAGAAGTCGCTGAGGCTGCTGCATCACTGACTGGTCAATTCGCACTAGCTGAAGTGGAAGGCGAAAAGCGTATTTACCATGTGACGCTTCAAGAAAATGAACAAGGCGAAGAGCAAGAGTACATCGAGCATGTCATGAATGAAGGCGATGACTTAATCAAATTTGCAGCTTGGTTCTTTGAAACGATGTTTGAATTAAAGCAAAAAGACACATACCAAATTGCCGGTAAAACTTACAGACAGCCAAAGCGCGGCTAGGTTTCTCAATAAAGTATTTTAGAAAGCAGCTCTCTTGAGCTGCTTTTTTTATAAGTGTCTAAACCAATGTCAATGTCAATGTCTTGGATTGTTATTAGGAATGAAGTATGAAGGTTAAATCAAACTTGAGGTTAACTTATTGATATACATATATCATTCTGATTTTCGCAGAGCCAGAAGTAGGTTAATTACAATTAAATCATTAGAATTACACTAAAGTGTGACATATGTCTTGTTTTTGAGGGTTTTACGTGTAGAATCCGCACACAAGAAAAGTAGATGATGTGCGGAGATAAGCATGAATTACGAACTAGGCCACGCATACCTTGGCCAAATGGCAGCAAAAAACATGATGCACGAAGCATTGTACGGCACTTCAAAGCCAAAAAAAGTTTCATTCTTCAAGCGAATGATGAAGAAAATGGCTAAGTAAGCATTTTCCAAAACGGATTTTTAAAAGGCCTTAAACTTATTGAAGTTTAAGGCCTTTTTCGTTTTAGCGATTGATGACTTATATCGCTCTGTTTTGTTGTGGATGGACACAAAAAACACTAATTAAACTTCTGACTAATGGCTCTTAATGAATTCAGCCAGCAGATTGATTGGATAAGTCGACCACATTATTAGGGATGCTATCTAAGCCATTCTCTTTCATCCACGCTTCTAAGTTGTCGGCGCCACCGATGTACTTACCATCAAGCCAGATCTGAGGAACAGTCACGGGTGTTTTTTCACCAATGTGCGCTTTTACCTCTGGTATCATGCGATACAAAGCGGCGCTGTCTTTTACGACATCGTGATAGGTATATTCGACCCCCGCTTCATCAAGCATCTTTTTAGCTTTAACACAGAATGGGCAGGTCGCCTTACCATAAACGATGTTGCCTTTTAGGCTGTCTCTTTTGGTCCACTCTTTAATCACCGATTGAACCAACACTCCGCGATTGAGTGCTTCGCCTTGGCTTACTACTTTGCCTTCAACAACAAGGATCGGGGCATGCCAAGAGCCTAGTTTTAGCGGCTCCCACCAGTGAGACAACCAATCTTTCACCTCTAGTTCGACATCGACATCGGCTAGTTCATTCTCAAAAGTATCCTTCAGAATGTCTTTGGTAAGGGTACATTCCCCACATGGGATGTTGACTTTAAATGGACCCCAGCTGCCTGCCCAACGGTATAGTGTAATCTTGACTGGTTTCTTCATGGTTACGGCCTCGTTTGAATTCTCTTATCCATATAGAACGGACAGTCGAACTATTTATTTCATCAACCTGAAACTTTCTTCACTTTCGAAGGTTTTTTGGTTTCCCAGTGCGTTATAAATGCAACTGACGCAATAATAATAGCAGCACCTAGCCATAAACGACCCGGTGGAACCCAACTAAATACAATCCAACCTGCTAAAACATTTAGCGGTAATTTCGCGTGGTCAAACGGTTGAACAAACGAAGCATCAGCGACCGAGTAGGCTTTTACAATCGCCCATTGAGCGAGTGCCGTCATAACACCGATAACAATCAAGATAGCCCAAATTGTACCGCCGCTTGGCGTCTGCCAATCTGGCGCGGCAAGCAGGATGTTAAATGGCGTGATTAATAGCAGAAGATAAACCACCATGGTTGAAGGACTGTCTTGCGAAGAGAGTTTTTTCACCATGAGTGAGTAGCATGCCCAGAAGAACGCCGCACCAACGGGTAACAGTGTTGCCCAGTTAAAGTCTTCAGCCCATGGTTCCAAAATAACCATCGCACCCACGAAGCCTGCTAAAGTCGCGCCCCAGCGAGCTGCCCCAACTTTCTCTTTGAGAAATAACCCTGAACCTATGGTTGCAAACAATGGCGACGTCATGAGAAGGGCAATGCCTTGCCAAATAGGAACAGGGTAAGCCAGCGCCCATATCCAAAGTTGAATACCAATAACCGATAAGAAGACGCGGAATACGTGCAACTTTAAGTTGTCGGTTTTTAGCGCACGGCGAATGCCCAGCGTTTTTAGGTAAGGAAGAATAGCGAACAACGCGACGGCGTATTGAATGACGGCAACGGTGGTAGAAGTAAGTCCGAAATGAATGCTAGCAATTTGAGTTAGGCTGTTAATAACGGCAAAGGCTAGGCCTGCGGTTAGCATCCAGCTAGCGCCTTGGATCGGATGGTGTTGTGACATGATGCTTCTAATTATTTGATGTGGTTCACCTATGATACGGATTTAGCACCACTTAACCAGAAAAAGCATTGATGAAGTTAATCAGAATATTTGAATATGAAAAAAGGTTGAGCTATTGCTCAACCTTTTTAGTCTGTATCTAAAGTCGATTTAGATTAGAAGTCGTAGCGTACACCCAGGCGAAGAATATCTTCTTGCTCGACAGTTACTACGTTAGCCACTTTCGTTTCGTCTAGGCCATTTAGGTAGTACGAAAGGTAAGTGCGGAAGTTGCCATTGAATTTGTAGTAACCCGCAATTTCAACGCCGTCCAGAGCATCAGATTTAGAACCGTTCGCGGCCTCGTCTTCTTGGTACGTGTACACTACAGCAGCAGAAAGCTGTTTTGTGAATTTGTACTGTGCAGCAAGCTCCATTGCAGTGAATGACTCAGTATCAGCACCAACCGCTTTATCGTCGAGGTCACCCGTTGAGTATGTTGCAGCAAGGTATAGGTTATCTAAAGAGTACGCTAGACCCGCTAGGATTTGGTTTGCACTACCTGCACCAGCACCTAGGTCTTCACCAGAGTATGCAAGACCAAGGTCTAGACCGAATGGTAGTGAGTAAACACCAGCAATGCCGTAGCCATCTGTGTCTTTTGCACTATTTGCTTGGTAAGTTGCTTCTAATTGAAGTGCATCAAAGCCACCGCGGTATGCAAATACGCTATCTTCTTTGTCAGAAGCAGCATCGATTACTTGCTGAACACCAGAGAACTCAGTGATATCCGTAAAGTCAGATACGATGACTGAAGCCATGTCTTGGCGACCGACAGAAACGGCTTGGCCATCGAAATCAACACCAGCGTACATGTAACGATTGCCGAACTTACTATCACCAGAGCCTTGTTCAGCTTCGTAGAAACCAAATGCAGACATAGTGTCTGTAAGTTGTGTCTCACCACCCAGGTTTAGACGAAAGCGAGTTTTATCTTTCATTGAACCTTCAACTTCGCTAACGCCACCCGTATTACTGTCACCAGAGCCAATGAAGTCACCACGGAATTCCGCACGACCACCAATCTTAAGTTCTGTACCATCAGAGCTGTAAACTGTTGCTGCTAGAGATGAACCTGAAACTAGTGCTGCTACTACTGCAGAAGCTAGAACTGCCTTTTTCATAATCACTTACCTTGTATTTTAAAATCCGTGAGCAATGTGCTCTCCGTTTCGATATGAAGCTAATTTAGAGAAGATAAATTAAGCTTTCATTTCCATAAAATTACATTTTCGTGAATAGGGAACTTTTTACGTGTTGATTTTATTGCATTTTTATTTAATGCGACTGAGTGTTCTGTGAATAGATATACAAATTGTGTGTATTTCAAAGGTCACATTCACAAGTTTTATCTCGGAACCACTGATGTCGGTGCTGGTGAATTTTGGGAGCGCTTGAGGGCTTGTTAATCTGATTAACTGCTTGTACTGGTTAAGATATCCTCTATGATGCAAAAACTTACAAGAGAATAGATTTTGCTCAACAAGATGGAGTAGTTGGATGAAAACAGAGTACTTAGGCGATGTTTTACAAGGCAGGCAGGTTATTGGCTCCTTGAATGTTGAAGACCTACCCGTTGGAGAGCACCAGTTTTGGTTTCAAGTCACCAGTGATGGGCTAGGGCAACCTAAGAATATGCCGGTTTCTGTTTTCAAAGGCAGTCAAGAAGGTCCTAAGTTGATGATCACCGCCGGTATTCACGGTGATGAGCTAAACGGAGTGTTGGCTGCGCAGCAAATTATCCGAGACTTAGTCGGTAAAACTCTCAAAGGCACGGTAACGATCGTGCCTACTGTCAATTTGTCTGGTTTGCTGAACCATAGCCGTGATTTCATCTCTTCGGATCCGGGCTCTTGTCCTGCCAATCTTAATCGACTCTTTCCAGGTGATGCACACGGCTTAGCCGCGGAGCGATTCGTCGCATCTCTGTGGGATCGCTTACTCAAACACAACGCGACATTTGCTGTTGATCTGCATACCCAAACTCGTGGCGCGGTATACCCACTTTATGTATTTGCTGACTACCGAATTGAACAATGTTTGGAGATGGCGAGGTTGATGCAGCCCGATTGTGTTCTGAATGACCCTGGCGATCCAGGTATCTTAGAAACGGTTTGGAATCGAAGTGGAATTCCGAGCATCACGGTGGAAGTTGGGATGGGGAAATTTACTCAGCCAGACATGATTCAACGAGCGGTAGACGGTGTTTTTAACATGCTGTCTTATTATGAAATGTTCGAGATTGACATAAATAACCCAGAGAAAGTCCAATTGCCGAGTATCGATTGGATTGAAGGCAACAACGTGGCGTCTATTCGTGCCGACATTGGTGGTTTTGTTCTGCCTCAGGTCGAACTCCTGCAAAGTGTGGAACAAGATGATTTGCTAGCCATCCAATATGATGCGTTCGGCAATGAATGTCGCCGTTATCATGCACCGTCTGCTGGGCGAGTACTCAGTTATAACGTGGATGCGTTAAGGGAGCCGGGTGCACTTGTTTGTCGCTTGTTAAGTTAGGCTCAGTCGGTTGGACGTTTCCGTGTTAATACACTGTGCCGCTATCTAAAACACGTAAAAAAAGACCGAGCGAGGCTCGGTCAAAGGACAGTTGTCTAGAGTAAGCACGTCTTGGACTCATCGAGATAACTCCTTTTAGAGTAGCGAGGTTAGATTAAGAATCCATTGCAAGATAGTGACACTTCGACTACTTTTCTGTTTCCAACATAATACTGAAAACATTATCTTAAGCTCATCAAAAAGCCGACTGCGAGTTACGTTCGTCGGCTTTTTATTCATTTCTCTTTTTAGCCTTTGTCTCTATTTAGACTTGATTAAAAAGTGTCGTCCACGATTTCTTTTAATCGGTCGTAAGGTACATAACCCGGTAAGACCTGTCCGTTCATCATTAATGTTGGTGTGCCAGTTAACCCCAGCGCGCTAAAAGTTTGGTGGTTGGTCATTAGCGTGTTGCTTTGTTCTGTAGTGGTGTCTAGTTGCGCTTCTGTTCCCGTCTTCTTAGCTACGGCTTGCAGTGACGATTTTGTGTGGCTACCGCTTTTTGCCATCAATAGTCGGTCTACTTCAGGGAACGCTTCTGGGTTGTCTTTCCATACTTTCATCGCGTATAGCGCTGCGTTGGTATTTAGGCCCGAAACCTGTTGCTGCTTAAACGATAAGTACACATTAATAACCTTAATGTCACTATTTTCAGAGGCAAGTTTAACTAAGCCTTTTTCTAAGCGTTTACAGAAAGGGCAGTTGTAGTCGGTGAAGTTAATAATGACCGACTTGCCATCTGTGTTTCCGGTGATTGGGTGAGCGTCATTGTTGTATAACCAATCATGGCTTTTCGCTTGGGCTTTCTTCGCCTGTTCTTGACCTGCTACGTACTGCTCTAAACTGGTATGCAGCCCTGAAATCGTAGAAGGATTCTCCTTCAGAAATTGATTAATTTCTTCAAGTTGTTGAGTTTGTTCTTCGTTTAATTCTGCGAAGGCATTAGTACTCATTAGTGAGCCTAAAATCAGTGCGCTTATCAGATGCTTTTTCATATTGTCTTTTCTCTAATTCGTGATAATCGTGAGCGCTTATTGGGTTGCGCTCACATTAATATTGTTTGTTAAACTGGCTGAGTCGGTTTATTCACTTATCTTTGCTCTGTTTTTCTTTGTGAGCGAGTTAGGCAAAGTAGGTTCTTAACCACAGCCCTATAGGAGAAGTAACGCCTGTTGCGATACTGCTGATCTTTTCGTCTTTGATGATGACGATGCTTGGAGTGACATTAACGCCCCAAGTTCTGCTGATTGATCCAGAGAGATCATTGATAACAGGGAAGTCATACTCTTTTGCATCCAAGTAGCGCTGGACACGTTCGTCTGGACCAGACGATAGAGCGATCGAAACCACCTGATGGGAATCGCTGAAGCTATTGACGGTTGGGCTTACAAATTTGCAGGCACCACACCAAGTCGCCCAAAAATAGACAATGACTGGCTTACCATTTTTGCTTAGCTCGATAACATCAATATCCTCACCTTGGAGTGATTGACCTACGATTGGAATCGCATCTCCTTGAGGCATGCTTCTGCTGTGATAAAAATCCATAGCAAACGAAACCATGCCAACGATCAGTATCATTGAGACAAGTTCCTTTCCCCACTTCTTAAGACGACTTGGCTTTTTAGCCTCACCCTTTACAGGCTGGTCTTTGGTAGTGTTAGGCTTCTCTTCATTGTTGGGAGTCTTCATCACTTATCTCGCAGCATCGATGGCTTGAACGACAGTGTCACTGTCCAGAATCACGGGCAGTGGAATACCGCTTTTATAGCTTGGGCCATACACGATATTAAATGGCACACCAAATCGCCCATTACTTTGTAAGTATTGAGTGACACTTTCACTTGGTGTTGTCCAATCACCTTTCATCAACACAATGTCTTCTTGCTGTAGGTGGCTGTAGACAGGGTCTTGAAGGATGACGCCGATCTTGTTGGCTTTACAAGTGATACACCAATCAGCAGTTACATCAACAAACACCGTTTTGCCTTCATCAACGAGCTGAGGGATTTGCTTCGCATCCAGCTTTTGCCAAGCGAGATCGTCAACAATCGGAGTTGCCCAGTTATCAGCGGTGACACTACCGACGATCAATGCAGCACCAAGCACCAAGGTTGTGGTTGCCATGATAGGTATGAGTACTTTACGACCCAGTTTCATACCAATCCAAACCAGTACTGAAATCACGATAAACAGTGACAACAATATGGTTGGGAATTTACCAATGAATGAGCTAAGGAGGCTTGTTAGCCATAGGCTGGTGATGAACATCATTAAGCCAAATACCAGCTTAACTTTGAACATCCACGCCCCAGGCTTTGGAAGCAATTTGGTTAGGCTTGGGAATAGCGCAAAGATCAACCAAGGCGCACTCATACCGATACCAAGCGCGATGAAGATAGCCCATAACTCTTGATAGCTTGCTCCAAGTGCATACGCGACAGCGGTTCCTAGGAATGGCGCACTACATGGCGTTGCTAGTAGCGTCGCAAACATACCTTGAACAAAGTGGCCTGAATGTGAGTCATCGCCTTTGGTTGCCATCCAAGTGTTTAAACCTGATGGTAGTCTGAATTCGAATAACCCAAGCAGGTTAATTGAGAACAGCAAAGTAATGATCAGCATGAACCCGATGAACCAAACATTTTGGAACTGGATTCCCCAACCAATCGCATTACCACCCATTTTTAGAGCGGTCATACCTAGGGCTAACAGCGCAAATGATGTAATGACACCTGAAGCAGAAGCTAAGAATGAGAGTCGAATATGACGATTAGATGCACCTTGGTTTTGAATGATGCTGTTTAATTTCATTCCTAATACTGGCAACACACATGGCATGATGTTGAGGATCAAGCCACCAATTAAAGCAAAGCCAATCATCGCAATAAAGCTGGTGTTACTTGATTGATAGGCAATAGGCTCTGAGCCAACTTGAGCAGTCATTTCTTCAGCAAAGTTGGTATCTGAAACCGTGACGCTAACGGTGCGGTCCGTTAGGTCGACTTCACCGATCCAGTTGCTCACATCAAATACAGCCGTCATTGTATTGTCTGTGATGTGGACGCTTGGTTGAGAGAAAAAGTCATCAATTACTTCTTGCCCGTCAATCAACACCATCGGTTTATCCCAGCCATCTTTACTTGTCAGCTGAGTGACCAGTTGCTGCTTGCTCTTGTCCCAAAATAGACCATTGACCGAAGTGTGGTTAGCTTCTCGTGGAGATTGGCTCATCCCTTGGTTGAACAAGAACATGGCTTCTTCATCGAGCGCTAAGGTTTGTGGGTCAATCGGCAGTTCGATGTCGTAATCGGTTAACACACAGATATTAGTGCACGACGGAAAGGTGAACGATGCCTTGAATATGGCTGGCTTAGTGTTGTCTTTCAGTGTGAGTGTGACCGGAAAGCTGACGTGCTTTTTGTAGCCCAACGTCATTACGTCTAGCTGCTCGTAGTACTTAGGTATCGGCCAGTGCCACTCTACTGACTCAATGTTTGTTGAACCAGACCAGTCCCAGCTTGGCGGAATGCCACCTTCGCCTGGGCTGCGCCAATAGGTTTTCCAGTCGCCGTCGAGCACGACATCGAGCACGGTTTGGATCTTAGAGCCGTCATCCGACTGTTGACCCGTCGACATCATTCGCATCTTTACAGGCGGATGCTCAGGCACACTAAGCCAGCCCGTAGTCTGTGACAAGACGGTAAATGACGTCATAACCAAAAGGGCAGTGACTAAGGTTTTCGCGCATGTACGCATAGAGAATGCCAATGAATCGACAAACTTAGTTAGTAGTGTGTTGTACACAAATGTATCTCCAAAAAATAAATAAAAGGGTGTAGTAGCCCGGTTATTTACTCTCTAAATATACAGTGCTTTAGATGCAGTCGGTGTTTTGTCGGTCGAGTAGAGCGATGATTGTCTCTAGATAATCTCGATATGTGAGGAGGTAAATTAAACGCAATAGCAATAATAAGTACGAATGGGATCAGCCAACCGGTTTTGGGGGCGGCAAAGGTCAGCATTTTCGAACTCAGGCTGCATGAACTTGAATTGGGGGACGTTAACATTTTTGAGGCTTCTAAGCCGAAAACGCTGGCGTATAGAGCCGACATTTTTTCTGAAGAAGCAATGTCGGTTTGGGGATTACTGGTCTCTGTATGAGTTTGTGCGCCAACTAGGGCTGATTGACTATTAGTGGATGCAGATAACGATACTTTCTTTACGGCCAGAGTGCTCGCCAGACAAGTTACGATAACCAGTCCGGTAAGGAAGAGCGCCCAAAGCGAATGCTTTTGTCGGCGGTTCTGTGTGGATAAGAAAAGCAGCGATGTGTTCAGCAAATTAGTCAGTAATCAAATCTGTTAGTCGTTAAAGCGAGCTCATTGAATTGTGGCTAGCTTAGATAAGTTCTCTTCGCGCCACAAGTCATAAAATTGTTAAAGTGAAACCATGTATAAACTAGAGAAACTATATAAACGCGGGAAACTGCAGATACACGATAAACGACGCATAACCCCCAACTCATGCGAATACGACATTGAGCTGTAGCTAAAGTTCACAACAACTGAAAGTTATCGCTAATTTATTCTGTATCGAGTGGTTTATTCGCGATGAGGTGATACAAAAAAGCCCAACAGATCTTATATGAACGTGTTGGACTTTAATCATTGGTGCTTTAGGAAAGGCTTAGTGAGTGCGGCGAGGGCCGTTACGTACTAAATCTTTACCGTTATCAAACACTTCTTTGGTGATCCAGCGAGCAAGCAGAACTTTGTGGCTGCTGTTGAATACAGCAACGAAGTGACGACCATCTGAATTATTGGTTGCCATGCCTACACCTTCAACGCCTTCAAGGCCTAAACCGCCAGCTTCCACTGAGATTAGGAACTTTTCTAGTTCTTCTAAGGATTCGATAATATCAAGTTCGTTGTTCATTTCTATACTCTCTTGCTGTTAGCTAACATCGGATTTAAGGCGTTTTTGTGCATGTGCTTAAGTGACGATATTGGCTGTTGTTCTTTGTTGGTTGCGTACTCTACAGATCATAAGAGGGGATTGGAACTCTCAAATATTAGATACGTACTGATATTTTGCGAATTTTTAACACAACATACGTTTAAATGCTTGTTATCCATATTCTTTTTACTACTATTTAAGGGGTCAATTTAGACATTCATAGGAATTAACATGATAAAGGTTTGGCGTTGTCTATTTTTAATGTTGGCGTTTGTTGCATCAGGGAGTTTTGCACAAAGTGTCGATAAAATAGCAGAAGTACAAGACCAGCTAATGCTGGACCTAACAACATTAGAAACAGCGCACGATGCTGAGAAGCCGTTTCTAGAAGATATATTAAGACGAAAGAACCAAGCACTACGTAAAGAGATTTCCTCCCAATTATCATCCGATAAGAAGGAAGGCTTAGACGCTGTTCTTGCCCAACAGGTAGAGCTTTTACAACATTTACTGTCATTGAACGAAGTTAAAATTGTCTCTATGAGCAAAGACAACCGTTCGGCTGAGGGGGATTCAAAAAAGCGTCTTGAATTGTTGATTCAAAAACGTATCGGAATGATGGATGATTACTATCAGCAACTCTCTAAAACCTTAAGTTGGTCAAAAGATCGAGGCGTTGATGTATCGGCTGCGGAAAGTCAGTTAAAAACCGCATTGGTTTCTCGTTCTCAATATCTGACCAATGCGATCCTGTATACCGACACGCAGCGTCAAGATCTAGAGCGTCGCTTGTCTTTTGTTAGTGAAGACGAAAAGGCGACAATAAAAACTGAGTTAATACGTTTCAGCGAACGAACCAGTGTAATGGTTGCCAGCCTAGAGACAAGTATCTCTATGATGGCCCCGTTTGGTGTGGATGTCACTTCGTATAAGCGCATTCTATTAGCGACTACTGGGGACATTAACGCCGATGTGTTGGATGTCGATGTTGCACTGGATCTATTGGATAGCTGGCTTCGATCGTTCAGTTCATGGGCGTTTGACAACACGCCTTCATTTATCGTTAAACTCGCTCTGTTTCTCGGTATTTTATACGTAACTCGCCTCATTGCTAACGTGGCTCGTAAGACTGTTCGTAAGAGTGTCTCGCACTCTAAAATGGACTTTAGCGTATTGATGCAGGAGTTCTTCGTATCCATCGCATCTAAAGCGGTCGTGTTTATTGGTTTGCTTATCGCTCTGTCTCAAATTGGGATTGAGTTAGCGCCACTATTAACCGGTTTCGGTGTTGCGGGTGTCATTATTGGTTTCGCATTGCAAGACACACTATCTAACTTTGCGTCAGGTTTGATGATCTTGATCTATCGTCCTTATGATGTGGGCGACATGGTTAAAGTGGCCGGCGTTCAAGGCACAGTAAAAGATATGAGCTTAGTGTCGACGACCATTCAAACCATCGATAACCAACGCTTGGTGATCCCGAACAACAAGATTTGGGGTGACGTTATTAACAACATCACAGCAGAGCGTGTGAGACGTGTGGACATGGTGTTTGGCATTGGTTATTCCGATGACATCGATAAAGCGAAAGCGGTATTAAACGACATCATCATTGCGCACCCTCTAGTACTTAAAAAGCCAGAACATATGATCAAGCTTCATACCTTGAATACGTCATCTGTCGATTTCGTGGTAAGACCTTGGGTTAAAACAGACGATTACTGGGATGTGTATTGGGATGTGACGGAAACCGTGAAGAAACGCTTCGATGAAGAAGGCATCACTATTCCATTCCCTCAACGTGATGTGCATGTTTACAACCACGAAGAGAGCTAATCCGGAGAGAACTAAGTTCGGCGTATCGTCGACTTCTTAAAGTGAAATTAAATGGACGCTGAATAAGCGTCCATTTTATTTGCTGTCAGTTTATACCAATCACAGTAAGTAAGTGATCAGAAATAGCGCAGGAAAAAGGCTTGAGAACAAGGCTGCTCTTTTCGACGAGAAGTTTTGATAAGTAGTTATTCTACAATCAAAAGTTCTAACGCCGTTATCGAGCGTTTTAACCAGCTAGGGTGAACAGTTATTTACTACGATTGGTATTATATTGAGCTTCATTCTTTTATCTCACTTCAACCATCTTAGAATTACGTTATGATGGGGCAGGCTCAGTTTGGACAGTTGAAATCGAATGGATGATTCACAGCAAAAAACGAATACTAGAAATACTACGGTAAGAAAAGCGACACGAATTGAAAGCGTTATGAACTCTGCGATGTGGCATTTAACCCAGAGGGATATGACGGAAAGCGAGCTGATTGCAAAGCTGAAAGTGAAAACCGACAATCAAGAATGGATCGATGAAATTTTGGGTACTCTGAAAGGCTTTGGGTATCTCAAGTCTGACCAAGTGTTTGCAGAACAATTCGTGGAACAAGCATTCTCTGGTGAATTTGGTTCTCGATACATTGTCGAAAAACTGAAGAAGAAAGGCCTGACGGATTCAGTGATTTCTGATGCCATACATAAGGTGTCCTTCGAAAAATCTATTGATGAGCAGAGCATCTTGATAGATCGAATCAACCACTATTACACCAGCTTTACCATGAGCCGTGAAAAGCTGGTTGCGACACTGCAAAAGCGTGGTTTTAGTTATCAGCAGGTAAAAGTCGCGATTGACCAGCACACGCAGTCGCATGAACTGAAGAGTAATATCCAAATCAAAGCTGAGAAAGCGGATTTGGAAAAAGAAGTGCTCAAGTATGCTCGTAAAGGCAAAGGCTTGACCGCTATCCAGCAAGAGCTAAGACAACGACAAATTGACACCAGTGAGTTGTCATCGTTAATCGACCGATTAATTAACGAAGAGCAATTGGATTTTTATTCTTCTTGTTTAGAACAGTTGCAGAAAAAATCCTATGACCTTAACGATCACAAGGAACGTTCAAAGGCTTACGCGATGTTAAGTCGAAAGGGTTTCTCTTCTGACGAGATCAAATTTGCTCTAAGTGAAGGCAATGAGTAGCGCGCGTAATTGAATTCAAGAAAAGTTGAGATCAAGAAACATCGAACGTTAAAATATAAACAGAAGAAGGGCACCGAAAACCTTGTTTTAACGTGTCGTGTGCACGTTCTCTGCAATACCTAAACCATTGCGCAAGGCAAATTGAATAAGGTCATTGTGACTGTTTAGATTCAGCAAACCTAACATGCGGTATTTGTGTGACTCAATGGTTCTCGAGCTTAAGTGAAGCTTATCAGCACACTCTTTTGCACTAAAGCCTTGAGCAATTAGCGCCAGAACCTTGGTTTGTTTTTTGGTGAGTAACAATAGCTTCTCACTGTCATCTTCTAATAAGTTTTCGTTTTGTTTGAGTGTTCTGGCTAACGTTGAATGTTGCCAATAACAGAGCCAAAGTTCACAGACTAACTTTAAGCGTTGGATGTCTTCAAGAGCGAAGGTGGTGTCGTTGTCGTGAAAGTTAGTAAAAGACAATGCACCCCAGCGTTGGTTAAACAGCTGCAAAGGAATGATGCAGTGCCACCTTCCCCCTTCTTTATAGAGCTTCTTTAACACGTAGTTTTTGCTTGAAACGAGTTCGTTGCTGGTAAAAGCGAGATAAGTTTCATTGGTTTTTAAAAGTTTGAGGTAATCAAGGTAGTTACCACCGACCATACTCTTTATATCAACAGGAGGTATGTGTGCTTTGGAAACTGAGCACGTTTTTCCTTCTTCAAGTAAGACCATTGAATTGGGGTAAAGTGTTAAACGATCAATCCCAAACCAATCGAGTACATCAAAGCTTGCTTCTGACCAAGTTGTTTGAAAGTTTTTTGGATCGCTATTAATGAGAGATGTCGATTGTTTCATTAACAGTTGTTCAAAACTAAGGTTTAAAGCAGACACATTTTTCCTTTATAGATACATTCATTTGGTCAATGCACAAAAGATATTCGTTCGAGTAGCTCAGTGCAAGATAAGATTATTATATATATCATAGGTTCTAATCTAAAGTTTTTTATAACTCTTAGTTCTATAACGTTGAGTGATAAGCAGTACATATACTGCATCAATTGAACGGTGTTTTTTAATAAGATCGGGCATTTCTATAGCCGAGTAAACACTGTGATAAGTTTAAGGACATTACTGCCTATTTCAGTCTCGATGTTGAGCTTTTTTCATCCGACTACACACGCAAATAATTCTCCAATGTTTGTGTATGCTCAATCACCCATTCATTCAAATGTACTTTCAACACAACTTCGTTCTGCTCAACCCAATCGAGCGGGAACCGTTGAATTCAAGTCCTCTTATACTCAGGCTAGTATTTGGGCGCACACGAGTGCCTATTCGCTCGATTACTATCAGAACCAGTCAAATATTGCTGTTCAGTGGCAAGCTTCTCCTGTCTGGAAATCCGAGCTGGATTACCGAGTTTTGACTGCAAAAAATAATGGTTTAGACAATTTTGTGATGGGGTTTCATGACCTGTTTCGCATTGGCCAGAATGGTCGCGATCAAGTGGCTGAAGATCAGTTCACCATGGATTTTCATAATGCAGGTGTGCATGTGTCTGGTTTTGAAGGTGATGATTTAACCAACGCACTGACGTTCTACAATGAGATTCTGCTTTATTCTAGGGGGCCAATGTCGCTCTCTGCTGGTGGCTCTTTGTTTTACAACAACGTAAGAAGCGGGCAATTTGCCAGAACAAGCTTCGAACAAGGCGTTCAACTCAATTACAGCTATATCACATCAAGGCATAACTTTTTTTCTACGGTAGGCTTGGTTCACCGTAACGGTGATGACTACTTAGTTGGTTTAGAAGGCTTAAGTTTTGAAAATGTAAGCGCTAGTTGGGCGGTGGGGTATGAGTATGTATTTAACGCTCGGCACAGTTTGTTACTTGAGTCTTTAAATTATCAAGGGTGGGCAAAGGATGAACCCGATTTCTCAGAACCTTCCAATGAAGTAGTTGTGGGTTATCGATATCGTTTTAACCAATTCGCCATCGAAGCCTTGATGATTGAAAACATTCGTAACATGGACAACAGTACTGACATCGGGTTTACGATTGGCTTGCGTTTCTCAATATAAAAGCCATATCAACATATCATTATGTAATTTAATTCATCATGGCTATAAAATTTGAGTAAATTTACGGTATATCAATAACGTAATTTTTTGAACAATAGCGCCACTCCAAAAGGCCGGACTAACAAGGCCGAATCAATATATACAGGTAGTGGTTATCATGAAAAAGACATTAGTAGCACTTGCGATTGCAAGCATTTCAAGTTCAGCTTTTGCTGTAAACACAAGCAGCCAAAACAGCCAGAACGAAGATATGTTTGCTTTTAACCCAATGCATAAAGATCAGTTCTCAGTATCTGGCTCTTTCGGTGTTGGTGGTTACTACGATACTGGCTCTAAAGCTTTTTACGATGACTGGGCAACAGGCCTTACTCTTGCAGTTAACTACCGTAACAACCGTATTGTTGGTTACTTCGAAACTGACTTAATGGTGAACTACACGACAGACAACAACGTATCTGCGAATGACGCAGCAACAGCTGGTTGGACAAACGGTATCGATACTGGTCCAGCAACAGATGTAGATAAAGCATGGCTAGGTTTCGATACTGGTTTCGGTATCGCTTCATTCGGTTGGGAAAACGACACAGCACTAGACAAAGTGGATGGCGCTGGCGATAACACTTACGAGTTTGGCGCTTCTGCTGGCGATGCTTCTGATGCATTCAACGTAGTTAAATTCCAAGGTGCAACTAATGGTATTGCTTACGCAATCTCTTACTTTGAGACTGATGACGATCATAACGACGCAGACAAAGGTGTGAACGGTTACGTTGGTATCGAGCAGGAAGTATTTAGTGTATACGCAGGTTACGAAGCTCGTGACGATGAGAAAGATTACGAAGTATACACTGTAACCGGTAGCATGAAGTTGGGATCAATGAAGTTAGGTCTTAACTCTTGGATCGATCAGGATGATGAAATGAAGAATACTGGTTTCTACTTCTCTGGTGGATACTCACTGAGTGATGATCTGACCATCGCAGCAGGTTACGCTTTCAATACTAACGAAGAAGACAATCTATCAGACGTAGACTCTTCGTACATCAACGTCGCAGCTATGTACCGTATTGCCGATAACGCAGACATGGGTATCGATATCAAGCAAGACATTGAAGGCGCACGTTCAACTGGTAACACGCAATACGACGAAGAAACACACGTATTCGCTGCTGCATACTACTACTTCTAAGAACTTGAACTCGCGAGAGTTTAAGAATTTATAAGACATTTGATGATAATGGTGTAATAGCTTGCCCGGTCGTTACACCATGCTCTCTTCTTTTTGCAGTGTAAGCATCCACAGTTCGGCATGTGGTATGTCACTCAAGTGCTACGAGTGGAATTATTATCTGGAGAAATGTAATGATTAAAAGCATTACAGCCAAGGGTGTTATTTATGGAAATGATACCCTGTTTACGTGTAAACCGAATCGTAATGGATTATTTGAATTGGCGCGTAAACATGGAAGAGTCGCAGGTACTCGCCCACAAGATCTCAAGAATAAGGTTTATACTGAATCTCTTGATGAAGCTTGGAATCTACTCAAAACAGAGAAGTTTTATATTGTTTTGACGGGGCAAGTATTTGGCATTCATCGAAAATCATTGCGAAGTGCTGATTCTGTTGATGTTGAGTTTGATACTGAAATTCGCTCGACATGTGTCACGGTATAGAGCCAAAGCTGAATACAAAAAGGACGATAAACTATCGTCCTTTTTTCGTTTTAGTTTTGGCTAAACCTTGGCTACAGAGGCTCAAACACAATCTATCAACTGTTGTTATCGGTCGTAGTTATCGCCCGTATTGCCCAACGATGAATTGCTCAAACTCATCACACATCTGATGGTTTGATTTGTCATTATTCGTTAACTCGCTTGTCCCATCAACGATCGATATCTTCGCATTCAAATCAGCAACTGGCGCACGCTCTCTTGTCGACAGTTGTTTGATTTTTTGCTCCTCAATACCCCAAGCTTCATCTGGCGATAAGTTGCACTCGTCAGCGAGGTATTTGGCATTAAAACCTTCCCCTGTCAGGTTTTCGATTGTCCCATTATGATCCACGCTATTTCCTTGGTGCCAATAGTGCTTAGCTAGCAAAGGCCCGATCTCTGGGTTATCCGTTAAGTATCCAAACTTGTCGGTGAAATACGCACGAGTTTGATACACCGCCATATGAGCCAACAGGTAACCTTGATACGCGCAAGAGGCTTCATCCGACAATAGGTGCGGGATCGCCATTAATGGGCGAGGGCTACAAGCCAATCCAAGAATCTTTTTCTCACTGCTACGAGCAAGAGCTGTAATTTTTTCAGGTGTCAGATCTTCATCCGCCAATTCGTAAAGTGCTCGCTCGAAATACGGAACTACTAAAATGCTGCGTTCTTGATAAGCTCTGAAGGGTTGTTTGTTATCGATGATTGCTTTGATTAACTCATCTGGTACTGCTTGGCCATCTGCATTGATCGCGTATTGTTTGAGCCAATCGGCGTCATTCAACAAGCTGTCACAAAACATGGATTGTGTTTCGGCATAAGCCATCGAGGTTGGTGCAAACTCTTGAGAGAAACACGGTGCATTCATTTTTACGTTAGCAAAGTGCGCAGCGTGACCACCTTCGTGAAATAGTGTATTGATGCCATCATAACCGCTGCCAACTTGATCGGGCTTTGCGTTGCTTGTGAAGTTAACTTGAGCGGCTACCCAAGTGTCTTGATCGTAGAAAGAAGGGATAGGTCCATGGCAGAAGCCATTAGGGTACTTACCTTTGCGATCAAGCAGATCCAATTTTAATGTAGCTTGAGAGTATTCTATGTTGAGGCGGCCAAAAGATTCAATCCAGCGTCGAAGGGACTTTGAGAATGGAACATAAGGATCGAGATCATTCATAACGTCACCTGCAAAAGAGTAGGTAAAGTTGTGGGCTTGAAGTGCATTCTCTCCTTTCTGCTCTGTCAAATTGACTAGGCTTTGCTTATGGCTATCACGCGTACGTGCTTCGAAGTCGTCCAGGATCGTAAACAGTTGCTCTGTCGTCATCTGTTCGGTTTTCACCACTGAGTAATCAAAAAAGGTTTTAAAACCCAGTGATTGAGCAAATTGATTACGCTTTTTGATTAGCTCAATGAAACCATTCACCAGCAACCACTGTTCTAAGTCGAGCAATGTTTGGTGTGCAGAAAGCCTGACCTTTTCAGTACTATTGGTTCTAACTGTTGAACCTAGAACGGGCAACGAGCCTTCTGTTTCTTCACCCGCCTCATTGACGTAAGTCATTATGTGATTTTGTTTTTTCTCAAACATTTCCGCTTCGAATTTGATGAGGTCAGCTTTCAGTTTCTGAGATTGTTGAGATTCAATCGCGTGAGATTTAAAGGTTGCTAGCCAACCATTCAATCCTGTTAGCGTACTCTCTTTTTCTTGGGGGTCTTGAATCTCATCGATAGCAGAAAGCTGGGCTTCGATAGCAGTAATTTTCTCGGCAGAACTAAGAAACTCAGTCCACTGGGTTTGTGCAAATGTTGACCCATCGTGGTCATCACTTATTCCCATGTAAGTATCCCAAAAGAAGTCTTCTTTTGCTTTGTGAGTCGCAAGATAATCTTGATTTAATTGGTTGAGATAGTTCGTTGCAGTCATGATGTTCCTTGAAAAATAACGCCTGATTTTCAAGATTATGACACATTCATAGGACGTATTTTGTGACGTTGCATATAACGGAATGTAAGTCACAATATCTCGGTTTACATTACGGCGTATGTGTGTAATGTAATTAACTGTTAATGATTTGTTGTTTGCTAGTATTGATTTTAAATAGTTCGCTGATTTCTCCAACCTTTAATTGAGTAAATTGATGTACTCAAGGTCAGCGCTTTTGTAAGGAAGAGGTTTAGGATGGATCCTATTTTATATATCGAAGTTGGTGGTGTTGTTTGGCAAGTATTTCCTGATGGTACTTGGCTTCAATTACCTGCTACGCAGTCAAAAGTTGAAGGCGTGCAAGTCGTCAATATTGAACCTCAGAATTTGCAAGAGGCTCAGCCCTTAACTGAACCACAAATAGAAGCTGTAGAGCAACAGTTGGAAGAGGTTGTCAGTCAACTCGTCAATAACATCGGAAGCACTCCTCAGCAACAGAATTCTGCGAACGATCAGCCTAGTTCTAGCGCTTCCTTTATTGCTTATGTCCGCTCCACATTAGATGAAACCCTCGCAGATGCGGGCTTTGATACTCGTCCCACTGAATATGAAGAGGAAGACACCACTTCAAACGATGGGAATCTAGATGCGCTGTTACCTAGTGCAGAACTGACCGTAGATATACTTGATGGCGGCGACGGTTACGAAAACCAGTTTGAAGTACCAGGTGTCACTATTAAGGGTACGGCTGTGGATGTTCGTGATGGACGAACAGTTGCAATTACCATCACCGATGTTAACGGCAACACATTAACTACCACCGCGATCACAACGAACGAAACTTATGTTGTGAATGGTGTCGATCTTACTTCTCTGGCTGAAGGCGATCTCCAAGTTGATGCGATCATTGCCGATGATTTTGGTAATAGTATCACTGCCAATGACTCCACAATCAAAGATACGCTAGCGACAATCGATGTCGACTTTGATGGCTTTGGTGATGAGTTTTATAACAAATTCGAAGTCAATAACGGTGCCTTAGTAGGTACAGTAACTAATGTTGAAGATGGTCAAACTATCTCCATCACGATTACGGATAGTAAAGGCCTGTCTGTGAGTTACTCAACAATAGTGTCTGGAAATAGCTGGACGCTCGAAAACCAAGATTATTCCAATTTCGCCGAAGGTGAACTCACTGTTGTTGCAAGTACCATCGATATTGCCGGAAACCCAACGTCAGCTAGCGATACCATTGTTAAAGATACGATTGACCGAATCCTTGTCAGATTCGATGGATTTGGCGATAACTATTATAACGAAAATGAAGTTAGCAAAGGCGCACTGATTGGTGCGATCTTCAATGTCGAAGATGGTCAAGCTATTGATATTACGATTACAGATAGTAATGGTTTGTCTGTTAACTACACCACAGTTGTTTTTGGCAATTTTTGGAGTCTGAAAGACCAAGATTACTCTGGCTTCGCGGAAGGTGAGTTGACGGTTGTCGCTGCCACGACGGATGTAGCTGGCAATACGATTTCGTCTACCGACACAATTATTAAAGATACCTTAGTGAACATTGGTGTTGATTTCTCTGCATCTGCTGATGAGTTTTATAATCAAGCTGAAGTCTCCAATGGGGCGTTGGTTGGTACTGTGGCAAATGTGGAAGACGGTCAAACTATATCTATCACGATCACAGATGCTAATGGCAAGTCGGTTGATTATTCAACTGCGGTATCCGGTGGTAACTGGACCCTGACTGGCCAAGATTACTCAGGTTTTGCAGACGGCGAGCTAACGGTTGAAGCTACGGTTACGGACATTGCCGGTAATACTGCTACTTCTAGCGATACTATCGTCAAAGATACACTGGCGGATATCAGTGTCGATTTTGAGGGCTTTGGCGATGAGTATTACAACTCTGCTGAGGTCAGTAATGGCGCATTAGTTGGAACGGTGACCAATGTTGAAGATGGCCAGACAGTATCAATCACCATCACCGATGTTGATGGTAAATCAGAAAATTATACCGCGACAGTGACTGGTGGCGAATGGACATTAGTCGGTCAAGACTATTCCACTTTTTCTGAAGGTACGTTAACAGTTGAAGCTACGGTTTCAGACGTTGCGGGTAATACGGCAACTTCTAGCGATACCATCGTCAAAGATACGTTGGCTGATATCAGTGTCGATTTTGATGGTTTTGGTGATGAGTATTACAACTCAACAGAGGTGAGTAATGGCGCATTGGTTGGTACGGTGACCAATGTTGAAGATGGCCAAACAGTGTCAATCACCATCACCGATGTTGATGGCAAGTCAGAAAATTATACCGCTACAGTCAACGCTGGTAACTGGACTCTGACTGGCCAAGATTACTCAGGTTTTGCAGAAGGCGAGTTAACGGTTGAAGCTACGGTTACGGACGTTGCGGGTAATACAGCAACTTCTAGCGATACTATCGTCAAAGATACACTGGCGGACATCAGTGTTGATTTTGATGGATTTGGTGATGAGTATTACAACTCCGCCGAAGTGAGTAATGGCACTTTGGTCGGAACGGTGACCAATGTTGAAGATGGCCAAACAGTGTTAATCACCATCACCGATGTTGATGGCAAGTCAGAAAATTATACCGCTACGGTCACCGCTGGTGAATGGACATTAGTCGGTCAAGACTATTCCACTTTTTCTGAAGGTACGTTAACAGTTGAAGCTACGGTTTCAGACGTTGCGGGCAATACGGCAACTTCTAGCGATACCATCGTCAAAGATACGTTGGCTGATATCAGTGTCGATTTTGATGGTTTTGGTGATGAGTATTACAACTCTGCCGAGGTCAGTAATGGCGCATTAGTTGGCACGGTAACCAATGTTGAAGATGGCCAAACAGTGTCAATCACCATCACCGATGTTGATGGTAAGTCAGAAAATTATACCGCGACAGTGACTGGTGGCGAATGGGCTCTAACTGGCCAAGATTACTCTGCTTTCGCTGAAGGCACGCTAACAGTAGAAGCAACGGTTACGGACGTTGCGGGTAATACAGCAACTTCTAGCGATACTATCGTTAAAGATACACTGGCGGACATCAGTGTTGATTTTGATGGATTTGGTGATGAGTATTACAACTCCGCCGAAGTGAGTAATGGCGCATTAGTTGGCACAGTGACCAATGTTGAAGATGGCCAAGAAGTTTCAATCACTATCACCGATGTTGATGGCAAGTCAGAAAATTATACCGCGATAGTTTCTGGTGGCGAGTGGAGTCTCATTGGTCAAGATTATTCAGCCTTCGCTGAAGGTACGTTAACAGTAGAAGTTACGGTTACGGACGTTGCCGGCAACACTGCTACTTCTAGCGATACGATCGTCAAAGATACACTGGCGGATATCAGTGTCGATTTTGATGGCTTTGGTGATGAGTATTACAACTCTGCCGAGGTGAGTAATGGCGCATTAGTTGGCACGGTGACCAATGTTGAAGATGGCCAGACAGTATCAATCACCATCAACGATGTTGATGGTAAATCAGAAAATTATACAGCGATAGTTTCCGGTGGCGAATGGACTCTAACTGGCCAAGATTACTCTGCTTTCGCTGAAGGCACGCTAACAGTAGAAGCAACGGTTACGGACGTTGCGGGCAATACTGCAACTTCTAGCGATACCATAGTTAAAGATACTTTGGCGGACATCAGTGTCAATTTCGATGGTTTTGGTGATGAGTATTACAACTCTGCCGAGGTCAATAATGGTGCATTGGTCGGCACGGTGACCAATGTTGAAGATGGCCAAGAAGTTTCAATCACCATCACCGATGTTGATGGTAAGTCAGAAAATTATACCGCGACAGTCACTGGTGGTGAATGGACTCTAACTGGCCAAGATTACTCTGCTTTCGCTGAAGGCACGCTAACAGTAGAAGCAACGGTTACGGACGTTGCGGGCAATACGGCAACTTCTAGCGATACCATAGTTAAAGATACGTTGGCGGACATCAGTGTCAATTTCGATGGATTTGGTGACGAGTATTACAACTCTGCTGAGGTCAGTAATGGCGCATTAGTTGGCACGGTGACCAATGTTGAAGATGGCCAAGAAGTTTCAATCATTATCACTGATGTTGATGGCAAGTCAGAAAATTATACCGCGACAGTCACTGGTGGTGAATGGACTCTAACTGGCCAAGATTACTCTGCTTTCGCTGAAGGTACGTTAACAGTAGAAGCTACGGTTACGGACGTTGCGGGCAATACGGCAACTTCTAGCGATACCATCGTTAAAGATACGTTGGCTGATATCAGTGTCGATTTTGATGGTTTTGGTGATGAGTATTACAACTCCGCCGAGGTCAGTAATGGCGTATTAGTTGGCACGGTAACCAATGTTGAAGATGGCCAAGAAGTTTCAATCACTATCACGGATATTGATGGCAAGTCAGAAAATTATACCGCGACAGTCACTGGTGGTGAATGGACATTAGTCGACCAAGACTATTCGGATTTTGCAGAAGGTATCTTGACTGTAGAGGCTACAGTTACGGACGTTGCAGGTAATACTGCTACTTCTAGCGACACCATAGTGAAAGATACGTTAGCGGACATCAGTGTCAATTTCGATGGTTTTGGTGACGAGTATTACAACTCTGCTGAGGTCAGTAATGGCGCATTAGTTGGCACGGTGACCAATGTTGAAGATGGCCAAGAAGTTTCAATCATTATCACTGATGTTGATGGCAAGTCAGAAAATTATACCGCGACAGTCACTGGTGGTGAATGGACATTAGTCGACCAAGACTATTCGGTTTTTGCAGAAGGTATCTTGACTGTAGAGGCTACAGTTACGGACGTTGCAGGTAATACTGCTACTTCCAGTGACACAATCGTCAAAGATACACTGGCGGACATCAGTGTCGATTTTGATGGCTTTGGTGATGAGTATTACAACTCTGCCGAGGTCAATAATGGCGCATTGGTTGGTACGGTGACTAATGTTGAGAATGGCCAAACAGTATCAATCACCATCACCGATGCCGATGGTAAGTCAGAAAATTATACAGCGATAGTTTCCGGTGGCGAATGGACTCTAACTGGCCAAGATTACTCTGCCTTCGCTGAAGGTACGTTAACAGTAGAAGCTACGGTTACGGACGTTGCGGGCAATACGGCAACTTCTAGCGATACCATCGTTAAAGATACGTTGGCTGATATCAGTGTCGATTTTGATGGTTTTGGTGATGAGTATTACAACTCTGCCGAAGTCAGTAATGGCGCATTAGTTGGCACGGTGACCAATGTTGAAGATGGCCAGACAGTATCAATCACCATCACTGATGTCGATGGTAAGTCAGAAAATTATACCGCGATAGTTTCTGGTGGCGAGTGGACCCTGACGGGGCAGAACTACTCAGGTTTTGCTGAAGGCGAGTTAACGGTTGAAGCAAGCGTTACGGACGTTGCCGGTAATACTGCTACTTCTAGCGATACCATCGTCAAAGATACGTTAGCGGACATCAGTGTCGATTTTGATGGTTTTGGTGATGAGTATTACAACTCTGCCGAGGTCAATAATGGCGCATTAGTTGGCACGGTGACCAATGTTGAAGATGGCCAAGAAGTTTCAATCACTATCACCGATGTTGATGGTAAGTCAGAAAATTATGCCGCGATAGTTTCCGGTGGTGAATGGACATTAGTCGGCCAAGATTACTCTGCTTTCGCTGAAGGTACGTTAACAGTTGAAGTTACGGTTTCAGACGTTGCGGGCAATACGTCAACTTCTAGCGATACTATCGTCAAAGATACACTGGCGGATATCAGTGTCGATTTTGATGGTTTTGGTGATGAGTATTACAACTCTGCCGAGGTCAGTAATGGCGCATTAGTTGGCACGGTGACCAATGTTGAGAATGGCCAGACAGTATCAATCATTATCACGGATATTGATGGCAAGTCAGAAAATTATGCCGCGATAGTTTCCGGTGGCGAATGGACTCTAACTGGCCAAGATTACTCTGCTTTCGCTGAAGGCACGCTAACAGTAGAAGCAACGGTTACGGACGTTGCGGGCAATACGGCAACTTCTAGCGATACCATAGTTAAAGATACGTTGGCGGACATCAGTGTCAATTTCGATGGTTTTGGTGATGAGTATTACAACTTAGCCGAAATTACTAATGGTGCCTTGGTTGGCACAGTGACCAATGTTGAAGACGGTCAAACGATCACTATTACCATCACCGATAGCCTTAATGTCTCCCAAGTTTATACGACCACAGTAGTTGGCGGAAACTGGACGCTGACAGGTCAAGACTATTCGGGATTTGCAGAAGGAATCTTGACCGTAGAGGCTAGCGTTACGGATGTTGCGGGGAACACGGTCACTTCTAGCGACACAATAGTGAAAGATACGCTAGCCAGTATCACCGCAGAATTTGATGATGCCGATAACATACTCAACACCGAAGAGGTTCAATCTGTTCGTCTACAAGGTGTTGTTCAAAATGTAGAAAATGGACAGCCTATTACCGTCACAGTTACCGATAGCAATAATCAGTCTATCACGTTACAAACCGTAGTTATTGCAGGTGCTTGGAGCATCGATGATATCGATCTGTCTGCGTTTGCTGATGGCAATATTACGGTAGAGGCGGTTACCGTTGATATTGCGGGTAATGAAACGACGGGGACTGACAGCACAGGGCAAATTAATACCGTACCGCCTGTTATTGATATTGATACCTTGTCTGGTTTCAACATCTTGGATTTCCGTAGCGGCGATTTAACCACCATGCAGGGGACAACCGATGTCTCCGAAGGCTTACCTGTTTACATCGAGATCAATGATGGTACTCAAACGCTGACTTTTGTTGGAGTCGTGGATGCGTCAGGTGGCTGGCTAGTCGAGAATATTGATGTCTCTAGCTTAGACCCATCTACTGAGTGGATTATAGATGCGAGAGTGGCCAATTTGATTGGCAATGAAGTCAGCGATGACATGCCAAGTATTATACTGCCAGGTTCAGTCTCATTTTCTGAAAGCACGGTCGGGATCTTCGGAGATCAAACCCAAGTTGCTGACATCAATATTCAGTTTGCTGACGAGTTCGCTTTTAGTGCAAACCAAGTCTCTGCCGAGGGAGTGACGTCTCAAGGTCAATCTATCGCTATTGCATTAGAGTCTGACGGCCAAGTGCTCAAAGCAACACGAACCGATGGAACACTGGTTTTCGAAGCTAAGATTGTTGGAGATACCGTTGAGATCACCTTTTACCAAGCGGTTGACCAACAAGCTGGTGAAGAGTTACTTCAAACGTCGATCATTATCGAAGGTCTTCAGATTGATGACGATGGAACCACTGAGCTCGTTTTAGGCGAATTACCGATCACGATTCTAGATTCCGAACCTTTGCTGTTCGGCGAGTCTTACTCGATGGTTGAAGGTGAAATATCGTCAGGCAACGTTCTTAGCAATGACATTGACCTTGATACTGCTCTAACCATTAGTAGCGTCGAAGTTGGTGGAGTCAGCAAGGACATTTCAGGTGCAACTCCTGCGGTGTTCAATACCGGGGATGGTGTATTGACCGTATTTGCCAATGGCCAGTGGACCTTTGAAGCAAATCGAAATCTAGATCATAACCAAGACCATACCGTTATCTTCAATTACGTTGCCGCTGACTCTAGTGGTGATTTTGGCTCTGCAACGGCGACCATTGATATCACTGATGGTGCGGCAGGACAGATATTGGATGATTCGAAAACGGTGACGGAAGTCGACGTGACCTCCGGTTCGCAAACCATCAATGCTCAATTTACTATATTAGGTGGGTCGGATAACCCAGACCCAGATTCTATACAATTTAGCCCTGAGACTGTCGCGCAACTAGAAGCATTAGGTATCACTTCGGGAGGCGACTCTACAGCACTTACTTATACTCTCAGCGCAGATGGTCTCATTATTACAGCTAAGCAAGGTGATGATGATGTGTTCTCGTTTTCAATGACGACAACGGTCGACGGGAACAATGTACTTGCCGATATTGTATTAGTGATTGAACGCCCACTCGATCATGTTATCACCAGCGATTTACTCACGATTCCGTTGAATATTATTGGTACAGATACTGATGGCACTGCTTTAGAAAACGGCCAAATATCATGGGTGATAGAAGACGGTAATGATCCGAGTTTAGTTCTTGATTCAAATGCTTCAGTCAACGAGTCTGATTTAAGCAATGCTCCTGTCGGTGAAGTCAGTAGCACCGGAACCTTCAGTATCGGGATTGGCAGTGATTACTTAGACAGTGTGTTCTTTGATCTAGCAGACCAACCTCTGCTCTTCAGCGGCGGTGAACAGATTTATTACACGGTTTCTGAGGATGGAACATTATTGACTGGCTACGCAGGGCCAGTAGCTGGTGGTGACGTTGCCTTTACTGTGAGTTTTTCCGCGCCCGTATCCGGTGATGTAGACAGCAGTGTGGATTATGTCTTCACTCTTTATAAAGGCTTAGATCAAACCAATGGTACGGATTCTCTTCCTTTTACTGTTACTGCTCGCGATTCAGATAATGATAAAACCAAACTAGACCTTAACATCTCTATTACTGACGGTGGTGAACCGTTTATTGGAAGTGGCACGGTTGAACTATCTGAAACACCTATCGCCAATACAACACCAGATGGCGTAAGACAAAGCGCAGTGGTCAATTTGGATATCACTGCATCGCATGATCCTATCGTTTATCTTGGTATTGATGTGACAAACGGTCAGGCGGTTTTAGATGGTGATGGTGAAGCCGTTACTCATAATGGTGAAGCGTTAACTTGGAGAGACAATGGTGACGGCAGTTTCGATGCGATATTAAGTAATGGCGATGTCATTATGCAGATTCGTCTACCTTCGGACTATTTCCTAGAAGCCAATGCTTCCGGTACGGTTGCCGTTGAGATTGATCTATATCGTTCTATTGACCATGGCACTGGGTTAAAAGATACCGAATTGAATATACCAACAACGGTTGTCGTTATTGATTCAGACGGTTCGCGTTCCACTCAAGAGTCAGACATTAAAATATACGATGGTAAGGATCCTACATTCTCGGTTGTAGGCAGCATATCTGTCGATGAAGATGGCCTCATTGGTGACAACGAACAAACTGGGACTGAAGAACCAAGCCCATCGATCGCGATTATCCAAGGTTCGGACGATATCGTATCAGTTTCAATCAACATCGATGCTTTTGACGCCCTCGGTTACAGCAGTGGCGGACGAGCTATATCCTTGCAAGAAGCAAATGCCGATGGTTGGTATTACGCTCAAGATACATCGGGTAACGATATCTTCCGAATTCGTTTTAACAACGATGGCACAACAGAGTTCAACCTATATGCACCGCTTGATCATGCCACGGGTGACGGTGAAAATAATCTTGCTGTGAATTTTGAATTGGTCGTTACTGATGCCGATGGTGATAGCTCAGATCCGGCTATTTATGCTGTTAATGTTACGGATGCAGTGCCAACTTCTCGCTCTGGATCCATTGAGATGGTGGAAGGCGATAATCTCAGCGGACAGTTCTTAACAGAAGAATTTGCTGGTGCGGATGGCGCCGTCATTGTTAGTTTTGACTATCGTGGTGATACCTACACTTTTACCGATGCAATTACGTCAATCGAGATTGATCTAATTAATGATTTTGATAATAGCGTCTACGGTCAGTTTGCGCTTAACTCTGATGGCAGCTACCAACTGACTACTAATGCCAATGTATCAACTGACCCTACCGATCCTCGATTAATCGATGACATTGATTATTTGGTTCGCGATGCCGATGGTGATGAGGTCACGAGTACTGCAGAGCTTGTCCTAGATGATAACGAAGGCTTTATTCGTTATGAGGATTCTGAAACTACAGAAGATAACGATGCCATTATTGTTGTGAGTGTTTCTACCGGAGACGTTGACCAAAGCGAAACCGTTACGGCTATTGAATTCTCAGAAGATTCTTTGCAAGGCGGTAGCTTGTACCTGAATGGGGTGCTGCTTGAGGTTGTAGACGGCAAAGTGACGCTTTCAGGCAATCAGTTAACGGCGATTGATAGCCAGTTTACCGGCCCGAATGGTCAGTTGACGTATCGTCCAGCTCTGAATGAATCGAATACGACCTCAACGGTTATTCTAGCGATCAACGCCATCATTAGTACTGACACGGTTCCAAAAGAATTGACCGCTGATGTTGCCGTTTCGGTATTACCCGTGGCTGATGCACCGGATTGGTCTGATTCAGTGTTCACCTACCAATCGGTGGAAGATGACGCAGACCCAATTAAATTAGATATCACTGCTCAGTTGGTTGACCAAGATACATCTGAAGAACTGTCTTACACCATTAGCGGTATTCCAGATGGGCTCAATATCACCTTGAACGGTAACGCCGTTAAAGAAGGCAAAGAGTACACCCAAAACCAAATCAACAAAATGGAAATCAGAGCTGATGAAAATCTTGCGGGTCGATTCGAGTTTGAGATTACTGCGATTGCAACCGAAGCGGGAAACACCTTCGCTGACCCCGATGATAAAACGGCCGATATTGTTAATACTGTCGTTGTAGAGATCTCACCGGATGCTGATACTCCAATTTTATCTGTTAAAGATTACAAAGGTCTGGAAGATGAAAGCATCTTCCTAAAGAATGTAATCAATGGTGCGTTGACTGATACCGATGGTTCTGAGTCGTTAAGTTATCAAATTGAAGTACAAGACGGCTGGGCGATTCAAGGCGGGTTGTTTGACCTAATTGGTCCTAATACTTATCTCGTTTCTGCTGAAGCGATAGAGAACGGAACCGCTTATCTAATACCAAAAGAAGACATCAGCTCCTTTACGGAAGACCTATTCATTAATGTGACTGCCGTTTCTTATGAATCGACAGTTGACTCGTTAGACCCTGTTAATGTGACCGCGCTTAGCGATACCAAAACCATCAATATTTTCCTCAAGGGTGTCGTCGATGAGCCTATTGTTGTGGATGGCGGAAATGCGCATTGGGAATATGACAGTGATACCAAAGTCATCAGCAACCAATCTGTTCTCAATGAAGATGGTTTGATTCGTCTCGATTTTGTAGTCCAAACCTCAGATGACGATGCCTCAGAAGAGATTAATATACTCCTGACCAATATTCCTGACGGCACCTTGCTGGTGGATTCATTGGGTGAGCCTGTGTCGCTGACCATCGCCTACATTGACGATGTAACAGGGCCAGTATTCCAAGTCTCTAACGCCCAACTGAATGATTTGTATCTCAAGCCAATTACTGATTTTAGTGGCGAGCTAGAGCTAACTATTATTGCTATCTCGACAGAGCCTGATGGTGATTCGGGCGAATTCCCGATGACCTTAAAGGTAGAATTAGCACCGATTGTCGATCAAGAAGATGGTCAAACGGTGAGTACTCAAGGTATTGAAGACAGTCAAATTGGATTGAATCTTGAACCATCGGTGAATCAAGATGTTGATGGCAGTGAGTCTTTAACGGGATATGTGATTGATAGCCTTCCTGCTGATCTGACTCTTTATTTCGATGGCAGTGTTATCGCCGTACCAGCTTCAGGGTTAGATTTAGAAAGTTTATTAGACTCTACGACGCCAACATTGTCCGAGCTTTTAAGTAGCGGAAGACTGTCAGTCACGGCTACTGAAGATTTGA
This sequence comes from Vibrio cyclitrophicus, assembly GCA_023206055.1. Classification (NCBI taxonomy): domain Bacteria; kingdom Pseudomonadati; phylum Pseudomonadota; class Gammaproteobacteria; order Vibrionales; family Vibrionaceae; genus Vibrio; species Vibrio cyclitrophicus. The sequence goes on along the minus strand of CP065367.1, from coordinate 955,285 downwards.
GCGGTATATTTTCGATCCCAATTACTTACGAAGTTACCGACACTTCGCCGACAGGCACGACTGATGTAAAAGATATCTCGGGTTCAATCAGCGTCACCGTCGATGCGAGGGTTGAGTTAGATACTCGTTTAGAAAGTTCTGGTCAGCTATACATCAGTAAAGATGGTTCTCCGGTCAACGTGTCGGACGCCGTTACTTTTGTTGACGCTGATATGGATGGCTCAGAGTATTTAGATTATATCTTGATCGATGTGCCTGATGGTTATTCGCTGATTATCGATCACCCGAACGGAGCCGCTCAAGATGTTTCAGGAAACTGGATTATCTCTGCGAACGGCCTGACGAGTGACTCTATCCAAGAGTTGGCGCAAGAAATCTTGAGCGGTATGACGATCTCTAGCCCAAGCGATACTCCCGTTTTAGATATTGTGGTTCGTGCTCGTGTGATTGATGGTGAAGATTCGAAGTATATTGATACTTCATTCCAAATTCAGATCACTGGCCATGACGGTGGTGGCGGTACTTGTGACCCCGTTGGCCCACCAAGTCCCATTCAACCGGGTGGTGATATTAAGACTGATGAAGGTGAAGATATCGATTTAACGGGCTTGCTCAATACCAATGTAGCGAGTGACCCAGACAATACGATCTCTTTCTATATTCCTGCTGATTCTCTTCCTGAAGGCGTCGAGATTTCAGGTGATGGTGTTATTGCGGAATATGATGCGGCTGGCGAAGTTGTCGGTTACTCAATTACTGCCGATGGTCTCTCGAAACTGACGTTAACCGGATTGGACGAAGACTTTGCCGGCTGTATCGACTTTACGATCAAGACCATTGAAACCTCGCCGTGTAATGGCGATACATTAACAACCGAACAAACGATAAGTATCCAAGTGCTGCCAGTCGTGGATGACATTACCGTTGCCACAGATTCGACAACAATCCAGGAAGATATCGCCACGGATCTTAATCTTGAGCTCGTTCTCGGTGATAGCGTTGAAGATGGCCAGTTAATCACGGGTGAAGGTAACAGCGCTACCGGCAAAGAAACCGTTAACTCCCTGACGATTACGGTATCAAATGGCGGTACGTTATCAGAGAGTCCTGCTGATACTGGGTTGTTGGTTGATAACGGCAATGGTACTTGGACGGTAACGGATCCTAGCCGCTTGAGTGATGTGCTGGTGACACCACCTGAACATTACAGCGGCGAAATCACCTTAACGGTAACGGCAAATATTACCGATGAAGCGGATTGTGTCGTTGAAACGGATACTCAAGACAAGACAACCGTAGTGACGATCACCGTTGAACCTGTTGCTGATGCGGCGAACTTGGTGACTGAGGATATAGTTGGTGACGAAGACAACTATATTTCATTGTCATCACTAAGCGCGGAGTTGATCGACCAAGATGGCTCCGAAAATATGTCCTTGGCATTGAAAGGCGTGCCTGAAGGTGCGGTTGTTGCGATAAAGGTAGGCGACAGCTACGAATTAGTTCCTAACAATGGCGTCGATGGCGGTACCTTTGATGGTAACCCTACTTATGAATGGCAGGTTGATCCAAGTCAGCTTGCTAATCTCGTTATTCTGCCACCACGAGATTTTAGTGGTGATATGAATCTAGTCCTTGAGGCGATTACTCAAGAAATCGGCACGACAGAAATTCGCTATACCGAATCTGAATTCACCGTCGGTGTGAATCCTATTGGTGATAAAGTGGAGTTCTTCGATTTACCTGAACAGCTCACTGGAAGTGAAGATGATGGCATCGTGATTCCTCTTGATGCCAATAGCTTTGAAACCAACAGTGATGAGTTTTTAGCGATTACGGTAACAGTGAATGGAACTTCGGATCCATCAGGTTTAGTTGGGCTAGATCGAATTCGAATTGGTTCAGAAACCAGTTCTTTCACCAGTGTTGGTGGCATCATACAGGCGACGATCCTCGTTAAAGCAAGTTCTGTTGATGAACTCGAATTCTTTGCGGGCGATGCGTTTGGTAACCTCGATATTACGATTACCGGCCGAACGGTCGATCAAAACACGGTACTTGGTGAGTTAGTGGTCGACACGGGTGACCCGAGCTCGCAAGACATGACACTTATTATCACACCAGAGCCTGATGCTCCGTTATTGAGCGTTGAATACGCATCTATTGTGGCAGAAGCAAGCGGCACGATACCTCTCGGTTTAGATCTTTCCCTTGTAAACCCTGCCGATTCTGAAGTGGGCTTTATTACCATCTATGACATCCCTGCGGGTTTGACCTTCTCACACGGTTCTATGGTTGATGGTCAATACGTGGTGGATTTAGCAGATGTATCGAGTTTGGCTATTACTGGCGGCTACGATGACGTTGATCCATTTGAACTCACTATTGAACCCTCTGCTGAGATAGGCAACAACCAAGCGGTAGGGTTGCCTCAAACCGTATCGGTTGAATTTGTTGCTGAAGGGGACTCTACGGTTACCGCGACAGATGATAACGACCTGCTGGTTGGTGGGACGGGCTCAGATAATTTTGTGTTCGCATCTTCAGGCTTAGGGAGTGCAGAAGCCCCAAGCTACGATGTGATTCAAGATTTTGATGCGTCTCCAGACACTGATGCAATTGACCTCTCGGGTATTTTAGGAAGTCTAGGGCTCAATACAGGGCTAGGGGCAACACAATATCTAGATTTAGAAGAATCTGGTGAAGGCGTGACCATTTCTATTAAACCTAATGGCGACGAAGACGTTCAACAAAACATCTTATTAGCCGATGTTACGTACGATGATCTGTATCAAGGCGACAGTAGTGGTGCGTTAGAAGCACAAATTTTACAAAAAATGATAGAAGACAATAATTTAACGCTGTAAGTTAGAGGTACAGTCTATAAAAGGAAGTTTAGATTGGTAGAACAAAAAGACAGCTGGCTAGGTTGTGTTGAATGGTTATGTGAGCATTTTAATGTTCGCAGCCATCCTTCCAAAGTATTGTCTGGCCTACCTTTAGATGAAGGAAGGCTCAATGAATCCCTTTTTCCAAGAGCGATTGAGAAATCGGGGTTAACGCTGAGCCAGGTTAAAAAAGAACTACTGAATCAATGTCAGTTTCCCGTTGTTGCTGTTAATTCTGCGACAGGGAGTCCCGTCGTTGTTATTCAAGGCTCTGGTGATCACTTTCAAGTATTGGATTGTGAAACCCATTCCAGCCAACAAACTTCATTAAAAGAATTGGTTACTCAAGTCGAATCGTATGTTTGGCAAGTGGGTGCTCAAGCGCTTGATGATGCGCGTGTTCAATCCCATGAACGTAGCGAGAATAAATCCAACACCCGTTGGTTATGGCGTGTCGTCAAAGAAGTAAAACCTTGGTATCGAGACCTGTTTATCGCTTCATTCTTGATCAACTTGCTCGCGCTAGTCGTGCCTCTTTTTACCATGAATGTGTACGACCGCGTGGTGCCAAATCAAGCGTTTAACACGCTTTGGGTTCTGGCGGCAGGCGTTGGTATTGTTGTGATTTTTGATTGGGTGTTGAGAAGCTCACGAAGCTCTGTGACTGACATGGCTGGGCGTTATATTGATAACAAGTTGTCTTCTCAACTGTTCTCTAAAGTCCTTGGTATGAAGTTGGAAAATCGACCTCAATCGGTAGGCGCCTTTGCCAGACAGCTTCAAGATTTCGATAGCGTGAAAGATTTCTTCACCTCTATCTCTTTAGTCACTTTAGTCGACCTACCGTTCACCTTGTTATTCCTGTTCCTTATTGGTTGGCTAGGTGGTGCAATGATGTTTATCCCAGTCACAATTATGTTGGTATTGATTGTGCTGAGCATTGCGATGAAAGGTAAAGTCGAGAAAACATTCGATGAAACCGCACGTTTGTCGACACAAAGACAAGCACAGCTGTTTGATTGCTTAACAACCCTTCCGGATATCAAGCAAAACAATGCTGAGGGCATTACCCAAAAGCGTTGGGAGCAGACTATTTCATCGCTCTCTCAATGGCAGACTCAATCTCGTCATTACTCTAACATTGTGACTCATTCTATTCAGTCGAGTCAGCAGATCGTCACCATTACTCTCATCATATTCGGTGTGTATCAGATCTCTGAAGGCTTGCTGAGCATGGGTGGCTTGATAGCGGTGGTGATGTTGAGTGGGCGTGCTGCGAGCTCAGTGAATCAACTTTCTCTTTTAATGTTGAGGTTCCAACAAACCCGTTCGGCAGTTGAAGGCCTCAACCAGATCATGGACTTACCGCAAGAAGAATCTAAGCACCAAGTGATCGACAAGGGTGATTTTGCTGGTGGAGTCAGATTAGATGATGTCACGTTTACCTATCCTGATACTCAAAGCCCTGCGTTGAAAGAGATTTCTCTTGATATTAAGCCAGGTGAGCGAGTAGGCCTTGTTGGTGCGGCTGGCGCAGGAAAAACCACGCTTTTATCGATTGTTGCACGTCAGTATTTGCCAACAACAGGACAAGCTTTCTATCAAGAGATTGATGGGCAGTTATGGCCAACCAATGTTTTGCGTAGCGGAATGGGCTGGGTCGGACAAACCACTAATCTTATCTTTGGCAGTGTTTACGACAACGTCACCTTAGGTGCGACCAACGTTGATGAAGAAAAGCTAAGGCAAGCGCTACAACAGTCCGGCCTCAACGGTTACATGGGGCGCTTGAGCAATGGTTTAGAGACACCTGTCGGCGAAGGTGGCCGATTACTTTCAGGAGGACAACGCCAAGCTGTGGCTATCGCAAGGGCACTTTATCGCTGTCCAAAACTATTGATCATGGATGAGCCAACCAGCGCACTCGATAATCAAGCCGAGATACAGTTCTTCAATGCGTTGCAAAGTATGCCAAGAGAAACCTCGATGCTGATCAGCTCGCACAAATCTTCCTTCTTGATGATGTGTGATCGCGTGGTTGTATTGGATAAAGGCAAGATCGTGGCTGAGGGAGAACCAAAAGATATCCTCTCTTTACAAAAGAAAAGCGCCCCGAAGGGAACCAGTCGATTTAAGACTGTCTCAGTGGTGAAGGGAGGTCGTCATGAGTAATGATATTCAGTGGACCAACAATCATTTGGCCTTTCGTTCTCGTAAGCTAATTTGGCTAAGCGCGTTATTGATTGTGTCGATTATCGGTTGGGCGACCTGGGCAACATTAGAAGAAGTCGTGATCGGCGAGGGCAAAGTCGTTCCTAGCCTTTCGGTACAAACTATTCAGAGCTTGGAAGGCGGTCTTGTTCAAGAAATTATGGTGCGACAAGGTCAGTCTGTGATGAAAGGGCAGCCACTGGCTAAACTCGAAGACACGCGCTTTAAAGCCGCTTTTTTAGAGTCTGCTCAACAGGCGGATACCTTGCTTGCTCAACAATTAAGATTAAAGGCTGAACTGTCGACAGTGGTTTTAAACAACGATGCGAAAGAATGGTATGAACGAGTGGTTTTAGTACCGCAAGATATTGTCATCGATGTATCAAGCCACCCCGCATTAATGAACGCCAAAGCCAACTATCGAGAACGTTTAGGTCAATTGAAATCTGAACTGGAAGAGGCGGCACTTCGCATCGAGCAACAAGACCAAGCACGTGTCGATACGCTGAATAATATCCAGACACTTGAAAGCAGCCTCGATATTGTAATTCGTGAGCGGAACATGCTGAAAGATGTGGTGGCGAGTGGTGCTGTTGCGGAAGTGGAATTGCTGAAACTGAACCGTGATGTAGTCAAGCTGAAAGGCGATATTGCCAGCTCTAAAGTGGCGGCTCAGAAACAGATTGCTGCTTACTCGGAATCGATAGCCGATCACCGCAGCATCGCGTTAGATTTTCGCGCCAAAGTACAAGGTCAACTAAATGAAGTGGCCAGTAAAATAGCGCAGCTGAACGAAAGCCAACAGGCGATTGCCGACCAACTCAAGCGTACCGAAATTGTCGCGCCCGTTGATGGTACAGTCAAAGAGATCTTTGTGCGTACCATTGGTGGTGTAGTCCGTCCCGGCGAGCCGATTATTGAGATCATTCCATCAAACAGTGATTTGATTGTTGAAGCGAGGATCTCTCCGCAAGATATTGCGTTTGTTCATAATGGATTAGGCGCAACCGTTAAATTCACTGCGTATGACTTTGTTATCTATGGTGGCCTAAAAGGCAAAGTAACGTATGTCAGCGCCGATGCCTTACAAACGGAAGACGGCAACGCTTATTATCGAGCCCATATTCAGTTAGATGAAGACCAAAAGCATAATTCTGCGTTCAGCATAATCCCAGGTATGCAGGTTGCAGTGGATATATTGACGGGTGAAAAGACAGTACTGAGTTATTGGTTAAAACCTATTTTACGAGCTAAGGAAAATTCACTTCGCGAACGATGAAGTGGGTTAAAGCATAAATATAAAAGGAAGTGTAATGCATTCAAAAATCTTACTCTCTTCTTGCTTACTAGTGAGTGGGTTGTCTCAAGCAGCCTCACTAGAAGAGTCTGTGGCGTTCGCCATCGACTATAGCCCAGAGATATTGGCGCAGTACTCCCGATACCAATCGGTGGTCAGAGACGGGGACGCTGCGGGTGGTTTGTATATGCCACAAGTCAATTTGTACGCGGCGGCAGGTTATGAAGAGACTCGCTATAACAGCGGAAGCAAACTCGACACTGACGACCGTGGTCTAACGCGAACGGAAATCGGCGTAAAAGTATCCCAGTTGCTATTCGATGGCTTTAAAACGACGTCGAATGTCGACCGACTAACATTCGAAGCAGAAGCTGAACGTTTAACTCTGATTTCACGCGCTGAAAACGTATCGTTAGATGTAGTGAGAAATTACCTCGATATACTCAAAGCAGAGACGCTACTTGAACTGTCTAAGCGTAACGTAAAAGAGCACCAAGAAATCTATCAAGACATACAAGATAAAAAGAGTAAAGGTTTGAGCAGTAATTCGGATCTGGCTCAGATCTCCGCTCGTGTCGCGACGGCACAATCTTCATTAATTGCCGCTCAAAATAACCTGTTTGATTTACAAACTCAGTACCTACGCTTAGTGGGTAAGCCGGCTGTGAACTTGGTTTATCCCCGTTTTGATTACGCTCTATTACCAAGCTCAGCACAGGTCGCACTTGAACAAGCTGTCGAGAATCACCCAGAAATCAAAGCCTCTTTGCTTGATATCGATGCTGCTCGTAAAGAGATGCGTAGAGAGAAAGGCGATTACTATCCAGAAGTAAAATTGGAACTCCATGCCAACAAGAATGACAACGTCTCTAACCCACCGGGTGGTGTTGATGAAGACGCGAGAATCATGCTGACCATGGATTATGATCTGTTTAACGGCTTTTCTACTGACTCTCGTGTTGAATCGTCAGCATGGCGTGTTGAAGAGGCAAGGGCGATCAGATTAAGAACTGAGCGTGAAGTTAAAGAGGGTACTCAGCTCGCTTGGAACGCCTACAAGATGCTTGAACAGCAAAAGTCCCTTCTTCAACAAAACGTAGACGCAGCCAAAATTGCAGAGCTTGGCTATATTCAGCAATTCAATGTTGGCAGACGAAGCCTACTCGATGTGCTTGATGCGAAAGTCGAGGTATTCTTGGCTCGACGAAACTTCATCAGCACCGAATATGATCAAACGTTAGCGGCATACCGCGTACTGAACGCGATGGGCATGTTGACCTACGCGTTGAGAATTGAACACCCAGAAGAATGGCAAGGGGAGAACAAGTAATGAGACATTTTAAACTAGCGCTACTTAGTTCTATTTTGCTAATGGGTTGTGCAGAAACGCCCGACACGACAATGACTCGTCATCAAATTGATGATCTAGCGGATGATGACCGTGATGGGGTGATTAACCAACGCGATCTGTGTGCTGAAACTCCAGAAGGCGTGACGGTAGACATTAAAGGCTGTGCCAATTGGAAAATCGTCGAAGATGTTGAAGTGTTAAGCGTGGCATTTGACTTTGATAAATACGTTCTAAAACCTGAACACACAGCCGTTCTCAACGAATTAGTACGTTTACTGGGTGAGCAACCAGACGCCTCCGTTACCTTAGTCGGGGACACAAGTTCAGAAGGTACCAATGTTTATAACAAGGCACTGGCTAAGAAAAGGACTGGCGTGATTCGAGACGCTCTGATTGACAGAGGCATCGATGGAGAGCGAATCTTTGAACAAGAATTTACTCAGATAACCAGCTTAACTCAGCACCTTCACAAGCGTAAGCGTAGAACCATTGCAGTGTTAAAAACAGAGAGCATGGAAGTGAATCCATCTTGGAATATCTTTACCTCAGAGATGCAACTCGACAGCAATAGCGATGTTGAATCTAAGACATCGATTGACCCAGTAGGAGGCCAGTAATGAAACATCTATCTAATAAATCGGGCTTACTGCTTGCTGCTGTACCTGCGTTTTTTTCTGTATCAACATTAGCAAATGACGCCAGTGATATTGGTTTGGTCGCGATTGAGCCGAATATGCAGAGCCTTGTTGAAGACTTGCTTAAGAGCCAAGAGATCGACTTAGAGATCTTGTTGAGTGACAGTGTACCTGAGCAGATGATCATGCAACGTTCACGTGTTGGTATTACTTCCAAAAAGTGGACTGACAAAGAGATGGCTAGGTTCGACATGCGCTATGGCTACAGGCCAACTGAGCTGATGTTTACCGCAGACGTAATAGCTATTCTGGCGAATGAGAATAACCCAGCCACATCCATCAGCGTTGCTGAACTTATCGATGTGTTTGGTTGTTCTAACGATCCTAAACACCCTAAGTGGACACCTAGTAGTGATATTCGAGGTGGTGAGAGCTTAGACACACATATGTTGCCTTTCGCTATCGACCACAATCTGCAAGGTCATACTACGTTTTCGAGTTGGGTCGAATGTGGTTCTGACGGCGAATATGCGAATACTCAATTCTTAGCGGATCTACCGGATCTGATTAACAAGGTAGAAGACGAAGATGCCGCCATTGGTTACACCGTCTACTCAGATCAGATCTCTGATGTGAAATGGCTGAGTGTGGTTGATAATCTGGGGGTGAACTACGACTTAAACAAAGAAACGATCCTCTCTGGTCGTTACCCATTAGCCACGGTTTATTACATGTACCTGAATATTCCAGCGCATCGTAAAGGCTTTACGGAACAAGAGAAGTTCTTTGTTGGACTGACTTTGTCGGAAGAGCATCAAAGCGTGTTGAACCAATACGGCTTCATCAGTTTGCCACCAGAAGCAATCCAACGTAATAAAGTAAGACTATCGCTTGAAGAGCCTGCAATAGAAGGTGGTTATAAATAATTGGTATGATATGTTGTATATGCAGCATCGGAATGGTATTGTTATTTCCGTAATGGTTCTCAACGTGACGGATTACGTTATTCGGCGATAGAATTTATCTAGCGGGCATGTATGCCCGTTTTTTTTCGCCTAAAATTTGTGCCTTGAGCGGTTGTTTGTTGATTGGTCACGTATAATGGGCGCTTCATGTCGCGCGAAATAAGCACAATTAATGAGAACTCTTCCTGTCTTAATCCTACCTTTGTTATTGGCTCTGAATACCCTTTCATTCTCTGCGCAAGCGAGTGAAAGCTGGTGGTTGCGAACGGTATTCAATAGCAGCCCAATTCAACCGAGTTATCAAAACTATATTAACGATATCGATCTCATGGATTGTGGCGAAGTTGAAGGCACTCTGTTGTGCAGTGACCTCACTCAATATTACGATTTGGATGTTTATGTTGAACTGGAGTTGGGTGACTCAAGCGTAGAGGTAGTTCGCCTTAACCTGCCATATTCGAACCTAAGTTACACAAAGCTTCAGGCATACCTTCGTCAAGATGGCTTTGCGCTCAGCTCAATTAGCATTGGGGAGGATGAGTTCAATGTCGTCGCTCAACTTGAACAAGCGAAACGTGAGGGCGTTGGTTACGATAAGGTAGATAAACAACTCGTCGAATTCATCAATGCACCACATCATTCCTCTGAGCAAATGAGTTTATGGAATGTGCCTAGTTCTTCCTCATCTTCTTCTGGTTCTTCAGTTCCTTGGATTCAGCTGCATAGTGATAGTGACAATTTAACGGTTGAACTAAATCGTCTTTAATTGCTCAAATTTATAGATAGTTTCGTAATTCATTAGAGTCAACAAGCCTTTTGGGAGAACGTCTGACGGGCAGACAGCAAGCTATTATTCATTTAAGTGTTCGTTTTTCTGTGGCTCTCACATTTTTAGTAAGCGTTTACCTTTGCCATTTGTTATACGTTGAGCCTTCGGTAAAACGAGCTTAGGATACGTTCAGTATTGATAAAGGAGACAACCCATGGTTGCAAGAGTAACGACAGCGCCACAAGGCCCAGAACTTTCTGAGTTGGTGCAAGGATACTGGCGTACAGCAGAATGGGGTATGACCCCGCAACAACGCCTGACTTTCCTTAAGCAGCACATTGATCTTGGCATCACAACTGTTGATCACGCGGATATTTACGGTAATTACCAATGTGAAAAGTTGTTTGGTGAAGCATTAGCGCTTGAGCCAAGCCTTCGTGATGATATCCAAATCGTCACCAAGTGCGACATCAACTTGTGTGGTGAACACACTCCTGATCGCAAGATCAATCATTATGACACCAGCGCGCATCATATTTACCAATCAGTAAATAACTCTCTAGAGCGTTTGGGTGTAACCGAACTTGATGTATTACTGATTCACCGCCCAGATGTACTGATGGATGCAGATGAAGTAGCAGAAGCGTTCGCTGAACTACATAAGGTAGGCAAAGTTAAGCACTTCGGTGTCTCTAACTTTTCACCACGTCAGTTCGACTTACTGCAATCTCGACTCGGTAAGCCACTGGTGACTAACCAAGTTGAAATCAACCCATTGAACTTCGAAGTAGCCCATGATGGCACGCTAGATCAATTGCAGATGAATCGTATTCGTCCAATGGCCTGGTCTTGTCTCGGTGGTGGTAGCATCTTCAGTGGCGATTCAGCGCAAGCGACTCGCGTTCGTGATGAGCTAGAGGCGATTCGTCAAGAAGTGGGTGCAGATAGCATTGACCAAGTGATTTACGCTTGGGTTCGTCGTTTACCATCTAACCCAATTGCAATTATTGGCTCAGGAAAGATTGAACGTGTGGAGACTGCCGTTGATGCACTGAAAATCGAACTGACTCGCGAGCAATGGTATCGCGTATGGGTTGCATCTAAAGGCCACGGTGTGCCATAGAAAGCGATTCGAATAGATGCAAAAGCCAGCTAACAAAGCTGGCTTTTTTGTGTTCGCCTAACATGTTTCTTCAAAACTGTGATTAAAGTGGAATAATTTTCAAAAACACTCATAATGCACTCTGTTTTTCACCAGTTGGATATTTCCATTGAGCACTTCAAAATTCTCTTCAATCGCCCTTAAGCCAGAGCTTCTAAATACGTTAGATTCTCTTGGTTATACTGAAATGACGCCTATTCAAGCGTTGAGTCTTCCTACTATTCTGGATGGCAAGGATGTTATCGGTCAGGGTAAAACGGGTTCAGGTAAAACAGCTGCCTTTGGTTTAGGCGTGCTGCAAAACCTACGCGTTAAGCGTTTTCGTGTTCAATCTTTAGTATTATGTCCGACTCGTGAGCTTGCAGACCAAGTAGCAAAAGAGATCCGTACTCTTGCTCGTGGCATTCACAATATTAAAGTGCTGACACTATGTGGCGGAATGCCAATGGGACCTCAAATTGGTTCATTAGAGCATGGCGCACATATTCTTGTGGGCACTCCTGGTCGTATCCTGGACCACCTCGAGAGAGAGCGTATTGACCTGTCTGAGTTGAACACACTTGTGTTAGATGAAGCCGATCGCATGCTAGAAATGGGTTTCCAAGATGCACTAGATGCTGTTATTGAAGCAGCACCAAAAGATCGTCAAACTTTATTGTTCAGTGCAACTTTCCCTAAACAGATTAAATCTGTTGCAGACCGCATCATGAATAACCCTGAAATGGTGAAGGTTGAATCAACGCACGATCACTCAAGCATCCAACAACACTTTTATAAGGTTGAAGGTACTGAAGCTCGTGATGACGCACTAGAGCTAATGCTTCTTCATCATCAACCAGAGTCAGCGGTTGTGTTCTGTAATACTAAGAAAGAAGTGCAGAACGTAAATGATGAGCTAAGCCACCGTGGTTTCAGTGTTATCGAGCTTCATGGCGACATGGAACAGCGTGAACGTGACCAAGCTTTGGTTCAGTTCTCAAACAAAACCATCTCTATCTTGGTTGCAACCGATGTTGCCGCTCGTGGTCTTGATGTTGATAACCTAGATGCCGTGTTCAACTTTGAGTTGTCTCGCGATCCTGAAGTACACGTGCACCGTATCGGTCGTACTGGTCGTGCAGGAAGTAAAGGTGTCGCAATTAGCTTCTTTAGCGAAAAAGAGATGCACCGTGTTGCTCAAATTGATGAGTACATGGATATGCCAATCGAACCGTCTCAGTTGCCAGCTAAACCAATAGCTAAGCCGTACTACTCAAACATGGTAACCATCCAGATTGATGGTGGTAAGAAAGCGAAACTTCGCGCAGGTGATATCCTTGGTGCGTTGACAGGCCAAGGCGGCATCGATGGTAAGTCAGTAGGTAAGATCAACTTGTTCGCGATGCGCGCTTACGTTGCTGTAGAAAGATCAGTGGCTAAGAAAGCACTAGGTAAAATCGAATCAGGTAAAATGAAGGGTCGTCAATTCCGCGCCCGAATTCTGAAGTAATTCGAGATTGTCTCCCTTTACTGCTAAGTCATGCTAGTGATAATGCAGTAAAGGGTGTTCCACAGTCAGCAACGTATCAAGCGTTTATTCGTCGGGTCTGATCGAATAGAAATCGTTGATATGTCCTCCTTCGCTAAGATACCAAGTCATCGCTTCCTGTCGATTATTAGCGGATATCGTAATTGTGGTTAGTCTTCCATCGTCAAAATAACAAAGCTCGTACTCTAACTTGCTTGTATAATGAGGAGTAGCGGCCATAGCTTACCTCCCAAATATTAATCATTTTAAAATACGTCACCATTTCTTTTATAGGGTTCGTATTACCTCAAATGAACAATAAAAATTAAGTTTTATCACTGCTATTAATTATTTTTAATTTAATCATTTGTCGAAATGGTTAGATTATCAAGGCTAAGTCTCAATTTATCTGAAAGTTTTACGTGAACCTGATTTTGTAGCTAGTGTTATAAGATCGTTTAGAAATTCGTCGTTCAGTAAAATGCTGTGAGAGGGTGTAATGAGAAAGTGCCGTTGGCTAGTCGTATTGATCTGTTTTCTATTTGCTGGGTGTGGTACGAAATTCGCCTATAACAACATAAGCTGGTTTGTTGTGAGTTATATTGAAGACTTTGTTTCTCTAACTAACAGTCAAGAATCAGAACTTGAAGAGCGATTGGATTTGTTACAGCAATGGCACAAAAAAACTCAACTACCGTTGTACGTCTCGCAATTAGAAGTGATTGAAAATGTTGATCGCTCCGAGCTAACCTCTGCTTTTATCGTTGACCAAAGTGATCAAATTAAAAATCATATTCGCAAGATCGTTAATAAGTTTGCACCCGATGTTTACGCGTTAAGTATGCAGCTAAGTGCGAAACAAGATAATCAGTTCCTCAAAAATTTTCGAGAGAAACAACAAGATTCCTACCAAGAAAGATTGTCATTGAATGATGAAGATTCGAGAGAGCGATATCGAGATCGAGTAGAAGAAAGGCTAGAACGATGGCTAGGTTCGGTATCGAAAGAACAAAAACAGATTATTTTGGCTTGGTCGCAAGAGTGGATAAATACCAATGATAGCTGGCGACAATATCAAAATAATACATATCAGGCTCTATCGACGCTTACTGAAAAGAAGACTGATTTGCATATTGCTCAGCCTATTATTATGAAGCTGTTGCTTAACCATGAAGCTTATTATCCTGATGGCCTTGAATCCACGCTTACTAAGAATACGGAAACATCCGCCAAATTCTTGGTCGATATCGCAGCCACAAGTAGTGATAAGCAATGGGTATATTTTATGAATGAATTAGATAGCTTCAAGTCAACGCTGGTGGCACTGCAAGAGTAGGGCGGCTCTAAGTAACACTCGTATATAATAAGGCTGATTTCGCGAAACGAATCAGCCTTTATTTCGATCTATGGCTTGTAGTTGATAGCTTTAATTGCGATTGCTCATTAGCAGCTTTGGAATCGAGCCTTTAGCGGTCTTAGATATTTTCTGCATCAGTTGAAAGCTCGGCTGTTGAATACCGTGATCACTTTGCAGTTCATCAATCATCAATAACCACAATCGTGCTGTCATTTCTGAATCGGCTAACGCTCTGTGGAAAGTACCGTCGTTGTCGATATTCTTAAAACGCACAAGGTCGCCTAGCTTATGAGTCGGTGCGTCTTGGATGAGACGGCGAGCAATCAACATTGAGCAAGCGAACTTGCCTGTGTAGTCTCGGCCAATAAATTCTAATTCCGCATCGAGAAAGCGCTTATCAAACGACGCATTGTGAGCAACAAGTTGGCTGCCTTGGATAAAGTCTGCAAACTCATCCATCACTTCACTGCAACTGGCCGCCGTGCTTAACATACGGTTACTGATCCCGGTATAGCTTTCAATGAATCCGCTAACTCGAAACCCTGGGTTCATGAGTTGCTGGAAGGTGTCGACGACTTCGCCGTTAACTAATTTAACCGCACCGATTTCAATCGCTCTGTCACCCATATTTGGTGATAAGCCTGTGGTTTCGAAATCGAGAACGATAACGGAGTCTGCGGAGTTTGGAGCCATCGTGTTTCCTAATTACTATTGGGTTGTATCGCTTTATATGGAGCGCTTAGTGTTGTTACGGGGCAATCTATTGCGTGTTCTCGCTGATAGTGAGCTCAGTGTAACCCGTCGAATCGTCATGCTCTCTGTTGAAGGTCAAGGTATCGTAGCGATGAACTATCAATTCAGCCGTGGTCGCGATAATCGTCCCTTCAAGCAAGTGCCCACCAATTACATCGCCATTTTCATCAGCAACGGATATATGAACATGCTGGTGGTTTGGGGTTAGTGTTGCTATTAGTGACACAATTTCGAACGGAGCTGTAATTAGCTTGGTGTTGTTCGCATTAGCCAAACGGATATTGAGTTGAGAAACACACCCGACACACGACGCGACAGAGCCCGCTGAGATATTGTGCGCTGTCACAAGCTTTTGGAGTTCAAGCTTTAGATCTTGGCCTCGGGTCAATCTCGTTGCGATAGGAGTGATCATCTTATTGCCTCAGTTTTATTTGTATTTCAAAGAACAAAACGAAGTCACATAGGGCTTCGTTTGATTTTCATTTTGGCTAATATTTTCTGTAGCTGAAATTACTTAGTCTTGTTGCTGTTCTCTTTTCTTCTTAGGAACGAAGTTCAATACTGAAATTGGTACTTCTTTGCGTGGTTCGAAACCTTCAACAACGCGACGTTCAATCAAGTGGCCAAGACGTTTTTCAATGATGCACAGGTTCTTGAAGTTATCTTTCGATAGGAAAGAGATCGCTTCACCAGAAGCATCAGCACGGCCTGTACGACCAATACGGTGAACATAGTCGTCTGCTGGGAATGGGATGTCGTAGTTCACTACGCGGCTTAGGTTATCGATATCGATACCACGAGCAGCAACACCTGTCGCAACGAGATATTTTAGACGACCTTTTTTGAAGTCAGCCAGAATCTTTTCACGAATCGCTTGGCTACGTCCACTGTGGAAAGCTTCAGCTTGGATGCCACGCTTTTCCAGTTGAGCAACCAACTTAGCCGCGCCGTGCTTAGTCTCGATAAAGATAAGCGCTTGGTCCCACTCGCCGTCTGTGATCATGTGGCTTAACAGTGCAGATTTACGGTCTTTATCGACTGTAACTAGCCATTGTTCAATGTTCGCTTTAGATGCGTCAGTCTTGGCGATAGAAATCTCTTCCGCTTCACTGATTGCACTTTTTGCTAGCGCACGCACTGGCGTTGATAGCGTTGCTGAGAACAACAAGTTTTGAATATTTTGTGGCAAACGCGCGATGATTTTGTTGATGTCTTCAATGAAACCCATGTCTAGCATGCGGTCGGCTTCATCAAGAACCAGTACTTCGACTTCATCAAAGTGAACGGCACGTTGCCCGTACATATCGATCAAACGACCTGGTGTTGCCACAAGAATATCAACGCCTTCAATAAGACGATCTTTCTGGTGTTGGTAAGACACGCCACCGTACATCGCTAATGATGTAAGGTTTAGGAACTTCGCGTACTTAGTAATGTTTTGTTCTACCTGAATCGCAAGCTCACGAGTTGGTGTCAGAATAACAGCACGGATACGTTTTTTACGTTGTGTTTCACCTTTACTTAGCATTTCTAAGATAGGGAGAACAAAGCTCGCAGTTTTACCTGTACCTGTTTGTGCAGCAGCAATAAGGTTCTTACCAGAAAGCACAATCGGAATTGCTTTTTCTTGAATAGAGGTTGGCTTTTCATAGCCTTGTTTTGCAACGGCTTTAACAATAGGTGAGCTTAATCCAAGCTTGGAAAATGGCATAAGTTTCTCGGTATGATTTGGCTAAATAGCGATGGAAAGGTTCAACAATCTTATATGAGGATAAGATTAATGGCTGCATTCTACCATGTTGCTTGTTTACCGCTAGTCACATGCACATAAAAAAAATCCAGTGTCGACAAGACACTGGATTTTCAGTTTTGGGTGTTCGCTATTTAGCTCGGGTTTATCGAAAGCGCTTAAGCGATCTCAATCTTCTCTGCTTGGTTTTGCTCTGCCATTGATAGTGCTAGCGCTTCTGCAGCCTTAATACCATCGATACCAGCAGAAAGGATACCGCCTGCGTAGCCTGCACCTTCACCAGCAGGAAAGAAGCCCTTAAGGTTGATGCTTTGGAAGTCTTTACCACGCTTGATGCATACAGGAGAAGACGTACGAGTCTCAACGCCAGTTAATAGACCGTCTGGCGTAGAGAAGCCTTTAATTTTCTTCTCGAACGCTGGGATTGCTTCACGAATCGCTTCGATAGCAAAATCAGGTAGCGCTTTTGAAATGTCAGTTAGGTGGATACCCGGTGTGAATGATGGTTTTACTTCACCGATTTCACTTGGATCGCGACCTTTTAGGAAGTCACCGATTTTCTGTGCAGGGGCATCGTAGTTCTCGCCACCTAGAACATAAGCGGCACTTTCTAACTCACGTTGTAAACGGATACCTGCTAGTGCATCACCTGGGTAATCACGCTCTGGGTCGATACCTACAACGATTGCGCTGTTTGCGTTGCGCTCTGCACGAGAGTATTGGCTCATGCCGTTGGTTACAACGCGGCCTTCTTCAGACGTCGCTGCAACCACAGTACCACCCGGGCACATACAGAAGCTGTATACAGTGCGACCATTTTTACAGTGGTGAACCAGTTTGTAGTCCGCGGCACCTAGGATAGGGTTGCCTGCGTTCTTACCGAAACGAGCTTCATCGATCATCGCTTGCTTGTGTTCGATACGGAAACCAACAGAGAAAGGCTTAGCTTCCATGTAAACGCCACGTTCGTGCAGCATTTCAAACGTATCACGAGCACTGTGGCCAACAGCCAGTACTACGTGACGAGATTTAATCTCTTCACCGTTAGAAAGCGTCAAGCCAGTGATTTGACCGTCTTCCATATGAACGTCATCAACGCGAGTGCTGAAACGGATTTCGCCACCTAGCTCAATGATAGAAGCGCGCATCTTTTCGATCATGGTAACCAGTTTAAAGGTACCGATGTGTGGCTTACTCACGTATAGAATTTCTTCTGGTGCGCCAGCAGCTACGAATTCTTCGATTACTTTACGGCCGTAGTGCTTTGGATCTTTAACTTGGCTGTATAGCTTACCGTCAGAGAAAGTACCTGCGCCACCTTCACCAAACTGTACGTTTGATTCAGTGTTCAGCGTACGCTTACGCCAGAAACCAAAGGTATCTTTCGTACGTTCACGGACTTCTTTACCACGCTCAACGATGATTGGGTTGAAGCCCATTTGAGCAAGCACTAAGCCAGCGAACAAACCACAAGGGCCAAAACCGATAACGACAGGGCGTTCAGTTTGGTTCTCAACGGCTTTCGCAACGAATTTGTACTCCATGTCGGGAGTCACTTTTACGTGTGGGTCGCTAATGAATTGCTCTAACAACTCAGCTTCGTTTTCAACGAGAACGTCAAGCGTGTAGATAAGTAAGATTTTTGATTTCTTACGAGCATCGTAGCCACGTTTAAAGATATTAAAAGAAAGTACCTGATCAGAATTAATGCCAAGCTTCGCTTCAATAGCGTCTTGAATGGCTGATTCTTCGTGGTCTAGGGGGAGTTTAATTTCGGTTAAACGTATCATTTTGATGTCTCGTTTTTATAGGTGTCTTAGCTAGACCGCTTCTAAACGCAGAGTTTGATGAAAACGCTGATGTTGAAAGAAGCGATAAGCTCACAATGGCGCGCATTTTACGAGAAATTGATTTATCTGTCATACTAATTTGGAAACATGGAGCAAATAGACACGATATTAGAGCCGTATGATGTTGAATTTTGCCTTGGGATGAGTATTATCCTCCATTCTTCAATTTTGACTAACTTATAGAGCAGAGCATCATGGCATTTGTCGTAGGCGATAATTGTATTCAATGTAAATACACAGACTGTGTGGCGGTATGCCCCGCAGATGCGTTCCATGAAGGCCCGAATTTCATGGTAATCAACCCAATCGAATGCATTGATTGTGGTTTATGTGTACCTGAATGCGACGCTCAAGCGATCTTCCAAGAAGATGAACTGCCAGAAGATCAAAAGATCTTTATTGAAGTGAATGCCGAGCTTGCTGAGATCTGGCCGGTACAAACGGAAGTAAAAGCACCGATGGATGAAGCTGAAAAGTGGAATGGTGTCGCTGATAAGTTGGCAATGCTAGAAAAGTAATTCTGCTACTTGAAACAAACCTTCCGAAAAAAAGATCCCCAACTCAGTCGTCCCTCCTTCTTGAGGATGACGGCTGATGATTCAGTTAATTATTGACCTACTTGCCAACATTATATTTCAAAATCTACTTGATGTTTTGTGCGGTGAGAGCTGGTGGTTGGTTTTGTCTCTACTTCTAAGTTACGTCATTCCCTGCTGCGAGGGACGAGCAAGATAGGGAATCTTGCTCTTTTTATCCGCTAATTCTAGCTAGCCGCTGATTCTTGAATCGATTAGCTATACTGACGACGCATGTTGTCGAGAATAATACCTGTCGCCATTGCTACATTCAGAGACTCTGCGCCACCGAATGCTGGAATCGTAATCTTATCCGTCACGTATTTAGCGGCGTGTTCACGAATGCCGTGAGACTCACTGCCCATTAGCAAAATGCCGTTGGCAGTAAATTCCGTCTTATGAACACTTTCGCCCTCTAAGAACGCGCCGTAAACAGGCAGGTTCGCTTGCTCTAAGTATTCAGGTAAGTCGGTTTGGCTTACGTGTACTCGGCCAAAGCTGCCCATAGTTGCGCTGATCGTTTTCGGGTTATATGGGTCTGCACAATCGCTGCTCGCAACGATATGCTGAATGCCATACCAGTCTGCTACGCGAATAATAGTACCTAGGTTGCCCGGATCAGACACGCCATCCAGCGCAATCATCAATCCAGTTGCTTTTGGTAATTCAAACGTTGGGATCTCAACAACAGCAATCGCTGCGTTGTTACTTACCAAAGTGCTTGCCTTGGTTAGGTCATCTAGTGAGGCTTCAACACAATCAAACTCAATCAATGACGCGTGATTTTCAGACAGGAAATCAGCGGTAGCAAAGACGTTCTTCACGACTAAGTCACTATTGAACAGCTCAAGAACGTTCTTTTCACCTTGAACTAGAAACAGGCCGTGGGCTTTACGTTGTTTCTTTTGGCCCAAAGCGCGAAGGAGTTTTAATTGGTTTTTTGAAATCATGTTTTTATCCTAGATATAAGCCCGCGCATTATAGAGCAAAGGTTGGAGAACCAAAAGCGTGATGACTCAATGCGATCCACATAAAAAGCAAAAGCGACCCACTTAAAAAAGAAAAGCGCACTAAATAGCGCACTCTTATGAGATTTACTTACCTAAGTCTCGCTGAACCGAGAAGGTTAGGCGAACTGTGAAGGCTAGGTGAACTTACAGCTTAATACGGAACAGGGTAGCGCTTAAACACTGTGTTGATATCAGTGAGTATCTGTTCTGATAGAGGCTTGCTGAAAGCTGCTACGTTTTCTTTCAGTTGTTCCATGGTCGTTGCACCAATAATTGTGGAGGTGACACCATCAACTTGATTACACCATGCCAATGCAAGCTGGCTTGGTGTAAACCCGTGAGTGTTTGCGACTTCAACATAGCCTTTAACCGCTTCATTGGCAGATTCAGTATCACGGAAGATGCCTTTACGTTGCATGTAAGTCCAACGGCTGCCTTCCGGTCTTGCGCCATCGATGTACTTTCCACTCAACATGCCTGCAGCTAAAGGTGACCATGGCAGATAAGCGACATCTTCATGCACACAGTTCTCAATTAGATATGGCCAATCTTTTGCGTGCAGCAAGCTAAATTCATTTTGAATCGAAACCATACGCGGTAAATCGTGTTTCTCGCTCAGCTTGAGGTATGTGTTAATGCCCCAAGTGGAATCATCTGAAAGCCCGACATGGCGAATTTTACCCGCCTTAATACAGCTAGCTAATGCTTGTAGGATTTCTAACATCTCAGCTTCATGCTGATTTCGGTCAATATCACTGAATCGAATGTGATTCGGGAAGTGCTTACCAAAGTGAGGCGTTGTGCGATTTGGCCAATGAAGTTGGTAAAGGTCGATATAGTCTGTTTGTAGGCGTTTTAATGATGCATCAACGGCTGCGATCACGGCTTCACCGGTTATCGGACCACCATCTCGAACCCAAGGAAGCCCTGGCCCGGCAATTTTGCTTGCGATGATCAACTCTTGGCGACGCTGTGGGTTACGCGATAACCAGTTACCAATTATCGCTTCTGTTTTGCCATAGGTATCTGGAGAAGGTGGAACCGCGTACATCTCTGCAGTATCGATAAAGTTAATACCTTGGCTTAATGCGTACTCAATCTGTTGGTCGGCTTGTTGTTGCGTATTTTGTAGCCCCCAA
Organism: Vibrio cyclitrophicus; assembly: GCA_023206055.1. Taxonomy (NCBI): domain Bacteria; kingdom Pseudomonadati; phylum Pseudomonadota; class Gammaproteobacteria; order Vibrionales; family Vibrionaceae; genus Vibrio; species Vibrio cyclitrophicus. The sequence goes on along the minus strand of CP065367.1, from coordinate 934,066 downwards.
GTCATGCTACCAAGGCAGATACGGGAAACGGGAATTTGACTACTTCCTAGTTTTGAATATTCCATTGAATTCGGGGTTCCTGTGGTTAGGTTCTCTGGTACTCGCATTAGAGTTTTTGAAAAGAGGGCGAGTGAGGAATGAAAACGAATATGAATTATTAGCACAAAATGACACGACAAGGTATGGCATCGGGGAGTTTAGTGAGTCATTTCTCAGCGCTGCAAGCTAGCGTGTGCAATGCGTGAAAATACATTCGTAAGAAATTGTGAGCCAAACGGTGATCGAGAAGTGAAGAACAAGAAGTAATGAGCGAAGGTTTAATTAGCCGCTTTTGTTGGGTGCGGGGTATGAAAATACATCAAGAATAAAAAAAGCTCTACAGGATAGAGCGTAGAGCTTTTTTATAGGGGTCTTAATAGTGCTAGGTATTCATTGAGTTACGAGGTCGCGTTTGTGTCTAACCCACCCTGGGTCTGCGCCTGTCTTAGAGCTTCCTGCCTTTGAACTTCTTTCTCAGTTAATACTGGTTGAAGCGTTTCCTCAGAGGCTTGAGGAGAGAAAATGAAATATTTATTAATCGTCATAACTGTGTCTCCGTGTAACGTATGACAGATTCTGCATCAAGGATAAATTGTGATCATCATCCACTTTGTACTTTTGTTAGGCTGAGAGCGGAGGGCGTAGAATACGTACAAAGTGATCTCTTATCATCCGTATGCAATGTTGAACTGACGAAACCCTCTGTTTTCAAGTATAGGAAGCGCATCTAATTTCGCACAATAATGATTTAGAGCAATTACATACATGGTCAAGGGCGTAAGATAAAAAACCTCGCGACTGACTCTGCGTACGTATTTACTTAACAATGCCTCGCTGATCTACATGAATAATAAAGTCAGTAAATCAATTACTTAATCCATGGTGGAATGAATTATGGAAAAGCTTGTAGAACGTTTTCTGAATTACGTTACTTTTGATACCAAATCCGATCCTTCTAATCAGCAATGCCCAAGTTCACCGGGTCAAATTACGTTTGCTGAAGCCTTAAAGTTAGAATTGGTGGAATTAGACTTAGTTGATGTGTCTTTAGATGACAATGGATATTTGATGGCGAAACTGCCGTCGAATGTCGATTATCCAGTGCCTGCGATTGGCTTTGTAGCGCATATGGATACCGCTCCTGACGCATCAGGTTCCAACGTGAAACCACAAGTGATTAAAGATTACCAAGGTGGAACGATTGAATTAGGTGAAAGTGGCGAGAGTTTGAATCCAAACCAATACCCAGATCTTGACTCTTTGCATGGCCACGACCTTATTACGACTGACGGTACGACTCTGCTTGGTGCCGACAATAAAGCGGGCATCGCTGAAATCATCAGCGCGATTGCTTACCTAAAAGCGAATCCAGACATCAAACACGGCGACATTTGCATTGGTTTTACGCCAGATGAAGAGATCGGTCGTGGTGCAAACCTGTTTGACGTTGAGAAGTTTGGCGCCGAGTGGGCGTACACCATCGATGGTGGACCGGTAGGGGAGTTGGAATTTGAGAACTTTAATGCCACGAGCGCTGACGTTATTTGTCATGGCGTGAACGTTCACCCCGGTACCGCAAAAGGTAAAATGGTGAACTCAATGAACATTGCAGCGCAATTCCAATTGATGATGCCAGCGCAAGAAACACCAGAGTGCACAGAAGGGTATGAAGGTTTTTACCACCTGAAATCAGCTGAAATGGGTGTGGCTCGCTCTGAACTGGGATACATCATCCGTGATTTTGAACGTGAGGGTGTAGAAGCGCGTAAGGCATTCATGCAACAGAAAGTGGATGAGCTGAATGAGCGTCTCGAGAAAGGCCGTGTTGAGTTGGTGCTAACCGATAGCTACTTCAATATGAAAGAGATGGTTGAACCGCATCAACATATTATTGAATTAGCGAAGCAAGCGATGATTGATTGCGATGTTGAGCCAATGATCAAGCCTATCCGAGGTGGTACAGACGGTGCTCGTTTATCTTTCATGGGACTACCATGTCCGAATATCTTTACTGGTGGCTACAATTTCCACGGTATTCATGAGTTCATTACCATTCAAGGCATGGAGCACGCGGTAAAAGTGATTGTCGAATTGTCTCAACGTACAGCGACGCATTACCAAAAATAGAACATCAGAGCGTTATATCTCTTTGTATTTTTGAGAGTATTCAATAATACTCTCTTTAAGCATAAGGGAGTACGCGATGAAAAAGTTAGTTTTACTTTGCACCCACTTAGCCGTGGGTGCTTTTGGTTTTGGACTGGGTGTTTACGCATTACCTATCTTGATTGAGCCTGATTCTCCTTCCTCAAGTTCTGTTGAAGCGATCAGTGAGCAGGCTATCTACACGGGTGAGTTCACTAAAGATCGACAAGACAGTGACTTCTTGCACTGGGGAGAAGGCATCGTCTCAGTATCTGAAAGTGCGATCGCTTTTGAAGGTGAATTGGCGCCGGGGCCTGATTACAAGGTCTACCTCTCACCTAATTTCATTGAAACCGAGCAAGCTTTCAATGACAGCAAGAACGAGTTATTGAGAGTCGGAGATGTGAAAACATTCGACCGTTTTATGGTTTCGCTTCCCGAAGGTACTGATCTTAATCGATTTAATACGGTTGTGATTTGGTGTGAAACTTTTGGTCAATTTATTACTTCTGCCAAGATAAAATGATAGCCTTACCAATAGCTGATTTAGGCACGTAAGAAAGCGCTTAATAATTGAGCGCTTTTTCATAGCGAAGTTTCCGCTAATCGTGAAAAATGCTAATCGTTGTAAAGCTCGTCGTTATAAAGCTAAAGGAATAAGTAATGGAAAAGTTGTGGCAAGTAATTGATTTTCTACTCGCTCATAAGTTTATTTTTAGTGCGTTGATTATCACTATTATTTTAATCATTCGCCGAATCACCTTATCTCAAATAAGAGGTGATGTTGCTTTCCTTAGTGAAGACCAACGTAACTGGATGTCACGAACCAAAAATGGCACATTCGCGATTATTGTTGTGACGTTATTTGTGCTGTGGAAATCCGAAATCAGCGAATTTGCGCTGTCGGTAACAGCCATTGCTGTTGCTATAGTCGTCGCATCTAAAGAGATCATTTTGTGTTTCACTGGTTCTATTCAACGTGCGAGTTCTCGCTCATTTAGAATCGGCGACTGGATCGAAGTGGGTAAAATCAGCGGCGAGGTGATTGAGCACAATTTGATGGCGACTGTGATTCAAGAAATCGATTTGTATCATGGGCAATATCACTTCACTGGCAAGACAGCTACGCTACCCAATAGCATGTTTTTTACGTATCCGGTAAAGAACCTCAACTTCATGAAGCGCTATGTTTATCATAACTTTTTTGTGACAGTGAAAGACTTTGTAAACCTATACCCTATGGTGCCGGGTCTTATTGTGAAAATTGAAGAGCATTGCGAAGAGTTTATCGATGTTGCCCGCCGTTACAACGGTGTGATTGAAAAGCACGCTGGCGTTGACCTTCCGGGTTCTGAGCCTCACATCCATATCACAAGCAGTTCGACAGGTGAGCAAGAAGTGCACTTTATGATCTTCTGTCCGACCGAAAAAGCGATTCATTTAGAGCAAGATATTCGTAAAGACTTTATGGAAGCGTATGCGGAAGCATTCCCAACGAGCGCTTAGTTTGCTCATCACTCCATAGCGACCGAGCTATAGTGTCTAAACTAAAGCGTCTAAGCTATAAGTCCAAACAAAAGAAAGCCGAGAGCGATAATATCGACTCTCGGCTTTTTTGTATCCGAAATTCAGCTTAGATGTTAGTCCAATTCAGCGAGTGGTAACCAATCCACTTTTACACCAGCTTGCTCAAACATATCTTGGCTGACTTTAATCTTGTCGCCCCAGCGAGAAAGGAAGTCTTCACTTTGCTCTGGGCAATGTACCGCTGAAATACCTGTTTGGATGATTTTTGCCGCACAGTTTGGACAAGGGAAGTGCGTCACCCAGATTTCACAACTGTCCAAATCACGCTTAGCGAATAAAATTGCATTTTCTTCAGCGTGAAGCGTCTTGAGGTACTTCATCTCTCTGTCATCAGTATCCGCACTATCAGACACACCATGTGGGTAACCATTAAAACCAACTGAAACAATACGGTTATGCTTAGTGATTACGGCGCCAACTTGAGTTGAAGGATCTTTACTCCAAGAGCCGACCAATTCCGCCATTTGATAGAAACGTTTTGCCCATTTTGAAATCATTCGAATTACCTTAACGAAGAAGTATGAGTGTTTAGCTTTGAAGTTACATTATGTTAGACAATATACGCGGAGAGTGGAAGTAGGAAATGGTTATTTGATCACAAATTGTTATTGGTTTGTAATTGATTGATATGTATCTAATTTCAATTTACATGTTGAAACACTTTTGCGAGTTATAATTGATATTCCTCGGACATTTGAAGCAATTGTGTTACGTAACTTTTATGCTGTTCAATTTCTCATAAGTGACGGTATAACCATGCGTAAAAAGTTAATCCTTACGGCTCTTGCAAGCTCTTTTATTCTTGCTGGGTGTGGGCAAGACGCCCAAAATACCAACCAAGCGCCTTTACCTCTCGTAGCTGTACAGGATGTTAATGTTATTTCTCACCAGCAAAGCAAATCGTATATCGGCCGTATTGAAGCCGTTGAAGACACGGCGATCACTGCGCAGGTTTCAGGTTATTTACAAAGCCGTCATTTCCAAGAAGGTCAAATGGTCGAAAAGGGTCAATTGCTTTACTTGATCGAACCTTCTTCATTTGAAGCTGAAGTTGCGAGCGCAAAAGCGTCTGTTGCTCAAGCGAATGCAAACCTCAAAAAAGCCGAGCTTGATTTCAACCGTGGTAAGAACCTACTTCCAAAAGGCAGTATTTCTCAATCGGAATTTGACGCGTTGACAGCTTCATTACTCGGTTCTCAAGCACAACTTGAAGCAAGCCATGCTCAGTTAAACGCCGCGAATGTTCAGCTTTCTCATACTAAAATTGTTGCGCCTTTCTCTGGAAGAATCAGTGACACTAAAGTAAGTAAGGGTGATCTAGTATCACCGTCTTCAGGTGTATTGACTACATTGGTTAGCTTAGACCCAATCCATGCCTCATTCAGTATTAGTGAGCGCGAACGCATTGAGTTAGGTATGGACCGCATTGAAGGTGATGGCAGCAGTGATTCTGCTCGCGTTGAAGTAGAGATCGTGTTGGAAAATGGTGAAGCATTCGAGCACTTAGGCCAACTGGACTTTTTAGGCAACCGTATTAACCTCAATACTGGTACGATCGCGATGCGTGCGATTGCCGATAACCCCAACCAACAATTACTTCCTGGTCAACATGTTCGTGTTGATCTGCGTGATAAACAATCTATTGATGTTGTGACTATTCCCCGCCGTGCGGTGCAAACCGATCTTGAAGGTGATTTTGTGATGGTATTGGTTGAAGGCGAAGCCGAACCCGTTGCTGAGCGCAGAAACATCGAGATGGGGCGTCAGGTTGAAGGTGGTGTGATTGTTCATTCTGGTCTAGATAAGAACGACGTGGTCATCACTCAAGGCTTGCAGCGTGTACGTAATGGTATGTCTGTTCGTATTCAACCTTCTGCTGAACAAGCTGAGTAAGGGGGCTATTCATGTTAAGTCGTTTCTTTATTCAAAGGCCTAAGTTTGCCCTTGTAATATCAATAATATTAACCCTAGCGGGTGCGATTTCTCTCGCTATCTTGCCAGTGGCTGAGTATCCAAAAATTAGCCCACCGTCGGTCAGTGTGTCGGCATTCTACACGGGCGCAAGTGCTGAAGTGGTGGAACAGGCAATAGCCGACCCCATAGAAACGTCGGTTAACGGCGTAGAGGATATGATCTACATGTCTTCTAAAAGTGCTAACGATGGTTCGTATAACCTTAATGTAACCTTTGACGTTGGTACCGATGCCGATATGGCTCAAGTCAACGTTCAGAACCGAGTTGCACAAATCGAATCGAAACTCCCTCAAGAAGTAAGAATGGTGGGGGTGACGGTTAAGAAACGTTCACCTGACCTTTTGATGGTATTGAACTTCTACTCGCCAAACGGTGAGTATAACGACCAGTTCTTGATTAACTACGTTAACTTAAACATCAAAGACCAATTGGCTCGTGTGAAGGGTATTAGTGAAGTTAACGTATTGGGTGGTGGTGAATACGCGATGCGTGTTTGGTTAGATCCTGAGAAAATGGCTAACCTCAATATAACCACCTCTGACGTGAATCGCGCGTTGGCGGAACAGAACGTTCAAGTCGCTGCTGGTCGTATTGGCGCTGCACCTTATAACAACGCGCAAGAAGTGCAGTTCAACTTGGTAACAAAAGGTCGATTAGAAACGGCTGATGAGTTTGAAAAGGTTGTTCTGCGTGCAAATCAAGATGGTTCAACGGTTTATTTAAAAGATGTTGCTCGCGTTGAGCTTGGTAAAAAGTTCTACGACGGTAATGGTAAATACCGTGGTCAAGATGCTTCAATCGTAACGCTGTCACTTCAGTCAGACGCTAATGCGCTGGAAAGTGGTAAAGCAGTAATGGCAATGCTCGATAACCTGAGTAAAAACTTCCCTGAAGGCGTTGCTTATGAAGCGAGTTATGACACTACACTCTTTGTTGCTGAATCGATCAAAGGGGTAGTTAAGACGCTAATCGAAGCTATCTTGTTGGTAATTGCGGTGACTTACCTATTTTTGGGTAGTGCTCGTGCAACGTTGATCCCTGTGGTTGCAATTCCGGTATCTCTGATTGGTACGTTTGCCATCATGCAGATGACAGGCTTTACCATTAACACGGTAACCTTGTTTGGTTTGATATTAGCGATTGGTATCGTGGTAGATGATGCGATCTTAGTTATCGAGAACGTTGATACCACGATGGCCAAAGATCCGACGATCTCTCCGCGACAAGCAACACTTATTGCAATGAAGGAAGTAACAGGCCCAATTGTTACTTCAACCTTGGTTCTGTTAGCGGTATTCATTCCAGTAGCTATGCTGCCTGGTATCACTGGTATCATGTATCGTCAGTTCGCTTTGACTATCTGTATTGCCGTTGTTATCTCGTCTATTAACGCTCTAACGCTGTCACCAGCATTATGTTCATTAGTTCTTAAACAGGGCGGTGGTAATACAGCACGATGGTACCAAGCGTTTAACCGTGGTCTTGAATCCGTAACCAATAAATATGGTCAAATTGCAGGCTTCCTTGTGAAAAAGGGTGTTTTACTGTTTACCTTCTTTGTTGTGGCGCTGGCGGCGGTAACTTACTTCGCGAAAACAACGTCTACGGCGTTCGTACCTCAAGAAGATAAAGGTATCTTGCTAGTTAACGTACAGCTTCCTGATGCGGCATCACTGTCTCGTACAGAAGATGTGACTGAGCAGTTGCTAGAGATGGTTGAACAAGAGCCGGGTGTTGATGGTGTGACACTAGTTAACGGCTATGCATTTATGACGGGCGCTTCTGCTTCGAATGGTGCGTCGATGTTCATCAAGCTTCACGACTGGGATATGCGTAACGCTCTGGATGGTCAACATTCAGCGCAAGCTATCTCACAACGTATTAATGGTCGAGCAGCTACTGAACTGCCTCAAGCTGTTGTATTTGCAATGGGACCTCCAGCAGTACCGGGTATGGGTGCAGCATCTGGTTTTGAGTTCGTTCTCGAAGATACATTAGGTCGTAGCCGCACTGACCTTGCGATGGTTATGAATGACGTGATTGCTGAGGCCGCTAAACAGCCTGAGATCTCACACACATTCAGTACCTTCCGTGCCAATGTACCGCACTACTATGTCGATATTGACCGTGAGAAAGCGCAACAACTTGGTATTCCGTTGTCGGAAATTTTCCAAACACTACAAGGTAACCTTGGTTCGCTATACGTGAACGATTTCACCATGTTTGGTAAGAACTTCCGAGTAACCATGCAAGCTGACAGTGAACACCGTAGTAGCATGGATGATCTACAACGATTCCACGTACGTTCGTCTAATGGCGAGATGATCCCACTCAGTACACTTGTGACTTACGACCAGATCTTCGAACCCGATGTAGCATGGCGTTACAACATGTACCGCAGTGCCGTGATTCAAGGACAACCAGCGCCGGGTTACTCGAGTGGTGATGCCATTGCAGCGATGGAACGTGTCGCGGCTGACGTATTGCCTCAGGGCTACCAGTACGAATGGACTGGTATGGCTTACCAAGAGGTACTAGCAGGTAACCAAGCAATCTTTGCGTTCGCATTGGCACTGATCTTCATTTACTTGTTCATGGTGGCTCAATACGAGAGTTGGACCATACCGATTGCTATTATCTTAGTGGTACCGGTTGCAACTTTAGGTTCCTTCTTGGCGTTGAACCTAACAGGCACACCGTTGAACCTTTATGCTCAAATTGGTTTGGTTCTCTTGATAGCCTTGGCCGCGAAGAACGCAATCTTGATTGTGGAATTCGCGAAAGTTGAGCGTGAAGAGAAAAATACATCAATCGAAGATGCAGCTGTAAAAGGGGGGACGTTGCGTTTCCGTGCTGTGAACATGACGTCTTGGTCATTTATATTGGGTATCTTCCCGCTTATCTTCGCTGCGGGAGCTGGTCACGTGAGTCAGAACTCGTTGGGTATTTCCCTAATCGGCGGTCTGTTATGTGTGTTATTGGCTGGTACGTTCCTAATTCCTGGCTTCTATGCATTCATACAACGTAAGCGAGAGAAGGCACACGGTGGTAATACTAAGTTGATTCCGCTTGATGACGAATAGGGAACTCAGAGTCTTGTATGATTAGTCCTTTATAAGAGACTAATCCTTGGTAATTAATTCCTTATAAAAAATGAGGCTTAGCATCGCGCTAAGCCTTTTTTTATTCCACTTGTGAATAAAAACACTATTTATATAATAAAATGTTTATTATGTGGTAGAGCTAACACTCTAGATTGGGTTTTGTAATAAAATGATGTTTTATTGGTAAGTTGCTGTTTATTATAAAAATAGTAAGGTTCAGCTAACGGTTGTATGCTCGAAAGCATTTGCACAATAGTGTGAAGTGTTTCAAAATTACGAAGTTATATTGAAATTTTTTGTGCATTGAGGTTCTTATGAAAGTCATTGATTTATTTAAACACCGAGGCGACAGCGTTTCTTCGCAACACTCAGAGTTTATGCAATGGATGTCTCCAGCTCTTAGAGATTACTGGGACGACTTTCTTAATCGTACGCAAAATAGCCATTTCTTTGCGTGGGTTCGTGATCACCACAAACCTGCAGTAAACGAAGATGGACCAGAGATTCCAGTGGAACAACCGCTCGTATTAAAGCCAGAAGCACAGCTTGTGTTTGATGAGCTTAATCAGCAGATCGGTGAAGTAATCCATACTGGCGACTGGATCAACGTAAGTCAAGACCGTATTAACCAGTTCGGCCTTGTGACTGAAGATATGCAGTGGATCCACACTGAGCCTTCTAAGGCAGAAACAGACTCTCCGTTCAAAACAACCATCGCACATGGTTTTTTAACTTTGTCTCTGCTTCCTCGTCTTACTGACAGTGTTGACCCTGACAAGTCTCAATTCCCAACAGCGAAGATGGTTGTAAACATTGGTCTTAACCAAGTTCGTTTCCCATACCCTGTAAAATCAGGCAGCAACGTTCGCGCTAAGAGCACGTTGACAAAAGTAACGCCGATTAAAAAGGGTCTAGAGATTGAACGCGAAATCCGCGTAGAAATCGAAGGCATTCGTCGTCCTGGCGCTATTATTGTTTCGGTGATTCAACTTCACTTCTAAGTGGTTTGTAAAGAAGCGATTTATAAAGATTCAAAAAAAGAGAGAGCTTAATGCTCTCTCTTTTTGTTTGTGTCCTATCAAATCGACATCACCAGCATAGCTAATAAGATCGATAAAGGTACGCCACCTACTTAATGCGTGTGTAGCCGTACTCTTCGATAAGATCTTGCCCTTGCTTTGACTTCACGAACTTGATGAAGTCTTTGCTTTCGTCAGAAACTGAGTCTGTCTTGTGCAGCAACAAGAATGGGCGAGCCAACTCATAGCTGTGGTTGGCAATGTTTTTAGATGTTGGTTCTATGCCTTCAAATGTAATCGCCTTAATTGAACGGTCGATCGAACCAACAGAGATAAAACCAATTGCATGCGGGTTATGGTTAACAATCGTTTTAACCATGCTGTTACTGTTTACAACCAAGTTATTTGGGTTGATATCAGATACTAGACGGTCATTAATTATTTTCGTTAAACCAAGCAGGCTTTCGAAACTATAGCGTGAACCAGAAGACGCTTCACGAGTGACTACTGCGATAGGCTGATCTGCGCCACCCACAGCTTTCCAGTTCGTGATCTTACCTTTGTAGATGTCGAACAGCTGCTCTCGTGTAACGTTGCTTACAGCGTTCGAGCGGTTAGTTACGACAGCTAGGCCGTCAAAGGCAATTGGAAATACCTTCAACTTCTCGTCTTGTTCACGGTCGGTTAGATAACGCGAGCTCATACCGATGTCAGAGACACCTTTATTAACCATGGTAATACCTGCTGTAGAACCAATCCCCTGAACCGCAATATAGTTATCAGGGTGAGTCTTGTTGTACTCCTCAGCTAATACATCCATCACTCGTGATACCGAAGTGGAGCCCGAAATAGTGGTTTCTTGTGCCAAAGCAGCATGAGAAGACAGGGCTAAGGATAAAAGAGAGGCAAGCGCGACTCGTAACATAAACAACTCCTAGTTAATAACATTTGTCGCATATGATAGGTCGGTTATATGACACTTTTGTGAAATTCTATATGCTCGATGTATAGCTACCGGATTCGTTTTTGAAAGTAAGATAACTTAGGAGATTAGGATTCGTTTCTGGGAGCAGAGCGGGTATTTTGTTTTTGCTGGTTCGCTAAAATGTTCGTTGAGTCCTAAGCTAAGTAGAGGAATTCACTACTTAGAAGTTTCTATGAAGTTACAAGGGGTGTTATGTCCGTTATTCATATAGAACTGAATCGTCTGTTAATTGGAGCTGAAAGGCTCTGTACTTCTCGAAATAGCAATTTACCGGTAGAGCTAGGCAAATCTCTATATGAAGAGTGTGAGGGCGGTGTACTGTTTTCTCAGGCGCATTATCTGCTTGACTCATCTCATAGTGATTATACAAACGAGATAGTCTGCGTGACCTTTGATGAATCGTTATCTTGTTGGTTGGTAATGGTGCCACTCGAAGATGATGTCGAAACTGACTCCGTCAATTGGGGACCTTATCCGTACCTGCCTAAATCGAAGGATCTTGAAGCTATTTTAGCTGAAATTGAAAAAGACCCGAAATCGTACTTCTGGTCATAGTTACTTTGTTTTCACGATTGCTGGTGATCGGCTCGCAGAGCAAATAGCTTAGTGTCTAAGCTTAACAAACTAATCTCATAGCCAAATAACGCAGTCTCAAAACTCAATCACTGAATCCCTAAGCCAAATGATCTCATCTCACATCCAAGTGGCTTAATATTGAAGCCACTTGGTTTACACCAGTTCACCGCGAATACGTTCATATCAATTTATGTGTTTAAACTTGCTGCTTTATGCTTTGCAGTTGTGCTTGTGCCACTAACGATCGGAAGTCTTTTGGTGTTTTGCCATGATACGTTTTAAAGGCAGTGCTGAAGTGAGCGGCACTTTTAAAACCGGACTCATACGCGATTTGAGTGATCGACTTATCCGATGTTCTTAGCTGAGTGGCCGCATGAGCAATACGTTTGATCTTTAATAGGTTTGAGAACGACAGATCTTCAGCCGATAAGCGACGTTTCAGCGTAGCCGGTGACATCCCCATGTAACTGGCGAGGGTATCCAAAGAGATATTGTTTTCAATGTTTTGTTCGATGTAGTGAATGACTCTTTGGGTCACGGTCAACCTTGAAGCTCGAGCAATAATAGCCAGTAGAGCAGGGTACTGTTCCACCATCAAAGACAGCAAACTTAAGCCTAATTGAGTGAGTGCGTAGTCATTCTGGTTCGATGAATGAGCAAGTGACATGATGAGATCTTTCAACTGGCAGATCTCGGTATCTGTTTGATTGAACTTAATGTACTTATCTGGGATTCGAGTGGATTCTAAATCGCTGAACTGGTTAATGAACTTTTGGAAAATATCCAAATCAAAATCTAAGCAGGTTGCGCTGAATTCACCATTTTCAGTGTTAACGCTGATGTCTTTAATCTGACCAGAATTATAAAGGGTGAAATCTCCGGCTTGCAACGAGGCTTGAGTCCCATTGGGTAACACAAAAGAAATACTGCCTTTCGATACCATAAAGATACCGTTTTTAGAGGCAGGATAACGTTCTCGTTTCCTGGGAATAAAGTTTCTAAATTGAGTAACTGTTATCGATGACATAGTGCGCTTCTTTGACGTTGTAAACGAGTTGCTTATTGGTTTTAGTATTGTTTAAGCATGAGACATTTACAAAAAAGGCGCTAATAATTAGCGCCTTTAGAAGTGAATCCTACCAGAAATCAGGCTTCGGTTTCATTTGTCGTTTCAGGCTCGCTAGGCAAGTCCGCAAATACTTGTGTAGGCTTTGCTACCAAGTTACGGTTTTCCTGATTAACTTCTGAGAGAACTACTTCTAAAACGTCTCCCAGTTTGTATACCATTTCTTTATCGATAGATACAGTACCCATATCACCGTTGCACTCTATTCTTTCTTTATTATTAAGAATGAGAGAGCCAGGGATAAATGCAGCCGCACCATTTTCAAGTAGACGTACACGCATACCAGCACGGTTAATGTCGAAGATCTCTGCTTGGAAACGAATTTCTTCAACTGGAGCGTTTGCTAGAGTACGAGCATACAACCAATCGCCAACGTTACGTTCAGCCATACCGTGATGACGGCGGTGTAGAGCAAGTTCATCACCAATGGTTTCGTCTGGTGTTTGAATTGGCGCTTTACCTAAGATGTGTGCTTTAAGCATACGGTGGTTAATCATGTCGCCGTATTTACGAATTGGAGAAGTCCAAGTTGCGTAAATATCTAAACCCATAGCATAGTGAGGTGCAGGCTCATTGCTGATCTCGCTATACGCTTGGAATTTACGAATACGGTTGTCGTAGTAGCTGTTGTCTAAAGAACCCAACCAACGGCGTAGCGTTGCGAATCCTTCAAGAGAAACGATTTGCTCTTCAGTGAATGGCGTTTCCGCTTGCGGGTTCACCAGTTCAAGAACGTCAGCAACTTTCTCAGCCTTGAAACCAGAGTGGCAGTTAAACACACCTTGGTTGAAGTTTTCTTTTAGTACTCGGCCCGCACAGATGTTCGCGCTGATCATAGATTCTTCAACCAGCTTGTTTGCACTGCGACGCATGTCAGCGTGGATAGCGACAACATCGTTATCTTCGCTAAGTTCAAAGCGGTAGTCAGGGCGGTCTGGGAACACAACCGCATTCGCTGAACGCCACGCTGAACGCGCTTGAGCAAATTGGTGAAGATCAGAAACAATCGCAGCGATTTCTTCTGACGGTTGCCACTTCTCTGATGCACCTGTTTCTAACCAGTCTGATACGTTATCGTAAGCAAGGCGAGCGTGAGATTTGATGTTTGCAGCGAAGAAGTTAATGTCATCACCGAGAACGCCATCTTTAGATACCGTTACTGTGCAGCAAAGTGCAGGGCGAACTTCGTTCTCGATCAGTGAACATAAGTTGTCAGCCAGATCACGAGGTAACATTGGAATGTTACGGCCAGGCAGGTAAATAGTGAAACCACGCTCACGAGCCACTTTATCCATTGCATCATCTGGAGAGATGTAAGCTGTTGGATCAGCAATTGCAATAGTTAGCTCAAAGTCACCGTTCTCTTTCTTTTTCGCGTAAAGCGCATCATCCATGTCTTTTGTGCTTTCGCCATCGATAGTCACAAAAGGGACGTGCGTCATGTCTACACGTTCAAGATCGGCGTCATCGTTAATCTTCCAATCATCGATACCTTCTGGCTCGCTGTTTGGTAGGTCGTTTTGTGCCAGTGTTACCCACCAAGGTGCAATCTTGTCGTCAGCGTCTGTGATTTTCTCAGAGATCTGAGCTAAGAAGCCATTGTCACCTTTTAATGGGTGTTGAACGATATGAGCAACAACCCAGTCACCTTCTTTAAGCGTTTCAGGGTTTAGGCCCTTCTTTGCTTTCGCTTTAAGTTGTAGCTTTTTCAGTTGCGGGTGATCAGGAACGACGTTCAAACGACCTTTAAATAACTTCACTCGAGCAATAAAACGAGTAAGGCCTTGTTCAATCAATTCCTCAGGCTCTGCTACTTCGCGTTCTTTCTCTGTGCGAATGATGGCAATAACTTTGTCACCGTGTACACATTTCTTCATGTATGGAGGTGGGATAAAGAAACTGGTCTTGTTATCGACTTCGAGAAAACCAAAGCCTTTTTCAGTGGCTTTGATTGTACCTTCCTTTTTAGGGAGGGTTTCTTGGATTTGCTGTTTGAGTTGAGCGAGTAGAGGATTATCTTGAAACATTTGACTTTTATCTATCGAGGACAATTGAGCACACTATAATCATTGCGAGGCTTGATTACTACTGAAAGGCGAAGTGAGCGCAAATTAATTGCCCTCTTATTTAACTACGTCAATTTGTTCGAAGTTTGGTGCTATGACGAGATATTCATCAAGTTTTGACGATATGATAGCCAGTATTGATGTAAAACCGAAAAATATGTGATGTATTTCAATTTTTTCTGGCTTTTTTTATGCATTTAGGGAATAATCCGCCTCCCTTAGACGTCCCTAATGGCTTGAAGTGTTTTATTACTGCTTCGTAACTCTGAATGGAATCAGTATCTGATTGGATCAGTATTGGAATTGATAGAGCTCCCGGGACCTTTTGTTTACTTATATATAGTGGGATCCCAATGTCCGAATCTGTAATTCAATTTAATGAATTAGCCCTAAACGATAACATTCTTTCAGCTCTTGATAGCATGGGTTTCGTTTCTCCGACTCCAATCCAAGCAGCAGCTATTCCTCTTCTTCTTGAAGGCCGTGACGCACTAGGTAAAGCACAGACTGGTACTGGTAAAACAGCAGCATTCTCTCTGCCTTTACTTAACAAAATCAACCTGAACCAACATAAACCACAAGCAATCATCATGGCTCCTACTCGTGAGCTAGCGATTCAAGTTGCTGCGGAAATCAAAAACTTAGGTCGTGACATCAACGGTCTTAAAGTTATTGAAATTTACGGTGGTGCTTCAATTGTTGACCAAATGCGTGCTCTAAGCCGCGGTGCTCACATTGTTGTTGGTACTCCAGGTCGTGTTAAAGATTTACTAACTCGTGACCGTCTACACCTAGATGAAGCACACACATTTGTTCTTGATGAAGCAGATGAAATGCTAAAAATGGGTTTCGTAGATGACGTTACTTGGATCCTAGAGCAAGCTCCAGAAACTGCACAGCGTGTACTTTTCTCTGCAACTATGCCTCCAATGGTTAAGACTATTGTTGACCGTTACCTACGTAACCCGGCTAGAGTTGACGTTGCTGGTACTAACCACACAGTTGATAAAGTAGCGCAGAATTACTGGGTTGTTAAAGGCGTAGAGAAAGACGAAGCAATGTCTCGTCTACTTGAAACTGAAGAAACTGACGCGTCAATCGTATTCGTACGTACTCGTCAAGATACTGAGCGTCTAGCTGACTGGCTATCTGCACGTGGCTTCAAAGCTGCTGCACTGCACGGTGATATTCCTCAGTCTCTACGTGAGCGCACTGTTGATCACATCAAACAAGGTGTAATCGACATCCTAGTTGCAACTGACGTTGTAGCTCGTGGTCTTGATGTTCCACGTATTACTCACGTATTCAACTACGACATCCCATTCGATGTTGAATCTTACATCCACCGTATTGGTCGTACTGGCCGTGCTGGACGTAAAGGTAAAGCGATCCTACTAGTTCGCACTAACCAAATTCGTATGCTTCGCACTATCGAGCGTGTAACTAAGTCTCAAATGGAAGAAATCCAACTTCCACAACGTGACGAAGTTGCTGCTGCACGTGTTGCTAAGCTTGGCGCTGAGCTTGAAACTGAGAAAGAGAGCAAAGCTCTAGAAAACTTCGCAGGTTTAATCTCTACTCTACAAGAATCTCTAGAAGTTGATGCTGCTACTCTAGCTGCAATGCTTCTTAAGCGTCAGCAAGGTAAGAGCCCTCTATTCTACGTTGGCGAAGACCCAATGATCGCTGCTATTGAGCGTGATAAGAACCGTCGCAAAGAGCGTCGTGAAGATCGTGACAATGGCCGTGATGGCGGTGGTCGTAACTTCAATACTCAAGATTGGGATACGTACCAACTACAAGTTGGCCGTGAGCAAGGCGTTCAGGTTAAAGACATCGTTGGCGCACTAGCAAACGAACTTGGCCTAACTAAAGGTTCTATCGGTGCTATCAAGCTAGACCAAGGTTCTACTTACGTTCAACTGCCAAAAGCAATGAACTCTGAAACTGCTGGTAAGCTAAGCAAACTTCGTATTCGTCAAAAAGAAGCTGGCGCTGTAGTTGTTGATTTCAACGACTTCCGTGAGCCTCGTCGTGGCGGCGGCGGTCGTGATGGCAACCGTGGCGGCGGTCGTGGCGGTCGTGATGGTGGCGGCTACCGTGGTAACCGTGAAGGCGGTAATCGCGAAGGTGGTAACCGTGAAGGTGGCAATGGCGGTCGTGGTGGCTACCGTGGCAACCGTGATGGCGCACGTGATGGTAACTCAGCTGGTGGTCGTGATGGCGAGCGTCGCTTCGATCGTAACCGTGGTGGCGATCACCGTGGTAACCACCGTGGCGAACGTGGCCATGGCAACGCAGCAGGCAATGGCGGCAACCGCGGTCGTCGTCCAGAGCGCAACGAAGGTTAATCAGCCTTTAGTTTAAGCTGAAGCTTACAAGCCTAGTGCTTATAAACGAACAGCTTAAACACTGAATTTAAAAGCCGAGCATAATGCTCGGTTTTTTTGTGCCTGCTATTTGAACTTAATCTTTGTTGGGGTCTATATAGAGTCAGCTTACCTCTCTAAGCTTCACCCCAATAACTAATCTTAGCTCCTAAACTTCGCTGTATCGCGTTCTAAGCTTATACTGAAAAAACGTGCTACAAGATACTAAAGCAAAGATCGAAGACAATCTAAGCGACGTTACAGTGCATCTAATCGCAAAGTTGTGCTCGAAGGTAACCAAAAGAAGATCAGGTATCGTCGTTCACTATTCCAACCACTGTGATCTTTTTGATGCAAACACTGAGCAATTGATAAATCGAGTAAGAAAGTTACCGGTAATGATCAGGAGAAAAAAGGGATGGGTGGCTGTTTTCTAGGCGGATTGTCTACATTTGTTCAAGTTACTCTAACTAACTGAACCAAGTTAAAAATAACGTGAGCACACGTTTGCGTCACCTGTTCATTAATTTTCTTATTCAACTATTTTTTAATTCCACTCTCGAAATAAATAATTTGATGACTAAGATCAACTTAATTGTGTTCATTTGGTGATTTTTTCAAAACAAAAGTTGAAAGATTCAAAAATTATTGAATAATGGGCTTAACTAAAATTGAAGTAAACACTTCATCCAATTCGTACTGAAACAGGATCCATATCCAATGTCTAATTCGTTTGTTCTGGTTATTAACTCGGGTAGTTCATCCCTTAAATTTGCTGTAATCGATTCTGTTTCTGGTGAAGCAGTATTAAGTGGCCTAGGGGAGTGTTTTGGTCTTGAAGATGCTCGTATGAGCTGGAAATACCAAGGCGAGAAAACTGAAATTGCCATTCAAGGTGAAGATAACCACCACAAAATTGCCATTGGCAAATTGGTTGGCCTGATGGAAGATTTAGGATTCACTGCTGATATCGTGGCTATCGGTCACCGTATCGTTCACGGTGGTGAGAAGTTCACTCAAACTGTTCGTATTACTGAAGAAGTAACAAGTGAGATTGAAAGCCTATCTGACCTAGCTCCACTTCATAACCCAGCAGGTGCTATCGGTATCCGTGCTGCAATTGAAGCTTTCCCTTCTCTACCTCAGTTCGCTGTATTTGATACTGCTTTCCACCAAACAATGCCTCAACGTGCATTCACTGGTGCAATCGCAAAAGAGCTATACACAGACTTCGGCGTACGTCGTTACGGTTTCCACGGTACTAGCCACTACTTCGTTAGCCGTGAAGCTGCGAAAATGGTTAACAAGCCAATCGAGAAATCGAGCTTCATCTCAGTTCACTTAGGTAACGGCGCATCTGTATGTGCTATCAAAGACGGTAACAGTGTTGATACTTCTATGGGCTTCACACCGCTTTCTGGCTTAATGATGGGCACACGTTGTGGTGACCTAGACCCAGGTATCATCGAATACCTACTTAAGAAAGGTTGGTCACAAGAGCAAGTATTTAACTCACTAAACAAGGAGTCTGGCTTCCTTGGCGTGTCTGGTCTTACGAGCGATGCTCGTGGCATCTTAGAAGCAATGGAAGAGGGCCATGAAGGCGCTAAGCTTGCTTTTGAGGTGTTTACTTACCGCGTAGCGAAATACGTTGCCTCTTACCTTGCAACGCTAGACTCTTTAGACGGCATCATCTTTACTGGTGGTATCGGTGAGAACTCTCTACCAATTCGTCGTGAAATTCTAAACAACCTTAAGATTCTAGGTTTCGTTGAAGATGTAGCAGGTAACGAATCTGCTCGCTTTGGTGCTGAAGGCATCATCGCTAAGTCTGAAATGTTAGACGCGGTAGCAATGGTTATCCCAACCAATGAAGAATTTGTGATTGCTAAGCAGTCGGTAGAACTTCTGTAATCTAGTTATTGCTTAAGCAAAAAACATGAATAATTCAAAAGCGAGCCCAGGTGGCTCGTTTTTTTGTACATTGAAATATTTTAGTTGCTAATGATACTAGCACCCAACTAATCGAAGTGTGTGATAGTCACCTTTTGAGCTGCGGGTTATCTGATCGCAAAGTAATGAGTGGCTTTGGCTCACCACTGAATGGTTTCATCAATGTTATCGAGGGCAACAAATAAAAATGATAATAGATAAGAAATTGTTTTACAGCGTCGACTGTCAATAAAAGACGGCTAAATAAGCCTTATAAAGTCTGCATTACTAATAAATAAGGAATGCAGTGATGAGTGTTTATTTTAAATTGTTCGTTGTCATTATAGTGGGGACACTATTGATTTTGTTGGCTTTCGCAGAACTCCCTTCCTTTTCTTTTACGCCTGATGTTGAACATCACTATCCAATAGGCAGTTTCGAAGTCTATGCTTTTTTTGAACAGCACTGGCATTCCTTATAGTTAAAATTCCACATAAATCATCGTCTTTATCTTTTTTTATATCGCGATTTTATTTCATCATTTTATTTCATTTTAAAATTCTCGAAACGAAATACAGATTAAGGCAAGTTGAAGAGGAACAAAAATCACAATGAACCCTACACATTTGGAGTTTAACTATGACAACTAAAACAGCTCTTAAGCCTGGTATTCAATACAACGCAGAAACCGTCCTTTACACAGGCCACTTTATTACCATGAATGAAGAAGTTCCAAAGGCAGCTGCGGCCGTTGTACAAGATGGAAAAATACTATTCGCAGGCACCAAAGACCAGGCTGAAACATTTTTAATCGGAAAGAACTTAGAATATCGCGTAGACACGCAGTTTGAAGGAAAAACCATTGTCCCGGGCTTTATTGAAGCTCATATGCATCCCCTAGTCGCTGCATTGTTCACTGGAATGTTCGAATATGGTGGGCAATATGACCGCTTAGGTGTCGAAGGAAAGTTACTAAAAGGTTGCTCGACCTCAGAAACATTGAAAGCACGTTTACTTGAGATTAAAAAAGAACATGATGGGGCTGGCAAAACGGGTGAATGGATAAATCTATGGGGTTTAGATCCACTGCTAATGACCGATGGGACCATTGTGAATCGTGACTTCTTGGATTCTGTTATTGATGACTCTCCGGTATTTTTCATGCACGCAAGTTGCCACTTAGCAGGGCTCAATACATTAGCCCTTGAAATGTCAGGGTTCAGTTTGGAGGACAACCCTGAATTTATATTGCGTGAAAATGGTCGATTAACGGGCGATATTGCCGAAATGAAAGATATCTATCGTGCACTTGATGTTGGCGCATTTAATTACGGAACTGACCCTGCAGTGATCGGAAAAACCTTGATCGATTACGCGAATATCGCACACTCACTGGGTGTGACTACAGTATCGGATTGTGGCATGGGCTTGCCATCGAATCCGTATCCGCTTTATCAAGCATTGAGTACCAACCCTGCGTTTAAGCTTCGTATTACGGCTTACCCTATGGTAGGGCCTTTCAATTTGGAAGACGTAAACACCATGAAGCAGAACGATACAGACAGGCTTTGTATCGGTAGCGTGAAGTATGTGAATACCGATGGCTCAATTCAAGGTTTCACTGCGAATCTATTGGATGGCCAAACTTACTACAATGGCAAGCCGAGTACCTCGTTGACTCGCGACGTAGAAGAGATCTACGAATCCGCTTTGCCGTTCCATAAAGCAGGTTACAACATATCGTTCCACTGCAACGGCAATGGTACCACAGAAAAACTGCTGAATATTATCGAGCGTATGCAGAAAGACACCCCAATGCCAGATGCCCGTCACTGCTTAGAACACAACCAAATGGTGACTGACGAGCAAATGGACAGAATGGTCGAACTAGGTGTGTGTCACAACCTGTTTGGTACTCATATTCCGGTTTGGGGTGACGTACACGCAACACAAACCGTTGGACCTGAGTATGTTAAGCGATTGAACCCGTTCCAAACCTCCGCGAAAAAAGGTATCCCGTTCTCTATTCACTGTGATGATGGCGTAACGCAGGTTAACCCGTTGTTTATGATGTGGGGGGCAATGAATCGTAAGTGTATTTTCTCTGGTAACGTATATGGAGAAGAAGAGTGCCTAACCGCTGAACAAGCTCTACACGCTGTTACACTTGGTGCGGCTTATCTAATGGGGCACGAAGACAATAAAGGCTCGATTTGTGCTGGGAAATTGGCTGATTTTGCTGTGCTAGACGCAAACCCCCTCGAGACGCCAAAACAAGAGATTAAAGATATTCGAGTACATGCCACAGTGTTAGGTGGTGATGTCTCGGTACACAAAAAAGAAACAACGTCAGTGAAAGAACCAGAAATGGCTTAATCATATAAATACAACTTTCACATTCACTCAAAGAGCACATCCGTGCTCTTTTTTTGTTTATAGCTTTTTTTATTTATAGAAAACCCTTTGAGTAACCAGCATTTATACCTTGACTAAACATGCTATGAGGAGCCACTTAAGATACACTTTTTAGTGATAAACCAAGGTTGTTGGTTTTTAAGATTGACCATAGAGTGATTGGTATTTAGCGGTAGCTTTAAGATGTTTACAAGCAAACAAGAATACCCTGGAACTCAATAAGCCTAGAACCTATAGTTTCGATTCATGATCGGATGCGTGCTATAGACTGCGATAGGTCATCAGGGTGTTTCGATAGCCAAATAAACATCAACTGGGAGGGTAATGGCTGGAAGAAGGTATGTTAGGGCGTTTATCTGGAAAGATTCCTTTGACAGTGTTTAGGCACGCTTCGTGCCCCCTTGCTCAGAGGATTGATCGCTTGATCAAATGATCCAAAAGACAAAGGCCAACCCGTTAAGGTTAGCCTCTCATTAGAGATTTAGAGGGGCGCTTGAGGCTCGGGAGAGGATGGGCGAGGCCTTGAGCTCGGTTTGTCGATTAAAGAGCTGACATATCCACCGAGTAGTGAAATCAACACCAGAACCATCATCGCTAAGTTAAAACCAAAAACGCGAGCGTTTGCATTTTCATTTAATAGATATTCAGCTTGATGGTTATCTAACTGATAACTTTTAATCAATGTGTTAACACGGCTATCATCAACATAGGGTACATGAGAAAGTTGGTTCAAATCCGAAACGAAATCTTGAGGGTAGTAGGTCGCGATCTCATGGTTAGAGCGAATGTTGTGGTCCATTGCACCTTGGTTTAATCCGCCAAATAGACTGATACCTAACACCAAGCCAATGTTTCTGAGCGTTGCTTGTAAGCCACCAGATTGCTCCGCATCTCTTTCACCTAAGGCGTTTGTAATGATGACAGGACATTGGGAAGCCAAAATACCCATCGCAGCCCCTAGCAACGCCATACCCAAATAGAAAGGGGCTAATATTTGTTGGCTTTGGCTCGATAATATCAATGTTAACCCGGCGAAAAACATTGTGATGAAAGCAATTTGGCAGAGTTTTTTCTGTGATTGCTGTTTAAATATGATTGGAGTCGCCACTGATAGAACAATCATACAGGCAGAGAACAGAAGAATAATGCTACCAGAGTGAGCAGAAGAGAGCGAGATGGCGACTTGCAAGTAAGTGACGGTGACAAAGCTACTTCCGCCTAGTGCAATGTACATCAGTGAGAGTACGATAAACCCCGTTCTTGACGCACTATTTTTGAACCAGCTAAACGGTAAAAGCGCAAAGCCGTGCTTCCTTTCAAACCTAATTTGCTGAATAACAAACAGCGTAAATAGTAAAACGCCTAGGCCGAGCAAAAACAGGGCAGGGCTTAATGGGTAAATCACGTTCAGCCAGTAAGGAACCTTTGCGCCATTTAAGACTGTGAATACGCCCCAATAAGGCATCTTAATTAGCCCTAGAAAAACAGCGACCGTGCTTACTGCACCGAGTATTGCACCAACAACATCGAACTTAGTCGGGCTATTAGTATGAATAGGACGAATAGCAAAGATGGCCGCCATTAAGCTTGAGAAATAGCACACTGCAATAATAACGAAAGACCAATACCAATCGGTGTTGTCATGTAGCCAACCACTTAACAAAGGGATGATTGCTGCTGCAAGTCCAGTCGCAGCAGCCATAAAGCCGAACCCAACAGCACGACTTTTACCTGGGAAATGAGCAACCACAAGCGCCAGAACAGCGGGAAGTATGAGTGCGGAAGCAATACCTGCGAGTGGGCGGACTACAAGGGAGATTGTGGTTATATCATCGATTGCGATAAAGCCAAGTGTGGAGACAAAGCCGATGCTTGTGCCAAGGATCAATAATCGTCGCCAACCAATAATCAAACCGAAAATGCTTGCAGAAAGCATTAAAGCCGCGCCAACAAGTGGTTGAACACTGCTTAGAAACTGGATGTTCGAAATGTCTGTTTGAAAAACATTAACCAGTGCGGAGGTTGAGATAGACAGGTTGGCGACATCTGCCGAGAGTGTGAATTGTGCTAAGCAGAGCGCGATGAGTAACCAAGTTGTTTTGCTATCGTTCTTCTTATCCATAAAATCTCATTAGGTGATTGAAATTACGTCGGGTGAAACGAATAAAGCCCCGGCATTGCCGAGGCTTGAAATGTTACTCTTCGCTCTTCATTAATGAACGTTGGGGAAGTTTAGAGCACAAGGCTAACCCACCAAGCATTAATCCAATCAAAGTAAATAGCGCATAGTGAACCGACTGTAAGCGAGACTCCGCCATGACTTCGATGACAATGCGTTGCTCTTCTTTATCTGCAATCAGATTCTCCATAAGGTCAACTGCCATAGCGTTTGATACGAATGGTAGCGAAGGTTGCTCAATAATGATTTGCTTCGTTTCTGCTGATAGCGCCTCATGTTCAGCTACGTTTGACTTAATCGCACCAGTTAAAGAGAACAGCATCACTGAACCTAGGATAGCCACACCAAACGCTTGTCCTACGTTACGAGACGTCGCTTGAATGCCACCTGATTGTTGAGCCTCACGCTCACTCAGTGCAGACGTTACAACAATTGAAGCTTGAGAAGCCAGTAGGCCGGCGCCTGTACCAAAGATGGTTAGAGAAATGTATTGCCAGAAAGTGATACCTTCAGTGGTAAAGCCTAAGAACATCAGGGCAGTACCTATCGCAGCTATACTGAAGCCTAATTGGCATATACGTTGACACGTTAGGTGAGCCAATTTAACTGGAGCACCAAGGGAACCAATCATCATGCCAAGAGCGAACGCACATAATGCCATGCCAGATGAGAATGCACTCATACCCGCGACAAGCTGCATGTAAGAAACGTTGATGAAACCCGTAGCGCCAAACAGTAAGAAGATCGTCGCACACAAGACTAAGCCGACCACAACTTGTGGATTTTTAACATAAGAAGAAGGAAGAAGAGGTGTGCCACCTTGCTCTTCAAAACGGCGCTCCCACACCATTAGCACTTTAAGTAGTGTAGCGCCTAATAGTACCGTTGGAATCGCTGGAGACATGCCCAAAAGGTTTAAGTCAGTCAGAGGTTTGATCAATCCCCAATCAGAGATTTTAAGCAAACCAGTCACGAAACAAAGAAGGCCAGCACCCGCTAAGGCGATACCGATAGTGTCGAGTTTACCTTTGAAAGGGCTAGACTCAAGCGTTGGCAGTTTCATGCTACCGAACATCACAAATAAGCAGTAAATGCCTAGGCCACTGAAAGCAACTTGGAAGCTCGCGACATCCAAAATAAAGCCAAACAATAATGGCGTGACTGCACTTGCGAGGCCAACCAGAGCAGCGATCGCAGAGAACGCGATTGCTTGGTCTTTACCTTTGTAAATACCCGCCACGTTTGCCAGCACTGCTGGGATTAGCAAACAAGCACCTAAGCCAGAACCCACACGAGCTCCATAATTTAAGACTTCCATATTTGGAGCGAATGCAGCTGCAAATGACCCCACTGCAAGCATGCCTGCTCCGATGATCATTTGACGCTTCCATCCAATAATCAGACCGATCAGGCCACCAGCGATCATGCCGGCGCCTGCAATTAGCGGGTACATTGCATTAGCCATTTGAATTTGTGGCATGCTTGCACCGTGAAGGGCTATAAGTGCCTCAGTAGAAATGGCCAATCCAGAGTTATCGGCCATGGTTGAAAATTGGGCTGCGAGGAGAACAATCAGAGGGAACCATTTGGCTAACCCTGATTTTTCTTCCGGAGTAGGGAGTGTGGTTGCGGATACCGTCATTGTAGATACCTTTATGTTGAAGAGCGAAAGCTCAAGTCGTTATAGTTATGAAATAATCTTCATCACCATTTAACCCTGTGAGCTCACTTACTCTCCAACCAAAAAAAGTATCTTTAGAAGAAAAAAAATTGTATTTGTAAATTGAGAGGTAAAAAAAAGTAAATTAGTTCTAACTACCTGATTTTTTGTCTAAAATATAAGATACATCTAAGCCTGCACTTTGCTCGACCTCAATGAAAATTCGACCTTGATCGAGGTTCCAAGCATTCAGACGGATCAAGTTACTACCCAGTGGTATGTCAATATTAGTATTTTCGATAAAGGCTTCTAAACCTCTCACTTCTCTCTTCTTTATTTCGAAATCGGTACTGACGTGATCAACACGTTTTAATTCTAATGTGACATCGTAGGTGTAGTTAAATTCGTTGTACCGATTGCTTATTGAAAGTCGAATCCCATCGTTTGCGACTAACATCATTGCATTACTGTCAATCCTTGAGTCATCAATATAGACAGCCCCTTTCCCTTCCCATGCCCCTTCATTTAATCGGAGAGGATGATTTAAATATTGATAAGCTTGTGTGCCAAGTAGACCAGAAACGACGACGGCAATGACAATAGATAAAAGGGCTAAAGTTCGATTTGCTGGCATTCTAAAACTCCTTTTATCTCTGAACAAATTCGATAGAACGACTTATTCTTAGACACATATTTTGTCGAGTCTCCAGGTTGTATAGGTAACGAGCTGAGCTCCTGCTCTGTAGCATTGAAGAGTATCCAGTGATTGCCATATTGGTGGCTAATACGCTCAGGTTGATCAGTAAAAAGGCCAGATGCGCAGAGGGCGAAAGTAACGATAGAGATAGCCAGTAATAGAGTGATTGAATTAACGATACTCCGTGGTGTGGCTTCTGTTTTGGTATTATTAGTAGTTACTGAGTTGCTCCGTTCGCTGGTGGTGTCAACTGTCTCTAACTCAGTACTTGATATTGTCTGGGCAGTTATTGATACGTCTACGGTCAACTCGTTAGCGTTTGACTCGTTGAGTTTTGGTACTGTGTTGTTGTCAATCTTTGGTGCAACTGCCAGAACATAGCCTTGCTTGGGGATGGTTCTAATCAAAGTTCTATCAGTGTCTTCTAAAGAAAATCTGAGCGCTTTGACTGTTTGATTAATTGTTGCATTTGTCGCGTACGAGTCTTTCCAAAGTGTTTCTTCGATCGACGAACGTGAAAGGACTTCAGGGAATGTCTTGATGAGTTCGTGAAAGAGGTTGGATTCTCGTGCTCTTAGGCGACTTCGCTCTCCCTGGCTATCTATCACAGCAGAAGTTGGTGAATAATAGAGTTCACCAACTTTATATACTGGTGGCTCTAGGCATAGTTTGAGCATTTAGTCTTCTCACTTACGTAACGTCTTTAAATATGCTAACTGGTATATGTGGTTTTTCATTTTGATCCACAGCAATAAATGTTTCACATCGAAATGCGAATATTAAAAAATGAGAATTTAAGCAGAAATAAAAATAACCATGTGTATTTTAATATTAATTAAACTATATCTAGTGAATATGTTTTGTCTAAATATAAATTTATTGAATATTAAATGAGAGGAGGACGAGTGTCATGTATGGGAAAGAGTGACAAAGTTAACGTTATTTAAGGTTTCGTTATTTGATACTTTTATCCCTACTTTTTTTTATTTTTTGTCTCTTTATTTTGTTATCTAGCGGGATCGAATTTCTCTAAAGTGTTTTGGAACTTGGCTTAACTAGGCTAAGAACCCAATAACGTATAATAGGTTTTTGATCATGACTAATTATAAAAAAATAACACTCAGTAGTGCCCTTATTCTTTTCTCATCTCATGCATTGTCAGATGACCACATCACACCAGATGATGCCCCAGACCCCGGCGACCACACCAAGGTTTCATCTGTTATCAACGTGACTTACGGCAAGCAAAGTTTCAGAGAAGAAGATAACGACTTCGCGCAAATCCAGGCTCAGATTTCCGGACAAAAGAGCAATGAGAACTTGTTTCTTGGCCAGTTAACAATACAAGGTCAAGATAACGGAAAAGTGGGGAGTGAAGACTTTAACTTATCTCAAGTTCGCGCTCGTTATTTCGAAGTAAGCCGAACTGATTGGCAGCATGCGCCAATGGTTGGTGTATCGCTTGATTATATAGAAACCAGTTTCACCGATGCTATTTCAGATCGTTTGTTCGCAGTCGGTGGTCTGATTCGTGTAAATACTCCGTTTGATAACTGGTTATCTTTCCCAATTTTGGCCGGTGCAGTAGGGCAAAACAACAGCGATTTTAGTCGCTTAGGCCTTACCGATGACTATACTTATGGCGTTCAATTTAATTTCTTGAACTCGATTTATTTGCATGAAAACGGCACTCATGTACAAATAAACCCTCAATTTAGCTTGCTTGATTTTGGTGGCAGTGTCGGGACTATAAATCAGTTGCAACTTGACCTCGCATTTCAAGGCCCACTATCGGACAACCGCCAGCACTGGGGTAAAGTGACGTATACGGAATTCTTCGATGATACGGAGCAAAGCTTTGGTCACAATAGACAGGGAACAGAATTGAAGTTTACCTACAGCTATTACTTTTAACTGGGTGCAAGGTAAATCTTAGTGAGTTATTTACTTCATCTAGTGCTGTTTTTAGGTTTATTTAAATAATGTGAGATCGCAAGACTTCATTCTTGTTGTTCTGTTTTCCTCACTGAATTTCAAGACCATAAACAAATTGCTCTAGTTTTCTTTATCGCTAGAGCATCTAAATATGACACATTATATCGTGGCAGTTACGAGGCTTCGTTTATCGTCTTACAGTAAGTTTACGAAATGTATTGGTCGTCTAAAAAATAACTGAGTTACTTCATTCATTACCTTGTTATGTGTTTAGTATAAATTATCAACGACCAATCCGTCTTCGTTGTTGATTGAGATAGTATTTTGCTACAAAACGCGCATAATCTTGCTATACAACACTTAACGAAGAAATTACCTATGACTACCTTTCAATACTACTTTCACCAACTGCCTTGCTTCGACTGTAAAAAAACAACAGTAAGTACTGATCTTGGATGGTTAACGCCTGCGATGAAAGACGCTACTATCGCACAAGTGACCGCGACTCTGGCCCAGGGGGAGGTTACGCCTGACCTTTCAGCTGAAGTGGTTTGTACGAAAGATGAAGCGCGTGAGTACTTGCTGCTGAACTTCTTTGGTTATTCAGAAGAAGAGCTAGCAAGCGGTATCGAAGCGGATGATGAGAAAGAAGTCGCTGATGAAATCGCAGAACTACTAGAAGAAGGTAAAGACACAATCACTTTCGAACATGAAATTGCGCTTCAGTGCTGTGTTGACTGTGATGTTGAAGAAGAGTCAAACTAAGCACTCGTATTAGAAGATACATCCATCAATAGGGTGTGATGTTCAAATGATTAAAGGCGTTAGTGAATTAAAGTTCACTGACGCCTTTTTTATCTCTAGGTCGTTAAGACTTTTGAGTCTCTATAATGCCTTTCTCGTTCAGTTGAGAAAGGATCTCTGCGGTTTTCTCGCGGAATAGATCTCTCAATAAACGAACGGTTGGGGTGATTGATTGACGACTCGGGCATACTAACCACAGTTCGGTTGAGGTTGGCTTGAACTCGGACATGACTTTAACCACTTCGCCAGAAAGCAGATGACTCGACATATCTAAACAAGACTTTATTGCTACTCCTTTCCCAGCAACACACCAGCGTCTAACAAGGTCAGCATCATTCGAGGCGCGATTCCCTTTTAGTTTCACTTTATGATCTTGTTTACCGTCGTTAAACACCCATTCGTCTTGCAACATATCATGCAGCTGATACAGCAAACCATTGTGCTCTGCTAAATCGCTTGGCTGGTTTGGTGTTCCCATCTCGGCCAAGTATTCAGGCGATGCACACAATATTCTCGGCACATCGCAGATCTTAAAGCCGTACATGTTGGCATCATTCGGAGAACCATAACGCAAAGCCATGTCTACAGAATCACGGTAAAAATCGATGTTGCTGTCACTGATGCTGGTGCGAAGTGTTGCCTTTGGGTATTCAAGCAGAAATTCATCAAGCCAAGGAGTAATGAGGTTACGTCCTAAATCCGAAGAAAGCGCGATGCGGATTTCTCCATCCAGAATACCAAGCTCTTCACGTATGTTGAGCTTTGCTTGCTCTAACATCTTCAAGGCTTGCTCACACTCAGGTAAATAGCGTTCGCCTGCAGAGGAAAGCCTTAGGTGGCGAGTGGTTCTTACAAACAGTTCAGCGCCCAGTGCGGCTTCGACTCGTTTGACGGCAGCACTCGCGGTTGCCGTGCGCATGTCTAGGTTGGTGGCTGCTGCGGTGATACTACGAAACTCCGCCACCTTTAAAATTACCTGTAGGTCTTCAAGAAGCATTTCATTCCCCTGTGCTAAGCCTTGAATCGGCTGTTCTGTTAGCCATAAATTTAGCCACTTTCTAATGGTTAATTTTAGTATTTTGTTTACATGTATACATCTTATTATCAAAAATAATTTGATAATAATTCAAAAATTAGGCGGTTTATCTAAATTGAGAGTCAACTAAGATTAACTTGTCTAATTCAAGGAGAAAGCACAATGTCAGTACCATCAAAAATGAAAGCTATCGGATTTACTCAGTCACTTGCGATTGCAGAGCAAGACAGCCTAGTTGAGTTTGAAACAAACCTTCCAGAACTAAAAGAACATGATCTACTGGTAAAAGTGAGCGCGACGTCTATCAATCCAGCAGACGCGAAAATTCGAATTCGTAGTGCTCAAGATAAAACTCTCGAGCAACCAAAAGTCCTTGGTTATGACGCGGTTGGTGAAGTTGTCGGTAAAGGTACAGACGTTGAAGGCTTTGAACTCGGCGACCGTGTTTACTATGCAGGTGACGTAACTCGTATGGGCGCTAACGCGGAATACCAAGCCGTTGACTACCGTATTACGGCTAAAGCACCAACGAGCCTTTCTGATGAAGCGGCTGCAGTTATGCCGCTAGCAACACTTACTGCGTGGGAAGCGTTGTTTGATCGCCTACGTGTTCGTCCAGAAGAGAAAAAATCCATTCTGATCATTGGTGGAGCTGGTGGCGTAGGTTCAATCACGATTCAATTAGCGAGCCAACTGACTAACCTGACTGTTATTGCGACGGCTTCAAGACCTGAAACTGAACAGTGGGTAAGGGATATGGGTGCAGACCATGTCGTAAATCACCGTAACTTGGTTGAGTCTGTTCGCGAACAAGGTATCCAGCATGTCGACTACATCTTCAATGTCGCTGATACCAAAGGACACTGGGAATCGATGGTTGAGCTTATTGCTCCACAAGGCATGATCAGTTCAATTGTTGAGTTCGATGGCGGAATAGATCTTTCTGCGCTGCAAGGTAAGTCTGCAGGTTTTGTGTGGGAGCTGATGTTTACACGCTCACTGTTCAACACAGACGATATTCAGAAACAACAAGATATCTTATTCCAAGTAGCGAATCTGATCGATTCAGGCCGTATTAAGTCTACGCTTACTACCACATTGAATGGTTTTAGTGTTGAGACACTGAAAGATGCACACCAACGCATTGAAAGCAGCGCCTCGATAGGTAAAACAGCTATCAAATACTAAGTACTGATGATTTGAATAGTCGACGATTTAAATAGAACAAACCCTTGATATCTAATTGTTAGTCAAAAGGTATCAGGGGCTTTTATTTGTTTGCGGTTTAGTCCGTTTCTGGTGATGTGATAGGTTGCGATGTTTTGAATTGAAGCTGTATTAGGTCTAGCTCGAAAAGTGAGGGCTGCCTATCTGCAATCAAAAGGCCGATTTGTTTGATGTCTTGTGCTTTGAGTTCTGGTGCTTCACTGAGCAATCGACCTCTGGACACGGCTTGAAAGTCCTTTAGTTGGAAGGTTTTCTTAAGTTGCTCGCCTTTGATGGTCTCAAAGTTGTGCTTGTATTTGGTTCGATAACCGTCTTTCCATGTGGTGAACCTCAATTGGTAAGTACGACCATCGCCAACAAACGTCAGCTCCACGCCGTTCACTTCAGATCTTAATGATTCAACAGAGCGGTTGATTGAGCTAAAGCCACCATTATTCTCTAACGACAACTTGCCCTTGAACTGACTTATCCCACCGTCATAAATAAGCCCACCGGTTGAGATTCCGCCCATCACGTTGTCGTTGGTCGCTGTCCAATTCTGATGTTCGTTCGCTTGTGTGAAATCAATCATTTCTGTCCCTGCTGTTGACGCTTTGGACCATAAACAAGAAAGGCTGAGCATTAGCCATAAAGGAGCCACTCGCTTACGTAACGCACATGTTTTAAAAGCTGATTCGTTCATTATTTTCTCCGTTAGCCGTTAGCCGTTAGCCGTTAGTCTATTCACGTTTTATGGAGAAGGTTCAGTGGCGAGCATATCCAGACAATACTCGATGAATTCAGAATAGTTTGCAGCGTTGTCGTACTCAATTTTTAGCGAACCATGAAACATCAGCGTCACGGTGACGTCTTTAAAGCTCAACCAACATGTGTAGCCATCGTAATCGTGCCACGCCGCTATCTCGCCGAGTTGATATTTACTATCCAATTGCTTGCCCGAGGAGCGAATGCAATCGAACACCCTGAGAAATTCTAAAATGGTGATTCTGTTGTCCATGTACCACTCCCGCTGCGCAGTCGATGTAAAAATGCTAAGTGCTTGTATTCAAATTAACTACGGTTTGATTCTGTACCCCGATCACTGAAAGGTATTATCTTCTCGATAATCCCTGGATATATCGTGAGCCACAAGTTTGGAAAACAAAGTGAGTTCTCAAGACAAATGAGAGTTTATACGTGTTTTTAACGGTTCATTAGAACCAGAGGCGTTAAGATCAAAATATTGAGTCTATGTTGTTGGCTGCAATGGAATCGATAAAAAGTGCGTGTAAACACGATAGAAAAACTGAAGAAGGAATGGTTTCTTGTAGGGATGGTATTGGTTAATTGATATGCCAAGGCAGAGTTGCTATCGAATTAAGAAGTTCATCTTGTTCTGAAGTGTTGAGATCAATAACGCCTTTCATAGAGCAGTGAAAGGCGTTTGTTTTTAGTTTTACTTCACTTTAACTAGAGTGCTTGAATCTGTATGGGCAAATGCGTTGTCGTAGATCTCTAAGCCTGTTGTTTGAGAGTAAGTCAGCGTCTCGTCTGAAATACTGATGTTCATTGTGAAGCCCGTAGTGGTTGCGTTGTCTGTCATGTATTCTGACTCAGCGATACCGCGCTTAGACGCGACTAACGTCATTGTATCGCCAGCAGGGCCTTCCGCGGTGACACATGTGGTGCGTGGCACACAGTAAGAGTTGTACACGATCTGATTCTTTTGGTCGTAGATGAAGTAACCACGTTGATCGTGGAATTTAGAATCGTCGGCCTTTCTGAATACTTCCTGCTTGTAGTACAGAGCAACAAGATACTGGTCGCTGGCATTGGTCGCGTCTGCGGCAACCTCGAACGTCAT
The DNA here is from genome assembly GCA_023206055.1 of Vibrio cyclitrophicus. Lineage (NCBI taxonomy): Bacteria > Pseudomonadati > Pseudomonadota > Gammaproteobacteria > Vibrionales > Vibrionaceae > Vibrio > Vibrio cyclitrophicus. Next base: position 901,348 of record CP065367.1, on the reverse strand, counting down.
CACTTCATAAAACGGTGTGACTGCAGGGCCACCCGCACCCACTTCTGTACCTTCTTGACCTGGGGAGATATCAACGCCGCCAGTTTCGACTGATTTCCATGTGCCGACTAGCTTAGCAAGTGGACCGAAATCCATTCCGTTGATTGTATTGTGGTCGGCTACTGCTGGAACCGAGATTACTGCTGCAATACTAAGTGCTAATAATTTTTTCACTATAACTTCCTTTTTTGTAATTATCTGACCTTATTAAAAGTAAGGTTATTGTGAAGCCAGTTTATTAACCCAGATCAGTGTTCTTGGTTAATATGAAAGCGATTTGTAACTTGATGTATCAGTCAATAAGAGAATATTAATGTGACTAAATATTGAGCGAAGAGCCGTAATTTGTTCATCGAGGTTTGATTCAAAATTGCATTAATCTGAGCCTTAGTAATTTTGCTATTACACATTTCAAATTCTCATGTATGATGTGCGCCATAATTGTATGACAAATGTGTAATCTTCCTTCTGTATGAATAAAGCTGTTAACCACGCCATTTTACTTTTGGTGCTCGCAAACCTACTTGCGTCCTTTTCAGATGTATCGTTGAAGATACTGAATGGCGAAGTCCCTACGTTCCAGTATGTGTTTATCCGTCAGCTATTGAGCGTGATCTTGCTGCTTCCATTTTGGTTAAAGTTACCGAAAGAGACACGTATGCAAGGCGGTTGCCGAATCAACTTTTTAAGGGCTCAATTTATTTTAGTGGGGAGTGGCTGCGCGATGATCGCCATTACACACCTTACTTTGGCGACAGCAAATGCGATGTTTTATGTTGGACCAATCCTTATGCTGCCTTTGTCGATCGTGCTGTTGAAAGAAAGGCCAACATCATCAAAAGTGATCGCAACCCTGATTGGTTTTGTGGGCGTGTTGATCGTATTACGTCCTGAGCAATTTCACTGGGCGGCGATTGCTGGGCTAGGCAGTGCGCTGGCGATGGGCGTGGGTAACATCTTGATTAAACGCTTGAACGCAGAGCAGCACATCATCTCTACTCTGTTCTGGACCAGCATTATGACTCTGCCACTCGCGCTGATATTCGCACTGCCAACTTGGTCTGTGATCGAATGGCGTCATGTGGGTTGGATCATGGCAATCAACTTGTTCGTACTCGGGTATCATGCGCTTGTGGTGGTGGCTTACAAAAAAGCACCGGCCAACCAGATTGCGCTCGCAGAGTATTCCGGGTTGGTGTTTGTGACACTGTTTGGTGTTATGTGGTTCGATGAGATTCCTGACACCCTGACACTGGTGGGTATTAGTCTCATCGTCATTCCTATGATGCCGATAAAATGGAAGAAGGTTTTTAAATGGAGAGACCGAGCCGCTTTAGAAGTTGAGGCTACTCCGCCTAAACCATAGCGGCTTGTCTCTCAGTTATTCTGGATTCCAAATAACTCACATCAGGGAAGGTCGTCTAAACTTAGGGTTTGTATCGCTTCAAAATACGACAGTTTTGGCTCTAAAAACGTTCTCGAAATAAATGCAAATTAGTGCTTTACCTCAACTTAACTTGAGGTATTAGGATATGCAACGTTGCTTACGAGAATACTTTAAGGAGAGAAGAATGATCCAACTTGAACATGTGAATTTAGTCGTTAAGGACATCCCTGAAATGCTGACTTTCTACAAAGCGGCGTTTCCACACTGGTACGTCCGTGATGAAGGAAAAGGCGAATGGTCAGGCAAGCCACGTAACTGGCTACATTTTGGAGACGAGTACCAATACATCGCATTGAGTGATCACGGAGAGGGGGAAAATAGAGATTTGGCAGGGCACTCAGTTGGTCTAGCACATTTTGCTTATGTGACCAATAACATCGAAAGCGTCACCCAACGTCTTATCGATGCGGGCTTCCCGATTGCTAAACCTGGCGCTGAGGAACCTTACCGTAAAAATGTCTACTTTGTGGATCCGGCTGGCTTTGAAATCGAGTTCGTTGAATATCTAAGTGATGACCCCAAACTGCGTAATGCTACAAGCTAGTAGCGTCTTTGTGTAGAAAGTACCAAAAAGGGCATTGTGGAATATTCCGCAATGCCCTTTTTAGATCTATTTAATAGCTGCTGGCTAACTGCTCTTTCGTTCCGTTATCTACTTAGCCTTGAACGGCACTAATAGCTGTTTACCAAACACGTTAATGAGTGCGCCAGTAACAATCAGGCCACCACCTAGATAAGTCCAAACCGATGGGATTTCATTGAAGATCCACACACCTAACAGTGCCGAGAACACAATCTGAACGTAAGAGTAAGCAGAAGCTTTGCCCGCTGCTTGTGTCTGCATCGCTTTGGTTAAACCGTATTGGCCGATTTGCGTGAAGATCCCGACGAGCACCAGCATCACGGTTAAGAATAGGCTAGGCCACACAAAGTCATTCCAGATAAGGGCTGTTGAGATTGGTAGCGCCACCAGTGGGAAGTAGAAGATGATGACAGAACTGTCTTCCGTTTGGCTCAGCTTTCTCACTATCACATAAGCGATTGAGCTACCAAACGCGCCACATAACGCCACCATAATGCTGAATAACGGCAGTTCGCTGCTCGAACCGCTGTTCATGCTTGGCTGTACCATTACCAGTAATCCCGCAAGGCAGAATGCAATGCAGATCATGGTCGACTTCTGGACTCGTTCTTTTAGGAACAACACACCGAGTAATGCGGTAAATACAGGATGTACGTATTGCAGAATGGTCGCTTCTGCTAACGGTAGCGTGGTCACAGCGTAGTACACACACATCAGTGCCGCAGTGCCAACTGTGCCTCGAACGAACAACAGAGGTCTGTTATTACCCCAGATAGAAATGCCTTTTCGTTTTACGTCGATGTAGCTAATGATCAAAGACACCAACGCCCTTGCTGCAACGATTTCAAATACAGGTATGCCGTAGTTGCTGATGTATTTCACACAAGCTGACATCAGTGCGAATCCAAAAGCAGAAAGGATCATGAATCGAACCCCAACAGGGATCATTGAAAAAGAGAAAGAAGGCATAAAAATATCAATCGGTTGAGGGAGAAGGAATGATAGCTTAGTTTAGGAGAGGCGACCAAAGTCTTTGTCTTGTTCTCGTCAACTTGATTCAATTAATTCTCATTTCTACTCTTCACGCATATAGGTACAACACCATAAAGCGCATATCACATTTTGCTCCACATAATATCGGCTATAGCTCAATTTTATAAAATCAATATCAACAGAAGGTGACGCTAATTCAACTCTGATTTATCCGCCGTTTAAATTGTCTTTATCACTCATATCATTCTTATGAATTTATAATGAGAGATATGTTCTATGAAACCAATAAATACCCTACTCATATCCACACTCGCGCTTTGCTCTTTTAGTTCAGCCACTTACGCTGACACCATTTTGCATGCTTTCAACTGGAAGTACTCAGACGTGACAGCCAATGCCAACCAAATAGCCGAAACTGGCTATAAGAAAGTGTTGGTTGCTCCGGCAATGAAATCCAGCGGTAGCCAATGGTGGGCGCGTTACCAGCCACAAGATCTGCGTACCATTGATTCTCCTTTGGGCAATAAGCAAGATTTAGCCGCAATGATCGCCGCACTCAAAGCTGTGGGCGTCGATGTTTATGCCGATGTAGTGCTGAACCACATGGCGAATGAAAGCTGGAAGCGAAGTGACTTGGATTACCCTGGCACAGAAGTGTTAAACGATTATGCCAGCCGTTCAAGCTACTATGCCGACCAGACTTTGTTTGGCAACCTAGCACAAGGTTTTGTCTCGGTTAACGATTTCCATGCTGCAGGCTGTATTACTGATTGGAACGATCCGGGTCATGTTCAATATTGGCGTTTGTGTGGTGCCGACGGCGATGTGGGTCTTCCGGATCTAGATCCAAATAACTGGGTAGTGTCACAGCAACGTTTATATCTAAAAGCGTTAAAAGACATGGGCATCAAAGGTTTCCGTATTGATGCGGTGAAGCACATGAGCCAGTACCAAATCGACCAAGTATTTACCCCTGAGATCACCGCGAACATACATGTGTTTGGTGAAGTGATCACCAGCGGTGGAGCCGGAAACAGTGGCTATGAGTCGTTCCTAGCGCCTTACTTGAACAACACTAATCACTCTGCGTATGATTTCCCGCTGTTTGCTTCAATTCGATCAGCCTTCTCTTTGAGCGGCGGTTTAAACCAACTGCATGATCCTAAAGCGTACGGCCAAGCATTGGATGATAACCGCTCGATCACTTTCGCGATCACGCATGATATTCCGACCAATGACGGCTTCCGTTATCAAATCATGGATCGACAAGATGAGCAGCTCGCTTACGCTTATATCCTTGGTAAAGATGGTGGTACACCGCTGATCTACAGTGATGATCTTCTTGATTCTGAAGACAAGGATAACGGTCGTTGGGGCAATGTTTGGAACAGTTCGACAATGAAGAACATGCTGAGTTTCCATAACGCGATGCAAGGCAAAGCAATGACGATGATTTCGAGCGACCAGTGCACCTTGTTATTCAAGCGTGGTAAAGAAGGGGTTGTGGGTATCAACAAGTGCGGTGAAACTCGTGGAGTTACTGTAGATACCTACCAGCATGAATTTAACTGGAATGTTCAATACCAAGATGTATTAAGCAGAGCGACAGAAACTGTGACTTCTCGTTATCACACCTTCAACTTACCACCACGCAGTGCGCGTATGTTTAAGCTTTAGTGCTTATTTTATAGAGCGAACACGACTGGTAAAAAGAATAAGCCGCAGCACGAGCTGTGGCTTATTCGTATCTGGGCTTAAGGTCTATCGCTCTTGTTAATCGGTAATTACACCAAACCAATGGTTCTGATGAGATAGTGCCTTCAACAATTCGATCTCTTTCGCCGTCTCTATTTTAAGCCAATCAATCAAACCACTGATCACAGGTGAGTGAGTGCGCTGGTGGATGAAATAGGTCCACGCACTGTGTTGGATCTTGGCATTCTCTGGGCAGTGCAAGAAACCGCGTTGCAGATCCTGCAAGACCAACAGCAGATCCGTCACCGTGACACCTTCACCAGATAAGCACGCACTGAGCGCCATATCCAAAGACAAGAAGCTGGTATTTCTGACGGGCTTTTTCGGAGGCGATTCGACATCGGCTAGCCATACTTTCCAGTCATGGTGATCTAAAGTCGGGTGCAGCCGTGGCATGGTTAAGATCGAATCGAGGTCGGTATCTTTCTTAGTTAAACCAGCAGCATTCGTTAAGCTCGTGGAGCATACGGGCGCCATAAACTCTTCACGCAAGAAAGTGATGTCAGGAGCGTTGTCATAGCGTTTTTTGAATCGAGTATGGAAGATCAACAAGTCGTATTCGCTGCTGTTGATCGCTTCATCTTCTTCGATCACAGGAACGATTACGATCTCGTAATCTGGGTAACGCTCGTTTAATTCACGAACCTTAGAGATCAACACGCGCGTAGCGAAACTCAGGGTTGCCTTTATCACGATGCGTTTCTGTTTCGGCTCACTCCAAGAGGCGATAACCGATTCGATATTGCCGTAGCTTTCACGCAAAGCGACATACAAATCATGACCTTGCACTGTTAATTCAATCGCTCGATGCTTACGAATGATCAAAGATGCGTTCAGCTCATCTTCAAGCTGTTTGATCTGACGGCTTATCGCACTCTGTGTCACGTTGAGCTCATCGGCAGCCAACGTAAAGCTCATCAGCCTTGCAGCCGCTTCGAAGGCTTTTAAGCCATTATGGGAGGATGGCAAGCTAGGATATGGGGTCATAATTCGTTCGCATGAGTTTTTGGAATGTTAGAGTCGCAAATTTATCAATTGAACGCTAGCCTCATCGATCGTATTTTGGGCGAAATTACCTGAGGCGCTCATGAAAAAAATACTCACTCTTGCATTCCCTTTGATCATTTCACAGCTGATCTCTATGGCTTTAGTCCTTACTGATGTTTGGATGATGTCGCGTATCAGCGTGTCAGCCCTTGCGGCGGGTGGCTTAGGTGCCTCTATCTACTTCTTCATCTTCATTATTGCGAGCAGCACAGTCGGTTGTGTCGCGAACTTGATCGCGATTGCTTATGGTCAGCGCGTCGCTCGCCCAGAGTTTGGTAATACTCAAATTAGATTGGCGGTGAAAGGCGCAACCATGTTGGCGTTCGTGCTTAGCGTGATCTTAATGGCCAGCTTCTGGTTTGCTCCGTTGGTATTGGAAGCTGCAAAACAGCCGCCAGAAGTGATCACCTTAGCCATGGAGTATGTCCATGCGTTGAAGTGGGTGATGTTGCCTTCGCTTATCTTATTGGTGCTTCGTGGCTTAACCAGTGCGTTTGGCAATGTGCGTTCTATTCTCGTGATGTCGATTATTACTGTGATTCTGAATGTACCAGTGAGCTACTTCCTCACGTTCCAGTTAGATATGGGCTTAACCGGCTTGGGCTTGGGCACGGCTATCGCGGCATTTATCGTGATGGTTGGATACACGGTTTGGGTGTTCAAACGTGATGAGTTCAAACAGTTCGCCCCTTGGCTCAATACCGAAGAGTATTCAATCAAGTTGATGAGCCCGTTGCTGTTAATGGGTTTACCTATCGGGTTGGCGGCGTTGCTTGAGCATGGCTTGATATACGGCGGTACCTTAATGGCGGGTACGATCAGTATTGCTTCGTTAGCTCTGCACCAAATCCTGCTTCAATGTTTAAGCTTTACTTGGAACTTCAACTTCGGTTTCTCGCAAGCTGCGGCAATTTTGGTTGGTCGTGATTTCGGGGCGGGTAATTACGAAGGAATCAAAAGAACTTCGATTCTAAGCTTTATTTTGGTTTCAGTGTTGAGTGTGGCTTTGTCTGCCGTGTTCATCATATGGCCTGAAATGATCGCTTCTATCTTCAAGTTGGATGATGGCACTGGCGCAATGACATCGCTATTGGCTTCAGTTATCTGGGTTGTCGCTCTGTGCTTTATTGTTGATGCTTGGCAACTACTGGCGATTAACTTGTTAAGAGGGATGAAGATTGTCTCTATGCCAACGGTGATGACAGCGATTGGTTACTGGATGTTTGGCCTGCCTGCTGCTTGGTACTTGATGCCAAAATTCGAGCTTGCCGGAATCTGGGGCGGGATTGGTGTTGGCTTAGGTATGACAGGTATTCTGCTGCTTATCCATTTGATGGTCGTGCTTAACAAGAACAGCAAGACGTCGGGTTTGGATTGTTCAGCTTACTCTTAAGCTTAATTGAAATGCAAAAAAGCCACAGCAATGTGGCTTTAGTTTATCTAGGGCGTGTTGATCTTTCGTGGTTAAATTTTGTTCGAGATAAAAGCGTTTTAATCGCGGCGAGGGAGAAGTAGCCTAGTCATTCTAAGCAAATCTCCCTCAACAAAGAGTAAAACGCTTTTAGCCGAACCCTCTGGGCAGCGTTTGCTGGTCATTTCTACTGCGTTATCGGCTTCTCATGTAGGCTAGCTACACATCAAAGTCTCTGCCTTGTATAAATACCCAGCAACTCGCTGCAAAAATCAGCTCGAAAGATCAACACGCCCTAATAGATTCTTGGGGGAGGGAATCAATATCAGGATGAGGGGTCGCTAGTTTCTACCAGATGACTTATCACCAGGCTATTCTCTACCAAACTATTTTCCACCAGACAGCGCAGACTTCATCATGGTTTTGAATTGCTCTTTCTGCTCTTCAGTCAACACATTGTAAATGTTGTTCTTAAGACGCATCTCTTGCATCACCATCGACCTTTCGGTTGCTTGAACCGTATCAATGACCTTTTCCATCTCAGCTTCATCGAATTCTGGCTGAGTTACTAGGGAGATCTGTTTTTTCTTAAGCTCTATCGCTTTATCCATATCAATTTCAGTTCTATCGGATTGATAGTCTTGCACAAGAGTGAACACTTCTGCTTGTTGTTCTTCCGTTAGATTCAAAGAAGCAATAACCATTTGCAGTGGGCTAAGCGCTGGCTGTGGCGGTTGTTGTGGTGTTGAAGCACTCACAAACGGAGCGGTAACGAGTAAAGCTGAAGCAGTTAATACACAAAGCGACTTTTTCAGTGATTTCATTGAGTTTCTCCTGTTAGTGGAAACAAGAGTATAGGTGAGCAAGCTGAACTCGATATGAACACGCTGTTCAGTTTAGTTCGTCCAACTGGTTATGTTCAGAAATTTATATTCAGAAAGATATGTTCTCGTGGACACAGAACGAGTTAGACCTTGGTCTTACAGAAACCGAGCGCAAAGGTGACTAGAATGATTTGAATTGCTCACCGTTTTATCAAGGAATACACAAATGGAAGTTGGATTGTTTTGGGCTGAAAAAGGAATGTTAGTGCTTGGTGCACTGTTTGTTTTGACGAGCATGATGCAGTACGGAAGACGAAGTAGTGATTGGAAGGGCGTGATTACTATGTTTTACAAGCGTATCCCAATGAATATTGCGGAATACAAATGGTACCGTTTAGGCATCGCTTTATTGGTGTTTGCTGTGGTGATACGTTTCGCATTACTGATCCTATGGCCGTCATACCAGTTCTAGCTTGTTTACATTTACTCTGATGTATAAGACATCTTGTATTCGCTCTCTTGTATTGGATATATAGAAGCGATAAATGCATGAGCAAACCGAGCCTTAATAAACCGACTTATTAAGGCTTTGATTTAATAAAATAGTGTTAATACTCCACAATATCGAGTTGTTATTATCTTTGTAGCATATTGTTTTTCATAAAGAATAATGCGAGTTAATAGCTCACCTGCTTGTTTCATCATTCTTACTAATAATCTACATATAAATCCATTCACCCCGTACCTGATACCATAATGTTCTGTTACACTCGTCCGAGTTAGCTTTAATTTGTCGGTGGTGCATTTATGTCGTTCCCAGTTCTTATATGTGATGATTCTGCGTTAGCAAGGAAGCAGATGGCTCGATCACTGCCTAGTTCTCTAAATGCAGATATAACTTTTGCTGTTCATGGGCTTAATGCACTTGAAGAGCTCGCTCAAAACCAGTTCAAACTGATGTTCCTCGACCTCACCATGCCGGAATTAGATGGCTATGGCACATTGGAAGAGATGCAACGTTTAGGTGATACCACGCCTGTTGTGGTTGTTTCTGGTGATATCCAACCAAAAGCGCAGCAGAAGGTCATGGATCTTGGTGCTAAAGCGTTTTTGCAAAAGCCGATTGATAAAGAAGCGTTAAAAGCCATTTTACGTGAGCATGTTGAGCCACCAAAACAGCCGCAACTCGTTATTCCTAGCCCATTAGAGCTGCCGATTCTGCGCAGACGCGATATCTACATGGAAGTGGCGAACGTTGCGATAGGCCGTGCAGCTGATGCATTGGCGCGCCACTTTAATGTATTTGTTCACTTACCATTGCCGAATGTGAACATTTTCGAAGTAAGTGAATTGCACATGGCACTTCGTGACCTAGCAGACAACGACCAAGTATCGGGTGTTTGCCAAGGCTTTAGCGGAGAAGGCATCGCAGGTGAAGCGCTAGTATTGTTGAGTGATTCCAGTGTGAGCGACCTTAAAAAGCTCATGAAGGTGCCAACCGAAAGCGAACAGCTCGAAGAGTTAGAATTACTGATGGATGTATCGAATATTCTCGTTGGCTCTTTCCTTAACGGGTTAGGGGAGCAATCTGAGGTTCGCTTCTTCCAAAGTTCGCCGGTTCTGCTTGGGCAACACATCTCGATTGATTCGGTTATCGAAAATACCAGTGGCTCATTTAAGAAAACCATGACGTTCGAAGTCAGCTACAACATAGACGGCACTTCCATCCGTTGTGACCTTCTATTTATGTTCGTTGATGAGTCTCTGCCTCTTCTAGACAACAAATTGGCCTACTTAATGGAGGAGTTTTAATATGTTGAATCTTCCTGCTGAATTTGAACAGTTCCACTGGATGGTGGACATGGTTCAAAACGTCGATATGGGGCTGGTGGTCATTAACCGTGACTTTCAGGTACAAGTTTGGAATGGCTTCATGACGCACCATAGCGGTAAGCAATCGCATGACGCGATTGGTAAGTCTATCTTTGAACTGTTCCCTGAAATCCCTGAAGAGTGGTTTAGGCTTAAGACTAAGCCGGTTTACGATTTAGGCTGTCGCAGCTTCATTACATGGCAACAAAGGCCTTATCTGTTTAAATGTCGTAACGTTAGGCCTGTAACCCAACAAGCCGATTTCATGTATCAGAACGTGACGCTTAACCCGATGCGCTCGCCAACAGGCCAAGTTACCTCATTGTTCTTGTCTATTCAGGATGCAACGGCAGAAGCGTTAGTATCTCAAAAGAACTAGATCATTCTACTCGCCAAACAACGCTTTCCTATACGCGTATTAGAATCAGTCTAATCAGCGAATAAAAATGGCTAAGGTTAATCACCTTAGCCATTTTTTGCTTTCTATTCTTCAAATCTTATCTTTCCCCCAGTTTTCACGCCAACCAATCCTCTTTTTTGGAGCGCTTTGCAGAGTCTTCTAGATTACATGAACGAAAGGGCGGCGACGAAATGTGCTTTTGGAACCGTAATGCTACGGGTTAAAAGAAATTGGATTTATAAAGTACAAACTGAAAGGCGCATTTAATGGAGTGTGAAGGTCGAATTATCAAACCCAAGTGAGTATTGGCCTCTAGATTGAGTCGTTTTCACTCTACTTTCCCAAGTGACAACAAAACAAAAACGTCACAAGACTGCCCAATTTGGTCTAAAACAGATAAAAATTAGAAAAAAATCGAATTTATTTAAGAAAAAAGGCATTTTTTTGTTGGAGAAAAGTGTGATTTTTATGTGATTTCGAGGCACTTTCTTCACATTATTGCTTAACGAGGGGGATATTGAGCGAAATAGGGAGGAAAACGATTGCGCAATAAATCGACAGCGTTTGCGTGAATAGTTCGCTAAGTTATTAATTAGTAAGAATTTAGTTGGAAAGTAAAGTTGAGGGGTTTGTAGCAGATATGGAATCTTTGAGAGGATAGCATAAAAAAAAGTGAAATATCAGACTTGCTGTTAGTAAATCACAACCTATAATGCTGAAAACCGGAGCGTCTGCCAACGCTCCGGTTTTTTTGTGTCCGAAGAAAAGTAAACTCGTCTGCCAACGGTTTTACTGCGCATTTCGCGAGAGACACATAATTTTATGAATCAAGGAAAACACCATGCGTATCGAACAAGAACTTAAGTTAGGTTTCAAAGATGTACTCTTCCGTCCGAAGCGTTCTACCCTTAAAAGCCGTTCTCAAGTTGAATTAACCCGCGATTTTACATTCAAGCATAGCGGTCGTCAATGGTCTGGTACTCCAGTAATTGCAGCTAACATGGATTCGGTAGCAAGCTTTGAAATGGCAACTGCTCTAGCAGAGCACGGTGTTATGACTGCAGTACACAAGCACTACACAGTAGAGCAGTGGGCTGAGTTTGCTAAAACAGCAGACAAGAAAACTCTAAACAACGTTTTTGTATCAACAGGTACTTCTGAAGCTGAGTTCGAGAAAGTTAAGAAGATCATGGCGCTTAGCGAAGACTTCGTATTCATCTGTATCGATATCGCGAACGGCTACTCAGAGCACCTTGTTGAGTTCGTACAAAAAGTACGTGCTGAATTCCCGACAAAAGTTATCTCTGCGGGTAACGTTGTAACAGGTGACATGGTTGAAGAGCTAATCCTAGCTGGCGCAGACATCGTTAAGGTTGGTATCGGCCCCGGTTCTGTTTGTACTACACGTGTTAAAACAGGCGTAGGTTACCCTCAACTTTCTGCAATCATCGAGTGTGGCGATGCGGCACACGGCCTGGGCGGCATGATCATCGGTGACGGTGGCTGTTCATGTGCGGGTGACGTTTCTAAAGCGTTCGGCGGCGGTGCTGACTTCGTAATGCTAGGCGGCATGCTAGCTGGTCACTCTGAGTCAGGCGGTGAAGTAGTAGAGCAAGACGGTAAGCAATACATGAAGTTCTATGGAATGTCGTCTCAGTCGGCTATGGACAAGCACTCAGGTGGTGTTGCTAAGTACCGCGCAGCGGAAGGTAAAACTGTTCTACTTCCATACCGTGGTTCAGTTCACAACACAATTTCTGACATCCTTGGTGGTGTACGTTCAACTTGTACATACGTAGGCGCAGCAAAGCTTAAAGAGCTAACTAAGCGTACGACTTTCATCCGTGTACAAGAGCAAGAGAACAACGTATTCGGTAAAGAGTAATCTGAACGGATTCGAATAATTTGAAGATCAAGAGCCGCTTTTAAGCGGCTCTTTTTTTTGGGGATTTACGGCAGAACCTGTTGGATTTAAAATGGATGATATTAAGTACTGGTGTTCCGGTGGGAAGCCAAACCTATCGAGTACGTGATGCAAAAAACGTATATGAGTTGTTTGAATGATAGACGTTCATCCAACTGATCCGCATCATCAATGCTAGACACCAAGTTAAGCGACTTTTCCATACTTCACGTAATTCATGACATGTTAATGTTCTGATTTGCGAAACTGATTTCTGTCCATAGGTGTGTTGACTGGTGGTGTAACACATCTTTGTCCAAAAGAGTGATGACGTGGTCTGTAAAACTTAAATACCCCGAAACATTTTTGCTAGAGCTCTCTTTTCATTGCATTTTAATGCTGATGGTTAATTTATTAGACGTTATAAGGGTAGCCTTATAACGTCTAATATTTGAACTGTTTAAACGGTAGTCTTCTAACGCCTAATGCGTATGAAAATTTGCACCATTAGTTTCTAGTTGTCCGCTGGTCAGCAAATACTGTACAAACTCATCACGTTCCATATCCATCGCATCTGAAAAATCAATTTTACGGTATTTATCCCAGTCTTTCAGCTTTGCGATTGTACGATTTGCATCAGTCAGATCGAGTAATTCAAGGGTCAATCTCTGATGTTGTTTTTTTATCGTATATTTTTTCGGTAGTCCCTTGTCATTGAGCCAATCTATCGAAACTTGATATCCGTTAATGTCACCTTCAAACCGTGAAACAGAGCCTTGTTCTGTACGAAAGGTCTCTTTTTTTTCAAGCGCCTGTAGCCAACGATATGGGATAACTTGGGTTGTTGTTTCCCAATCACCCGATAAATTGAAGGCTCTTAAATCACCGCGGGTATAGTGAATACTGCTGTCATAATTGGGGAAGTGGCGATAAAAAATATGTCTTCCGTTGTCACGTTTAACCCAATGCTCAATAATATTATGTTGCGGTAATTCTCGGATGACGTGGTTATCCGTCACAGTAAACGCCATCAGGCTAGTTGTTACCTGAAAACCCAAGTGCTCTGAAATTTTATATTGAGCAGAGTAGCTGTCATCCATGGCATGGACGCTATTATTCGCACTGATTGTATGTGTAAAAATAAGTAAGAGTAGAGTAATTAACTGCTTCACGTTGAATACCAAATTTATTGTTTTACTTGCCGCTCCTCGAGCCTTAGCTCGAGGAGCGTAGGGTTAATTTATTGCTGCTTCCGCGTTTTCAATCAAGTTACCGGCTCGCTCCATGATATGAAAAATACTGTTTTGTTCCAGTACACCGCGAACTTGTTCAGAACCTGGACCAATCGCCCAGATTCCCACATCTTCACCGGCGTGAGATTCTGACGGTAAAGGAACGGTTGTTTGCTGCGCGTAGCCATTCGCCATGGTTTCTTCCGATGTGCCTGGGTCTTTACGTGCCCCTGTATCATCAAAGGAACCCTTGAAGCTAAAACAGCCGTAACCTGGGTAACAGAATTCAAATTCATCGGTACCACCATTTAAGCCATTGGCGTAGTGCAAGGCAGTGAAGGGAAGTCCATCATCCGCTAACATCAGTTCATCATTTACATCGTGAACGAGATCCAAAATGTGGTTACCACGTTTGGGTTTGCCACCAATGGTAAATACATGGGAGTGATCGGCCGTAACAATGATGAGTGTTTCATCCGCAGCATCTTTTGTCATTTCCAACGCTGTTTCAATGGCTTGATTAAATGCCATAAAATCGTAAAGTGCATTCTTTGAGCTACCAAAATGATGCCCGTGGTCGATTCGACCCCCTTCGACCATTAAGAAGAACCCGTTATCTTCATTCTTCTGTAACAGTTCTAGCGCGGAACTTGTCATCTCAGAGAGTGACGGTTGATCGGTATCTTCTCGGTAGAGGTCAAAATCTAGTTGAGACTCGGCAAACAAACCAAGAATGGTGTTGTGTTGATCTATATTAAGGTTTGCAAGCTCATCACCACTCTGAATATACGCGCCATTTGGGTTTCGTTGTTTCCATAGCTCGATCAAATCTTCATCTTCGCGATCGCCTTCTGAAAATGATTCTTCAGAGTTAAGGGTAAAGTAACTTCTTCCGCCCCCGAATATCACATCCATACCTGAATTGAGTTCCGTGGTAAAACCACCGTATCCATTGTCAAACTTATGTTGATAGTCAATAAGCTGCTTTGCGATGTCAGGGATACATCCGTCTAATCCAGCAGAAGTGTCCGTTTCCCAGTTTCTATTAGGGCTAAAGGCGTAGGTAGCGGCAGGTGTTGCATGCGTGACTGCAGTCGTGGTGACAATACCTGTCGATTTTCCTGCCATTTTGGCTAAATCTAGTGCTGAAATTAGTTGAGAATCAAAGAGGTTCGCATCACATTGGCTGAACCAAACATTTTCATCTAACCCTATCACAGACTGTCGATTTTTTACGCCTGTCATCATGGCATTCATTGTGCCGGCAGAGTCGGGAACCGTTGCATCCGAATTATATGTTTTTGACAGCGCGGTATGTGGGAATTTTTCGAATACAACTTGGTGTTCCTCCCCTAATTCCATGCCATAACGTGTTTGAGCTTCTAATATACGACCAGCGGTCAACGTCGATATCCCCATGCCATCACCGACGAAAAGAATGATGTTCTTTGCTTTACCCTTGGTATTAAAAGAGGCAAGTTCAAATTCAGATTGAATACTGTCAATGCGCTCCGCACCCTGGTTAAACCATGAGTTAACCCGCTCAGTATCAGAGACGACAGGTGTACCTAATGTCCAACCAAAATTAGGTTTTTCTACTTCATCACCTGAAGTTGATGAGTTGCAGCCCGCTAGCAAGAATGCTGAGGTCATAGCAAGGGTGAGTGTTTTCAATGTCATTTTACTATGCCTTATTTAGTTTGGTATGCCTGAGCACCTAGCTCAGCAGCTTGGTTGATCACATGAAAAATCGAAGTTTGCTCTGATGTCCCTCGTACCAAGTAACTTCTTGGTCCCATTGCAAATACCGGTACATCTTCACCTGAGGATGTTGAAGCTTGAAGAGGAACGGTTGCTTGCTGAAGGTAGTCAACATTTTCAGTATCTTCCAAACCAGGGTCGACACGATTACCTGAGTCATCTCGAGTAAATTGAGCGCCAGGACCATTTGCGTAAGCTAACGTTGTGTATTCAAAGCCATCAGTAGCATCTGCAGCACCATCTAATCCTTGCCCATCGTAGGTTTCAGAAATGCCTAAAATTGGGTTGCCACGTGCACCAAAGCCGCCAATAGAGAGCGTGTATGAGTGGTCGGATGCAACAACAATTAATGTGTCTTCCAGTAATCCGGCATCCGCAAGGTATGATTGAGTTTTCTCTACAGCATGGCTTAGTGAAATGGTTTCCGTTAAGGCTCTAGCGGCGTTGCCTGCTTGGTGCCCATGAGAAATACGGCTTGCAGACACACTTAACATGAAGCCATTCTCTAGGCCTCGCGGAGTGTTTGTGAGCAATTTCAGTGCGGCTTCCGTCATTTCAGATAAAGAGGGCTCTAATTCTGGGTCCCGGTCGACTTCGTAAGACATATGACTCTCGTTAAACAAACCTAAGACTCGATCAGCTCGACTAAAATTTGTATTATCAAAATCTTCACGAGAACTGAGGTAGGCGGATTCGTTGCCAAATCGCTCGGTCCAGTCCGTTGTTAAGTTGCCATTTTCTCGTTTACCATCTTCCGATGTAGGGAGAAATTCTCTACTTCCGCCACCAAGAACAACGTTTATTGGCGCCGCTTCATGAACCAGTTGGTAAGCAATATCAGAAACTTGGCCTGAGCATTCTGTAGACACAGATGACTCCCAGTCTCTATTTGATGTATGAGCGTAAAGCGGTGCAACACTAGCATGGGTCACTCGTCCTGTAGCAACAACGCCCGTTGCCATTCCTTTATGGGTTGCGAGTTCAAGTAATGTGTGCAACTTCTCGTTTTGGATATGACAATCACTGCGCTCAATATTGTCTGTCAGGCCAATAACACCTGCTTTTGTTTTAACGCCAGTAGACATTGCCGTCATGCTGGCGGCGGTGTCCGCAACTTGTTGGTTTGTGCTGTAAGTTTTAAGTAACCCCGAATCAGCTAACCGTTCAAATGATAAACTGTTCTCTTCCCCATATTCTTCTCCACGTAACTGCGCTTCATGAATACGAGAAGCGGTCAATGTGGTTGGCCCCATACCGTTGGCGAAAAAAACCACCACGTTTTTTGCGGCGGTATTGGGTGATTGCTCAAGCTGAGAATCGAGTTTCTTTTCTGAATTTATATACCAGTCACTATTGACTTGATGGGCCGGTAGTATTGATGCACTTGCATGTGTTGCTGACATTGCTAATGCAATAGAGAGAGCAACCGTCTTTATTTGAAGCATTTCTATTAACCTTGTTATCAAATTTGAAAGCTTGCACGATCCGTGTGTCGAATTACGCAATCGCAATCAATATAGAAATGCCATAAGTCGCTTTTGTGAAATAGTTATCTCTGGGTAGGAAAAGAGATAACTCCATCGATATAAAAAAATCTAAATCATGCTCTAAAGTGAATGTGTTCAGAGGATAGCGTAAGTTGATATTGATACCGTGCCGTTTTTGAATCTCTATTAGATTCAAAAAGATATGTTGTTGAAAGCTCGCCAAGTTCACTCACTAAACGCTCTTTTACTTTATTCCGATTCAGATCCAAGTTTTTGGAACGAACCCCAATGCCGTGTAGGTCATCAATGGTTTTCGCGGCGCCGTTGAATTGAATCATAATGTCAGCTAAATTTGCCCCTGCAATTCGATCGGGTTTATTGACACTTGGATTGGTATAAGCGGAAAGCCCTTGAGACTTTCGTTTTGCATACCAGTAGTAATAAAAGAAAGGTGTTTTTGATAACTCAATACCCAAGCCACGGATGTAAATGTGACGTTTTGCTGCATCAAGCTCCAAGCTATCTTCTGCCTTAGCTACGCGCCAGGCATAATCTAGGCAGTCTGTTCTTGAAAAAGCCCAAAGAAACCATTTCAGTTCGAGTTCGCTTAGTAATTTAAGGTTATCAAACGCTAATAAGCGCACCATATCTTCTGAACGAGCGCCACATTCTAATAGCCTGTCTTGCTTGCTTTCATTTGGACTTTGATCGTTTTCTTGGATTGGGGAGCGAACGACCCAAGCACTGCCCAACAACAGGCAGCTAAAGAGAAACAAATAGAATACGATTCCACTTAGGTTGTAATGGTGCTCGTACTCAAGTGAAATACCAATAACGTTATCGTCCAAATTAAGGTAAATGTCACTGGCCTGCTGAATAGCGGGATAATTTATCGTGGCAACGTCAACTGTACTCGACGATATCACTGGAAATAGAGTCGCTGAGTGATCAACGCGAGTCGATGAAGCTGTCCATACGTTCTCAAAATGAGTGAGCATTTGTTCTATCGATTCATAGGAAACGGAATACTGATCAATCGTATTCAATACCTCACTCAACTGTTCCGAGATCTGTTTTTCTATATACGCTTTAGAGTTGAAGGTTAACAGTATCCCCATCAATATGTTTAGCGTAGCGAAAGCGATCACACTAGCAACGAACCTGACCGTGTTATTCATTTGGAATCCCTGAATTTGCTCGTAAAAACGAACTGAGAAATGTTCTGATTTTGTCGGCGGTAGGGTCTGATACCGAATTGTGTAAAAACCAAGAACCAAGTTCCAACTGGTCATCAATCAATATGGACTCATAGGATGTCTGATTGAGCTTGGGTAATTCGAATGACGTCAGCGGTAATAAATCGACAGAGTGTTGTTTGAAAGCGTTCAACATCGAATCACGATTCTTGAAGTATTGAATATTCAATTGAGAAATATTCAGGCTGTGGTTATTGAGATATTTAAGCGGCGCCATATAACCAGACTGACTTCTTTGGTCATCCAGTAAGGCTATTTTTGCTGTGGTAAATGTGTCTTTATTCACTGGTGAAGTTGACACCCAATACACTTTATACTTTGGTAGCTCAACGATTTCATGATAAAAATCAGCATATCCTGGGAGAATACTCTGTAAAAAATAATGTCTAGACAGGACGAGAGTGAGCGGGTCGCTGGTTAAATGGATTGCTTTTAATTGAGATCGAGGAGTGAGATGAGATCGTACTTGTGCGTAGTGGCTTTTGGCGAGAAGGGACTGACAGAATATGTCATTAAATTTATCAAGATCACTCATCATGGGGACGTAGATGTGAAATACCTTGTCGCCGGTTGAATCAACGACATCGCAAATCTGTTCATTTGGCATAGCAAAATCAACTGTCCCTATATGGTGAGATGAAGAGACCAAATTTAAAAACAAAATAGAGCAACCTAGCGTTAAGCCTAATCCTAAAGCAATGAACTGAGCCTGTTTACTCATTAGTCTTCCTAGCAATTAAAACCTAAAAACACTAAGGGTTTATTGTGTCAAATTTATGAAGATATGAAATCAACTTAAAATACTGTTTCTCTTCTTTGAATGTGTTGTTGGTGAAACTATAAGCAAACCCTAATTCATTTGTAGAGGATTAATAAAACTAACAATTAGTTTGGAAGTGATTGAAACTATTTTTCGTAGCAGTAGTTATCCTAGTTATAACAGTCAGCGGGGATTCATAACTCACTTTTGTCCGGAAACGTTTTTAAAATTGATCAAACGCTATTGTCCTCCGACAACAATGGCTAGATAGAGAGCGAGTATAAGGTCAGATAGAGTTTAAAAGTAGGTAGTGGTTAGGGGGGAATTGGTGATCTTAATTACACATCCCTGTGTAACGTATTCTGAATGTCAGCTGGCTTTAAAGAGCTTCATAAATTGACTAAAGCATGGAATCAGGCTTTGCACAGTCGGCGCATCGGGAATCTCATTTACAAAAATCATAAAGCGCTGTGCTTTACTTTTATCACCTTGAGCAGTCCCTGCTAGTATTGCTTGAGCTAAAATTACATGCTCAGCGGTAACGTCCTTATTCGAAAATTCGTGAATCAACATAGAAAATCCTAATAAGTATAAATACGGATGTAATAATACAATATATCGATGTTTATATCGATAGCTTATGGCATTCATCAATGTCAGATTTGTGTGAAAATAATACAGGACAGTGAGCTTAGTGACTTTCCATACTTATGCTAATTCGTGATTTGCTAATACTTGGTTCTCCGAAACACATTTCTGTCCAAAAACGTCACAATCTGAAATTTAACACATGGCATTTTCTAGCTCGAAAATGCCCCAAAGTGCGTTAGAGTAAATACTCATATATGTTCTGCTAATGCTGGCCGCCCTTAATAGTATTAATCCGAGATAAATTCATCGAACTGTATCGAGATTATGATTTACCTATTAATTGCAACGTCTTGGGCTTAAAGATAAACGAAGTTGACCGTAAAACTGCATTCAGGCTTCGCTAAGTTTAAATGCTCTCAGTCATTCCCTTTAACTATCCTTTACCCCATAACCTCTGAAATATGTTGATACTTGCTAGAACTCTCAAAACAGATCTTGACTGCCATTGTTAATGGGACGGAAAGAATCAATCCCACCGGTCCTAATAGCCAGCCCCAGAGTAGCAATGACAAGAACACAATTAGTGGCGATAGCCCTAGCTTACTTCCCAATAGTTTCGGTTCGACAAAGTTACCAACAATAAAGTTGATGGCAAAATAGAGCGACATGATCATCAGGGTTTCGTTAATCCCCGTTTGCAGTAACGCACATACAGTAAGCGGTGCAGCTGCCAATAGTGGACCAATGTTTGGGATAAAATTAAGTAAGAACACCAACACAGCAATGAGCACGTAATACTCAACTTCAAAGCCCCATAAGATCCCACCGACTAGCAAGGCTTTACCTAAGCTAATCGCAGATTTAGCAAGCAAGTAGCGGTTCATTGAGTGCACAAACTTATCAATACTGATTAACATTTTTTCTGAGCGCATATGGCGGTGTAGCTTGCTGTGAAGAAAGGGCGCTTCTGCGACAATAAATCCTGTCGTGACCACGATAATTATAAAGTTACTCATGGTGTTGCCAGCTTTGGAGGCCACATTGAGCATAGATTGTTCCGTAGTCGTAAATAATGACTCAATATTCACTAAGCTTAGGTCGATAGGTAAACCTGCACGGTCGGCGTAAAGGTTTATGCTGCGAAGAGTTTCTTGCAAGCTTGATTGGTAACTGTCGATATTCACCAAAATGTCACGGGTTGAATTCCCCAATATGCCACCTAATGTGCCAAGCCCTGCCAAGAAAAACAGCATAACAAGCAAAGAGGCTGCGACATGTGGGACTTTCGCACGCTTAACTAAAGTAATCATAGGGTAGACAGCAAACGCGATAAAAACTGAAACAAGCAGAGGAGCAAGTACCCCATCAAAAAATTTTACAGCGGTTAACACGATGGTTATTGCTGCAATATTTATCCATGTTAGGGCTTGTTGGCTCACATTGATGCTGTGTGATTGGTTAGGCTTACTCAAAGGCATGGTGTTACTCAGTGATTAGAACGAGCTAATATCGTTGCACAAATTTGAGTAAAAAAACGGCTTTGATACAAACCTCGACAATTTAGCGAAATTGATACAATTTGCGACAAACTGGTGATTGCTTGGCAAATAATATCAACGCTTGATTCGTATAGTGGCGGCACTGTTTATCAATGAGCCCATCACCTATGCAGCGTTCATCCATTCTAATTGCGAGTTTAAGTACTATATTGGCAGGTTGTGCTTCTACGTCGATGCCTGCTGATCCTGCACCTATATTGTCGGAGTCACTTCCTCAGCAGTTTACCGCGACGACAATTCAAAATAGTCATAATGAAGCTAATCACAGTGAAATGGTGGCAGCATGGTGGCGAGCATTCAATGCCCCTCAGTTGGATCGTTTAATCACCCAAGCTTTAGGTAATAACTTCAGCTTTCAAGCAGCAATCAACCGTTTACAGCAATCTGCTACCAAAGCGACACAAGCAGGGGCGAGCTCATCACCAACGCTTGATGCTACATTCAATGCTGACCGTACGACACAATCTTCAGATTCAGCTACCGCATTCCAATTTGGCGTGATGGCGAGCTATGAGCTTGATTTATGGTCTCGCCTGTCTGCAACCAAGCAAGCCGCGGAATTTGACTACCTTGCGAGTCAACAAGAGCTAGATGTCGCAGCGATTACATTGAGCTCTGAAATTGCATTGAGCTGGTATCAAGCGGTCACTCTTAACGCGTTGTTCGAGTTGTATTCACAGCAATTAACCGTGCTTGATAAACAACTAAATATGCTGACGCTACATCACCAATATGGACAAAGCAATATTGAAGATATCTGGCAACAGCAGCAATTACAGCAAGCGCAACAAGCTAAGTTACTGGCGGCTAAAAGTGAGTTAAAGGTGATCGAGCTGCAACTCAAGGTACTCACTGGCGATCTCTCTTTTGCTCTGACAGACTTGCCACGTTTATCAACCTTACCAACGATGCCAAATATTGGTGTCCCAGCGCAGTTACTCAATCAAAGACCTGATTTGAAGCAAGCGTGGTTTTCGGTGCAAAGTCAGCAACAAAGCGTTGTAGTCGCAGAAGCGGATCGTTACCCACAAATTCAAATTACCGCTTCACTGCTTTCAAGCTCAACCAACATTTCAGACTTGATGAGCGATTGGGTAAGTAAGTTAGCTGGCTCAATTTTAGTACCGATTCTTGACGGTGGTTCGCGAGATGCTGCGATTGAAGAGCAGCGAGCTGTACTCAATGAGAGTTTGAATAACTACACCCAAAAAGTCATCGAAGCTGTCAGTGAAGTAGAAACCGCGTTAACCCAAGAGCAAAGCGAACACCTTCAGCTAAATAATATTGAACAGCGCTTAGCACTGGCTTCAAAAACAGCACAAATCAAACAGCTTCGCTATCAAAACGGCAGCGTGGACTTTCTGCAAGTGCTAACCGCACAGCAATCAGAACTGGACTTACAACAAAGCAAAGTTGAGAGCCAAGGCAACCTATTTGCTTTACGTATCGCTCTGCATCGTTCGATAGCAGGTAATCTGAATACGTTTGAATCAAATACTGTAGATAACCAAACAAACGATCAATAAGTAGAACAGGATATGGACTAATGAAAATCACTACCCCCACCCTTAAAAAAGTCGTTGCACCCATTCTTGTTCTCTCGCTTGCTTGTGGCAGTGCGTGGCATTTGATGGCATCGACACCAAAAAGCCAGCGCGCAAAACCAGTGAAAGTTGAGCGATTAGTGGATACCTACCTTGTAGAAAAAAATACCGTTAATATTCAGTTGAATGCGCTCGCGACTGTAAGTGCAGATAAGATGATTTCGTTATATTCGGAGGTTGAGGGCCAAGTGATTGCGATCAAGCCAAATCTTGTCGCGGGAAGCCAGATCAAGAACAACGAACGTTTAATTGAGTTAGATAATGCTGAGTATTTGATCACACGCCAAGAGATGCAAGCCGCTGTGATTGAAGCTGAGTCTGATTTAAAACTCGAACTTGGTCGTCAGAGTATTGCCAAGAAAGAGTATCAACTTACAGGTCATAAACTAACAGAAAACGAACGTGCTTTAGTGATGCGCTTACCACAGCTTGAAGCAGCAAAAGCGAACTTAAACCGTGCTAAAGCGAACCTTGCGAAAGCCGACTTAGATCTTGCCCGTACTCAGATTAGAGCGCCATTTTCTGGGCAAGTGATCCAAAGCAATGTTCATATCGGTAGCCGCGTTTCGACTAGCAGTGACTTACTTCAATTAGTCTCTACTGACCGTTTTCTATTAACAGTTGAACTGTCAGAAGCGGGCATGCAGTGGCTTGAGTATGCCAATCAAAGTGGCAAAGGCAGCTCTGTTTCAATCACAAGCTCACATTGGAATGGTCAAACCCGTAGTGGTGAAGTGATCTCGATTGCACCAAACATGGATAGCCAGTCTCGCATGGTTTCAGTGGTGGTTGGGATTTCCGACCCATTGGCGCTGTTAGCTGAAAATCGACGCAAACCGCGCGTGATGATTAATGATTTGCTTGATATCACCCTTAAGGGAAAGGCATTAGATAACGTGAGTGTGCTGCCCGATCAACTGATGCGAAGTGATAACCAAGTTTGGATCATGAATCAAGATAACAAGCTTGAAATACGTAGCGTAACCCCAGTGTTTAGAAATGCCACCTTAGCCTATATTGGCGATGAGCTAAAAGTCGGCGAGCGAGTGGTGAGCTCTTATCTCGGCTCTCCTGTATCGGGAATGCCACTGAGAACCGCGATTAAAACTATTCAGAATCCCCAACAAGAGAACTAAGCCCGATGAGAAGCCCAATTGCATGGATGGCCAAAGATAAGGTCACGCCAAATTTACTGATGTTAATGCTTATCTTAGGCGGTTTACTGGTGAGCTGGAACATCAAAAAAGAGATCACTCCGGCATTTGATCTGGATGAAGTGATCGTCGATGTTGAATATTCAGGTGCAGCACCAGACGAAATTGATTTGAGCGTTGTGCTTCCTATCGAGAATGCTATCCGCAGTTTAGAAGGGATTGATGAACTGACGTCGTCATCAAAGTCAGGCAAAGCATCTGTTTCAATGACGGTGATTGATGGTTTTGATGTCAATTATTTGCTGCAAGAGGTAGAGCAAGCGATCAACCGTTTATCGACTTTGCCCCAAGAAGCAGAAAAGCCACGCGTCTATATTAAGAGCCGTAAAAAAGATGTGATGGAGATTGTTTTGCATGGCAATGTCGATAAAAAAGCTCTACACACTTTGACGGAAGGCGTACGTCAGCGCTTATTGCAAGAGTCGGGCATTACCCAAATCGATCTAGAGCAAGATCTTGATCATGAGATTCAAGTTAATGTTGACCATCAACAATTGCAAAAGCTTAACCTCACGTTAAACGACATCTCAAACGCTATCAAAACACACGCATTTGACCTTGGTGCCGGTGAGATTGAAACCGTATCAGGTGATATTAGCGTGCGAGTACATGGACGCTTAGAGACCGCGCAAGACTTTGCCGCTATTCCGATTAAAACCACACAAAACGGCAGCACAGTACGCTTAGGCTCGGTAGCGACAGTTGAAGATGGGCTCAATGATGATGGTCATCAGATGCGCTACAACGGTGAGCCTGCGTCAGGGTTAACGGTATATCGAGTGGGTCAGCAAACGCCGGTTGGTGTTTCTCAAGCAGTTCGAGATGTTTTACCTGAAATCGAGACGAATCTGCCCCCGGGTGTGAGCATTGTGATTGCCGATGATGACTCAATCAACTACTACAACCAGATGAGCATCCTACTCAAGAACGCGTTCTTAGGATTGGTGCTTGTGTTGGTGATGCTGAGTATTTTCTTGGAGTATCGCCTCGCATTTTGGGTGACGATGGGCATCCCAACCTCGTTCCTTGGCGCAATGTTACTGCTACCGGGTATGGATGTGTCTATCAACACTGTATCCATGTTCGCCTTTATTATTGCGTTGGGCATTGTGGTCGATGACTCGATCATTGCGGGTGAAAACATCTACCACCGCCGCCAGCAAGGGATGAGCTTTATGAAAGCAGCGATCCTTGGTGCGAAAGACGTTGCTGTGCCACTGACCTTTAGTATCTTAACCAATATGGTCGCGTTTTTGCCGATCCTGACACTGCCAGGGCAAATTGGCAAACTTCAAGCGGCAACACCTTTAGTCGTGATTAGTGTTTTTGCGATCTCATGGATTGAGGCGCTGTTTATTCTGCCTGCTCATTTAGGGCGAATGAAAGATAAACCAAAAGGAAAAATAGGCCAAAAACTGGATAGCTGGCAAGGCTCTGTCGATAGAAGACTGCAACATTTCATCCATCAAATGTACAAGCCAGCACTACAATCGGTGATTAATTATAAGTATCTATCACTCTCTGTGGCGATCGCAGTGATGGTTTTGATCGGTGCATGGCTTACCAGTGGTCGTTTAGGCTTCTACCTCATGCCTCGTTTTGAAGTGAATGGCGTGCGAGTGGTCGCAACCTTGCCTTACGGAACCGCAGAGTCGCGCATGGAAGAGGTCGCGAAATTATTAGAGCAGAGCGCTGAGCGTATCGTTGAACAAAATGGTGGTGACGAATTTGCTACGGGGTTAACCACATCGATCAAAGGCACGACAATGAGAGTCTCACTTTACTTAGGCGACCCAAGCCTGCGTTCACTCAGCACTAGAGATATAGCGAATCTATGGCGTGCAGAAAACAGTGAGATTACCGGTGTAGAGAGTATGCGCTATACAACTTCTGGCGGTGGTCCCGGTGGCGGTCCAGCATTAACAGTACAAATGAATCACGCAAATACTCAAATTTTGCGTGAAGCGAGTGAGCTATTAACCTCTGAATTGCATGCTTTTTCAGGAGTGAGTGAAATTTCGAGCAGTTTTTCCAGTGGTAATAGCCAGTTAGATGTGAGTATTAATTCGGTTGGTTTTGCGATGGGGCTAACTGCAGATGCTATTTCACAGCAATTAAGACACGCCTTTTTTGGTGTGACGGCACTAAAACAGCAACAAGGTATTCATGAGGTTGCGGTGAAAGTTCAACTTGATGAGCAGTACCGCCAGAGTGAGTTAGATCTGCACAATTTGATGATTCAAATACCGAGTGATCATTATGTGCCGCTTTCTCGCGTGGCAGATGTGGCGCACAGTGTAGCGCCATCTGAAGTGACACGCCGTGATGGTCGTCGTTCAGTCGAAGTGACCGCTGATGTAGGTGATCGAAGTAAGACACCACAGCTCGTAGCATCATTACAGCAAGGTATCTTTACTGAGCTTAAGCATCGCTATCCAAGCTTAAAAATCAGCTTAGGTGGACAGCAAAAAAATGCAGCAAGCAGTATGAGTGCACTAGGTAAATCGAGCTTACTTGCCTTGATTGTGATTTATGCGTTGCTGGCAATACCGTTTCAGAGTTACACCCAACCACTGCTTGTGATGGCAGCGATCCCATTTAGCATAGTGGGGGCGATTTTGGGGCATGTGATTCTTGGCCATCCGCTGAGCATCATCAGTATCTTAGGGGTAATTGCGTTATGTGGTGTGGTTGTGAACGACAGCTTGATGTTGATTACCACTTATAATCGTTACCGAGTTGACGGAGAAAGTTGGCGAGAGGCGATCGTCAATGCGGCAGTAAGACGTTTCAGACCAATTTTTCTGACCACTGTGACCACTTTTTGTGGACTGGCACCGATGATTTTTGAAACATCGAAAGAGGGACAGCTAATGATCCCAATGGCAATTTCGCTTGGGTTTGGCATTTTGTTTGCGACAGTGATTACCCTTGTCATCATTCCTTGTATGCTAGGAGTTGGACAAGACATGAAGCAGTGGTTATCGCCATCTTCAACTCGCGCGATAACAAACCAAAGAGTGTGCAATGAATAAACATATATTGGTGGTCGATGATCACGACGATATTCGAACCCTATTAGGACGTTACCTCTCTCAGCATGGATACGCCGTGGTGGAAGCCAATGGCGGTGATGAAATGCGAGCAGCGATTGCCACGCAAAGATTTGACTTGGTGATCCTCGATATCATGATGCCCGGGGATGACGGTTTAACCTTGTGTAAAGAGCTGCAAGAGAAACAGAGCACGCCTTTTATCTTCTTAACCGCCATGAGTGAAGATGCAGATACCGTGGTTGGCTTGGAGTTAGGGGCAGATGATTACCTCACCAAGCCATTTAGCCCTAGGGTACTACTGGCTCGTGTGAAAGCTGTACTGAGGCGCGTAGAAAAAAGTGCCGATGCTGGACCGCCAAAGCAGCAGAGTTCCATGATTAAGTTCCCCGGTTGGCAGCTTGATATTCATCAGCATCAATTAACCCGTGATGATGGTTTGTTGGTGGCGTTAAGCGCGGCGGAATTTCGTTTGTTAAAGGCGTTCTTAGCCCATGAAAGACAAGTTCTCAGCCGCGATCAGCTGATGGATTTAACCAAAGGCGCGGAAGCAAACCCGTTTGACCGTAGCATTGACAACCAAATCAGTCGCTTACGTAAAAAAATAGAATCTGATCCGAAGAACCCGACGTTAATAAAAACCGTTTGGGGTGGCGGATATATGTTTACCGAAAAGGTCGAGTATTAATGTTAAACCCTGCTGAAAATCTTGTCCGAAATTTAATCAGTCGCCTTAGCCAAAAGGTAGGGCGTAGTCTGTTTTCTCAAATGCTGCTTGCGGTACTCAGTGTGCTGTTGCTCGCTCAAATTGTCACCTTTGGTATTTTGAGTGTGATCTACAGCGGCGCGATTTCCGAAGTCAATGAGAGCCAGCAGATTCAAAAGTTTGTCACGGTTGTAGAAACACTTGAGCGAGCAGAAGGAGAGCAAGACTATGGCTCGATTCTTAACCCGCTCAATAATGATTATGTCCGTTACAGCACTCAGAAACGCATGGATCTAACCAGTGTGATCATGAATGAGTCAGAACAGGCCGTTGTAAACAAAATTACGGCTGCGCTTGGTCAAAACTATCAGGGTCGAGTGTGGGTCAAACAAGAGCGTCAGCCTATGTTGATGTCTGGCGCACTCCAGAACGCCAATGAGCGTAACGATAAGGCATTAACCGAACTAAGAATTGCTGTGCATCTACAAAACGATCGTTGGTTACAACTCAATGCCACTTCTTCAACGCTGAGTGCCATTGCTATAAAACAAGGGATGACCTTTTTTGCCCTTGCGACACTGCTGACACTGGCATGTATTGCTGTGATGATTAAAAAAATCACCAAGCCTTTACAGTTCTTGTCTCAAGCATCTCAGCAGCTAGGGCGAGGTGAAGTGGTCGAACCTATCTTAGAACGGGGGGCAGACGACATCACCGAGACTATTCGTGCTTTTAACCAAATGAATCAACGAGTTCAGCTCTTTGGAGAAGATAGAGCTAGGTTACTTGCCGCGCTATCTCATGATTTACGCACCCCCATCACCAGTATGCTCCTGCGCGTGGAGATGATGCCAGACAGTGACGACCGTGATGCCCTATTAAAAACACTCGAAGAGATGCAGTTGATGTCAGAGTCGACCCTCACATTCATGAAACAATCCTCAGACACAGAAGCGACAAAGCCCGTTGAGGTGAATGCCTTTTTAGGTAGCCTATGTGAAGACTTGGTTGGAGTAGGTTATTCGGTTGAGTTTAATGAGTCTGACTCAGCGACACTATCATGCCGTCCAGTAAGCCTTAAGCGTGCGTTAAGAAATTTGATTGAAAACGGTGCAAAGTATGGCGCTCACGCCGAGGTGTCATTTTCCACGCCTGTTCAAAGTTCATTAGTTATCGAGATTCAAGACAGTGGCGATGGCATACCAGAAGAGAAGTTTGAGCAAGTATTCGAACCGTTTTATCGTCTAGAAACCTCACGCAACCGAGAAACAGGTGGAACAGGTTTAGGGATGGCGATAGCTCGAAACATCATCCGCAGTCACGGTGGTAATGTTGAATTAAGTAATCAGCAGGCAGGATTGTTAGTGCGAGTAGAGCTACCAACATAAGCCTATAACTGTGGGGTTCATCGCCGGCAAATCGGCTTAATCTAAGGTTGTGAGTGTTGTGGCTGCGCAAATTTTATAACTAGACTAGAGGTCTTGTGATACAAAAAGTAATCCATTAAATCCTAATTTAGGAAAGTCGCTGACACGTTTTTGTCCAAAACTTTGCTCGCGCTGTTGGCGTTTAGACAAAGGATGAAGCTCCGCGAATGAGGAGTGACGAGGTGTTTGTGCCGGAATACTTAAAGTAACTTTCTCACCGCAGTAGCTTTACTGACATATTCGATTCACAAAAATATCAAATTATGGTTGTCCTATACGATATCAAAATATGGCTGTTTTACGGCAGAACTATTTGGATTTTAAATAGATGATATTAAGTTCCGGTGTACTGATGGGAAGCCTTGCGTTAAGCATGAAAAAAGCCAGCAGGTTAAGGCGCCGGCTAATTAGTCATCAATACATCTTATGGTGAGGCAGCCAAATGTCGCCTGTTATTGGCGGCGTGTCGGGGGCCGTCGGTGCTTCATTTACTGTGATATAACCATCTTTATTTTTATCTAAATGATTAAAACGCTTGGTGCCTGCCTTAAATTCAGAAGATGATACTTTTCCATCACCATTTTTATCCAATCGATTGATGAACTTATTGCTCTGGTTTTGGTTTTTATTGTGGTTATGAGTTTGACTTCCTGAGCGAACTTGGCTGCTTACACTTGCACCCCTCGTAGTATATTCGTTGATCTTTTCAGCTTGAGGTGGTGTGTTAGCTTGATCCGAGGAGTCTTCATAACCGCCTCTTACACTACGCGCATAATTATCAACCCGAATATAATCGCCTTGTGGACCTCGTGACATCGGTTGGCCCGCTTTAGGGTCACTACGCTGGGAACCCGCACCGTGTACATCCATTATGTTCCCATGCATTTGACCCAAAGCTTTACCAAAAGACACATAAACTGCGCCAGACTCTGGGGTGGGGCCATCAAGGTGAGTGGTTGAACTCCAATAATAAGGGTAGTCTTTTTCACCAGCTTCATTTGTTATTGGAGATGTGTAGAAAATAGGGTCGATGGCTGCTGAGTTAGAGGATTCAGGCGAGCGAGTATAATCCACAATGCTTTGTAACTCTTTTGCATTCGGTAAACGCCAATCAGTCTGGTCTGCTAATGTTAGGTTTTCTGAATACTCTAGTGCTTCTTGCCAATTCAAACCTACTTTGCTGTCTTCCTGTTGCCAAGTTAAACCTGTCGCTAAATCGGTGATGGTGCCATTATTGTTATCAATAAAGTTGTTTTTACCGTAGACCTTATTCCCTCTAACAAACCTAAAGTACATTTTATTCGGCTCTTTGGTGCGAGGGTTAAACTTTGGGTAACCTTTGATACGACCATCAACAAAATTAACCCCAAAAACCGTATCATCATTTTTCATGGTCTTGTCAACATACTCAGTACTGGACCAAGTTTGTGCATCAATTTCTCGCTCACCAATCTGTGTATTACCGAGAGGTTGGTTAAAGAAACTCGTATCAATGAAAGATGTGATCGCTTTTTGCCCTTTAACTTGACCTGAGAACTGAATAAGTGAATAGAGTTCTTTAATGGTAGGAATGCGCCAGTCATCATGACCTGCCAAATTCAGACTGCTTATTTTGAGCAATGCTTCATCGTAACTAAGCTTTTCCCCCATGTGTTTTTGCCAGATTAAGCCGGTAACATTATCGGTGATAGTGCCATCATTATTGTCTGTGTATGAAGGTTGGTTCGAGCTGTAGTTGGAATCCTGACCATAAAAATCATTCCCACTAACTGGAGATGGTATCACTGCATTATTGTTGTATGATTTTCTTTGTCCGGTATCGACTATTGCGTAGCTCACGCGATTTTCATTGTAAATAGGCGAGCCAGATCCAATGATAGTAGCAGTAAGTTTATCTTCCGCCTGAACTGAGTTCATTATCAATGTCATTAAAACAACAAACCTGAGTAGGGGTATTTTCATAAATTCCTTCTTATGAAGTGTGTTGAAAAAAGCGTAGATAGGTAAAGGGAAAACAAGGTATAGAGTATCAATGAGAATTAAATTGAAAATTGAATTTACATATTTTTACAGCACTGATTAGAGCTAACGAAATTAGGTATATAAAATTCGAGGCCTACTTAAATAAAAATTTCCTCTTTGTTATTAGGCGACAATTAGCTTAACAATAAGGTTATAGTAAGGTTTGAAAAAAACTCCAATTTCAAACGGTTAAGCCTCAAGTCTCTTCTACGTCTTATAATTCGAAGTAAACAGTGCTCGTTTCGCTTCTCCATCATGTTCGGTTTCAAATTCAACGCAAAAAGCCCCTGATGGTATGTCAGAGGCTTGATGGTGTTCATTGTGTAGGGAAGGCTAGGGAGCCTTAATGTTTACCCTATTAGAAGCGGAATTCAGCACTGAGTGCGTAACTGTTGTCTACGATTTTTGCTTCGTACATTGTGTATTCCAGTGCAACACGAACAGGACCTAGAGTAACACCCGTACCCACACCGTAGTAAATGTCGTCTGTATCACCTAGGTTACTTTGGAAGTGACCGATACCTAGACGACCGTATACGTCAAAAATCGTAATAGGTAGTGTTAGTTTTGTACTTGCTAACCATGCATCTGAATAAATGTGTTCGAAGTCTTTGTGTGTATCAACAAAATCCGCGTATCCAGCTTCAACCGATAGTAGGTCGTTAATCTGGTAGCCTATGTAGAGGCTGTAACCGCTATTCTCATCACTGAAATCTGTATTGTCGCTTTCAGCTTGGTACTCAGAATATAGGTAGCTAGCACCAATGTATGGGTCAGCGCTTGCTTGAGTTACAAAGAAGATAGCAGCGATAGGAAGAATAAATTTGTTCAGTTTCATGGTTTAAAGCTCTTAATATAAAGGTTAACTAATGTTCCCTAGTCCGTCAGCGGGTGATGTGTCTACATCAATTCTTATGTCCTTATTGCAAGTGACTACAGGGAACGTTATGCCTTTCTCTCGTTTGCATGTCGCCCCTCACTTGCGGTGTGGAGCTATCATGCAGATTTTGTGATTCGCTGACATAACGTAAAGCTCACCAGTTCATAAAGTTTCATAACTTCAATATCAAGAAAATATAAAGTTAACTATTACAGTTAGTTAGGCTCTATTTTTGTTGAGAAAATTTTGGGGTAACTCGTATTAATTTTTGCTTGTTCTGAGTTTTCACAATAACCGCCGTGAATTTTATGGAAATGCTTATGAATGATGTCGGCTGAAACGAAAATTGTGAAAAATTACACACAACTGGTCGAAATTATCAGCAAAATCATTGGATTGGAGCTATGTTTAGACGATAAGAAGAGCCATAGAGAGTGAGTGAACGTGAATGCTTGAGAAAAACATCAGTTTTATCGTAGATGAGTGGCAGTTTATGCCTAACGAAGGGCAGATTCAGTTTGCAGGTTCGTGTATTACGATTGATAACCGCCTCACTAAGTTGCTTGAGTTCTTATGTTTGAACCCAGGGTTGACTCATACGCGTGATGAGTTAATTGAAGAGGTTTGGAATGGCAGTGTATTAACCGATCAAGTTGTCACCCAAGCGGTATTTGAACTACGAAAAGTTCTGAAAACATACAGTAAAAGGACAAGCAGTTATATTGTTACCGTTCCAAAGCGTGGTTACCGATTTGATGGTGAAGTGAGAGTTGAGAAAGTAGAGCTCCAAAAACCTGATTTCCAAAAACCAACTCTCCAAAAACCAGATCAGCTTGATGTTAATGGACGCCAATCAGCGCCTGAAAGCCAAGAGTTTGTCGAAAGAGAAGGCCGAGAAGAGGGCTATGTAAAGCCATCAGAAAATTCTCCAAGAAGTAGAAAACTGCATTACATACTGGCGTTTTTGGCTGTTGTCATCGTTTTACAATCATCATATATGTGGTTTTCTCAGAACAAACAAAGTCCTTCGCAAGCAAGCTCGACTCACTCATTAAGTCATTATGAATTTCGTTATGTTGTACTGAATGTAACGGAAGAAGTTAAGGCGCAGCCAGAGCTCTATGGAATCGTAATTAAACTGATTGAACATATTGGTTTTTATAGCAATATCAGAGTAGTTAAGTCTGATGAGCATAAGAAGTTGGCCGCGATTGAGTTTAATATCTCAACGGCGAAAAGCAGTGACGGCAAGAAAACTCGTTTATTGGTGAAGTATGTTAATCGAGCGTCGGGAGGCGTGCATTTAAATCGTCGTTATTCCACCAACTTTGCTCGTTTCCATGAAACGTTTCCAGCGATGATCGATGATCTATTGCGCGCTATGTATATCGATGTGCCTGAAGAAGAGTTACAGCGCAATATTTCTGTGTTCCCACAGGATAAAGAGTCGGTCAAGGCGCTGATGTCTGCGACTGGGGTTTCTTATAGCACCGTGGATTTTGATAAGGCGCTTAAGTATTTTCGAGAGGCCAGAGCACTGGCTCCAGATAACGCTTATGCTATTTCGGTGAGCTATATCAGTGAAGTGTTGGCGGTTTTCTCTAAAGATGAGGAAAATATTCAACCTAGAATTAAAGCGTTGAACGAGCAATATTCCTCGTCTTTGTCTGCCATTCTCAAGCGAGGAAACAATCCTCGTGTTTGTGAAGCGAACGCAATATTAGCGCTGTCTCAAAGTGATCCTGATAAGGCGTTACAGATTTTGTTGTCGATTCCTTATAATCAACATACCCCTTTGACTTACCTGTTAATGGCTAAAGCAGAAGAGGCACGTGGCCATATCACGGGTGCCAAAGAGCTGTATCTGCAAGCGACACAAAATACCTCTTCACCGACTGCATTGACGTTAGCTGGTCCGCTGTTCTTTGACAGTAATTTAGACAAACTGATTGAACAACTTCAGGGCGTCAAACTCGACGTCGACGGTAAATAGTGAAAGTTAAAAGCAGATAAAAGCGGTAGTAGCAGAATTAGCAATCGCATTAGAAATAGCAATCGCACTAGAAACAGCAATCGAAACCCAAATAGCGCGTTTTGTTTCTCTATTACATGACAAGGCCTTGGTTACCGAGGCCTTTCTGCACGTGGAGAGTTCTTTTTTAATACCTTAGTTACGCTTTTCTGCAATAGCAGAGAATTCGGGTAAGCAATTAAGTTACCGCTTGGGTGTTTGATTAGAGTATGAAACATCTTAATCTCAAGGATCTTTCCTTCGATATCATCCCCATCTGCAACAATTATTGAGTCGCCAATTCGGTAAGGGAATACAAAGAAGATCAGAAAGCTCGCGGTGATATTACTGAGAATTGACCATTGGGCGATGAAAGCGACG
The DNA here is from genome assembly GCA_023206055.1 of Vibrio cyclitrophicus. NCBI lineage: Bacteria > Pseudomonadati > Pseudomonadota > Gammaproteobacteria > Vibrionales > Vibrionaceae > Vibrio > Vibrio cyclitrophicus. The sequence goes on along the minus strand of CP065367.1, from coordinate 867,130 downwards.
CCAAAAACGGTCACCAAGGACGAGATGAAAATGGTGAAGTTTCCATAGCCAATCCCACTGACGATGATATAGGTCGCAAACAACAGTATGAACGAGAAAATGTTGAAGCAGCGAATGATGAACATTGTGCGTGTCGTCGCGACAGACTTTACCTGTGCAAGGTTGATAACGGTCGTCGAAATAAAGCGCTTGAGAAGCCAATAGGCAAGAATAAATACAAGGGCAAGCAGCAAATCATATTGCTTTAGTGTATTAAAAATGTGGACTAGAAAGTTCGGCATAACGACCTCAATTGTGATGAGCCGTTATTGTGTATCGTTGCTTGAGTGTGCGCATCATCAAACGATTATCGTTTTATAATACGAGAAATGAATAGAAGTCTTTTTGATTTCCACAAACATTGTCGATATGGATTATTAGTAATAAGTTATTGATAGGTATTACTTTATTTTTTGTTTATATTTTTATAACTGATATATAAGTCTTCTGTGATGCCTAATATCATTCAATTTGTAGAATAAGCGCTCCTTTGTTCTTCATCGAGTTAGTCATGACAATCATAGTTATAAAATTAGTGTTTATTTATATTCATAAAAGGCGAAAAACCAAGCAGTCAAAGCCGTTAGAAATGAGGTTCCTTTAAGATGCTGACCTTACTCATTACTCAATTTATTATTTTCTGGACAGTGGTTGGTCGTATTCGCGCAACGTCTGTTTCTACACGCTTAAAATCGAGAATCGGTACTGCTTCTAAAGGCTTTAAAGGAAATAGATAAGGATTGCTTTATAACTGGCGAACTGGATAGCAGGCGAACAGTATGGAAGAACGAGCTTAACTCACCAATCAAGCTCTGTTTTGACAATACGGCTCAGCACGGAACTGAGCTTCGTATTCATGTTCTGAACGCTTAACTGGTGAGTGTCGGTAATAGAGTTCTTGTTACTGTTACTGTTACTGTTACTGTTACTGTTACTGTTATTGTTACTATTATTGTTATTCAGCGAAGTTAGACGGGAATAACGCTCTAAGCGCCTCTTCATCACGTTCGGTTTTAAATTCAACGTCTTTGCCTATTTCGCGGGCACGCAGTGCGGCTGGGCGTGTGTTGATTGCGTTAAACCAACGCTTCAAGTTAGGGTAAGGTTCTAGACCTTCTTCACCAAGCACGACAGGTGCTTTATCAATCCAACCCCATGCCGCGACATCGACAATGGTGTACTCATTTCCGACGAAAAACTCACGACCTTCCATATGTTTCTCTAACACTTCGTAATGACGTTGTGCTTCACGTAGGTAACGGTTCACGGCGTAGTCTAGGCCTGTTGGCGCAGCATGACGGAAGTGTACCGATTGACCTGAATAAGGGCCAAGTCCGCTTGCGATAAACATCATCCAAGATAACAGTTCAGCTCTGTCTTCTGGCTGACCAGCTAGCTTGCCTGTTTTCTCAGATAGGTACAGCAAGATAGCGTTAGAGTCGAATACACGTTGTCCTTCATCTTCAATCGCTGGCGTTTTGCCATTTGGATTGATTAAACGATATTCCGGTGAATGCTGCTCACCCTTTAAGGTATCGACAGGAACAAGTTCAAAATCTAGGCCTGTCTCTTCCAAAAACAGAGCGATCTTCATTGGGTTGGGTGTTTGGTGAAAATAGAACTTAAGCATGGGGTAACTCCTTGTATTGGTCATTCATTAAAGCACCACTTGAACGATCGTTCAATGGCTGATTTTTGAATTTTCTGTGAATTGACTGATTTGATATCACACTCTGTGCTTTTTGACCTTGGTTGAGCAAACGTGAATGAGCGTCGACTTGTAGGGAGATAGCGTTTTAAGTTGCTGAAATAATGACCATAAAACGCACATTCAGAAATAAGACAGGGCTTCGAAACTTACGGGTTTAGATTGAATAGGCAGGTGGGATTCGAAGTTAAATATTCCAAAGACATCAAGGGAGCTACTCATAACTCGAAGCTATCTGGATAGTTGAGCTTACTCTGGCGCATAAAATCGTGATCTGCAGCCACACCTTATGCAACAAATGAATATTAACCTCAGAGAGTAAGGTTTGGTTCACGGTTTTTTAATCTTGGAGGCTTACATTGGTGAGCAAATCTGATGTGAACACTTAACGACACAGGATCTTTCCATGAAAAAGAACATTATTGCCCTCGCTCTTGGTGGCATGCTCGCTTTTGGCGCGACACCTTACTCTTTTGCTGCTAACGATGGCGCTGTGCAGGCTTCTGCTGACTACGCGCAGTTGGTAACTAAGCGACAAGTTGTCGACCAACTACTTCTTGATGCGTTGCAGGCGTTTAAGTCTCCGGCAAGAATTTCCCACGCGGGCTTCACGGCTAAAATGCCAAGTAACATGGAAATTGTGACTAACCGATTGTTAGAGGCATACCAACTAGAACCTTACCGTACTGATTTGTTGATCTCGGCAGCGAACGCTCAGATCTACAACAAGAATGCTGAGCGTGCGATTGAGTTGTTTGAACAAGCATTGACGGTTGCGCCAGACGATGTCGACTTGCACGCGTATCTTGCGGTTTGGCAGAGATTCGAAGGCAATGACAGTGAATCGAATAAGCACATGGAGAAACTGGAAAGCCTGAACAAGGGCAAAGCAGAGGACATCAAGCGTATTTTTGCTACGGTTGATCGCGTGCTAGAAACACCACTGAAAGAGTCGGCGGACAAAGGGTTATTGGATGAACACGGCGCGATTGTTACTTTGGGCTACGCGCTTAACCCTGATGGTTCTATGCATCAGATCTTGATTGAGCGTCTTGAGACAACATTGGCGATGGCTAAAGCGAACCCAGATGCGATGATCGTGTTAACGGGTGGCGTGCCAAAGAACCATAAGACTGAAGGTAAGTTAATGGCGGATTGGCTTATCGAAAAAGGGGTAAGTAAAGATCGCATCATTGAAGAGAACTACGCGACTAGCACGGTGGGTAATGCCTTGTTCAGTAGCTACGCACTTGCTCGTCATGATATTAAGCACGCGACCATTATCAGCTCGGCAAGCCATGTTCGTCGTGGTCAAACTCTATTTGAAATCGCTAGCTGGCAAACCGGCCCTCAGGGCATCACCTTCGATACGGTTTCTTACCCAGACAAACCACTCGCAGATCTTAAGAAGGCGAGTGATGGCGAGTTACTAGGTATCTACCGTGATGCTCTTAGAACGTATGGGATGTGGAGCTACCGCTCTTACCCATTAGAGTCTCGCTAGGCTTAGCGTTACCTCACGGTAGGCAAAGTATAAGTTGCTAGTACAATCGAGCACAGCTAGATGGTATGCTGTGCTCCTACTTAATTTAGTGTTTCAAAGGCAAAAAAATGAACCCGATTTTAGCAATGTTGAAAGAGAACAATATTAGCGACGAGCAGATCAGCGAGCTATTCAAAACGTTGACCGAGAATCCTCTTGCAGCAATGGCGACGATCAGCCAACTTGGTTTACCACAAGATAAACTTCAAATGCTGATGGGCCAGGTAATGCAAAACCCTACGCTAATCAAAGAAGCAGTTGAAGAACTTGGCCTAGATTTTTCTAAGGTTGAAGCCGCTAAAGAGCAACTTCAAAAATAATAGAGTCTGAATGAGCGATTTTGTTAGAGAGTATAGCCGATTCGGTTAACTGTTCTTGAGATTGCGAATTTGACTCCAATAAAAAGCCGTTTGAGTATCAATACTTAAACGGCTTTTTTGATCCTTCATAGAAACAGAGTAAGCTGAGGAGGGGACGACAAAAACACGAGCCCGATGTGACTACCTCGCCTAAATCATGTAATTTCGTTTTAACACTCATGTTTCAATAAACTAAACTCCGGCGTTGCTCATGAAATCTAGCTTAAGCATTCGATCTTACACCAAGCAATTTAATACCCATGCTCATGATGACCATCATCAATTGGTATTGCCGATCCAAGGCAGTATTAATATCGAAATGGTGGGGTATGTCGGCAAAGTGGCCGTGGGTGAATGTGTGGTGATTCCGGTCACTACAGCGCATGCGTTTAAGGCGGATGAAGCCGCGCGGTTTATTGTTGCGGATATGATGGAGTTACCGCAGCACTTGTTAGAGCATGATCTCTCGGTGTTTACTATCACGCCACCTTTAATGAGCTTCTTGCTGTTTGTTGAAAAGCAGTTGGAATATCAAGTCGACAGTGGCATTGAGTCATCCATCTTGGATGTGTTTTCACTGTTGTTAGAGCAACAACAAGTAAGCAAGAGCATCGACCCTCGTATTCGCGCAGTGCAAAGGCTCATTGCGGATAATTACACGCAGCCGTTATCCATTTCACAACTTGCAGAAACGGCCTGTTTGAGTCCTACCCAATTCAAAAAACGCTTCAAAGAATGCCTGGGTATCAGTGCGCTTAAATACATCACTCGATATCGTATGGAGAAAGCGCAAGCCTTGCTAAGCCACACAGATTTACCTGTTCAATTGATCGCTGAAAATGTGGGATATAGTGATGTTTCTGCTTTCAGTCGCCGCTTCTCTCAGCACTTTGGAATGTCTCCAAGGGCGTTTCTAGGCTCAATGAAAGACAGTCTTTAGAAACAACAATAGCGTCCTTTTGGCAAACTAACTTTTATCAATCTTCATTATTATCTATTTCAGAACTGAAAATTGGGTAATAGAAATGAATCTTGCCATCAATCGCGTTAACGAATTCCAAACGGGTACTTTAGCCATCGTGTTTGCTTCTGTTTTATGGGGCACGACAGGGACAGCCGCAAGCTTTGCGCCTGATCTTAGTCCGTTAGCGATTGGTGCATTTTCGATGGGCGTCGGCGGCTTAATGCAAGCGGCCTTGGCGTATCGAAAGATCTTATCTTCACTTGATAAGCTTTTGCTCAACAAAAAGCTGTTAGCAGCGAGTGCTTTGGCTTTGGCGATCTATCCTTTGGCTTTCTACTCTTCGATGAAATTGTCGGGTGTCGCGATGGGAACGGTGGTGTCGATAGCTACTGCTCCGTTCTTTTCTGCACTTTTAGAGTGTCTTATTAGCAAAAAGAATAATATCAACAAGCGTTGGTTAACGAGCTTTGCCATTGGAGTCGTAGGCATTGGGTTGTTGGTGTTTTCAGAATCTTCATCGGCGAATGAATCCGGTGAGGATCTAAAGCTATTGGGTATTGGGTTGGGTTTGGTTGCTGGGTTGTGCTACGCCATTTATTCGTGGGCGACAAAAGCTTTGATAGACGAAGGCATTAAGTCGCAAGCGGCAATGGGTAGCATATTTGGGCTAGGAGCTATGTTGTTGTTGCCAACCCTGTGGTTTACAGGAGATAACCTGTTCGCTTCGAATACAAACATATTAGTGGTGAGTTACTTGGTGTTACTTCCTCAATGTTTGGGGTATATCGCTTTCAGCTTTGGGTTACGACATGTCACCGCAAGCAGCGCTAATCTGATCACCTTGCTTGAGCCGGTCGTTGCAGCGGTGCTTGCCGTCTGTGTTGTCGGTGAGCTGATTCCTTTTATAGGTTGGCTAGGTATGTCTCTGATTGTGCTGTGCTTGTTGATACAGTCGAAACCATCTAAAGGAACGCTATAAGTATTTGTTTTGTAGCGTCTAATTGAAATTTATTCATGCGTAATTCTTATAATTGAATAAAATCAGTATCTCAGTTGTGAGAGTGCTGTTACTATCGCTATCAATAGTCGGGGGGCATATACCTTATTTGGTGTGTGCTGAGATCGTTAATCGAGACCCGTTGAACCTGATTCAGTTAACACTGGCGTAGGGAACTATAAGCACTCGATCTACGTCTGCACCCATGAAAAATTTCATGAGCCTAATGCGACTTCTCCTTCGATCGGTGTTCGTTCTCCTACGTCTTGTAAGATAGTAGGAGCGACAATGACACACAGTTCTATTTCAAAAGATTTAACGCCTAAAGCCTCAGTTTCACAGCACTCTGTTGATGGTTCGATTCGAACGAACACTCCGATTGTATTGACGATTGCTGGCTCAGACAGTGGTGGCGGTGCAGGTATCCAAGCTGATATTAAAGCCATGTCTGCTACCGGTAGTTTCGCTTGTTCGGTAATTACCGCTATCACTTCCCAGAACACTCAAGGCGTTTCCGCCATTTTTCCTATTCCGCTCGACCATGTCGCTAGCCAGTTAGATGCGGTTTTTACTGATCTGAATATCGTGGCAGTAAAAGTCGGCATGTTGGCCGATTCGCAAATCATCAAAGTCGTCGCCGACAAAATTAAGCAGTACCAACCTAAACACTTAGTGATTGACCCTGTAATGGTCGCAACAAGTGGCGACCTTCTTCTAGAAAACTCGGCTATCACGACGCTGAAGCAAGAACTGATTCCGCTGGCAGATATCATTACTCCTAATTTGCCTGAAGGCGCAGCATTAACAGGCAAGCCAGTACCTGAAAGCGAAGTTGAAATGCAGGGTATGATTGAAGACCTGCGAGCTTTGGGTGCGAAAGCGGTACTTCTAAAAGGCGGCCACTTAGAGAAGGATGAAAACAGTAACGACTTACTGATTTTGCCAACCACGTCTGCTCTGATTAGCGCGAAGCGTTATCCTACCAAAAACACGCACGGTACGGGTTGTACGCTTTCATCTGCTATTGCTTCTTTCTTGGCTCAAGGCAACACGCTTACGCAAGCTGTCGACCTAGGCAAACAATACATTTCTCGCGCGATTGCTCATGCTGATGAGTTGCAAGTTGGTCAAGGTCATGGCCCTGTAAATCATTTCTTCGTTGGACACGGTAATGTCCGTTAATACGATTGGCGTTCAACTCAGCAATGCCTCCTTACGTTATAACGACAGCGAGCACGCAACCTTATCGGGATTGTCACTTAGCTTAAACGCAGGTAAGTGGACGGTATTGTTGGGTAGAAGTGGCTGCGGGAAAACCACGGTATTGCGTTATCTGGCAGGCTTGTTGGACGACAAGGTGGAATGGCAGGGCACATTGGAAACCTCTGATGAACTACCTTTAACGGATCGCATCGCTTACATGGCGCAACAGGACTTGTTATTGCCGTGGTTGTCGGTTATCGACAATGTGTGTTTGAGTCATCGTTTTCAAAATCCTGCTTCTGATAAAGCTCTACAAACCAATCAAGCACTAGAGTTATTAGCGGCGGTTGGTTTGGCCGATTACGCGAATGCGATGCCGGATCAATTGTCTGGTGGTATGCGTCAGCGTGTCGCTTTGGCTCGAACCCTAATGCAAGACAAGCCAGTCGTGCTGATGGACGAACCGTTCTCTGCGCTGGATGCGGTAACAAGACACAAGCTGCAAAGTTTAGCGTGTGAACTGCTAAAAGGTAAAACCGTTGTGCTGATCACTCATGACCCACAGGAAGCGGTGCGTTTGGCGGACAACTTGTATGTGTTGCAAGGCACACCTGCGAATGCTCGGTCTTTATCTGTGCCCAACACGGTGACACCACGAGTGTTAGATGGTGAATGCGCTGAGTTACAACAAGCGATCTTAGATCAGTTGGAGCGTGATTATGAATGATCTAACGCGAAGTGAAGCTGTGACTCGCTCAACTAACACGCAGACTAGCACTGAACGTCCTCGTCAGATGAATCCCGTGATGCGTTTGGTCATCAGCAGTGCTGTGATTCTTGGTTTGTGGCAAATGGTGGTGGTTATCTTCGAGATGCCAAGCTTCATTCTGCCAGCTCCCGCAGAAGTCTTCCTCAAGTTGATCGAACGCTACGATGTGTTACTCAAGCACACTTGGGTGACCGCGCAAGAGATCTTACTTGGGCTATTACTGGGTTTGTCTATGGGGTTGTTTTTCGCCTTGCAGATGTTGATGTTTGATCCATTGAAACGTTGGTTGTTGCCTATCTTGATTGCGAGTCAAGCGATTCCTGTATTTGCGATTGCGCCAGTGCTGATGCTGTGGCTTGGCTATGGTATCGCTTCAAAAGTGGTGATGGCGGCAATCATTATCTTCTTCCCTGTGACGACTTGCTGCTACGACGGCCTGCGTAATACGCCGACGGGTTATCTTGATCTTGCTAAGACGATGGGCGCATCGAAATGGCAACTGCTTCGTCACATCCAACTGCCTGCTGCATTGCCAACACTGGCGTCTGGTATTCGTGTTGCTGTGGTTATTGCTCCAATTGGCGCGGTTGTCGGCGAGTGGGTGGGTTCGAGTGAGGGGCTAGGTTACTTAATGCTGCAAGCCAACGCGCGCATGATCATTGATGAGATGTTTGCGGCCTTATTCATCTTGGCGGTGCTGTCTATCTCGCTCTACTTCATCACAGACAAATTACTTAAAAAAGCTATCCCTTGGGAGAACCAATGATGGCTTGCTCAATAACACTTGTTTAATAAGGCTTCTTTTAATAAAGCCTGTTTAATAAAGCTTCGCTCAACATAAGAATAATATTCAAAAGGAAAGGTTAACCGTGAAAAATACAAAATTGATAGGTGCAGTGGCACTGCTTGCTTCATTGGTTTCAGGCCATGCATTGGCGGATTCTGAACAGAAGAAACTGACATTGATGTTGGATTGGTTTGTGAACCCGAACCATGGCCCGATTGTGATCGCTCAAGAGCGTGGCTACTTTGCTGACCAAGGCTTAGACATTGAAATTCAAGAACCAGCAGACCCAAGCACGCCAGCAAAATTGGTCGCGGCTGGTAAGGTCGATTTAGCGGTAACTTACCAACCAAGCTTAACCATGGATGTGGCAGCGGGTCTTCCTTTAGTTCGTGCATCAACCCTTATCGCGACGCCACTGAACACACTAATGGTATTGGATAACGGCAAGAACAATTCGCTAGCGGATCTGAAAGGCAAGAAGATCGGTATCGCGATTGCAGGTAACGAAGAAGCAACTATTGGCACTATGCTAGCGCAAGAAAATGTTGCATTTACCGACGTGCAAACCATCAATGTTGGTTGGGCACTTTCATCTTCGTTAGCATCGGGCAAGGTAGATGCAATCTGGGGTGGCTTACGTAACTTCGAAACTAACCAATTAGCACTTGAAGGCTTTAAAGCAAAAGCGTTCTTCCCAGAAGAGCACGGTGTTCCTGCTTATGATGAGCTTATCTTTGTGGCGAATGCAAAACAGCACGACGATGAAGCGATCAAAGCGTTTAACAAAGCATTAGAACAAGCAACGACTTACATTGTGAACCACCCACAAGAGTCATGGAGCGAGTTTGTGGCGTATTCACCAGATACGTTGAATAACGAGCTTAACCAACGCGCATGGAATGACACGCTGACTCGTTTTGCACTTCGCCCTTCAGCGGTTGATCTAAAACGTTACGACGATTACGCGCAGTTCATGTTCGACAAAGGCATTATCAAATCACTACCAAAAGCCGCTGACTACGTGCCGACTTTTGACTAAGGAATCTCATGAAATACCAAGACTTAATCCAAGCCTGTCTGCAAGATTGGCAAGACTACACAGAGCATGATTTTGTTAAAACGCTGGCAAACGGCACGCTCGCTCAGCCGTGTTTTCTGCATTATTTGAAGCAAGATTTTCTGTTCTTAAAACAGTATGCCCGCGCTTATGCATTGGCGATCTACAAAGCTAAAACATTGGCTGATATGCGCCGTGCACTGCCAAGTGTTCATGCACTACTAGATTCTGAAATATCTCACCACGTGACTTACTGTGGTCAGTGGGGCTTAACCGAATCTGACCTAGAAAACGAACCGGAAGATTTCGGTACAGTCGCTTACACGCGCTACGTTCTAGATGCGGGTATGACGGGTGATCTTGTCGATCTTTATGCGGCACTGGCTCCGTGTTCAATTGGTTACGCTGTGATCGGTAAAGCGCTGTTAGAAAGCAGCGATACCGTTTTGGAAGGCAACCCATACGCAAGCTGGCTGCAGCTTTACGGCAGTGATGAGTTCCAGTCTGGCGTAGCAACGGGCGCGGAATACTTCAACCAGCTGCTTGCTGAAATTGATATCAACAGCGAGCGCGGTCAGAACATTGTTCATATCTTCAAAACCGCAACGCGTATGGAAGTGGCTTTTTGGCAGCAAGGGCTGAACGCTCTTAATGATTCTCCAGCTGTTTAAAGTGACTTCTAACGAATAAGGATTTATCCCCATGCTTACTGAACAAATAATTCAATCGCTACGCTCAGTACGAGAGCAAAAACCACTGGTTGTGAACATCACTAACTACGTCGTGATGAACAATACGGCCAATGCATTATTGGCGATTGGTGCTTCTCCTATCATGGCGCATTCACAACAAGAACTGGCAGAGATGATGTCTTTCTCTGGCGCTTTGGTGATTAACATCGGCACGCTCGACAGTGTTTGGACGCCAAGAATGTGTTTTGCTGTTGAGCAAGCGAACGCGAACAACAAGGTTGTGGTTCTTGATCCTGTGGGTTGCGGTGCTAGTACGCTGCGTACTGAGACTTCTCGTGAAATCGCACGCTTAGCTGACAAGTTGATCATTCGTGGTAACGCGTCTGAGATTATCGCGTTAGCGGGCGAGCAAGCGCAGAGCAAAGGCGTTGATGCCCTAGATAGCAGTGATGCAGCATTAGGCGCAGCGCAATGCTTAGTCGCTGAATACGGTGCGAATGTGGTGATTTCTGGTGAGACAGATTACGTTGTCACCAAAGACAGCGTTGTTACGTTAAATAACGGTCATCCAATGATGCCGTACGTGACCGGCATGGGTTGTACCCTAACGGCATTGACGGGCGCATTTGCTGCTGTGGGTGATGACAGCGGTTTAGCGGCAGCTGCGGTATTAGGCGTGGTTGGTGAAATCGCAGCTGAAAACTCACGTGGCCCAGGTAGCCTGCAAATGAACTTGCTTGATGAGTTGTATCAATTAGACGAAGAGACGCTGATTCAACGTCTGAAGATTCAGTAGATTCAAACCAAGTTCTTAGCTTGTTAGTTATCTAATTTAAATTATCTCGTTTACTAAAAGGCTCCCGACACATATGTGTCGGGAGCCTTTCTATTATTGCTTCAGAAGCGTGCTAACTATATTGTCGAGCTAGCCATTTCGTTAGACTAGCAACAGGCTTCGTTAGGTTCTAAATCGATTCACTTGGCTTTCTAAGTGGTGAGCAACTTCGGTTAAGTCACTCGCTGCACCAGAAATACTGCTGACTGACTCTTGGTTGCTCTGTGCAATGGTATTAGCACCTTGCGCGTTTTCACCTAGTGACTTGGTCAAGCAATCCTGCTCATCCACCGATACTGCGATTTGGCTGTTGGCCTGATTCAAATCTTGGATGTGTTGATTAATCACATGTAAGTTCTGAGAAGCTTGTTGTGCCTGAGTTGAAGCATCCGAAACCGTGCTGTGGCTGACCTTAATGGACTCTAAGGCATCTTTAGCACCACGTTGTAACGAAGTAATGAGTTCATCAATCTGGCTTGCAGAATCTTGGGTACGCTTAGCTAAGGTTCTTACTTCATCGGCAACTACTGCAAATCCACGACCTTGTTCACCCGCACGCGCAGCTTCAATCGCGGCATTCAATGCCAATAGGTTGGTTTGCTCAGATACGCCTTTAATTACTTCAAGAATGGCACCAATGTTCATCGACTCTTTGTGTAGGTCGGTCACTTTTTGGCTACTGACCTGCATGCTTTCATCGGCGCTGCCAATCTCATGCAGTGTTTTGTCTACTTCTTTGAGTCCCATCGCCACATTCTCGGTTGCTTGGTTGGCAACTTGAGAGGCGTGGTTAGCACTTGCAGCAATTTCTGAAGTGCTCGAAGCCAATTGACCAACGGCAGAAGAGATATTGATCATTTCACTGTTCAATTGTGTTGCGTTGGTCGAGCTGTTATTGGTCACTTGATTGAGTGATTCAGACATCTCACCAATGCGCACACTAGAGCGGTTCACTTGGCCAACAATATCGCGCAGAGATTCAATGGTGATCTCCATATTAGTCAGCAGTTCGCCAATCTCGTTCTTGCTCTCGATGTTCACTTCAACATTCAAGTTGCCTTGAGAAAGCTCATTGGTGATCTGTTTAACCTGCGCGATGCCTTTGGTAATAGAGCGAGTTACCAACACGGCACTCGTCATGCCGATAACCAAAGCGACACCCGTTAGCAAGATGATGATTTGAATCGAGCGCTTTTCACTGGCTTGCAGTTCTGGTGTTAACGCTTGTTTCTGTTGTTCTAGAATGCTCTGAGCATCGGCTACCGAAATCGCTAAGCTATCACCAATAGAGGCGAGGCTAGCGGTTCTTTGGGTGTTCTCAATCATCTGTTGATGAACTTGCTCAAAGCCTTTTGCATACGCTTCGCGTTGGTTCGAGAAGTCTTCGATCAGCTCACTTTGATAAGGCGATGACTTGAGAGACTCAATGTCGCCTTCAATACCTGGTAGCGCGTATTCAAAGATATCTTTACCCGCTTCATAGGTTTTAAGGTCGTTGTTGTTTGAGTAACTGAGTACGGTGATCTTGGCTGCGAGGAAGTTCTCCATCAACATACCGGCATACAAGCTCGCGTTTGGATCGTTGTTATTGTAAGACTCATACAACAAGCTCTGAGCCGCTTTCAGTGCGTTGGTCTCTCGTTTGACCATCTCAACGTTGACCAGTTGGTCAATGAGCAGCTCACTCTGTTTCATTGAACCATAAGCCACATCAAAGGCCGCCACGCTGTCTTGCACTAACTGCAGGCTAGCTAGGCTATCGGTGTTGCTGGTGGTTTGGATTAGATTGTTCAGCAGTTCATCAATCGCAAGTTTGCTTGATTGATAATTCGTTTCGTACTGTTCATCCAATGACTCTAAGTAACGTTCAGAAGCTAACCGCATCTGAAGAAAGTGCACTTGAATGTTGCCTGATAATGTCGCTTTTTGGCTGAGTTCACTGTATTGGCTAAAACCGTTCGACAAGGTTTGAATACCTTTGTAACTCACAAAGCCTGAAATGACGAAAAAGAGCAAGCAGATGGCATAACCCAGCTTGATCTTGAGCGCTATAGAAAGGTGGCGCATAACTATCCCTATATTGACCTGATTCCTTCACAGGTTAGTATTTCATAAAACGGTGTGTTGGGCATACTCAAAGTGAATAGTTTGTGTGAAAAGTAACGATTTAGTTAGCTAATTCAGTTTTCACTATCATTTCAATAAGTTGCATATTTAGTGGCGCACGTTTAATTGAGCCGATTTAGTATTAACGTCCATGCACATGATGCGATTTGTCGGTAAAATGGTACAACGTCAACTTTAGACATCGACTTCAAAGGTACGAAATGAACCCTTATAAGCTCTACTTAGTAACGGATGACCAACAAGATTTAGAAATGCTTAAGTTCGTAGTTGAACAAGCGGTTGCGGGTGGCGTCACTATGGTCCAAGTAAGAGAAAAACATGGGGACGTAAGAGCCTTCATTGAACGAGCACAAGCGGTTAAGTCCATTTTGACTGGCTCCGGTGTTCCGCTTATTATCAATGACCGAGTGGACGTAGCATTGGCTGTCGACGCTGATGGTTTGCATTTAGGGCAATCGGATATGCCTGCAGAGTTAGCACGTCAGTTGATTGGCCCTGATAAGATTCTTGGGTTATCGATTGAAACTGAACAGCAGCTACAAGAAGCCGATAGCTTGCCGATTGATTACATTGGACTCAGTGCGCTTTTTGCCACACCGACTAAGACGAATCTAAAGAAACATTGGGGTTATGAAGGCATTCAAATGGCTTTGGAAACAACGAAGTTGCCGATTGTGGGTATCGGTGGAATTAACGAGTCGAACATTCCGCAGTTGGTTAAGACAGGCATTCATGGGTTGGCTTTGGTGTCAGCGATATGTCACGCTGAAAGCCAGAAACAAGCGACGCTGGATTTGTTATCTCTGATGGGAGATTGAAGGGAGTAGAACTAGAAAACAAATGAAGTTGGTCATCTGTTTTCTAGTGAAAGCACAAGCACAGAGTCGTGCTAGATGTGCTTATCGATAGAGTATTTAAGGTGCTCTATCTGACACATCGTTTGGTCTATTGAATGCAAAGAGCAACCGTGCCGATGATCATAAGAACAATTGCAGCGTACCAACCGTATTGTGCGGTTTTATCAGCAACAAACACCTTAATGTAGTTGATCTCTTCATGCGCCATTGCGATGAAGTCCGTGTAGTTAATCGACAACTCACGGCTAGCTTCTTTCAGGTCTTGTTGAAGCTTGTTGAAAGACTCATCGATGAAGCCCTTTGTTTCCGAAGCAGGCGGAGTAGCAGTTAATGCTAGGCTATTCCAAACCGCCATACGCGATTCATATTCGCTTTCACTGACACAATTAAGTACGCGTAAATCATACTCTCGTTTGTTACGCTCTTTACCCATTTTCTCAGGGCAAATATTTCTTAAAACGTTCACGACAAATTTTCCAAAAGGTTCATTTAGATATAGAAAAGCACTCAAAGAGCACTCATAAACTGGGGCGAATTAAATTCAAAAAGTGATCTATTAGAAACCGATATAAGCAACTGCTAGGTAGAGCGCTTAATCTGGGAGATTTGAAGTTGGGTCAGTGGTGTTAAAGAGCGATTTGGGTCTGTCTATATTCGTTTGAAAAGACAAACCCGTTGGGATCGCAGTGTAGTTAGGTCACTTTGGGACATCAACTAGGGTGTTTTATCCAGACGACAAAGATATTTATCGGCACGATGAGTGGAAATGAGGTAGTCGAGGCGCAATCATTACCAACCTCGACTCTAAAAATGGGTCAGCTTTTAGTTTGCCTGCCATTGATTGTATTGCAGTGAGTAACCTTCTAATTTCTCAATCAAGCTGGTCAGCACTGGCCCATTAATGTGGCTACGCGACACCAAGCAACCGACAGGGGTTATCCAACCACCATGCTCGTGTGCCACTGGCAGAGCAACCAAGTCACCTTTTTGAATGCCTTCCATCACCATCATTTCAGGCACATTTGCCCAGCCAACGTTTTGCTCAACGAGATCAATAATCGTCTTGTGGTTGTTGGCATACCAGAGCATTGAACTAATCCCGTAAGTAAACCACAGTTCGCGCTGTTTTGAACTGCGATGCACACATTGGCGGTAGCGCTTGAGGTCTGAGTCTTGTACTACGGACATTTGACTCAGTTCGTGAGTGGCCGAGCTGACAGTTAGGAAACGTGCTTGGCCAAGTAAGAAAAAGTCCATATCTACCTTAAGCTCACCATCCGCATAGATAATGCCTATCTGTGCTTTTCCGCGTCTTACTAGGTCTTCAACATCGAAGGTTGAGGTCGTAATAATATCGAAATGCGTGATTGGGAATTGATCGGCCAGTGAGCTGATTATCTTAAGGAAGTTTTTATCTATGATGCTTTCATCAACCGCAATGATCAGCTCATGTTCATCTTCTTGAGTCAGTGATTCGACTTTTTGATCGAAGTACTTTTGTTGGTCGAGAATTGACTTCGCTACAGGTAATAACGCTTTCCCTGTGTTGGTCAAAACGGGGATGTTTTTCTCTCGGTTAAAAAGCTCTTGGTCGATGGCTATCTCTAGGTTGGCGATCGACTGGCTGACGCCGGATTGAGCGCGTTTCAGTTTGCGCGCGGCCGCCGAAAAAGAACCACTTTCACACACAGTGACGAATACTTTTAGTTGCTCAAAACTGTACATGCTATCTCTCGCTCAATACTAAATGGGGTGATAATTCTCAGGCTATCACTATTCGTGATGGCTGTTAACTTTCTCTTATTATTTCAGGTGACATAATCTCGACCAATCCAACACGTAATAGATTATTTAGAGGAATGTATGAGTACGTTAGAAAGAGTGTTTCACTCTGTGTTATTTGAAGTATTGGCCGTAACACTTTCCATTGTCGGCTTAGCGATATTTACCGATCACGATGTGAATGCCTTATCAGGAACCATGATAGTTGTTGCGAGTATCGCGATGATGTGGAACTACTGTTTTAACCGCATTTTTGATCGCTATTTCACGGGGGAAAAATCACAGCGTTCGCTCAAGTTACGTGTTTTTCATGTCGTATTATTTGAGGCCGGCTTGCTGGTGGCGACGATCCCGGTGATGGCGTACTTGCTCAACATCGGGATTTGGCAGGCATTTTTGATGGATATCGGCGTGACCATTTTTATTACTATTTACGCGTTTGTATTCAACCTGATTTACGACCATGTTCGAGCGTTTTTGGTGCATAGAGCCAATCTCGTAGTTCAGTAACCTGCTAAGTCAGTAAACGCTAGTTTGGCTACTAACCGATTGTTTATTCGTTATTTTGACGGAGGTATTCGGTTAGTAAGCCTAGGTCACTCGTCATTTATTCTGCTATCTTCAATAAGGTGATAATTTGAGTTCGTGAAAGAACAGATTAAGAGGAAAGGATGCCGAATACCCCTCAAATGACGGTTGTAGACAAGAAAGAAGTGGAGCTGTTTGCTGAACTGTTCAAACATATCGACGGTGAAATCTATACCTTGCTACGCAATGCCAAAATCCCCAATGACATTCTCACCAGTAGCGACCATTACGAGTACCTCCCTGAGACCACCATTAAAAACGTGGTCAAAATTATGGGTGAGTCGGCGTCACGAGAAGAGTTTTCACTGTTTATGTGGAGCTTTTGCAAACAAACCTATGTGCCAAGGTTCGTCGCTAAACTCAGTCATCAGGATTCGCTAAAGAGCGCGCTAGACCAATTTGGTGAGCAGTTGAAGCTCGTATCCAATGGTGCGAATGTCTATACCAAGCCATCCGGAGGCAAGTGGTGGTTGGTTCGCGAGAAGCCATTTACTAACGCACCTTGGTTTAAGTTCGCTGAACTGTTCTCTGTTATTTTCATTAACGAGCTACTTTCAGTATTAACGAAAGGTCGTTGGAAGCCGTCTGAGGTCGGAATTCAGAATGGCGACCTCGAATGTTTTCAATCTCTACCACAAATGGGCAGTGCTCAGTTTTATACGCATAGACCGGTCACAGCTTTTGAGATCCCTGAAGAAATCATGCTTGCGCCTATCGTGTTGTCAAAGAGCGGCCATACACCTGAACTAACCACGCCTCTACCCAGCTCATTTCTGAGCGCATTCAAACTTGTGATTAAACCTTATCTCACGATGGGGAAACTCCCAATTAGCTTGGCATCTGAAATTCTGAATATTCATGTCAGAACCATCCAACGCAGACTAGAAAACGAAGGTGTCGTCTATAAAACCTTGATAGAAGAGATGGTGCTCGAGCAGGTTTTGGAACTGCTCACGCAGTCGGATTTGTCGATTACTCAAATAGGCACAAAGATGGGCTACGCTGACTCCTCTCATTTTACACGTGCCTTCAAACGACAGATGAACATGACACCAAGACAGTATCGAAAAGAGCGGCTACAACAACGCTAATAGAAGTTGTAGCCGAAATAACGACTGTATCGAAATCATTACGTAAGCAGGACTTGATCCGCATAATTAATCATTGTCACCAAATGGCCATTTTTCAACATTGAATACTGTCAGTATCACTACTAAGTTATTGAATGTTGATGAGTTGTTTTATCTTGTTGTTTGCGAGTGTCGCGGGTAATGAAAAACACCTTTGAAACCTCATAACACTCATTAGTAGTTACGGAATCGTTATGGGAAGTGGATTCCACTCATTTATGGATAACAAGGTGTAAAAATGAAAAATACTGGTTTAAAGCTCTCTGTTGTTGCTCTTTCGTGTTCATTTGCTCTTTCTGCAAATGCAGCATCAACGCTATTTACTAACGTCGATGTGTTCAATGGTACGGAAAACAAATTGTACGAAGATCATCACGTACTGGTTGAAGACAACCTGATCAAGCAAATCTCTGCGAGCCCGATAGAGGCTGGCGAAGCTGAAGTGATTGATGGCACAGGCAAAACGTTAATGCCGGGTTTAATCGAAGGCCATGGTCACCTGTTGCTGAATGGCGGTAATCTAAGTGACCACGAAAACAACCGTACGATTGAAGAACTGGCTGCTCGAGCAACAGTGAACGCTAACGCTGTGTTTCAATCAGGTTTCACCACGTGGCGTGATGCTGGTGGCTTGAATACTGGCTTACGTAAAACAATCGATTCTGGCATGTTGCCGGGCCCACGACTTTACACATCAGGCGCATTTATTGGCCCGACGGGTTCGCATGCCGATTTCAGTAACCTAACCACGGCTAACCAACACTTCTTTGGTTCATCGACCAGTATGGCTCGAAATAGCGTGAGCTTTAATGCCGATGGTATTACAGAAATCAAAGCCGCTGCTCGTCAAAACTTCAAGCAAGGCAATACTCAAATTAAGATCATGTCATCGGGTGGTGTTGCTTCGTCATTTGACCCTTGGCAACTGAATGCGATGTCTGCGGAAGAAATTGAAGCCGCCGTGGAAATTGCTGATGCATATGGCTCTTACGTGATGTCTCATGCTTACAGTAAAAAAGCGATCATGCGTAATTTGGATGCGGGTGTTAAAACGATCGAGCACGGTTTCATGTTCGATGGCGATATCGCCGACAAGATGGAAGATAAAGACGCTTACATTACAACGAACATGACAGCATTCTCACCTTACCTGACGCAGATTGAAGCGATCAACTCGAACCCAGCTTCTAAGCGAAAAGCGGAGTCGGCAACCAAAGCGTTCAAGGACTACATCTCGAACGTCAACAAGTACCAACCTAAATGGGGTTTCCACACGGACTGTGTCGGTGACGTGGTTTCTTGTATTAAGCAAACCGACCACACGATCTTCCTTGCGGGTAAAGAGTTAGGTAACTTCTTCACTCTGAAAGGGATGACATCGGTAAACGGTGAGATCGTTAAGTTATCTGGCGTGATGGACCCATACCCAGAGGGTAAGTTAGGCGTGATTGAAGCGGGCGCATACGCCGATATCATTATTGTTGAAGGCAACCCACTTGAAGACTTGTCAGTGATTGGGGCAAACGAAAAATGGTTTGATGCAGAGCCGCGCAGCCCTGAAATCGATACCATCAAAGTCATCATGAAAGACGGCAAAGTCTACAAAAACACGCTGTAACTCAGTTCGACAACTCAGTTAAAAATTAAGCTTTAATGGGTGACCTATTTGGGTAGGTCACCTCTCTTCAAGGTGTTCCTTATGCAAAAAATGCTTTCTCTTATCCTGTCGGTGGTATCACTGACGACCGTTGCTTTTCCTACTTTTTCTGAAACAGCGATGAATCTTGAGTGGCAAGACCTGAACTCAGAGTCTCACGAAATGAAAGTAGAAATGCCGGATCTCACCGATCAACAAACGCGTCTATTACAAGGTGTGATAGCAATGAGTGCATCAGAGGAAGAGCAAGCTCAACAACAGGCTTTATTATTGAAACAAACGCTAAAAGAGCAGGGCGTGGACGCAGACGAAATGATCGCACTGCGTGATGAATACATGCAAACCATGAAAGCAAACGCCGAAGCTATTACGACAGAGTTTGATGGTAAGAAAGTACGAGTTCCCGGTTTCATCGTTCCACTAGAGTTCTCAGAGGGAATGACTGCAACAGAGTTTCTTTTAGTGCCTGTGGCGGGTGCGTGTATCCACATGCCGCCACCACCTGCAAACCAGATTGTGCGCGTGTCTTTCCCTGAAGGCTTTCAGGTACAGAACGTTCAGTACCCAGTGTGGGTTGAAGGTGACTTTAGCTCGAACAAAGTGACTGAAGAGGTCTTCCTCGTAGATGGCAAAAGTAACCTCACCATGGGTTATGAAATGAAGGCTTCGATGATTGAAGACTATTATGAAAAAGAAAATTAATGCTTGTCATCAAATGACAATTTTCAATGTGAGCAATGAATAAAATAGAACTAACTCAAAATGCATTGGTGACAAGATGAATTCAAGATTATCTAAAGTGAGTATGGCTGTGATGGTGCTAGCAACCTCAATGAGCCCTGCGGTATATAGCGCAAACTTCGAAGGTCCAGATTCTGTTGAAAATACAATTTCAAAACAAAAAGATCAGCAACTGGGTTGGCGTGAAAAGCTTGCTGCAGATGGTTTTACATTTGGTGCGGATTACTTTGCTTTAGGCCTTGCTTCTGGAGATGGCGTTGGTGGCGATAGCGTTAATGCATCTTCGGGTGTGGCACGACTATACGGTTCATGGCATCTATTGGGGAATGGCACACAAAACTTAGGTAGCTTGGTTTGGAAGGTGGAACATAGGCATGCTTATGGCAATACTTCGCCAAAAGAGTTTGGGTTTATAGGTTCAGACCAAATTGGATATGTAGGTATGATTGCTCCAGCTTTCAGTGACCAAGGTTTTCGAGTTACGGACTTAAACTGGAAGCAAAAAATCAACGATGGTAAAGGCACTATCGTTGTCGGTTGGCAGGATGTGACGAACTATGCAGATGTATACGCTCTAGCAAGCCCTTGGTCTGGTTTTACGAACTTAGCATTCTCGACAGGCTCAGGTGCGATGGGTTTACCTGACGATGGTGTACTTGCTCTTTCTGCTGGACATATGTTGGGCGAGAATTTTTACGTAGTCGGTGGCATTGCCGATGCAAATGGTCAGTCAGATGATATTTTCGATGGCTTTGATACCGCTTTTGGTAGCGATGCATCTTACTTTACGACACTAGAATTAGGTTGGACCGCTTCGCAAGAGCAGATCTATACCGACAACTTCCATGTGACTTTCTGGGACTTTGGTGACGATACTCGCCATAGTAACAGCCTTGCAACTGAAGGTGGTTCAGGTGTTAATTTCTCATGGAGTCAGTTTATGACTCCGCAAGTGATGCCGTTTATTCGCGGTGGTTTCTCAGAAGGGGATGTAGCCCTTTACGATAAATCGATTTCCGTTGGTATGGGTTACTTTGGATTAGGAAAACCGACCAACAATTTAGGCGTAGCGTTGAACTGGGCAGAAGTGAATGGTGATTCTTTTGCAGCTGATGCGAAAGCAATAAGCGGTAGCACAGAACAATGGACAGCTGAGATCTATTACAACATGCAGTTTGGCGACCATTTCCAAGTAACGCCTGACATTCAGTACATCAAAGATCCTGCATTTTCAACTGAGAGCAGTGCTTGGGTGTTTGGTATTAGAGCGAGAGTCTTTATCTAACCACGCGAATCTTTATCTTGTTTTGGCTCAAAGGCCTAACGTAAAAAGTGAGCCCTTGTTGGCTCACTTTTTTGTCTTCGGTTCTATTAAACCTTGTCTAATCGAGCGCAGCGGCTTTTTCACTCTTCTGTGTGTCATCGAGTGCGAAGTAAATTTTAGAAACAATCACTTCGGCAATCAGAATCGTAAACACCACGGCAAAGAAGGCGACCACACCGTTCCAAGGGCCAGTGAAATCGACTTTGTCGCCAAATAAGATGTTGATCGCTTCTAGCATCACGAACTTTGAACCGACCAGAATTACGTAGCTAGACAAGCCTCTATAGATCTTAGGCGCAGTCCCCGGTTTGGACTTGAAGTAATCTGCGAGTTTGTGTTCTAAACCGATAGAGAGTTTGAGCAACAGCTGCAGCAAAATCGCGGCAGCAAATGAGATGGTGAATGACTCGATATTAACGAAGTCCCAGTATTCATCAAAAAAATTGAGAACGGTTAAATCAACGAGAACTGCGAGTGTGTAGCCGACAAAGAGTCGCTGGGGCGTATTAAATCCATATACTTTTTCAATATTGCTCATCTACTTCTTCCTGAGTAAGGGTTATAAAAAACGTAGGAGATAAATATAGGATATTCAAACGCTTATTGCTCAGTATGCGAAACAGCTCTTAAAGTGCGCGTGGCGCATTATGGTAAGTATCCCGATCAAGATTGATTCAATATGAGTTCTCGAATGAGTTCTCGGACGAGTTTTCGGCATGAGCCTAAGATTTAAACAGAGGTAGATATGATTATTCACTTTAGAATCCAAGACGTAGAAGAGCTTTGGGGCTCAATAGATTTGGCGACACTCTTACAAACTGAACTGAGAGGGGTATCAAACACACTATTAACTGTCTGATTGAAATAGTTAAATTACCAATTACACTTGAAGCATAAGTTTGAATGGAGTCAACTTAATGCTTTCACCCCAATCGTTATATCCCCCTTCTATTGGTTTACTTTTAACAGGCCTTATTTCTTCCCAGGCCTATGCATCTAATGAGGCGATTCAACATCGCTTAGAAAAGATATTCGCCGTTTCAATTGCGCTGACTGACAGCGATGCCGTCTCTATTGGTTTTGTGGACTTCGACCCTAACTCGTTCATCAACCTAAATGACAGTGGTTTTGGCTCCGATAAAACCATCGACACTCGAAGCCAAGTCAGTGTCGGTTCTATTCCTTATTCTTCCGTGATTAAAACCGATGATCCTGACTTAGATTTGATTTGGTCGGTGCGAGGCTCTTATGCGCTCTCTGAGCAGGATATTGAGATTTCATCCGATGTCACATCAGACCGTCGAGCTAACCCCAATAAAGACTCAGTATTGGGCCTGTATGGCTTTTTCGGCGCTCAAAGCCATTTAAACCAACATTGGTCTATCGTTTATGGTTTAGGCACTCACTTGCTCTACTACCGCAATAAATACGAATATAAAAACAGCTACTCTCAAGCCTTTCAATCTCAGCTCGATGGATACGCGTTGAACACTTCTGCGTGGGCTTTAATTGGCGAGCCGTCGGTCAAACTCAAATACCTACAGAAGCAAGAATGGGGAAGTTGGAATGTCTCATCAAGAGCGCGTTATTTCTATGGAACAGGCTGGGGGGAGGCCAATGATGGCGATATCAGTAACCCTGAAGGTTTGCGCTTTATCAATGAGATTGAATTCAGACAAAATGTGGCATTGGATGCTTGGTCGTTAAAGAACCCTCAGATTCACTATAACCTGCGAAGAATCGACGTCGCAGGGGATCTTACCGACCCACTCGATACCCACTATTACTATGAGTTTGGTGCAGGCTTAGTGTTCGATGTGCCTTACGATTCTTACTTCTTTGATAATTTCGGTGTAGGGATTAACTTCAATTACGGCAGTTCGCTCAGTGGTGGCAGTTTGCTCTTCTTACTCAATAACTAGCATAAGTTGTTGATCTTCAAAGTACTCATATAATTTGAATTTGTATGTGTCGTAAAATGGTAAATATTGTTTATAAAACTTAGTCATTATAGCGCTCTGTCCATCACCCGAGCACATTATGAACAAGTTGAATTTTGACCGCAGAGCCCCGTTGTACGTGGTGTCTGCACTTGTCCTAAATACTTTAGTTAGCTTGTGGTTGCTGAGCATTGCTTCTACCGCAGCTATGGTTTTTTCTGTGTGCGCGTTGTTCCTTCTTAGCACACTGATCACCGCACGCCTGTATCGACACGAAATGACTCAGAGCCAAAACAGCTTGTCTGAGGCGATCATTGATGGTGTTGCCGGTTTTATTATTCTCGACAGTCAGTTAAGAATAATTCAGGTTAATCAGCAGTTCTCTAGAGTCTCTGGTTATGCATTTGACCAAGTCGAAGCGCGTCCTATTTCTGACCTCTGCTTTATGAACAACAGTGTCTTGATATCGACCATTGCCACTTCGCTTAAGCAAAATCACAGATGGAAAGGTGAGCTGAGTGGTGTCAGCCGACTTGGTGAACATTTTACGGTCAACGTGGTTGTCGAAAAGCTCACAGAGTTATTGCCGAATAACGAAAAATACGTGGTCACTTTTACCGACATCAGCCGACGCAAGATCTTAGAGCGTCGATTAAGAATGCTGGTGGAAACAGACTCCCTCACAGGCTGTTGGAACCGACGTCGTTTCGATAAAGATCTAAACCACTACTCAAACCTCGCGGAGCGTTACGGTTACACGCATTCTTGTCTCGCGCTGATCGACTTGGACCACTTTAAATCCATTAACGATAATCACGGCCATGACCAGGGTGACGCGGCACTTAAAGAGGTCGCAGAACTATTGAGAAACAACAGTCGTGATACTGACATTGTGGCTCGTGTTGGTGGTGAAGAGTTTGCCATCTTAATGCCAGAAACCAACTTGGCCGATGCGTTTGAAGCCATGTATCGATTGAAAGAAGTGATTACCAAAGGCACGACCTTGAACCTAACCGTGAGCAGCGGTGTGTCTGAAATACAGGCGCAAGCTGAAGCGACCTATCGTAGTGCGGATAGGGCGCTTTATCGTGCCAAAGGGAATGGTCGAAATAGGGTGTGTAGTTCGAATTCAGGCATCCCAGCTCCGATTGTGCTTGGGTAATCTATTTAGCTAACGAACTTAACGGTGTCTAAGCCGATATCGAGCGTTGGTAAATCTTCGGAGTAAGACCAGACACCCGTTTAAAGGCTCTCGAGAAATGCGAGATGTTGGTGTAACCCAGTTGGCTAGAGATGTAAGTCAGCGTGTGACCTTCTTCCATTAGCTCACAGGCTACAGAAAACATCAGATTCTCTTTGATTTTTCGGTAGGTGGTGTTTTCGTTTTTAAGCTTACGCTGAAAGGTTCTTACCGAGAAATTAAGCAGCTCTGCGGCCTCTTCAAGTGAGAGGTCTTGCTCTTTCATGTAAGGCTTAAGTAACTCATAAACGCTGTCAGTAAAGCTTGTGTGCCACTCAATGATCGCGGGCTTATTGCTTAAGTCTTTGGCGGTGAGACGAATGGGAAGCTGTAGGAGCTCATCAGGGATCATCACCGCGGTTGAACTGTGGTCGATGAACAGTTGGCAATTGCTCGGAACAAGTGTTTTGACGATGTCGGTGTCATGTCCTTGCAAACGTATCTTGGTAGGTTGCCAAGGTGAGTGAGACAGAATCGTGATTAGCTCAATGATGTAGGTGATGGCAAATACTTCGCCCCATTGGAACATCGATGAAGGCTCATCAGGCGATGTTCGGCAAAACCAGCTTTGGCCATGTTCAACAACGAAATCGACACTACTGCCGGGCGAGTCATAAGAGAAGATCGTGTTGATGTGTTTTAACGAGTCGCCAATGGTGTCGAACTCGGTAAATTGATGCAAGACGTATGGGATGATTCTTCGTCTGAACGCAAGACCAAGTACATCCGTAAATCGAGAAACGCCCAATTGTGATGAGGTCAGATAAATCAATCGTTTGATGGATTCCGACGGCACAAAGTCACTTTCTGACTCAATAAGATCAGGTGGTAGGCCCGAGTCTTCGAGCAGTTTGTGTAGGTCTAATCCATAGTCAGTAAAAATTTGGACTAAGATCTTGGCGTAACTGGTTTGTATAACGGGTACTTGATAAGAGCTGTTGGCCATGATCAATCAATCCTTGTGCATTGATACATAATTGGACGTGCATATCATTTACGACACTTTGTTTAGTAAATCTAACCCTATTTACTTGAGTTTTCCATGGTCAGGTTTATTTTTAAGATATTAATTTTGTTGATGTTAGTTATTGAGAAGGGAGTTCCATGTCTGAAGTTAAAGGGAACAAGCAAGACGACAATGAAGAAAGTAGCCAACCAGAGAATGGCAAGGATAAGGTAAGAAAGGTAACCAACTACCTGCTTGGGTTTGTGGCATTTACGCTGCTGTTCAGCATTGTTGCTGATCGAATTATACCCATCACCGATAATGCCCGCGTGAAGGGTTACATCGTTCCTATTAAACCTGAAGTGTCAGGCAAAGTGCTTGATATCTTAGTTAAGCCGAATCAATTGGTTAATCAAGGTGACACACTCGCGATTCTTGATGAATCTGATTACCGAATTGCGGTGCAACAAGCCGAGCAAAATCTTGAGATTGCTGGGCAGAATGTCGGTGCTCAAACCGCCAACATCGCTTCTGCACAAGCTAAATTAACTTCTGCTCTGGTTGAGAAACAAAACACTCAGCTCCAAGCGAAACGTGTTCTGGAAATGGCTGAAAAAGGCGTGATGTCTAAGTCGGACGCTGATGAGGCTAGAGCTGCGTTAGCAACTTCTCGTGCTGGCGTGACTAACGCTGAAGCGGATTTGGAACGTGCCAAGCAGCAGATGGGTAAAGAGGGTGAAGAGAACAGCCAAGTGAAAGCGGCCTTATTGGCGTTGGAACAGGCTCAGCTAAACCTTGAACGTACCGTTATCAAAGCGCCGACTCAAGGTGGTGTGTCTAACTTTAGTCTTTCTGAAGGATTCTATGCTTCGGCAGGCCAAGCGATTATGACGTTTGTCTCGACGGAAGACATCTGGATCGAAGCTTATTACCGTGAGAACAGCTTAGGCAATGTTGCGGTAGGTGATGAAGTGGAAGTCGCTCTCGATTTTGCTCCAGGTCAGATTGTCAAAGGCCGTGTCAGCAGCATCGATTGGGGTGTTGATTGGGGGCAGAACGATCAAGCGGGTAAGCTTGCTCAAGCTAGCCAACAAACGGGCTGGTTGCGCCAAACTCAAATGCTTCCAATCACCATCGAGTTTGAGCGTGACACCATGCAAGGCATGTTACGTGTAGGCGGTCAGGCAGATGTGATTGTTTATAGCGGCGATAACTTTGTTTTCAATGCGATAGGCAAGCTTTGGATTCGATTTATTAGCGTATTGTCTTATGTCCGATAAGCCCGTACTAGACCAACAAACACAGCAACGGATCCTGCGGTATACCGTCGGGGTCACGTTGGCTGTATTTTTGGCGGCGTGGATTAACTGGCCACTTGCGTTCGTTGCTCCAGTGTTCACCGCTAAGTTCTTAATCGATAAACCTAATCTGCACAAAGAAACGGTCTACGAACTGTTGTTGGCGGTGGTTGCCACCATGGCGTTAGGTTTGTTGTTGTCTCGTGGTATTACACATTATCCCATCCCGTTGCTGGTTTTAGTGGGGCTGATGATGCTGTGGGGCTACTACTTGTTTGTCGATCCAAAGTGGAATCTGTTCGCCACCATACTCTTGATTGCCGTGTTGATGCTGCCATTCATGGCCATTGATAATCCGGGCGTGTCGGTGTTATTGGCATCTGGTTTGGCAACATCGGGTGTGGTTTCAGTGATGATCTTTGCCCTAGTGCATGTGTTCTTTCCTGAGCCTAAATCGGAGTTTTCAGGTTTCGCGACTGCGCCACTCGAAAAGAAACAACGTTGGTATGCAGCCTTTAGAGCGATGATTATCTCGTATCCTGTGGTGTGCTTTTTCTTTATCTTTCAGATATCTGAAGCACTGCTGACTATGATGTTTATCGCGTTGTTGTCGTTAATGATCACTTCAGAAAAGTCTGTAAAGCTGAGTGCGTTTCTCGTCATCAGTAATGGTATTGGAGGCTTGTTGGCGATTGCTGCTTTTTCAATCCTTTCTATTGTTCCCAATATTGTCTTCTATTCTTTATTTATAGGACTTATCGCCATTCTTATGGCTACTAAGATCTATACCGTTCCAGAAAAAGCACCGATTTTCGCCACTGCATTCAGTACTTTATTGGTACTCGTAGGAAGCACATTGATGAGCTCAGGCGATATCGACAGCAACACATTCATACGTATATTCCAATTAGTGTTAATTGGAGTTTATATGATTTTGGCTTCACTCTTCCTTGAAACCAGGAATTGGAAGTTTCTACAAAATCAGCCCTAATTTTTGCCCTAACAAGGACGTCTCATGAAGTTAACCGATGATTTTTCAAAACAGGCGATTGATGCCGCAATAAAAATTGCAGCCATTGCCATGCTCGTCTATTGGTGTTTTTCAATTCTGCGCCCATTCATTCTGTTGGTAGTGTGGGGGGCAATCATTGCGACTGCGCTTTACCCAGTGACAGTGGCGATTTCAAATAAAACCGGGATGTCGAAAGGCAAAGCCAGTGCATTACTGAGCTTTATTGGTGTGCTGTTGCTACTGATTCCACTGGTGGCGCTTTCATCTGGTATCTATACCAGTGCATCGGACCTAATGACAGGGCTACAAGATGGCACTTTGTCCCTGCCTAAACCGAAAGAATCTTTGCAAGACATTCCGTTGATTGGTGAAAAAGTCTATGCGGCCTTGGTTCACGCATCGTCCAACATAGAAAGTGTGTTCATCAAGTATGCGGAAGAACTGAAGATATTCGCGACCAAAGCAGCGTCGGTTCTGGGTTCACTGGGTGGTGGCTTCATTCAATTTATCATCTCGACCATCATTGCTGGTGCGTTCATGAGCAACGCCGATAAATGCCAAATGGGTGTGACTCACTTGGTAGCACGCTTAACAGACGGTAAAGGTGAAGAACTGGTACAGCTTTCTAAATCGACCGTTCGTAGTGTTGTACAAGGTGTGATTGGTGTTGCTGTGATTCAATCTATGATGTCGGCAATTGGTTTGGTGATTGCGGGCGTACCTGCTGCTGCGTTTTGGGCGTTGGCGGTATTGTTAATTGCAATCATACAACTTCCACCGATTCTTGCTCTGTTACCAGCCATTATCTACATGTTCAGTGTTGAATCGACGCTGGCGGCAAGTTTGTTCTTAGTGTGGTGTATTTTGGTGAGTGGCAGTGACGCTATCTTGAAGCCTGTACTGCTAAGCCGCGGTTCTCATATTCCAATGCTGGTTATTTTATTGGGTGCGTTGGGCGGGATGGCGATGTCAGGCATTGTCGGTTTGTTTGTTGGTGCTGTGATTCTGAGTTTGACCTATGAGCTGATGATGGCGTGGCTTGGGCTTGAAGAGAAAAACCAAGAAGAAGCTGAGATAAACAAAGCAGAGACAGAGGAGAAATAGATGAAGGCAGTCTCGAAAGACGACAACTTCTACTTCTTATTCTATGCACTGTTGGTGTTGTTTTTTGGTTGTGCGGTGATGCAGCAGTTTTATCCGCAAGGCCAAAAAACGATTCTATTTTTGATCATTATTACCTTAGCGGTTTCGATTGTCGGCATTCATAAAGAGCGTTCTTTGTATCGCTCTTGGTATGGGTTGTTGTTGATCACCGCATCGGTGTCGGGTGTGTTTTCGTTCTTAGAAGGCTACAACTTGTCTATCGTAACGTTAACTGCGTTGGCCATCTTTCTGTTTTCACATATTTATTCGGCGTTAAGGCAGGTAATACAAGCGAAAACCGTCACGCCAAATCATATCATCGGGTCCATCTGTATTTATCTGTTGTTGGGTTTTGCGTGGTCGACCATCTACTTGTTGATTTTGGAAATCTTTCCCAATGCATTTAATGGCTTAGAAGAGCAAATTTGGCTAACGAACTTGTTCAATGCGATGTATTTCAGCTTCATCACTCTGACTACGGTGGGCTATGGTGACATTTCACCTGCTTTGCCTATTGCTCAGTTTTTTGTATTTATGGAGTCGATCATCGGCAGTTTTTACTTAGCAATTATGGTGGCGAGCTTGGTGAGTATTCGACTCGCTCAATCTCAGTCTTAATCGATCACATACAAAGAAGCCCGGCAATTGCCGGGCTTCTTTTGTTTTAGGCGGTTCAAAGTCAAACGTAGCTTTGAGATTGAGCTCGCTATGAGCTACGAATCTTGAGTCTCAATGTGAGCTAAAAACCTTAAGCCTCAGAGCCTTGGATCTTCTCTAGCTCAGCGATAGTTGTTTGAGACACTAACTGACCGTCCATGTAGTAAGTCACGTTCTGACCTTCTTTGATACCAGTCAGCGTTGCTGTTTCGCCACTGGTGTAGACGATATCCATTTGGATAGTGTTTTCGTCGATCTTGATCATCTCACCAGTCTCGATAGTGCGGTTGTTTGAGATTGGACCGACAGGTGCCTCTTTTAGGCTTGGGTCAAGTTCATCATTAACTTTGAAGTGTGTGTCTGTTTTTGTATCGAACACGTGTGGCGCGCCGCTGATTGGGTTTTTACCCGTCCAGAATTCAAGTGAGTTGAATACTACGTAGTCGGCTGCGGTAGTAATACCGTACACAGGCGCTAATAAGAAGTTTACACCTGCACGAGCATAGCGGTTATCGACAACTTCAACGTTAAATTTCATCACTTTCCCTGTTACGGCGTTACTGCCGATACAACCAGTTAGCGCAGAAGCCAAAACCGTTAGTCCTATAATTTTAAGTGCAATCTTTTTCATTTTAGTACCTGTATAAGTTAGAAGTCTGTTTCGTTGGAACAGGTGTAGTATGGTTTTTATTCGATGGTCAGTTTTACCATTTAACGCCATTGGCGATATAAAGTGGTCACGCATTTGAAGCATCAAAATTTGGCTATGGGGAACTTAACTACAGAAAATACAGGCATAAAAAAAGCGCGACCTAAAAGGGCGCGCTTAATTTTTTGAAAGGAAGAGTCGTGATAATAACAGCGGTTACTTCATGACATAGTTATAAGTCTTCACCGCAAGCCAACGGAAAAATCGGAATAAAAGGGTGGTGGCTTTAAAGACAAACTTGGCAATTGAGACCGTTGCTTCACCAGCAATGCTCACGCACTTATGTAAATCGGATTCTTTGTATTCTGAATAGGTCATGATGCTCTCTCACTTCTCGCTGTTATTTTGCATATATAAGTAAAGACTCCTGTCTGGCTGTATACCCTGAGTGCGTAATGTACGAATATTCGCCGATCGGGACTTACCATTTAATGCCATGCGGTCTAAAAATTAGCCGAATGAGAATGTGTTGAGCGATTTTAAACACCTACCTAGGGTTCGCGCCTGAAGTAACCGAAAAACCGTGGCTAATAATGGTATGATCTCGGGTTCAGCACCGTGAGTTATAAAGAATAGGAAAGAGAATGAGCAACCTTACAGAACAGCAGGAAGCCGCAATGGCGACGTTTAAAGAAAACTTACACCTGCCAAATGGTGGTTTTCATAAACTGATCATCGAGCTAAGTAAGGAATTTCAGCTGCCTTTTCAAAAGGTGCGTGCCGTTTTAAAGAAAGCTCAAAAAGACGTTGAACGTCAAATCCGCGAAGATTTTTCGAGTGTCGATGAAGCGGTTCTTAGCCAAGACAACTGGCTGAGTATCATTAAGTCGAAGCTGGTCGAACTGGCGGTAGATAACCAAACGGTTATGGATAAACTGCAACTCAACCTGAAATATCAGAAAGTGTTGGCCGCAACCAATGGTTCAATCGCAAGTGAAGACGAGCGTGATGAATTGATTGAAGAGTTGATTCAAGCTTATGAGAAAGAGGTGTTCAAACCTTTACTGGCGATGCTGCATACAACAAAGCTGTATTGGAAGTTAATGCTGGTGGATGAGACATGTAAGATGAATGAGGAGAATCGTGAGAAGTTCAGTGATTACCCTCAACACATGCAAGCTGCAGAACACTTATATATGCTGGATCAGAAGTTAAGGTCGATGCCGTTAACCTATTAGTCCATGAATGCACTGATAATGACGCAGTGGTGATTCAGAGTTTGATATAAGTTGGCTTCAATAGAAGCACGATAACCTAGCTAGCGTTAGCCGCGTGTGAAATGCAAAAAGGGCTAGGTTTCAGATCTGTTTTACTTCTACTCTATTTTGTTCTGCTAGAGCGAATTGAGGGTGACATCTTTTATATCTTTGGAACTAGGCGATGTTTCTTTTGGTCGCCTTTGGGAAATGCTATAGGAGTGTGAAATGTCCTAGGGTGTTTCCGTTGCGTGAAACGATAGTTCCGATGCTGTCTCTTTCATTAAATTCAAAGTCGATGAGATAACTGTTGTGTTGTAGCTTGGGCAATATGTGGCGGTGGAGTATATCGCTATTGAGCTGTCGAATCTCGGTGACCCATGAAAGTTCTTCTTTATGTAAATCTATTTTGATCTTGAGCATTTATTACCTTTTAGTTTATTGACTGTTTTTTCGCGTGATAGTTGGTACCAATGGGTTTGTCTTGTTGTTCTGCGTGACATAACTGTGCCTTGTGTTTATTACATTTATATTTAAGTAGTCGATCTATTTTGAATTCGCTAAAAAGAAAGCAAATGACGAATAGAACGGTAATGGGATCTAATTGAGAAGCTATTGAATGACTATCTGGGTGAAAGCTGACGCAGAGATGGTGTAACGAGGAATCGAGAACTGTCTTTGTGGAACTTGGACTTACTTTAGCATTAACAGCTCTATAGATTAGAGCCAGGTGGCGAACTATACGCCTAGTTTTTAGAATTACAACCCTATTTTCAATTAAATTTAAAAATATTTTTGAGTGATTTGTCATCGCTTACTGAAGGGTAAATGAGCGAAGAGCAGGGGGACTTGCCTTGATATGTGACTAGACTTGGCTTTGCGTCTGTTCGTATTCATTATCATTAGTGGTTTAAATTAAAGCAGTAAATTCACTAATGATTAAGTGGCTGTTATATATCATCTTTACATTGTAAATTACAAATCGTAACTTTGGGTCAAGTGCCGTGATTGCAGGTCTTTAGGTCACTTTTTGCCATCAAATGTCCTCTCCAGATTGATAATTATTTTCCTTTTCGTGTCTTTTTCTATTTCTGATTCCTAATACTTTTCTTGACTACGCAAAACATGAATACTCACTTTTACATTTCTGAATAATAAAGTTGTTGTGTCGCCAATTTAGTGCAAATATAATTGATAATAATTCTCACTTGCGTTACAAGTTTGTTGTCAAATCAATGACAGACTTTAAATTATCGTTATTTAGCAGTTGTGTACGCCCCATGCTCGTCTATGAGTGATGTGACTTTCATTGTCATGAGTAGTGGTTTTGTATCAATGGCAAAGGAAGAAACATGAAGAAAACAATCAATTCAGTTCGCCAGTTATTTAGCGGGCTTGCCATCGTTCTAGCATCATCATTCATGATGACCGCACAAGCGGAAACGGTCACCATTGAGCATGTAAAAGGCACAGCGCAGTTTACTGAAGTACCACAGCGAGTGGTGGTTCTTGGCCATGGTAGCTTAGACGTGCTAGATCAAATTGGTGTGCAACCAGTTGGCGCGCCTCATAGCTTGCTGCCTGATTACCTCGCTTCATACAAAGAAACGACAGCAAATACAGGCTCATTAAGCGAACCTGATTTTGAAGCTATCTACATGTTGAAACCAGACATCATCATCGCGGAAAACCGCATGCTTAAGGTTTACGACCAACTAACACAGATCGCTCCTACGGTCATGTTCTCTATTGAAGGTGATAAGTACTGGGCTGATGCTCAACAAAACTGGCGCGCGCTAGGCGACATTTTTGGTAAGCAAGCTGAGGTCGAAGCAATCATTAAAGAGACTCAAACTTCGATCACTGCGATAAACGACAAAGTGGCGTCTAACGAAACTTCAGCCATGATGCTAATGAACAACGGCAACAACATTGCTATGTTCAACAAAGGCAGCCGTTTCTCAATCATCTTTGATGATTTTGGCTTCGTTGAGTCAAAGAGTGCAACAGTGGCTCCGATCAAAGGAACACACGGCAATCTAATCTCTTTTGAATACATTGCTGATGCGAAACCTGAAGTGCTTTACGTTCTTGACCGCGAAAAAGCGATTGGCCGATCTGAAGGACGCGCACAACAACTGTTTGATAACCCATTGGTAGCAGCAACACCAGCAGCACAGCAAGGCAACATCGTTTACCTTGACTCAAGTGCTTGGTATCTGGCAGGCGGTGGTGTCACTGCGATTCACAGAATGCTTGGTGATGTTGAACGTACTATTCAATAGTTACTCATCATCAGATTTTTGGGCTTATAAGAGTGTTCTTATAAGCCCTTTTCACTTTTCATACGGGCTACCCGAGACCTACCTTTAGTATTATTTCTATGTTGAAACCCATTGCAGCTGCTGTATTTCTTGTTGTGTTATGCATTGCGTCATTGATGATTGGAGTCGCTGAAATCAGTTTTAGTGACTTTTTCAATGGCAACCAACACGCCAACTCTATTTATATTGTTAGTCGGATTCCTAGGTTGTTCGCGATTGTGCTTGCTGGCGCTGGTTTGAGT
This sequence comes from Vibrio cyclitrophicus, assembly GCA_023206055.1. Classification (NCBI taxonomy): domain Bacteria; kingdom Pseudomonadati; phylum Pseudomonadota; class Gammaproteobacteria; order Vibrionales; family Vibrionaceae; genus Vibrio; species Vibrio cyclitrophicus. The sequence continues at coordinate 833,264 of CP065367.1, read as the reverse complement.
GTCGCAGGCTTGATCATGCAGCAGATCGTACAGAACAAGTTTGCCGCACCTTCGACTATGGGGACCATTGACTGTGCTATGTTGGGTTACATCGTCGGTATTCTAGTGCTAGGTAACGCTGCGCAATGGAGCTACTTAGGCTTTATTTTCGCGTTTGCCGTTTTCGGGACCATGTTGTTGGTGCGTTTCTTACAACACCTCAAGTTCAAAAATGCGGTTTTGGTGCCTTTGATTGGCATAATGTACGGCAACGTTGTCTCGTCTTTAACAACCTTCATTGCTTATAAGTACGACTTAGTACAAACCATGTCTGCATGGACGATGGCGAACTTTGCGAGCGTGTTGCAGGGCAGCTATGAAATCCTTTATCTCGCAGTGCCTGCTTGTGTGCTGGCTTACTATTTTGCGAGCCAGTTCAGTGCGGCGAGCATCGGTGAGAGCTTCGCGAAAAACATCGGCTTGAATTACCAGAAGATCGTCTTTATTGGTGTTGCATTGGTTGCTATCTGCGCCTCTTCTGTGGTGATGATTGTTGGTGTTATCCCATTCCTTGGCCTTATCGTGCCGAATATCGTGTCGCTGATGATGGGCGATAATATGAAGAAGATTCTTCCTTGGACAGCTTACTGGGGCGTGATCTTGGTGCTGGCTTGTGACCTGTTAGCTCGAATCGTCATCTTCCCTTATGAGATTCCAATCTCAATGGTAATCAGCATCTTTGGTGGCTTGATTTTTATTTACCTAATCATGAGAGACAAGTCGAATGCGTGATTCAATAAAAATTGCGATTCTGGCTATCGCGTCTTTGGGTATGGCGGCCGTATTTGTGGGGCAGGGACTTACGTGGGATAACTACGAGTTCTTCTTGTCTCTGCGACTACCAAAACTGCTGTCGATTGTGTTGGCGGCGGTAGCGATTTCTGCGTCGTCATTGGTTTTTCAAACCATTACTAACAATCGAATTTTAACCCCATCCATCTTGGGCTTTGATAGCTTGTATATGTTGGTTCAAACGTCGCTTTTGTTTGTGTTTGGTAGCGTCAGCTTCTGGGTGATTGATTCCATCGCTAACTTTTCGTTGTCTGTGACTGTGATGATCTTGTTCTCGTTTGCTCTGTTCCATTTCTACTTTAAGAGCAAGCGAAACAACGTATTTACACTACTGTTGATTGGTATTGTGTGTGGCAGCGTATTCTCGAGTCTGTCTAGCTTCTTAGCGATGTTGATTGATCCAAACGAGTTCGCAGTGCTGCAGAATGTGATGTTCGCAAGCTTCAATAACGTGAAAGGCGAACTGGTTTACCTCAGCCTTATTCCATTGGGTTTGAGTTTGCTCGGTTTATGGGTATTGGCGCCTAAGCTTGATGTACTTTGGCTTGGCGTCGATAACGCGACAAGCTTAGGCGTGAACACCAAGCGACTGACTCAGATTACCTTGGTGATTGTGTCAGTGATGGTGGCAGTGTCTACTGCTTTGGTTGGCCCAGTACTTTTCTTTGGCTTGATCACCGTGAGCTTGGCTCGTCAGATGTTCAGCTCTTATCAGCATCGTGTGCTTATCATTGCTAGCAGTTTATTAGCGGTGGTGCTACTTGTTTCTGGCCAATGGTTTATCGAAAAAGTGATGGCGTTTGAAACCACAGTGAGTGTGATCATTAACTTGGTCGGCGGTTTGTATTTTATGTTCTTGTTGTTGCGCACCAGAATTCAGTAAAGGTAGTAAGTAGTGATTAAATTAACAGGTTTAAGTAAGAAGTATGGCAAATCACTCGTGGTTGATGATGCCAGTGCTATGTTCCAGAAAGGAGAAGTGACTTCTATCATTGGCCCAAATGGTGCGGGTAAAAGTACACTGCTTTCAATGGCGAGCCGCTTAACAGACAGTGACGCGGGTGAAGTTATTATTGGCGATAAGCTACTGGCTGAATGGGATACCAAAGAACTGGCTAAGCACCTTGCGGTGTTAAGACAGTCGAACAACATCAATATGCGATTTACGATTCGTGAATTGGTCTGTTTTGGTCGTTTTCCTCATTCTCAAGGTCGTTTGAAAGACGAAGATCATAACATCGTCGACACAGCACTAGAACACCTTGGCATTACCGACATTCAAAACAAATACCTTGATGAATTGAGTGGCGGTCAGCGTCAAATGGCGTTTATCGCAATGGTTGTGGCGCAAGATACGGATTATGTGTTCTTAGATGAGCCACTGAACAATCTAGATATTAAACACTCTGTAGAGATCATGCAGACGCTGCGTCGTTTAGCGCATGAGTTTAATAAAGCGGTAGTGATTGTAATTCATGACATCAACTTTGCTTCTTGTTACTCCGATAATATCGTCGCGATGAAGAAAGGCAAAGTGGTTAAATCGGGTAAGGTTTCGGAAGTGGTTGAAAAATCAGTGATGGAGTCCATCTATGAGATCCCATTTGAGATTCGCGAGTTCGATGGCGTTCGAATCTGTATGTATTACTCTGGTCGTTAGGCCTATTAGTTTCTAGCTACCTAAAGGAAAAGAGCTCCCGTACGAGGAGCTCTTTTTGTTTCTGGTTGCCGAATCTTTTGTTAACGCCTCTTAATGGTCGAAAGCTTGATTAACCAAAATAAAATTAGCTGCACAAAGGGTGAAAAATTGAATTTAACTGTGAATTGTTCAAACATTGTACGTCAAGTTTCTGGCATGCATATGAGCTCACCGTTAGTTTGACGTCACTCGAAGATCTATCCTCAATTTTTAACAAACATTTGTCATTTTCATATTGAGAGGTGTGAAAATCCATCTACACTATGGTTATAACTGTTTGATTTTTATACGAGGTATCAATGAGTCGGAAACCTATAGTGTTAGTCGTGGATGACACTCCAAGTAACTTGGATGTGTTAACGGCAATACTCAAAGATACCTATCAAGTGAAAGTGGCAATTAACGGTACTATTGGTATTAAAATTGCGAAAATGGTACCGCAACCCGATCTCATTCTTCTTGATATTATGATGCCCGATATTGACGGGTATGAGGTATGCAGCCAACTTAAAGCTCAGCCGAATACTGCTCACATTCCTATCATTTTCGTGACAGCCAAAATTGGTCCAGAAGCCGAAGTGAGGGGCTTGTCATTGGGGGCTGTTGACTATCTAACGAAGCCAATTACGCCTGAAATCGCACTACAACGTGTAAAAACTCATATTGCTCTTTATGACCAACAACGCGCGTTGTTTAGTCAGGTAAAAGAGAAAACTCAAGAGATCAATCTCGGCAAGCTAGAAACATTGAACATATTGGGTAGAGCGGCTGAATTCAAAGATAATGAAACCGGTATGCACGTCATGCGCATGAGTCATTATTGTGAAGTTTTAGCCAAAGCCTTAGGCATGACAGACGAAGATGCAGAGACTCTCCGTGATGCGGCGCCTATGCATGATATTGGGAAAATCGGCATTCCTGATAGTGTGTTGTTGAAGCCCGGTAAGTTAGATGCTGATGAATGGGCTACCATGCAAAAGCACGTTGAGTATGGTGTTGAGATACTGGGTAGACAAAGTGATTCAAAGTTGATGCGAATGGCAACCCAGGTGGCGCAGTATCACCATGAAAAATGGGATGGCAGCGGTTATCCAAATCAGATCGCGGGTGAAGCTATTCCTTTAGTTGGTCGGATTGCGGCTGTTGCTGACGTGTTTGATGCTCTGACGGCTGAAAGGCCTTACAAAAAAGCGTGGAGTGTTGAAGAGGCGCTTTCTCTAATTACGGAGCAGAAAGGCAAACACTTTGACCCGACAATAGTCGATTTGTTTCTCGTTAACTTGCCCGAAATACTAGCGATTAAAGAGAAGTTCAAAGATGAATAAGCGCTTTGTTATAACGATTAAACAGTGCTTTGTCCTCATTTCTAGTTTGTTTTTTCTTCTCATTAGTTTGTCATATGTGCACGCTGAGAGTGTCAATGAAGATAATTTAGACTCATGGTTGGAAAGTAAACCTACGGTGACTTTTATCGCGCTTTCTGGTCATTACCCTTATTCTTTTATCGACGATAATGGAGAGGTGTCCGGTATTATTCGGGATTGGGCGAATGAGTTTGAACTAAATTATGGAATCGAAACGGACTTTATAAGCGTAAATTCTAACTCTGAAGCAAAACAAGCACTGCTTGATGGGAAAGGAGATGTTTTTCCTTTTCAGCAGTTTGACCCGAGCGAAGGTGGGCGATTTCTCGCTACTAACCCTTATATTCCCTACCAAATCGCGGTGATCCTTCCCACCGACGACCCTACTACTGACAATATTGAACAGTCCGAAAAACGGCGTATCGCCATGGTCAAAGATAGTATCGATTTAGAAAAGTCGGGGGTACAACTCAGTTCGATAGAAAGAGTCCAATTCGATACGGCGATTGATGCTATTCGCGCTCTCGAAGACGGTTCAGTCGATGGCATGCTTGCTGAGCCAGTCACTACGTTAGATCTCGCTCACAAGAGCGGCGTATACAGTTTAGCGGTTAATTACGTTCTCGATCGCTGGAAATATATAGAAGCTTCAATGGTTGTTCGAACTAAAGACGCTGAGTTGCTTGGTTTGTTAAACCAGCAAATCGCAACGTTTGATATTGGTAAGAAAAACCAAATTTTATCGTTCTGGTTAAAAGATTCACCCTACCGCACTCCAGTGAAAGGTGTATTTGGGTTTGGTAATCCGCCTTACATGTATCCTGAAAGTACATCGGTAGGGATTGAGCATGACATTATGCAGCGTGCTCTCAATAATATGGGCTACCGACTAGGTGACGTTGTCACTCTTCCTCGTAGCGCAGCCAACCAGGCTATTGATAATAATAGTTCGATATCGTTTGTTTCGGGAATACAGGCTGATGGGTCTTCAGTCCATTTTTTGAGTGACAAAATAATGGATGTAGAGTTTGTACCTATTTCGTTAAAAAGACGCAACTTGAACCTCAACTCTGCCGAAAATTTATCGTTGGGTGCTTTGCTATTTGATGATACTTCGCCAATAAAAAACTCCGTTGAGATACTGAGAAACAAAGTCAGTATCGGTAGTATCGAGGATATCGACAGCTTAGAGTCTGCATTTTCTCAATTACGCGCACAAAACGTCGATTTATTAATGGTTGAGAAACGAGTACTGAGGTGGTTTGTCACGAATACCCGTTTCATTGAGATGCGTGAAATCGAACTACATGAAGATTTTAAAGTCGACTATCCGATTTATGTTGATTTTAGAGTAGCTAAGCTAAGAGACAGCTTCAATGAAGCGATTAAGTATCTAAAGCAAACTGATGACGAGTTTCAGCAAATACTTGAAAATCAAGTTAAGAATGATCTTACAGCCGTGCTGAGAAAGGCCGACATTATCGCTCAAATATCGGCTTATTTTATTGTGAATGACCGCTTTGAAGAACTCCCTAGGATCTTCGATATATTCGATGCTGAACATACTTTTAGGGTGATTTCTGCACAAGCGGATAACAACAAAAGACCTATTGAATCTTGGTATTTAGGCGAAGAGCTAGATTCTTCATTAAGTAAAAAAAATACGTCCACATTCTCATCTGTCACTAAAGGTGCTGGCTATAAAACGCAAACAGGCAGTATTAATGCGGGCTTCATGACGTTTTATTTTGATGTAAATTCGGTTGAAAGGAATTATGTATATTTCCCTTCCATTGAACAATTTGAATCGTTTGGAGAAGGAGCACAGCGTTATATCGCCGGTGTCTATCAATCAAACAACTTGACTGGTGAGCTTCTAAATCTCAGCCAAAAAGAGCGTCAATGGATCAAGAACCATCCCGAACTAAAAGTAGGTATCGACCCCAATTCATTACCTTATGAAGCCTTGTCTAGTAAGGATGAATATATTGGAATGATTGATGATTACCTGACGTTAATTGAACAAAAAACTGGGTTACGATTGAGTCATGTTGATGTTGAAAACTGGCAAGAAACTCGCAGACTCGTTGATCACCGTCAGGTTCATCTAGTGTCTGCTGCTGTCGAGAACCGCTCGTTAGGTGAAAATGTAAAACCAGCAAAAGCGCTATTTTCTAGCCGTCTTGCTATAGCTTCACACCGAGATATTAATAGTCTTGTGCTTGAAGAAGCTTATGGATGGAAGCTTGGAATATTAGCAAATGGTGCCAATACTGAAGCTATTGTGGAAAGTTACCCAAATATTGAATGGGAGCTTGTCGATTTTACGAGAAAAGGGTTGGAGCGAGTTGAGTCTGGTGAGCTCGATGGAATTATTGACACTGTCGACGTGCTTAATTACTTGATCGATTCGTTTGGTTACCGAGGTATTGGGATCATTGGGCGATTAGATTTTTTCTTGTCACCAACATTTCATGTCATAAAGTCTGAGCCGTTATTGTTGTCAATTATGAATAAAGCGATTGAAAATATATCGGCTGAAGATCATCAAAAAATATCAGCTAAATGGGCGGCACCTAAAGCGATTGAAAAAATTGATTACCAACTGGTTTATACCATATCGGTATTCTCGATCGTGATAGTGTTGCTGATTGTATTTTGGAATAGAAAGCTATCCAAACAAATCACTATTGCCAATAACGCGACCGAAGCACTTCGCAAAGCACAAGATCAACTATACAACATCCTGAATACTTCGCCTATCGCGGCGAGTGTCATTGTTGATGACCAAGTGCGTTATGCAAATGATACGGCCAAACGCCTATTTGGGGTGGGACGAAAAGAACTCTCTTCTATCGATGTTGAAGTTGTTTATGACTCTTTGTCTGATCGTGATGCGTTTTACAAAGAGCTAGATCTTAACGGTAAAGTAGTCAACCGGGAGTTAGTGCTGAGAAAGTTTGATGGAGGCCGCTTTGTCGCGCTTGTGAGCTATTACCTATTTGAACTTGATGGGGAAGTCGCGACTCTATTTTGGGCTTTTGATATCTCTGAAATGAAGCGCCTAAATGAGCAACTTGAAGAAGAGAAAGAGAGAGCGGATCTCGCAAGCCAAGCTAAATCTGATTTCTTAGCTAACATGAGCCATGAGATCAGAACACCGATGAATGCGATTATCGGTTTGTCTTATTTGGCTATTGGCGAAATATCTAATCCTGTTGCTCGAAATTATATCGAGAAAGTGCATCGTTCAGGACATTCACTGTTAAGTATCATTAACGATATCCTCGATTTTTCTAAAATAGAAGCGGGGCAGCTATTCATTGATAGCATCCCATTTAACCCTATGGTGACCTTTAAAGATGTCATAGAACTGATGGAGTCTAAGGCGTCAGAAAAGCAACTTAACCTATCGATGTCTGTTGACCCAGAGTTAAACAGTCCAATGCTCGGCGACCCGTTAAGGCTCTTTCAAGTCATTCTTAACCTTATTGGTAATGCCATTAAATTCACAGAGTTTGGACATGTGACATTAACCGCTGTTCTACTGGAGTCTAACGATCACTGCGTGAGTATGAAGATCAGTGTATCCGATTCGGGAATCGGGATATCAGAAGAGAATCGACACAAGCTCTTTCAAGCATTTAGTCAAGCTGACAGCACCACGACCCGAAAATTTGGCGGTACTGGTTTAGGACTTAATATAAGCCAAAAATTGGTTCACGCGATGGGAAGCAAAATCACGGTTGAGAGTCTGCTAGGGCAAGGCAGTGAGTTTTCTTTTGAGCTGACACTACCAAGATCGACTCATGAAGAGTTAACCCAGTTTAAAGCCCAAGAGCTGCAGTTGGATTATCAGATAGAGTTCAAAGGGCAGAAGGTACTGTTGGTTGAAGACAATGAACTCAACCAAGATCTTGCTTTGGCTTTCTTCAGTAATTCTAAGTTGGATGCTGACCTTGCACAGAACGGTCGAGAAGGGTTAGAGATGGCTCGTAACAATGATTACGAGATGATCTTTATGGATCTTCAAATGCCGATTATGGATGGCTTTGAAGCGACAGCATTGATTCGTGAGTTTAATAAAAAAGTGCCTATTATAGCGATGTCGGCCAACGTGTTTGCAGATGCCAAACAAAGAGCAAGGGAAGCGGGTGTCACCGACTTCTTGGACAAGCCGATCATTATTGATAAAGCGACCTCTTTGATTTCCAAATACATTGTTCCGGAGTTACTGGTCGAAGGGAAACCGTCAACTGATACATCGGCGAAACCACAGCAGAAAGACAATTTGAATCCAAGTCACGGGGTTGAGTTAGGCTCTAGTAGCGCAAGTTTGCCTATTTTTTCTAAGCTTCGATTTGAACAGCTCACCAATCATGACGTTGAATTACAAACCAAGGTGCTGAATAGGTTCTGCCAAGGTGCGCCTGAGATTATGGTAGAAACGTATGATAACCTCACGCAACTCGAATGGGTGACGTTAGAACGAAATTTGCACACGTTGAAAAGCATGGCGGCTTCGATTGGTGGATTACGACTAGCAGAGCGACTTAGTGATTTAGAAAGTAAAGCTCACAACAAGGCGTGTGATGAGAAGGATCTTAAACAAGGAAACTCTGGGTTGGCTGAACTGATTCAAGCGGTCGAGAGCGAGTTTGAGGCGTCATGCACTGAGGAAGCTGAGATTAGTCTTGGTTATGACTCTGACTCATCTAGCATCACCTCAGAGCAACGTAGCAAGTTGTTATCACTGCTGGATGCTTATGATAATGATGCGACGCAATACGTGTCGGAGTTGCTCATCGAGTATCCACATTCGGATGTCTTGAAAGAGGTGCGAAGTGCGTTAGAGAATTACGATTTCGAGCGAGCTAATGAGGTGCTTAGTACCTCTGAATAGCCGATTACACATATCACTTCAATATTAAAGCCTTTAACTCTTACCGTGAAATAACGAACTAGCTAAAGGCTTTAATCTTATCTATGTGCTGAACTAATGGCTGACGTTTTGCTTGATGAGATCAATCACCGTGTTGTATCGGTGTGGCAGCTTTCGGTTTCGCTTTTGAACCAAATATAAAGTCTCTTCCACTTCCACCTTCGGCGGCACAACGTGCAGCTTGTCCCTTTCAGCAAAGTGCTCAACGGCTCCTGCGGGTAATACAGTGAACCCCAGCCCTTTAGATACAGGCAATAAAATCTGGTGAAGCTGATTGATATAACCAGACGTCGGTATTTCGTTGATGTTAATGTTCGCTAGATCTTTATCCCCGCAGAGATCGAAGTACAAAGACAGATAGTGAGCCGAATCGGGGTGAGCGATTAGGCCAATTTCGTGCAGAACTTGTGGGGTAATTTCTAGATCGGCAAGGCTGTGATGCACAATAAGACACAAGGCTTCTTTGCCTATCACTTGGCTTTGGTAATAACTGTCGTTAGGCGAGTGCCTTACAATGCCGATATCCGTTGTGCCTTGAAGCAGGTCGTTCAATATCTTCTGGTTCGGTGCTGCTTCGAGGTGAATGTTTAACTCTCGGTGTTGCTGCTGAAGTTGAAGAAATTCTGGATAAAGACGCAAAGAGAGTGAACCTGAACACGAGACGTTACATTGCCCAGAATATGGGTTATCGAAGCTCAAAGATTCGAACAGATCTTCTTGGTCTTTCTCTAGCTTAAGCGCATAACGATACATAATTCGACCTTGTTCGGTCAGCTCGAAGCTCTTATTTTCCCGCGATAGCAGGTCACAGTTGCAAGCTTGCTCCAGCTTCTTGATATGTTGGCTCACGCCTGGCTGTGTCATATACAGCTTTTCTGCAGTTTGGGTGAAATGACCAACTTCAACCAGAGTCTTAAACGTATTGAGCCAAAGTGGATTAATCATACTCACCTTTAAATTCCGTAGCTCATAAATCCAAGAGCTTTCCAAGTAACAAAGCTCATGAACAACAAAGCTTATAAATAACAAAAAATTATTATTATCTTAAGTCATGATAATTTCAATGTTCAGAACGTCAAGCCGAAAAGAACACGGCATCTTTGGTGGAATACTGTTCGCAGGTCGAGACTACAGTCTGCTTAATTGAGTGCTTTCGTGAGTTCATTAGAAGTAACAAAGTGTTGCGACTTTGTTGGATTTTTGGTCTATTGACCAACTGTGCTCATATTTAGGAACGAAGATGAATAGAAATGTTTGGCTACTCTCACTGTGTCAGGCCTTGTTGATGACAGGGAATATCTTACTGATCTCGGTGATTGGCTTGATAGGCAAGCAGATTGCACCCAGTGTCAGTATGATTACGTTGCCCGTTGCGCTGCAGTTTTTAGGCTTAATGGCAGCCACGATTCCTGCGTCTTTGATTTCGGGTAAGCTAGGACGAAAGAGAGGGTTTAGCATTGGTAATGTCGTGGGTATTACAGGGGCAAGCCTTGCTACTTACGCGTTATCTCAGCAGCATTTTTACTTGTTTTGCTTCGCCACATTTTTGCTCGGTATCGGTATTGGCTTTGGTACGCTTTATCGCTTTGCTGCTATCGAAGTGTGTGATGAAAATGCACGACATCGAGCCATTTCTATCTCGATGGCTGGTGGCGTTCTTGCTGCAGTACTGGGGCCGAACTTAGCGATTATGTCTCAGCAGTGGTCGCAAGATGGTTTGTACATTGGTGCCTTTGCTTCTTTGATTGGATTGAACATTCTTGCGTTACTCATCTTACAAACCATTCAATTTCCGAAAGTCTCTTTTAATAGTCAGGCACCCAAAGCCGATCCTCTCAGTGTGATTGTGAAAGCGCCTAACTTTATCGGTGCTGTGTTTGCAGCCATGGTCGCTTATGCAGTGATGAACATTCTAATGACGGCGACACCATTGGCGATGATCGGCTGTGGATTCGACTTTACTAAGGCCGCCGGTGTGATTGAATGGCACGTGTTGGGTATGTTTGTTCCGGCATTTTTTACTGGCTCACTTATCGAGAAGTTCGGTTCGCGAATGATGATTTTGGCGGGTGGGGTATTATTTGTTGTTTGTATTGCTATCAATATTCATGGCGAATCTATCTGGCACTTCAGAGCGGCGTTGGTGGTACTTGGTGTCGGTTGGAACTTTATGTTCATCGCTGCAACAGGCTTGTTTAGCCAGTCTTATCAGTCTCAAAATAAAGCTAAGGCGCAAGCATTTAATGAATTCGTTGTGTTTGGTTGTGTGACCGTTACGGCATTGCTATCTGGTTGGCTAGAATCGACTGCAAGGTGGCAGAACCTAAATATCTACGTATTACCATTCGTGTTAGCGGTTATCTTACTGTTCGCGTTCAGCGCACGTAAATCACGCATTCAAAAGCAGCCTGTATAACGAGTATCGAGTGTGAATCAGTAAATCTATTGCTGAGAGCAAATTACGATTCCTTGGAATAAAGACAAATAAAAAGCCCTACCATGTCGGTATAATGCCGATCGTTTAAGAAGACTTGAACGATCCTGCAGTTAGAAGATAATCCTCATCAACAATGTTGATGGGGATTTTTTATGCTTGAACAAGAATTAGCAATGGCACACGAGACCATTGAAGATGCCGACAATTATGAATCTGTCGTCGACGCCATTCAGATTGAGTGGATAGAACAAGCTCTTCTTGAAACCAATAAAGCGAGCATAAGACGACGCCGACTTCCCGCTCAGCAAGCTGTCTGGTTAGTTATTTGGATGGGACTGCAACGCAACATGTCTATCAAAGAGGTATGCAGTTCATTAGACATCGCACTTCAGCCTAAACCTGAAGATAGTTGGTCTCGTGTTGCACCCAGTGTCCTAACTGATTCACGCCGACGTCTAGATGAGAGTCCGTTAGCGGCTCTGTTTCACACAACGGTAAAGGCTTGGCGCGAAGATATCCTTCAACAAGACAAAGACTTAGGGCTTAATGTTCTTGCTGTCGATGGGACAACATTTAGGTGTCAAGATTCCACAGAGAACGCTGAAGAATTTGGGTTCATCTCTAAAAAATTGAAACCTTACCCTCAACTTCGTTTAGTCGCTTTGATGTCAACAGAAACACGAATGATTATGGGGGCAGCTTTTGATGGTTGTCATGTCGGTGAAACGACCCTAGCCAAGCGCCTATTCAATGATATCCCCGCACACTCATTGACCTTATTTGATCGTTGTTATTTCTCGGCAGACCTTTTGTTGTCGTGGCAAGAGAGTGCGGAAAATGCTCACTGGTTAATGCCTGCAAAACGTAAGCTACGCTATGAAGTGTTGGAGAAATATGCTGAGAACGATATGCTCATTTCAATGCCTATCTCTCCTCAAGCTCAACGGCAGAACCCAAATTTACCCGCACGTTGGGAGGCCAGATTAGTCTTATATCAAGAGCCAAAAGGTGAGATAAAAGGTTTTATTACTTCACTTACAGACCCTAGTAAATACTCGCTAGAAAGCTTGCTGCGTATTTATTGGCAACGCTGGGAGATTGAAGAGGGTTATGGTGAAATAAAACAGACTCAACTGCAAAGCCACGTCACTTTACGAAGTCGTTTTTCTGCCGGTGTGAAGCAAGAGCTTTGGGGCGTATTACTCGCCTATAACTTAGTGCGATTAGAGATGGTTAAGATAGCTTCAGAAGCCGGGGTTCGAGCAACTAGGGTAAGCTTTACTGCTGCAATTAACCTTATAGATGCTCAGTTACGTTGGTTAGCTTTAAGTCCAGACGGAACCCTACCAGTCAAACTTAAAAGGATGAGAGAAAGTCTGAGTCACTTCATTCTTCCAGATAAAAGAAAGGACCGAACGTTTCCACGTTCAGTCCTCTTTGTTCCAGCCAAATATCCGTTTAGGTTCAAGCAGTAATGCTTATCCGAACGGCATTATACCATGTCGGTAGGGCTTTTGCTTACGGCTTAAATAATAACGTTTTCTTAAAACTGCTGTCTTGGCTTATATCCTATGACAACAGTACTTAAGCTTGGTTTATCAGTACGCTCGTTATTGGTTACGTACTTATTTCAATGACTTGAGGTTGGAGCGAATTATAGGTCGACCATAATGGTCTTAGTCGTAATCCCGCCTTGGTCATCGATTACCTTCAAGGTCACCTCATGTTTCCCGTATGAAGGGAAGATAGAAGTGTATGTGCGACCTCGTTTCACTTTTCCATTTGGAAGCGTCCATTCAGTATCAACGATACGACCATCACTGTCTGAGCTTGTTGACCACATGGTTACCCAACGTCCCAAGTGGATGTACTTCGCACTTGCTTGCGGTAGGGCGTTTGGAGATTCAACATTCACTACAGAGCTGAACGAATCAGTGGCGCCTTTGTCGTCGACAACAGTCAAGCTCACCGTGTAATCACCGGCTTGCTCGTAAGACCAAGTTGGTGCCATTTCGTTGCTTGTTGCACCGTTACCAAAGTCCCATAGGTAGCGAGTAATTTCACCGTCTTGGTCAGAACTGAAGTTGCTTGCAGAAACATTGAGACCATTAACGTTAAGCTCGAAGTTCGCAGTCGGCGTGATGTTGTGTTGGCTTACTTTAGATAAGCGCACTACGCCGTATTCGTTGTTGTCACTCTGATTGACAATATCAACCGCTAAACCAAATTCAGTCAGGATACGCCCTGAATCGGGTGCTTGAGGTGATGTGTAATCTTGGTCGTCAGAGAAACTGGCATTACTCACCAAACTGGTGTCTTCAAGTACGTCATTGTCACTGTTTACAAGTCGCATTGGCGTGTGATCTTTGAGTGAGAACGCAGCATCTCGAACTTGGTAGCGAGTTTGAGCAACTTCGCCTGAGTTTTCCCATACCATGGCATTTTGGTCTGCGTCTACAACACCTAACCAACCTTCACCTGGGTGTTTGCCAACCCAGTTATCGGTAAGAGATTCGTCGACATACCAAATGATCAGGCCCGGATCGAACGACATCAATTGACCCATGCGTTTGATGTTAGCTAGGCCTTCATCAACATCCATGTGGCTGCGCCATTGCAGTAGGTAGTAGTGCTGGGCTTGATGGAATCCATTACTGAGCTTGTAGCCATTAAGGGCAAAGGTGGAGTTGCTTTCACCATCGTCTATCTCGGTTACGTCACCATCGACAACCACAGTAAGGTTATCTAGATAGAAACCTTCCATCGCCAAGCCACCATCTGTGATGTACTCAAACGAAAGCTCTACTTCTTGGCCTGTCCATTGTGAAACGTCAAACTCAGCATCAATCCAACCGCCAGACTCACCACCAATCGCAGGGACTAGACCCGTGTTGTATGGGTCATCCATTGAGGTGATATTGCCTACGATGGCTTGTCCATTCACGAGTACGCGTGCAAAGTCGTAATCTTTCTCGATTTCGTACCAAGTTTTGAATGAAAGCAGCGCTGAGTTACCCTCTGGAATCAACAGCTTACGAGTCATGCTGCTTTTTAGGTCATCGCCTTTTTGAGAGTGGAAAGAGTACTCACCAGCAAACGGTTTCAAACCCTCGATTTGTTTCTCTGGAAGATCCACTTTAATCATGTTCGGACGGCTGTTGTCCGTGGTTTGGAACAGCGTATAAACCTGTGGGTTGTCTTCTAGGTCATCAATTGAGATTTGATCATCGTTAATCCAACGACCACCAATCGACTTCTGTAGGAAGTGTTTTGCCCAAGAACTGAATGCGGTTGGTTGAGTACCACCAATTTGACCGGCCCAGCTGCCAGAAGACATGATAGACCAGTATGAAACGGGCTCACCTTTGCCTGTGTATTGCGTGTCGTACTCGTCTGGCAGACCTAAATCGTGACCATATTCGTGAGCACAAACACCCGCTGCCGCATCAATCGGCTGAATCGTGTAATCAAATGCTGCGTATTGGCCATTAAAGCGGTCTGGAAGCGAGCTAGAGGTGCCTTCTAACACATGTGTGCGACCAAGGTTGAATCGATGAGACCAGATTGCATCAGGGCCTAAAACACCACCACCGGCTTCTTCACCTACGGATGCGTGAAACACCATTAGGTGATCAATCACGCCATCGGGTTCACGGAAGTTTCCATCGCCGTCGTAATCGTAACGATCTTCGATGTCGTAATCCGCGAGGTTGATGCTCGGATCTTGAGCCAATTGATTTAGCGCTTCACGAACCAGTTCTTGTGCGTTCAAGTCATTGTCGGTAGTCGGGGAGTTACCACCATAGAAAGACGCAGGTTTCGAGGCGCGATACCAACCCGCAGCTTGGCCCGCAACGCTGTAACTGTCACCCGATTCATTTTGGTAATATTGGCGCATCGAAATTAGGTTTTCGCCATTTGGCCCTGTGTAACCCGAATTAGAAAACAACAATTCTTGATAATGTTCTGGGTTGTAGCTCTCGTAGAGCATTTGCGTGTGCTCTTCGGTTAGCTTGTTGTCATCCCAGTTCAAATCCGGGAAATCAACCAATAGCGCGAGCACTTTATCGGTACGCTTGGTGCCGACTTCCAAAGCAAAGACGCTCGCTTTTTTAACGCCAGACCCTTTTTCGATGGCTTTGAGTATTTTCGCTCGTTGCTCTAATGCTTTTTTACCGAACTGGGCATCGCCTTTAAAGCCAGAGTTGAGCTTGTTCTTTAAATAACGGTCAAGAGCATCGTGTTTTGCAATATCACTTGCGTCTTGTTCGACTAAGCCTTGTCTTACTAGCATTTCAATTAGTTTGTCTTCATTAACAACACCTAAATCAATCGGTGTTTTAGCATAACTACTGACGCTAAATAGAGTAAGCATTGCTGAAGCTAGCAATGTTTTTCTCATTATCTTCATTACATTTCCTTTTTGTATTTCCATGTCGATATCAGAATCAACTCGCCTTATTCAGAATGGTTGTCCGAGTTTGGCTTAATACACTCTTTTGGTGTTTTAGGTATCTGACGTTTATTAGTTAACTCGTTTTTTTCTTTCTATCTCGTTTGTATTACTAGACTCATTAGTACTTTCTATTTCTTGCTTATTTTTCAAATCAAACTGACGGCCTTTCACTTGCTTTGCGTTGAGATAGATACGTAAAGCTTCGCGGTTGTCCTCGTAGGTTAAGCCGGGACAAATAACGCCTCTTTCAATCAATGACTTGAGCAACAGTTCATCATTCTCAGTGGTGGAAGCCTGTGACAGTGAGGAGAAAAGTAGAACCATTAAAGCCATTGTTTTGTGTGACATTTTTATATCAAGCCATCATTTTTGATTATGTAACAAAATATATTTATAAAATTAACCAATCAAACTGATAATTATCACAAATCATTATCCGTTCCGCTTTCAACATTAAGAGTTAATATCAAATAAGATCGACTATTTATTTTATTGTCAGTTATTTAGTGAGTTTGGATGCATTAATAATTGATAGTCTTAATGATTAATAACAATGTTAGGATTATGGTTACTATGCTGGAGAGTGCTTTATATAAGGTGTCGGAGATTTATTAACTAAATCGATGTCCTATTTTTTATGTTTAATAAATGCACGTAATAATTGAGTGATTAGTAAATACTCATTCTCAAATTATTTTCACGAGAAATAGTATTAATTAGTTGTTCAAGCATGATTTTAAGGGCTTCACGAAGGGGGACTTCACGTTGGAACTGCGATACGGGGCTATGGAAGAGTAAAAAGAGCCCAAGTTTAGGCTCTTTCGTAACAGGTAAGCGAGTGTTTAGCGCTTCTAAGATTGGGATACATCGCGATAAAAGTATCGCTCACAAACACTTGGGTTGATACGCTTGATGACGTTAGATATCAAAGCGATAACGAGTACTGAGAATACGAGCCTTCCCCAGAATATGGTGTAGAAATCGGCTCCTATCAGCAGGATCAACAAAGTATCTTCTATCAGGCTGTGGAGTAGGTTGAGCAACATGATTGCTGTGAATACGTCTCTTGCGGAGATGTGTCCCTTTTTCGCTTCATTGATTAATAGTCCGCCCCCAAACGAAAGGCCAAGAGTAATCCCTATGATGGTTAGGTTGGTCGCGTCTTTGCTGATTCCCAATAACCTCAAGAATGGTCTCAATATTACTGCCATCAGTTTTTCAATTCCGACAAGCTTTAAAATCTTGAGTAGCAGTAATAGTGCTGAGATCACCATAAAGATAACCGCAAAACTCTTAAGCTGATCCAATGCCCAGGTGAGGTAACTTGTATCCGTTGATACTTCCGGTTGCCAAAGTACAGTCGCGGGGTAGTTGAGTAAGTCACCATATTGATAACTGAGGTTCAGCAGCCATGCTAATACCAAGCTGCCGCCAACTCTGACTGATAAGGTCGCCAACCAACTCACGCCTGCTTTTTTGGCTATTGCACCTTCGATTGGCAGTGAATGGGCGAGAAGCATCATGCTGCCTAATACGGAGGCTTGAGCGACAGTAAGGGGAACATCGGAACTGATGAGAATGATTAACCCAGCATAGATGTTAGTGAGTATGGTGGTTGCCCATACCAAGCCCATCTCTTTTGGCAAGCCAACGCTTTCCATTATAGGGCTTAACCATTCGCTAAGAATCACGATACCGCCGAGCTCTTCGATCACTTTTATCACGATGATGATTGGAATCATGATTCGAAACAGCGTCGATGTGACATCGAAAATCTCTTTAAGGAGTTCTTTAAAAAATTGATAAGTGAATTTCATTGTTACGACCATTATTCGATTGTGTTGTATGAGAAGATTTTATCGCGATTGTTGTGATCGTAATTTTGAAATGGCTTTGTAAAGTTGCATGAGATTTTTTAATTATCGTAGTATTGGAAATTATAAGTAACAAAACTATGGTTCTAAGAAATTATGGAAATAGACCGTATAGATCGAAGCATTCTGGTAGAGCTTCAAAAGAACAACCGAATTCCTAATCAAGCACTGGCGGAGATTGTTGGCTTATCACCGCCTGCTTGCTTGAAGCGAGTGAAGCGCCTGAGAGAAGAAGGCGTGATCGTGGGTGATGTGTCTATCATCAATCCTGAGCTTACTGGCAGTAAGATGACTTTGGTTGTGTCTGTGGAAATGGAGCGAGATCGAGGGGATATCTATCAGATATTTCGCCACTCTATTTCAAAGGCTGCGGAAGTTACTCAGTGTTATCAGATTTCCGGCAGCTTTGACTTCATGTTGATTGTTACGGTCAAAGACATTCAAGCATATGAAGATTTTGTGGAGCGGGTGCTGCGTAAAGACTTAAACATTCGAAAGTTCCACACCTCTGTATCAATGAGAACGGTGAAGTTTAGTACCGCAGTGAACTTAGATGAGTCATAAACGTTGGCTTGAAGATATGTGATGCATTGAGCTTTGTGAGGTCACTGGCTTATTTTTGCTTAAATAGCAGTCATTTACACAAAATGTGATGTTCACATTTTGTCATAACTTTAATAATTGTATATATTCCTCGCCTAAAATAATAATTAACAAAAGTTAATATAATGACTGTCAGCTCATCTTCTCAATCTCGTGAAACGCTTCTCAGCGAAAACGAACAACTTGTCTCGACGACCGACCTTAAAGGCGTGATTACTTACAGTAATGATGCTTTTTGTCGTATCGCAGAATACAGCCAGCAAGAATTGCTAGGGCAACACCACAATATTGTTAGGCATGGTGATATGCCTAAAGCGGCGTTCGCCGACATGTGGGTAAACCTTAAGCAAGGTAAGGCGTGGCGCGGGATCGTAAAAAATAAGACTAAATCTGGTGGATATTACTGGGTTGATGCTTACGTTACCCCAATCTACGAGAGCGGTAAGGTGAGTGGTTATCAGTCTGTTCGTGTTAAACCGAAGAACGAGTGGGTACAGATTGCAGATAAGGCCTACCAAGGGTTATTGAAGGCTGAGAAATCTGGCCGCCAATGGTCATTACAGATCAGTGATAGTGTTCGCTATGCTGTGTTATTGGGCTCTCTGGCTGCGCCTCTGGTTTCAAATCTTGTCGAAGTAGGGCAAGTATCCCAATGGCTTCTTAGCTTGCTGCCTGTTTCTGCATTAGCTCTGCTTTTCCGACAAGAGCTGATTGATACTCCCTTACAGCTGAAAAAACTGCAGTCGAAATTTGATAGTGTGAGCCGCCTAGTTTATTCAGGTAACAGCAAATTCTCAGTAGCCGATTTTCACTTGAAGTTGTTGTCTGCTCGAATTCGCACGGTATTAGGCCGCATGACCGACTCTGCGAAACCACTGCAAGATTTGGCTGATAATCTGAATGCCACATCATTTGAAGTATCAGAAGCGTTAGATCAACAAACAAAAGACATTCTACAAGTGCGTGAAGCGACGGAAGAGGTTGAAGTCACGGCGAATGAGGTCTCTTCTCGCACTGAGGAAGCACACCAGATTGTTGATGTGACTCTACAAACCTGTGCGGGTGCTAAAGAGAGTATTAACCAAACTCACCGTAACCTAGAAAACCTAGCTTCACAGGCCGAGAAAGCAACACACACGACGTATCAGTTGAGCGACCAAGCACAAAGCGTCAGTAAGATCATGGAAGAGATCGGTGGCATTGCCGAGCAAACCAACCTGTTGGCTTTGAACGCAGCGATAGAAGCAGCGAGAGCGGGCGAACAAGGTCGAGGTTTCGCCGTGGTTGCCGATGAAGTGCGTGCGTTATCGGGTCGAACATCTAAGGCGACGGTTCAAATCAAAGAGAGCATTGATACTATGCTCGCAACGATTGAAGGTTGGCAAAAAGATATTCTGGCTAACAGAGAACAGACAGACGCGAGTGGCGATGTAGCAAAGGTAAGCTCAGAACGCTTGTCTGAGGTTGAAACCTTAATGCAATCGATGAACGAGTTAATGCAATCGGTTGAAAGTTCTGCGCATAAACAGCGTCAGTTATCGAGTGATGTAAACCTTCATATGCAGTCTATCGCCTCAACCGCCGAGCAAAACCTAGTGGCGACACATTCAGTTAAAGATCATTCGAAAGAGCTCAAAGAGCAAGTGAATGAATTCTATCAATTGGCGAAGCGTTTCGAAGAGAAATAGTGGTTAGATTTACGCCGACTGAGAAATAAGAGAAAGCCTTGCGAAATTAGCAGGGCTTTTTTGTGGGCCAAAAGAACAGTTAACAATTAGTAGACAACAGACAACAGATACAAAAAAGCCCCGCATTTTCATACAGGGCTTTCAGTATGTATCAACCCATTTTAGGGTGAGACAATTTAATCAAGACTAAGCTAGAAGCTCTTTTGCTGTGTTTACTACGTTTTCAGTAGTGAAACCGAACATCTTGAACAGCTCGCCTGCTGGTGCAGATTCGCCGAACGTTGTCATACCGATGATCTTGCCACCGAAGCCAACGTACTTGTACCAGAAGTCAGCGATGCCAGCTTCTACTGCGATACGTGCAGTTACGTCAGATGGAAGTACAGATTCACGGTACTGCGCGTCTTGCTTGTCGAATGCGTCAGTTGCAGGCATAGAGACTACGCGTACTTTCTTGCCTTCAGCTGTTAGTTCAGCAGCAGCGCTAACCGCTAGTTCAACTTCAGAACCAGTTGCAATGATGATTAGCTCTGGCTTACCAGCGCAATCTTTCAGGATGTAACCACCCTTAGCGATGTTTGCCACTTGCTCTGCGTCACGATCTTGTTGTGCAAGGTTTTGACGAGAGAAGATAAGTGCAGAAGGACCATCTTTGCGTTCGATTGCCAGTTTCCAAGCAACAGCAGACTCAACTTGGTCACATGGACGCCATGTGCTCATGTTTGGAGTCAGACGTAGAGAAGCGATCTGCTCAACCGGTTGGTGAGTCGGACCATCTTCGCCTAGGCCGATAGAATCGTGCGTGTAAACTTGGATGTTCTGAGTTTTCATCAGAGCAGCCATACGCATTGCGTTACGCGCGTATTCCATGAACATTAGGAACGTTGCGCCGTATGGTACGAAACCACCGTGCAGAGCGATACCGTTCATGATAGCCGTCATACCGAATTCACGTACACCGTAGTGGATGTAGTTACCAGAGAAGTCATTTGCTTCAAGAGACTTAGAACCAGACCACATAGTCAGGTTAGAAGGCGCAAGGTCAGCAGAGCCGCCCATGAATTCAGGTAGCATAGCACCAAACGCTTCTAGCGCATTTTGAGATGCTTTACGTGATGCGATGTTTGCTGGGTTAGCTTGAAGATCAGCGATGATTGCCGATGCTTTTTCTTCCCATTCAGTAGGAAGATCACCGTTTACGCGGCGTTTGAATTCAGCTGCCAGCTCAGGGTATGCTGCTTCATAAGCTGCAAGTTTCTCGTTCCACGCTGCTTCCTTAGCTGCGCCTGCTTCTTTCGCATCCCACTCTGAGTAAACTTCCGACGGAATTTCAAAAGGACCGTGCTCCCAACCTAGTTGCTTACGAGTTGCTGCGATTTCGTCAGCGCCTAATGGTGCACCGTGACAGTCGTGCGTACCTGCTTTGTTTGGAGAACCAAAACCGATTACTGTTTTAGTACAGATTAGAGTCGGACGAGGATCCGCTTTAGCTGCTTCGATAGCCGCGTTGATAGCGTCAGCATTGTGACCATCAACTGCTGGAATTACGTGCCAGCCGTAAGCTTCAAAACGCTTAGGTGTATCGTCAGAGAACCAACCTTCAACTTCGCCATCGATAGAGATGCCGTTGTCATCCCAGAAAGCAACCAGCTTACCAAGACCTAGCGTACCTGCTAGAGAACACGCTTCGTGAGAAATACCTTCCATCAGACAGCCATCACCCATGAATGCATAAGTGTAGTGGTCTACGATGTCGTGGCCTTCTTTGTTGAACTGTGCCGCCAGTGCTTTCTCAGCCATCGCCATACCAACAGCGTTGGTGATGCCTTGACCTAGAGGACCTGTAGTCGTCTCGATACCAGGTGCGTACCCGTACTCTGGGTGACCAGGCGTCTTAGAGTGCAGTTGACGGAAGTTCTTAAGGTCTTCAATTGAAAGCTCGTAACCTGCTAGGTGAAGCAGAGAGTAAATCAGCATTGAACCGTGGCCGTTAGACAGGATAAAACGGTCGCGGTCAGCCCACTCTGGGTTTGCTGGGTTGTGGTTTAGGTGAGAACGCCAAAGTACTTCAGCGATGTCAGCCATACCCATAGGTGCGCCTGGGTGACCAGAGTTTGCTTGTTGTACGCCGTCCATGCTTAGAGCACGAATAGCGTTAGCTAGATGTTTGCGATTCATAAGAACTTCCGAATAAAAATTAAGAAAAACAAAATTGATAAAAGTAGGGGAACTGAACGTTCCCCTATTTGAATTTGGTAAGAGTGATTACAGCTTGGCTGCGATCATGTCTTCTAGTTTGCCTTGGTCAACGGCGAAGTTGCGGATGCCTTCAGCTAGCTTCTCTACAGCCATTGCGTCTTGGTTGTGGTCCCATAGGAACTCAGCGTGAGTCATCGCTGCTGGACGCTCTTTAGTACCGTTAGAGTCGATTAGCTTCTCTACTACTTCGCCTTCTGCTGCTTCTAGGTCAGCTAGAAGTTGAGGTGCGATAGTTAGACGGTCACAACCAGCAAGTTCAAGGATCTCGCCGATGTTACGGAAGCTTGCGCCCATAACAACAGTCTTGTAACCGTGGTCTTTGTAGTAGTTGTAGATATCAGAAACAGAGATTACGCCTGGATCTTCTGAAGCTTCGAAATCACGACCTTCTTTCGCTTTGTACCAGTCCATGATGCGACCTACAAAAGGAGAGATTAGGAATACGCCAGCTTCAGCACAAGCACGAGCTTGAGCGAAAGAGAATAGAAGCGTTAGGTTACAGTTGATGCCTTCTTTCTCTAGGATTTCAGCAGCACGGATGCCTTCCCAAGTAGAAGCCAGTTTGATAAGGATGCGGTCGTTAGTGATGCCAGCGTCATTGTACATTTTGATAAGTTGACGAGCTTTAGCAACGCTGCCTTCCATGTCGTAAGAAAGACGAGCATCTACTTCAGTAGAGATACGGCCAGGTACAACTTTCAGGATTTCTTTACCGATGTTTACGTTAAGCATGTCGCAAGTGTCTTGAACTTGCTGTGCTTTGTCATCGCTTTGCGCTTTAGCGTATTCGATAGAAGCATCGATTAGAGGTGCGTACTCAGCAATTTGAGCAGCTTTAAGAATTAGAGATGGGTTAGTTGTTGCATCTTCAGGAGTGTACTTGCTGATAGCTTCGATATCACCAGTGTCAGCTACAACAGTTGTTAGTTTACGAAGTTGCTCTAATTTATTGCTCATTTTGATCATCCTATGTATCGCATAACACCTCGTTAATGGGAGAGGTGTGGGCATTTGCAAGCTAACTAATGAAGTTCTCAATGGTTGTACCAGTGAGCCAAACTTACATTAATTTAAATTTTTCTCCGAACGAACATTTGCACAGAACATTTGATCGCTCGATGAGTAAATGATGTAGCCATATTTATCCGATCTAGCACCAAAGTCAACGGTAAATAGTCCTGTATAGTGACTTCAGTCAAATATATTTCGCTCTAGTAATCATGGGGTATGCAAGCAAACGTTTAACGGGCAGAGTGAGGTGAATTAATCAATAATAAAACCAAGGCTATCACCGTGAACAAATGTTCCTTGCCGTTATATATGTTCACGGTGTAAACTTGTGTATCACTTGCTGATGCCTCGAACATTTGTTCTCAAAGCAGGTAAAATAATTGTTAAATATAGGTTGCGTAGTATATGAGTAAGAATATCCAAGATGTTTCCGAAGAAAACACTGATCTCCTCACTGAAGTGGCAGTTGCTTATTATCAGGATGGCGCGACACAAGAAGAGATCTCCAAAAAGTACTCTATCTCTCGTGCAAAGGTTGGTCGAATGCTCAAACAAGCCCGAGATGAGGGTATTGTGGAGATCACGGTGAAATACCACCCTGTCTTTAGTGCGAAGATCGAGCAACGCTTGATTGAACGCTTTGGTGTGAAACGTGCACTTGTGGCACTAGACCAACCGAACGAAGAGAAGCAGCGACTCCAAGTTGCAGGTTTAGTGTCTAACTATTTAACCAGTACCTTGAAAAACGGCATGGTGGTGACAGTAGGACAAGGGCGAAACGTATCGTCTGTTGCTCACTACACTGGCGTAATTACGCCACGTGACTGTAAATTCGTGTGTGGTATCGGCGGTATTCACCCAAGAGGCGGTATGTTTAATGCCGACCATATCTGCAGGCAGCTGGCCAAGAAATACGGTGGATCTTCTGAAACCTTGTACGCGCCTGCTTATGCCGAGAATAAAGCGCAAAAAACCGCATTCATGGAAAACAGCACCGTTAAGCAGACCCTCGATCTCGCTCGAAAAGCCGATGTCGCTTTAGTCGGTATCGGTGATATGAGCGAAAACAGCTATATGGTCGACTTAGGTTGGTTTACTGCAGGCGAGGTTGTTCAGTCTCGTTTATTACAAGGTGTAGTCGGTGACTTTGCGGGTTATGACTTTTTCGATGTTCACGGTAAAGCGGCAAACACAGTCATGAGTGACCGAGTTATAGGCTTAGGCTTAGAAGAGTTTCGTCCAATAGCAGAAGTGATCGCGATAGCTGCCGAGAACAGTAAACCATTAGCTTTATTAGGCGCATTAAGAACCGGCGTGGTTGATGTGATTGCAACCAGCGTAAGCAATGCTTTGACGGTACTTAACTTGGATGAGCAGATGAAGCATGTGAGTTAAATTCAAGTCGCTAGAATATAATCGTCATTAAATGAAAGGGAGCTGGTACCAGTTCCCTTTTTCCATCACGTAACTACAACTTTAAAGAACACCACAAACATCATTTCCTTCCCGTTGTTTGAACTACTAATTTGCTGCTATAGCCTGTTCCAGGTTTAACTTAAATAGGTCTATAAATGAGCGAGTCTTTTTCGATAACGAATTCGCGGAAGGGTAGATCATGGTCAAACTTAACTTTGGGAAAGCAACCTCTGGTAAAACATGTACTAGGTTGGATTCATCTCCTGAACGCGTTAGATAGATATCTGGAAGAAAGGCTATCCCTTGGTGTTGCAATGCTAACTTGAGTAACAGGTTTAGATCATCGGACTTTAAATGGATTTGAGTGGATTTATCAAGAAAATCAGCACTGTATCGATTAGATAGAATACGGTGAAGTTTTAAGTCATTTAAGTTGTCGCAGAATGGGTGAGTATCGAGATACTGTTTGGTCGCGATAAGCCTTGAGCCATAATGTAACAAGCTAAATTGAACATAACTATCGTCGATAATCTCGACCGTATTAGGCAGTATCTGTAGATCAATACCCTGCCGCTTTAAGTCTACCGAGTCTTGGTAATTTTCAATTTCGATTTGTACATTGGGAAACTGTGCTGAATAGCCTTCGATAGTGGAATTAAAAATACTAGAACTCATTAAAGCTGACGGAATGGCGAGGCGTAATAGGCCATTAAAATCACGTTGACTTTCTTGCAAGGCTTCGACGCCTTGTTCAATGTGATAAACCTGCTTAGCCACCAATTCGTACAAATGTTTCCCAGCCCCAGTTAGCTCTATATTCCGTGTGGTACGAATCAATAGCTCTGTACCTAAAGAGGATTCTAACGTTTTTAAGCGACGACTGACCTTTGAACGTTGCATATTGTTTGCTTTAGCTGCTGCACTTATTCCGCCATGAAGTACAACTTGGGAAAAAAGTCGGATATCGTCAAAATTTGCTTTCATTGTCCTATTTTTAGCTCAAATGGGGGCTTTTTATGAGC
The DNA here is from genome assembly GCA_023206055.1 of Vibrio cyclitrophicus. Classification (NCBI taxonomy): domain Bacteria; kingdom Pseudomonadati; phylum Pseudomonadota; class Gammaproteobacteria; order Vibrionales; family Vibrionaceae; genus Vibrio; species Vibrio cyclitrophicus. The sequence continues at coordinate 807,662 of CP065367.1, read as the reverse complement.
ATACCAGAACGATTTAATTATGACTATAATTGCACAAAATATTTTGGATTAGGACATGTTATGCAGCAAAAACAGGTATTTCAGCGCATCATGAAGATTTTGTTTAGTGTGTTTATTGTCTCATTTGTGTATTTAATTGTCGCTGACCGTCGAGCTCCTTTTACGACAGAGGGGCGCGTTTATGGTCAAGTTGTGCAAGTAGCGCCTGAAGTGACAAGTAGAGTCACTCAAGTGCTCGTCAAGAACAACGAAGCGGTAGAAAAGGGTGATATATTGTTTGTTCTTGACCCTAGCAAATATGTCATAGCACTAGAGCAAGCAGAACTCGCATTGAAAGCAGCCCAAGAACAAGAAAAATCTCTATACGCTCAGAAAAAGATGGCGATGGCCAGTATCTCTAGAGCTGAAGCTGGCTACGAGAATGCGCGTGCAGACTACCAACGAGTTGCTGAGCTTGCTAAAAACCAAGCCGTATCAAAATCGAATTTGGATAATGTGTTCAAGCAGTATCAAGTGGCAAGTTCAGTACTAGAGATTGAGCAACATAATCTTGGTACTTTGGTTGCTCGCTTAGGAGAACCGGGTATACCAACAACAGATGTATTGTTGGCTGATAATCGTGTGAGACAAGCAAAACTTGATTTGACCAACACCACTGTACGCTCACAAAGTGCAGGGGTTGTGACTAACTTGCGTTTAGAAGTTGGCGCAATGGCGAACGCGAATATGCCGCTGATTACCTTGATATCTGACGGTTCTATGTGGGTCGCTGCAGACTTTAGAGAAAAGTCGGTCGCTCACGTGCAAGAACGTTATCGAGCGCTGGTTACGTTTGATGCTCATCCTGGGAAGGTTTTTGACTACCGCGTAGCGAGTCGAGATTTAGGTGTAGCTTCTGGACACCAAAATCCAAATGGGACTTTGACTCAGATTGAAGGAAACAACCGTTGGGTACGAGATGCACAGCGTACTCGAATTAACCTGCAAAGTGATGAAGCATTACCAAGCCCGTTATTCGTAGGTTCGCGCGCAACGCTCGCTTTGTACTCAAACGACAACCGTTTTTGGCGATTCGTAGCAAAAATGCGTATCCGGTTGATTAGTTGGTTTCATTTCATCTATTAGGCGGTTGCGATGAAGACACTTCGAATATGGTTTGGTTGTTCTTTCGGTCTGGCTGTCAGTATGACTATGGGCTGGGATTTGGGTTTCTTGGCAATCTTACTGCCTCTTTTTGTTCTTAGCATCAGCGACAGCTTGAACTTACCATTGTTACTGATCATTTTCGTTAGCGCTATTTGGTCAATCATTCAAGCCAATGTACTGTGGGGAGCATTAGGCAGCTATCCTCTTGTTTTACTGACTGCTGTGGCTTTGGTGTTCTTGTTTAAATGCATCGCCATGACAAATAAGCAGACCTTTATTGTCGGTTATATGGGCCTGATTGTTATTTCTATTTTACTGCATCTAAATAGTTATGACTTTATCGATGTCGAGCAAATCTCAATTACCATCGGGGTTTATTGCTTATTGAATATTGTTATCTGCTCAATAGCGTATTGGTTATTTCCTGATCCGATTTGTGATGAGCAATATCAGCAACGCCAAGAGTCACATCAACAGCAGCCCGCTGGTAATCTGAAAGGTGAAGTAGAACCCCCTATTCAGTATGACGTCACACAACTCATAGTGATTTGGGTTATTGTGATGTTATCTTTTATTATTTTTCAAGTCGTTGAATTGTATGACTCATCCGCGGCCTACGCGTCAATATTGGTGATCTTGGCACCTTTAACTTGTGCTGGCGCGGTTGATATGGCCAAAGTGAGAGTGATTGGCACCGCAGCAGGATGTGCTGCAGGCTTAGCGGTGCAGTTAACATTGGGTCAATGGTACGAAAATGCATTTTTATACTGGCTCTTATTCACGATTGCGATGGGACCATTTTGTTATTGGCACACACAAGGCAAGCTTAAGTCGGCCTTAGCATCTTCAGCGATGGCTTCGTTAACGGTGCCGTTGACAACCGTACTTATTCCCGGTGAACAAGATGCCTTTTTCTCGATTTTATATCGATTTAGCTCCATTTTTATCGCAGTAGTGATCAGTGCTCTATTTATCTTATTGATGCAGAAAATACTTGAGTATAAGGTGGTAAATCGTGCTGTATAAGCCTGAAAGAGACACTGCATTGATCACACCAAAACCTGCGTTGTTCATTATAGTCATATTCGTGTTGTTGGTATCAGGTTGCGCCCAAACACCTGAACGTAACGTCTTATTAAATTCCGAGCGGCTAAACCCCTTAGACACGCCGGGTTTGAGGTTTTGGGATGAATCCGTGATCTCGGCTGATAATTACGATTTTAGTCACGCTATAGAATCTCTTGTTGAACACAGTAACAAGTCCGGGCAGGTAAACCATCTTGCGCTGTCAGGTGGCGGGTTTAATGGGGCTTTCTCTGCGGGGGTTTTGAACGCATGGACTGAAAGTGGAACTCGACCCGAATTTGATGTTGTTACAGGGGTATCAACGGGCGCGATTGTGTCGATATTTGCATTTTTAGGCAGTGAATACGATCAAAAACTGAAAAATTACTATACGCGAACGACAGCCGATGAAATGTTTAAACGTAACTCAATTTTTCAGTTACCTTTCCGAAATTCAATGGTGGATGTTAGTGGTTTTGAATTCAAAGTCCGTGATGCTGTTGACACTTTAATGGTCAATCAGCTTGCTGTTGAGAGAAGCAAAGGGCGGATATTACTTATCGCGACAACAAGCTTAGACAATGAAAAAATGGCGATTTGGGACGTTGGCAAAATTGCCCAGCTCGGTACGCTTCAAGCTCAACAGTTGATACAAGATATCATTATTGCTAGCAGTGCCGTTCCTGGGCTATTCCCTGCTACTCGAATTACATTGCCATATCAGGGAGGAACGGTCGACGAACTGCATGTGGATGGTGGTGTTTCAAGGCAAGTTTTTCTTATTCCACAGGGTTTTCAAAAAACCTTTGTCCCTCAAAATATAAAAAAGAACATTTACGTTATACGTAATGGTTTTCTTAAACCTGAGTTTGAAGAGATTGAGAATGGCTTAACGTCAGTTTCTTATCGTGCGTTGTCGATTTTGATTCGTCGGCAAAGTATCGGTGATATAGAGCATATTTATAACTACAGTGAACGTAACCAAATTGGTTTCAATCTAGCTTATATAAATGATGACTTTTCGATGGGGGATCTCAGCTCATTTAGTTTAGAGTATATGCAAAAATTGTACGCTTATGGGTACCAAAAAAAGTTAGATAGTAATTTGTGGAGCCAGACATTGCCTTATTCAAACTAATATTCGTAATGCGCTTTCAGATTTAGTTTTAACATCAACATAAGCTGCGTATCGATAATTTATATCGAAAAAGTTAAAGCAAAAAAACTAACTTAAACAGACGGCTAAATCCCCTTCTTCTGTTTGACTCGGGGTTAAAAACTGACAAAGCGCATCATAAGGAATAGGGCGAGAGAAGTAATAGCCTTGCATCAAGTCACATCCACATGCCTTTAGAATAGCGAAGTGCTCGTTCGATTCTACGCCTTCTGCTAATACCACCATGCCGAAGTTCTTACCAATTGCGATGATGTTTTGCACCATAGTCAGTGACTGCTGATCGACAGCAATGTTCTCAATAAAGCTCTTATCGATTTTAAGTTCATCGATAGGCAGTGCTTTCAACATACTCAGTGACGAATAACCAGTGCCGAAATCATCTAAAGAGATCTTTATATTTTTCTCTTTCAGGGCTTCAAAAGTCGGTTTAACCAAAATCACATCTTCAATGAACAAGCTTTCCGTAATTTCTAGCGTTAAACAGCTAGGAGAGAGTTGATACTTATCTAGTGTCGCGAACAAGTGTTCAGAGAAGGATTGATGAGAAAACTGACGCACTGATATGTTGATCGACAGCCCGATCTTTTGTTCTGTTGTTCGGTGCAAGTGCGCGATCTGCATAATGCTAGACTCAATAATAAAAGTACCCAGTTTTTGCATTAAGCCTGTGTTCTCAGCTATCGGTATAAAGACATCCGGCGGAACAAAACCCAATTCGTCATCAATCCAGCGAACGAGTGCTTCTACTCCATGAATACTTTCATTTGCACGAACTAGCGGTTGGAAAACCATGAACAGCGTTTGTTTGTCGATAGCGATGCGTAACCTTTGTTCTACTTTCATTTTGTAGAGGTGCGCATCTTGCATTTCTGTTGTGAAAATACTGTATGAGTTTTGCTGCTGCTTCGCTTTATACATCGAAATATCTGCAGAACGTAACAGGCTATCTAGATCTTTTCCGTGTTCAGGGAAACGCGCGATACCGATGCTACAACCTAACAGGAACTGAGCATTTTCAACTTCATAAGGCTGAGAAAGCACTTCAATAATGCGCTTGGCGAGTCGTTTAATCTCAGCTTCATTCGACAAGGGCGTTAAGAATAAAAACTCATCGCTTGATTCACGTACCAATAGGCTGAGGCGAGATCTGAACCTCATCAAACGCAAAGCGATCTGTTTGAGAACCTTGTCTCCGAAGTCATGCCCATGGGTGTCATTGACGCACTTGAAATTATCGATATCGATAAACAATAGCGAAAACTGCTCAGATTCATCTTCAATCCATTTGCCAATATTTTTACGCATGTACAAACGGTTTGGTAGAGAGGTTAATGGATCATGGTTAGCTTGGTAAATGAGTTGGCTACGAGTGCGTTGTTCGTTCTTTGCAATCGATTTAACCAAAAAGTAGAAACCAAACTGAAGAAAAATAAAGGCAACGAAAAGAATGCTGAACTCTTGTACGAATAAGCTATCGACGTGAGTTAGGTCCGTACGTCCTACCACCCATAATTTGTAATTTGGGATGTATTTTGCGCTCATTAAAGAGTGGTATTGTTCATCGTCGACGACAAAAGAATAGGTTTCTTGTCCATTCATTGCTTCTTGCACACTAATTCCGAAGTGGTCGGTAAATATGCGTGTAATTTGCTGTATGACATCTTTGCTTACTGGAGAGGAATACGCACTCTCAGATTCGATATCACTCGAATAAAATTGGCGATAGCTGTCTGCTCTGATCAGACTTAGTGTATTGAAACTTCCGGCGTGAGCATTATTTTCAAATACGATCGTGTCGTCTAATCGTAGCCCTGCGGTCATTACTGCATCGGTTTTCTTGCCATCGATTGAAATGGATTTTCTCAGCGGGATAACCAAGCTATTCAACGATTCTTGAAAATAGGTACGGCCAAGCACCATGCTACTGCTTGAGAGGGCGTCTAAAAAGGAGTCTCTCGTTGGCGCGTATTGCAGCAAGTTCTTTTGATTAGCAAGCTGGAGATTTGAGCTGATCGAGAGGTAGTCACCATCGGTGTTCAACAAGCCAAACGCAGCTATCGCAGGGTGGGTCTCAAGTAGCTTGTCTAAAATGGGCCTAATTTGGATAGACGCAGTACGTGTAAAATCAGACTGTTGAGCCAGTTGGTGGCCAACCACTTCTAATAAGGCTTCTTGACTTGTCAGCAGCGAGTTGACTGAGCTCGAAAATAGCTCAACCTGAATGTGTTGCTGCTCTATGAAGTCGTCTCTGTTTGCTTTCCAGTTTGTTACCCCCAACGCGGCGAAAAGTATCAGGGTCAGTAGTACGATAAACGCGTACAGCGACCAGATATTTTTCTTAAATAGAGCCATGAGATGCCTTTTGTTGGTTACTACTTTTAACAGACTGCAAGTGACAAACTGTTGGGTCGTCAGCGTGATTCATGCAACGAAAGATACAAACATCAATGATGAAAGAATCAATGATTAAATAGTGTAACGACTACGAGCAGAGATTCTTGAGTGAAATATTAGTATTCATAACGTCGATAACGATTAGTTTATGATTAATCACAAATTATGGTTAACAAGTTGATGTGGAATAAAAATCAAACAGCGTTGATCGAATCTTGGTCTCAAACGAACATAGCGTTAACTGCGGCATAAAGGCTTACTTCATTAATGTGAGGTCATCATTATCAGTAAGCTCTTTATGCAAGCGCAGTATATTCTAACAGTGGCAGTAAGCGAAGTTGAATTACTCTTTAGTCACGGCGATAGGGAGTTTGTCGTTAGCACCCCATTCCGTCCATGAACCATCGTAAACGCCCATTTCTCCTGTATAGCCAGCGAGTTTGGCGGCTAATAATATGATACAGGCTGTTACGCCAGAGCCACAGCTAAAGAACATAGGTTGAGAAGGCGTTAATTGTAACGTTGAAAAGATATCAACAAGCTCTTCTTGAGGCTTCAACTTGCCGTTATCGAGTACTTGGGCAAATGGTAGGCAAATCGAATTCGGTATATGGCCACTCCGTAAGCCTTCACGTGGTTCAGGAACTTCTGAATCGAAACGAGCTTGAGAACGAGCATCTATGATGTTTGCGCTCTTGTCCGTCGAGTAACTTTCAATCTGCTGAGCACTGACAAAGTAGTTATCTTGAGTATGACCTTCAAAATTGCCCGCTTTTACTTCGGTGCGATAGTCCGTCTCTGTCGCGTAACCGGCTTCGATCCAAGCGGGTAAACCGCCATCTAGGACATATACATTGTTGTGCCCCATTGCCATAAACATCCACCATGCACGAGGAGAAGCGAAGGTTCCGGAGTTATCGTAAACCACAATCGTACTGTCTTCATTGATGCCGATTTCTTTTGCGCGAGTGTTGAAGTGTTTTTCGGTCGGGAACATGTGAGGAAGTAGAGTATGCTTGTTACAAAAGTCTTTGTCGTAGTCAAAACGAATAGCCTCAGGAATCATTTGTCCTTTGATTTTTTCTGACTCGCTTGGAATTTGAAACTCGATACTGGCGTCGAGGAGGATGATATTGTCTTCTGCTAGCAAACGTTGTTGAAGTTGTTTTGGTGAGATGAGTGGCTGATTCATTATTGTTATATCCATTCTTGTTGTTTTAGCGTTTCTTGCTGTTATAGCAAATACAGTGTTAGAGCGATTACTGTTGCTTTTGCGAATACAGTTGTTGTATCGATAGCTACTGTGCGGCTCGACAGTGGATGAACTGATAACTGCTTTGTCCGGTTATTTGATTGTTTAATGTATCAAGCGCGACCACAGAATCAATAGGGCAGTCTGTGGCAGGAGCAATAGAGACCCGAAATACGTCATTATCTTTTGTCTGAACCGTCAGATAACGCCTGGGTCCATCTAAGGATTGAGTCAGTGTGTTCGAAATCACTTTGGCTTGAATGCGTTGTCCCGTCTCAGAGGTTAGCGGGAAATAGGCAAGGGCAATTAATACGCCTACGCCAAACATTAAGATAATTAGACCTATTTTTAACTGTTTCATGAGAGTAAGTCTTTGAAGGTTATATTGAAAATATAAGTGAGATTGGCGGTAAAGTGAATGCTACTGGCTAAGAAAGCTGAATTAACTGCAATTCGACGAAAACAAAAAAGTGAGCATTTCTGCTCACTTTTAGTTCTACAGATTTTAGTGCCGCCATCAACTACCAAACTATCTGAGAATCACCGCTTGAAACCACTTGTTGTAATGGAGGTTGACCATCGTAAAACCAAATCTCTATCAAGAGGGCTTCATGGTTTACCGGTGCTGCAAAGTTGGAAGCGAACACACCATTGTCCAATGGGCCTGCAATGACTTTACTGGAGTAATCTGGCTTCAAGGTTGAGTCATCTCTTGTACTAAAACGGCTGTAGACGGTCACAAAAGAACGGTCTGTTGAAATGTTGCTGATGTCGATGTCGAGATCAAACTGTTCAACAGAGTCATAATTGAATCCGTCAGGTACAACTAAATCCTCCATGGTGTAACCTTGTGCAGTCACTGTACTGACCGGAGTCGACGGTGTTGCAGGTGTCGTGGGTGTAGATGTCGATGGAGTAGATGCACTGCCGCCACCCCCACCCCCACCGCCACCACCCCCACAACCGACTAATACTAATGGCGCTGAAGCTAAAATAACGGCTAGTGACTTTTTCATGTTCCAAGTGCTTTGTACAGACATACGTTTTTCCTCAGAGAGATTGCGATTTGAATCAACGCAATGATTGTCTCGATATTGTTTAGTGTGAATAGTCATAACGTCTCTCCTTATGGTTCGTAACGTTGGTTGTCTGCAGGTGATTGATACCATGTTTGGTTCGTCTCACCGCCGGATTCTGCGTATTGTTTAAACTCTGGGTAAGCGGTAACAATATCGACGTACTCTAGAGGCCACTCCCATTCGTCATCCGATGTCACTATTAGCGCCCAAGGGTGGTTCTCTGCTGTTTTGAAGTATTTACCTGTTGATGGATTGCTGTCATCAACGCCTAATCCAGCTTCAAAGAGGTTAGTAGTGTCAAATGCCTCGGTTGGAGCTTGGTCTGGCAAGTGAACCTCCCAGCTACGTCCTGGATGAAGAGGTAGGTTTTCACCGTGATAATACCCAGGCGTTGCGAAAATGAACGGGTCGTAAGGCATATCGGTCCAGTTGTCTGTACTCACACCGTCACCGGCTAAAGAAATACCAACTTGGAATGAGAACTGCTCATCTTCTTTACATCCATTACTGGTACGGTAGAAGGTACAACCAGTGCTGATTTTTTCTGTCAGGTCATTGGCGATAACAAAGATTGCTTCGCTACGTCCATCTTCTAGGTCAAGGTCAGTAAATACACCATTGTGTTTCATGTAAGAGCTACCACTACTCACTAAGCTCAGGTCTAAGTTAGGAAGTCGAACAGCAAAACCATTTCTGTACGTTGCCCCGACAGCTGCTAAGCGGCCGTCGATCGTAGATTTAACGACTTTTCCATCTTTAAGGATTTCGGTAATACGATACATAAGAACAGCATCGTTCATGTCGTAGTCAGCTTTATATGGCCAGTTATCTTCGTATGCGAGCGTTGCGTAGCCAGAAGCACTCGGGAAGTAACGAGCGGTGGCGCCATCGTTAAGAACATCGACTTGAATATCGACCACCTCACCAGAGGTTGAACCGCCAAAGTAACTTAGGTTGGTTTGTTGACTGAATCTAAATCGAGCCCACGTAGTACCAGTAAGTGCGTTGATATCGACGTTTAAGAACAGATCGTTTTCACCAGCATCTAACAGGTAATCTGTAAACACTTGTTCGTTGGCGCCATCGAAGCTGCCATCTTGGTTCCAATCTATCCAAGCTGAAAGGTAACCGGTTGTAGAAGCTTCAATCACCACCTTCGAATCAAGCCCGGCTTCAAGCGCAGTAACAAAACCGATACCGCCGTTTGCCCACTCATCATCAATGCCAACACTTTCATCCGACTGCGGAGTTACATAGCCATCAAGATCGGCGTCGGGCGCATCTGTACCTAACCACGTCACGCCATCCAGTTCATGTCGAGGGCCGTTGCTTGCTAATAACGTTAGGTATGTATCTGGAGCGTCACCGAAGTCGATGTTGGAATCTTCATCAACAACAGGCGCATTCGCGCAACGAGCGCCGTCATTTTGACCAGAAGCTGGGCCATTCGATACAAATTCAACCGCTGGAACAATCCCTGCTGCGATATTGGTCGCGTTGTCGGGAGATAGGTTGATTCGGTAGATTTTCCCGTCTTGATTTCGAGATACGTAGTAATAGCCGTTTACATCGAAATAACCCGCACCGAATGTGCCTGTTTCTCCGGTGTCACCGATGTAGGTTTCTGCACCAGTTGTAGGGTTGAAGCTGTATAAGCCACCCGAATCGTTATCAATACCATACAAAGAACCGTCACTTGGATGGAAGGCGAAATCAGTCAGTTTTACGGTTGCCGGGCTCCCAGCTATTTTGTTAACTGTAACAGTCGCGCTTGGGTCGGCGTCTAACGGCGATAGGTCAACGGTGAATAGCCCTTTGCCCGTGCGGTATAAGTAGTAAACGTGGCCATATACGTCACCTACATAAAAGGTGTGATCGGTTGGTAAGCCACTGGTATTGATAATTTCTGCTTGGAAGTCTTTGCCAAGACGCACCAAGCGTTTGTTGGTGGTGTCATAACCATAAATATATCTGTCTTCGAAATCGAAACCGACGCCGTTGATGTTGGCATTCATACCCGTGTCGTCTTCTAACAGGGTGGTTGAACCTGTCACTAGGTTTACACCCCAAACCTCGACGGGTTTAGACTGAAAGAGGTAAGCCTGACTGGGGCAAGTGTCGAATGGTGTTGCGTTGGCGACTAGAGGCGCACTTAATAGCAAACTTAACGTTGTAATTCTCATATCTACATCCTTGTGATGGAAGGTACAGATACTTTTACAAGTCACGTGCCAATTTTAACTTGTTGATTTTTAGTGTTTTTATTTTTTTATTTTTTTATTTTTTTGTTTTTAGGTTTGTCATTGTATTCTCAAAATGAGAACTCAAATGAAACTAATTTCTCATAGAGTATTTCAAATTGATAAAGCGATTTGAAACGCTGATGTTGAGGCCTAAAAAAGCCCTGACTTTTAGTCAAGGCTTAGGTTCTCGATAGGAGGGGATATGGTTTAGTCTATCGACACACTGAACAGCCCGGCATCTTCATCAAATTCATTTCGCGCCAACTGTGTGACATGGCATCGAGAATTAAAAGTTTGCCTTGTTTTGGCTGCCCGAATTTAGCAATCACCTTAATCGCTTCCAAAGCTTGAGCAGCGCCTACCATACCAACAACAGGTGCCATAACGCCTGCTTCAACACAACTCAGTGCTGCGTTACCAAATAGCGCGCTTAAACACTGGTAACACGGTGCGTTTTCATCTTGATAAGTGAATACGCTAATCTGACCTTCCATGCGAATAGCAGCACCAGAAACAAGTGGTGTTTTTGATGTGTAGCACAAGCGGTTTAATTGATTGCGTGTTTCAACGTTGTCGCTAGCATCAAGAACAAGAGAGTGTGCTTCGATTAAACTTGCTAGCGCTTCGTCATCAAGTCGGTGATTGACAGTTTCAATCGTCAGGTGAGGGTTTAAAACCTGTAAAGACTCAGCGGCAGAATCCACCTTCTTCTTACCAATGTCAGCATCGGTGTGAAGCACTTGTCGCTGCAGGTTTGAAAGCTCAACAACATCATCGTCGATCAGTGTCAGCTTACCAACACCCGCAGTCGCAAGGTATTGAGCAGAGGCACAACCCAAGCCACCGGCACCCAGAACCAAGATTGAGCTCTGTTTCAGAGCTTCTTGGCCTTCAAAATCAAACTGTTTAAGGATGATTTGACGGTTGTAGCGAAGCATCTCTGCGTCAGACAGTATTTCCATCAGTAAGCCTCGTTAGTAAAGCGTCGAGTTAAACAGTTGGATCTGAACCGTTTCACCAACTTCAACACGGCCACGTTCACGCTCTAGAACCACAAAGCAGTTTGCTAAGCTCATTGAGCGGAAAGTGCCTGAACTTTGGTTGCCTGTTGTTTCTACGACAAACTGACCGTTTTCAATCGAGTAGATACCACGTTGGTAATCAGTACGGCCTGGGCCTTTTTTGAATGCAGATTTAGTAATAGCAGGGATCGACTCTGGTGCCGTCCATGCTGTGTGACCTGCCAGTTTAGCCAACATCGGTTGAACCAAAACATACATCGTCATCATTGCAGATACTGGGTTGCCCGGTAGGCCACAGAACCACGCATCATCCAATTCACCGAATGCAAATGGCTTGCCCGGTTTGATTGCCAGTTTCCAAAAGCCGATTTCGCCAAGTTCTTCAAGAATATCTTTGGTGTAATCTGCTTCACCAACGCTTACACCACCAGATGTCACGACAACATCTGCTAACTCTTGAGCTTTTACAAAGGTTTCTTTAAGCGTTGCAGGGCAATCGGGGATGATGCCTAGATCAATCGCTTCACAACCGAATGCTTCGATCAGCGGTTTAATGCCATAGCGGTTACTATCGTAGATTTGACCATCTTCAAGCGGTTGACCTAACGGTTTTAGCTCATCACCGGTCGAGAAGAAAGCGACTTTAGGTTTGTGCGCAACAGTCACGTGGCTCACACCGAGTGAGGCGATCATTGGAATGTCGCGAGGTGTTAAACGTTCACCTCGGCTAAGAACGATATCACCTTGTTTGATGTCATCACCAGTAGGGCGAATATTGTTGTTCAGCTTGATGTCGTCTTGTTGAATCTCAATACCACCGTCAGTTTCGACAGTATTTTCTTGCATGATGACAGCGTCACAACCTTCAGGGATTTTTGCGCCAGTCATAATGCGAATACAGGTATTGCTTGGCCATTCACCTTCGAATGGCTGGCCTGCAAAAGATTTGCCTGCTAATGGTAGCACTTTACCGTTCTCAAGGTCTGCTAAGCGCAGTGCATAGCCGTCCATTGCTGAGTTATCAAAAGGAGGTACGAAAATAGGGGAAAGAATATCTTCAGCAAGTACGTAACCCAATGCATCTGCAAGTGGCAGAGTCAGGGTTGTTTGGATTGGTTTGATTGGTGACAGCAGCTTATCTAGTGCTTCTTCAATTGGCATTAAGCCCGGAGCGTCGCAGCAGCCCATAATTGAAATCCTTTGATCGTTATTGTTTTGATTTTGTGGTTAGCAATGGTGATTGAAAGTGATCAGAACACCTGATTCGCCAACGAAATTCTAGCCACTCTAGCACAGTTTAAGCCCCGTAAATAATGACCTCCCTTAAAATATGGGTGTATTTATTCAAAATTCCGAGTATCCTTGTTTGCCATCCAGAAGGGGTAATAAAAGAGGAAGTTCAATGTCAGGTCTTAGCGAATCAGCGAAGTTGGTTAAAGATGCGCTAGCAAGCCGTGGTTTAGAGACGCCAATGAGTCCAAACCAGGTTAGCCGAGAAGAGAAAAAGGAACGAATTGAATACCATATGCGTGAGATTCTCACTCTCCTTGAACTTGATCTTACGGACGATAGTCTGGAAGAAACACCGCAACGTATTGCCAAAATGTACGTGGATGAAATTTTCTCTGGTTTGGATTACGCCAATTTCCCTAAAATTACTGTAATTGAAAACAAGATGGGCGTTCGTGAGATGGTACGTGTAAAAGACATTACCGTGACCAGTACTTGTGAGCACCACTTAGTGACGATTGATGGTAAGACTGCGGTCGCTTATATCCCTCGTGGGAAAATTATCGGCCTTTCAAAGATTAACCGTATTGTTCGATTCTTTGCTCAGCGCCCACAAGTTCAAGAGCGTATGACTCAGCAGATCCTTGTTGCACTTCAAACGTTACTCGAAACTGATGACGTTGCTGTAACCATGGATGCGGTTCACTATTGCGTTAAATCTCGCGGTGTAATGGACGCAACCAGCGAGACGACAACGACAGCTCTGGGCGGTATTTTCAGATCAAACCCAGCAACGCGCCACGAGTTCTTACACGGCCTGCGTTAATTGCCTTGTGATGTGATAAGTACGATTTAGCCTCAGTAAATCGACAACCAAGATTCTAAGCCTCGCACTCGCGGGGCTTTTTTGTACTTGTAGTAAAGTTAATTACAATGATTGAGAATGAGCGAGTAGGGAATCTGTTAGTAAGTGTGGTTTTCTGATTTCGTATGAGATCCCCGACTCAGTCGTCCCTCTTTCTCGGGGATGACGAAGAATATTGGCGTGTTAATGCAGAAGTGTTTCGACGAGTTTATCCAGGTGTATCTGAGAATAGAGGGGATATTTTGTATGTCTGTTTATCTGTGTAAGTGTTTAGGTGAAACGCACTCAATAAATTTGGAGCACACACATTCGTCATTCCCTAAAGTGAGGAACGAGCGTAATAGGGAATCTGCTCTTATGCGAATAATTGATAATGGAAACGGTGGTTGGAAATAGATGCGCTCTACAGGGTGTAAAGCGCAACTTGGATACAGCAGCTGGTGGAATACTTAAGAAAGATTAAACAAACGCTTTAAGTGATGAACAATACCAGATGGTTTGTTCTCTGCTTGATAGATGTTCAAGCCATCATAAAAACTCGCCATGAACTCTACGCGAATCTCATCATCACTGCTTCTCGAAATGCGAGACAGTAGCGTCGCGGCTACAGCAGCATGATCATTGGCTAGGCTGTAATCCATTCCTAGTCGTCCTTGAATGAACAACCATAAATGCGTCACTAATTTTAACTGCTGAGCGTTAGAGTTTTGAAACTTGTCGCCGTGCTCACTGCCTACTGTATTATCGAAGACACTTTGCATCGCTTCGTTAGCGTCTTTATTACTCTCAAAACGATAGCTTGCATCGATATGCTCTTTGGTCAACAAGCCAAGCAATGTCTGACGCGACGAGTTATCAGGCTTATTCTCACAAGCGTGTTTAAACAGGGCATGATTTGCGTCGATAAAAGACGCTAGCTCTTTTTCAAAATCTGTCGCAATCGCAGTTACTGAGTCTAAACCAGACTCTTTCAAACAAACGTAGAGTTTAGTTTTGGCTTGCTGGTTTGCTTCAAGTTTCTGCTGACTGTTAGTTGGTAGCTCAGTCATTACTCTGTAGCTCTTCCCACGTTACTTCAGCTGATTGCGTGTCGCTATTTACGAAAGCAGAGTTACCTGACAGCATTACTGAAAGATCCATTGTGCGTTGTGTCATTGCGGCTAATTGCTCGATACCTTCGTTATCCAAACGAACGATTTGAGCTTTTAGGTAACCGAACTTACCTTTGTTCTGCTCCCACCAAACGTTCGACTTGGTGTTGAAGCTGAATACACGCACTGATTTAGATAGGCGAGTTGCCTTCTTAACACGTTCTGGATCCGGTTCGCCCACATCAACCCATTCTAGAATTTGATCATCTAACGATTTCTGCCATAAATCGGGTTCTTCAATGCTAGACAACCCTTTAGTGAACTCAAGTTCAGGAGACGCATTGATACAGAAAGCCATGATACGAGCCATCATTCGCTGTTCTGTTTCTGAAGGGTGTTGTGCAACCGTTAGATTAAAAGAGTCGTAATAGTCGCGATTCATATCGGTTAAAGAGATACGAAACTTGTAGATTGTCGGTTTAAGAGCCATTGAGGGGGTGTCTTAGGTAGAAATAGTGAAGGGGAATATTACCTTAAATCTCTGAATAGCGGGTAAAAAAATAGCCAGCAGAGGCTGGCTATTTTTAGAAAGCTTTAAAATACTAAATTAAAGTACTTTGATGCTGTCAGCTTGTGGGCCTTTTTGACCTTGAGATACTACGAACTCAACTTTTTGGCCTTCAGCAAGAGTTTTGAAACCGTCGCCTGTGATAGCAGAGAAGTGTGCGAATACGTCTGGGCCGTTTTCTTGTTGAATGAAGCCGAAGCCTTTAGTTTCGTTGAACCACTTTACTGTACCAGTAACTGTGTTAGACATGATGATATCCTAAAATTAAATTTTTATTTTGAGCCAATTGTGGCACTGATAGCGCGGAAAAGTTTATTGCTATTGCGTACAACACAACGGGGTTACTAGTAATCCAACGAAATGTTTATATACAAAGAACTTTCTTTCTAGCCGGAAACGAGTCTAAATCAAATCAGGGGATAGTCAATCGAATACATAGGGAAAGGTTGCAGAAACTTGGGGGTAGTCAAACTTTGCATTCCTTAAATATCATGGAGTTACAGTTGTATGGTGATTTCTTGTCGTTTTTGTGAAAAACATAGGTATGTTTGATGACGAAATTAGAGTTGTTGCACTGTTTTGGTACATTTTATTTTGTAGTGAGTAAGCCGCTATTTGGACTTTGAGCCCAGTTTTAACGGCTTGTATTTAGAAATTTCGTTGTCAGTATCGTGTCTCTATTTTAAAGAGGGTCAGGCTATTTTTTCAGTCGGTAAAGGTTGCCGTTATCAGTACTAAAATAGATGTCACCGTTTGGTGAGGTTTCGATGTCTCTAATTCTCTCACCTAAGTCTCCTAAAATGCGCTCTTCTTTTATTGCCTCACCTTGCTCGTTGACTGTGACGATATTGATGTGGGTAAGTTTGAGTGCCCCTGCCAACAGTTTACCTTGCAGTTCTGGGTATTTCTCGCCTTGGTAGACGATCAAACTTCCCGGTGCGATTGAAGGGACATAGACTCTTTTAGGTGCTTCAATACCATCTTTGGTTTCAGATTCACCAACGCTGATAGGGCCCCAATACTCTTTTCCGTGTGATGTGACTGGCCACCCGTAGTTGGCACCTGCTTTTATGAGGTTAATTTCATCACCACCACGCGGACCGTGTTCAATCGACCAAAGCTTCTGAGTCGGGAAATCGTAATGTAGCCCTTGTGGATTACGATGACCAAAGCTCCAAATTTCATTGAGCACCTTGCTGTTATCCGCGAATGGATTATCGCTTGGTGTACTTCCATCGGCATTCAACCGTAATATTGAGCCAGCGTGAGTCATGGTGTTTTGGCCGTTGTCTCGATCACCACGGTCGCCGATTGAAAAATACAGGTGGCTATCATCAAAGGTGATACGGCTGCCAAAGTGACGTCCGGTGTCCGTTCTGGATTTCGACACAAACACGTCTGTCCAATTGGTGATTTCACTATTGTTGTAATTAGCAGAGGCCAGTGTCGTTACGCCTTCACCATCGACGTCCTTACTGTAAGTGACGTAGAACTTACCGCTTTCAAAAGGAGAGAGTGCGATATCCAATAATCCACCTTGACCTTTAGCCCAAACATTGGGCAGCCTGAACAGTGTGCTTTGATCACCTGTTTTTAAATCGACATGTTTAATGACGCCTGATTTTTCGGTGACTAGCATGGACTTATCGTTGACATAAACTAAACCCCAAGGGATCACGAGTCCGTCAGTGATCTTTTCTGCCTGCCACGCAAAGGCTGACGTTATAGGACCAGAGGCAAGCAGCGCCAAAGCACATGAAAAAATACGGTGATGAGTGTTCATTGAAGTCCCTTGATTATGAGCATCTAGTCTTAGTCTAGCGCCTATGACCGGTAGGCGGAAAGCCGAGGTTGCTGAAAAGTGACTATTCACATATTTAGCTGAACGCCTATTGTATGATTATACAAGCTCACGTATGTTTACTGTGCCTTTCTCTATTAGATCCCGTCGGAGCATTATGAACAACTCGCCAGCAGCATTTTTGCTATTTTCTCAGTTTTTATGTTGTGAGTTAGATACGCACGATTTTTCCTCGAATGGACGAATTAAACGATGAGTCGTAGATTTGATTTTAAATCGATCTTACTTGCGTGTTTGGTCATCAGTATTGGCCAGCTCAGTATGGGCTTGGTGTTCCCTTCTTTACCTTGGATCGCGAAAGATTTTGATGTCTCGCTAGAACAAGCGCAGCTTTTGGTGAGTGTGTATTTATTAGGCTTCGGTCCTTCCCAGTTTATTTATGGCCCTATTTCCGATGCTTTGGGACGTAAGAAGGTACTGTTGAGTGGCCTGTTGATCGCCATGCTGGGACTATTGATGATCATCTTCTTCAGCCACTCGTTTACCAGTATGGTGATGGGGCGATTCCTGCAAGGCTTAGGTACTGGTTGTTGCGCGGTACTTGCTCGTGCTTCCACGCGAGACCGATTCAGTGGGGCAGATTTACCGCTCGCGATGTCTTACATTGCAATGGTTGCGTCTATTACACCTTTGATTGCGCCCGTTATCGGCGGCTTTATTAACTTCCATTTTGGCTGGAGTATGGTGTTTATCTCACTACTTGGCTATGTATCAGTGGCTTGGGTGGTATTGGCGTTCAAGTTTAAAGAAACTGTTACTCAGGTTTCGGCTATTCCTTCACCGAAGAAAATGGTTTCTCAATATAAAGAGCTACTCACTTCTCGTTATTTTATGAGCTTCGCGAGTATCGGTTGGCTTAACTTTAGCTTGATGATCACTACTGTGTCGGTGATGCCGTTTATCATGCAGAACCAGATCGGCATGACGTCAGATGAATACGCGATGTGGGCGGTGATTCCTGCATTAGGTATGCTAGGTGGAACAAGCTTATGTAACCGTATTCGCCCTATGCTTGGTAACAAGAAAACTCTGTTATGCACGCCTGTATTGCACGTTGCTGCGGCGTTGTGGCTGTTCTTCTGTCCACTCGATCCTTTATATCTCATGCTTGGTCAGTTCTTGATGATCCTTGGTAATGGTATTGCGTTACCTTGTGCTCAGGCATTAGTGATGTTGCCTTATAAGAAGAATGCAGGCGCGGCGGCTGCGATGTCTGGCGGCGGGCAGATGGTGGTGTCTTCCATGGTGAGTATGGGGTTAGTTCAATTAGGGCTAGGAGAAGCGTGGCATTTATCGCTCGTCATCATGCTGTTCACATTGATTACCCTGTTTAACATTTTGCGTGGCTTTAGTAGCCAAGAAGCCAGAGATTCTCAGCTTAGCTAGTGAGTTAGAATTAGTTAGCGAATTTAAACAGAAAAGGCCATTGAAGTGATGAATTTCAATGGCCTTTCTAATGTTCAGCGTTTGGGTTTAACTGTCAGAATATAAGCTATTCGCAGACCACGGCGACTTTTTCGCTTGCGGCTGTTTTGGCTGGAACTGGGTGGTCGATCAGTCGGATAGGGGACTCATACAGTGCCGATAATGCCTGTTCATCGAGTAACTTATCGGCACTGCCTTCAAATGCGATCTGACCTTTCTTTAAAGCAACGATGTGTGTCGCGTAGCGCAGCGCAAGATTCAAGTCGTGTAAAATAACGATCACCCCAACATCTTCTTTTTTGTTGAGTTCCGACAGTAAGCCCATCAGTTGAAATTGATGATGAACATCCAATGCAGAGGTCGGCTCATCAAGGATCAATACCGGAGACTGTTGAGCCAGTAGCATAGAAACCCATGCACGTTGACGTTCACCACCAGACAAATCATCCGCTAATGCTTGTGAGAATTCAGTAACCCCAGTTCTTTCCATTGCTTGTTGGATGATCGATTTATCTTCTGAATTCCAACGGCCTAATGCGCCTCGCCATGGAAAGCGGCCTAAACGAACCAGTTCTTCGACGGTTAAGCCAGCAGAAGCTGGGAGTTTTTGCGGTAAATACGCAATCTTCTTAGCTAAGTCTTTGCTTTTTAATGAAGAAAGAGAAGTACCGTCTAATTCAACGCTGCCATGATCCGGTAACATCTGCCCTGATAGCAAATTAACGAGTGTAGATTTACCTGAACCATTATGGCCAAGTACGACAGTGAGTTCATTGGTCGGAATAGTAAGGTCTTCAATTGAAAGAATGGTTCGTTCATCACGAACAATTTTGATGTTTGAAAGCTGAAACATGTCAGTCCTGTGTCTAGACCAATAAAGCGACTCAATGAAATCAAACGAGCTTTATTGGCCTTTAAAAATAGAGGGTGTTATTGAGCTGCTTTTTTGTTGTCGGGATGTCTTGGACAATCGTCGCAATACTTTCCTGATTCGCATTTGTAAACTAAGCAGCAGCTGACTCTGATTAGCTTTAGCATGCCCGAATTAGTATCAACCTTCAGGCTGTCCAAATGACTTTCTGACAATTGGCATGCTGCTAACCAAAGCTTAGCTTGTTCAGTGATATAGTCGTTGGTTAGGCTTGGTTCGTGTTGCTGAAGTTTTATCAAACTGCCTAACAGTAGGTCAGCCAATAAATGATTGGTAAACCCCGGACGAATACGTGTCCATTCACTTATTTGGCTGCGATAAAACTCAGTGAGTGCAAGTATGGCTTCGCCAGCTTTAGGTATCAATTCCTCAGGTGAGCCGTGTTGATGATCACCATTAAAGAAGCGATATCCTGTGACGAACTCTTTGTACCTAAACTGACCGATATTCTTGATATCAGGCAGGGAGTGAAGGCCGTAGATAGAAACGAAGGTCACATAGATGGGCTGCCAGCAGACGAGATCCCAAGTCCGGGTCAACCAATAAGCTTTACCTGCTTCTGTGTGATTTTCCGCTAAGCCATCGTAAACACGTTTGATCTCGATATGGCTCTTCTCATTCGTCATTGCGATGCTTCTGCTGCTCAGAGATCCATAGCTGCCGCTTAAATAAGGCGTGACTTGTTTAGAGTAAGCGAAGATTTTTTGGTGTAGAGAAGGAGCTCTCCGACGAGTGATGATGTTGTGCAGCTGGGAAAGCATCATAAACCATTAAATGAGAATCAGTTTCGTTATCATAGCGAACCTTCTCGAGGATAACCATACAAAATGGAGCATACCCGCGGAGAACTCGTTATATAAGATATTTATAAATTGAGCATGCCTTGGTCATTTTAAGTGATAAAAGTCGCTTTAAATGATAAAAAGTATTTCTGAATCTAATATGTTGTTACCACTACCGAGAGTTTGAAAGCTTGAATATGAACACACCTGCATTTGACCGTATCAGCCGCGTCTTGGCTTATATCCATGCGAATCTTAGTTCTGCGTTATCTCTAGAAGATATTGCAAAGCAAAGCTGTTGGTCTCGCTGGCAACTGCAAAGAGTGTTTCAAGCCGAAACAGGGCTTACTGTGGCTAACTACGTGAGAGAGCTAAAGCTGAGCCAGGCTGCCGAAGAGCTACTTGATGGAAGAGAGCGTGTCATTGATGTTGCACTTGGGCTTGGGTTCAACTCAGAAATCAGTTTTAGTCGTTCCTTTAAGCAGATGTTTGGGGCAAGCCCAAGCCAATATAGAAAAGCGGGCAAAAGAGTTGGACTAAGAAAGCCGATACAAGTTTCTGAAACCGTGAGTGCAGAAGAGAAAGGCGCTCTGAGTTTTGTTGAGGTACGCATTGATGAAAGAGAGTCTTTCCTTGTTAAAGGTATTACCTCAGAAATAAGCGGCTTGTTTTCACTGACCCAAGATTTTGCACAAAAAGTCCCTCAATTGTGGTCGCGCTTAGAAGGCGAAGTGACACTGCCAGACGATAACGCACTTCAGTTTATTGGTGTTATTGACCTTACCCAATCTTGCTTTGATGGTACCAATATTCATTATTGGGCCGGAGTAGAGCTTGATGACGAGATTTCAATTCCTCAATTGCCGAGCATTATCTCTGATAAGTTAGATGTATTGACCATTCCAAAGCAAACCTACGCCGTGGTTAAACACTGTGGTCCGATTGAGAACCTTAGACACACTCTGAGTTGGTTTGTACTTAACTGGCTGCCGAGTTCTGGTTATCGAGGTGTTGATGGTTATGAGCTTGAAGTATACCCATTAGCCTATCAAGCTCGTGCTACAGATGCTGTCATGGAATACTGGGTTCCTATTACTAAATCCTAGCCATACCTTCGCTTTACCTTTTCGTTAAACCTCATCTAAAATAGGGTCAATTGTGCTTTTAATCAGCAATTGACCTAATTCCATTGAAAATAGGCCAAGTTCTTTGTGAGTTTGCACCAAATTGTTAATTATCCCATTCATAGATACATACAATGCAAATGAGATTTATTATTATTTATATTAAGCATTGGTACCGAGGGAAT
Organism: Vibrio cyclitrophicus; assembly: GCA_023206055.1. Lineage (NCBI taxonomy): Bacteria > Pseudomonadati > Pseudomonadota > Gammaproteobacteria > Vibrionales > Vibrionaceae > Vibrio > Vibrio cyclitrophicus. The sequence goes on along the minus strand of CP065367.1, from coordinate 786,222 downwards.
CATGACCACTCACACTCGTTTTAAGTATTCATCACTTGCAGTAGCGTTGCTCACTGCGTTTTCAGCGCAAGCCTTGGCGGAAGAAACTGTAACAGCAGCAGATTCGAATGTAGAAACTGTTACGATTATGGGTAAAGCCTATCGTAATACTGCAACTAAGTCGGCACTTGAGCCAGAAGAAACGCCTCAAGGTATTACCGTTATTGATGAAGAACAGTTAGAGCAACGAGGTGTTCAATCTTTGAATCAAGCCCTTCGTTATGCACCGGGTGTTGTAACTGAAAACCGTGGTAGCTCGGTGGCAATGTTTGATTCTTACTCTATCCGTGGTTTTGCTACCAACAACGTTAACTACTACGATGGTCTTTCACTTCAATTTTTGAATGGTTGGAACTTACAACCGCAGATTGATCCGATCGCAATGCAGCAAGTAGAGATCTTCAAGGGGCCTACCTCTGTGCTTTATGGCGCAATGCCACCGGGCGGTATGGTGAACATGATTGCTAAAGCTCCGCAAACGGAATCGTCGACTAAAGTTGGCGTAGCAACAGGCTCTCGCAATCTACAAGAAGCTTCTATTGATACTACAGGTCAGTTTGGTGACAGTGATTTTTCTTACCGTTTGATCGCACTTGCTCGCAAGCAAGACAGCCAAGTTGATAATGCAGAAGAAGAGCGTTACTTAGTTGCTCCTTCGGTGGACTGGCAAGCAACCGACAACACATTAATCAACTTCAATCTGTACTACCAGAATGATCCTTCAATGGGCATCAACTCGGCAATGCCACTCGATGTGCTTAAAGCAAGCGATCCATCTGTTTCTATGGGTGACAAGAACTGGAGTAAATTCGAACGCGAAGTGTTGATGGTTGGCTATAAGATTAACCATGACTTCAATAACAATTGGACGTTCTTACAGAATGCTCGCTATACCGATGCATCTCTATATCAAGAGAACACATATCACCTTAGTTACGATCCAAGCACACCAAACCAGTTGGCTCGAGCGCTCTATTCAACAGATGAGAGCTTCAAAGGTTTTGTTATTGATAACCAGTTGAGCGGTATCGTTAATGTTGGTTCAGTAGAACACAACTTATTGCTTGGTTTAGATTACCAAGACATGGATGGCAATGTTAACTACTCAGCTTACAGTGCGAATGGCAGTGGCTTTAATAGCTTTGATCCATTAAACCCTAACAACGATCTGCTTGACCGTAGTGATGTTACTAAAGAAAACGAATACTTAGATGATACGACGTCAAGTCAGTTAGGTTTCTACGTTCAGGACCAAGTTCGTTTGGACGCATTAGTACTGATTGCGGGTGCGCGATTTGATCACTACAAATCTGAGAGTGATTACTATGCTCATGAATCTGATCACAAGCAGTTCACTTACCGTTTAGGTGGCTTGTACCAGTTTGATAATGGTTTAGCACCGTTTGCAAGCTATGCGACGAGCTTTGAACCAGCTCCGGGTGTTGATAAAACAGGTAACGAATTCGACCCAGAGAACGCACAACAAGCAGAGATCGGTGTGAAATACCTGTCTGACGATATGTCGAAAGAAGCAACAGTTTCTCTATTCCATATTGTTAAGCAAGACATGTTGATGACAGACCCGACAAATGTTTATGGTCCAAGAATCCAAGTCGGTGAAGTAGTATCGCAAGGTGCAGAACTATCTGGACGTTGGTTCGCAACAGAAAACTTCGATATTGCGGCTTCATACACATATGTTGATATGGAAATTACCGAAGACTCTAGCAACGGTTTAGAAGGTACGACGCCAATCTATGTACCTGAACACACAGCTAACATGTGGGCTAACTACAATGTATTTAACGGCATGCTAGCGGGTTCTCGATTCAGTGCAGGTGCTCGTTACGTTGGCGAAATGCAAATGGACGCAAGCAATACTCAAGGTAAAGTTCCGTCTTACACGGTTGTTGACTTGTCGGTGGGTTATGATTTGGGTGCAGCAAGCGATACGCTATCTGGCGCAACAGCGAACCTAGCGGTGAACAATATTTTCAACGAAGAATATTACGCCTGTTACGACCAATCGAACTGCTGGTTCGGTGCTGAGCAGTCTGTAGAGCTAAGCGTGAACTATGAATTCTAACTAAGTTAGCGTTCCCAATTTTAAAGCAGCCTTCACTAGGCTGCTTTTGTCGTTTGTAGAAATATCGAATTTAGATTAAGTAGGCAAATATATGAGCTTAAAACCAATAGCTTCCCATTTTTCTAAAGTAAAAAATTTGAATACAAAACTCGTTCTAACGGTGTTGTTGAGTGCTTTATCGTTTAATGCGATGGCGGATTATCAAGTTGAAGACAGCGAGGGCGTTAAAACCCTTGAAGCTCAGCCTGTTAGAGTGGCTGCGTTGAACTGGGACATTGCAGAGCAAGTGATCGAACTTGGTGTTACTCCAGTCGCGGTGCCGGATATTGCTGGGTATAGCGATTGGGTTGTTCAACCTGCGATTCCTGAAGGCGTGACGGATATTGGCACTCGAACTGAGCCTAGTTTTTCTGCTTTGAAGAAGTTAAACCCTGATGTGATTCTTATCGCTTCGCCTCAGAAAGATCTTCAGGAACGACTTTCTGAAATCGCGCCCGTGCTTTATTACCAAACGTACAGTGAGCAGCACAGTAATGCGGCGGCTGCTATCGAGAACTTCAAGAAGATAGGTCAATTGCTTGGCAAAGAAGAGCAAGCGAACAACAAACTGGCTGCGATGGATGAACGTATTGCGGTTTTAAAAGCTGAATTAGATAAAGCGTATCCGGGCGATCGGCCGAAAGTGACGTCTTTTCGTTTTGCGAGCACGACTTCGGTTTACATTTACGGCGATAACTCGATTCCGCAATATGCGCTTGAACAGCTAGGTTTTGAAAATGCGATGGATCTTCCTGCGAGCCAGTGGGGTATCAGTCAAAAGCGTATGACTGAGCTTAAGAACGTCAAGGGTGGTATTGCGCTTTACTTTGAACCTTTCCCATATCAAGACAAGTTAGATCGTTCTCCGGTTTGGAAGAGCATGCCTTTCGTTCGTAATGGTCAATTTAGCCCTGTAGCAGCAAGTTGGAGCTACGGCGGTGCAATGTCTATTTTGTATAACGCAGAAGCTATGGCGCAATCGTTATTGATGTTAGCGGAGCAGTAATGAAATCCTGTGGTTTGATGATGGTGGTGGTGTTATTTATCGCCGCCCTTATTCATTTGTGGTTAGGGCAGTCGGAATTCGGCCCTATTGGTGGGTTGTTTCAGCAAGTCTCACAGATAAGTGACATCGTTACATTCAATAAAATGGTCGATGATTCATTCGAGTTGATGGCGTTAATCTATGTCAACTTACCTCGTTTAGTGATGGCGATTTTGGTTGGTGGGACACTCGGTACTATCGGTAGTTTATTCCAACAGTTAACGCAAAACCGCATGATGTCTCCGCTTACACTCGGTACATCATCAGGGGCGTGGCTTGGTCTGGTTATTCTGAATGTGGTCGCGCCAATGTTGGTCGCTCAGTATTCAGTTTGGTTTGCTCTAGTTGGTGCGCTGCTTGCGATGGGGCTGATTGTTTCGATTGTTGGCATCAAAAACATGAGCGGCTTGCCAATTGTCTTGGCGGGTATGGCGGTCAACTTGTTGCTAGGTGCATTTGCAACGGCGATTATTCTGCTTAACGATCAGTACGCACAGAATCTGTTTGTGTGGGGAGCGGGCGATCTCGGGCAAAATGGCTGGGAACAAGTGCTTTGGTTAATGCCTAAGTTGTTGCCGATTTTTGCCATATTCTTGTTGGCTCCAAGAGTGTTGACTCTACTTTCAATTGGTACAGAAGGGGCTGCTGCGCGTGGTCTTAACATCGGCACGACCTTCTTTGTACTCATGGCAATTGGCGTTTGGTTGGTTTCCGTGTCGATTACCTCGGTGGGCGTGATCAGTTTTATTGGCTTGATTGCTCCGAACATTGCTAGGCATCTAGGTTTTCTAAAGGCCAAATCTGAACTCATCGCGAGTTGTGTATTAGGTGCTCTATTACTTTGTATCACTGACAGTTTGGCGATCTTCTTGGCACAATGGTCTTTGGACATGATTCCAACAGGAACGGCAACTGCTGTGATTGGTGCTCCTGCATTGATCATTATTGCGAGAAAGCAGTTATCTGCTCAAGATCAGCTGTTTTTCTCGATGCCGAAAGGACCAAAGTTCATTTCGCCTTTGGCTTATTTCTTGTTGGGCACGATGATCTTCGGTTTGTTGGCGTTAAGCTCGCTCTCACAGCCTTCTTCCGATATCGGCTATTTTGTTATCCCAGACGCATTTGAGTGGTCGATTCGCTGGCCGAGAATGTTAACTGCCATATTCGCTGGTGGCGGGTTAGCGGTGGCGGGTGTGATTTTACAAAGATTGGTCTACAACCCGCTCGCAAGCCCAGATATTCTTGGTGTATCGGCGGGCGCGGTTCTGGCGTTGATTTTCAGTAGCCTGTTTATGGGCTATTCGATTCACTCTTTGAGTCCTTGGATCGCTTTCTTAGGCAGTGCGATTGCACTTTGTTTGTTGTTGTTCCTTGGCAAGAAACATCAGTTTGCACCGTCTATCCTAATCCTTACTGGTATTTCGCTGACCGCAGTCTTAGAAGCTTTGGTGCAATTCTCTTTAACGCGAGTAGGTGAGGGGAAATACACCTTATTGGCTTGGTTAGCAGGCTCTACCTATCGTGTTGAACCCGAGTCAGCAACCATAATGGCCATCGTGATAACGGCTTGTATTGGTGTTGCTTTGCTGCTGAGTCGTTGGGTAACGTTAATTGCTACTGGCCGACAGTTCGCGAGTGCGAGAGGGCTAAACATCAACATCGCCTACGTGGCATTGTTGTGCATTGTTGCGATCTTATGTTCGGTCGTGACCACAACCATGGGACCTGTGGCTTTTGTCGGATTACTCGCGCCGCATATCGCTGCAATGGTGGGGGCTCGTTTGGTTCGAGAGCAGATCATCTTGTCGTTTTTAATTGGTGCTGCTCTCATGCTATTTGCAGACTGGTTAGGTCAAGTAGTGGTATTCCCAGCTCAGCTCGCGGCAGGGACGCTAGTTTCCATTATTGGTGGTAGCTACTTCATCTTCTTGTTACTGAAGTCTCGAAGAGCATAGGTTCTGCCAATGACCTAAAGCCATTGGTAATAAAACCTATTGTTAATCAAAGCTATTGGCAATAAAGCTACGAATGAAAAGCAGTGAATGGAGCGATCCATCACTGCTTTTTTATTGATGTTGTTTGTGTAAAGGGAAGTTGTTAGGTAACACAGGTCTCGCTTCTTAATGTGCAGGTTTGGCATATGTTAATAAAATGTATAACCTAAAGGTCTGACCACCCATAAGGTAGCCACCATGCCAAACCTCGATCGTATTACTTGTTCTATCGATGAAAACCAAATTGCGACGGTTGTGTTGAATCGGCCCGATAAGCTGAATGCTATTGATATGGCAATGTTCCAAGGTGTGAATAACATGGTGACTCAGCTGAAAAAGAACACTGAGATTCGTGCCGTAATAGTAAAAGGCGAGGGATCTGATTTTTGTTCAGGGCTTGATGTTAAATCTCTTTTGACCAGCAAATCTGGGGCGATGAAACTCTTGTTCAAATGGCTACCGACACTGCCTAACGCTGCACAACGCTTTTCACTTGGTTGGCGAGAGATTCCATGCCCTGTCATTTTTGCGATTCATGGTCGTTGTTGGGGAGGCGGTCTACAATTGGTCAGTGGTGGCGACTTTAGAATTGCTAGCCCAGACGCCAATTTCTCGATACTAGAAGCGAAATGGGGTTTGATTCCTGACATGGGCGGCGCGATAGCCTTCCGAGAACTGATGCGTAAAGATCACACTCTAGAAATGGCGATGACGGCTAAATTGATCGACTGCGAAACCGCGAAAGAATATGGATTGGTGACCAAGATTGCCGAAGATCCTTACGCTGAAGCCTATGAGTTGGCTCTTGAGTGCGCGAATCGGTCGCCGGATGTCGTCGCAGCTAACAAGAAACTCTACAACAAGACTTGGTGGTCAAGCCCTGGCATGGCTGTGTTCTACGAGACTTGGTATCAGATAAAGGTTGGGTTAGGTAAGAACAGGGCGATTGCTGCCCAACGTGAAACTAACCGAGACAAACCACGCCCTTACGTCGCGAGAAAGTTTAAATAACGTTTGTACAGGAATAATGGATATTCCCTTTTTTTATAGGGCTTTGCGGTAGCCTTAGAGCAATTTAATGTCTAAGGCTGAATGAGCACCCTGATGAACAAAACTTTTACCTACTCTCTAGCTGCCACCGCAATATTTACAAGTTTAAACGCTTTCGCTAGCGGCCTGTTTTTACAAGAGGCTGTTGTTGCCAACGCAGGTACTGCTGGTGCAGGTGATGGTGTTTACACTCGATCTGCTGCTGCGATGTGGACGAACCCTGCCACTATGTCTCATATGGGCGAAAGCAAAACGACCATCAACACCATGGCGTTTGATCTTGAGATGAAATATAAAGATAACCAAAATTCTAGCGGCGATGGGAGAGGGCATTCAGTTCTTCCTTCATTTGGTGCCTTCCACGCGCATCAAGTTACAGACAAATTGCACCTTGGTATTGCGCTCGGCGCTGTTGGTGGTTCGAGCCTAGATTACGGCAGTGATTGGGCGGGTGCTGCGCTTCTAGAAGATATTACTCTAACTGCAATGCAAGTGAACCCATCACTGAGTTATAAGCTGAATGACCAATGGTCGGTAGGCGCGGGTGTGCAATTTAGCTGGGGTGCATTCCAACAAACGACATCGGCATTTACTGCAAAACAAGACACTGATTGGGCTTATGGTTACAACCTTGGTGTAATGTTTACACCAACTGATAAATTTAAGCTGGGTGCGAGCTACCGCTCGAAGCTAGAGCATGAATTTAACAATGAAATAAATGGAAGCTTACTGCTTAATTCGTTATCAACGGATATTATCTTGCCTGAGATTATCGACTTAAGTGCAAGCTATGCATTGAACTCTCAACTTGACCTATTGGCGAGCGTGCAACTCCATCGTTGGAGCGAATGGGACACAACAGTTCTTGATTTTGGTGTTGTTGGAAGCCCAATTAGTGGTGTTCCAATTGTGCGTGATTGGGATGACGTTTGGAAGTTTGCTGTCGGTGCTGATTACCAACTTAATTCTGACTGGTGTTTAAAAGCAGGCTTCTCTTACGAAACGTCTCCACAAGACGACCCAACAATGCAGTATGTTGACCTTCCAGTAGGCGAGCAATATCGCTACTCGGTAGGCGCGTCTACTTACTGGGATGATATTTTAATCGACGTGTTCTACGAATATGCTGATTTAGGGTCGGTTGATATGGACAGATTTATGGTAGATGGCTCGTTCGATGGCCGTATCCACTTCGTTGGCGTTAGTGCGACCTTCTAATGACATTACGTAATTTATTAATTATTACTTCGGTAATACTGGGCTCAACGGGTGCTTTTGCTGAAGAGAAGCACCCTGATGATCCGACTAAAATCGTGACCAAAGCTGGCGTTGCTTATAACGAAGATTTGCAGTTCTCTGGGTCTATTGGGCTTGATGAAGCGCGAATGATCAACGCTCGTGTCAATGCAGACGGCGAAGAGTGGCGATTAGGCGGTTCATGGCTGTTACCTATGGGTATCGTGAACTTCAACTTTAGCCGCTCTGAGTATGATAACGATGCCTACAAGAATAACTACAGTATTGGTACGTTTATACCACTGAGTTATTTCGACATTGAGCCGTTCGGTTGGCAAATCTTCCCTATGGCTGGTTACAGTTACAACGATGGCGAAGTGGCAGTGTTCGATGATGATAACGTTGGCTCTGACTATGTATTGATGCCGAGTTCGACACACGGTGGCTACATTGGTGCGTTTGGTTTAAAAACGATTACTGATGAATGGTCGATCATGGGCTTCGGTGGCGGTTCAATGGGATCTGATGATTATTCAGGGTATTGGGCAGGCGTCGGTGCTAGCTACAAGTTGAGTGATGCTCAATCATTCAATTTCTTCACTATTTTTGCTGAAGATGACTTCGGTGAAAATAACAGTGTTGGCGCTTCTTATACCTATGAGTTCAACTAGCTTTTCTGACATATCATCTTAGATAAAAAACTGAGTGTAGGGTCACCAATTTAGTGAATCTACACTCAGAACTTATTGCTTTTCTATGATCTTTCTAGCGTTGAAGCCGTGCTAACAAGCCGCTTCGTAACGTTCAACATAGCTTTGCATTACCTCGTTCATCGCTTTCGTGATATTGGCGTATTGTGCTTCCTCTAGGTTAGCGAGAGACACTCGCAGAGACCACGTTGGCGCATCAAAACCTGCCCCCGGCATCACAATCACGCCATGTTCTTCTGCAAGGCGAACCAAGAAATCCAACGGCTCATACGTTTCTTCTAACCATGCGAAGAAGTCGTTGTTGTGAATCGTTTGAGCAATCTCTTTTAGATCAATCTCCACGTAATAGAACGCACCGGTTTGATCGCCTTCGGCAACGATTGGCGCGGTTAAGTTCTTCTGCATTAGAGTGTGGTAGCGACGACGCACAATTTGTTTTGCGAGTCGTTTGTACTCTTCGCCATCCTTCATCAAAGACAGTAGCGAGAACATTGTCATTTGGATCTGCTGAGGTGTTGAAAGACCTGCTGTATGGTTCAATGCCACTGCGCGGCTGTCTGCCACCAAACGGTCAATGAACTTAATCTTACTCGGCTCAAGTGTAATGCCTTGGTATCGCTGAGATAACGTGCTTCGAGTGTCTTCTGGAAGATCTCGAATCATGCGGTCGAAATTATTGTCTTCATGTACGCCAATCACGCCTAAACGCCAGCCTGTTGCACCAAAGTATTTAGAGTACGAATACACCAAAATAGTGTTCTTTGGAGCGAGCATTGCCAGTGATGTGAAGTTATCAGCGAAAGTGCCATAAACATCATCAGTAAGTAGGATGAGGTCAGGGCGACGGTTAGCAACCTCCGCAATCTTATAGAGTGTCTCATCGCTTAATCGAACCGAAGCAGGGTTGCTTGGGTTAACGAGGAAGAAAGCTTTAACACTTGGATCGTTCAGTTTTTCCAACTCAGAGTCTGGGATTTGCCAAGCAGATGCTTCATCCGCAATGATTTCAACTTTGTTGAGCGCGTAATCTTCTAGCTCTGGCATTTCAATGTACGGAGTGAAAATCGGCGCACCAATCGCGATGGTGTCGCCAGGGTTTAATAGTCGGTTGCTCTTTAGCGTGTTAAAGATGTAAACCATGGCCGCTGTGCCACCCTCAACAGCAAACAAGTCAAACTTCCCAGCAGGCAGTGGTTGTGATCCTGCCATCTCTTTTTCTATGTATTTACGTGCGATCAGCTCTGAGTACTTAAGCATGCGATCCGGGACAGGGTAGTTATTGCCTAAAATGCCTGCAACCCATTCATAAATAAGGGCATCACCGTCTACGTGATATTGATCTGTGATGAACTGAAAAGCTTCAATCAAAAACTGTACGCCTTCTTGTTCTTCGTGTTTCTCACAGAATTGGAGGAAACGCAGGCTAATGTCTTCCTTTTCTCCCATGCCGCCAAAGCCTTGGTAACCAGAGAAGGTTGCTTTTGACTCTTCAAGCGCAAACATACCGAGTTGGAAAAAGGCTTCACGAGGCGCGGTCGCGACCCAGTTTGGGTTACCACGACCAGCGTTGATCATGGTTTTTTCATGTGAATGCTGGGCAAGGTCGATCAGTGTGTTTTTTACTTCGAATGGGCTTAGTGTTTCTAGGCGTTTTTCATCTGTGCGTTTCATAGTCGTTTCTCTTTTAATTTGTTTAAGATCCAAGTTTGTTGGATAGATAAGTGAGTCATTTCTTTGAGCAGCTAGTCTGCTTGGCTAGCTGCTGTGTTAAGTCGTTAATTAATAAGATGAATCATCAATTGGCTGATTAGGTGTTGATTACGAGATTTTGGTAATTAGGTTGATGATGATCGGACCCCATAAGGTGAGGAAGATATTGGCAACCGCATAAGTCATCGTGAAACTCGGTACTGGTGTGCTGTTTTGTGTTTTTTCTAGCAGCGATGCGAAAGCTGGGTTAGCGCTGCGGCTACCAGCGACAACGGCTAAGGCTTCTACCGGGTTTTTGATTTTCAATACGTAGTAGTTGAACAGGAACGTAAGTATCTGAGGAATGAGCGTGACCAACACACCAAGCAGCAGCAGGGTTACGCCATTTTGTTTGATAGCCGTCAGTGCTGGAGCACCTGCATTGATGCCCACAACGGCAACGAACACAGCAAGGCCAAAGGTTTGCATGAAGTTAGCGGCACCGTGGTTAATGCTGCCCAGACGTGGTGTGCGCATTCTTAAGTAGCCAACCAATAATCCAGAGACCAAACAACCTAAACCTGAACCTAGAGCGATATGAGAACCGCCGATGGTGAAACCAATCTCGCCAATCAGATAGCCAAGCACCATGCCGAAAGACATTGTCACGAAGTCAGTTACGCTTGGAAGCGGGCTGTTGTAGCCTACTTTTTTGGCTACTTTTGCTAGGTCTTCTTTTTGGCCGACAAGAGTGACTTCATCACCAAGGTGAAGTTCGGTTTCTGGTAGCGTTGAGATGTCGTGCCCCATACGAGAAACCTGTGTCACGTATACGCCTCGACGTACGTTCGCATTGGTTTCATCACGCAGTTTACGCAGAGTAACGCCAGCGAGTTTTTTGTTGGTCAGTACGATTTTTTGTCGTGTGTGAACCACATTGTTTTCTTCGCTAAATTCACCTAGCTCAACACCCAATGAGGTCACTTTAGGGAATGCTTGAGTTAAGCCTGTAAGGTAGACTTTGTCGTTGGCAGCTAGGATTGGGTTTTTGGTCAGATCTAAGCTTGTGTCCTTGTCTTCATTTCCACGGTGAATCGCTTCAATCGTTAGGTCTGCATTGAACGCTTCTTCAAGCTCAAGCACGCTTTTGCCAACAAATATTGAATCGCTACCTACTTGATAGGCACGTGATGACACTCGGCTTAGTGCTGAGAATTCCCCTTCATTTAACTGTTTGCTGCCAGAACCCATTTGTTCAGCGAGCTTTTTCGCTTCTTTAGTGATGTTCCAACCCATCACCATAGGAATGAGTGACATCATTAGAATCGGACCAAGAGAGCCGAAGATGTAGGTGATTGAGTAACCTACAGCCACGTTTGTTTTAAGCGTTGAGGTGACATCTGGTGCTAGGTTCAGCTGATCAATAGCATTACCTGCAGTACCTATGATTGCCGATTGTGTTAAGCCACCAGCCGCAAGGCCCGCTGCTAATCCTTTGTCTAAACCTGCCCACTTAGCGAGTAAAACGACAGTAATAAGCCCGACAAAGGTCATCACGAACGAAGCAAATAAGCGTGTGAGTGAAGAGAGACGGAATGACGAGAAGAATTGTGGTCCGCCGTTGTAACCCACCATAAAAATAAATAAAGCAAAGAAGATGCTTTTTACTTCGTTAGAAATCGCGATACCGCCGATCTGACCAAGCGCTACAGCAACAAGCAGTGAACCTGCGATTCCACCTAATTCAAACTTACCGATTTTAATTTTACCGATTAAGTAACCGAGACCGAGTGATAAAAAGAGCGCTATAAACGGATAGTCTCTAAGTTGTTCAATAATAAATGACATAATAATCCTTGAATGAAATAGCAATCATTATTGACTCTCTATTTCATTTTTTAATTTGGTTTAACGTTTGATTAAGCATTAATCCATATTTGGTTGATGAATTGATCTAATGCTTATTTTTAATGATCTGGAATTAACCCAGGTTTCTATTTTTTATGATGCAGTCGTGATGACTTTTTATGGTCATGCATTTTATCTTTGTGGTGTTTATTATGATGACCATCAGAATGGTGTTTGACTAAATGCTTATGACCTTCTGGGTCGCCACCATGTTGACCAGAATGAGAGGGTTGATGCTCTCTATATTCTAAATGGTCTTTATTATGCTTATGGGCAACATCTTCTCCATATATACGTTTCATCTTTTCTTTAATAGCGACTTTAGTGTGATTGATTTGATTCGACATAGTTAACTCGTTTAATTGTTTAAGGAACGATGAGAATTATATCGATCGAGAAAATAGATAAATCATTTTCAAATAAAATAGCAATAAAACAAAAATTTAGTGTTGATTGGTGTGTTTTGTCTAAATTATTGATTTTTAGTGTTTTATTTTTATTTTATATACGATTTAGTAGATGTTATATGAGTTTTATTTATTGGCAGTGTCGATAGATAGAATGACCAGACTTAAAAAACAAGGTGAACACATGAGTAAGTATAAAGGCGTTATTGTCGGATCAGCTCTTTTTATATTACTGTCTTTTGTATTTGGCTTTCACTATGTAAAAGGTGAAATGATCAAAGAGAAGGTCGCTAATTTTAAATTGCCAGCTATATCTGTAACAACAGAAAAAGTAAATCAAGATACTTGGGATAAAAGTTTAAAAGTCATTGGTAACATTCATTCTAATCAATCTATTGATGTGACGAGCCAAATGTCAGGCCAAGTAAAAGAAATCCTATTTACTTCAGGTCAGCAAGTAAATAAGGGGGATGTTCTTATTAAATTGGATGATGCTTTATTTAAATCCAACTATAAGAGCCAGAAATCCAAAGTTGAATTGGCAAGAGTCGAGTTGATGAGAAATAAATTGCTCCTTAGAAATAACAGTGTTTCAAAAAACTCGGTTGATAAGCTGCAAGCTCAATTTAATGCTGAAGGTGCAAAACTTGAATATATTGCTACGCAAATTGACTATATGAAAGTGAAAGCTCCATTTTCTGGCAGTGTTGGGATTCGCAATATCGATGTGGGTGATTTTATTAATTCAAGCACCGCGATTGTCGAACTGGAAGACAAATCAAAACAGTATGTCGATTTCTCTATTCCAGAGCTTTATTTACACGATGTGAAGGTAGGGCAGGATTTACAGTTTTATTCAGAGGCAACCAACGATGAAGTCTTTCACGGCACTATTTCTGCCATTGAACCGAGCTCAGACAGCAACACGCACAATATCGAATTGAGAGCCATGGCTAACCAAGCGGTGCCGTTAGAGGCGGGTATGTATGTCGACGCTACGTTAATCACATCGGAATCGGACACTATCGTGGCGGTGCCTTCTGTTGCGATCAGTTACACCTTATACGGGAACACTGTGTTTGTGTTGGATACGTCAACCAAAAAGGCCAGCGAACACACAAGCAAAGATGCATCACCATTCTATGAGTACAAGGTTGTGCAGCGCACTGTCGAAGTCGGCCCTAAACAAGGTGGCTATGTTGGCGTGGTTTCGGGTTTGAAAGCAGGAGATGTGGTTGTGACTTCAAACCAACACCAGCTTAAGAATGGTGGATGGATTCTGGTTAATAACCAACATCCGCTGATCACTGACAAAAGTACAAAGCAAAGTAACTAGGAAACTCCCATGACATTTACTGATGTATTTATCAAACGTCCAGTTTTGGCAACGGTATTAAGCCTTGTGCTGTTGGTGTTAGGTCTTAAGGCCTTTACCTCACTGCAAGTGCGTCAATATCCAGAAATTGAAACGGGTGTTATTACCATTACAACGAGTTATCCAGGTGCCAGTGCATCCAGCGTTCAAGGGTACGTGACGCAGCCATTGCAGGCAGAAATTGCCCAAACAGCGGGCATTGATTACATGACATCGGATAGTGCTCTGGGTAAGTCGGTTATCACGGTTTATTTGAAGCTCGGGTATCCGTCTGATAGTGCTTTGACTGAGATTTTGTCTCTCGTGCAGCAAGTAAAATATAAGCTGCCATCGGGCGTATTGGATCCAAGTATTCTTAAGTCGACGTCTCAATCTCCGATCTTATATGTTTCATTTTCGAGTGACACATTGAAGACAGAGCAAGTCTCGGACTATGTGAGCCGCGTAGTTAAGCCGACTTTCTCTACTGTTGAGGGGGTGTCAAAGGTCGACATATTGGGGCAAGAAGATTTTGCAATGCGAATCTGGCTGAACCCTCAACGACTGGCTTCATATGGTCTGACGGCGGAAGATGTCCAAAACGCGCTTCGTGCAAATAACATTGTGAGTGCGGCGGGCAAGTTGCAAAACCCTTATATCGAAGTTGATATTAACGCTCATACAGATTCAAGTTCGGTAGACGATTTCAAGAATATGGCTTTGAAAGCGCATGACGGGCAACTGGTGCACTTAAAAGATGTGGCGACGGTTGAACTAGGTGCTGCAAACTATGACTCAGACGTTGAGTTTAATGGTGTGACTACTGTATCAACGGCGATCAGCAATACGGCAACGTCGAACCCGCTAACGGTTGTTGAAGGTATTTACGAATTGCTTCCGCAGATCCAAGCAGGCCTACCTGATGGTATTAAAGCGGACGTAATCTATGACTCAACTAAGTTTATCGAAACCTCAATTGATGAAGTAGCGAAAACCTTAATGGAAGCTGCACTGATCGTTGTCATCGTTATCTTCGCCTTTTTGGGCTCAATGCGAGCGATGTTGATACCACTTGTAACGATTCCTTTGTCATTGATTGGTTCTATGTTCTTCATGTTGAGCATGGGCTTCAGTATTAACCTGTTGACGCTACTTGCCATGGTATTAGCAATATCGCTGGTGGTTGATGATGCCATCGTGGTTGTAGAAAACACCTTTCGCCACTTAGAAGATGGCACTAGCCCAATTAAGGCGGCAATAGACAGTGCTCGTGAAATTGCAGGCTCGGTTATTGCGATGACCATTACATTGGCCGCAGTGTATGCGCCGATTGGTTTCATGGGAGGACTCACCGGTAAGCTGTTTACTGAGTTCGCATTCACTTTGGCGGGTTCAGTACTAATTTCGGGTTTCATCGCCTTAACGCTAACGCCGATGATGTGTTCAAAACTGCTTAATAAATCGGTTCTCGACGGAAAACTGGTTAAGAAGATCGATGCGGTCATTGAAGGCGTAACAGAGCGCTATCGTAAAGTGCTCGAACATGTGTTGAACAACCGTGTTTATATTTGGCCGGTGGTAGGAACGTTACTGATCAGTTTGGTGTTCATGTTTATGAATACTTCATCTGAACTGGCACCTGAAGAAGATCAGGGCGTTATGATTGTGATGGGGCAAGGTCCTGCACAAGCGAATACCGATTACATTCGCCACTTTACTCCGGCTCTGATTGACTCTATCAGCAAGAACGATGAAGTCGAAATGACCATGCTAGATAACGGTTACATGAACAACAATGCGTTCTTTGGTTTGGGTGTTTTGAAAGATTGGGATTCGCGCGAAGCAACGGCAAAAGAGGTAATGCAACGTTTCGAAAAAGAGAGTTCTGTATTACCGGGTTTGCAGGTGTACACCTTCTCTCCACCGGACTTGCCAGGCACACCGCAAGGCTTGCCATTCCAGATGGTTCTGAAAACGCCAACGGGTTCTTATCAGGATCTCTATCAGTACGCTGAAAAACTGAAAGAGTACGCGCAAAAGAGTGGCAAATTCATCTATGTGCAAAACGACCTGAATTTTAATAAGCCACAGGTAGAGATTCGCATCGACCGCGATAAAGCTGCTCAGATGAACGTGAACGCACAAGACATCGGTACCGTGTTGTCTCGCTTTATCAGTGAAGGCTTCGTGAATTACTTCTCGATGGATCAGCGCAGCTACCAAGTTATTACTCAAGTACCTAACGAGAACCGTAACTCTTGGGATGATTTGAAGAACTACCACGTACGCTCTAACACCAATGAGATGGTGCCACTGGCGTCATTGATTGAAATTAGCCAATCAGTACAGCCATCGAAAGTGGATCAGTTTCAACAGCTTAACAGCGCCATGATTGAAGCGAAAATGATGCCGGGAATCAGTATCGGTGAAGCCTATAAAGTGATGGAAGAAGGGGTGGCGAAGATATTGCCGAAGTCTTATACGACGGATACTTCAGGCCAATTGAGACAGTTCCTACAAGAAGGTTCGTCACTGGTTACGACGTTCTTCCTCGCGCTTGTGATTATCTACTTGGTATTGGCAGCGCAGTTCGAAAGTTTGCGAGATCCGCTGGTGGTACTCACCAGTGTGCCACTGTCGATCTTTGGTGCTCTGATGCCGCTGTATTTGGGTATTGATACGCTCAACATATACACCGAAGTGGGGCTGGTGACCTTGATAGGCTTAATCAGTAAGCACGGTATTTTGATTGTGGAGTTTGCTAACCAAATGCAACAAGAATTGAAATGCAGCCGACGTGAAGCAGCCATTCGTTCGGCTACTGTTCGAATGAGACCAGTATTGATGACAACCGCAGCCATGGTTGTCGGTGTCGTACCGCTCCTGATTGCAAGCGGAGCCGGTGCACAAAGCCGATTCTCGATTGGTTTGGTCATTACGGTTGGTATGTCGGTGGGTACATTATTCACCTTGTTCGTTGTACCAACGATATACACCTACTTGGCGGCAGATCACCGCGGGCAAGAACAAGAAATCTAGTCCGCTATCTGGCTGGTTACTTTAGCTAGCCAATACACATAGAAGCTTAATTAATACGAATCCCAATTTATGAGCCTTATCGCTTAGGGATTCGTGCACTCAAAATTTAGAAAATTAGAGGTTCACATGAAACTACATTACCTATTCCCATTGATCGTTTTATTCACTGCTGGCTGTTCAAGCAACATGCCAAATAAACAAGAAATCCAGAGTGTCGATTCAAACCACTACTTCATTGATAGCCAGTTTGATGACGACATGAAAGGGGTATCGTGGATAGCTAAAGACAGCGGTTCACTTCACTTCAATGAGTTTGAATTTACGACCGTTGGCATAAAAAGTTCGGGGATTGACCAGCGAGTATCAAAGCAGGTTCAGTCTCAATTTAAAACACAGCTCCACAAGAAAATGGACGAGAAGCTGGCGACTAAATTACAGGGCTACAAGAACGTAGTGTTGGAGAATAAGGAACTCGATATTAGCGTGATGCTCTATGACATCAATGATATTCCTGAAGACATGCGCGTGACTGAGTTTATCCCTGTTGGCTCTGTTATCGGCGCCATTAAATATGCGGCAGGCACTCGTGACCGCTCGATTCGTATATTGGCGAGTGTAGATCTGAAAGATCATGATTCCTCTCAGCTCATTGGTCGCCGTATTTTCGTCGTGAACGATAATGGCGTACTTGAGAACGATAAATCAGAAATCACCATCGAGATGCTCGATAAAAACCTTGAGCAAATTACCCAACAAGCGGTCGACTTTGCTTTTGAAGTGACTTATCTCGATAAAAAGCAAGGGTAGTGTGATGCAAGCTCGTAAACAAATCATCGCTAGTAAAGGCATCGGGATTGGTGAAAGTCTAGCTAAACACAAAAACACGCTTGCTCTACTGGCTATCGGCCTCGTTGTGAATGCTTCAGCGTATGCCAATACTGGCGGTGCTGAAGAGCGAGCAAATTATGAGCATTGTATTTTGGCTTCATTGGCCAAAGCGACCAATCAACAAAGTATCGAGTGGTTAAAGCAGCAATGTTCATCGCAAGAAATCGTTGCATCAAGCAAGGTGCCTAAGGTTAAGCTTTCCGAGGAATCAAGTGCAGATGACATAAACTCGAACA
This sequence comes from Vibrio cyclitrophicus, assembly GCA_023206055.1. Classification (NCBI taxonomy): domain Bacteria; kingdom Pseudomonadati; phylum Pseudomonadota; class Gammaproteobacteria; order Vibrionales; family Vibrionaceae; genus Vibrio; species Vibrio cyclitrophicus. The sequence goes on along the minus strand of CP065367.1, from coordinate 768,502 downwards.
GTGAAAATGTACTGGAATCTAAGGTCCCTCGATTGAAGATGGAGTACACAACCGAAGATAACCCGTTTGTTATAACGCCTTATCGTTTGAACTACATTTTGCCAGTGACTCACATGACTAACGTAAATACACAGCCGTACGGGGATGAGCTATTCGGAGGTAAAGCGGATGACCTCAGTGATGAAGAGATCAAACTGCAGTTAAGTTTAAAAATCCCAGTGGTCGATGATGGTGTGTTTAATCAAGCGGACAAAATCTATTTCGGTTTTACGCTCAAATCATTTTGGCAGGCGTACTCTTCTGATATATCGGCACCATTTAGGGAGACCAACTATCGCCCCGAGATCTTCTATGAAACACCTTTGAATATAGAGTCGGCTGATGGTGTTTGGTTCTCGCGTTTGGGTTTGGAGCATGAATCTAACGGACGAACAGCAGAGCTTAGTCGTAGCTGGAACCGCGCTTATGTTGGGCTAGGGTATACCGAAGATGATTTTGCGGTGTACTTCCAACCTTGGTATCGAATTCCTGAGTCGAGCAGTAGCGATGATAACCCTGATATTCAAGATTATCTCGGTCACTACGAATTGTCTGGCGCTTACAAATGGGATGGTTTTGAGGTTTCAGCATTGGGCCGTTACAACTTTCAAACCGGTTATGGCGGAATACAGACATCACTCAGCTTTCCTTTGTATGGTCGGTTACAAGGGTATGTCCAGTACTATAAAGGCTATGGAGAAAGCTTGATTGATTATGACTACAACAGTGAAAGGATTGGTGTGGGTATTTTGCTAACCAATGCCTTATAGCGGTTATCGCTTGATTATTAAAGATTAGCTATAAACGATTACTGATTTCAGGGAGAGCCAAAAACACACCGCCTGAGTAAGCGGTGTGTTTGCCGTGTTAATAGCTAATAGCTCAGAGTTGTTAATCATTGGCTGATACCCAATTTGGATTCAATCTCGGTGACGTTACTTTTGAAAAACAGTGTTTGGGCGACTTTCAAAACCACAGAGTGGCCCGATTCCAATATCGCTTCATAGTAATACTCTTCCGCCATTGAAGGGTTGCCTTGAGACTCTTCTATTTTGGCCAATATAATCATAGACATCACACTGTACTCATTCCTTGGAATCAAGCTCAAATAGTAATCGGCTTGGTCTGGATCATCTTCAGTGAGGAAGTAGGCAGCTAACGCGTCATAGACTCGGTAGGAGTTGGCATTGTTTTGAGCATTTAATAACTGTTTTTTAAATTTCTTATTGAGCGCTTCAACCTGCTTATTCTTATTTTTCGATCTCATTATAAAAATGTCGGCAAGCTCATACATATAGTGACTCGACATCACATAATGGTTGTCGGGTTCTAGCTCATTAGCTTGGGCTATCTTAGACAAGGTGTCGGTTCTATCTAACGTCATGAAGGTGAGCCCGAGCGCTTCAAGGGTGAGTTTTAAGGCTTCTTCTTGTTTGGGTAACTCAGAGATTTGCTGCTTCAATATCGATTTTTGAATGTCCAAATTAAATGAATCCAACAGGTCATCAAGCATTGAACGCATTGTCGTGTGGAGTGAAGCTGGGTCAATTAGGTAATCTCGACCTAGGTGTCTGAAGTTAGAAATTCGGTTGAAGTAGGTGATATCAAGGTATTCTCTGTCGCCATCAATTTCGCTCTTGAAACTGATCACATTGGCTGAATTCGGTACCAAGGTTTCATCAATTACGACACGAAAATCGCGATAGGTGGTCAAGTAGCTCATTAATTTATGGATAATGCCGCGCTTGAAGGCATCCGTCTTCAAGTTGTCATCGATACTTACGTAAATGTATCTAGGTTCTAAAGACAAGTAGTGCACAGATTCGTGTGCTTTGTGGGCATCTATATTTTGACTGCTGGCAGTCTGGTTAGAGCGGCTTAGTTCCGCTAATTGATTTGAGTCGGGTTGTGGTTGGTTTGATTCATTAGCGGCGGTATTTAAACTGCTCAAATCGAAGGCGTCCGATGTAGGGCTAGTCGGCTTTAACATCCACCAAATAAGTCCAAGCGCAATAACTATAACGCCTCCAAGTATCACAGCACGAGACGTTCTTTTTTGAGGTTTATTTGCTGCGATAGGCGCTTGTTTGTCGTTAGCAGTCTTATTTACAGATGACTGTTGAACGGACTGAATTGTACTCGAATCGCTAGATTTTGAATCAACAGGCTCTTGCGAAGCAGGTTGTTTTGAGGTGGGTTTGATTGAACTCTCTTTAGATTCTTCGAGTATGGTTTTGGCCGTTGAGCTTTGTTGACTGTTGCTCAGACTCTGACCCGTAACCGATTCTGCTTTTGTTTCGACTTGTCTTTTATCCTCCCCAAAAACTGGTGAAGTATCGGGTGCGTTTGTCTGAATTGAAGGAGAGGGTTCTACATCTGCGACCGACACGGTATTTGTTGTGACGCTAGCAGGCACCAAGATGGTTTTGTGGACATCAACATCCAATTTATAACCGCGTTTGGGCACGGTGATGATGTGTCCCATGGAGTGTCGTTCAGCCACTTTGAGTATTTTTCGCAGTTCAAAAATGGCTTGTGTGATCACCTGATCCGTCAAGATTGAGCCATTCCAGACTTCATTAATGAGCTCATCTCGTGAAAATACAATCTTAGGATTTTGGCAGAAAAAGTTGAGTAGTTTAGATAAGCGATTGTCGATAATCACGTCTTCTTCGTTCATGACGAGTTTGTCTTCATCAGGAATAAATAACCACACGTCGAAAGAGTATTGAATGCGTTCTTTTTTCATAACCACCGAGACTAAGTCATTGTATTAAAATTACTTTAGTAGACATGTTGAGGCAATTCAATTAACCAATGTTTAAATATGATAAGTGGTCGTGCTTTTGGGTAGAGTTAGTGAGAACCAGCAAAAACTTAAAAATAACATTGAGACTTATTCTCATTTATTGATCTCGATAAAGGAACGGTTTAGATTGTCTGGTTAGTATCACTACAACATGAATATTATGAGGTTTTTTATGAGTACGGTCGTTGTATGGGGAGCAGGAAGTGGGCTAGGTGCTGCAATTGTTGAGCATTTTCACAAGCAAGATTATCAAGTGATAGCCATTGCGAGAAACCCAGAGAAGAACACGCGTTTAGCTGAACTTGGTATTACTACACTTCGCTGTGATGCTACCGATAAAGAACAAGTTGAATCTGTGGTTGCTCAGTTACCTAAATCTGCACTTATCGTTTCTAGCATGGGCAGCTTCAGAGCTGACATTCCTGTTGATTACATTGGGCACCGACATCTAACAGACGCGCTTGAAGCCAATGGCATCGCTCGATTTGTACTAGTAACGTCGTTGGGTTGTGGTGACTCTTGGCAGTATTTGTCGGAGCGATCTAGAAAAGGGTTTGGCGCGGCGGTTCGTGAAAAGTCGTTGGCTGAAGCTTGGTTAGCCTCGAGCTCTTTGGATTACACCATCTTACGCCCGGGTGGCTTGTTAGACGGTGAGGAAACTGGCAATGGTGAGCTTTCCCAGCAGGTCGAAGTTCATGGTGTGATTTACCGACAAGAAGTAGCACGACTTATTGAAGCTTTGCTAATCAATGAAGCGAGCATTGGGCAGATCTATCAGTGCGTTGATCCTACGGTTAAATATGGATAACGCTGTTAAGTCTGATTTTTACTAAATCCTTCAAGCTATAAGCCTATAAATCCGTGAAGCCGTTTAGCAAAACTAAGCGGCTTCTGTTTATTCCTTTGTTTTCTCTAGCTCCTGTTTTTCTATTCTTTTGCTGTCTCTTTCTACCTTTTTCCATATGAGAGTGCCGCTCTCTTAATCTAGATTAAGTTTTCCCTGTCTTATTCTCTGTAGTATCCGCCTGAATCAGTGCCCATGCTTAATGGGTAACTCGCGTAATACGATTTTGAGAGGAAGACACTTGAGCACTTTGTTTACAGAAACCCACATTGGCAAGATGACATTAAAGAACCGCTTCATGAGAAGTGCAACGTGGGAAAATATGGCCACCGAAGATGGGCATATGACAGATAAACTTTACGCTATCTATGAAGAGTTGGCTCAAGGTGAGGTCGGCTTGATCGTCACGGGTTACGCGAACATCGTTGAAGAAGAAAAGCCGAATGCGGGCATGATGGGGATGTATAACGACTCATTTATTGAAGAGTATCAAAAGCTGACTCAACTGGTTCATGACAACGACTCCAAAATCGTGATGCAATTGGCTTATGGTGGCACCAAAACCACGCATGATCTTGGCGAACGAGTGATTTACGCACCAAGTGAGGTTCCAGAAAAAGGAACTCAAACACTAGGCAAAGCGATGACCAAAGACGAGATCGACTACATTGTTGATGCCTTTGCTCAAGCGTCTTTGAGAGCAAAAAAGTCAGGCTTTGATGGAGTTGAAATTCATGCCGCTCACACTTACCTGATTAATCAGTTCTTAAGCCCTTACTACAACCAACGTGAAGATGAGTACGGCGGTAGCTTAGAAAACCGAATGAGATTCTTGTTAGAGATCTATACCGCGACGCGTAAGCTGGTGGGTGATGATTTCCCTATCTTGGTTAAGCTTACAGCGTCGGAGTTTTTTGAAGGTGGCGTGACCTTCGACGAAACACGTATTGTGTGTAAAAAGCTTGAACAAGTGGGCGTGGATGGCATTGTCGTGTCAGGTAATATTCATGGCAAAGCAGACACCATGATTGGCGAGTCGCACGATGGTTTTACCATTCAAGCTGAAGGCTACTTCCACGAATATGGTCACGCGATCAGCCAAGACGTTAATATCCCGGTTATCACGGTTGGCGGCCTGACAGATTTCGATGCTATCGAAGCGATTGCAAACAATACGGGCATTGAGTACTTCGCGCTTTCAAGACCGCTGCTTTCTGAACCGCATTTAGTTAAGCGTTGGAAAGAAGGGGATAGAAGCCCTGTTGAATGCGAACGATGCTCTAAGTGTCGCACTAAGCGCGGTAACTTCTGCGTGGTGAATAAAGACAGAAAAGTACAGCTTGCTCGAATGTAGTCGCTGAACCCAGCTTCAAGCGTGAGCCGAAATTTATAGCCGAGTCTAAGTTTGAGCCTGTGTAATCGCGCAGGCTCTTGTTTATTCCGTATTCAACGAAACGAAATTTGAAACCTTATTAACCACATCTTCCTGTCAAATTGGCGCGATGAAACAGTTACAATACCCCTGTAAATTATCTAACCAAGTTATCGATAAAAAACTGAGCAAACTTTGAAACTACTTCCTCTTCTTAAGCAACCTCGAATCCACTGACGCTCTTTAGTTTTAGCGACATTGCTATGATTTAAGTGTGATAACCACTATTCATCCCATTGAACCCTGTGTTTATAGGGTGTTAGTTGGTGCGCCTTGAATTTGCATCGTCGAACATTTTGATATTGAAACGAATAAAACTAAATAGATCATTCAGAGGTAAAAATGCAAAAGAAGCATTGGTCCAAATTCGAGTTACTGCATGAAGTCGTAACCAACCCTAATATTCACGTAAAAGGTCAACACAGTTATTACAGCGATTGTTGGGATTACGGGTTTGAGCGTTCTGTTGTCCGTTATCTGCATGGTGACGAGGTCAGTCGCCAATGGGAACCGCGTTGGGAAATCGATGAGCTCTACATCGGTGATTACGTCTGCATTGGTGCTGAAGTCGTGATTTTGATGGGTGGCAACCATACACACAGAGTTGATTGGTTTTCGCTGTATCCATTTATGGATGTGATCGAAGAAGCCTACATTGGTAAAGGCGATACTCATATCAACGATGGGGTTTGGCTAGGGATGCGTGCCATGATCATGCCGGGCGTAACCATTGGAGAAGGCGCAGTAGTGGCGGCGAACAGCGTGGTAACCAAAGACGTCGCACCCTACAGCATTGTCGGTGGCTCTCCAGCGAAGTTAGTTAAACACCGCTTTGATAAGTCTATTATCGAAGAGCTAACCTCAATAAAGATATACGACTGGCCACCAGAAAAGTTTGAAGCGTTGAGGAAGCACTTGTGTGATTCTGATTTAACAGCGCTTAAGAATGCGATGGCTGAATATGATATTCATAAGTTGTTGAATACTTAATCGTACCCAACAAAAGGGTCACTCCATTGCTTATGGAGTGACCCTTTTGTTTATCTATGCAGCAGTCACTGCTATTTTTATCAAATATTTACCCTTCATCATTGACCTTACCCTTAGGGTAACCTTTATAGTTACTCTATAAATTTAAAGGTTAGCTATGACAAACACACTCCGAACAACTTGGATTACTGTTTTCAGCATCATCGCGATGTTGATGTCTATCTACGCCTCAAGCTCATCAGCCATGATGACTGAAGTAATGATGATGGAAATGAGCTCGGGTAAATCGGCTTGTTACCACAACGATGCGTCAACTAATGACTCAATGGCGGGATGCCATGTGATGAGTGAAGAAGTACACGCCGAACACTCTAATATGAGTGCTCATGACTTGATGGCTCAATGCGACATGTCTTCAATGAGCGAAGACGGCGGCCACATGATGGGTAACCATTGTTCGAGTGCCGATTGCTGCGCCTCAGTGTGTTCTGCAACTTCTTATCCAATTCAGGCTGTTCAAGCCGCCAATCCCTTTGTCTCTTCACTAGCTCGTTTTCAATCTGTCATTATTGGGCAGAAAGTCGCGCGCGCTCAATCTTTGTTACGCCCACCCACCGCATAAATCTATATCTAAAAACATAGCGATATCAGAGTTATAAATCTGATACGCCGATCTTTTATATGCGTTATTTAACGCTAGATATGGACATTCATTGTGAATATAAAACCAACAACCTCCGTGTTTGGACTAAGCGCGAGTGTCGTGGTCGCTGCTGCCTTTGTTTCGAGTGCTGCTTTTATTTCAACCAGTGCTTTAGCTGCTCCTACTTCAACACAAGCCGATCAACAGAGTTCAACACAGCAACTCTATACATTGATTGAGATAGCATTGAGCCAAGACAGCAATCGCAAGCAGTACTTTGCTCAGTCGCAAGCGATGCGGGAAACCGGTATTGCCAGCGCGACCTTAATGGATCCGAAATTGAAAGTCGGATTTGGCGGACTGCCAGTCGATAGCTTCCAGTTTGATGAAGACCCGATGACCAATATTTCGGTCGGTCTAATGCAGCAATTCGAGCGTGGCGATACGCTAGACCTCCAGCAGAAAAAGGCGGGTCAGCAAGCGGATGGATTAGCGCTTCAAGTTCAGGCTCGTGAACTTACCGTTGCTAATAGCATGACGCAGTTATGGCTTGAATTGGGTTATCAACAAGTCGCTGAAGGTGTGATGCGTGAAAACCGACGCCTTTTGGTTGAGCTAGAGAACTATGTACAAACCAATTACTCGATTGGCAAAAGTGAAGCGCAAGATCTGCTTAATGCTCAGCTTCAAGTCAGCAAGCTTGATGAAAAGTTGCAAGCCAATCAGCAAGTTCAACGCCGTCTGATCTCTCAACTGTCTGAGTGGCTCGGTTCTGACTGGTTAGGGAATCAAGCGATTAGCTCTCAGGCTCTTGGTTCTAAAGGGATACTTCATGCGACTAATCAAATTGATTGGTCGTTATTGGAAAGCAAATTAGCAACCAACAACGATGCAACCAAGCACTATCAACTGTTGATGGAGCATCCGCTCGTTAAGATCACGGACGCGACGATCTCATCCAATCAAACACAAGTTGAGCTAGCCGAGCAAGCGTATACACCTCAATTTGGTGTGGAAGTGATGTATGCCCATCGACAAGCGAACAACATGGCTGGAGAACCGGCTTCTGATCTTGTCAGCGCTTATCTAACAGTCGATATCCCTCTGTTTACGGGGAACCGACAAGACAAGAATTTGTCTGCGGCTCAGTACCAAGTCGGCGCAGCAAAATCCCAAAAAGACACCTTACTTTCCCAAATGAACGCGCAAGTGAATGCGTTATTGGTGGATAAGGCGAACCTCACCCAGCGTTTAGAACGCTATCAAAGCACCTTGTTACCTCAGACATCCGCACGAATTAGTGCGGTGGAAAGAGGTTATCAAAACAACACCGCACAGTTTAACGATGTTATTGCAGCAACGGCGGATGAACTGGCACTCCAGCTTGAACAACAACGCTTAATCACCGATCTCAACATCGTAAATAGCAAGCTGGCATCGCTGGTCAGTGGCTTTGACTATCAAGTTAATGAACTGCAACTCAACACAAGCGCAACTCAAAACAACAGCCAATCAATAAAGGAATAGACAATGAATACAGTAAAAGTAGCGACTATCGCTTTGTTGGTCGGTGGTGCATTGGGTTTTGGTGTGAATCACTTCGTCGTTGGATCAGCGCATAACATGTCAGCGATGGCAGGTATGGAGGGAACGAAATCCAAAGCTGACGAAAGTAATGAACCTCAGTATTGGGTTGCACCAATGGACCCAAATTATCAGCGAGACAAGCCGGGTCAGTCACCTATGGGGATGGATTTAATCCCTGTTTATGCCGATGACTTAAGTGGGGGTTCAGACAAGGCAGGAACCTTATTTATCGACCCGTCGATAGAAAATAATCTTGGAGTCAAAACAGCGAAAGTTAATTTCGAAGCGCTGTCTCCTCGGATTGAAACGGTTGGTTATGTGGCGTTTGATGAAAGTACATTGTGGCAAACCAACGTAAGAGCAGCTGGCTGGGTTGAGAAGCTTTATATCAATGCTGTCGGTGAGAAGGTCAATAAGGGCGATGTGTTGTTCACTCTTTACTCGCCAGAGCTGGTAAAGGCACAAGAAGAGTTACTGAGTGCTTATAAAACGGGTCGCAAAGGATTGGTCAAGGGCTCCACTGAACGCTTGATCACCTTAGGTGTAGATAAAGCACAGATAAGGTCCATCGCTCGTAAAGGGAAAGCCTCGCAAACCATCGAAATCAAAGCGCCTGCGGATGGTGTGATCGCTAGCCTGAATATTCGAGAGGGTGGTTACCTTTCGCCTGCTCAAGCGGTAATCAGTGCAGGGCCTCTAAATGAAGTGTGGGTTGATGCTGAAGTCTTTGAACGCCAAGCACACTGGATCTCGTCAGGCAGCAATGCAGTGATGACGCTAGATGCCATTCCTGGCAAAGAGTGGTTGGGTAATGTCGATTACGTTTACCCAATCCTTGACCCAAAAACTCGAACCTTGCGCGTTCGTTTGAAGTTCTCCAATCCAAATGGCGAGCTTAAGCCAAATATGTTCGCCAATATTGCGCTGAAACCGATCAGTGATGAAGCAGTTCTTACTATCCCAAGATCGTCGGTGATTCACTCCGGTGGTATGACTCGAGTGGTGATGTCAGAAGGTTCTGGCAAGTATCGTTCTGCTCGTATTGAAGTTGGTCGTGAAGCTGGCGAAAAAATAGAGGTGCTTCAAGGGCTAGAGCAAGGTGAGAACATTGTCACTTCTGCGCACTTCATGTTGGATTCTGAATCGAGTCAATCGGCTGATCTTTCACGCATTAACGGCGTTGAAGAAGAAGCCGAAACCGTGTGGGCGAACGGTGAAATTTCCGATGTTATGCAAGGCAGCCGCATGGTGACGATTAACCATCAGCCCGTTCCAGAATGGGATTGGCCGGGCATGGTGATGAACTTCACCTTCGCTGAAGGCTTAGATATGAGAGACGTTAAGCTTGGTCAAGTTATTGATTTTGAGATGATCAAAACGGAATCAGGTCAGTATGAAGTCGTTGACTACAAGGTAAGCGCTCATCAAATGGCGAGCGAAGTGTGGGTAAAGGGAGACATCACTATGCTGATGGCGGACTTCGGAATGATCACTGTAAATCACAAGCCAGTGCCTGACTGGGATTGGAAGGCGGGTGAAATGAACTTCCAAGTAAGTGATGACCTTGATTTATCCGAGTTTACCGAGGGGCAAAGCATTCGGTTTCTAGTGGCGAAGCAGGGTTCTGATTATGTGCTCAAATCTCTCGAACCGACGAATAGCACGGGTGAGGGCACATTATGATCAATGCAATCATTCGTTGGTCCATCAGTAACCGATTCTTGGTTCTGGTTGCCACGGTCGCCATCGTATTTGGTGGCTTATACAGTGTTAAAAATACACCTGTTGATGCCATTCCAGATCTGTCTGATGTACAGGTGATCATCAAAACCAGCTATCCGGGGCAAGCGCCTCAAGTAGTCGAAGATCAGGTGACCTATCCGCTCACAACGGCGATGTTAGCCGTTCCGGGTGCAGAAACGGTTCGTGGTTACTCGTTCTTTGGTGATTCCTATGTATATATCATCTTCAACGACGATACCGATATGTACTGGGCACGTTCTCGCGTGTTGGAATACCTCAGCCAAGTAGCGCCTAACTTACCATCAAGTGCTAAGCCAACATTAGGACCAGATGCAACCGGTGTGGGCTGGGTATACAGCTATGTACTGCAAGACAAAACTAGTAAGCACGACTTGGCGGAACTTCGTAGCCTGCAAGACTGGTTCTTGAAGTATGAGCTGCAAACCGTTGAGGGCGTGTCTGAAGTCGCGACTGCCGGTGGCATGGTGAAGCAGTATCAAGTACAGATTGATCCTGCCAAATTACGTGCTTATGACCTAACGCTTCAGCAAGTCAACAAGGCGATCCAAGATGGTAACCAAGAAACGGGAGCCTCAGTGGTTGAGATTGCTGAAGCGGAGCATATGGTTCGTACAACCGGTTACCTCACAAGCATCGAAGACATTCAATCACTGCCACTAAAGGTGACCGACAAAGGCACACCGCTGTTATTGGGCGATATTGCTGACATTAACCTTGGCCCGCAGATGCGTCGTGGTATCTCTGAGCTGAATGGTGAAGGCGAAGCCGTTGGTGGCGTTATCGTGATGCGCTTTGGTGAGAATGCCAGTGAAGTGATTGATTCTGTTAAGAGTAAACTCGCAGAGCTGCAAGCGGGATTACCAGACGGTGTCGAAATTGTCGCGACTTATGACCGTTCAACCTTGATTGGTTCTGCGGTAGAAAACCTATGGAAGAAGTTGGCAGAAGAGTTCTTCGTGGTTGCGATTGTGTGTGCGCTGTTCCTCTTCCATATTCGTTCCTCACTGGTTATCGCACTGAGTCTGCCTGTCGGTATATTAGGGGCGTTTATCGTGATGCATTGGCAGGGCATTAACGCAAATATCATGTCTCTCGGTGGTATCGCGATTGCGATTGGTGCCATGGTTGATGGTGCGATCGTAATGATAGAGAACGTTCACAAGCACATAGAACGAACACCTCTGACCGATAAGAACCGTTGGCAAGTAATTGGTAAAGCGGCAGAAGAGGTGGGTGCGCCGCTGTTCTTCTCCCTGATTATCATTACTTTAAGCTTTGTTCCTGTATTCGCGTTAGAAGGCCAAGAGGGCAAGATGTTCTCGCCACTCGCGTTCACCAAAACGTATGCAATGGCAGCGGCTGCAGGCTTGGCTATCACGCTTGTACCAGTGCTAATGGGTTACTTCATTCGTGGCAACGTGTTACCTGAGCATAAGAACCCAGTGAATCGCAGTTTGGTCGCGATGTATAAGCCGCTGCTTAACTTAAGCCTCAAATATCCAAAGGTGATGATTGTGATTGCATTGGGTTTGATGGCTTCTGCGTATTACCCAACTAGCAAGCTTGGCAGTGAGTTCATTCCTCCTTTGGATGAAGGTGACTTGATGTACATGCCGACTACTTACCCGGGGATTTCGATAGGTAAGGCGCGTGAATTGCTGCAGCAAACCAACAAGCTGATCAAGACCATCCCAGAAGTTGAAACCACATGGGGCAAAATCGGACGTGCGGAAACGGCAACCGATCCTGCACCACTCACCATGATTGAAACCGTTATTCAGCTAAAACCTCGCGATGAATGGCGTGACGGCGTCACTACGGAGTCATTACGTAAAGAGTTCGATGATCTGATTCAGTTCCCGGGTTTGACTAACGCATGGGTTATGCCAATCAAGACTCGGATCGACATGTTGGCGACTGGCATTAAAACACCAATCGGAATCAAGATAGCAGGACCGGACTTGAGTGTTATTGAGAATATCGGCTCTCAGCTTGAACCTATCTTGAACGGTGTTAGCGGCACGGCTTCTGTGTATGCCGAACGTGTGGCTGGTGGTCGTTATGTCACGATAGACATTAAGCGTCGTTCTGCTGCTCGTTACGGATTAAGTATCAAAGAGGTTCAGCAGGTTATCTCGACTGCAGTGGGTGGGATGAATGTTGGTGAAACCGTTGAAGGGCTAGAGCGTTACCCGATTAACGTGCGCTACCCGCAAGATTATCGTGATTCTGTCGTGAAGTTGCAGAGCTTGCCACTCGTTACGCCAAACGGTGCTCGTATCGCTTTATCTGATGTTGCGGATATTCGTTACGAAGATGGCCCGCCAATGATTAAAACAGAGAATGCACGTCCTAATGGTTGGGTATTCGTGGACATTGATGGGCGTGACCTTGGTTCTTACGTGGCAGAAGCGCAGCAAGTCGTTGCCGAGCAAATAGTATTGCCTGCAGGTTACTCACTCGCATGGTCAGGTCAATACGAATACATGGAACGCGCCAAAGATCGCCTGAGTGTGGTAGTGCCTATCACTATCGCCATCATTATGTTGCTGCTGTATCTGAGCTTCCGCCGTGTCGGTGAAGTGATGATGATCATGCTGACATTGCCGTTAGCCATGGTGGGTGGTTTGTGGTTGATGCACTACCTCAATTACAACTTTTCTATTGCAGTTGGTGTCGGCTTCATTGCGCTAGCGGGCGTTGCGGTTGAGATAGGTGTGATCATGTTGGTGTACCTCAACCAAGCGTGGCATTACAAAAAGCTCGATGCAGAACAGAACCAACAAACACTTCAGCAAGCTGATCTCACAGATGCCATTCGTGAAGGGGCAGGGCTTCGTGTGCGTCCAGTCATGATGACGGTTCTTACGGTCATCATTGGTCTAATTCCAATCATGTATGGCGAGGGTACTGGTTCGGAAGTGATGCAACGAATTGCCGCGCCAATGATAGGAGGAATGGCGTCTGCACTGCTGCTTACTCTACTGGTGCTGCCCGCAATCTTCAAGCTCTGGAAGCAGCGTGATCTCACTCAGAGCCAAAACGAGAAAAGTAAATAACGTACTGATTATAAAGCCCTTACTTGCGAGATAGGAGTAAGTAAGGGCGCACCACATGAACATATAAAACTAACAACACAAACAGAATTAATCTAAGGAACGACTATGAAAAAGACACTGATTGCTATCGCCCTAACACTGACTACTGCAACGGCTTTTGCTGCTATGAATCATTCAGCTGGTGACCACTCAAACATGGATCACTCAGGAATGGACCACTCGATGATGAAGAGCGGTGAAATGGATCATTCAAAGATGGATCACAGCATGATGAAGGATGGAAAGATGAACCATTCAAAGATGAACCATTCAAAGATGATGAATATGGATGGAATGATGGACATGGAAGGTATGTCGGAAGTTGGTATGCCAGCTCAAGGCGCTAAACCCGATAAAGTGGTTCATGTTCTACTGAGTGACGACATGAGAATTACGTTTAAGAACAGGGTCGATATTGAGCCTAATGACGTGGTGCAGTTTGTAGTGATGAATACAGGCAAGATTGACCACGAATTCTCGATTGGTTCTGCAACAGAGCAGTTAGAGCATCGTGAAATGATGAAAAAGATGGGTAACCACCATCATGATTCTGGCAGCACAGTGACAGTAAAACCGGGCAAAGCGAAGCAGTTGCTTTGGCATTTTCACGGTGATAATCACGTAGAGTTCGCATGCAATATCCCAGGTCACTCAGAAGCGGGTATGGCGAAGTCGATAACGCTGTAGGCATTATCTAATAGAGCTAGAAGTAGCTGCTAGACAAGTACAAGAAAGCTTAAAGATAAGTCTTAGCTCATCGCGTAGTTGAGACTTATCTTTCTTGGCCACTACTGTAATAGGATCGATGTTTCCAGTAGGTGCTGAGCTTCACCACTTAGGTGCGGTAGCTCTGACATGATCTTCTTAAGCTTGTCGTCGATCGATTCCACTTCACTTAAAGAGCGAAATGCAAGAACGGCTTGCTCTGGTTCGTTGCTCACATAACCCTTCAACGTATTAAGCTGAATTTTGTTCGCATTTTCGACTTTTGACAGTGCGACATTGATTGCTTCGATGTTGATTGTTAACTCATTGCTTTTAAACATTTTTATTATTTTTTGGTTGTTTCTAATTGGCGCACATTAACACAACCATTTTTTCGGATATTGACCAAGATTATTAAATTGGAACAATTTCGAAAACGACTAAAAGTAGAACAGCGGCATTAGCTATTAAAATATGAAGCAATAGAGGGAGTTAACGGGTGTATCTAGAGACAATAAAATTGATGTTGAAGCGTTTGATCTTTGGGAGAGTTTTGGCTGAATAAAGCCTAAGTAGGATTGGAGCGTGCAGCGGGAATCGAACCCGCATCATCAGCTTGGAAGGCTGAGGTAATAGCCATTATACGATGCACGCACACTGTCTTAAGAGTAAGACTGAGGCATCAAGAAGACTGGAGCGTGCAGCGGGAATCGAACCCGCATCATCAGCTTGGAAGGCTGAGGTAATAGCCATTATACGATGCACGCACATCGTCTTAACGAGTTTGATAATGCCACATCTAACTGAAAACGAAACCTTTTTCTTTCATTTTTATTCTAAGTGCTCGCATAACCACCACTCCGCTAGTTTTTCAATCATGTCTGGCGTTTAGAGAGTGAATAAAATGTGACTAAACTCTCGTTAAGCTCAAGAGTCAAACGGGTACTGACTTGATAGTTTCGGGGAAGGAGAAAGGGATGAATTTATAAACTGGTATCGGATGTTATTTCCTCACCAGTATAGGCGAAATCTAAGGTTGAACGTGTTAACACCATCGAGATTTAAGCCAAATTTACAAGTGCGTTTATAACAATGTGGATGCATAGATTTAACTTACGAACGATTCGTATTATTCATTAAACTAATCCCAAATGAGTAGAGCGATACATGCCTCAGTGTGTTCGCAGAAAAAAGTAACGAATTTAGTTGATAATTCACGCAAAAGTCTCGTCATTCCGTCTATCGTTTGGTACATTTGCCGCACATTTTGTCTCGCCTAAAATACCCATGCCTTCTCAGTTCAGAATTAACAAAATTGTTGAAATTGGTGACACTCTTCACCGCAGCGGTTGTGCTCCCTATAAGCTTGAAAAATACACACAGTTCTATGCAAAAAAGCATGGTGTGGATGTGATGATCCAAGCAACACCAACCGCGATTAATTATCAATTTCCAGACGATAACAACGCCGTTATTCTTAAGCGTCTAAAGCCTGCTTCAATTAATCTGAGTTTGTTGGCAAATACCATCATTCGTATCAACCAACCAAGCAGTGAGCCAGTGCCAGAGCCTGTCGGTTACTCAAAGTTTGTTACGGCACTAGCTAATATGGGCATTCCGCCTGCGTATTTGATGCTAGTCGGCAGTACGTTGGAAGCGGTTGGCTTTTCTGCGTTATTGGGTTTGATGGTTTGGGTATGTCAGCAAGTCCTGCATTCACGTCGCGCAATTGCGGTTGAATTTATCTCAGCATTATTGACGGGCATCTTTGTGGCGTTTTTGGCAAGTACAGGCTTGCCGATCCCTGTGTGGGCGTTGTGTATTGCGTCAATCGTCTTATTCGTCCCCGGATTATCCATAGCCAACGCATTAGAATGTTTGGCCTTCAACGATCTCGTTTCGGGTACCAGTTTGCTAGGGCAGAGTGCCTTAACGCTGATCAAGCTATTTGTTGGGATTATCATGGGTCTCAATATTGGTGAAGCGATATGGGGACAAGCGGTCTCCATCGACTATACCAATGCGGTGCCAGTGTGGATGCACATATCAGGCTTGGTGTTGATCTCTGTGTCTATCGGCGTGATGTTCAATGCTCGCCCTAAAGATATCTTACTTGGTCTGCCTGTAGCGGTTCTGGGTATGTGGGGTCCGTTCTATCTCGGTTTTGATAGTGGTTGGGTTGTCGGTACTTGGGTAACCACCGTTCTTATTACTTTGTATGGTACTTGGATTGCTAAAAAGATGGAGCTCACGGGGTCTATTTACATCGTGCAAGGGATCATCATCTTAGTTCCGGGTAGTCGCGTATTGGTGAGTGCGAGTCAATCGGTGTTTGAGCAATCTATCTTGCCGATCCCGAGTATCGGTTTATCGGCGCTGTTTATGTTCTCCGCGATTGTGGCAGGGCAAATCACCGCGTATTCGATCTACTCACCAAAAGTCGAGCGTTAATCTGATTCGATTCCAACTGCCGCTCAGGTAACTTCGTTTCTTCAACAAACACAGCTTGGCGGCTGTGTTTGTTCGTTTTAGAGCTGCTCTTTCCCTACTTTAGGCTTATCTTCAGGCAATCGATTAGATTTGTACTCGCTAAGCCTAGCAAGAGTCATTAAAATAGACGCAAATTCTATTTAAATGAAGTATTAACGTATGTCTTTACCTCCTTGTCCGCAATGCCAATCTGAATATGTCTACCCAGACCAAAACAACCTAATCTGCCCTGAGTGTGCCTATGAATGGAACCCAGAAGAAGAGCGTTTAGAAAGAGAAGCTGCGCGTGTAAAGGACGTTAACGGCGCAGTGTTAGATACCGGCGATAAAGTCACTTTCATTAAAGATTTAAAAGTGAAAGGCAGCTCTAGTGTACTGAAAATCGGTACCAAAGCAGTGATTCGACGCATCAACGAAGGCAAAGATCACCAGCTAGATTGTAAGCTTGATGGTGGCGGTGAAATGCTGGTGACTGCAAAGTACGTGAAAAAACAGTAACCATTCTTTCGGACGATTGTCGTAAATGTTCAATGCTTTTGGGCCGTTATTGAGCATACTGACTAGCGAACAGAGTCAAACTCAAACGTTAGAGAATCAACATGATCAGAGAATACAGCGCAGCCGACACCGAAACGGTCATAAATATATGGCTCACGGCTTCCATTAAGGCTCACAACTTCATAGCGCCTGAATTTTGGGAGTCACAAGTAGGCAATATGCGCGATATCTACCTTCCTGCGTCACAAACCTATGTGTTCCAAATTGATGGGCAAGTTCGCGGGTTTTATTCGCTTTATGAAGGTATATTAGCCGCGATCTTTGTCTGCCCTGAGCATCAAGGGAGTGGTATCGGGAAACAGCTCATGCAACATGCCAAGCTTGAATGCCCTAATTTGTCATTGAATGTGTACAAAGAGAATCAAGTGACCATTGAGTTCTACCTTTCTCAAGGCTTTAGCATCGTAAGTGAACAAGCCGATGAGCACACCGGGCACCAAGAGTACACCATGCATTTAGCCTAGCGTTGGGCTTAGTGAATAGTCCGACGAGCATTAGGCAGGAAAAGAGGTTATATGGATATAGTCAAAGCCGACATGGCGCACTCGAATGCGTTCCACCATTATGTAAACGCTTGTATCGATGATGGACTTGAAATCTATACCGGTATTACCGATGGCAGTGATACTTACTTAGAAAGGCGAATCGCTTATTCAAAAGGTGAGTGTTTGCCTGAAGGTTGGACGCCAGCTTCTACTTACTTTTGTATTGATTCTGACCAGATTCTTGGTGTGATCAGAGTTCGTCACGGTACCAGTGAATACATTCATGACGTTATCGGGCATATCGGCTATGAGACTCTGCCACAAGCGAGGCGGCGAGGTATCGCAAGTCACATGTTGTCTTGGGTTCAGCGTCATATACTTATCGAAAGCGCTATTATTACCTGTGATTACGACAATGTTGCTTCGCAAAAAGTGATTGAGAAGTGCGGCGGCCAGTTTTTAAATACCTTTTATTCAGAGCAAGATCAGCAAGAGGTGTTGCGCTATCAGCTAGACCCAAAATGAACACTAAAGCATGGCACTTGCTTATGTTCGCTTACTTTCCGTTAGCGAGATTTTATTAAATTGAAGCCACCATTGATGGTGGTTTCTTTAGTTATAGTTCATCGATTATTGTTGGAGATATTTTGAAGTATTCGACAAGACCTGCTCAGTCATCAGATTATGAATTTCTGTTCGAGCTAAAAAAGGCGGCTGAATTTGAGCCAATCAAGGCTGTTATTGGCTGGGATGAGCAAATTCAACGAGATATACACGCCGAAGAGTGGGCAGAGGAAAGGCCTGAAATCATTGAGTATCAGGGCAAAGCGATTGGCAGTGTGTTGCTGCAAGACAAAGGTGACCACTTCTACTTTTGCCGATTCTTCTTGTTGCCTGAATATCATGGCAAGGGCATTGGTAGCCAAATCCTCACCGATTACTTAGCTCACGCAGATAAGCTCAGTAAGCCCGTTGAGTTGTGTTACCTGCAAGGTAATCGCGTTGGAGAGTTGTATCTCCGGTTTGGTTTTGAAATCACCTCGCAAAATGACCAGTTTGTATATATGTGGCGTAAATAGACATTCATTCAAAATGATCACACCGTGTCTGTAACTTGATAGGCACCTGACACCCATCTAACGTAAAACCTTGTAAAGCTCCCTATGCTCGATAACTAAGCGATTACACTTAGAACAGATCGAGCGTAAGGGAGTGTGCAATGAATTATTACCCAACTTCAAAAATTGTGGCTGAGCAAAGGTTTGGTTTTGGGCCTAGATTAGGTCAAGCAGCCTATTATTCGCCTTTAGAACAGTTAGATAAAAAGCCATTTATTCATCAGTCCATTCAAGCTTTACCCACAACCGAATCTATCCTGATAACCGTCGGTGAGAATCGTGAACAGCGAAAGAAAGCCAAGGGTGATGAGCAAAAGATGCAAGCAATGAAGAAAGAGGCACAGTCTTTTCTTCGAACTCACTACCGACAACAAGCTCAAGCTCGCCATCTACAAAGCGTTGAAACGCCTTATGGTTTTCAAGAGCGCATTATTCAGTTTTGGAGCAATCACTTCGCCATTTCGGTCGACAATCGAAAGTTGATGCCCTTAGCTGCGAGTATTGAAAACGATGTGGTTCGCAAGCATTGGAATGGTAATTTCAGCGATATGCTGATGGCTTCTTCAAAACATCCAGCCATGCTTCTTTATCTAGATAATCAACTCTCGATTGGGCCCAATTCCAAAGTCGGTAAGCGTCGTGATAAGGGGCTCAACGAAAACCTCGCTCGTGAAATTCTAGAGCTCCACACCCTCGGCGTTGATGGTTCCTATACCCAACAAGATGTAATTGCTTTGGCCAAAGCGATCTCGGGGTGGGGTATTAAATTCCAATCTCCAAATGCTGGTTTTCGATTCGCCAATAACCTCCATGAGCCCGGCAGCATTATCTTACTTGGAAAACCTTACTCCCAATCAGGTATCTCACAAGGGGAGTCGTGTTTAGGAGCCTTAGCTAACCACAAAGACACGGCCAAACATTTGGTTGATAAGCTTTGCGAGCATTTTATTGGTGACACGCCTAAAGATCTCTCAGAACAAATGATCGCGACATATCTAAAAGGTAATGGTGAGTTACTGCCCGTTTATCGCTTGTTGCTGGGAAGCAAAGAAGCAAACGAACCCAAGCCCAATAGATTCAGACCACCGAAAGAGTGGCTATTTGCGGTACTTCGCAGTGCCGACATTCCTCTTAATGATAAGCAAGCACTGAACACTCTCAACACACTAGGCCAACCACCCTTTAAACCGGGTTCACCTGCAGGATGGTCGGATCAAGACAGAGACTACAATAGCCCTTCGGCATTAACCCAGCGTATGCAAGTCGCTAATCGGCTAGCCTCAATCGCGATAAAGTCGGCTAAGGCCTCGGGTACAAAACCAAAGGTGGTAGTAGATGACGTGATCGCAGCTTTATATGGCGATGCGATTGATGAACATACTCAAATTGTATTGAGCAAAGCCGACAGCGCTGCAATGCAACTTTCCCTGTTGTGGTTAAGCCCACAGTTTCAATATCGTTAGGAGTGGGTATGAAAAAGACAAACGGTTCGCAGAATATGAAGTCGCAGAGTCATGAGCCACACAATCACGACCTACAAAGTATTGATCGTCGCCAGTTTATGGGCCTTGCCGCAGCTGTTGGTGTGAGTGCGATGTTGCCATTTCCAAGCTTTGCCAAAACACGTTCAGACAATATCTTTGTTTGGATATCACTGCGTGGCGCGATGGATGGGTTAAACGTTGTGGTACCTCATGCTGATCCTGATTATGCAGATCTAAGACCGAATATTGGCTTGAAGACTAAGCAACTACTTAACCTAGATAGTTTCTTTGGGTTACACCCTTCGCTTAAAAGTTGTCATCAATGGTATGAAAATAAAGAAGTCAGCTTTGTTCATGCTTGTTCAACCGCTTATCGCGAGCGTTCTCATTTTGATGGACAAAAGATATTAGAAAACGGCACTTCCGATCCTTTTAATACCGAAGGGTGGCTTAACCGTTTACTCACGCTGAGTTCCTCCCAATACGATGGAATTGCGATTGATTCCGGGCTGCCGCTCATCATGCAGGGTGAATCTACCGTGGCAAGTTGGTATCCAAACCGCTTGAAAACACGCGACAAACAAACCGAGCTACTTGAAGAACTCTTCCAAAGTGACCAAATGTTGTCTGCTAATTTCGAAAGTGTAATGAAAATCGACGAGTTGGTGGGTGACCAAGGCGTTGGCAAACAATTTAAGTCATTGATGCGTAAAACGGGCGACATCTTATCTGCTGAAAACGGGCCAAACATCGCAGCACTAGAATTAGGTGGTTGGGATACCCACGCAAATCAAGGCAGCGTCAATGGTAGATTGAGTAACCAGCTTAAAACCTTGGATGCAGGGTTAGCGGCGCTTAAAGAGTCGTTAGGTTCACGCTGGAATAATACGGTGATCATCGCCGCAAGTGAATTTGGCCGAACAGCGAAGGAAAATGGCACAAAAGGCACCGATCACGGCACTGGTAACGTCATGTTGGTTGCGGGTGGTGCGATGGCTAGCAAGGCTTTAAACACATCGAGCTCAGGCGCATCTGGAGGCAGAGTTATCGCAAACTGGCCGGGATTAAGCCAAGAGAATCTGTACCAAGGGCGAGATCTCAAACCAACTACCGACATGCGAGGCGTAATCAAAGGCGTGTTGAACCAGCATCTGTCGATAGAAGAAAAGCAACTCAACACCATCTTCCCTGATAGTGAGATGATAAAGCCACTTCAAATGATATGAAGTGGCTTTGAGCCTTAGATTGTGGGCTTTGGTACATCGCTTTGGATGTGGTTTAAGACTTAACCGCCAACAATGCCCCGAATGTTACCAATCCAACCCCACACGCTTGGTTGAGCCTTTTCTTGGCTTTCAACAAGTGTTTTTGCAGCGTCTTCGAAGTAAATAACATAGCGACAATTCCAAACCACAAGCCGTGAAGGACAATCATGTAAAGCCCGTAACCGAGAGCGACATGTTGGTTAGCAGCATCGGGTGAGATGACTTGGCTGAAGATGCTCAGGAAGAACAACATGGTTTTAGGGTTGAGCACGTTACACAGAAAGCCTTGCGCCAAGTAGCGCCAAATACTGATGTTTTGCGTCGTTCCTTCCATAGGTGCGAGTTTGCTGTCTGCGCTTAGAATGCCTTTTATTCCAAGGTAAACAAGGTAAGCGGCCCCTGCGTATCGAATGATGTCGAAAATCTGCTCATTCTGTGAGATTAAGTAACTAATACCCAGCATCGAATAGCTAATGTGAACACAAATCGCTAGGCTGACACCTAGTGCTGTCCAAATACCGGCTTGTCTTCCTTGATTAACGCTATTTTTCAAAACTAAAACGAAATCAGCACCGGGGCTTATAACAATCAATAGTCCTAACACCGCTAAGCTTAACCACTCCATAAATACTCCAACTCTCTTATTTAATGAGCTGGCATTGTATGGTTTTTTATTGCTGCCTATAATCGAAATGAATTCCATCTATCTGTGAGAAAAAATCACACATGAGACATTTGAAAGCATTTCATATTTTCCACGTAGCAGCGCATTCGAGCAGTTACAGTGATGCGGCGGATAAACTCAATATCACACATGGCGCAGTGAGTAAGCAGATCAAGGTATTGGAAAATCACTTATCTCACGCCTTGTTCTATAAACAGGGCAGGAATGTGTGTCTCACCAAAGAGGGGGAATTACTCAAAGGTTACACAGAGCAAGCGTTCCAAGCCTTGGAAACTGGAGTCCATAAGCTTAATCAGCTGAATCATCAAGCGTTGGAGGTTTCATGCGAACCCACATTGACCATGCGCTGGTTAATGCCTCGACTCGGTGATTTCTATAACGAATCCGGAATTGATGTTCGATTGTCTACCGCAGGTGGGCCTGTGACATTAGGCGCAACTGGATTAGATATGGCCATTCGCCGAGACGACTTCAACGTAACCGAGCATTACAAACAGATACCGTTAGTTGAAGAGTGGGTTGGCCCTGTGTTCTCGCCTGATTACTGGCAACAGGTCAAAGACAAGTTAGCCGATGTAAAATTACTGCACAGCAGCACGCGACCAAACGCTTGGAGCCACTGGGCATCCATCACCAAAGATAGTGAATTTGATCGCCGATTGGTGTCACAAACTATATCAAACCAGACCTTTGCACACTTCTATTTCTGCTTTCAAGCGGCCGTTGATGGGCTAGGAGCGGCTCTTGGTTCTTATCCATTGGTGGTTGATGATTTGAATAGAGGCAACTTAATCGCACCGTTCGGCTTTGTGCCTTCCGGTCATCAGTACATATTGCTCACACAAGATAACAAGCGCGATGAGCCAGAAAGCCCGTTTGTGGTTTGGCTGAAAAATGAGTTATCGCAGTGTGTTCCAACCTTAAAGGAATGACAGTCTTCGACCTAGAAGTTTACTTGTCTTATGTCAGACTCTAGTTCGTTATTGTGGAAATCACTCAATAGGCAAAGACAGCACACCGCCATTGAGTTCGACTTGTTTTAGCCATTCGGTTGGAATTTCACCATCTTCTTCGTAGAAACACGCCGCTAATACAGCGCCAATCACAATCGCACGCCCGCAGCTGTCACCACCACATAAGATATTGTCACGAATGCCTTGTTTAAAGCTCTGAGCGCCAGCAATAATGCGAATCAGTAGTGGGAACGCGGCACTCAATTCACAATGTAATCCGAACTTTTTCGCGGCATCTGTTA
This sequence comes from Vibrio cyclitrophicus, assembly GCA_023206055.1. Taxonomy (NCBI): domain Bacteria; kingdom Pseudomonadati; phylum Pseudomonadota; class Gammaproteobacteria; order Vibrionales; family Vibrionaceae; genus Vibrio; species Vibrio cyclitrophicus. The sequence goes on along the minus strand of CP065367.1, from coordinate 745,251 downwards.
TGGAAAGTTCGGGCTCAGCCAGTGCTTCATCGATTTGATCGTGGATAAACTTGCTGCAGGTTTGTCGTACCATTTCTACTGACTGTAATGGTGAATTGCCTTGTATCGCGGCTTGAATCAGTAGGGTGATGGCTTGTGCCCACTCTACTGCTTTATCATTATTATTAGTGACTCGAACCGCACTTTCGACCATAGCCGGTAAGGTGTGAGAGGTGTAGGTACACGCCACCAAAGGAATCAGTTTTGAAACCGCAGGTAATTGGGTGTCATCTGCGCCACAGGCTGTAATTGGAGCATCTGCTAGCTCTAGTTGATGTATGTTCAGCAAGCTCATACGAGTCGCTTTATCAATGTAACCTTGCCAACTGCCACCAAAATCAAACCAGAAACGGAAGTGCTTAATGTAACTCGCTTCATCGTAGTGTTGGTTACCGACTAAGCTATCGACCATCGCCAATAACTGAGCACCGTATTGCGATTGGTCGCCAGCGGATTTTCCTTGGTGGGCAAAGTAACCTTTGTCTTGATAATCGAACTGGTTTGGTGAGCGAAATTCTGGTTCAAAACCCGCAACCTGTAAGATCCTCTCTTGGTCATACAGCCAATGTAACCCCATTGAAGCGGCGTCTCCAACCAATGCGCCCACAACGGCGCAAAAAGCTCTTTCTTTATGATTGTCCATGCTGAGTGAAGTCCTTGAGAAGATCCAATGGAATTTGATACTTCAAGTATAGTGTCTAAATGATGGGTTTGCTGTGTTTCAGTAGAGAGTTTTGAAGCAATTAATCCTGATTGGTCAATGGGTTAAACCAATCAGGGTAAGTGGATGAATATTATGACTTAGGTGGCTGTGTTGGCATCTAACCGACACTTGAATACTCGTCTAAATAAACAATGACACTAGCGGTTAAGGTAAACACTCGAGCGTTGTTCAATGACTTTGAAAATACGTGAAAGGGTGAAACATAACGCGAAGTAAACCGCGCCAACAATCAACCAGATCTCGAAGATCAAACCGGAAGAGTTCGCCATTTCAGTGCCAACAAATGTCATTTCTTGAATCGAAATCAGCGACACAATCGAGGTATCTTTTACTAGAGAAATTGCCTGACCTGCTAAAGGTGGCGTGATTGCGGTTAATACCTGTGGGCCAACCACATATCGATACTTAGAGAATGCAGATAAGCCGAGAGAGTCGGCCGCTTCCCATTGGCCTTTAGGAATGCTTTCTAAGCCGGCTCGAATAACCTCAGCGATATAAGCGGAAGAGAGCAGGCCAATACAGATAACGCCAGACGCTAAGTTTTCCCATAGGTTTGCAGGCCCGAATAGGAAATCTTGAACAGCGTTAATTTCACCATTGTGTTCACGTAAAAGGCTTTCTAAACCAAGCAAAGGGATCAACTGGTTAGACACAAAGAAGTAAAAGATAAACACAAACACCAATGGTGGAATGTTTCGAACCAACTGGATGAAAAGCAGTGCCGGTGTTTTGAATAAAGCGATCTTAGAGTGTCTTGCTACCCCTAACAGTGTGCCGAAAGAGAGTGCTAACACCATGCTCCATAAGCTCAAACGCAATGTTGCGACCAAGCCTTGGAAGAAATAAGGAATACTGCCTTGAGACGGTGGAATAAAGATTAACGTGAACGCGTCTTCCCATCGCCACTGATAATTAATACCGACAGCAGAGCGATAATACAGCCAACCTGCGAACGCACAAATGATGGCAAACAACACTCCATCTAATAGATTGAGGCGTTGATACCAAGGCTTCGTGTGAAGGTTGGGCTTGGGCGTTGATAATGCGCTAGTACTACTCACGTCATTCCTGTTTAAACGATGATAATTAATGTGTTGTGAGAGGTGGCTATGAGTTTATAGCTAACTCGAGTGTTTCTTAAAAGGCAGTACCAGCAAGGTACTGCCTTGATTGGTTCTTTAGCGTTCAATTGGCAGTCGATTACTGACCTTGAGCAATCTGATCTTGCCAATCTAGAGTAGAGAACCAGTACTCGTAACGCTCTTTCAACCAACCGTCTTCAGTACGTGCTTTGATCCACTCGTTGAAGAACTCAGTTTTGTCTGTTTCGCCTAGGCGCACAGCAAATGCTTCGTTGCCTTTAGAAAGACGCTCTTCAAATGGAATGAATAACGTGTCTGCGTTTTTGATCGCTTCGTGCTCTGGTTTCGGGCTAGATGCGATAACCGCGTGTGCATTGCCGTTTAGCACTTCTTGGAACGCTTGAGCATCGTCATCGAACTGAAGTACTTTTGCTTTCGGGAAAGTTTCACGAGCCACTTGAACTGTGAATGCACCACGGCGTGCTGCAATTTTCACACGGCGAGAATCGAAATCAGAGATCTGAGTAAAGCCTTCAGCCAATTCTTTGTTTGCTGCTAGTTGAACACCAGAATGAGAGTAAGGTTCAGTAAACAAAACACTCTTAGAACGCGCTTCAGTGATCGACAAACCGCCGATGATCACGTCGAACTTGTTCGACAGTAGAGAAGGAATAATGCCATCCCACGCCGTCGGTACAAACTCAACTTTCCAGCCTGAATCTTCAGCTAGGCGTTTTGCCACGTCGATTTCAAAGCCAACAAGATCACCTTGTTTGTTACGCATCGCCCAAGGTACAAAAGTCGACATACCAACACGCAGAGAGCCACGTTCGTTGATTTTATCTAGGTTAGGCGTTTCAGAAGCAAGTGCAGGCAAACTTACGGCAAGCGCAAGTAGAGCTGTAATTGCGGTTTTAAATAGCTTCATGCTGATAAATCCTTATTGTGTTCGCCAGTTAGCCCCGAGCTTATGCTCAAGCCAAGCTGCAACGGCAGAAAGTGAAAGTGTAAGTGCGAGATAAATGATCGCCACAGAGAACCAGATCTCAAATGGCATCGCGGTTTCAGAAACAATGTTTCTGGCTTCGGTTGTCAGGTCGAAAATCGCCATGACACTCACAATCGAAGAGTTTTTGATAAGGGAGATAACCTCATTCGTCAAAGGCGGCAACGTGCGTTGAATCACCTGAGGAAGAATCACATCCCAATAAGTATAGGTCTTTGATAAGCCCAAAGATTGAGCGGCTTCAAATTGTCCTTTAGCTATGCCATTTAAACCGGCACGAAATATCTCGGCAGTGTACGCCCCTTGGAAAAGTGCCAGGGCTAAAACAGCCGTGCTAAAGCGATCCAGCCCTAGTACGGGACCGAACACAAAATAAAGTAAATAGATTTGTACTAATAACGGCGTATTACGAATCAACTCGACATAGCTGGTGGCTAAGGCTCGCCCAACCACAGAATTAGAGTTGCGTAATAGGGCTGTGGTTAAACCAATAGCCAGCGTCGCGACCAAAGAAATCAAAGAGATATTGATGGTGACGAGTAGCCCTTCCATCAATTCTGCAGGCCACCATTCGCCGTCTTCATAAAAGGCGATGTAGTCGGGCACGCGTTCCCACTGCCAGCTGTATCCCATGGCTTGTGCGCCAGAATCGAGGATCCAGATAACAGCGGCCGCGAGCACAACAATTTGTACCAATGCAGATAGGGCAGGTTTTACAATTTTAAGCAGCATCAGTAAGTCAGAATCTGATTTAGGAACGCTTGAGTACGCTCGTGTTGAGGATTCTCGAATAGACATTGTGGCGTATTGGATTCCACGATTTGCCCTTCATCCATAAATATGACACGGTCGGCAACACGTTTCGCAAAGCCCATTTCGTGTGTCACACACACCATGGTAATCCCTTCACTTGCTAGCTCAACCATTACATCAAGCACCTCATTGATCATTTCCGGATCAAGGGCGGATGTCGGTTCATCAAACAATAGCAGTTCTGGCTTCATACAAAGAGAGCGAGCAATCGCAACACGTTGTTGTTGGCCACCAGAAAGTTGAGCTGGGTATTTATTGGCTTGCTCGGCAATGTGCACACATTCGAGATAATGCATTGCCGTTTTCTCTGCTTCTTCTTTGCTTTTCTTGAGCGTACGAATTGGGGACAGAGTCAGGTTTTCAAGCACAGTAAGATGGGGGAACAAATGGAAGTGCTGAAACACCATTCCGACTTGACCTGGAGTGTTGAATTTGCACGGAAGCGCTTGTTCTAGCACGGAAAGCTCGCCACTTTCGAAGGGTTCTAGCTGATTGATACAGCGGATCAAGGTTGATTTACCTGAACCAGACGGTCCGCAAATCACCACTATCTCTCCCTGTTCAATATTTAAATCGATATCCTTTAGGGCATGAAAATCACCATACCACTTGTTAAGTGACTTAAACTTAACCATTTCCTTGAGATTGTTCAAATCGTTGTTCATACCTAGTAAAGAGACAGGTTTACCTTAACAATATAGAAATATGATTGCACATAAAATTAGGGACTTATGAGAATTTAATAGCATCTTGTAGGGCAAATAAAAAGCAGCGCCCAAAATGGACGCTGCTTTTGATATACGTAGGGCCAAAGTATTTGGTTCAGTGTGATGTCATAAATCTTGTTTACGGCACTTCACTTGTTCAAATTGTCTTTGTAATTCTACTTTGTTCAGTCTGCTTTAAGCTTTAACGAGATTAGTGAATTGCAGACTCTAGAATCTCACGTGTTTTCTCTGGCGTGATTGCTTGGTTCTCACCAAGTTGCAGGTAACCGTGTGATTCAAGCTGAGCAACAACGTTGTCGATTGCTTCCGCTTTAGTTGCTTCGTAACCGTCGAACATAGTTGCTACGTCTAGGCTGTGGTAGAACGCTTCGATTGCATCGATAGTGCGCTCTGCCAAGTCAGCACCCGCTTCTAGGTCAAACACGTTACGACCCATTTGCTCTAGCTTGCCACGCTTCGCTTCGATTTGGTTACGAAGTAGTGAAGGTTGAACAATCGCAAGTGAACGTGCGTGGTCTACGTGCCATAGTGCTGTGAACTCGTGGCCAATCATGTGTGTTGCCCAATCTTGAGGAACACCCGTACCAATCAGGCCATTAAGTGCTTGGTTTGCTGTCCACATTAGGTTTGCACGCCATGCGTCGTTGTCACGCTCGTCGTATTGTTTACCCAGTACAAGAAGGTTTTTAAGCAATGTTTCTGCGTAACCGTCTTGAACCATCGCGTCTGTTGGCATTGTGATGTATTGCTCACACACGTGCACCCAAGCATCAACCAAACCATTCACTAATTGGCGCTCTGGTAGAGACTTCATTACATCTGGGTCCATTACCGCAAACTTAGGCTGTACTGCAGGGTTAAGGAAAGCCAGCTTCTCTTGAGTCGCTTTACGCGTGATTACCGCACCCATGTTAGATTCAGAACCTGTAGCAGGAAGCGTTAACACTGCACCGATTGGCGTTGCTTCTGTTACTTGGTGTTTGCCCGTTAGGATGTCCCAACCGTCACCGTCGTATTTAGCTGCTGCAGCCACATACTTAGAACCATCGATTACCGAACCACCGCCAACAGCGATAATGAATTCTACGTTTTCTTCTTTAACAAGAGCGACGGCTTTGTCTAGCGTCTCTTTCGTTGGGTTTGCTTCAACACCAGAAAACTCAATCCAAGCGTGATCTTTAAGAGATGCGACTACTTGGTCGTAAACACCATTGCTCTTGATTGAACCGCCACCGTAGATGACAAGTACTTTCTTTGAAGTATCAACCGCTTGGCTAATAGCGTTGATTTGGCCTTGGCCGAAGTGGATTACTGTAGGGTTAACATAAGTAAATTGCATTGTAGGTTCCTTGTGTAAAGCTAGATTTTTTATTCTGATTTATTGCTCAATTTCTATATTTGCATATTAGTACAGGAATTTAGGGTGGTGAAGGCCAGCTCCTCCAAATTAATTGCCTATTTCTACAAACTTGTTATTCTTTTTGGGCTTTTGTGCAAATACACTCCGCACCTTGAATGGAATATCACCCGTTATGAATACACTCGCTCAGTTAATGCAGTCTTACGTTGAATACAAAGGTTGGGATGATCTCGAAGGGATCAGAGAAACTGAGATCGAGGGTGTCTGGTTTTACCGAAGCAGTGGTGGTAACCAGCGCCAACCTTTTACCTATCAGTCTGGCATCATCATGCTTGGGCAGGGTAAAAAGAACATCTATATCGGTGAAAGGCCTGTTACTTACGCCGCGGGCGATTACCTCGTAGTTGGCGTGCCAATGCCATTAGAGTGCGAAGCCTTACCCGTCGATGGAGAACCCTTGCTTGGTTTGTCTATTAACATTGATTCTCAGCGTTTACACAGCTTGGTGAAAAAGCTGGAAGACCAAGGCTTTCTCGAAAGCTACTGCAACAAACATAAGCAGAACTCGAGCGGTTTAGAGTCGACCCCTATGGAAGACAGGATGCTAGAAAGCTTTACTCGACTGATCAAAACCCTGCATTGCGATATCGAAGCCAACATATTGGGCGATGCGCTTGTTAGCGAAATTGTTTATCGCGCACTAACGGGCTCAGAAGGGCGTGTGTTATTCGATCTTGCCCATCACGATGGCCATTACGCACGTGTTGCTAAAGCACTGTCTAAAGTACATGAAGAGTATGACCAAACCATTACCGTTCAATCGCTTGCCGATGAAGCGAACATGAGTGTGTCTGCTTTCCACAATGCTTTTCGTAACGTCACCTTTGAATCACCACTTCAATACTTGAAGAAGGTAAGGCTCAACAAAGCCAAAGAGTTGATCCAGTTAGAAGGCCTACGAATCAACGATGCCGCACGCCGAGTCGGCTATTCCAGTCCATCCCAATTCAGCCGCGAATTTAAGCGCCACTTCAATACTACTCCAAGAGCGGTTTAGTCTTTACTCAATATTTATGTCCCGAAACGTGCGGCATTTCATGTTGTGCGATATCACGCATATCTTTTGGTTGATCGAGAAGTATTTATTTTATAAATATCTGTTTAGTCGTTGCTTTTCTCTCGTCAGGAAAGCTTAATTTACAGACATTTTCTAGGAGTTCTCTTGCTCGATTTATTGAAGAAAGTAGCATTAATTAATCTAACAGCAGCATTGGTTGTTTTAGCGCTATCTCAGTTTTTTCCTTTCTTTGCCACGACAAGACTTGTCGACTTTCTGTTTTTTGTGGTCATTGTGATTTGGGTTCTAGCGAAGTTAATGTGGGAAGGTGGTGTTCATAGTAAGACGACACGTCTTGATGACCCTAGAACAGATAAAGTCTACAAAATGGTCGAAGGGCATGACTTTGATAAAGACCAACAAGAACACTACCGAATGAATTACCAGACAGGCTTAGTGTTATTCATCGCTGGTTTACCCGCTTTCATTGCTTGCTTTGTTCTGCAATTTCTCTGAGTTCCAGTAAAGTAAATGAGTCCAACGATACTGAATGCTTGGGATTTTTAGCTTAAAGTGTGTTTTGTGCATCTATGATATTTAAAGGTTCACCAATAAGATGTTAGCTGACAAGGAAGTGATGGAAGAGTATTTGGAACTAGACATGCTCACGTTAGAGGTTATTTCTAAAGAAGCCGGGTTTCCAATCGACAGAGATGTATATTTAGCATCACGAACTGAATCAATTGAGCAAGGGTTATTGTTTGAATATCGCCGTGGAGATAAGTTAATTGGCTATACGACGTTGCGTGATCTAGGCGATGGTCAGTGGTTTGTGCCTATGTTTGTGGTGCACCCAAACTATCGTAGTAAGGCCGCTTTCCTTTCTTTGTTTCGCTCCATTGCCGATAACCTAAAAAACAAACACTCAACTGTGTTAGTGAGTAATGTCCTACGTCTTAATGACTTGTCGGTGCGGTTTCACAAGCATCTAGGTTTTGAGATCACACGTGAAAACCATTTAGGCTACGAATTCTCGCTAGATTTAACGCCTGAAGTAAAAGACAAATGGTCAAGCTTCTTAGGTGCTCGTCGTTAATGTTTTGAAAATTACAGTGGCTACTCCTAGGCTGACTTATCGGATACCTTGAACGAACACTGATGTATTGTTGAGTTAAGTGAGTAAATGTATCTAATTGTAGGTATTTTTAGTGAGTTGGTATTTGATTGTCGAGTATATTATTAACGTATTTATATAAAATAGCCTTCTAAAATAATTAGTTAAATAGCTTAAGATTTTATTCAGTATATATTAATGTAAATTCAATGAATCTGATAATAAGGCTGTTTTATTGTGAACAACCTATCAAACAGTAGCTAAATTTTTGGAATGACTCATAGAATTATCTGAGAGAGTATTCAAGATTATTGAATAGTTTAAAAATTAAAGAGAATTTAGCTGTTGATAAAGCCAAATATGGCGGATATTTAGTCGTGTGATGACTAATTATTCTGTAACTTACTGATTTATAGTCAACTGAGACTCTGATGGATATCACGTTCACCCTAAAACAATTCACTTAACATGGCGCTACTTTAATCATTCTTTCCAATACGATTGTTCAACATAAACACGTATTCCTATATTATTTAAAGGATAATTTCGATGAGTAGCGATATCATTAAAGTTTCAAGAAATACTGAAAACGCACCAACAAATTCTGTATCTACACAAACGGTCGCTTTTTCTCATTATAATAACTTTTCAGCTCAATTACCTGTCGACCCTAAAACAGGTGAAGTTGTGATTGGTGATATTAAAGACCAAGCAGCACAATGCTTAAATAATATTAAGGCCATTGTTGAAAGCATCGACCATGTTATGGATGATGTCGTGAAGATTAATGTTTTCGTTAAGAATATTTCTGATATCGATGCTATTGATGAAGTCTACAAAAGCTTCTTCAACAACAGTCTTCCTACACGTACAGTCGTGGGTGTCGCTGCGCTGTCGAACAGTGACGCTTTAGTTCAAATGGATGCGCTTATTTCAAACGGCGAAGGCACTAAACCACAAGCACCTTGCGCACTAGTTAAGGTCTCAAGAAATACGGATAATGCGCCTCAAAGTGCTGTGTCCACTCAGACCGCGGCTTTTTCTCACTATAATAATCTTTCAGCTCAATTGCCTATCGATGTAACCACAGGTGAGTTGGTTGATGGTGGTATCGAAGCGCAAACGGCACAATGTCTATCAAACATTAAAGCGATTCTAGAAAGCATCGGTCATGTCATGAATGATGTGGTTAAAACCACGATTTACCTTAAAAATATTGAAGATGCAGAAAAGGTGAATGAAGTTTGCTCTAAGTTCTTCCCAGGTTATGTGCCAGCACGAACGGTTGTTAATGCCGCTGACCTACCAATGGGCGCTGTAATTCAAATCGATACGTCTGTTTCACATGGCGATGGCACGCCGCCACAACTGCCAGAAGACACTCGCTTACTGGTTATCGAAGCTAATAATACGGTTGATGCGCCATTTATGGCTTATTCGCACACTGTTGCTTTTTCTCACTACAACCATATTTCTGGTCAACTGCCTGTAGATCCGAAAACCAATGAGGTGGTTGCTGGTAGCATAAAAGAGCAAGCTGAACAGTGCCTACAAAATATTAAGGCGATCATTGAAAGTGTTGACCACAGCATGGACGATACGGTGAAAATTAATATTCAGCTTAAAGATGTTTCAGATATTGATGCGGTGAACGAGATCTACACTACGTTCTTTAACGCTGACTTACCGGCAAGAACGGTGGTAGGGGTTTCAGAGATTCCTATGAATGCTTTAATTCAAATTGATGCAGTCGTTTCTAACTGTGAAGGGACACCACCACAAGACGTAGTTGCTTAAACCCTCGATAATATCGATCAGATCTCGGCTTTAGCTTCTAAACAGGCCGTGATCTGATTCGCTCACCTCATTACTCAAATCAATAGAAGCGACCCGCCTAAGCTTATCCCTTAAATATGGTATTTATAAGGTTGAAGTGTTTTAATATGAAAAACAGACGCTTAACGTAATCAAGAAACCAGTTTATGCAATTTCGAGCCATTTTACTGCTGTGCCTTATGCTCATAGGGTGTTCGTCCAATCAAGAGTTGGTACCCGACCCAACAACCATCACGTTATTTTATGGTGATACATCAATATCCGCGGGTATTTTGGAAGATAAAACATTCAAATCAGTCCTCGCTGATAGGGTCGAAAGCGTTACGTTTTCAGGCTCAATATCAAAGCAAAACTCAGGTTATTTTGTCGATATATTAGTGATTCGAGAAATGAAAGAGCCACGTTCAACACGACAACTGAACACCTCGCTTGTTATGAAGCCGAGGGAGTTAGTGGATGTTGGCGGTGTGAATAACGATGTTTTTAGGGTAATCCTCGAGTAACAAAACTAACGTGTTCAATTAATCTGAAATTTTGCTTTACCTCAACCTAACTTCAAGTCTTAAGCTTCTCTTACTCATTGAAAAGGAGCTTATTATGCAAAACAACTACGTAAAAGAACTTGCCGTTAAAACTTACCAAGAAGATCTTCAAAAAGAGTACGTTAAATCTAAAGTTCGCCCATTTCATGCCCCGAGTTTTATTGGTGGGGTGTTGTTGTCAGTTGTGTTAGTTGGACTGTTTTAGTAAATAGGCTCGTGGAATCTTTGATCTACTGCCAACTATCACCACTCCAATTGACTTGAAGGCTCACACATTTGCTTCGGCTTGTTGTGATTTTAGTATTAGGGTGAACATGACATATTAAATAAGTGTAGGGGATTAATTATGGATGTATTTTTACACTTACTTCACCCAAGTGATGTCAGTGCTTTATTAGAGTTTGAAGTTGAAAATAGAGAGTGGTTTGAGCAATTTGTCCCAGCTCGGGAAGACCGTTTCTATTCCAATGCGGGCGTTGCCGAACAAGTCACGAGCTTTCTAACAGCGTATGACAATGGCGAGATGATTCCTATGTTGATCAAAAACGTTAATGGCACTGTTTGTGGACGAATCAACGTTCGTGATATCGACCAGAACACTGAAAGTGGAGAACTAGGTTATCGAGTCGGCCACGCATTTGGTTCTAAAGGTGTTGCGTCTAACGCAGTGAGGAAGTTACTTATCTACTTGACCGAGCACTCTTCACTTAAATATGTTGATGCCTATGCATTCGTGGGTAATGTTGGTTCCAACAAAATCTTATCCAAGGCCGATTTTGACTTAGTTGAACATGTAGAGAATTACGCAGTATTCAAAGGACAAAATCAAAACGCCAATTATTACCGTAAAGCGATACTTTCTTAAGCGAATGTTTGATATTTATTATTTGTCCTATGATCAATACGATAATAGATTTAGACAAGATGAGTTCACACCAACTGTGGTGCGAAACAATACAGAGATCAGTTTATGAACATTGTGACAGTCTATAGTGGTAATCAACAGGTATACGCGAATCTATATCAGGGTTATGCCGCAGAGTTTTCAAAGATCATCGGAGATAAACCAGACGAGTATGGCTTGTTTGAGATTTACCCGACGCTTGGTGAGACCGTAACGGGTTACTTACTCTACATTGATGGAGTTCCTGCAGCGTTAACCGCTATTGAAACCAAAGCGCCAAACGAGTTTGAGATCTGCGATTTCTATGTCGTGCCTTATTTTCGAAAAAACAAAGTCGGGAAACGGTTTATCTGTGAGCTGTTTGAACATCTAAAAGGCAGTTGGGAGATCAAGCAAGTACTCGGCGCAGAGCATGCTGTTAAGTTCTGGAGAGAGGTCGTGAATGACTACACATCAGGTAACTACGTGGAAGATCAATATCAGGACGAAAAATGGGGCTTGGTAACGAGACAGTGCTTCAACCACGATGCGAGTGCAGAGTAAAACTTTATACATTAGAAGCTGGCAGCGTCCTTCTAGCCAGCTTCGAGCCTTTTTATTTCAAGGTTTAAGGTTACTTCTAGTTACGGCCACTTATAGATTTACGGTTACTTCTGAGGTTTGTTACGTTCGATTACGCTTATAGCAATCGCCAAGAACAGGATGTCTTTCACTAGGAAGAAGTTAGTGACTAAGATGCCATCCGATACTTTCCAAGCATTTGGCGTTGTAATTAGGAAGCTGAGTGTCACAACAAAGATAGCCGCTGCAGCGATGCCTGAATAGAAGGCAACTGTCGGTTTCTTAAATCCAACGATCAATCCAATCGCGACAATGATCTCCGCGCCACCTACCATGTTAGACACAGCTTGTACTGAGAACAGATTGTAAAGCCAGTTCATTGCAGGATGATTTGCGATTAACGGTTCAATGAGCATCGCTTCGGTTGGCGTAAACTTGTAAATACCAATCCAAGCGAGCACTAATGCTACGCCAACCACTCCAAGGTTATATCCCACATTAGTCTGTTTTAAATCATAGGTTTGAACATGCATAAAAGTACTCCATTTAATAAAATCCCTGAATATGACCGCATGAGTACAAAATTAATTTCGATGTGAGAATAATACTTAATCTTTTTTAGTAAGCGCTAGTTCGAGACTTCATGAATCAAGCCGAAACGTGGTTGGTTGCAAAGGGGAGTTTTAAAGCAGGAAGAGGTCCATTCTAATTTTTGTTTTCAATATTAGGAATTTGGATTAGATTACGCTGACGTAAATCCTAATTATAAGAAGAGAATCGCACGTGAAAATCCATAGAATTAACCCGACCAAACGTTGGTCAGATGTAACCGTATTTAATGGCATCGCAAGCTTTGTTGAAGTACCAGAGACGGATACATCGGCAGGAATTAAGAGTCAGGTTCAGCAAATTTTTGATCAAGCTGAAGAAATGATGAGCTTGGTCGACAGCGATAAATCTCGCGTATTGTCGGTGACTATTTACCTAACGGATTTTGCTAACTTCGATGCACTGAACGAAGTGTGGGATTCATGGTTCCCTGAAGGCAGCGCACCAAGCCGTGCATGTGTAAAAGCTGAACTGGCCAACCCAGAGCTATTGGTTGAGATGTCGTTTATGGTTGCTGCGGGTGAGAAGTTTCAATAAGCCGAACTATCGGTAGCAATAACCTTCGTCAATTCAAGTAACCAACAGATAAAACAAAGCCACTCAGGTGAATCACTTGAGTGGCTTTTTCGTTTTACACGCTACCCGAAACTAAATCGGATTAGGTATTAGGCGATGCCTTGATCTCTTGCCATCTGCTTCGCAATCTTCGGTGCGTGCCATAAACACGGCAGCAAGATGAAGGATACAGGAACGGCTGTGATCACAATGAACGACTGTAGGGCAGAAATACCGCCAGAGCCCATCGAGATAAGTGCAATAGCTACCGCACCCATGATGATACCCCAGAAGGTACGTACTGCTGCGTTCGGCTCTGTTGTGCCTGTCATTACTACACTGATTGTGTAAGTCATTGAGTCACCTGTCGTCACGATGAACGTGGTCGTCAGGATAAGGAACAGAATCGCGATCAGAGTAGGGAACGGCAGTTGCGCAGTAATTGCTAGAAGAACTGCTGGAAGGTTGAACCCTTCGAACGCGCTAGAAATAACACCTGGGTTCTCTAATTCAAACGCTAAACCACTACCACCAACGATGCTGAACCAGAAACACGTCACAAGTGGTGCAACGATGCTAATAGAAACGATCATTTGGCGAATGGTACGGCCACGTGAGATACGAGCAATAAAGATTGCCATCATCGGACCATAGCCTAAGAACCAGCCCCAGAAAAACACCGTCCAGCCACCTAGCCACGCCGTATCTTGGCGGTAAAGCGCCATTGGGATGAAGTTATCAACCATTTCGCCCATGCCTTGCAGGTAACCGTCAACGATGAAGCTCGTTGGGCCAACAAGAAGGATGTAGCCGATTAGACACACAGACAAGATGATGTTGTAACGGCTTACTAGTTGGATACCTTTATTCACGCCGCTCAAAGCAGAAAGCGTGTACATAGCGATGGCAAAGATAATAACGACACTTTGAGTAGCAAAGCTGTCTGAAATACCAAACAGTTCGCTCAATGCGTAGCTGATTTGTAGGCCAAGGAAACCGATAGGGCCGATAGTACCCGCGGCTACAGCAACAATGCTGCATGCGTCGACTACATTACCCACCCAGCTGTTAATAGCCTTATCGCCAAGCACTGGATAAAGCAGAGTGCGAGGCTTAAGAGGAAGGCCTTTGTCGTAATGCAGGTGCATTAACACGATAGAAGACAAGCCACCTAAGATTGCCCATGCAAGGAAACCCCAGTGCATGAAAGATTGTGATAGAGCGTTAAACGCCATCGCTTGAGGATCAGCGTTGCCATAAAGTGGTGGAGCTGAAACAAAGTGAGCAATTGGCTCTGCTGCTGCCCAGAACACACCGCCGCCAGCTAGCAGCGTACATAGGACGATAGACATCCATTTAAAGGTGGTCATTTCAGGGAGGGCAAGCGTTCCTAAACGAACGTGGCCTGTGCGCCCTAGTGCAAGCACTAAGCCGATGATGAAGTTGAGTAGTAATAGGACTTGCCAGAAAGCACCGAACCACTTAGTTGAGTAACTAAAGCCGATGTTAACAAGTTCGGACAACACGGAGGTGTTGGTGAAAGCGAGGATGACAAAGAGGGTTAAAAAACTGCCACTAAGCCAAAAGACTGGGTTTCCGAGTTCCAGTTTTTCACCCAAAGATTGAGCTTTATTGAAATCGATAGAAGTAGATTCTGCGTTGATGTTTTCGTTGGCGACTTGCGTCAAGTTGGACATTATTTCTTCGCTATATTTGGCTCTTTCAAGCCTATGTATTTCTCCCACACTTGCATAGAAATGTGAGGTTCGTCAAAAAAGCCGCCGATACTAACACATTTGTTATCAAAAAGTGGGCGAATTCCCAAAAGAATCCCAATTCGCCTTTAAATCACTACTTTTTGGTTAGTTTTGATACGAATTATTTTCTCGAATCCAAATCACATTTCCGATTCTTGAGACATTATTTTTTAGCTTTCCGAAATAAATTAATATTAGTTGTTGGTGCAAAATAAGTGTCGACTCATTGCATGCTATAAACAAATTAATGCGAGTCATTTTATAAATACCGAATGTTTTAGGTGTTTAATTGGCGCTGTTACCTACAGTTGTTTTGCGAAGAGATTTAAGTGGTGAGGAAAATGCCATTTAGATTAAACATCTTGAAACAACAACTTAAGGGATAGCTAACATGCACCTAAACCAAGGAAGAGTGGCCAAGAAGGTTTTTACACTCAGTACTCTCACCGCGTCATGCTTAATGGCGTTCAACAGTTATGCGGCTGTTGATTGTTCAACGTTAGAAACGTGGGATTCTGCCACGGTGTACACTGGTGGTGATCAGGTTTCACATGACGGCAGCGCGTACTCGGCAAATTACTGGAATCAAAACAACAACCCGAGCCAATTTGAAGGTGACTATGCACAGTGGAAAAAGCTAGATGTGTGTAGCGGCAATGGAGGCGGTGGTACACCAAATGAAGCGCCAACCTCTTCGTTAACAGCGCCAACCGCATCCGATGTGATTGTTGAAGGCGATAATGTGGTACTTAGCGCAACAGCACTGGATTCTGATGGCAGTGTTGCTTCGGTAGAATTCTTTGTCGATGGTTCTTCGGTTGCAGTAGTGACAGCGGCACCATTTGAGGCGGCTTGGGCTGCAACGTCTGGTAACCATCAAGTTTCAGTTGTTGCAACGGATAATGAAGGCGCAGCAAGTGTTGCAAGCGCGGTTTCTGTTTCTGTTGATTCAGCACAACCAGGTAATGAAGCACCAACAGTTTCAGTAGCCCTTTCAGCGACATCTGTGGATGTTGGTGGTGTCGTCACACTGACAGCAACGGCTGCAGACAGCGATGGCACGGTTGATAAGGTTGATTTCTACGTAGCGGGTGCTCTTGTGGGGACAGCAGCGACAAGCCCATACACGCTAGATTACACAACCACTCAAGCAGGCTCTTTAGCGGTTTACGCGAAAGCGACAGACAACCAAGGTGCAACGGCGGATTCAGCACTGGCTTCTTTGACAGTTAACGGCGCTCCAACGGTGAGCACATGT
The DNA here is from genome assembly GCA_023206055.1 of Vibrio cyclitrophicus. Taxonomy (NCBI): domain Bacteria; kingdom Pseudomonadati; phylum Pseudomonadota; class Gammaproteobacteria; order Vibrionales; family Vibrionaceae; genus Vibrio; species Vibrio cyclitrophicus. The sequence goes on along the minus strand of CP065367.1, from coordinate 729,306 downwards.
CGACCTGATGGCTTGTATCAAACGCAAGGTATCGATGTCCCTTACTGTACGATTTACGATGATGAAGGCCGTGAGAAGATGGGCGCGGATCACCCACGTCGTGTGATTGGTTACTTCACAAGCTGGCGTGCAGGGGACGACCCACAAGCGGCTTATTTAGTGAATGATATCCCTTGGGAACAACTCACACATATTAACTATGCGTTCGTGAGTATTGGCTCCGATGGCAAAGTAAATGTCGGTGATGTGAATGATCCTGAAAACGCTGCGGTTGGCAAAGAGTGGCCGGGTGTGGAAGTTGATCCTGCATTAGGCTTCAAAGGTCACTTTGGTGCGCTAGCGACAGCGAAGAAAAAACACGGCGTTAAAACGTTAATCTCAATCGGTGGTTGGGCTGAAACCGGTGGTCACTTCGCGACTGATGGCAGTCGAGTTGCTGATGGTGGTTTCTACACCATGACGACAAATGCTGACGGCTCTATCAATCATCAAGGTATCGAAACATTCGCGACTTCAGCGGTTGAAATGCTTCGTAAATACCAGTTCGACGGCCTAGATATTGACTACGAATACCCAACCTCAATGGCGGGTGCTGGTAACCCATACGACAAAGACTTCATGGAACCACGTCGTCAGTACCTATGGGCTTCGTACCAAGTATTGATGAAAGTGCTGCGTGAGAAGCTTGACGTGGCGTCTGCGGAAGATGGCAATCATTACATGTTAACTATCGCGGCTCCTTCTTCTGGTTACCTATTGCGCGGTATGGAAACATTCGATGTCACCAAGTACCTAGATTACGTCAACATCATGTCTTACGACCTTCACGGTGCGTGGAACGATCATGTTGGTCATAACGCTGCCTTGTTTGATACAGGTAAAGATTCAGAGTTAGCACAGTGGAATGTATACGGCACTGCGGCTTACGGTGGTATCGGTTACCTGAACACAGATTGGGCTTACCATTACTTCCGTGGTTCAATGCCAGCAGGTCGTATTAACATCGGTGTGCCTTACTACACTCGTGGCTGGCAAGGTGTGACAGGTGGCGAAAATGGTCTTTGGGGCCGAGCTGCACTTCCAAACCAAGCCGAATGTTCAGCAGGTACAGGTGAAGGTGAGAAGAACAATTGTGGTCATGGTGCAATTGGTATCGACAACATGTGGCACGATACCGATCCTAAGGGCAACGAGATGGGTGCGGGTTCCAACCCAATGTGGCATGCGAAGAACCTAGAGAAAGGTATTTGGGGTTCTTATGCGGATGCTTACAAGCTTGATCCTGTAAACGATCCAACGGATGTTCTAACGGGTACTTACACGCGTAACTACGACAGCGTGGCGGTTGCACCTTGGTTGTGGAATGCAGAGAAGGGCGTATTCCTTTCTACGGAAGATAAGCAGTCTATCGATGTGAAAGCAGACTACGTTATCGATAAAGAGATCGGTGGCATCATGTTCTGGGAACTAGCAGGGGATTATAACTGTTATGTACTCGATGCGAGTGGCAACCGAACTTCAATCGATACGACAGAACAAGCGTGTAACAGCGGTAACGGTGAGTTCCATATGGGTAACACCATGACGAAAGCTATCTACGACAAGTTTAAGTCTGCAACACCATATGGAAACAAAGTAGCGACGGGAGCTATCCCAACAGAAGCGCTCGATATCGCGGTATCAGTTGGCGGCTTCAAAGTCGGTGACCAAAACTACCCAATCAATCCTAAGATCACGTTTACAAACAACACTGGTCAAGCACTTCCGGGTGGTACCGAGTTCCAGTTCGACATTCCAGTATCAGCGCCTGATAACGCGAAAGATCAATCGGGTGGTGGTTTGACTGTGATTGCTTCAGGTCATACTCGTGCGGATAACATCGGTGGATTAGACGGAACCATGCACCGAGTGGCGTTTACTTTGCCGACATGGGAAGAGCTTCCTGCTGGCGGTGTGTATGAGCTAGATATGGTGTATTACTTGCCAATTTCAGGCCCTGCAAACTATGCAGTGAGCGTGAATGGCGTCGATTATGCATTTAGCTTCGAGCAACCCGATCTACCATTAGGTGACATCAGCTCTGGTGGTGGTAACCCTGGCGACGGTGGTACAAACCCTGGTACGTGTGACACTGCAGGTTTAACGGTTTACCCAGATCTACCTCAGAAAGATTGGGCAGGTAATCCAAGCCATGCAAACACGGGTGATCAAGTCGTTCACAACGGTAGTATTTACCAAGCTAACTGGTGGACAAGCTCTGAACCTGGCAGTGATGGTAGCTGGACTCAGGTATGTTCTTAATCTAACGCTAGAACATGTATTTGTAGATAATAAATACGAATGGTTTTGAGTCTATTTATCAGTGTGTTAGTGTGATTTAAACATACAACTCAAACGTAAAATCAAAACGCCGAACTGAATTCAGTTCGGCGTTTTTGCTATAAGTCACAGATTGTGTATAGAAATCTCTCAAAATATCGACACTCGTTCAGTAAAAAACACAATTATGATATAAAACAGTCTGCTTATCAAAAACAACAGCGTTCCCTAAAATTAAAAGCTACGGGGTCATCTTGAAAGTCAGACGTAAATACATTCTTAGTTTTTCAATTGTACTGGCCGTAGTTTCCTTGATCCTTTCTGCTGTTCAGTTCAACCGAACGAAAGAGTCACTATTAGAATCCAACCAATTCTTCTTTCGTACGATTGTTAACGCGAGCTATGACATCGTAGACACTACAGTCAACGAAGCGATAAGAACCTATCTCAAAGGGGTGACTGATACCGTTGCGTCTCATACCGTGCGTGTCAATCCAGAACAAGAAGTCGACGAGGTCATCCGAATTGCCAATGAACTGGTGATCGGAGAGTCAGGCTATATCTATCTAATGTCACCCCAAGGTGTTCACCTGTACCACCCGTTCCTACAAGGGCAAAATCGTGCACACTTAACCCATATTCAACAACAACTGAGTTTAAATTCAGGAATGACTCAGTATTCTCACGCCAATCCACATGAAGTCGGTAAACGTGCGAAGGTTGCATATTCAGTGAGGCTGCCGAGTGGTAATACATTGGTGGCGACTACTTATAAAGATGAACTGATGTATCTGGTTGATCTTGAAGCGCTTAAAGACAAGTTGAGAAAATACTCTTATGGCGATAGTGGTTATGTGTATATCGTTGATTTACAGGGTGAGTTAGTTCTTCAACCTAACTTTGAACACCAGCATTTAAAAGCCTTGATTGAAGACTCTTCAGAGTTGTTGCTCGATAAGGTTGTAGCTGAACCAGAAGGTCACTTTAGTTACTCAATCTCCACGGAAGACGGCACGACAAGCAAAAACATCTTCTATAAGTTCTATCCATACCTAAACTGGGTTATTTCAGCGGGTGTGTTAGAACAAGAGCTCAACAAAAACCACAGTTTATTGCTAGCAAGCTTGATGACGTTGGTGGTCAGCCTGTTGAGTATTATTGTGGTTCTGGTCCTTTACCTGCGGCATCGTCACCTAAAGATCTTAGATGTGGCGAGCCTTGATTATCTTACTGGACTTCATAGTCGACGCAGTTTCATTGAGCAGATTAAGCTGAGAATATCGGATAACTCGCCTTATCCCTTACAAGGTGTTGGCGTTATTCTATTGGATATTGACCACTTTAAATCAGTTAATGACCTCCACGGGCATGCGCAGGGTGATAAAGTGATTTGTGCCGTCGCAAAAACCTTGAAGCAGTTTACAAGTAACCATCGCTTGATTGCTCGTTATGGTGGTGAAGAGTTTATTCTGGTGACGTTTGACTGTGATGAACGTCAGTTGTTCGAGTTGTCAGAAGCGTTAAGACACAGAGTCGAACAAGTACAAGGCTTGGTGTCACCAGTAACGGTGAGTGCGGGGTGTTGTTATGCTCAGGTGTTGTTTCAGATAGAAGGCACAATCGAAAAAGCCGACAAAGCGCTATACCAAGCTAAAGAGAGCGGCCGCAATAACACTCAGATGTATCGAGAGAACGAATATCGCATTGCTTATACTTGATGCACTTTCAACGGTGTCACTGTGAAGACAGCTTATAAAACGATAGATCAAGCGATAGATAAATGACAGACATAAAAAAGCCCAAACTGTGCTTCTGTTCTTACTAGAACGAGAGGAACCGTTTGGGCTTTTTCACAATTTTTTGAAATGCGAGTCGCTAATTTAAGCTTTCGCTGCTTTCATCGCTTCCGTTTTTTTTTCCTTTTGCATTTTTGCAAGGAAGTAGATGTTTACACAAGCGATAAAGCCGTTAGTGGCTGCTACTGGCCATGCGTCAATCATGATGCCGTATGCTGTGAAGAGTGCACAGCCAATAAAGTTAAGGACACGCAGACGAACGATATCTTTCATTGTTAATGAAATTGCGACCATAATAGACGCAGCGTAACCTAAAATTTCAACCATATTGAATTCCATTGTTTGACCCTCTTAAATTTGCCGATACTTTGTCGGTACCAATTCTTCTCTTCATGAGATGTTTGAGGAAGCTCCGTGCCTCGAATGGTCTGGTTTTGTTTAACGGGATGAACTATACCAACTCTGTTTTTGTGATTAAACCCCCAAAACGGACAGAAGTGAAGGTTAGCGATTACGCAAACGTTTAATGACACTTCTCTTAATATAATTACTATTTATGTTGGAGGGTAAATTGATAGTTATTCTTATATAGGTAAGGAAGCCGCGAATGATAAAACGATCCATATATAAAACAAAAAGCATAAGAGAAATTGCTGTGTTAGCTTTGATGGCTATTGGGCTGACAGCATGTACCACGCAAGAAATCCCACCAACGCACAATTATGGTGTGGTCACCAGTGGTGATTTTGAGTTCATGGAACACGGAGTGATGACGTACTCGTGGCACCCTGAATCAGAGCAGGTGTACCTTTCTCAAAAATACGATGAGACCGTAGTAACCGATTTGGTGCGTGATGCGATTGAAGATCAACTCGCTACGAAAGGTTATCAGCTAAGTCAAAATGGTGCAGTTGGTGATGTTGTTATCGGTTTTGGATTGGCCGAAGAATCAGAGTTAAATGATGACTCGATTTTCGACGCGATTAAGCTTTCAACAGGGGTGCCATTTTATGATGGTGACGGAAAGGTCGCCGAGAAAGGATCGTTGTACATTGCGTTTTTCGTGCCTAACTCTCAGGTCGTACAATGGCAAGCATTAGCACAGTCTGGCATCCAAGCTGACTTAGATCCAAGCGAGAGCAAACAGAGAATTACTGGCTTTGTTGAAATGTTATTTAGACGTATGCCTGAGCGATAGAATTAAGTATTGGACGCATTCGTTGGGTCAATATTAGCTGTTGAAAATATGGTCAGATCGCAGATTATACTTTTTTATTTGTAACGAACGGTACAAATACGTAAAGCAACGTAAAGTTCGCGCTTCTTTTACTAGCATTTGTCTATACTGCACAAAACGTTAACTTAGGTTTGATTCAATGAAACTGTTTTCCAAATACTCTCTCCCTCTATTAAGTATATTCATTGTAAGTAACGCAGCGATGGTAAGTAGCACAGCTATCGCAGCACCTTCTATAGTACCAAGCCCACCTAGCCTAGGCGCAAAAGGGTATGTGTTAATTGATTTTAATTCTGGTGATGTGCTAGTAGAAAAAAACGCACACACTAAATTAAACCCAGCAAGCTTAACCAAACTGATGACCAGCTATGTAGCCGGACAAGAGATGAAGCGAGGCAACATCTCTGCTGATGATCAAGTAAGAATCAGTGAGAATGCATGGGCAAAAAAATTCCCAGACTCATCAAAAATGTTCATCGAAGTGAATACCGATGTAGCGATGATGGACCTTTACCGTGGCTTGATTATTCAATCAGGTAACGATGCAAGTGTTGCGATAGCGGAACACGTTGCGGGCTCGCAAGATGCATTCGTCGACCTGATGAACTCTTGGGCTACCTCTCTGAAGCTAGAAAACACCCATTTTGCCAATGCACATGGTTTAGACGCTGACGATCTCTATTCGACTCCTTACGATATCGCGCTACTCGGTCGTGCCATTATTCGTGATTTACCGGATGTGTATGGCTTATACAGCGAGCGATCTTTCAGTTACAACGGCATCACACAGCATAACCGTAATGGCTTGTTGCGTGATAGAAGCTTAACAGTTGATGGCATGAAAACGGGCTACACCTCTGGTGCTGGCTACAGTTTGGCGAGTTCAGCGACACAAGGTGAGATGAGACTTATCGCGGTTGTGATGGGCGCATCAAGCGTTAAGAGCCGTGAATCAGACAGCAAACAGCTGTTGAGCTATGGTTTCCGCTTCTTCGATACGCTAAACCCGCACAAAGGCGGCGATCTAGTAGCAGAAGAGAAAGTGTGGTTTGGTGGTCAAGATACATTGAAGCTAGGTGTTGCTGAAGATACGTTTATCACGTTGCCTAAGTCAGACAGTAAAAAGTTGACTGCGTCTATCGAGCTGAACTCTGAACTGAAAGCTCCAATTGCAGAAGGTCAAACTTTAGGTGTGGTTCATTACACCGTTGATGGTGAAGATGTTCAAACTCAGCCTTTGATCGCGCTAGAAGCGGTTGAGCAGGGCGGTTTGTTCAAGCGCTTAATGGACTATGTTAAGTTGTTTTTTGCGAACCTATTCTAGATAGATTTAGTGGCGATAAGCTGCGCTAAAAAGCCGAAATATTATGGGCGTTGTGATTCACTCACAACGCCCATTGTGATTTATACATCAATGAAAAGACCGCGTCGCATCATCTTTATTAGCCGTAGCGGGCGGTTTCGATTACTATACGCAAAATTTAGCAGTGTAGTCACTTATGACGATAGAGATTAAGAACGTAACCGAACCTGAAGTAACCTGTGCCAATTGTCAGGCATGCTGTTGTCGCCTAGAAGTTATGATCATCACAGATACAGGTGTTCCTGAAGAGCATATTGCTTATGATGAGTGGGGTGGCGAAACCATGCTGAGATTAGACGACGGTTGGTGCTCTGCGGTAGATAGAGAAACACTGATGTGTACTATTTACGAAAATCGACCTTGGATCTGTCGTGAGTTCGAAATGGGCTCTTACGAATGTGTGGAACAACGCACAGATGTGATGGGTTAAGCGTCTGCAATATTGAAATGAGTAACGAAAGTACGTTACCGAGCTGTGATAAACACATTAAAAATTAAATTTCAGGGTTCTATATCTCAAGCAGATTTAGAACCCTGATGCGTTTAACGAGACAAAAATTTTAGCTCGGTAATAGTTTTATCACGATAAGAACAGCTTAAAACTCAGAAGGCACTTCAAACTCCATCCATTCACCGGTTGTCGGGTGAATCAACTTCAAGTAGCCAGCGTGCAGGTGTAAGCGCTCGCGTTTGTATCCGTATAAGTCGTCACCACGAATTGGAACACCAAGCCCTAATGGAGAAGCACAGTGCACTCGCAGTTGGTGGGTTCGCCCGGTTTTAGGGTACAAGTGAACCTTGGTTTTGCCATTATGAGTGCTCACCGCCTGCCAGTGAGTTTCTGCATTTCGGCCGTGTTGGTGGCAAACCAGTTGTCTTGGTCTGTCTGTGATGTCGCCGCGTAAGGGCAAGCTAATATCGCCAGATTTACCGTGGATTTCACCATCAAGCAGAGCGGTGTAACGCTTTTCTACGGTTCTATCGATGAATTGCTTCTGGATGTGTCTATTGGATTCTGCGGTCAGTGCCAAAATCAACAATCCAGATGTCGACATATCTAGTCTATGGATAATCAAAGGGCCTGTTGCATCGGGGTAACGCGCTTTAATACGGGTATAAACTGAATCTTCGATGAATTTACCGGGAACCGACAAGAACTCTTCAGGCTTATTTACGACCACAATCTCGTCGTCTTCATAAACAATATCAAAAGACTTACCTACAGCAGGGTTCACGATAAGCGGGTTATCTTCTAGTCCAATACCACTCAGCTGGTGTTCGAGGATCTCGAAGCTTTTACTTTGACAAACCGGGTAAAGGTTTCCGTGTTGTCGAATGATATCCGTTGGCGGCAATCCCCACCAAAACTCAGACAATGCTAACGGCTTAAACCCGTGTTCAAAAGCGAAGTTAAGCATCTTAGGTAGGCAGCAGTCACCAGAGCCTTCCAGCGCGTCTTTTCCATCGAGTAGCTCAAGTAAATTTTTAGATTGCTTGGCTTGATTGATAAAGCGATAGTGAGAGAGACGTTGAGCTTCCAACTGTTCTGAAACTGCTTGGTGCTCTTGCTTACGGTTTTTCATTTCGCTTTCAATCAAATCAACTTGTGATTGGCGTTCTGCGATCTTCTGTTTCCACTCAATACGAAGTGCTTTTAGATCGCGTTTCTCTTGGCTACTTTGATTGCCCAGTTGTTTAAGTAAACTCGCCGCTGACTCTAGATTCCCTAATGCTTTCTCTTGATTAGCTTGTTCTCTGAGTTTGTTACGCTGAGCTTTGTTCGCGGCCATTGCTAACTGAAAGGCTTCGATAGCTTGTGCTGATTCGATTTTTAACTCTTCTAGTTCAACCAATAATGCATCTAGGTTGTGCGACTGTTGTAGCTTTTCAATGTCGTCCGCTAGTTGCAACTGGTGAGCAAGGTTCACACTATTTTTAGACTGAAATTGTGCTGAATCGAAGGCTGGTGGAACAAAGTGAATGTTGTTTAACTGAGAGACCAAAGCCGGATCTAACTGCAAGCCCGAAAACGCAGAAAGGTAACCCAACTCTTGGGTTTGAGGATGTTGAACAAGAAGTACGGCATAGAGGTTGCCTTGCGAGGTTTCATTCACACCACAGTCGAGTAATGATTGTTGAAGCTGCTGCATTGCTAACTCACACGTTGGATGCGGAGTATAGTAATACGGAAACGTAAACCGAGTGGGTAGCGATAAGTCTTGGTTCGCTGGTTGGTTTAAAGCGTGCAGTGGTGTGTATTGAGCAAGGTTTGCTGACATGAAGATCAAACTCTATGGCTGTTCAGTTAGAGTTCGGTATTGTTGTCGAAATGAAGACAAATGAGAAGCCAAAGCAGAAGATAAATCGGCTTTGGCTTCATTTAGTTGCTCGTACTTATTCTAAGAACGGACGAGCTTGATTGAAACTCGATCAGTTCGAGTGTTCTAGCTCTACTTGCTCTGCTTTTTGGTAAGCAGGGTGGCTTGTTAAAAGCTCACCGTATTTAGCAATGTTAGGGTAAAGCGCAGTTGCCCCAAAGTTACCAACGATTTCTACGATGAACGACATCATAAAATCTGCACCCGTCAGAGTATCAGCAACGAGGTAAGTTTTACCTTCAAGTGCTTCGTTGACAAAGGTTAAGACCTTTTGGTTTTCATCGTCAGCGTAGCCGCCGAGGAAATTAGTCTCGCAACCGTCTTTCATCACAAAGATTTTGAGCAGCATTGGCAAAATACCAGAGCTTTCAGCGAAGTGAAGCCACTGTGAGTATTCTACATAGTCAGCTGTGCGGCGCACTGGTGCGAACTTGCCTTGGCCGTATTTGTCGATTAGGTACTCGGTGATAGCACCAGACTCGCTGATCACAACGCCATCGTCTTCAATGACTGGAGATTTACCCAACGGATGAACTGACTTCAATTCTGGTGGTGCTAGAAACGTGACACTGTCTCGTTGGTATGGTTTTATTTGGTAATCCACACCAAGCTCTTCCAACAGCCAGATGATACGTTTTGAACGCGATTTGTTTAAGTGATGCAAAGTAATCATGATTCTGCCTATTTTATGTTTCAGCTGATTGAGCTATTTTGCTTCGTTAGTTTTAATAACAAGCTTACCGAAGTTTTGTCCTTCTAATAGACCCATGAATGCTTTTGGCGCTTCGTCTAGACCTTCAATTAGGTGCTCGCGGTAGTGCATCTTGCCTTGAGACAACCATTCTGTCATTTGAACAGCAAACTCGTTGTAACGGTGTGCGTAGTCATCAAAGATAATGAAACCTTGCATCTTAATACGCTTGACCAGAAGAGTGCCCATAAGGCTAGACATACGATCTGGGCCTTCAGGCAGTGATGTTGCGTTGTACTGAGAGATAAGGCCACACACAGGAATACGAGCCCCTGTGTTAAGCAGAGGCATTACTGCGTCGAAGACCTTGCCGCCAACGTTTTCAAAGTAAACGTCGATACCGTTGTTACACGCTTTAGCCAGTTGTTCTGCGAAATCATCCGCTTTGTGGTCGATACATTCATCAAAGCCCAGGACCTCTTTTGCGTACTGACACTTCTCCTGACCGCCAGCAACACCAATTACACGACAGCCTTTTAGCTTACCGATTTGACCAACAGTTGCGCCTACTGGGCCTGTTGCTGCTGCTACAACTAACGTGTCGCCTTCTTTAGGTTGGCCTATATCCAGCAAGCCCATGTATGCGGTAAAGCCTGGCATACCCATGATGCCAAGTGCGTACGAAGGGTGACTTGGCTGTTTACCTAGTTTGATAAGGCCTTCACCGTTAGACACACCAAGATCTTGCCAACCTGTGTAAGCCAGTACCCATTCACCAACTTCAAAATCAGCGTTATTTGACTCTTCAACCTGACAAACGGTTGCACCTACCATCACTTCATCGATAGCGACTGGATCAGCGTAAGACTTCGCATCGCTCATTCGGCCACGCATGTAAGGGTCGAGAGAAAGGTAAACCGAGCGAAGTAACATCTCGCCATCTTTGATTGTTGGTGCGGCTACTGTCTCTAAACGGAAGTTGTCTTGAGTTGGTGCGCCAACTGGGCGAGAAGCCAATACGATGCGGCGATTGTCTTGTTGAGTCATTGGATGTCCTTAATTTTATATTATGTTTATTTAGAATTAGACCAGTCGTCTAGTCTTGTTGTCTAAAAAATCCCGCCGTCATCAAATGGATAGAGGGCGGGTGATTTCTTTTAAGTTAAAGCAAGTTGAATCAAGTTAAAGCAAATAAAACGCGGTGCGCGTTATTGGCTTTCACCTTTTAAAATTCGTTCGGTAAGGCTTAAAGCTGACTGTAAACTATGGGAGCTCTGGCTCAGTTTGCTCAATAAGCTTGCGCCTAACCACATTGAGTATAGGTTCTGAGCTGTTTCTTGGCTGTCTTCAGCCTTTATAGAGCCATCTGCAATACCACCGACAATGCACTGTTCGATGGTATTCGTCACTTTCTCAGCACCTTTTAATAGCGCTTGACGCATAGGATCAGAGAGATCAGAAACTTCCGCACTGAGTTTAACGACCAAGCATTTATGAGCATTACAGGTACCGTTTTCGGTCTTCGCCCATAGCGAGAAATAGCTCAAGATTCGCTGATAATGATTACCTTCACCGTGTACTAAAATTGCTTCAATCTTAGTAGTGTAGTTTTCAAAATAGTGTTGAATCAACGCCTCGCCAAATTGCTCTTTAGATTTAAAATAGTGGTAAAACGATCCTTTCGGTACGTCCGCTTCTTTAAGCAATTGCGATAGGCCAACGCCGTTAAAGCCGTTGTTCACTATTAATTGGTAGCCAACATCTAAAACATGCAGGCGTGTGTCATTCGTTTTTTCGTTCATAGGTGGGACTATAATTTAAATTAGACCAGTCGTCTAGTGGTTGATTTTCGAGGGTATATTCGGTCATGGAAAAAGTAACGTCACATGTTCAGATATAAAAAAGCCCCAACATAGCGCGTATGTTGGGGCTAAAATCAGTCACTTCGATTATTTGATAGAGATGAGTTCTACGTCAAAAATCAGAGTCGATGATGGTGGGATAGGGCCAGAACTACCTTTACCGTAAGCTAAAGTGCTTGGAATGAATAGACGAACTTTTTGGCCTTCAACCATGTAAGTCAAACCTTCTTGCCAACCTTTGATTACTTGCTTAAGGGCAAATGAGATTGGCTCGCCACGCTCAACAGAGCTGTCGAAAACAGTGCCGTCGAGTAGCGTACCGTGGTAATGAACCGTTACTTTGCTGTTTTTAGTTGGGTGCTCTGTGCCTGTACCTTCTTCAAGAACAAGGTATTGAAGACCGCTTTCAGTCGTAATCACGCCTTCTTTTGTGCCGTTTTCAATTAGAAATTGTTGGCCTTGTTCGAAGTTTTCTCCGCCAGACTTATGATTCGTCCAAGTACGGTAAATCATGAAACCCGCCAAAAGAAAGACAATGACCGGGATGACAAATTTAGACATAGTAAAACCTATTTATATTGAGTGCTGAATTTCGTAGTTAATGCAGAATGTATTAATCTGCTAACAATGCCGTGATTATGGTTGAGTCAAAAGGTAGTTGATCGTTTTTGCAATGCCAGCAACGTCTTGGTGACCTGCTGTGAGTACTTGGTATTTACCGTTGATGATAAAGGTTGGTACTGAGTTGATCTGACCTTTTACTGAGATCTCTTCTGCTTTTTTAACGTAGTCAAACAGAGCGACTTGTTGTTCTTTTTTCAGTTGGTATGGGCTAACCAAACCACGAGAAGTAAACGCTGTCTCGAGTGCTTGTTGACGCTGCTCAGGTGTTGCATCTGCACCCATTTGAACGGCACCAAATAGGTCGTCCATGAACGCGTGGTCTGGCGTCGCATCAAGCTGCATCACTGCTGTGTAGTAGATCATTGCACTGATTTGAGCACTTTCGTTGAACGTTACGTGCATCTTGCCAATAGTTTGGTCTGTTAGAGATTCAATCTCTGGAATTGCACTTTCCATTTGACGGCAGTGACCACAGTTAAGAGAGAAAATTTCAGTGACCGGAGACAAGTTGAATTCTGTTAGAGCAGTTGGAAGCGCTTCGTATTGAACGCCTTTTTGTGGCTCGTCTGTTTCACTACAACCCGCGATAATAAGCACGACAGCGAGTGCTGTGATGAATTTAGTAAATGGTTTAAACATAATGTTTGCTCTAGCGTTGAGAAGTCGTGAGATTCTAACTATTTAGTACGAATTGGAAAACAATTATAAGGTAAATAAATGCAAACAGTTCGAACTAGCGGCTGAAGACAGACTAGTAGACGGTTAACTGTGATCAACAGCACTTTTTTTGGATCTGCTTTCTTTTGGTCTAAAGTTTTTCCTTTGGTGCCGATATAGACATTAGTGAATGGTTTATCTGCATGAGTGGTTGGTGAAGTAATGAGATATTTAGCGATAATGTTAAGCATAGCTTTGGCTGGGTGTGAAGCCACGTCACCAACTGATTTACTTGGCGGTAACATGCTAGAGACTGCACCACAAACCGATTACGACCTGATGCACCCAGAATGGGGTGTGGTTCAAACGACTCATGTAGCAAGCAATCGTGGGTACTCGATTCAGAGCAGCACTCATCAACAAAGAACCATCACGACCAACTACGGACGTGGCGTTTCGACTAACGATCCACTGGAAGTCTTTTTAAGACAAAACCGTATCGATTTTGAAGTGTTGCCAGGTAACCATGTGATGGTAAAGCTTGAGCAGCACGTGAACTTTAAAACAGGTTCAGCATTCCCTGATCCAGCTTATAATCAATGGTTAGATACGCTAGGTAACTACCTTTCTCAACGCCAAGATATCGATGTTGTGATTGAAGGGCACACCGATAACACAGGCACAGATCGAATTAATGATCCTCTGTCAGAGCAGCGCGCAAAAGAAGTAAAAGCTCGATTAGAGAGTAACTATGTGTCCAGTCGTTCTATTTATACTCGTGGCTTCGGTGAGTATGTTCCAGCTTGTACTAATGCTTCTGCGCAAGGCAAGGCGTGTAACCGCCGTGTGGAATTGATGCTGATTGTAGCGAAGTAGTCGTTTGAACTTTCGCTCCTAATTTGAAGCGATTAACGCCAAATAACAGCCATAAAAAATCCCTCACATTCGAGGGATTTTTTGTATCTGGCTTTTATCGCTTTTTTGCTTATGCAAACTGCTTTTCTAAGTAAGTCACGATATCTGAAGATTCGTACATCCACTCAGTTTTGCCGTCTTTTTCGATACGTAGACAAGGCACTTTTACACGACCGCCACCAGCTTCAAGCTCTGCACGGTGTTGCTCGTTGTTTTTTGCATCACGAAGTTCAAATTGAACCGACTGACGTTTCATCGCGCGGCGCACTTTCACACAAAATGGGCACGCGTCGAATTGGTATAACGTGTGCGTTTTTGCTTGCTCATTCACTTTGCTTTGTTCTTCTTGAGAACGCTTCACACCACGTGGGCTGAAAACAAAATTCAATAACAAGATAACACGACCTAAGAACCAACGGATAAACTTCATAACTCTCTCTACATATTTAAAATTAGCGTTACAATTTGCAGCATTATATACACAAGTTTTGTCAGATGCTCGCAACAAACCGCTAATATCTATTTTGTCCGTTCGATCGTGTGAGACTTAGCCACATTTAGCCCTAAACGCTTAGACAGTCGAGTCAGGTTTGCTCGGTCTGTTTTCAAAACTCGCCCTGCTTGTGCCCAGTTAAAGTTGGCATCTTCCAACACCTCAGTAATGATACTGCGCTGAAAATCGTCCGTTGCACCACGTAGCCCTTCAGAAAGATCGATCGTTGGTGTCGATAACGGTGTGTTTTTCACCTGTGTTGTCGCAATAGGTTGATCTTGATCGAGTGGACCACAATCTTCCTTGGTAATTGTCACTAGGTTTTTATTGGTGCTGCGCGCTAACGCTTTCAATGCTGAACGACTGATCACGTGCTCAAGTTCACGCACGTTACCCGGCCAACCATAACGGTTTAGGAAAGAAAGGACGTCAGAGCGGAACTTAACTTGGTTGATACCAAGCTTACGACGCGCTTGTTCTAAGAAGAAACCAGCTAATAGGCTGATGTCGTCACCACGATCTTTCAGTGCAGGCACAGCAATAGGGTACACACTCAATCGGTGATATAAATCGGCTCTGAATCGGCCGTCTTCAACTTCTTGTTTTAGATCTCGGTTTGTCGCTGCCAATACTCGAACATCGATGGTTTGAATGTTGTCTTGGCCAACAGGTTGGATTTCGTTGTTTTGCAGCGCACGTAATAATTTACTTTGCGCGGCTAAAGGCAACTCACCAATCTCATCAAGGAACAGTGTGCCACCATCGGCTAAAGCAAACTTACCTAAGCGGTTTTTGTCTGCGCCAGTGAATGCGCCACGAACGTGACCAAACAATTCACTCTCTACTAAGTTTTCAGGGATTGCAGCACAGTTTACGTAGACGAGTGGGTTACGCTTACGTTGAGATTGATGGTGCAGGGTACGAGCCACGAGCTCTTTACCAACCCCCGTGTCACCATGAATCAAGATATTAAACTCAGACGGCGCTACCACAGCGATGTCGTTCTTAAGTGCGACCATGGTGTCACTGTTACCAATCAACTCACCACCGTCACGTTCCCATGACTCTACATTCAACTCTTCCAGTAACTGTTTTGACTGTTTCGCTTGATGTTCAAGTTGCGAGAAGGTCAGTGCCATTTGCATGCTTGAAGCCGCAATCGCTGCCAGTACTTCAAGGTTACGCGCTGGAATATTAGCGAAGACATCTGGTTTCAGGCTGTCTAGAGTCAGAATACCCAATAGCTTGTCGCCAAATAGTAAAGGTAAGCCCATACAAGCGTGCATCGGTAAATCGCCATCATGGTCAATAAGCAAACCATCGAAAGGATCGGGTAGGGAGCTGTCAGAATCGAAACGAACAGGAGAGCGAGACGCGCAGATCTCTTCAAAACGCGGGTGTTCTGAAATGATAAAGCGACGACCGAATGTATCTCGGCTGAGCCCTTGCATTGCAATGGGTACTAGCGTGTCACCTTGAAGGCTTAAAAGCGCGACACAATCACACGTTATGGTTTTGCGAATAGCATCAATGAGGCGATTGAAACGATCTTGATCGTTCACACCACTCGCGAGGCCAATGGTCATTTCCATGAGGGTAGATGCGGAGATATCTTGCATAAAAAACTCTAACTGTGTGTGTTTATCTACATAGTAGAGTCTTATTGACTTAAAAAAAAGGTCTTTTTGACATTTTTATAAGATGGGTTTTGAGAAGAAAGCCAGAAATGGCGGGGCGTTATAAACTTGGCACTGATTGTGCAGAAGAGACAGTGAATCCCGATTATAGCGCTGATTAAACAGACTATTCTTGATCTCAATCAATCAGGTTGCATTAATCAGGTTTTACGATTTTTTGAAATAAAAACGAGTCAAAATAACTCAGTTTCTAAAAATAACTAAGGTTTCAGAAAATCGATAAGTCATTCTTAATTTTTAAGTAGTCAAAATGACATATAGGTCATAAGGCTCAGTGTTCGGAGTAAATTCATGCTTAACAATGCACATATCGAAATCATCAAATCTACTATCCCTCTACTTGAGAGCGCAGGCCCTGCTTTAACTCAGCATTTTTATCAACGTATGTTCACGCATAACCCTGAGTTGAAAGATATCTTCAATATGACTCACCAAAGAACAGGTCGCCAAGGCGTAGCACTGTTTGAAGCTATCGCGGCATATGCAAAGAACATTGAAAATCTAGCAGCGTTAACAACAGCCGTTGAACGTATTGCTCAGAAACACACAAGCTTTAATATTCAACCAGAGCACTACCAAATTGTTGGTTTGCACCTGATTGAAACACTGCGCGAATTAGCAACAGAAGCATTCACTCCAGAAGTGGAAGAGGCGTGGACAGCGGCTTACCTTTTCTTAGCTCAAGTATTCATCGATCGTGAAGCAGAGCTTTACCTACAGCGTAAGCAAGCGGTAGGTGGCTGGGAAGCAGCACGTACGTTCGTGATTGCAGACAAGATTGAAGAATCAGCGCTAGTAACTAGCTTCATCCTTCAGCCAAAAGACGGCGGTGAAGTTCTGGATTACACGCCAGGTCAATACATTGGTATCGAAGTGAAACCAGAAGGCTCTCAATACAGCGAAATTCGTCAATATTCTCTGTCTGATAAGCCAAACGGCAAACAATACCGCATCTCTGTTAAACGTGAAGGGCAAGGCCAAGATACACAAGGTGTTGTATCTAACCACCTACACGATACAGTTGCTGTTGGTGATGAGGTTAGCCTATACGCACCAGCGGGTGACTTCATGTATCAAGAGCGCAGTAAACCAGTAACGCTTATCTCTGCAGGTGTTGGTGTAACGCCAATGCAGTCTATGCTTGAGTTCCTAAACACGGAAGATAAAAACGAGCCAGTACTTTACCTTCACGCTTGTGAGAACGTAGGCCAACACTCTTTCACGAGTCGTGTTAAAGATATTGTTGCAGACAAAGGTTGGGAAGCGAAAACGTGGTACATGAACAAAGACGAATCTGCATGTGAAAACACACATCAAGGCCAAATGGATCTAGCGTCTATCTCTGATACTAAAGGCTTTGAAGAGAGCGATTTTTATATCTGTGGACCTGTTGGTTTCATGAAAAACATCGTGGAGCAGCTAGACGCACTTAAAGTTGATCGTTCACACGTACACTACGAAGTATTCGGACCTCACGCTAACTTCTAATGATAGTTCTATTAACACTCGCCTGAACTATTAACACCTTACCTATTCAAAGGCCTCACAGTGTGAGGCCTTTTTTCGTTTTCGTCCCTTCAAATCGTGTTCGTCATGACTAGGCGACATGTGACACGCAATTGAGATTGAGTCGCAGAAATCCCCAATTCTAGCTAGTCGAATCGTTTACGCCGATCTTATTGACTTACATCTCTTATAAATGACTTTTTTTACTCGAAATAAATCATTAGAAAATCCGTGTTATTGAGTGAAACGAATTTGTTTCATAAATTAAAGTGTCGCCATTTGCTTTAAAGGTGCTTTTAACGTTGGTTAAAAGTATAGATATCGCCTGTTTTCATTAATAAAACTGTCACACCCGTCATCTAGTCTTGCGTTCATCAATTAACGGGATGGATAGGGATAACGAATGAATATCAAGGATGTGGCAGTTCTCGCGGGTGTTTCTCCTGCGACAGTCTCTCGATTCGTTAACACACCAGAATCTGTGGCTTCTGCTACAGCTCAAAAGATCGAGCGTGTCATCGATACGACAGGTTATCGAATAGACAGGAAGTCGCATGCTCTTGAGTTCAATAAAAACCCAACGATTGGCGTATTGATTCCGAGTTTATTGAATCCCGTATTTTCAGAAGTTGTTGCAGGTATTCAGCAGCGCGCGCGGCATTTTGGCTACTCGACTATAGTGCTGGACACTCAATATGACAGTGAACAAGAACAACAAGCAGCTATCGATCTGATCCGTCAAAGAGTGGAAGGTGTGATCTTAACGATAGCCGATATGTCTGATAATGCTGCACTCGAATTACTCCGAAGTTTTAAATTTCCTTACTGTTTGCTTCATAACCAATCTGTTGAAAATGAACCTTGTGTCTATGTTGATAACTATCAAGCAGGTAAGGATGTTGCACAGAAAATTCTAGAATATGGCCATATCAAAATAGGAATGATTACAGGGCACTTTGCCTCATCCGACCGTGCAAAAAAGCGTTATGAAGGGTTCAAACAAGGTCTCTATGAGAAGGGGGTTGAATTAAGCCAGCTTCTTGAAGTCGACCAAAACAAGCTTGTTCCGTTCACTGACTCTGAGATGAACTTATTAAGCGGTGAGTGTGGTCCTACGGTTTGGTTTTGCAGCAATGATTTACTTGCGCTGAAAACAATGAATGCGTTGAAGAGTACAGGTAGACGAATCCCACAAGACGTTTCGGTTGTGGGCTTTGATGGTATGGGGCTTGGGCAATTGGTGAGTCCGAATTTGGCTACTGTGGCTGTTCCTCATATTGATATGGGGAAAATGGCCGTCGATATTTTGTTTAACGCAAAAGCAGGTTCAATCGAGCGGTTTGAATTTGCGTTGAAGTATGAATTACAAATGAAGGGATCGCTTGGTGCGGTTCCCGTTATAACCCAATTTAATTAATGGAAATTCGTTGGAGAACATAATGGCACCACATCAATTACTACGAGTTAACAAGTCATCAAAAACTAGAAAATTAGCGAGCTTAATTCTTGGTTTTGCTGGCATCGCTTTTCAAGCGCAGGCATCTGATGCGATTTGTTACAACTGTCCACCGGAATGGGCTAACTGGGGAGGACAACTTCAGTTAATTAATAAGGAGTTGGGCATCCGAGTTCCTATGGACAATAAGAACTCAGGTCAGTCTTTATCTCAGTTGGTTGCAGAGAAGAATAGCCCAGTTGCTGATGTGGTCTATTACGGTGTTTCTTTTGGTATTAACGCAACAGAACAAGGCGTTGTTGATACATATAAGCCTAAAAATTGGGATCAGATTCCAGAAGGTATGAAAGATCCTAATGGGAACTGGTTTGCTATCCATTCCGGCACTATTGGCTTTTTTGTGAATGTTGATGCTCTTGATGGCGCAGAAGTGCCGACGAGCTGGGAAGACCTGTTGAAACCTGATTATAGAGGCATGGTTGGGTATTTAGATCCAACGAGTGCTTTTGTTGGTTACGCAAGTGCTGTAGCAGTTAATGAGGCTATGGGTGGCGATATTGATAATTTCAAACCAGCCATTAAGTATTTTCAACAGTTGGCAAAGAATCGCCCAATTGTTCCTCGACAAACTTCTTATGCTCGTGTGATTTCTGGTGAGATCCCTATTTTAATTGATTACGATTTCAATGCCTATCGCGCAAAATACAACGATTTTACTAATGCGGCTTTTGTTATCCCCAAGGAAGGCTCTATCGCTGTTCCTTATGTAATGAGTAAAGTGAAGAATGCTCCGAATTCAGAGAATGCTCAGAAGATTTTAGACTTTGTCTTGTCAGATAAAGGCCAACAATTATGGGCAGAAGCCTATTTACGCCCAGTAATTGATGGTGTGATGAGCGAAGAGGCGCAAAGTAAGTTCCTCCCAGCTTCAGAGTACGAACGAGTAGGCTCTGTTGATTTCGCAAAAATGTCTGAAAATCAATCTACATTTGCGGATATGTATATTCGAGAAGTGAACTAATAGCCTATTAAAATGTTGGATGGCGGGTTACACCCGCCAATATCTCTATGAAAAATGATCGTATTTCCTTATTTCTGATTTTGCCAGCCATCACCGTTAGCTGTGCATTTTTTCTATTGCCAGTCGTGCAGTTAATCAAGGTTTCGCTAATAGATGGCGGCGCTATAAGTTACTGGCATATTTTAACTAGACCTATCTATTTAAAAAGTTTGATTTCGACAGTTGGACTGTCTGTTTTAGTCACTCTGGTTAGTTTAGCGATAGCGACCATCTCAGGACTGTTTTTGACTCGCTATGACTTTAAAGGTAAGCAGATCTTGGTTGCAATGCTGAGCTTCCCATTGGCTTTCCCAGGTGTTGTTATTGGTTTTTTTGTCATCATGCTTTCAGGGCGACAGGGACTTTTCGCTCAGCTTGGGTTGATGTTGACGGGTGAACGTTGGATGTTTGCTTATACGATGGCAGGGCTGTTTTTGGGTTATTTATATTTTTCTATTCCACGGGTTGTATTGACCGTAATGGGAACGGCGGAAAAGCTTGATCACAATCTACTTGAAGCCGGTCGATCCCTAGGTGCAAATCGTTGGCAGATCTTTAAAGACGTCACGCTTCCGGCGCTAACCCCCGGCCTAATCTCTTCGGGTTCGATTTGTTTTGCTACATCTATGGGAGCATTTGGTACCGCGTTTACGTTGGCGACTAATATCAACGTTCTTCCTATGACGATATATACCGAATTTACGCTCAATGCCAATTTCGCAATGGCAGCTGCACTGAGTTTGATTCTCGGCCTAGTGACTTGGTTTTGTTTGGCGTTGGCTAAGCGTTATGGCAACGCATCTGCAGCGATGGGGGGATAATAATGAAAAAAGATAAATACTTTTACATGCAGCTGTTTTTCACATTGACGGTATGTGCGTTCTTGATTGTGCCGGTGTTTATGTCGGTAGTCGCTGGTCTTACAAATAACTATTTTGTCGGTGTTAAAAGTGGGTTTACCTTTCGTTGGGTTGAACAAGTATGGGCACTGTATTCAGATACGATTTGGTTAACCCTACAAATAGCCATTGCAACCACGTTAATCAATGTTGTCATAGGTGTACCGTGTGCTTACGTACTTGCGAAAAGTAAAAGTAGATGGGCTTCTATTTTTGACGAGCTACTTACACTCCCCATTGCAATTCCGGGGATGGCAATTTCGTTAGGTTTGATTCTAGCGTATGGAGGGTTTAATGACTTCCGCTCAAGTTGGATGTTTATTCTTGTTGGTCATGTGATTTTCACACTGCCTTTCATGGTTAAGTCTGTTCTATCAATTTTGCAGAGTATTAACTTCCGTGTTCTTGAGGAAGGCGCTGCAAGTCTTGGAGCGACTTTTTGGCAGCGATTTTTCGATGTGATTGTACCCAACTGCAAGGCTGGTATTGTCGCTGGTATGTTGATGACACTCACTTTGTCTATTGGCGAGTTTAACCTGACATGGATGCTACACACACCATTGACGAAAACGCTGCCTGTTGGACTTGCTGATTCATATGCTTCTATGCGACTTGAGATAAGTTCAGCGTACACACTTATTTTCCTTTGTTTAATTCTCCCTCTATTGGTCTTGGCTCAAGCGTTGAACAAGAAACCAGTGATAAATAATTAAGATCAAAATCAATATGTTAGAACAACAAAATGGCGTGGAAATTTCGCTAAATAATATTACGAAGACATTCCCAGATGGAACCTTGGCATTAAAGCCGACAAATCTCAAAATTGAGGCGGGCGAAATCTTAGTTTTGCTGGGCCCATCAGGATGCGGAAAGACAACTACATTGCGTATGATTGCAGGCCTAGAGTTTGCGGATGAAAATGGCGGCACGATTGTGTTTGGTGATCATGATGTTACGTGTTTACCAATCGAACAACGTAAAGTTGGGATGGTGTTTCAGTCTTATGCTCTATTCCCGAATATGAATGTTAGCGAAAACATTGCTTATGGACTTAAGGTTCGTGGAGTCGCTCCGTCTGAGATAACCAGAAAACTAAAAGAAATGCTTAACATGTTCGACTTAGAAAAGTATGCGAGTCGAAATGTCCATCAGCTTTCAGGAGGCCAGCGTCAGCGCGTCGCTTTAGCAAGAGCAATTACCACTGAACCAGATGTTCTTTTACTTGATGAACCGTTATCTGCATTAGATGCTCTTCTGAAACAAAGGTTACGTGGTGATATCCGAAATCTCTTAAAAAAACTCGGCATTACAGCGGTATATGTCACTCATGATCAAGAAGAGGCAATGGCTATGGGGGATCGCATTGCGGTTTTAGACCATGGAGAAATTGCGCAAATTGGTTCAGCAAAAGATATCTATTTGAAGCCAGTTAACAACTTTGTTGCCGATTTTATTGGTCAAATGAACCGACTCGAAGGGAGTGTGGGTGATGGACAACTGATGTTGGATACAGGCAAACAGATTACTTTGTCTGATCAAGTGCTCTCACAGGTCTCTACTAATAAAGAAATCAGCGTAATGTTAAGGCCTGAAGATATTTTACTAACGCAAGTAACTGATGAAAACAGCGCACTAACTGCAACGGTTATTAGTACTGTATTTCTTGGCGACCGCACGCGCGTAACGTTGTCGGGCTTACAGAAAAACAGAACTCTGATGGTTGATTGTTTTGCTCGAGTTGATTATCAAATTGGTCAAGTTGTCATTATCTCGTTCGCCCCTGAGCGGCTAATTCTTTTAAAGAAGTAATACTATGTTAATTGCACAACTGACAGACCTGCACATCAAGCAGGGGGGCAAGCAGGCCTATAAGAAAGTTGATACGTTGAAATGTTTATATGATGCCGTAAACCATATCAACGACTTACGCCCGAGACCTGATTGTGTCGTGGTTACTGGTGATTTAGGTGACTTTGGTTTGATCGAAGAATACCAACTGATCAACGAAGCTCTTGAGAAGTTCGACATGCCGTTATATGTCATTCCTGGTAATCATGATGATAGACACAATCTGCGTGAGGGCTTGTCGAATCTTGTTTCGTTTGACCACGATGAATATTGTAATTTTGTCGTAGATAATCATGACGAGGTGCTTATTGGATTAGACTCTTCAGTTCTTGGTAAACCCTATGGATATTTAACTGCGGATACTTTGGAATGGCTTAGTTTGGTCTTAGACCAATATCAAGATAGGGCAATAATGTTGTTTATCCATCATCCTCCGATGGTCGTAGGCTTGAACCATATGGATGTGCAGAACTTGCAGAATGCTGATGAGTTTTACGAAGTCATTAAGCCTTTTAGCAATATCCTGGGTATTTGTGCTGGCCACCTACATCGACCAATTACAGCAGTTTGGAATTCAATTCCAGTTTGGGTGGGGCCTTCTCATAGTCATTCAGTCACATTAGATCTCGACCCAAAGGCAAATTCATCTTTTTCATTAGAACCTAAAGCGATACAACTTCTGACTATAGCTAAGAAGTCCGTGGTTTCTCATATTAGTTATATAGAAGATAGTGATGGTCCTTATCCATTCTTTGACGAATATGGTGCTTTGATCGATTAAACATTATTGTTGTAAGTTGATTTAGCGCGAACGAATAACGCCATTTGTTACATGTAACAAATGGCGTTATTTTTGGGTCTAGGCGCTAAGTTTTGTTGGCACAGATAAGCAACAGAATTTCATTAAGTAAACGCTAAGAACGTTTGATCTTTTTAGACATGTAGTCAGAATCGAAAAACTCCGGCCAATACATCTTCACATAACCGCCTGCAACCCAAATGACCAAGATCGTCGCGATGGTCAGCTCGAAGAAGCCAAACTTGTGTAGCCAGTACCATTGTGGGTATTCAGCACCGAAAAAGGTGGTTAAGCGATGCATGGCAATGGCGCTAATCACCGATGGGAAGGTAACAGCAGCAATTGAAGGCTGGAACTTGAGGCGCATTAATCGGATGTAACACAAGTAAATCAACAGAGTCATGGTGATGGCAATACCAGCCAGCGCGCCTGTCAGAATCGGGTCTGGGTTGTCGAAGTTAACCAAGTAAGCAGCTAAAGATAAGTTAACCGGAGCTGCCATGATGGCGAGTGTTGGTCTTGCCCGGCGAGGAAGATTGCCTTCGAACACCAAGCGGTACAACACCACTGGCAACATAAGGAAATAGATACCAATACAAGTGGCTGCAAGTGTTTCTGAAAAGACGGTATGTCCAAACTGTGTGCCCGCTAAGGAACTGCTGATCAAACCGACCGGATACAGAAACCAACTTGGTACAATGTTCGACATTTTGAAGTTGATGATCTGAAAACTAAAGAACAACACCATCATAGTAAAATGCAACAACAACGCGCAGAACCAAACTGGGTAAGCGATGACAGGCGATATCTCGGCTAAATAGTCGCACAGAATCAGTAAAGCCATGCTCATGGGTGCCATCAAGCTTCCACTTAACGGGTGGCGAATATCATTAAGGAAAGTATTAAAGTTTGTTAAATAGCGTAGTAAAACAGGCAGCAGCAACAGTGCGCCGAATGAAGCTAGATAGGGACGAATAATCTCGCCAATGCCCGGGACATATAGCGCCCAAGCTTGTCCTAGCCCAATAACGCCAAGTGCTAAAGACGCCTGAGATGGCGGCACATTTTTTACTTGGGTTAATCTTCTCCAGTTCAACGACTTGCTCCGACTTAGTTAATTACAGAATATTGGATTATTTGCTTTAGTTAGAGCGTGTAGGCGTTTAATCAATAGATTTTGAGGGCACTCAACTAATTTTGAGTGGATGATACCAAGTTTAACGTTTGCTTTTTTGATTTTGATACGGAATCGGGAGATTAAACACGTCGAATGTGTATTTTTTCATGAGTCATTTGTAATTAACGGACTTCCTCTTGCTGGGGGAGGTCTTGTTGTCTTAGCTTCTCGTTTTTCAGCGTACGGTTAAGCAGTTGGCTGTAAATTGGCTGCCCACCTAACATTTGAGCAATGATTACCGCGCCTAAGCAGGTGATGATCAACGGCAGGATGAGGTAGTAGTTATTGGTCATTTCAATAACCAACAGTATGCCCGTGATAGGTGCTCGCACGGTGGCGGCAAATAAGGCTCCCATGCCAGCAATTGCAAACATACCCGGTTCAATATTCAGTTCCGGAAAGAATGCTGCCGCGATAAGCCCGAACGCATAACCAAAGAGTGTTCCTAGCGCAAGCATTGGTGCAAAGATACCGCCTGGCGCACCAGAGCCGAAACAAAGCAGAGTAGTCAGAACGCGCCCTAGGAAGATCAATAACAATACGTTGGTGCTGTAGCTGCCATTAGTGATGTTAGGGATGATACCAATACCACCACCAGTTAATTCAGGTATATAGAGCAGCAACAAGCCAAAGCAACCGCCAAGTAGGGTACCAGTCATCAAGTAGCGTTTACGGTCATTCTTGTGTATTGCCACAAACAGGTCTTGAGAAAGCGTAATCAGTTTATTGAAAATCACACCAAACAGACCGAATAACACACCTAACAGCAAGAACAACCAAAGTGCCTCGAGTTCAGGCGGGTGGTATTGAGGCATTGTGATAACAGCAGACTGGCCGTTTATAGAGCGAAATACAATGTTGGCTGAAACTGCTGAGATAATGACGGCTTTGATTGATATGAGTGAGTAGCGAAATTGTGGTCTCATCTCCTCGACCACAAACATGATGCCAGCTAGCGGTGCATTGAATGCGGCGGCTAAACCACCAGCTGCGCCTGACGCCAACAGGGAGTGACGAGTGTCATCATCTTTAACTCGAAATATATCTGTGACCATACGACCAATACTACCGCCCATTTGAACGGTTGGTCCTTCACGGCCTAACACCATACCAGAGCCTAACGCGCCCATACCGCCAAAGAATTTTACTGGTAATACTCTCCACCATCGAACAGGACGCATGCCGTCCATCGCACCTTCTATTTCAGGGATACCTGAACCGGCAGCTTCTGGAGCAAAGCGGTGGACGAGGAAATAGCCAATAAAGGCGAATGCAGCACTAATAAGGAAAGCAGCAAGCCAAAGTGGTAAATGGCTACCGATTTCATCTTTCAGCCAATCGGTACGAGTTTCTGTGATGAAATGAACCGCAACCTCAAAATAGGTACCCACTACGCCAGCAAGTACCCCCACAATACAAGAAAGAAAGAGAACGGAAGCTGGAGTTTTATCTCTTGAGAGAAATTGATTAATAGCATCCCTTGGCATCTTGGCTAATAAGGACTGCTTAATTTTCTCTCTTCTGGTCATAGAGATAAGTCTCCTGAATGAGTTAGGGCGGGATTGAAATAAATTATACGCTTCCTCTGCATATCCTATAGCAACAAAGATGCAAAGTTGAATTTCATTTATGGAATATACGTGTTACATAAATGATATATATGGTCAATAGTGGAATCACCGTCACAATTTTGAACGATTCTCTGGTGGCGGCTTGAATATCACCAAAAATGAACCATAGTTAAATCGTAAAGCAACATAACAAACCGCAAGGAGAAGTGAGGTTTTACACACAATTTGGATGGATTCAGAAACAAATTTTTAGTTCCTCGTTAAATGTTCAGGTCGATATTTAAGGCTTCCTGATTCGCGAACTCACGATTGAGTAACGAGGGTGAGGCGTACTGAGTAAGTACGCCTTTAGTTCGTTTGGAGCATCCAAAATTTAACTTTCACTTCTATTATCTATTTATCAGCTTAAGCCTTCACACTTCGTTAAGTGCAATCTC
The DNA here is from genome assembly GCA_023206055.1 of Vibrio cyclitrophicus. Classification (NCBI taxonomy): domain Bacteria; kingdom Pseudomonadati; phylum Pseudomonadota; class Gammaproteobacteria; order Vibrionales; family Vibrionaceae; genus Vibrio; species Vibrio cyclitrophicus. The sequence goes on along the minus strand of CP065367.1, from coordinate 702,521 downwards.
TCTGTGAGTTAGCCTAATCTTCGGTATCAGCCAATCCATTCTTCTGCTCGCCAATCTGAGTATAAACAAGCGATTGGGGTCAACTTTTTGGTGATTAAGTATATACTCCCTTAAAAAGGAGAACTGATATGACCAAAAAAGTTCCTACAAACATCATTACGGGCTTCTTAGGCGTTGGTAAAACGACAGCCATTTTGAACCTACTAAAAAATAAACCTGAAAATGAAAACTGGGCTGTTCTTGTTAATGAATTCGGGGAAATCGGCATTGACGGCGCATTGATGACAGATCAAGGCGCTTTGATTAAAGAAGTGCCGGGTGGCTGCATGTGTTGTACTGCGGGTGTGCCTATGTCGGTAGGTATTAATGCCTTACTTCGCCAAAAACCAGACCGTTTATTGATTGAGCCGACAGGGCTTGGTCACCCTAAACAAGTGATTGCGACACTGACTTCCGATCAGTACACGCCTTATGTTGATCTAAAAGCGACGCTTGGTTTGGTTGACCCACGAAATCTATCCAATGAAAAGTACACCTCGAATCAGAATTTCAATGACCAATTAAACAGTGCTGATGTGATTCTTGGGACTAAGGTTGATCTTGTTCATTCTGAAGACATCGATGTGTTCAATGATTGGGTGACGGATCAAACGCCAGCAAAAGTATTCCATAAGCTAATTCACGATGGTGAAGTGCCATTGGAAGTGTTGGATATTGAAAGAGTATACGGCAGTGCTTCATCTCATCTTGAAGCGCATCATCACGATCACGCTGAACAAGAGCCACAATTCCAACTTCCTCCCGGTGAAGTTTTCATCCGTAAAGAGAATAAAGGTCAGGGCTATTTCAGTTGTGGTTGGCTTTTTGGTGCAGAGCATAAGTTCGACTTCGATGCACTATTCTCAATGTTGTCAGATCTAACGGCTGAGCGTGTAAAAGCCGTAGTGAACACCGACCAAGGTTGCTACGCATTCAATGTGGCGAATCAAGTGGTGTCAGTGAATGAAATTTCCCTTGATGGCTTCGAATCTCGTCTTGAAGTGATCGACTCGCAGCTCATGCCGTGGGGCGAACTCGAGCAGATTCTTCTCAAGCTGTGTGGCATCCAATAGCCCTGTTTTTGCTGTTTGAACCAAGGATCTTGGTGTTTACTTCGTTGAAGGCGGGATAAACACCAGATTAAATGAGAAAGTTTGCGTTATATCACGATAAATGTGAGATAAATCACTCTAATTACTTTATAGTGCTCGGCTGAAATAAGAATGTAGGCTGTCTGCTTAAGGAACCCGTAACAATGTCATTTTCCTCTCAAGGTTTTGCTCCTGAATTAGTCAAAGCGTTGACTGAGTGTGGTTATGAAAAACTCACTCCAATTCAACAAAAGGCGATTCCAATGGCTCGTAAAGGCCATGATATTTTTGCTACTGCTCAAACCGGTACGGGTAAAACAGCGGCATTTTCATTGCCTGTTATTCAGCACCTTTTGAACAGCGGTAAAAAGGCGTCTAGAGGAACGGCTCGCGGCCTTATTCTTGCTCCAACTCGAGAGCTCGCTGCGCAGATCGCTCAAAACATTAAAGACTACGTTAAATACACTGAACTAAGCGTTTCAGCGGTTTACGGTGGTAACAAAATGTCTTCACAAGTTCGTCAATTAGAACTGGGTGTGGATATTTTGGTTGCAACACCTGGCCGTTTGGAAGAACACTTAGAAGCGGGTAACGTATCTATCGCAAACCTAGAATTCCTAGTATTCGATGAAGCTGACCGTATCCTTGATATGGGCTTTATCAATGCCGTTCGTAAGATCATGTTGGATGTAGAAACATCGCCGCAAATCATGATGTTCTCTGCAACGACTTCTACTCAGTTAAACCAGCTGTCTGTTGATATTCTGCGTAAACCTAAACGTATTAGTGTTGAGCGCGAAAACTCAACGGCTGCTACTGTAGGTCACGTGGTGTACCCAGTGGATCAAGAGCGTAAAACTGAACTGCTTTCTGAACTAATTGGTCGTAAAAACTGGCGCCAAGTGCTTGTTTTCGTGAACTATAAAGAAACAGCGAACGATGTAGTTAAAGAGCTTAAGCTAGACGGTATTAAAGCAGTACTTTGTCACGGTGATAAAGCGCAAAGCGCTCGTCGTCGTGCTTTGGATGATTTCAAAGAAGGCAGAGCACGTGTGATGGTGGCAACCGACGTTGCGGCTCGTGGTCTTGATATCGAAGACTTACCACACGTAATTAACTACGACATGCCTTTCCTAGCGGAAGATTACGTTCACCGTATTGGCCGTACAGGTCGTGCTGGTAAACAAGGTCACGCAATCTCTTTCGTCAACCGCGAAGAAGAGCTGACTGTTGTCCAAGTTGAAAAACTGATTCAACAGCGTATTCGCCGTGTTGAACAACCGGGTTATGAACCGAAAAAACGTGATGCTTACATCGAGAAACTGAACACTAAATCGGCGTACAAAAACCGTCAGGGTCGTAAGAACAACGCGAACGAAGAGCCACAAGATCAAGCAAGCGCTGAACGTCGTTTGACTATGATGAAGCGAATTAAAAACCGTCGTAAGTAAAATTACGGTTGGTAATGAAAAAGAGCCACTGTATTGTGGCTCTTTTTCGTTGTGTCGCTAAATACAAGGTCGCTACTTACAAAGATCGCTCAACAAGCTGAACACTCAAATAAAAATAAGTCGATAAGGTAATAATATGGATAGCGCACTACTTTGGGCTTTTATTCCCACGTTTTTCTTCGTGTCAATCACGCCCGGCATGTGTATGACCTTGGCTTTGACACTTGGAATGAGTGTTGGATACAAGCGTACATTATGGATGATGATCGGTGAATTGGCTGGTGTCGCTGTGGTTTCAGTTGCCGCAGTATTAGGTATCGCTTCGATTATGTTGAATTACCCATGGCTATTTACAGGCTTCAAGTTTGTGGGCGCAGGGTACTTGTTCTATTTAGGTGTTCAGATGTGGCGTTCAAGAGGTAAGCTGGCGATCAGTACTGATAATCAAGAAGCTCAAGTGAACAATGATTGGGACTTGGTGGTTCAAGGCTTTGTTACTGCGATCGCTAATCCAAAAGGCTGGGCGTTTATGATTTCTCTACTGCCTCCTTTTATCAACAGCAGTAAAGACTTAGCACCACAGTTGTTGATTCTTGTGTCGATTATTCTGGTCTCTGAATTTGTTTGTATGACTTTGTATGCGACAGGCGGTAAGAGCTTAAAGCATATGTTGGGCAAAGCCGATAACGTTAAGTTGATGAACCGTATTGCAGGTACACTGATGATGGGTGTTGGTGTGTGGTTGTTCGTGAGTTAATTCTGGTTAGTCTACAACGAGAAGAGATCCCCGACTCAGTCGTTCCTACTTCTCGAGGATGACGCGTACTTGGTATGGTGAGTACTTGGGATGACTAGCTTTTGGGAAGATGATGAGCTTGAAGGTTCGGATTCTTACTTAAATCCAAGAATGAATAGAATATAAAAAGAGCGATAGGGTATTTGGCCTTATCGCTCTTTTTGATCTTACTTAGCTAGCCTATGTATTTAAACCGCGATTTCACCACCGTCTTCACGACGAATCACTACGGTAGATGCTCTTGGGCGAACGTTGCCTTGAGTTTGAGCCGTTGCATCTTCAGACGATGGCCAGTTTGCAGGGTGTTGAATGTTCACAAACAGTGATTTGAAGTCTGGGCTGATAGTAAAGCCAGTTACTTCACATCCGTTTGGACCCACAAAGAAGCGTTTAAGCTGTGCTTGGTTGTTTGCATCAATCACTGCGCTGTTGCCTTTGTCATCCGTTAATTGAGATGGAACAACAGCCAGCATTTGGTCATTGGTGTAGCCGGTTACTTCGTCTGCGCCGTTATCTGTCTGAATCCACAAGATGCCACGAGCATCAAACGCTAAGCCGTCAGGGCTCGCGAATTGGTTCATGTCTGTTAGACCAGAGCGGTTAATAGACTTGTCTTCCACTGCTGGAGAGCCAAATACGAAGATATCCCAATCGAACTCGCCTGCCGTTTTGCCTTCATCCCAACGGATAACATGACCAAATTTGTTGTTTACGCGAGGGTTCGCAGAGTTCGCTTCTTTACGCTTGTTGTTATTAGTCAGCGTTAGGTAAGCGGTACCAGTCATCGGGTCAACAGAGCACCATTCAGGGCGATCCATTGGCGTTGCACCAACAAGGTCGGCAGCGCCTGCTGTATTGATGATAAGCGCTGCTTGAGAGTCAAATGAATCACCTAGCTTGCCGCCATTTGTTGTATTGCTGCTCAGAGTCAGTGGTAGCCAAGTACCTGAACCATCATCATTGAACTTAGCCACATACAGTGTGCCTTTGTCCATGTACTTGTCACCCGCGCTTAGGCGATTACGTGGGTCTGCGTCACGCGGGTCCCATTTCTCTTCAGATACGAATTTGTAGAGGTATTCAAAGCGAGAATCGTGACCAGAGTAGAATACGATTGGCTCGCCTTCGGTCAACTTACCAAACGTACAGCCTTCATGGCGGAAACAACCCAGTGCAGAACGTTTCTTAGCGCGAGAGTTTGCAGTGTATGGGTCGATTTCAACAATGTAGCCGTGACCGTGAGCTTCGTTACGGTAATCATCCATTGCTGACTCACCTGTTGGTGTTACGTCAAAGCGAGCAAATTCGTCTAAGCGTTCTTGTTTGTTACCTGAAAGCGTGTCCCAACCGTAACGTGTTTTGTCGGTTGCGATACCAATACGTTCTTGCGCTGGCGTTGTCTCGCCTTTGTTAACGAAATAACCCGGCCAGTTTTCTTCACACGTTAGGTAAGTGCCCCATGGCGTGTAGCCATTACCACAGTTGTTCAACGTGCCACGAGCTTGGCTGCCGTCTTGTGAGAACTTGGTTTTGGCAAATTCACTGTGAGCAACAGGGCCAGACAGATCCATTACTGTAGCGCCCGTGTAGCGGCGGTTCAGTGGATCGTTATCGACCATTACCCATTGGTTACCTTCTAGTTTCACGCGAACCACACTCACGCCGTGCGCGTTGATCTCTTTACGCACTTCATCAAGGCTAGGGCGGTTGCCTTCATCGTATGTAGGACCATTAGCGTGCAGTGCTTTTTGGTCGATGTATTCGTGGTTGATCACCAATAAGCCGTCGTTACTGTTGCCCTCAAGCGGGAAGAAGTGCATGCCGTCGTGGTGCATGCCCAGTGAGTTTGCTTGATCTTGTGCGTTGTTGGTGCCGTCTTTTAACCAAGCCTTGCCTTGCTTGTTAAGTGGAGTACCCCAAGGAACCAATACTTGTGCTGTATAGCCTTTTGGCACAACGACACTGTCTGTCAATGAGCCTTTAACCGATTCGAATGCAAGTGTAGCAGTGCTTTTTTGCGGTGCGCTAGATGATGCTGTCGCAGCGTGCGCTGTACTGTGGCCTGCTAAACCAAACGCGCCAAATGCGGTCATTGCACTGATGCCTAAGCCGCCTTTCAGAACGTTTCTTCTTGAAAGATTCGCATCTAACACTTCTTCGAAGGGTTTGTTGTTACTCTTGTTAAAACGAGTGCTATCAAATGTTTCCTTGCTCATCTCGACTGCTTCCTATTGGCTGATTTTATTATTCGTTATTCATGACTAACCCAGTTATTAACTAACGAGTTAATAAGTTGGGTCAATGTGTGACTAATCGTGAAGTAGTTAAGTGACAGATTTTTATAGATTTGATTAAGGTTTTGTTTCTGTAGCACGAATTTTGCCATTAACACTCTCGTGCAATACAAAACTCTTGGGGATTAGGGTAGAACTGTGTATAAATGCTTTATCAAACCAAAAGAGAGACAGTTATGAAATTAGATAAAATCGAAAACAAAAATCGCCGCCTACGCAAAAAGTTATATCTAGGTGAATTCGCGATTCTGGGTTTTGAAGTAAGCTGCAAGACTTCGATTGCTGATTTTGACCAATACGATGTGTTCATTGACGAGTTCATTGATTTCATCGACAGCATCGGTCTGTGCTTTGGTGGCGGCGGCCTTGAGCTGTTTGAAGGTTTCTTATGTTCAATTGAGCGCTACCGTTCAGTAACAGAAGCAGAACAACTGCAAGTTGCACAATGGCTTGAAGCCCGTGCTGAAGTAAGCAAAGTGGAAGTTAGCGAGCTGATTGACGCAAACTACGCGTTCTAATTTGAGGTTGTGTTGTTAGCTCGATTGAAAGGCTAAATACGGCTTATGAAAGAGTAACAACAGTACGCCAGAATAAAGGCCGAATCGTTAAATCGATTCGGCCTTTTTGCGTTTAATTCGTTCCACTTCTATTCTTTACCTTCTTTTCTATCCCTTCCTTCGTAAGTAATGAATTGATACTTTTCACTTAAATATTAGTGCTTTATCGCTACTTTTGTTGGCAGTAATAAGTTTGGATAAACTTGTGAGAGTTTTATGAGAATTCAATGAAGTTGCTGATAGATTTGATCGCCATTCTTAGAGTCAACAACACAACAGTTCGTTCTGGCAAAGGTAACGGTATACCGCTGTTATTCGTTTTGTTGGCAACGATAGGACTCGATAAAGGATGGAATCAAAATGAATAAACGTACTCAAATCAGCTTAGTGATCAGCTCGGCTATGTTGGCCTTCGGAGCGGCTCAAGTTCAGGCTGCTGAGCTTGAAGTCACCGTCACTAATGCAACGAAAGGGATCTACTTTACGCCTATCTTAGCGGCGGCTCATGACTCAAGCCTGTTCATGTTTAGAACGGGTGAAACGGCTTCTGCGGAACTAGAGTCCATGGCCGAAGGTGGCGATATTTCAGGTTTATCTGGTGTCATTGCCAACGCGGGAGGCGTGGTGGTTGAGAATCCAGCCGCCGGAATTCTCAATCCAGGCGTCTCAACTACGTTTGATATGAGTACTGGTGATTTAGAGTACCTATCATTGGGTGCCATGCTGCTGCCGACCAACGACGGCTTTGTTGGTCTAGATAGCTGGAAAATCCCAACTCAAGCGGGCACCTACAAAGCGACGTTAAATGGTTATGACGCAGGCACAGAAGCCAATGATGAGCTGGCGGGCAGCATGCCGAACCCTCCATTCATTACCTTTGGCGCTGGTGGCTCTGGTGTAGAAACGGCAGTATCAAACGCTAAGGTTCATATTCATCCGGGTAACATTGGTGATAGTGATGCTGCAGGCGGCATTAGTGACCTTGACAGCAGTAGCCATCGCTGGTTAAACCCTGTGGCAACCATTACCATTGTTGTGAAGTAAGGGGGATGTATGAAAGCTAGAATTCTATTTATCGCTGCATCAGTAGCTGTTTTGGCGGGTTGTCCGGACGATGACGACGATTACTATCGCTATGATGTGAGTGTTACTAATCTCACCCCTAATCAACCAATGTCACCACTCGCGGTGTTGACTCACAATACGAACTTTGACCTGTTCGAAGTTGGGCAAAGTGCCTCTGTCGATCTTGAATACTTGGCGGAAGGTGGCAGTAATGCACAATTACTTGCGCTTAGTGACAGTGACGGCAATGTTTATCAAGGCATCTCAGGCAATGGGCTGATTCTTTCAGGAGAGCAAGACACGGTATCGATTCGTGTCGACCCAAATCAAGAAGGGTATATCTCAGTTGCTTCCATGTTGGTGAACACCAATGATGCGTTTGTCGGCGAATCCGGATTATCGCTTAAGTCCTTAGCGGTGGGTGATACCTTTACCATGAACATGAATGTTTGGGATTCGGGAACTGAGCTGAACGATGAGCTTGCTGCAACCATTCCGGGACCAGCAGGCGGTGGTGAAGGTTTTAATACCACTCGTGACGACACCGATGTAGTGAGTTTCCACTCTGGAGTAATCAGCCAAGATGACGGCCTTACGACTTCTACGTTAAGTGCAAATCATCGTTTCCTTAACCCCGGTGCAAGAATCACCATTACTCGAACTGAGTAACAGGTTGAAAGCACGATGAAAGAATTCCTGCTCTGTTCCGGTCAATTGAAAGGTGGGCAGACTCAGAATAGAGCAGGGATCATGAATAGTGTTGCGGCAAATTTGATGGCAAACATATTGTTGGTTGAAGACGATGATGACTTGGCTGAACTGGTGCAGATGCATCTTAAGTTCCAAGGGCATAACATAATCAGAGCTAATGTGATTGAAAAGGCTCAGGCGCTCTATAAAGATGGTCATTTCGATTTGATCGTACTGGATCGTGGCTTACCAGACGGTGACGGACTCGATTTCTGTCGAATGTTGCGTCAGCAAGAGGATTGGACGCCGGTACTCATGTTAACAGCAAGGGATGCTGAGCTAGATAAAGTGTCAGGTTTAGAAGCCGGTGTTGATGACTACATAACGAAACCTTTCAGCGTTCTTGAATTTCAAGCAAGAGTAAGGAACGTACTTCGTCGTTTAAGCCATGTTGAATCAACTGATCAAGATACTTCAATAATAGAATCGGTTATGAGCTTTGGTGGTCTCACGATTCAACCAGAGCGCCATCAGGTTTCACTCAATAACCAAGACGTACCGCTGACTGCTACCGAATTTACCTTACTTCATTTTTTAGCAACCCGCCCAGGGCGTGTGTATAGCAAAGACGAACTGCTCGATCATGTTTGGAATACTCATCACTCTGGCTATCACCATACCGTCTGTAGCACAGTCAACCGCCTAAGAACCAAGCTTGCGATGCCGAATAGTGATGATGACTTTATCAAAACCGTTTGGGGTGTTGGTTATAAATTTGAGTCAAAAGCTTAGGTTTATGTGTTGCGTCCCAAGCTTAAGATCCTTCGAGGAGAAAGCATGAGTTTTAAATCGCGTTTAGTGCTGTTCACAAGCTTGTGGTTCCTGATCGTGAGTGTGGTGATTGCTTACACCTATCATTGGCAAAAAGAGACCATAGAACAGAGAACTAAGCAGAGCTTACATAAAGATCTGGCGGTGCATATGCGTGATGATAATCCACTGATGATTGGCACTGACTACAACCCTAAAGCGCTCAAATCCATCTTCCACACCTTAATGTTGATAGGGCCAGATTTCGATATCTATTTCCTCGACAGTCAGGGCAATATTACGACCCATGCTGCGCCGGAAGGCACTGTGTTAGCGAACCAGATAGACCTAGCGCCTATTCAACAGTTTTTAAACAACGAGTCTTATCCCATTCTGGGAGAAGACCCGATCAATCCGGGGGTTCGCAAGGTGTTCTCTGTGGCGGCGATTGAAGAACTAGGTTCGACCGTTGGGTATCTGTACGTTTTGATTGGCAGTAATCGCCACACCGTGATTGCCAATTCGCAGGTCGACACGCCATACATTGCGTTAGCAGGGCTTATGCTGATCTCAATCTTAGGTTTTGCGGTTGGGGCTTATCTGTTGGTCAAACGTAGTCTGTTAAACCCAATAGAAGCAGTAACCAACAAGCTGCAGCAACAAGCAGAGCAAGATTTTCGATTGGATCCGAACTTCATTCATCAAGTACCAGAATTGGTGCCGATTGCGCGCTCGTATCAATTGATGGCGAAGCACATTCAACAGCAATTTTTGCAACTTGAATATCAGTCATCACACCGCAGACAAAGCTTATTGCAACTCAGTCATGACTTGAAAACGCCATTGTCGAGTGTATTGGGGTATCTAGAAACGTGGAAGATTCAAAACCCGCAATCAGATCCGTTAATTGACGTCGCTTACCGCAATGGCAACAAGTTGTCAGAACAGCTCCATTCACTACTCGATAGCGCTAAACGTGATAACCCTGTGCCAACCTATCAGTATGCTTCGATTGATATCAATGTGTTGATGGGAGAGTGCTTAGAGACGATACGAAGCCAATACTTACAGAAAAATGTTCAGATTAATATCGAAATACCTGATGGGATTAAGGCTGTAGGTGACGGTGATCTGCTTGAGAGATTGATCTTGAATCTGTTAGATAATGCATTAAGGCATAGTCCAAGTGGGACGGCGGTATCGATGAATGTTGGTCTAGAAGCGGATTCAAAACGGGTGAAAGTGGTTATACACAATGAGATCGAGTTGGAAGCACCTAATGGATCGCTGGGTATTGGGACTAAAATCGCTCAGTCTATACTGATGTTGCATCACAGTGTGTTAGAAACAACAAAGGCAGAGAACTCATTTCAGCAAAGTTTCTACTTGCCTTCGGTATAGTTCTGTCTGCCTTCGGTTCGGAGATATTCGAGTCTATCCGTTTTCTTTGTCGTCATTCACTTTGGCATAGAAGTGAAGCAACTCTGTTAGCTCTTTTACCCAACCAAATGCTTCTGTCGGTGCTTTCAACAAAATCTTCTCGACTTTGTCACAGTGAGTTTCAAGGCTAATCGCTTGCTCAAGGTTGAACGACATTGCATAGAAGTGCCAAAGCAATAGTCGAGTCATGCGCTCGATGTTTTGTTGTGAGTTATCTGACTCGCTAAATGCAAGGTTGACCTCACTCAGCGCGATTGCGGTCATTCGAAGCATCGCATCAAACTTCGCTGATTGCATACGCTCTTCATTGGTCACTTCTTCCTGTTCGAACGTAAACAGTTCCGTCATTGCATCTTCAGGGACAAGGCGATGAATCATTCTTAAACTAAATTCTTCTAGTTCTTCACGAGGCATGCTGTTTAAGCAAGTTAAAGTGTAATCGCGTTGCATGGTGTTCTCTTGGATCGACAAAAAGGTCGGACAGTTTAATGGAGAAGCGAGCTTAGAAAAAGCAGATTTTGGATAAGCTTACGTTGGTAGGCTTATCTGTGTACTGCAAACCCTAAGGTCGATGCTTAGGAGAACTGTGCGTTGGTTTGAACGCAGCATCAGGCTTTGCTATGGCTTGGAGGTTGATACTGCATAGACTTGTCATGCTTCATGAAAATATTGCTCGCGACCAAACTGCCAATGCAAATCGAACCAAGGGCCAGCCAAGTCATTATATCTGGAATCTCATTAAAAAGCGGTATCGCTAACAAGGTTGCCACAGCAGGTGTTGCACTGCCAAAAGCGGCAGAACGTTCAGCCCCTAACGTGTTTACAGCATATAAATAAGTGAAAGCCGCGATTAAACCTGCACCAACGCCTTGCACTGCTGAATGAAGGGCAAGCTCTGCGAAAGGCCATTGAGCGATTGGGGTATCCATTAAATGGCTAGGTAGCGTTCCTGTCAGGATTAGGGCTAGTAACAGCAAAGTGGAACAGAATGAGATAAAACCTGCACTCACGAGCGCATTAAGGTTGGCAACACGTGCTGAGATGGTAAAAGTTGCCCACATCAAGCTGCCGCACAAAAACAACAAGTGACCTTTGGTGTATTCAAAGTTGAAGCTGCTTAAGCTATTTCCTAGAAACAACAATATCCCGAGTAAAACAAGACTTAAACCAACGACACGGTGCCGGCTAAGCGGTTGTTTAAAAAAGAGTACCGCGATTCCTGTTACGAACAGAGGAAGCGTTCCCGGAACCAAAGCACTCCCGTGTGATACCGGAACAAACTTCATGGCCGTTCCTGCAACAAGTAGATAAGGTAATCCGCTACCAACAAACATACCCGTTAGATATCGTTTTGGGACTTCAGCAATCGCACTGCGTGCTTTCCACATCAGAGGCAATAACACCAAAGCCGGTATGAGAAACCTTGTGAGAGCGATATCTGCAGGTGTTAAATCTGAATTTGCTCCGCCTTTAAGAGACAGGAAAAAGCTCGCCCAAATGAGTAGGGTGACAGTAATAGATAAGTAGCCAAGATTCATAATATAAAAGGAGAGTGGGTGATGGCCCATTATGGGATAGTTGGTGTGCCACAGGTTGGCAAGTTTTGGTCTAACTTGAGCTATCGTTGAGGATTTCTGCTAATATTTGCCAAATAATTAACGGATTTAACTAATGTTTGGCATTTGCTATGGATAGAATTGATAGACATCTTCTCGAACTGCTACAAAAAGATGGTAGGTTAACCACGGCTGAACTTGCTGATGAAGTGGGTTTGTCACCGTCGCCTTGCGCAAGGCGGGTCAAAAGGCTAGAAGAAAAGGGCATTATTGACGGTTATCGTGTGAGCTTGTCTCGAGAGCAAGTTGGCATCGCAATGAGTGTATTTGTTGAGGTAAGCTTAAACAATCACCAAGAAGTGTCGATTAATAAGTTTGAAGGGGCTGTTGTAGAAATGGAGGAGGTTATCAGTTGCCACGTTGTATCTGGGGCTTATGATTATCTCTTAGAGGTGGTTAGCCCGAACTTGATGGCTTACGAGGCATTTACAAGAAAACTTCAAAGGCTCTCTAACGTGAAAGACATCCATACTCACCTTGCGATAAGACAAGTAAAAGGCAACGCGGCACTGCCAATTTATACCGATTAAACCAAAATTAGAGCAGCTACGCAGCAGCTGAATGAGCTGAAATCGAAATGGTTTACTCTTGAATTAGAAGTACCATCAATGTCAAATGTCATCGATAATTTGTCAGGTTCCAAGCAATAAAAAACGGAGCACCTCGTGAAAGGTACTCCGTATATGATAGGTGCAAAACTTAGTGATACTTAAAGTTAGAGATTGAACAATCCCCAGTTTGTGCGTTAATTCTGAATGAAAAAGCATGTGAATGGTAATCCACACCGTCATTCCAAATTGTCTCTCCAAATATCTTACATAGCTCTAGCTCACTTACTGAACCGAACTCTTCCATGTGTTTAGCTACAGATAAAAGTTTACCTCTTATCTCTGCAGTCCATTCCGTGTTACTCAAGCAGTTGAAAGCCATAGTCTTTTGCATATTACCTAGCCAAAATATTTCTTGTTATTAAGTTATATGAAGATTCATGATAACAATTTTCTGGCGTTTGTAAATCTATTTTGTGATGAATATCTCACATACTCGCTTGCATTGGTCGGAAATTGAACTTCATTGTTGATAGTTAGCACATTAGTTTTACAACTTATTGATAAAGCTTTTATTAACGAGTTCTTAGAATGTTATGAATGAGGGAGAACATATTTACCGGAAAAATCCAGTCGAACAAGTGAGAAAATCTAAAGGCGATGTCAGTTTTGTACATTCTTTATCGGCTAGTTTGTGTGACTTGCTTTATCAATCATCTTAGCTTCTCTGCGGTATTTTGAAGACAGCTGCCGGAATTTTTCACTGAGTGTATGGAGATCTCGGTAGAGTGATTGTGAGCTTTGTACGTGCATCTGCGCGTTTTCTACTTGGTGTGGGAGTTTTGCTTTAGTGCAGTGTTTGGCGACGACTTGCCATGAATACTTTAGAGACTGAGCACCTTCAAGTTCAGTAGACACAACGTACGCCTGTTGTAACAATACCTCAGAGACATCATACGCGGTATTCATATGACTCTTGAGCTGCAAACTAAACCTTTCTTCGTACTTTCCCCAAAGCTCAACAATCTGCTCTTCATTAAAGTGTTTAGATAACAAGGTTTGTGATTCATAGGTTGAGAGAACTTGGTTGAACTCTTTGGTGTACTGATTATAGCGACCTTCAAACGAGAGCTGACGATCCAGCAGTGTTTGCCAGTTTTTACGGTCACAATGATTCGCTAGAGCGACATTGGCACTCAAAGTTATGCTTGCAATGATAACCTTTCCCCAAAAACTCATGACTTTCCTCTACTTACCGTGCGATCTATCAAGAGTATAGATGAGCAGCAGGATGAGTTGATGTACACTTGAGATATACCTATAACGGAAGAGCTGGTGGATTTGATGAAAAAAGCGCTGATCGCTTTACTTGTGTTGTTGATATTGGGCGGAGGGGGAGGTGCGGCATACTACTTCTTGGTCATGAATAAAGACCCAATCCCACTAGAGCAAACGGAAGAGCCGGCGTTAGAAGCTACCAAGCAATCTGAATCTGACCTCGCACCCATCATGGATCTTCAGCCTGAACCAGAGCAGACGGAATTTTACGTTTTGGAGAGAAAGCTTGAAGTAGTTGAGCAACCTGAAATTGATGGCTTGATAACAGATTACCTCTATAAAGGAGAAAAGGTGGAGGTGCTAGAGAAACAGGGCGAATGGGCTCGTATCTCTGATTATATTGTTCTCAAGGAAGGTGGTCCGCAGACAGCTGAATGGGTCTCGATGTCTGGCCTATCCAATGATGAAGTCATTATTTCGGATAAAGAAAGCAAAGAGATATTGGATTCCTATTTGGTTAAGTCCGACGACCTTAAAATCCATAAAGAGAAGTTTCGCAATACGGTTGCAGAGCTGATCTCTGATGGTGAATGTGACCCAAGTGATTTCGAAGAATTAGGTGGTTGGGTGAAATCGGTGAAGTACAGTGAGCGAGATGTCTATTTTATCTATTGCGGTGGTTTATCTCTTGAAAATAAAATTTATTTGGATGTAAATACAAACGAAATATTTACTAAGTAAGATCCACTCCGTTATTAATATTCGATGTATTAATAGCGATTAACCTTTCTATTTATTGATTTAGACCGAAAGCCTGCTCTCAGCGAGAGTGGGCTTTTTTATTGCTCATGTTTTTCATCACCTAATCAAACAGTTAGTTACTATGAATTTAAGCATTAAATTATATTGAACTCGATATAGGTTAGCCTCGATAGATTTATTAATAAGAAATAATGGTCTGATTATTATTTGCACCGTCAATTGTTTGATTTTCCAATGTTGCATTATTCTTGAAATAAGTTAGAGAGCATCATTTTATTTATGGTAAACAATGGCTTATCGGCTTAATGATAAAAGTGAAATTAAATAAAACTTACTAATATCATAGTCTTGCGTTGGTTTACATATGTGTAACATTTCATTGGTTTTGGGATGCAAGTCTAGTTTTTAATCATAATACGGAAATATTTTATATTTGTAATAATACTTTTTGATCTTGAGTTGTAGGGTTTAATTAAAGCAAAACGAAAAGTTTAATTATCAACTAAGACATTATCTTATTAACATCATTGTTATTTAATTGCTTGTAAGGGATGGAACCATTAATGAAAAAGCTTGCTTTAATTACAGGGTCAAAAGGCGGTATCGGCTCAGCAATTTCCTCTAAATTAGTTGCAGACGGCTATCGTGTTATCGCGACTTATTTTACTGGAAATTACCAATGTGCATTGGATTGGTTTAATGAAAAACAATTCACCGAAGATCAAGTAAGATTGTTTGAATTAGATGTTACCAATACTGCGGAATGTGCGCTGAGCTTAAGCAAGTTGTTAGAAGAAGAAGGCACGGTGGATGTGCTGGTCAATAACGCAGGTATTACACGTGATAGCGTCTTTAAAAAAATGGATGCCGAAGCGTGGAAAGACGTGATTGAAACGAACTTAAACAGTTTGTTCAACGTGACTCAACCTCTGTTCGCCCCTATGTGTGAGAAAGGTAACTGTCGTGTTATCAACATCTCTTCCGTCAATGCTCTTAAAGGTCAGTTTGGACAAACCAACTACTCTGCAGCGAAAGCAGGAATGATCGGTTTCT
Source organism: Vibrio cyclitrophicus (assembly GCA_023206055.1). Lineage (NCBI taxonomy): Bacteria > Pseudomonadati > Pseudomonadota > Gammaproteobacteria > Vibrionales > Vibrionaceae > Vibrio > Vibrio cyclitrophicus. The sequence goes on along the minus strand of CP065367.1, from coordinate 687,031 downwards.
CTAAAGCTTTGGCTGCGGAAGGTGCTCGTAGCGGCGTAACCGTGAACGTGATTGCTCCTGGCTACACAGCAACCCCTATGGTTGAGCAAATGAAGCCCGAAGTACTTGATTCAATCAAGAACCAAATCCCTATGAAACGCTTAGCGACACCTGTTGAGATTGCAGACGCAGTGGGCTTTTTAGCGAGTGAATCTGGCGCGTACATTACAGGCGAGACATTGTCTGTGAATGGCGGCTTGTACATGCACTAATTGGCGAAACTGAAGGGATTGGAATGATGGAAAAAGTATTTATTGTTGCGGCTAAGCGCACTCCTATTGGTGCATTTACCGGGTCGCTAAAAAATGTATCTGCGGGCGAGCTGGCTGGCGTTGCGATCAAAGGTGCGCTTGAGTCTGTCGATATTTCGTTAGATGCGATTGATGAAGTGATCGTCGGCAACGTGATTTCTGCTGGGCAGGGTATGGGCGTAGCGCGTCAAGCCTCAATCTACGCAGGGCTTGCAGAAGAAACGCCAGCGTACGGCGTCAACATGATTTGTGGCAGTGGCATGAAGTCAGTCATGGATGCTGCGGCACACATTAAGGCGCAAGACGCTGAAGTGGTGGTTGCTGCTGGTGTTGAAGTGATGTCTCAAATCCCTTTTGTGGTTCCGCCGAGCATTCGTAACGGACACAAGATGGGCGACATTTCGATGAAAGATCTGTTGGTAGGTGATGGTTTAACGGATGCGTTTAACAACTACCACATGGGCATGACGGCTGAAAACATCGCGAATGCGTTGAACATTTCACGTCTTGCTCAAGATAACTATGCGTTAGAGAGCCAACAGAAAGCGGTCGCGGCAATCGAAGCAGGCAAATTCACCGAGCAAATCGTGCCAGTTGAAGTCAAGCAACGTAGACAGACAGTCATTTTTGATACTGATGAGTATCCGAAATCTGACGCAACATTCGAAGGCCTACAAAAGCTTCGTCCGGCATTCGACCGTGAAGGAACCGTAACGGCGGGCAACGCTTCAGGTATCAATGACGGTGCGAGTGCAATTATCTTGGCATCAGAGAGCGCAGTCGCGAAATACGGGCTAACACCACTGGTTGAACTAAGCAGCTACGCACAATCTGGCTTAGACCCAAAAATCATGGGCTTAGGTCCTGTGGAAGCGGTATCGAAAGCGCTCGACAAAGCTGAACTCACGCTTGAAGAGATCGATTTGTTTGAACTGAATGAAGCCTTTGCAGCACAAGCGCTTGGTGTGATGTATCAGCTTTCTGAGCAGCACGACCTGCCTCTAGAAGCGTTCAAACCTAAGGTCAATGTGAATGGTGGAGCGATCGCGTTAGGCCACCCTCTAGGAGCTTCAGGCAATCGAATCATTGTTTCACTTATCCATGAGATGCTTGAACAAAAGACAACTTATGGTGTTGCTTCACTCTGTGTGGGTGGAGGAATGGGAACCGCTGTTTTGCTAAAAGGTATTGAAGGTTAGAGCCTGATATATCGGTAGCAAGCTTAAAATATCGGATCAGCTTTTCAAAGCATCGTGAGTTAATCGATGAGCGTTGGCTGAAACGGTAGTGACACAAATTTATTAAACTATGTATTCATCAGGAGTTACTTATGTACACGGATATTTTCAAAACAATTACTGACCAAACTGAAAAGCAATTTGAACCGTACTTAAAGTTCAACAAGTTGGTTGCAAAGAACGTCCAAACGATGACTGAACTGCAAATGAATGCAATGCAGACTTACACGGACATGGGTCTTGCGCAAATGAAAGCAGTGACTGAAATCAAAGACGTGACTAGCCTAACGGCTTTCAACAGCCAGCAACTAGCAGCGCTAACTCAACTGTCTCAACAGATGATGACTGATAGCTCAAAAATGCAAGCTGCTGCAAAAGAGTTCAAAGAAGATGTTGAAACACTAACAACTGAAAACTTGAAAACAGTTACACCTGCATAAATTTAATCGCCATCGAGTTAGCGCAGTGTTTGCTGTGAGGCTCGGTGGCGATTTTCCGATTATTGGAGTCATGTTATGTTTCAACACTTCTTTTCGGACTACCTTGTTAAACTTCAACAAACGAACCAGCAATGGTGGGAAAGCTTTGAACAAAACAAGGAAGCCGCGCAATCTCCCCTAAACCAAGCGATGCAAGAATTGAACTTTGAGGATGCATCAAAAATCTTCGAGCAAGCCGCCAACCAACCCGCTGTTCTACTTCAGTTACAATCTCAATGGTGGGAACAGCAACTTAAGATCTGGCAGAATGCCGCGCTGATGGGCAACACCGAGAGTCTTATCTCAGAAGACCGCAGCGACAAGCGCTTTATTGATGAAGCGTGGAAAAACGACCCGTTCTACAGCTTTATCAAACAATCCTATTTGTTATTCAGTAAAAGCTATATCGACACTATCAACTCGATCGAGGGTATTGACGAAAAAACCAAAGAGAGAGTGGCGTTCTTTTCTCGTCAGGCAATCAATGCACTTTCTCCAAGCAATTTTATTGCAACGAATCCAGAGTTGATGAAACTGACGCTTGAGCGAAATGGTGAAAACCTTCTCGATGGGTTAGAGCAGTTACAAGCGGACGTTGAAGCAAGCGCCGATATACTCAAGATCCGCATGACCAACAATAACGCTTTTCGATTGGGTGTGGATGTGGCGAACACCGAAGGTGATGTTGTTTTTCAAAACGAGCTGTTTGAACTGATTCAGTACCATCCAAAGACACCGCAGGTTAACGCGACGCCTTTGTTGATCGTTCCGCCGTTCATCAATAAGTACTACATTCTTGATCTTCGTGAGAAGAACTCGATGGCGCGCTGGTTACTTGAGCAAGGGCATAGCGTATTCATGATGTCTTGGCGCAACCCAGGTGAAGCGCAGAAAGACACTGAGTTTGGTGACTATGTCACGGAAGGTGTGGTTAAAGCCGTTACCGCGATTGAAGACATCACAGGTAAAGAGCAAATCAATGCAGCCGGTTACTGTATTGGCGGTACGGTGTTGGCTTCGACCGTAGCTTATTACGCTGCGAAACGAATGAAAAAGCGCATCAAAACAGCGACCTTCTTTACCACCTTGTTGGATTTCTCGCAGCCGGGAGAGGTTGGCGCGTATATCAACGAAACGATCATTAACGCGATTGAGAAACAGAACGACGCCAAAGGCTATATGGATGGTCGCTCATTGAGTGTGACGTTCAGTTTGCTACGTGAAAACAGTCTTTACTGGAACTACTACATTGATAACTACCTCAAAGGCAGCAGCCCGATGGAGTTTGATCTTCTGTACTGGAACAGTGATAGCACAAACGTAGCAGCTAAGTGTCATAACTTCTTGCTGCGAGAGCTTTATCTTGAAAACAAACTGGTTCAAGACAAAGGTGTGAAAGTGGGCGGTGTTTGGATTGATCTCAATAAGATAAAAATACCAAGCTACTTCATTTCAGCCAAAGAAGATCATATCGCGCTTTGGCAGGGAACTTACCGTGGTGCTTTGAATACCGGTGGCAACAAGACGTTCGTGCTTGGCGAGTCTGGTCATATTGCGGGTATTGTTAACCATCCAGATAAGAATAAGTACGGGTTCTGGCTGAATGACAACTTAGACGACTCGGCGGACGAGTGGCTAACTAATGCTACTCACAATGAAGGTTCTTGGTGGACACACTGGAATCAGTGGTTACAAGGTTTTGAAACTGAAGAAAAAATCGAACCTTTCAATCAAGGTTCAGAGCTTCACCCTGTGATTGGCAAGGCGCCGGGCAACTATGTAAAACAGGTGCTGCCGATTGTGGATAAAGAGCGGGTGGATAAAGAGACTGCAGAGACAGAAGCGCCAGAAAAAGAAGCTTAGGGCGTTAAGTCACATTCAATAATAGAAATATACAACGTCAGATAATAAAAAAGCCACTGAAATCAGTGGCTTTTTCGTATCAACTCATATCAGAAATAGCTAGAAGAAGTTGATGTAATCTCGATTGTTAATCGATTTCTTTGTCTTTACCCATAGATAAAATCCAAAGAGATACGGCTGCAACACCTGCGAAGCCGCCAAGAATGATAACTGGCATAGCGCTGTAACCTAGGATGTGCCAAATTACGCTTTCTAAAGTACTCATTCAATCGCTCCTTATTGCCAGCCTTCAACGCCGTGCATATCTGGTAGTTTGTGTGCAATACCTTTGTGACAGTCTACACACGTTTTCTCACCAGAAGCTAACGCTGTCGAGTGTTGTTTCGCACTACGAGGGCTTTGCTCTGAGAAGTCCATGTAATCGAATTGGTGGCAGTTACGACACTCAAGTGAATCGTTCTTTTTCAATCGAGCCCATTCGCGCTCTGCTAAGTGATGACGACGCTCTTTGAATTTCTCAGGCGTATCAATCGTCTTAGAAATAAAGTGCGCATATAGCTCTTTTGATGCTTGAACTTTACGAACAATTTTATCAGTCCACTCATGCGGTACGTGACAGTCTGAACAGATTGCACGAACGCCTGAACGGTTAGAGTAGTGAATCGTCTCTTGGATCTCTTCAACAATAGGTGCGTGACAGCCAGAACAGAACTCTTCCGTGTTGGTTGCCTCCATACCCGTGTTGAATGCACCCCAGAACAAAAGACCACCCGAGAAACCCAAGAACAAAACAACGCCTACGGCTGCTTTACTTGGTGTCGCGAGTCTTTTCCAAAACGCTTTAAGTAATTTTATCATATATAGCCTCTCTTACAGTCCGGCTACGATTAACGCAGTGAATCTACAGGTTTGAACTCGTTCTCAACTAGTGGCTTAGCATTAGCTTGAGGTACGTGACACTGTAGACAGAAGTAACGACGAGGTGATACGTCTGCAAGTACCGCATCTTCACGGTTCATGTAGTGAGTTACACTCACTTTAGTAGCACCCATTTCTTTTGCGTTTTTCCAGCTGTGGCAAGAAAGACACTTGTTAGCGTTAAGAGAAACTTCATAGCTACGAATAGTATGAGGCACTAGAGGTGGTTGGTATACATAGTCACTCTCAAGTACTTGGTCACGAGGGAAATTTTTGAAGTCATCTGCTGCTCGAGTTGCTTCTAGTTCACTTGCACCACGTAGAGATTCTACGCCACCAATGCCGCCTGGGTTATCCAGCTCAGCTTCAGCTTGAACTGCACCAGCTAGCAAAAGACCAGCTGATAGTAGGGCAGTAATCAGTTTTTTCATGGTTAATTTCTCCGCCTAAAGGCTAATTCTTTGAGTGGACTACTTCTTTCAAAAAGTAACGAAAAAAGTAGTCGCAATATTAAATACGTTAGATCTTGTATCTAGGTTCGAAAGCGCTTAGCTCTTAAGAAACCTTAGTGATCTTAACTGGACACTTCTTATAATCCGTCTGTTTAGACAGAGGATCCGTTGCATCCAAGATCAACTTGTTGATCAGAATTCTTGCATCAAAGAATGGTACGAATACCAAGCCTTGTGGTGGACGGTTACGACCACGAGTTTCAACACGAACGCGTACTTCACCACGTTTGTTTTCGATAAGAACTTCATCACCACGGCGAAGGCCACGAGCTTTAGCATCAGCAGGGTGGATGTAACAAAGTGCATCAGGTACTGCTTTGTAAAGTTCTGGTACACGACGAGTCATAGTACCTGTGTGCCAGTGCTCAAGAACACGACCTGTACATAGCCACATATCGTATTCATCGTTTGGTACTTCAGGTGGCGCTTCGTATGGCGCATTGATGATCAGCGCTTTACCATCTGGCTTACCGTAGAAGTCCCAATCAGAGCCTTTCTTAGCGTATGGATCCGAACCTTCTTTAAAGCGCCATAGTGTCTCTTTACCGTCAACAACAGGCCAACGTAGACCACGAACTTGGTGGTAGCGATCGTATGGTGCTAAATCGTGACCGTGGCCGCGACCAAAGGCTGCGTATTCTTCGAATAGACCTTTTTGAACGTAGAAACCTTGAGCTTGTGCATCGTCGTTAAGCTCTTGCGCTTCAGACAGTGGGAAGGCATCAACATTGCCGTTTTTGTAAAGCACGTCGTACATGGTTTTGCCACGGTACTCAGGCATTTTCGCAACCAGTTCTTCACCCCAAACTTCTTCAATAGTGAAGCGCTTAGAGAATTCCATGATTTGCCATAGGTCAGACTTAGCTTCACCTACGGTTTTCACTTGTTGGTACCATGCTTGTGTACGACGCTCTGCGTTACCGTAAGCACCTTCTTTCTCAATCCACATTGCTGTTGGAAGGATAAGGTCAGCCGCTTGAGCTGTTGCCGTTGGATACGGGTCAGAACATACAATGAAGTTATCTGGGTTACGGTAACCTGGCAGACGTTCAGTGTTGATGTTTGGACCCGCTTGCATGTTGTTGTTACACATTACCCAGTAAGCGTTGATCTTACCGTCTTTAAGCATACGGTCTTGAACAACAGCGTGAGCACCTGGTTTAGCAGGGATAGTGCCTTCTGGAAGTTTCCAGATGTCTTCTGCAATCTTACGGTGTTTAGGGTTAGCAACAACCATATCTGCCGGTAGACGGTGAGAGAACGTACCAACTTCACGAGCTGTACCACACGCAGATGGTTGGCCAGTTAGTGAGAATGGGCTGTTACCTGGAGTAGAAATCTTACCTGTAAGAAGGTGGATGTTGTACACAAGGCTGTTCATCCATACGCCACGAGTATGTTGGTTCATACCCATAGTCCAAAGTGACATTACTTTGATGTTTGGATCGGCGTATTGCTTAGCCAACTTGATAAGGTCCTCTTGAGATACGCCTGACATTTCAGATGCTTTCTCAACGGTGTATTCAGCAACAGAAGCTTTGTAGTCTTCGAAAGAGATCGCAGTCATTTCACCTGAGTTAGGGTTTGCTGCTGCTTTCTGTAGCGGATCATCGTCACGCAGACCGTAGCCGATGTCTGTCGTTGCTTGCTTGAAGTTCGTGTGCTTGTTCACGAAGTCCCAGTTAACTGCATCGTTTTGAATGATGTAGTTAGCAATGAAGTTAGCAATAGCTAGATCTGATTGAGGTTCGAAGATGTAACCCGTGTCTGCAAGCTCGAAAGAACGGTGGTAGTAAGTAGACAGTACGTTTACTTTAACGTGTGGGTGGCTTAGACGACGGTCTGTAATACGAGTCCATAGTACTGGGTGCATTTCTGCCATGTTTGAACCCCACAGTACAAATGCGTCTGCGTGTTCAAAGTCATCGTAACAACCCATTGGCTCATCGATACCGAAGGTACGCATGAATGCACCTACCGCAGAAGCCATACAGTGACGAGCGTTTGGATCGATGTTGTTTGAACGGAAACCCGCTTTCATCATCTTAACGGCTGCGTAGCCTTCCATTACTGTCCACTGACCAGAACCGAACATACCAACACCTGTTGGGCCGTTCTTCTTAAGAGATGCTTTCCATTTCTCAGCCATCACGTCGAACGCTTTGTCCCAAGATACTGGTGCAAAATCACCATCTTTGTGGAACTCGCCATCTTTCATACGAAGAAGAGGTTGTTCTAGACGGTCTTTGCCGTACATGATTTTTGAAAGGAAGTAGCCTTTGATACAGTTAAGGCCTTTGTTTACTGGTGCTTCTGGGTCGCCTTGAGTCGCAACCACTTTGCCGTTTTGAGTACCAACTAGTACCGAACAGCCCGTACCACAAAAACGACAAGGCGCTTTATCCCACGTGATTTTTGTTTGATCAGAGCTAGCAATCAGATTGGTTGCTGTTGCTGGTAGTGTTACGCCTGCAACGGCTGCCGCTGATGCAGCTGCGTTTGCTTTCACAAACGCGCGTCTTGTCATTTTCATACTTCACCCTCAAGTTGAGAATTATTGCTTCCAGTTTCTAAATCCGTTTCGTCCAGTCCAGTTTCGATTTGGTGATAAACCAAAGCTGTCCCTAAAACGTTCGTAATATTATTAATTTCTTCGATGGTATCCGTTACAAAACCTTGGTTTTCGGTTTCTAGGACCACTATGATTTTGCCTTCAGGGCTACTGCCGTAAATCTCTGCATTATCGAACTGTTCGATTTGTGCTTTGATCTCGTCTAGATGCTCTGGGCTCACATGCACGACTAAACTTGATATATGCACTTCATTTAGTGCCATAAATTGCTCTCGTTATTTTTGTTTTATGCATTACTCACAAGAATAGCCGAAGTAGGGCAAACTGCTACGCAGGCTCCACAACCGCTACACTCATCTAACTTGATTTTTGGTAGAGCAACACTGCCTGCTCTAAGTTGAAATTGAATGGCCATAGGTTCACACATGTCACCACAGCTCCGGCATTCAACATTTTGTTGCGCTAAACACTTATCAGAGATATGTGCTTTTGCTTGCCAAGGCTCTCCTTGCTTTGGCTTAAAAATGGGTTCGGGACAAACATCTGCACATTGATAACAGAACGTACACTCATCAATAGAGAAATCGACAGTAGGAAACCCACCATCGCCTACAATGATTATCTTAGTCTCACAATTCTCGATGCATTTACCGCAGCGAGTACAGTCACCTGTAAAGTTTTCTAGGTTGTTAATCCAAGGCAAACGAATCTGGCTTGAGTCAACTTTTCGTCTTGAAAAAAGACGGCGTTTTGATAGATCTACCACTAGATACCTATAGATGTTACTAAGATGTTGTAATTGTAGGTCATTATTCTATTAATATCTTGTAATGAGTCCTCATAAGTAGTGTAGTTTTAGAAACAATTGTATAAATACCCCCTAAGGGCTAATTGGGGGCATATATTGTCTTAGATCAATAAATTACGGAGCGAGTGATCACATATTGAATGGAGCTATGATTTTTGATGTGTGACAATACGATATTGCTGGCAAGTCATTTATCAATAGGAAGGCACTTTTGCTTATAAGACCGGTTTCATCTGTAACAAGTACGATAGCAAAATCCTTGCTCTCTATACTGCTGTTGTCGGTTGCTACGACTGGCTTTGCCATCTTTACTTTAGCTTCAAGTTTGAATGATGCTGAAGCGGTTAACGTGGCTGGCTCAATGCGAATGCAGAGCTACCGTTTAGCCCATGATATTCAAATAGAATCCGTCGATTACGAATCTCATATTCGTGAGTTCGAAAGTTCTCTTTACTCGCCGTCGATGACCAACTTAGTCAGTTGGAATGTTCCAACTGACATTACTCAAGACTACTATCTGATTATTGGCCGTTGGCATGAACTAAAACAAGTCTTGAATAGTGAAGAGCGCGATCACTATCTCGTGTTGGTTGAAAACTTCGTGGCTGAAATCGATGGCTTCGTTTATAAGCTGCAAGAGTTCTCTGAAGACAAGTTAATAAAATTAGCGTGGGCTGGTGGTATTGGTTTAGGCGGAATTCTCGTCATATCTCTTTTTGTTGTTCACTTTGTACGTAAACAAGTTGTTAAGCCACTACATGCGCTCGTTGGAGCCAGTCAGCGGATCAAAAACAGTGACTTTGAGGTAGAATTAAAGGTCACCAATAACAACGAACTGGGCATCCTGACTAAAACGTTTAACTCGATGGCCAAAGATTTGGGAGTGCTCTATCGAAACCTTGAATCTGTTGTGGATGCTAAGACAGTCGAGTTGCAAAACGCCAACCAATCTTTGCAGGCGCTTTACCACTCCTCACAAGAGCTCACGGTAACGCGGATTGCACCTGAAAACTTCCGAGCGATTCTGCAGCACCTAGTCAGTTTAGAAGGGATAGAGTCGTTAAGGCTTGAGATAGCAGATAATTCGGGTCGTTCATTGATTATGGACGAAGGGTATGATTCGAACTTGGATTATGAAAAATTTGAAATGAAGTTGGATGATAACGAGCTCATCTTGGGCTATTTATATTGTTCATATCATCACGGTCATTCAACCAAGACGCTGATTGAGAGCTTTATCCAACTGTTATCACGAGCGATCTATTATAATCGAGCGCAGAAAAAAGCAGAGCAGCTTATTATAATGGAAGAGCGTGCAACGATTGCACGTGAGCTGCATGATTCACTTGCTCAGTCACTTTCGTATCTGAAAATTCAAGTGACCTTATTGAAGCGCGTGATTGGCAAATTGCCAGAGCAACAGCATCGAGAGCAATCTGAACAAATAGCGTCTGAAATCGGCAACGGTTTAGCTGATGCCTATACTCAATTACGAGAGTTGCTCACAACCTTTAGGTTGACGATAAAAGAGGGTAACTTTGGAGACGCTTTGAGCACCATGCTTGAAGAGCTCAGTGAAAGAACAGATGCAAAGATTAACCTAACCAACAATCTTTCATCCATAGAACTTGATGCACATAGTCAGGTTCACTTGCTTCAATTGATTCGTGAAGCAACAATTAACGCAATAAAACACGCCAATGCCGACTTGATAGATGTATGCTGTATCGATGAGGACGGTGAAGTATTAGTCGTGATTAAAGATAATGGAGATGGCTTTGACTCAAGTAGTTCTAAGATGAACCACTACGGGATGAGCATTATGCAGGAGCGTGCGGCAAGACTGAATGGCGACTTAACGATTGAAGCGGCTCAAGGTGAAGGCTGTACAGTCATATTGAAATATAAAAGTTTGAAGGAAGTTAAAGTTGACGATTTGTAAAGTAATGCTGGTTGATGATCATCCATTGATGCGCAGAGGTATAAGCCAATTACTGAGCTTTGAAGATGAATTCGAAGTGATTGCAGAAGCAAGTAACGGTACTGAAGCGGTCGCTCTTGCCCATGAAGAAGAACCGGACCTGATCCTTTTGGATCTTAATATGAAAGGCATGTCTGGACTTGACACGCTGAAAGCACTTCGTACTGATGGCTCAAGCGCTAACATCGTTATTCTAACGGTTTCTGATAGCCCTGCAGACATTGAAGCGATTGTAAAAGCAGGCGCTGATGGCTATTTGTTGAAAGACACAGAACCCGATGAGTTAATCGAACTGCTTAAGCAAGCACACAGCGGTGACAAGGCTTACAGCAGTGTGGTTGCTCGTTACTTAAATGACGCTGGTAGCCGCAATGATATCTTCGACCAACTGACTGAACGCGAAATGCAAATCCTTCAAGAAGTCGCGAAAGGTTACCGTAACAAGCAGATAGCAGATCACCTGTTTATTTCTGAATCGACAGTTAAGGTACATATGAAAAGCTTGCTGAAAAAGCTGCAAGTGCCTTCTCGTACTGCTGCAACGGTTCTGTATCTAGAACGCTACGGTGAAATGAAGTAGGGCTTGTTCCTTTGAAATAAAACTATTTCAAGCCGTACTATTAGTTACAAGTGCTCGGATCAAATAGCGTTAGCTTCAAACGACATTGAACATGTGACATTAAAAAAGGCGCTGAGCTTATTAAGTTCAGCGCCTTTTTGTTTAAGCATTTTATATCTAAATTACCATGTCTCTTTTACTGACAATTAAGCTGCCATTGGTACTAGAACAAGCGTACCGAAGATAACGGTAATAAGACCACAGATTACCGGTACAGACGTACGTTTAACGACTTCAAATGGGCTAATTTTACCCATGCCAGAAGTCGCTACGATTACGCCAGATACTGGTGAAATGGTACGGCCTAGGTTCGATGCTTGAAGCATTGGGATGATTAGGAACGCTGGGTTCAAGCCCATTTTCGCCGCTAATGATGGAGCCAGCTCTACGAATGCATAGAAAGGCGCGTTACCAGAGCCTGTCGCGATAGCAGCAGCCACCGTTAGACCTGTCAGGATAAGCATTAATGCGATACCGCCTGCGCCTGCCGATTCAGCAAGACCGATTAGGTTATCAATCGCACCAATAGACATTAGACCTTGAGCAAATACGCCCGCCGCAACCAACAGCATTACCACGCCTTTGAATGCTTCCGCCATGCCTTGGTAGCAAGAGTCTAGATCTTCTAGTGTTTTCTCACCGTCAAACTTCTTCACAACGTAATCGATGATTGCGCCCACGAAGATAGAACCCACTACGATGGTGTAGATATCAAGTGAAAGGCCTGGAATCGTACGGCCGTTAAATAGGAATACACCGATGATAGGTAGGAATGGCAGTGCAGCGTAGAAAGCGGGTGCCGTTGTTTCAATGTCAGAAACGTCTACTTTTTCCATTGGTGTGTTTTCTTTCTTATCTAGATACTTGTTCCAGAAGAAAGCGGCTGCAGCCATTACGATGATTGCACAGATAGAAACAGGCAGTACCGTTTGAACAGCAAACACATCAAGAGACATGCCTGATTTTTCTGCTGCGATAACCACATCACCAGAGGTTGGTGAAAGAATGATGGCTGCAGGTGATGCGCAAACCGCAACTGCTGCTGGGCGAGAAATACCCATTGCCGTCATCATTGGGAATAGGGTTGCCATCAATAGCACACCAAGACCCGTTGCAGAACTTACTGCTAGAGACATTAGACACGCTACGATGTAAGCCGCAACAAGAAGTACATAGGGAGATTTGATCGCTGCAAGTGGTTTAGAAAATTGCTTTACTACCACGTTGTTCGCGCCGATGTGAGTCATGTATGAAGCGAAACCACACAGAAGCATGATTTGCATGCCTAGGCCGCCCCCGCGGTATTGAAGCATGTACTTAACGAATTCTAGTGAGTCGGTAACCATGTTACCTGTTGAAGCTACCTTAGCTGGTAAAACTGTGTGACCAATAAGGCCAGTAATAAGAAGTAGGGCGAGGCCAGCAGTTAGTAGTACACCCGCTGCTTTATAGCCTTTTACAATAAAGTAACCAACAGCAATAGTAATCACTAATCCGATCAAGAGCTCTAACATAGAAATCTCCACAAAGTTTAAAAAATATAAGAAAGTGTTTCAGAATATGACAATGAATGTACAGAAAACTGCACTGTGGCACGAGGCATAGTTGAGGTTGATATGATCTAAGACAAACATTTTTTTCGATGTTAATTGTGGTTGTAAATCGTGATTAACTACTGTTGTTTAGATGTTAATAAACAAATTTTGTAGCTCGTTAGAATATAACTTGGATCACCTTTGATTGTTCTAGTTGCATATGCAGGCGTTGTTTTATAAATTGTGAGTGTTTTTTGTACTTTGGAAGGGAATGTGTAATGAAGTGGGTATTTATCGGAGTAAAGAGGTGAGAATCTTCGCTTTTAAACTTACTTAGCTTTGAAGCTTATTTACGTTTAAAGATTACTTATGTTTAACGCTTACTTATTTCCCTTAAGTAAGCGCTAAAACACAAGCTGGCACTAAAATATAATTAGAATAGCGAGCGAGTTTAGTTTATATCAACGTCAGGAGTGTCATTTGAATACGTTGGCAGCTCAGAACAGACGACCTTCTTACAAAAGTGAATCACCCCATAGCGAGTAATGAGTAAAAACTCTTCTCTATTCAATGGAATGTAAGGCATCGCGTCAGAAGAAAGGGTAGCCCCTTCACTTATCATCACCTTTTCGTAAAACGACAACTCGCGACTCGGGATGATTTGTTGGTGTTGGTTCTCATCCAGTGAGATGTCGTGTTGAGTGACAGAGTAAGATCCTGATGACGTAAAGCCGACTTGCTTAGTTGATACGTACAATAAGTCATAACTGTCATTCTTCTTAAACTCGATATTAATAGCAGACTGGTTATGAATCATATTATTGGATGGGTTAATAATCGATGCTGTATTGGCTAAATAATGCCCTTCAAGATGTGACTTGGGAATAAAGGTAGAAACCCAGCCGACTAATACGCCAAGCAGTACCACAAAAATTGCTGCATTCGTTTTATTATTCACAAGTCACTCCTTTAAATCCGGCAGGGAAGCTCAGAGATTTTCCTGAATTATCGATGATGATGTTTCGTCCCTTATATTCATAAAGCGTCACGTTGAATAACTCATTAAAATTGAATTCGTCGGATTCGATTTTACAAGAGATAAAATGCTGACCCACGAGATCTTCGCCTAGGCTGTTTCTATCTAAATAAGAAAAAAAATAATGGGATAAACCCGCAGTCACTACAAATAATGCCACCAATGCTAATAGACGGTTTGTATTTTTCGTAGCGGCCGCTGTCTCGGTTGTTGAGCTTTCTGTCGCTGTACTGTCTTCAGGTTGTTTCGTTTCTTGTTTTGGTTGAGATTGAATTTTACGCAGCGCGCGTTCTTTGTCTTGTGTCACTTGTCCTGCAAACCGGTATCCTTTACCGCGCTCAGTGACGATGATCATCCCACCCTTATCTTCTAACGCTTTTCGGCAAATCGAGATGGTTTGCATTAGGCTGCCATCTTCAACGTATATGCCTTTAGACACCCACACCTGTTCAATAAGAACTTGGCGAGTGATCACCTCATTGGGTCTCGAGATAAAAAACTTAAGTAGTTCTGATTCATTAGAGCCTATTGGGTAGGTACGGCCCGTCTTAAAGTGATGGATTTCACTCTCTTCTAAATTGACCTGTATATCATCATTGATAATAAATTCAGCAGACATCTGGGTTCTCATTGTTATAAGCCTTCTAACCTAAATATAACAAATCTCACAACAAATATAAACTTGCTGACTTCATCGTCTTTGATGTTTAAGTATCTGAATTTATGTTGATTATTAAGATAATTAGATTTCCTTATATACCTTTTTGAGGTTGTTTCATGCGGTTTCAGGTGCTTGCTGTTAGTAGCTATTGGATCATTAACGGGTGACGCTGATTTAGTGGGTGTGGGTTAATTGCTCAGATTTCTTACGTAGTTCTATCAACGTGTCATTCCAATTTCGTGTTGCCTTGCTCTCTACAAATAAAAGTCGAACTTACCTCCGACTCAATCGGCAACTCAAATAACGATAAATCGCATGACCACACCAGTTAAATGCGAAAGCTACGAAGGAGCTGTTTTGAAAGAATTCAATAAGCCATATATATGTGGACTAATTACGCTTGCCTTACTCGGCTGTCAGTCTGAAGACTCGACTCAAGAGGCCGTTTCGGTATTGGTTCCCTACAACATTAATGAATTACCAAAACCAAACGATGGGTATGGGTATGACGACGATGGAACAATATCAGGAGTCGGTGAAGAAGTTGCCGCAATGTCATCGACCAATGATGCTTATTATCAGGACTACAACAATTCATACGCAGCCCTAGACGGTTGGGGACTTTGTGCGGAACCGATTTTAATTCCTCTACAAAGTGTTAATTCGGACAAACGTTATCCACTCAATAACGAAACCTTAGCCGGGAATGTTGTATTAATTGATGACCTAACAGGCGAAGAAGTTGTCACTCAAATATCCGCTGATGGTTCCAATATTAAAATTCAATGTGAATCAGGCTTAGCTGAGAGTCGTACTTATTCGATTGTAGTAACGGATGGGGTAAAAACTGAATTTAATGAGCCTTTAAAAGCAGATGCTAGCTTTGATGATTTGATTTATTCAGAAGTTCCATTAAATAACGAAAAAGAAGAAGTGCTTCAAGAGCAAGTATTGAGCGCTATTGATTCATATTATGCGTTATATCCAGATAAGGGTATTCCTGTATATGCCGCGCAATTTAAAACTCAAAGTTCTTATGCTCCCTTGGATGCGATGAGGGATAACCACGTCAAATTTAATACTAGGTTCTTAGATGGTTATGAAACGGTTCGAGAGTTTAATGGGGATTACAATCAGTATTCTAAGAAGTTAAGAATACCGTCATATTTACCTTTTACTCAGGCTCGAGAGTCCGAGTGCCTTGTTGATGAGTTTGATCCGAAAGAAAATTGTCCTCCTTTATATGAATGGATTACGAATCAAGATGGTGGTTTCCCAACAGCCGAGATGCCAGAGCCAAAATTAGTCGAATTCCTCGATATAACTGCTGATATCTATTTACCCAATTATTCCGATACACCTCGACCGAAAGGTACATCGATCGGTTTCCCGACTGCGATATTTATCCACGGTGTTACTGCAGAGCGCGGCACTGCTTCTTTGATGGCAGCCGAGTACACAAAAAAAGGCTATGCCGTTGTTGCTATCGATATGCCATATCACGGGGAAAGAATGCGCTATGACAATACCGATCCAGACGGTGGGGGGCCAGAGAAAGGGGTAGAGATTAGTGCTAGAGCAGACAAGGCGTTCTTTATTAATATTGATTCCCCTTTGGCACTTCGTTCTAACCTCCAGCAGTCTGTTTCTGACTTTCTGGGTCTTCGTTATGCGCTAAGCCAAGAAGCTTGGGTGAAAAGAGATGATGTCCACTTAATTGGGCAATCGTTGGGAGGAATCATGTCGGTGATGGTAAGTGAATTCAGTCAAGCGTCTCGAGCACTTACGGCTAACTCAGACTTTACTTTCAACACTGTAAACTTTGTTGTTCCGGGGCAGGGGCTAACTAACTTGGTTCTGTCCTCTCAAACCTTAGGCCCTGAAATGTCTGAAGGTGTTAAGAAGTCTCCGGATGTTCAGCGTGGCATTGCTGAAACGGTGATACCAGATACATGTACAACAGAAGCAACGAATCAGCAGTGCATTGAAGCGCTTCGTGAGTTTGTAGAGCTTTCATCTGATAACGCGCTTCTTGTCAGCCAGCTAGAGAATGACATCTTCGATTTAGTTGTGACAGACCTTAAACAAGGGGTCCAAGCAACAATTGATAGTGCTGACCCTGCGAGCTTTATCTCTCGCCAAGTCGCTGCTCAGCAACCAACTCTTTTGTTAGCTGCCGTTGGAGATTGCGGGGAGACTTGTGACGTTGGTGTTGATTACGTCCCAGATAGCGTAATTCCGAATACCGCGCCAGATAACATTCGTACTGGTACTGAACCACTGATTACTGCGCTTGGCTTAGACCCAATAACAGGTACCTCAGAAAATATTGACGAAAAGCGTGGAGCAGTACGAACCACAACCGGCGGGCATGGTACGTATCTGTTCCCCTATGAAGGTCCCGTTGATGAAAATGGCTTACCGGGCACACCAGGTGAAAACATGTCAGACGTTCGTGAAGCGGTGGACACTCAACAAATTGCCGTTGCTTCTATGGTAATGAGTGACGGTGCAGTAGTCGTCATTAATAACGAAGATCACATCGAAACCGAGGTGCCTCAAGATGAAGAATAAATTCTTACTGAGCACTGCCGCTGCTCTTGTCCCTTGCCTGACTAATGCGGCTGGCTTTCAACTTAACGCGCAGTCTGCAACCGGGTTAGGTCGTGCATTCGCCGGTGATGCAGTGATGGCAGATAGCGCGGCAATTGTTGCTAAAAACAGCGCTGCGATGGCTTACATCGAGCAACCAACACTCTCTGTCGGCGCTATCTATATCGATAGTGGTATTGATGTGTCTAGCGTTAGCTACACACCAATGATTGGTGATACTGAAATGTTAGATGACCAATCATTAGACGCAGGGACATTAGTTCCGAACATTCATTATGTACATCCAATCGAAGGTTCTAAGTTCACTCTGGGAGCGACGGTGCACTCTAATTTTGGTACCGACGTAGAATTTGATAACTCGTTCGAAGCGGATGAGTTTGGAGGAAAAACGGCGCTTTCCAGTATCAATGTGGGTTTCGCTGTGGCTTACGAGTTGTCTAAAAAAATCAATTTGGGCATAGGGCTAGATGTTATTTACGGTGAGGGCGAAATATACCGCCAAAACTTGTTAAACGTAGATGCCGATGGTTTCGGTTTGGGGGCTAACGTTGGTGCGACCTATCAAGTCAATGAACATAACAAGTTTGGTATTACTTACCGTTACAGTCCAGATATCGAAGTGGAAGGTGACATTACTAAAGGTGGTGTCCCTGCCGACAAGATGGATGTTCCGTTACCAGACACACTCGAGTTTTCTGGGTGGCACCAACTCAACGAACAATGGGCTTTCCACTACAGCTTGCAGTGGGTGAATTGGTCTGAATTTGATTCGTTAACGTCTGATTCTTATGACGATTCTATTAAAGAATACCAATGGAAAGATGCGGGACACGTTTCGGTTGGTGGCACTTACACCATGTCAAAAGAGATCATTCTGAGAGCGGGTTATATGTACGACATTTCCCCAACTGATGAACTTACATCGTTATCTATTCCTGATGTTAACCGTCATTGGCTCACGGTCGGAGGGACATATAACTTCACGGCTGCCAGTTCTGTGGACATTGGTGTCGGATTTATCATCGGAGAATCACAAGATATTGACGAAAGCCTGACGACGATCCCAGGAACGAGTTCCAATATAACTGCTGATGTGACTGCCGATGCTCTCTTGATCGGTGTTCAGTATCAGCATCGTTTTTAACTTTTACTTTGGAGTTCAGAACGTAAAAATTTAGGAATCATATAAAAATTGCAGGGCTCGACAGTGAGTTGAGCCCTTTTCTCATTATTAGCTGTTTTAGCATTATTTAAATAGCTGGAAGCTCATTAAGTAAGAAATAGCTGCTTAGAAAAACGTTTTAATTCAGACGAATTCAACGGTTATGGTTATTAAAAATGAAATTTACAAAGCTTAGTAAAACAATCTGTTTGGCACTGTTTGCCTTACATATCTCTCCATCGTTTGCCCAAGACTCAAACTTAATTCCTGTGACTATCGAAAAAGCGCACAAACAAGCCTTCACTTCTTCAATCAACGAGGTTGGCAAAATCAGGGCAACGGATTCTGCTGCATTGACATTTAGTGCCTCCGACAAAATTCTTAATATCCATTTCAAAGATGGAGATCCAGTTAAAAAAGGCGAACTGATCGCCCAGTTGGACAATACCAAAGCGAAAGCCGATTTAGACAAAGCAAGAAGCTCTCTAGCGTTAGCAAAGTCGAAATTAAAGCGTGTACAAGAATTACTGAAGAAACAGCCTGACTCGATGTCTCAACAAGATGTGGAAGAACTGGGCGAACAGGCGAACCTAGCCGCAGCTGATTTCCGTCAGAAAGAAGCGCTGATGAATGACTATTTATTGGTAGCGCCATTTGATGGGCAGCTAACTAACTTCACTCACTCAGTGGGCAGTAAGATTGATAGCGCAACCGCGTTGGTCAGTTTGATCAAACTCGATCCTGTCGAAGTTCAGTATTCCATTGGACAGTCGGATTTGGGCAACGCAAAGCTTGGGCAGAATGTTTCCATCCAAGTTGATGCATTTGTTGATGAAGCGTTTTCTGGCGTGGTGGATTACATTGCGCCAGCGGTGGACGAGAGCTCAGGCCGTGTAGAGGTGCACGCGCACGTGACTAACCCAGAGCATCGCTTAGTTCCGGGTATGTTTGCCAAAGTAAGTCAGATGACCAGCGAAGATTCAACGCAGATGGTGGTTTCTCAAAACTCCGTTCAAGCCAAAGATACAGAGCGCTTTGTTTGGGTCGTGAATGGTGAAAAGATCGATCAACGCATTGTCGAATTAGGCGTGAATACTAACGACGGCTACGTTGTTGTAGAAAAAGGCTTGAAGCTTGGTGATGACGTCGTGGTGACGGGACAGCAGAACCTCAAGAAAGCGTCGTTGGTTAAGGTCATGAACCCAAATGCTGAACAGAAAACCGTTGAGCTAATAACTGAACCGACAAGCAAAGAGAACGCTCAGCTGGCTCAACCGCATCCGATTGAACCTTCGGTTGATTGGACGGAAGCATCGAAAGGTGTAGACGAAGCGATCACCGAAAACAGCGAGCAAGCAGAAACAAGCTCGACTGTTGAGAAATCAGTAAGCGAAACTCAAAGCAAGGAAACACTAAGCAAGGAAGCTGTAACGAAGGAGAATCTGAATGAAGCTTCCTGAGATTTGTATTAAGCACCCTGTATTTGCATCAGTTCTGAGTATCGCAATTGTCTTATTTGGCCTACTGTCATTTCAAAAGCTCTCGATCCAATATTTCCCAGAACATAAAACACCGTCGGCGACTGTAACCGCGGCGATCAACGGCGCGAGCGCTGAGTTCATGTCACGCAATGTGGCAGATAAGCTTATTACCGCAGCAACGGGCCTCGACAGCGTGAAAACCATGACGACGGACTGTCAGGAGGGCACGTGTAATCTAAAAATCATCTTTGAAGATGACATTAATGATGTCGAATACACCAGCTTGATGAACAACCTGCGCAGCAGCGTCGAAGCGATTGGTGATTTCCCGCCGAGCATGACGGATAAGCCAACAGTCACGGATGACTCTTCTGACACCAGTATGCCGAGTAACATCATCACGTTTGTGAATACTGGCAAGATGTCTAAGCAAGATATGTACGACTACATTAGCCAGCAAGTCGTGCCTCAATTTAAGCATATTCAAGGTGTGGGTGGCATTTGGGGACCGTATGGTGGCAGCGAGAAGGCGGTGCGTGTTTGGTTGCAACCGGATCGCATGATGGCACTCAATATGAGTGCATCCGATGTTGTTGGAACATTGAGTTCATACAACGCAACGTTTACTGCGGGTACGATTAAGGGGCAGGTTCGAGATTTTTCCATCAACCCAGTAAACCAAGTAACCAGCGTTGATGATGTACGCGACTTGGTGGTCCGTGTTGATGACGGCAAGATCATTCGTGTCGGCGATATTGCAGAAGTTAAAATGGGAGAAGAAAGCTTAACCCCGAGTATTCTTCGAGTCGATGACAACTTAGCAATGTCGATTCAGGTGTTACCGCTAAAAAGTGAAAACCCAGTCACAGTAGCGAATAAAGTTAAGAAACAAATCGATGTGATTCAGCCTCAGTTGCCAGAAGGCATTGAGATGAAGATGGTCTACAACCAAGCGGATTTCATTAAAACCGCAATTGATGAAGGCTTCATGACTTTAGTTGAAGCGATTGTTCTGGTTTCAGCAGTGGTGGTTCTATTCCTTGGCTCTTTTCGAGTTGCTTCAATTCCGATCATCACCATCCCGGTGTGTGTGATAGGCGTATTTGCCGTCATGCATTTACTTGGGTTTAGTATCAACGTACTGACGATTCTCGCTATCATTCTCGCCATTGGTTTGGTGGTTGATGATGCGATTGTTGTGGCTGAAAACTGCTACCGTCATATCGAAGAGGGTGAAACCCCATTCAACGCTGCAATTAAAGGGTGTCGAGAGATCGTCTTCCCGGTGATTGCGATGACGCTAACTTTGGCGGTTGTTTACTTACCAATTGGCTTGATGGCAGGCCTAACCGCCGATCTATTCAGGCAGTTTGCGTTCACGCTTGCAGCAGCGGTGATCATCTCTGGATTTGTGGCGTTAACGCTCTCACCAATGATGAGTGCTTACTTAATGAAGCCAGTATCAACTCCGGCGAAGTGGTATCAAAAGGTTGATGCGAAACTGAATGTGTTATCGGATTTATACACCAAAGAGCTAGGCAAATGGTTTGATCGTAAGGCTCTGATGAGTGGTATTGCTTTAGTGCTGATCGCTTTATCGGCCTTAGCGGTTTGGAAAATGCCTCAAGTATTGCTTCCAACGGAAGATACCGGTTTTGTTGAGGTGACCTCTACACCACCAACAGGTGTTGGCCGTCAATACCATCTAGATAACAACGCGCAACTTAACAATGTGTTCAAAGGTGATAGTTCAGTAGAAGCGAACCTATCTTACATTGAAGGTACACCGACCAATCACGTTCTTTTGAAACCTTGGGGTGAACGTGATCAATCAGCGGATGAATTGGTAAACGAGTTTATCGCTAAGGCACAAAGTTCAGTCTCTGCTTACGGCATGTCTTTCAAGGTTCGCTCAGCAGATAACTTGAACATTGCAACCAACATGATCCTTGAACTGACGACGGTTAACCGTGATACCACTGTGTTGTCTGAAACCGCGAGCGAAGTCGTTAAGGCGCTTGAGGATTACGAGGGCGTGACCAACATTAAGAACTCAATGCTGCGTGACCAGTTACGTTATGACTTGTCGATTGATCGCAATGCGATTGTATTGTCTGGTGTTGATTACGGTAACGTAACCAATGCGTTATCGACGTTCCTTGGTTCTGTTAAAGCCGCAGATTTGCAAGCCGACGACGGTTATACATACCCAATTCAAGTTCAAGTGAACCGAAGTGATCTTGGTGATTTCAAGGTGCTCGATAAGCTGTATGTGGATTCACAGTCGGGTCAAAGGCTTCCTTTATCTCAGTTTGTATCAATCAAACAAGTGACATCGGAATCTAATTTCAAGACGTTCATGGGTAAAGACAGCGCTGAAATCACCGCGGACTTGATGCCCGGATATACGGCGAGCGACGTGAAGGCATACATTGATGACACGGTACCAAGCCTGTTGAAACCTGCTCAGAGCTACGAGTTCAATGGCGTAGTTAAAGATCTGGTTGATTCAACCGCGGGCGCACAAGTGCTGTTCGTATTGGCGTTGATTTTCATCTTCTTGATCTTGGCGGCGCAGTTTGAAAGCTTTGTTGACCCAATGATAATCTTGCTGACGGTTCCATTGTGTATTGTGGGCGCGATTTTGACGCTTTCGGTATTTGGTCAAAGCCTGAATATTTACTCGAAGATAGGATTGCTGACACTGGTTGGTCTCGTGACCAAACACGGTATTTTGCTGGTGGAGTTTGCCAACGAGAAACGTAAATCTGGCGCGAGTGCGAAAGAAGCGGCGATCAGCAGTGCGCGTTCAAGGTTACGTCCAATTTTGATGACCTCACTGACGATGATCCTCGGTTCATTGCCATTGGCATTGGCGGATGGCCCGGGTTCCTTAGGTCGAATCAATATTGGTTTGGTATTAGTCGGCGGTTTGACAGTCGGAACCTTCTTCTCACTGTTCTTAGTGCCAGTGGCTTACGTTGGTATGGCGAATCTAAAACAGATGGACATACTGACTCGGTTGAGAACGAAACCCGCATAACTCGCCATATAGATTGACCAGTTAATTGAAGTGAAAACTAAAACGCGCCTACCATGGCCATGGTGGGCGCGTTTGTATTTATTCTCTCAATTGCCGAGAAAGGCTAAGAGAGTTTGTATCATCTAAGATGGTACGAAGCTGTCTAGAACGGTACAAAATTATCATGTACCACGGTTGGTATCGTCCAGCGTTGATGCGCATTTATAGGTTCTAATGACGAATTGTGGTGTGGTATTTGTCCACGATCGCCATACAACCACAATACCAAGTTTGAACGTTCACCACTTGTTATCGGCAGTGCCGCATGGGCAACGTTTCCTCGATGAATCATAGCGACACCGGGTGTGAATGTCGTTTCATTCATCTTACCTGTAGCAGGATCATAAAAGTTAAGTTCTGACCCTGAAAACTCTTCATTTGGCATATTTACGTTAATGTTGAGCGTGACAGAAGACGCATCAGTATGCAGGCGTAAAGACGTATCTTTGTTCGCTTGATACTGAATCGAGAACCCAAAAGTTTGCGTATCGTAACCCATGATTTCAGGGAACAATAAGCGAGCGATAGGGCGCATGTAACTGTCGAGTAAATCTCGGTAAAACGCTTGGAAACTTGGCGCTGCCAAATAACCTTCAGAACGGCTGTCTAGCATTGCTCCACCGCGGTTAAGCACTATGCCATATGGTGGTCGCAGCGGGATTTGAGCATTTGAGACCGCTTCCAAGTAATCACGCAACTCAGCGAGACGTTCAGCATCAAAGAACTGAAACTTAAACACCCCAGGAGAGATCTCTTCGAGTAAGTCTTTTACCGCGATTTCTTTCTCTGGATCTTGCCAAGCTTCTCTGACAGCTTCACGCAGGCGGGCATCTAACAGTGAATCATCGAAATCCAATTGACTGCCTTCCGCACTTGCTTCCCATTCTTTCCAAGCGTCGCTGAACAAACCCTTATTGCTGTCCCAAAACTGTTGTACAGAAGGAGCTCGTTGAAGCATCGCTTCTCGTGTTGGTAAATCGATGGCACGTGCGCGCTCTAGTTGATTGGATAACATAATGTGTTCGCTCCTTTTGTTTGCTTGCAACCAATCTATTACACCAAGGTTTGTAGATAAACGGGCCGCTGGGCAAAACAGAATTAATGTTTTCTATATAATCAGCGTGAAGGAGGGGTTACTTTAAGAAGCTGTCAGTCCTTGCTTAGGCGAGGTCATTTGAACGTAAGTTTAACTTAGCGAGTTGCGATGTCGTGGGCGTATCAGTGATAAAACAGCGTATGGATGAGATACCCACACGCCGTTTTCAAGTATCAGTAGTGATTTTAGACACAACTGATGAGGTGACATTCTATCTATGATCAATATTGATCTTCGAGAAGCTAACCGAGAATACTTGACCAGCAAACTCTCTTGAAGGCTTTATTTGGGCGTAAAGACCGGCTTTAAAGTAGTACTCTTCCTCTAACCATGCTTTTGACAACGTAACCTTGTTACCATCACGGTCTTCTGTTTCGATGCCCCAAGGTAAGAAGCGCTCTGATAATTCGTCATTAATGAGTGTTGAAAGGTAAATACCTTGCTCATCGAGGCGAATCGTGTAATCCCAATCCAGGTTTGCAGGTGCGACTCCTAGGTTGACACTGAATGGCTGACAGTCGCTACACATTTTGTTTCCTGGTAGAAATGAATCGTTCAGAACAACACGTACCGGCTTGTTTTCACCATCCCACTGCAATTTCACCAGCGCTTGTTTAATGTCTTTACCATGAATTTGGCCGAGAACGACTTTTGGGTCACTGCCTGTCACGTCTTTATTCGGGAACTGATCAACGCTCACTGTCGCTTTAAGTTCATGTGTCCCTGTTACCGCCCAGTTTTGGTCTTTAGTGCTGCATCGATTTTCGGTATTGAACTTATACAATTCACGAAGTTCCGAACGAGCGTATTTTGTGTTTGCTGTTGTTGAAACTTGACCACCAAGATCAACGGTGAATTTTAGACGTTCTTCGCCATTAACAGACTCACGAGAGAACCAAGGAAGATGAGTGTCGTTGGTTAAGTACTCTTTACCATTACATTCTTGGGGGATGAGCTCGGCTGCGCTGCTACGGCCATTGTTGTAGTAATCGTCACCACTGACTGGAAGGGTGATTTTCCATTGCTCGATGTTCCAATTGCAATCGGTGCATGTTTTAAGCTCTGCTTGTTCGCTTTTAGCATTAGCTTCACAGCCAGCGAGTAATAATCCACTAGAGATAAACGCAGCAACTTTGAGGTATTTTAAAGGTTGTTGATAGTTGAACATAAAAATTGTTTGTAATACAAAAGGTGAGCAAACTTTATCGATAAACCATGAGGTTTTCATTGGCTAAAGAGCGGTTTTACATTTTGTTGACAGAGCTTTGAGCTACCGATCCCAAAAACACATCTCAATACAATTTTTCTAGTTATGGAGCTAGAGCTAGAGTCAATGAGGTTGGTTTTCGTATACGGCTTAGTAATGATTCTCTGAACGATCATGCAAATCCTTTTGCATGTTCGATGGGGAAGCGTTATTTAGAAATCGTAGTTGAGGTTCATTGAGCTGTAGATTTCGGCGTTACTTTGGTCTGATGCGACAGTGGTGTTGTAGATGTATTCGGTATCAAAAGTCAGAGCTAAATTGCCCATCAATATGTTCTTTAGATAGCCTTTGAGGTTGTAATTGGTGTTCTCTTCACCGTAAGCCATGTTAGCCGTTGCCCCCATAGAAAACGTTTCTGTGATCGTCAGAGAGCCATCAACACTGGCATTCACGATCAGCTCATAGTTCTCTTTGTTCGGGAACTCTTCATCGGAGGATTGGCGTTGACTGATTCGGTAACCCGGACCAGCAGAGCCTTGAAGTTTGATTCTTTCAGTATCATAAAAGTGGCGACCCAATCCTGTAGCTGTTATAAATTGCTTACGATAAGTACCAAAGTGGTCGTGTTCAAAACGTGTTGTCGCGACCAAATAGGTGACTTCGTTCAAGTCATAGCTGATGCCATAGTTGGTGGTATAGCGATTGGTGCCGTCTTCATCGTTTTCAGCATCGGTATAGTAGGTATCAAACTGAACTCGTTGGCCCCAGTTCTCTTTTTTGTATCCAACAGATATGCCAGAGTTGATAGACAAAGATGAACTGGTGTTTTGTGAGTAGATAAACCCGAGTTTGGTCAGGGTTGTAAAAGGGGATTCTTGAGCTTCTTCTTGTAAGTCAGAACCTTCGCTTAATACGACGTCGCCCTCGAGTTCCACTTCTTCAACTTCTTCGGCAAATACGGGCATAGAGATAGCGATTAGAACTAAAGGTAGCTTTACTAAGGATCGTGTATATGAAACTGTGTTGGTTAATGGGCGCGTTGTTTGTGAGATAGCGTGTGTCGACATAATGGTTTGGGTATATAAGGTGATTGAACACGATGAACGCAAGGTTAGTCGTGAAGAGTCGTCAATGATTGAATCGAAAATGCGAGTGAGTTACGACGCAATAGGCAAAGGCGAAAAGATCGTTTTTATCGCTGAGAACCCATTACCTCGATGAGGATTAAAATCTTCAATGTGGACAAAGAATTCAAGTGTCTCAGAGGGTTTATCGTCTTCGATTAATAAGAACTCGAGTAGTCCTTGTTCTACATGGCATGAAACGATGGTTTCGCTCGATTGATCTGCTGAAATCTGTTCAACGTTGACCAAGACGCTCGTCTCGGGTAACACATTGAAAGCATCTTGCGCGCACTTAAGAATACAACTGCACACGTACTCACGATATAAGGCGTTGCTTTCTGAAAGGGATAGAGTCTCTAACTTTACTTCACCTTGGCACAATACCTTTTTCTCTTTAGGGATGACGTTGTGCTTATTAACCTGAATATTGATTTCTAACAGGTGGCCGTTCTTGTAGGTATTAAAGTTATGATTGATCAGCTTAGTGTCGACCACTGCGGCGTTCAGCGTGTTTTGTTGAGCTTCAGAAAGGGCAGACAGCTTTGCTTGGCTATCGTTATTCAAAACACCTTTCGACAGTTGATTGCCTTTGGCCCAGTAGCTGTAATTCTGCACCCAATGTACAAATTCAGATTTGTATTGTTCGATGTCTTTCTCTGCCGCTCGCTCAATATTGGCGGTGAGGGTATACAGCTTAGATTTGTTGCCCAGCAGCATGTCGAGCCAGTTGGGTTTGTACTCGTCGAGCGCTTCCATGGCTTTGACTTTATGGTCGAAGCGAACCGTTGGCATTACGGGTGCCGGTTCCATGGCAATCGACTCCCAATTCACTTTTGGTGTAGGAATGGTATGGACGGATTGGATTAAGTGCAGGTGTTGATTGAACAAGGTCACTTCATTGACCGCGTCCTCAAGTTGTTTGGTATTCATCTACATTCCTGTCGACTGTTGTTCTTGTAATTTGGCGTTTAGTTTATGGTCAAAGCGCGCGAACAATATTTAAATGAATGTGAATGATCTTTCGTGAGGTTACTTGATATTGGTTTAGGAATATTTGGAGTGGTAGCGTTGAGGCTTTTCCTTTGGGGAATGAGGGTTTTCACAGAGGACGAGTGTCCTCTGTGTTGGTCATAGCAATACTTGATTGAGTTTTATCTTTGGCGTCTCGCGACCAAAGTGAATCGGTAATCGTTAGATGTGAAGTAGTTACGGCTGTATTCAAACACCGTGTTATTGGCGAGGTAACCGCGAGTACGTTTTTCAATGATAGGCTGAGCTGGGTCAATACCTAACTGTTTAGCAACGTCTTCAGGTGGAAGAATCGGCACCAGTTCTTGCTCACTTCTATCAATCACCATGCCTTTGGTGTTCTCAATAAAGTCGTACTTTGATGTCTGCATCACTTGATAGGTGAGATCTGGGAATAGGGCAACAGGTAACCAAGTTTCTTCAACCGTGATTGGATTGTTATCTATGAAACGAACGCGCTTTACGTAGAAAACCAATTCGCCTTCTTTGATATCTAAATGTTCAGACATCGCTAAAGAACACGGCTTCATTTCAAAGGCCAGAACTTCACTGTGTGTAACCACATCCAAATGCGCCCACTTTTCTTGAAAGCTCGACTGTTTGTAGATGTCGTAATTGATCTTGTTCTCTTTGACGTAAGTGCCGCTGCCTTGAATGCTTTCAAGCTCATCGTTTTCGATCAGTAGTTTCAGTGCTTGTCTTACGGTGACACGGCTGACAGAAAAGACTTCACGTAGCTGTGCTTCTGTTGGAAGTGCTTCTCCAACTTTATATTCACCAGAACTGATCTTTTCTCTTATTGCATCGGCGATTTGGCGATACATAGGGAGTCTTGCCATTTTTGCCTCATTTGTGCGCTAGGACAACTAGACTTTGATTAACAACCTGTACCTTAAATACGTAAATTTGCTCTATATAAGCCTTGCTTTAAAGGTTAGTGTGAGCGTCGTATCGGCGTTTTGTAGTACATATAATACAAATTAAACGATACATAACAAGCTTTCTTAAAGGATTTACCAATACGATTTAAATACAAATTAAATACAAATATGTATTGGTGAGATCGTGATCACGGATTAAATGTCTTAAAGTTGTATTATCCTTCTCGTCGACAGGGACGACTGTCGTACTAATCCGTGACTATGGGACAAAGGTTATGAAACTTACTACTCTAACGAATAAGTCGCTCGTAAATCTGCAAACTACGTTTAGCAGTCGAGAAGAAGCGATTTACGCACTTGCTGACCATCTGGATCAGCAAGGCAAACTGCATAACAAGCAAGAGTATCTTGATGCAGTATTTGCTCGTGAAGAGCAAGGCCCGACAGCGCTTGGTGAAGGCCTAGCTGTACCGCACGGCAAGACTGACGCGGTTAAAGAAGCTGGCTTCGCTGTCGCAACGCTTAAAGAAGACATGAAATGGAAAGGCTTGGACGAAGACGAAGATGTCAATCTTATCTTCCTAATTGCGATTCCAAATGCAGAAGCGGGTTCTACCCACATGCATCTGCTGACTGCACTGACAACTACATTGGTCGACGACGATGTTCGCGAAGCGGTATTAAAAGCGACAACGGCTGAAGAAATCTTTGCGCTTCTTGATGGCGACAATCAACAAGAAGAAAAACAAGACAACTTAGATACAAATGCACCGACAATTGTATGTGTTACTGCTTGCCCTGCAGGTATTGCTCATACCTATATGGCGGCAGAGTACCTAGAAAAAGCCGGCAAAAAGCTTGGCTACAAGGTTCATGTTGAAAAGCAGGGCGCAAACGGTATTGAAGATCGCTTAACTGCGGAACAACTTAATAATGCTGTGGCGTGTGTGTTTGCTGCTGAAGTAGCGATTAAAGAATCTGAGCGTTTTAATGGCATTCCTCGTGTTGAAACCCCAGTTGCAGAACCGATTAAGCACGGTGAACGCATTCTTAATGAAGCGATTGAAGAGTCGAAAAAAGGTAACGGTGCAGAACGTAAAGTTGCTACCGATGACAAACCGAAGAAACTGCCGTTGAAAACTGAGCTTAAACAAGCACTGCTTTCTGGTATTTCTTACGCGGTTCCTCTTATCGTTGCTGGTGGTACTGTTCTTGCGGTTGCTGTTCTTATCGCGCAAATTTTTGACCTGCAAGAGCTCTACGCAACAAAAGATTCTTGGCTATGGATGTATCGCAAACTAGGTGGCGGCCTACTGGGTACATTGATGGTGCCAGTACTGGCGGCTTACACAGCTTACTCACTAGCAGACAAACCGGCACTTGGCCCTGGCTTTGCCGCGGGTATTGCAGCAAACATCATTGGCTCTGGCTTCCTAGGCGGTGTTGTTGGTGGTTTGATTGCTGGTTACGTGATGCGTTGGGTGAAAGAGCATGTTCGCTTAGGCCCTGCGTTTAACGGTTTCCTTACTTTCTACCTTTACCCTGTGATTGGTACTTTGGTAGCGGGTAGCTTGATGCTGTTTGTTATCGGTAAACCTGTAGCGTTCCTAAACCAAGGTCTAACGGATTGGTTGAACGGTATGTCAGGCACCAATGCGCTGTTATTGGGTGCGATTCTTGGTCTGTTTGTATCATTCGACTTAGGTGGCCCTGTAAACAAAGCTGCTTACGCATTCTGCTTAGGTGCAATGGCGAACGGTGTTTATGGCCCATACGCAATCTTTGGCTCAGTAAAAATGGTATCGGCGTTCACTGTAACGGCTTCAACCATGATTGCTCCACGCCTATTCAAAGACTTTGAGATTGAAACCGGAAAATCGACATGGCTACTTGGCCTTGCGGGTATTACCGAAGGTGCAATCCCAATGGCGATTGAAGATCCAATCCGTGTAATCGGCTCATTCTTACTAGGCTCTGTGGTTACAGGTGCAATGGTTGGCGCGGCAGGTATTGGTTTATCGACTCCGGGTGCAGGTATCTTCTCTATCTTCTTGTTACACGATTCTGGTTTGGGCGCATTCTCTGCTGCTGCAATCTGGTTCGGTGCTGCGATTGTCGGCACAGTAATTTCAACGATTACTCTTCTGATGTGGCGTGGTCACGCTGTAAAAAAGGGTAAGTTTGAAGCAAGTACTGCAACACAGAACTAATTGAATTTTGGGTTAGCTCCTAACTCACTGCGAAATCAATATATAAAAATAACAAACAACTGGCTGTCCTAAATACCTGTGCTCCTAACGGTTTTATTCACACAGATTCTGGGCGTGGTTTTCTGCACCCTAAATTTAGTGGCAGCCAATTTTAACCCCTTGAAAAAATTTAATTTTAGTCGTATTTGAGTTCGAATTTTAGATTTACTCGAAGCGACACATTTAGGTAAATGATTATGACTACATCACGCGTACATATTACTCCACACATGCACTGGGATCGTGAATGGTATTTCACAACAGAAGAGTCTCGTATTCTTCTTGTGAACAACATGGAAGAAATCATGAACCGTCTGGAGAGTGATCCAGAATACAAATACTACGTTCTAGATGGTCAAACAGCCGTTCTAGAAGATTATTTCGCGATCAAACCAGAGAACACAGAACGCGTAAAAGCATTGGTTGAAGCGGGCAAGCTTATTATTGGTCCTTGGTATTCTCAAACCGACACAATGCAAGTTTCTGGCGAGTCGATTGTACGTAACATGATGTATGGCATTCGTGACTGTATGAAATTTGGCGATGCAATGAAGATTGGTTACCTACCAGATTCATTCAGCATGAGTTCTCAACTGCCGATGATCTACAACGGCTTCGACATTACACGTGCAATGTTCTGGCGTGGTTGTTCAGAGCGTCATGGCACCAACAAAACAGAATTCTTATGGCAATCAAACGACGGCAGTGAAGTAACGGCACAAGTACTTCCACTGGGTTACGCGATTGGTAAATACCTTCCGCAAGATGAAGAAGGTCTACGTGCTCGTTTAGATAAGTACTTCCCAGTGCTAGAAAAACCATCGGTAACAAAAGACATCCTATTGCCAAATGGCCACGATCAAATGCCGATTCAAAAAGACATCTTTGAAGTGATGGACAAGCTTCGTGAAATCTATCCAGATCGCGAATTCTCAATGAACCGCTTTGAAGAAGTATTCGAAAAAGTAGAAGCAGCACGCGATCAACTCGACACAATCAAAGGCGAATTCAACGACGGTAAATACATGCGTGTTCACCGTACGATTTCTTCGACGCGTATGGACATCAAACTGATCCATGCAGAAATCGAAAACAAGATTGTAAACATCTTAGAGCCTCTAGCATCCATCGCTTGGACATTAGGTTTCGAATACCACCATGGTTTGATTGAGAAAATGTGGAAAGAGAGCATGAAGAACCACGCTCATGACTCGATTGGTTGCTGCTGTTCTGACAAGGTACACGCTGAAATCCTAAACCGTTACATCCTTGCTGACGACATGGCGACAAACCTAATCCACTTCTACAAGCGTAAGATTGTCGACCATATGCCGGATCGCGAAGGTTGCGACAAACTGGCGATGTTTAACCTTTCTCCGTACGAGCGTGAAGAAGTGGTGAACACAACCATCACTATCCGTGCTCAAGAATTTTCTATCTTTGACGAAAACGAAAACCCAGTTGAGTACTTCATTCAAGACAAGCGCCAAATTGACCCAGGTAAAGTAGACCGTCAAATCGTTCACTACGGTAACTACGACCCATTCATGGAGTTTGATATTCAAATCAAACGCACTGTGCCAGCGATGGGCTTCACCACGTTACACATTCAAGCTAACGAGAAGGGCGCAGTAAAAGTTGCTGAGCAAAAAGACTATTTACTAGAGAACGAATACTACCGAATCAATGTAAACGACAACGGTACTCTGACTATTTTCGATAAAGAGACAGAGCAAGTATTCGACCAAGTACTTCGTTTAGAAGACGGTTCTGATGACGGCGATGAGTACGATTACTCTCCATCTCGTCAAGAGTGGCTGTTGTACTCAGATGAATTCCCGGTAGAAACATCGATTGACCACCAAGGCTTCCAATCGGTAGCGAACATCGCTTTCCGTATGAACGTGCCTGCAAACCTGGCAGAGCGTGAAGAACGCACGGGTCAACACGGTTTTGTGGAAGCGCAATGCCAAGTGGTACTAAAACAAGGCTCTCGCCGCATCGAAGTTCGCATGGAGCTAGACAACCAAGCCGACGACCACCGTGTACGTGTGCTAGTACCAACGCCATTCGTTTCTGAAACTGTCGTTGCAGATAACCAGTTCGGTTGCATTACTCGCCCGACCAACGACCCTGCTATGGCGGTTTGGGAAGAAGAGAAGTGGAAAGAAGCGCCAGTTCCTGTGTATCAATTAATGAACTTTGCAGCGCTAGAAAACGGCAAAGCAGGCATGGCGATCATGTCGAATGGTCTGCGTGAATTTGAGGTGATTGCATCTCAAGGTGACGAAAACAGAGATACGTTCGCACTGACACTGTTCCGTGGTATCGGCGTGTTGGGTAAAGAAGAGCTATTGCTTCGTCCGGGTCGTCCTTCTGGTATCAAGATCCCGACACCAGATTCACAAGTGCGCGGAAAGTTAGTATGTGAATTCACACTGTGTGGCTTCTCTGGTAATCACATTGACGCGAACATCATGGCGCAAGCACGTGACAATGTCACTCAAATCGAATGCTACAACAAGATCCCTTACAACGCGATGAAGCTTAATGTGGGTGAGCAAAACCTACCAATGAACTTCAGCTTGCTATCGAAGCAACAAGCAGGTGCGGTACTAAGCGTTCTTAAGAAAGCTGAAGACGAAGATGCGTTGATCATGCGTGTCTACAACCCAGCAGAAACGGGTTCAGTATCGGATTCAATCTCTTTCACTCAAGCGGTTTCAAGCTGGAAAGAGACAAGCATGGACGAGCGCGTTCGTGAAGGTGATGTAGCGGCAGAAACCTTCGGTGAATTGGCATCTTGCCAAGCAAAAACATTCCAAATCAAATTCTAATTTTAATCACCCGCTCACCTTGGTGGGCGGGAATGGTGAACGACAATGAAAATTGTAATTGCCCCTGATTCATTTAAAGAATCACTCGACGCTCATCAAGTTGCGTCTTGCATTGAGCGTGGATTTGCCGACGTTTTCCCTCATGCAGAGTTTGTGAAAATGCCACTCGCCGATGGCGGAGAAGGCACGGTAGATGTGTTGCTAGAAGCGCTCAATGGTAACAAGCAAAGCTTGCAAACGACGGATCCAATCGGTCGTGAATGTACGGCTTATTGGGCATCGTTAGAGCAGACTTTTGATGGAACTAAGGTGAAAACTGCCTTGTTGGAATTTGCTCAAGCGTCGGGCTTAGACCGATTAACGGTAGGAGAAAGAGCACCTTTAACCGCATCTTCGTTTGGCACAGGGCTATTGATTAAAGATGCTTTAGATCAAGGCGTTGAACAAATCATTATCGGCTTGGGCGGTAGCGCAACCAACGATGCAGGTGCTGGCATTTTACAAGCGTTGGGAGGCAAGTTATTAGACAAGCAAGGCAACGAGTTATCTGGTGGCGGCGCCGAATTAAGTCAGCTAGCAAGCATCGATCTTGATGGGCTGCACCCGAGATGCAAAGAAGTTGCGTTCGTGGTCGCTTGCGATGTGAATAATCCACTGTGTGGCGAAAGCGGAGCAAGTGCCGTTTTTGGTCCTCAGAAAGGGGCGTCACAAACTCAAGTTCAACAACTGGATACTGCCATTGGGCACTTTGCCGATATCGCTCAAGCCCATACAGGCGTTAATCATCGCGACAGCAAGGGTTTTGGTGCTGCTGGTGGCACACCGTTAGGCCTAAGCCTAG
Organism: Vibrio cyclitrophicus; assembly: GCA_023206055.1. Lineage (NCBI taxonomy): Bacteria > Pseudomonadati > Pseudomonadota > Gammaproteobacteria > Vibrionales > Vibrionaceae > Vibrio > Vibrio cyclitrophicus. Next base: position 652,917 of record CP065367.1, on the reverse strand, counting down.
CGTTTAATATCCAAATTAAAGCGGGTATCGAGATGGTACTGGATGCGTTGGATGCGGATAAGGTACTTGAAGGCGCTTCACTGGTCGTGACTGGAGAAGGGCAGATGGATAACCAAACTCTGCAAGGAAAAACACCTTTTGGTATCGCACAGCGAGCTCTTAAGCAGAACATTCCAACCATTGGTATTGCTGGCTCTTTGGGCAAAGACGTTGAAAAGCTTTATGACTCAATGTCTAGCTTATTTGGAACCGTACGTTCACCTCAGTCATTAGACCAAGTTTTATTAGAAGCGAATCAAAACCTGACTCGTACTGCCCGTAATATCGCCGCCACGCTAAAGCTTGGCGGACAGATTTTTAATGAGAAGTAATTATGTCTCTATTTAAACTCGACAACGTTATTCAAAACTACGCATGGGGAAGCAAAGACTCCATTAATCAACTTTTTGGTATTGTGAACCCAAACCAAGAACCTCAAGCAGAAATTTGGATGGGTGCTCACCCTAATGGTTGCTCAAAAATAGGCGATACCGGTGAGTCGCTTTCTCACATGATTGATGAAAATAAAATCGATGTCTTAGGCGGGTATACGGCGTCACGTTTCGGTGAATTACCTTTCTTGTTCAAGGTGTTGGCCGCTGAAACACCGTTGTCGATTCAGGTTCACCCAAATAAGCGCAAATCTGAGTTAGGTTTTGAGCGAGAGAATGCACTTGGCATCCCTTTGAATGCGTCTAATCGTAATTACAAAGATCCAAACCACAAACCTGAACTTGTTTATGCGTTGACGTTCTACAAAGCGATGAATGGCTTTCGTCCAATCGACGATATTATTGCGTTGTTCGAAGAAGCGGAGATTCCTTCGTTAGTGATTGAGCTTAATGTACTTAAAGCTAATGCCGACAGTGATTCTCTGAAGTCTTTCTTTAGCGCAATTATGTCGCTTGAGGGTGACCGCAAAGAGTCTGCGCTTAATGAGCTTTATGCGGCGCATGCGCGATCAGCTAAAACGGTCATGGGGCGTGAAGCTCTGCAATACAGCAAAGAGTTCAAACAACATTATCCGGGTGATATTGGTTTGTTTGCACCATTGATGCTTAACACGGTTGAACTGGCACCGGGTGAAGCGATGTTCCTGTTCGCAGAAACCCCACACGCTTATGTTCAAGGTACGGGTTTAGAGATTATGGCAAACTCAGACAACGTATTACGTGCTGGCCTCACACCCAAATACATAGACGTTCCTGAGCTTATCGACAACACAATCTTTGAGCCGATTAAGCCAGAAGATATCCGCCTTAAGCCTGTATTGAAAGAGGGCAAGATGAGCTATCCGATTCCAGTGGATGATTTTGGCTTTGATATCCTATCTGCGACCGATGAGAGTAAGTCACAGTATTTACGTAGCGCAGAGATCTTGTTCTGTGTGGAAGGAGAGGCAGCCGTGACTTCAGAGGGACGTACAGTTTCTCTTAAGCCTGGAGAGTCGGTCTTTGTAAGTAGTAATTCAAGTGTTTACCAATATCAAGGGAATGGCATTTTGGCTCGTGCTTTTAACTAGTGCCCCCGTGCTAGCGATCAGCAAAAGGAATGTCAGAGTGCCGCTGTAAAGCGGTCCTCAATATTGGATTGATGGTTGTTACCTATCTGTTTTTGACAGTCATGATTATTGACCATACCCGCTACTCTGGCGGGTTTTTTCATTATTAGAATGAGCAGATATAAGCTTGTAGAAACGAAAAACCCTGCGATCAGAGCAGGGTTTTCTATTGAATCAGTACTGAGTTATTGGTTAGGCAATGTGCGTCATTTTATTAAGCACAAAGGTTTCGATACAATCTTCAGTCGCTGTCATGTAATCGGCGATGTGTTGGCTCGCTAAGTGTTTCTCCAGATGAGCTTCAGACTCCCAGTTCTCATGAAAAACGAAGTGAGCAGGGTTACTGTTATCTTGGTGTAGATCGTAGTTAATACAGCCGTCTTCAACACGGGTTTTGTCGATCAATTTAATCATCTCTGATTTAACAAGTTCAGTTTTGTCTTCTTTAGAGACGATAGTTGCAATAATAGTCAGTTTGCTCATTCTTTATTGCTCAGTGTTCCACTCGGAGATTGTAATTAATATAAGCAGTTGAATGAGAGGGGTAAAGATTGGCTAGATCCAATTACTATGGATACTTTAATCCATAATTAAAGCCAGTCTCTTTAATAAAAAATGTCCGACTATAATAGTCGGACATGGATGATAGAGTTTATTCGAAAGTATTAGTTGTTGATTTCTGCTTTAATCCAAACCATACGGTGGTCAGAAGATATGTCCTTACCGTTTCCGTAATTACCTACACGTTCGTCATTCATTAATAGACGGCCGTCTTCGAACGTTGCTGGCCAGTAAATACCAGAGTCTGAAATCGTTAGATTTTCTGATGGTACAACATGATCAAGGCGTAGTCCGCTCGTGCTGGTCACTTGACCAGGGTATGGAGTATCCCAGTTTGCTTCTTTACATTCGCCAAGAGCTAGACATTCTGGGCCACCAAGGCTGGCAGGTGCTAATGGACCGAACGTCGCTAACCGGTTAACTTTGTCGTGGTCCATCAGTGCATTGATTGCTGTCAAATCACCATCACCTTTAAGAGGGTCAGCGTTAAGGTCGCCCATAACAACGAATTTAGCGTCTGTACTTAATCCGCCAGTCACGCCTTTATCGTCGTACATGTAGCTTTGACCTTCGATGTAATCGACCCAGAAATTAACTTCATCTGCATTTTGAACCTTGTTCTTACCCGTGTCGAAAATAGGTGGCGTTGGGTGAGACATAAGTAGGTGAATCGTCTCTGAGGTACCGTCTTCTTGAGGGATTAGGATTGGTGCATCAACGTGGTTTTTAGAAGAAAGGCGAACTTCTGCCCACTCTTCAGCAGTATACCAGTCGTCACCACACTCCATGCCATCTGGGATAGGGTTCCAAGAATCGTTACAGTTGGTGATAGTTGGCATGGTAGCCGAAGGCATATCGCTCCATTTGAACTTTTGGAAAGTACGAATGTTGTCGTGATCAATTTCATACATAGACATTAGAGCGAACGCATATTGTCCGTGGTAGGTACCAAAGCCCCATGCATCGCCTGGTAGTTGTCCCGGATTACCGTCATTATCTAGGTCAAAACCAAATTCGTTTAAAAGGCCAGTGTTGGTCGCGAAGTTGGCAAAGTACTGGAATACGATTGGATCTAACTGAGTGCCGTCTTGATCAAAGCTATTTGAATTTTGAGATACAGATAGGTAGTTCAAGCGGAAACCGATAAGAGCATCGTTATTTTCAGCTGTACCATCGTTGTTAAACTCCGCCATCATGATTACTTCTGGGCGTTCAGTCTGGATGATTGCAGCGACGTTACGAATCTGGATTACTTTAAGAGCGGTGGCTTTGGCTTCTTCAGACAAAGTATCATTTTCCCAGCCTTCAACCAATGCGTCTTGCTCTGGCTTAGTCAGTTTCATTTCAGCTACAAGATCTTCGTAGGTATAACGGTCAAAAGACAGGTTGAATACGGCGATTTTAGCTTCTGTAGAAGATGGTACGGTTGGTTCTTGAGGGTAGTAGTTATTAGTTGTTTCGTCACCGCAGCCGAATAAAAGGGTAGTAGAGATTGCTAGCGCTAGTGATGTTTTTAACATTTTCATAAAATGATTCGCTTTTGTAGTCCGTGGAATAGGAGGGCGCGCATTTTATGTTACAAAATGAAATTCCGTAAGTGACTTTTGTCACAGTTGGTAATGTAAGAAAACGTTTTCTTACACTATATGTGTGATATTTGACATTGGTCCATTTTTGATTAGAGTTTTTATTCAACCCAAATCGCAAATAGGGTCATAAAAACAAGAAAGCGCCGAGACAGTTTGAGCCTAGGCGCTTGATAAAAAAGAATATGTAATTAAAAGGTTAAGCGTACTGTTCCACTGTCATCGCCCAATTTTTCTTCTGTTGTTCGAAATTCATTTTGATTTGTTGGTAACGAACTTTAAGTACAGAGTGTTCGTATTTTTTCACAACGTTCTCGCGCTTGCTTTCAAGTAGTTGCTTTTTAACTTCGTAATATTCGTTCATGTTTGATACTAGAGCATCAAACTCTTGTTGAAGCTTTTCCGCGATTTGTTGCTTGTCGGCACGGTGCATGATTTTTTGCTGCGTGAGCTTAAGTAGCATAGCTGCTTCTGCCTTCTCAATACGAGCTTGAGGCGTTTTCTTGAGCTTGCTTGCTAAGCCCATCAATGAAGCGCTTTTAATTAGCCATTTTGTTGGATCGTATTGCCACCAGTAAATGCCATTACGGTAGTCGTTTTCAAATATGTGGTGGAAGTTATGGTAGCCTTCGCCAAAAGTTAGAACTGCTAGCACACCGTTATCTCGGGCCGTGTTTTTGTCGGTAAAAGGTTGGCTACCCCAGATATGAGCAAGAGAATTAATGAAGAAGGTTGTGTGGTGGTTAAGTACCAAACGAACAGCGCCTACGATTAACAACATACCTAGTACATCACCGTAAATCATACCTAAAGCGATAGGAACACCGAAGTTCATCAGTAATGCCAACAGGACATAGTGTTTATGCTGCCACATTACAATCTTGTCTTTTTTAAGGTCACGACAGTTTTCGTAATCTGTGTACATCGCGGTGTTGTAGTTACGAATCATCCAGCCTATGTGTGAGTACCAAAAGCCACGTTTTGCAGAGTATGGGTCTTTGTCGTTGTTATCGACATGCTTGTGGTGAACTCGGTGATCAGAAGACCAGTGTAGCGCGCTGTTCTGCAGAGCAAATGCACCACCTAATGCAAACAGGAATCTTAGGCTTGAATGCGCTTCAAACGCTTTATGAGACCATAAGCGGTGATAGCCTGTCGTGATAGACAGATTACAAAAAGTAAAACAGATCGCTAGCCATATCCAGTGCTCCATATCATAGCCAAAAAAGTAGCCATAAACGGGAGCCGCAACAACAGCAAGCAGCATACTAGAAGAAAAAACAAAAATATTGAGCCAGATTAATGGTGGCTTTTTTGTTGATGGTTTGTCAGCACTATTCATTAGCAAATTTCCATTGGGCTTACATCTGTGCGCTAGAATATCAGCGTACACGTGTAAGTCAATATTGAAAGTGTAAACGTGTATTAGTATGTTTTGCTTAAATATTGTATAAAGGTAGTGTGAAATGTAGTAGCAAGTCATAAATGGAAGTACTAAGGGCTAATAAATGGAAATTAAGGTAGCTGAATATAAAGATTATGAGCGGATTGCCCAATTACACGCGGATAGCTGGAAGCTATATTACCGTGGCATTCTTGCTGATGATTACTTAGAAAATGATGTTTTGGAGGACAGATCTGTTATTTGGCAGACTCGTTTGATTAATCCTCCTTTCAACCAACATGTGTTATTGCTTGAAGAAGGCGGTCTACTGGTTGGTTTCGTCTGCGCGTTTGGTAATCACAACTTTGAGCGTGGCACGTTCATTGATGCGTTACACGTTGACAATAATTATCGCGGTAGAGGTGTAGGCAAGCGTTTATTGTCTGAACTATCGAAGTGGTTGCAACAATATTATTCGGACTCAGGGCTTTACCTAGAGGTGATGTCTGAGAACCACCAAGCGATTGCTTTTTATGAAGCGATTGGTGGCAAAGAAGAACTAGAGCAAGTTTGGAACGCACCATGCGGCAGCCAAGTGAACGAGAAAGTGATTTCTTGGAATTCTCCCGTTGAACTTGAACAGAAAACAGCAAGCGTCGTGTATTCTTAGCTGACTCTTGTTGAATGCTGTTTTTTTTGCTGAGTAGCAGATTCTTAACGAAGCTATTTTAAAGAAGAAGAACAAAGACAAAAGCCCCGAGCATTAAGTTGCTCGGGGCTTTTTTGATTGGGTCTATGGTCGTTTCAATGATTCGTAAAGGCGCGTGAAATATTAGGCGATTAATCACACCATGTGATCTTATTTCTACCGCCTTTCTTGGAAATGTAGAGTGCTTGGTCGGCGTCGTCGATAAGCTGTTCGACAGAACCAAGGGCTTGAGGAGCATGTTTCACACCGATTGAAATCGTTACTTCTAACCTAAGGCGGGCAGGGGATTCTAAAAGGGAATTAACGAGCGATTCAATTGAAGCCTTAGTTTCTCCTTGAACCATCACCAAAAACTCTTCACCGCCGTATCGAAAGCAGTTACTGCTGGTCGGTAGCCTTTTTTGAATCTCATCGGCCAGTTCCTTGATCACCATGTCACCCATTTGATGGCCGTAGGTGTCGTTAATCGATTTGAAATGATCAATATCTATCATGATCGATGTAATGGACAGCTGACGGTCTATGCTCGGTTCTATCACCTGATGAAGATAAAGGCGATTATAACAGCCCGTTAGTGCGTCTTGGTAGGAAAGGGCCTCAAACATATTGGATTGTTTGCGAAGCTGGATGGCTTGTTTACGCAACTGCTCGGATTGAGCGAAGCGTTTGTGTACTTCCAAGTCACGTCTTATACAGGCCGCTGAGATTAGGATGTAAGCCGAGATATAAACGGAAATTGTTTCTATCTCATGCTTTGGTTCTGCTTCATAAAGCAGTGGAGCAAGGCCTATGAGATAAGCTAAAAAGATAAACGACAGCGTAGAGATACTGTATTTGGCTGACAATCTTGAAAACGTACCAATGTAGATCATGACGAGAATGATACCGCCTTGGTAGTCGAAATTGTTCAGATCAATCGCAAGCCGACCAACATAAACTAAGAACAGCGAGCTAATTATAAGGAAGGTGCTTTCTACGATTTCTAAAATGTTGGGCTTACTTGTAATGCAGTATCTGGCGGCAGCCATCATCAACAAAAAAAGTATGACTCGGAAAATGATCGGTGTAATGCACTCACTACCAAAGTGGATGTAGTCGGTGACGATGAAAGCACAAAATATTGAGATCGGGATGTAAATGAAATTTATGTACGGCAAATAAATTTCATTGTCGAAATAGGTTTTAAATCTTTGATTCTTGAACCCAGAATAAGAGCGCATTGAGAAATTAGCCGAGATTGATACACAATAATTTGCGTAGTATGTCACAGTCTTTGGGATTGTAAACGACCGTTTCTATAGATTTGTCAGTATGTTAGCTAGATCAACAAACGGTAGCAGGCAATATTCACGTTCTATTATCGATAGAACGTGAATATCTAGAGGCAGGTGTAAGAGTAGTAAACAGAAACTAAAGCAGATTATAAAAACTAATCGCGATTAACGCTTGTTCTTCAAGTAACGCTTACGACGCTCTTCTTTTTTCTTAATCTGTTGTTCGGCTTTCAGCGCAGCCGCTTCTTCAACTTCGACCAGCTCTTGTGTGATCATTTCTGGTAGTTCAAGCGTTACCTTGCCTAACGTACCGTTACGTAGCTCATGCAGTAGGATTTCAGAACATTTGTGAATGTCGATATGACCACCGGCACGAAGTGCACCACGCTTACGACCAATCGCTTCCATTAGTTCGATGTCAGACTCTGGCAGCTCTTCAATTTGGTAACGTTCTTTTAAAAGGTTAGGGTATTGCTTTGCTAGGTATTCTACTGTGTAGAATGCTACTTCATCGTATTCCATTGCTGTATCTTTTACAGCACCTGTCGCAGCCAAGCGGAAGCCACTGTGTGGGTTTTCTACTTTAGGCCAAAGGATTCCTGGAGTGTCTGAAAGGATCACGCCATTCTGCAGGTTAATACGTTGTTGACGACGAGTCACCGCAGGTTGGTTACCAGTAACCGCGATCGTACGTCCAGCTAAGCAGTTGATGATGGTCGATTTACCCACATTCGGAATGCCCATGATCATTGTACGAATGTTCTTACCCATCTGTTCACGGTGCGGCGCCAGTTTACGTACTAGCTCCATAACGTGGTTAACTTCTTCTTTTACGCTAGTCGTAATCGCAATCGCTTTAACGCCTTGCTCTTTCTCGAAGTGCTCAATCCAACGTTGAGTCAGTTCAGGATCTGCAAGGTCACGCTTGTTCAACACTTTTACACAAGGCTTATCGCCGCGCAGTGAAGAGATCATTGGGTTTTCACTACTGAACGGGATACGAGCGTCCAGTACTTCGATGATCACGTCAACTTGTGGGATAACTTCTTCGATTTCTTTGCGGGCTTTATGCATGTGACCCGGAAACCATTGAATAGACATAGAGATAAACCTTGATAAATATATTTGCTGCACATTGTAAGGGTTGGATGATACGTGTAAAGGTATATCTATCCCGACCTTCAATGAGCCCAGTGAGTTTGCTTGAAGTATAGGCGACTTGGTGATGTTTATTTAGCTGATGATTGACTTAATGAAAGTGGGAGCCGCTAATTTTGTGAAGCGTAAAAAGCCGCCACATCTCTCAAGTCTTGATCGTTGAGCTTACTCAGTTGTGCTCGCATCATATCCGCGTAGTCACCTTGTCTTTCCTCGTTTTGATACGCTTTCATTGCGTTAAAGAGATAAATTGGATCTTGGCCAGAAAGCTTGGGATAGGAGTTATCAGTCGAAGGGCTGGTGGGGTTATGACAAAAAACGCAGCTTGGTGATTTCACTTTTCCTAGTTCAGGATCGCCAAAATCAGAGGCATTAAGGCTAGAGGAAAGAGCTAGTAATATTAGAGCGAAGGATTGGTAATACACGTTTCTACTCCGGTAAAAACATGATTATAAAGCTTACCTTAAGGGGAAGCTCAAGTTCTATTTGCTCTAGGTGAGTAATTACATGTGGTTTAGAGTGAATTTTGACATCTTTGTTAGGAAAGTTGTGTAGATCGGAACTGTTAAGCTTTCTGGAAGCTGTGAGTCATAGAATCGAAACGTGTCGTGAGGCTTAAGTTTTTGTTATATGCGGTTGTTGGATCTCATAGCAGAAACTTGTTAGGGGGGGGAACTTGGACCAAGCTTTGAAGGGGGGACTTTCGTCAACGGTCATCGTGCTTGTTGGTAACTGTGATTTACTATTGTCTTTGTGTCGTAGTTATACTTTGAGCTTTATGTCTGGTTGTATAATAGTCTCTAAACTATTGATAAAATATGCTTTTCTTATCGCTTCTTTGCGATTTGTGACATTTATTTTTTTATATATGTTGTATACGTGCGTTTTTACCGTGCTTTCTGAAATAAATAGATCGTTTGATATTTCTAAATTTGAATCCCCTTTAATTACTCGCTTGAATATTTGAACTTCTCTTTTCGTAAGGCTAGATAGTATTACTTTCGACTTGAAAGTGTAATCGTGTCTATTAGATAAAATATGGGACATTAACTTTCTTGGCAGCCACAAATCGTCGTCACACACTGTTTTTAAACAACGGGTAAGGTGATCAATAGGAGCGTCCTGATAGATGATTCCTTTTATATTAAACAAGTTGAATAGTTGTATTACAGTAATACTCTGTCCGGTAATGTCAGCAGGAACATCGTAGACTACCCATTTATTTGATTCTATTTTTGATAATATGATGTTGATGTCTTCGATATTTTCCAATAGTAAGTAGCTAATAAGTACGACATCGAAAGTCTTGTGGTTATTCGACCGCTCAATGCTCGTAATGCATTCTCTGCTAAAAGAAAAATCACTGTATTTTTCTATTTCGCGTTGAATAAACTGGTTGTTAATACCATTGTCTCCAATTAGGAGCATGTGTTTTAAATTGTTTTTTTGCATAACTTAATCCGAGCCTGGAAAATCATGTTTTGATTCTATGACGTTGTCTTTTATAAAATTAAGCTCTACGACTTAATTTTTACATAATTGCATAATTACGGTTGTTGTGAAAGTCGTGGTTCAATAGAAATTTGTAATGTGTCGTCATATTGACCTCCTGGTTTGTTCTCTGTTTCACCAATGACAAAATTCAAAGGGATAGGTTGACCAATCGTAGCGGAAAGACGTTGAATCCTTGCATCCAGTTGCTCAAGGTTTATTCTGTCGCTATCGAGGGAAAGTTGGTATGGAATATCCCATTTAGTCTCATCAGATTCATGACGTAGCATTCCTTGATGGGATGATTCGAATACAATGGTATAAGCTGTATTGCTTTGAACCCATAGGTTAGGTGCAGAACGAATAATCTTGTTTGAATATAATGTCCCTAGGTCAAGGTCATAATGTTGTTGGGTTAATCCATAAAAATGAATTTTCGCAGCAGGCGGAACGTTAACAGATACCGGGAGTGAGCTAGGGCTAATTTCTATTTGTTTACTATCTGAGGTATAAGAAGGCGAGACTTCCAATAACCCTCTATAGGTTCCTGATACTAACCATTGTTTACTTGGGAAACGCATTTGTATTGTTGCCGAAGGCTGGCTATCGGTTAATGATAAGTGCCATTGATTAGCCACCGGCATGCCAATCGGCCCTGACCACTCAAAGTTGAGTTTGTCTTGGTTCGACCCTTTTAACGATCGACTGGTATCGTTAAGTTGCAAAACTAAGGCTAATTCGCAGGGTTCGCCAATTATATTTGCATCTATACGGTAAGTGTTTATTGTTGCGAACGTTCCTGCGCCGAAAACATCATATTGTGATTTAGATGAGACGGGTTTAATCGTCAGCGCATTAGCTTCACACGTGAATGCATAGGGTATATGGTTTATGGCAATGAGAAACAAGGATCCCAAAAGTACTTGTTTATTCAACATACACATCTCCTAGTCTTATCAAATTGTCACTGCGTTCACTGAGGGAAATGATGACTGACTCTTGTTCTTTAGTGTCTAGTACCAATTGATATTTTCCCGGCTTTAATCCAGAGATTGCAAATATGCCGTTACGATTGGTAAAGAAATCAATCGGCAACTGTTTTGCCTCGCCAAGGTAATGTGCTACACCAGCGACAAGTGAAATAGGGTTGTTACCTTGACGATCGAATAGCTTGCCGATCACGGTTAATACAGCATCAGATCCAATCTGGAGTTGGAAGCCCCGTTTATAACCCGGCTTAATCCAAAAAGCGCCGTCGCCTAAGTCATACCCTGGCGGCAAGTTATCGACCTCGTAACTGATTACTTGGCCATTATAAGCAACAAGGTCAGAGACCATTGCACTCGTATCTCCTTTAAGATTAATGCGTGCGTACTCACCGTCTTTTGTGGGATCGATAGCCACATCATTCTCTTTCAGACTCTTATGTTTAGTGACAATCGCAAATGCTTCACGTACTGGTCTGCCGACTGCAACAGATGAACCTGCAAAAGCAAGTGAACTACTAATAGTTACGTCGGTACTGTGGTTTCGTGTTTCACCACTAATCTCTTCAAGCCGAGAAGCGTGGGTCGCATTCAATTCATAACGGTTTGCCGTATAGTTAATCCCTGCATCCATATCGGCATCGGTTTCTTCGTTAGTAATAACACTTGCAAACGCCGACACCCCTCCTGTGTTACCAATATTATTCTGATAGCTGTAATCTAAGGCGGCTTCATTGAGCTCTGTGGTGTAACGACCGACAACACGAGTTTGTCGACTAAGAGGCCAGCTTATGGTGACAGTAGTGCTGATGTCATCGTCTTCGCTTGCGTTATGCCGATAGTTAACACGTGCACTCCAGGTGGCGGGAGTATCAAACAGTCCGTCCGATAAACTCGGGCTAATCAGCCAATAATCGTTCTCTTTGTCTATTCCCGATCTGTAATTGAGGGTCATGGCGGCACGTAGAGACTGACCAAGGTAAATGGAGCTGAATGCAGAGACATAATGGGTGGTTAAATTGATATCGATATCGGAAGCATCAAACCCTGAGACCCCAGTAAAATTGTTGGCCAGATATTCATAACTAAAACTCAGTTGTGGTGACAGCGTGTTCGTATTGGAAAACTCTGCATCGAACGCAAATTTGTAAGCGTCGCCAGTTCCAAATGTAGGGTGTTCGCTACGAGAGGCAGTGAGTTCAGTGACGCCCCATGTAGAAGCGAGTAACGCGGTGGCACCATATTGATAAAGATCTTCACGGGTTTGAAAGTTCGTACCCAACGTTAACCAAGGGCTAATACCAACATCAATATAACCATGGAAAATACGTTCGTCGGTTAGGTACTCTAGTTGTCCATTTTGTAATTCAGAAGGTGCTCCATACATGATGCTATATTCAAACTCACCGCTATTGAGCAAGTCATTACCAGTTGCAATAGAAAACTCGATACGTTCTTCATTCCCTGACCGGTCGGTGATGACGAGTACAATATCATTGCTACCTTGCGCCAGGGGGATATCACTAAGGTTATAGCTACCAGCGCCTAGGGTTAATCGTTGGACTGCGATCCCATCTATATAGACATCGACATTTGAAGCCCTTTGAAGGGTGAATGATTGATTGGCTCGTGGTCGTGCATTTCTGGTTGGAATGAGTGTGAAATCTCGCGTTAACCCAATACCAAGTATGTCGGCACTGTCCTGAAAAGATTGACCACTGTTGTACATATCGCCAAGAACCAGTCGTGTGCCTTGTTCGGCAAAGTCAATATTAAGACGAGATCCTTCTCTTACGTATCGCGAATCTTGTGATGAGCTGTTTTCTAAATAGGATTCGTACTCAAAGTTTAGATAACCAACGTTAAGTGCTGAGTCGAATTGACCACGATAGAGATCCTGCCTTGACGAATTCTGATCCACATATTGGGTCTCATTGGCGGAAAGGGCAAAGTTAACGTATCCACTTAATAAACTTGGTTCGGCATAGTTATAAAAATCATCTGCGCCGTTCATAGACAGTTGTTGGGTTAAGCTAAATTCAGGCGGTACCGACACGATGCATTCTAATGATGAGAAATCGAAGCTCAGATCTAATCCTACGCTCTCAAAATGATGCTGAGACAGCATCTCATCGTCTGTTGTGTCATTGAGTTTCCCAATACCTTCTTGAGTTACGACGGACGAAAGGAGAGAAAGCGTATTTTCCTTCGGTAACAAGATCTCGTTGTTTGCGGTAATGATAATGTCCGCTTCCCCCAGTATGGTGTCACTTATCCTTAGTAAAGAGGTAAGTTGAATATCTCGCCCTGTTGGATTCAAGACCATTTCCTGGCCCCGAGCTGCAGGGCTTAAGGTGGCACAATAAAAAAGTACTAATCCCAAGACATACAAAACTTGCCACATCTTGTGATGGGTTTCAGTTTTCATGCCCATGGTAAGTGCCCATTGGTAAGTAATTTAAAGAAGAAGAGAAAGTAATAGTGGAGCGTGGTGGAATAAACTGTTCACCTAAAGCCGCATGCACTTTTTTGCTCTGAGATTCGAGCCCAGAGAAATGAAGTAACGATGTATAGGTAAATCGTGACCCAGAATTAGTGAGTGTTAGTTTGCCTTGTTCATCTATGTGTAATTTCACGTCTGGTTCTAACGAGGATGAGTGAATGTGCAACAAGGCATTGTAGTGAACTTGTAAATTGATACCGGTGGTTAAACCGATGGGTTTATCTATTCTCGCGTTGTTCTGGCCGATATTTACGGTACTGAAACGAATGAAATAACTCTGAGAGGTTTCGAGTGTTCTGTTACCCAACCATTGTATACGGAATACTTGACGTTCTCCGGGGGCTAACATCGCGGCTGGTGGAAATACAAACATCTCTTCATTCGCTAGATCAGATGTCTCGAATGTACCATCAGGTAAGAATGTTAATCGACGAACGTTAGCTTCAAGTGGGAGAGTTTGTGTTGAGTTGTTAGTCACAACCAGTTGAGATGCTGCCCGGTGATCGGTGTTGAGTTCGATGACGGTTGGAAACAGTGTTATGCCAAACGCTTGTGCACACAGAAAGCAATAAATGAGCGCTCCCCAAATATAACGTCTCATTACTATTGGTCCTGCTCTATTTCAATCGATAAGGTGTTTACGTCATAATTTTTAAGAGGTTGCATTTCGAAAAAACGAGTGGAGTAGGGAAGGATTAAAGTTCCCGGAATACGTTTGGCGATTTCTACGCCTTTTAAATATGTTGAATTTTTACCATCAGATATTTTCCATGTTGTATTTGTTAATCGACCATAACTATTGCCACTGTTAAGTACTTCAAGAACCCATTTGTTCCTCTTGTCATTTTTTTCGATATTTTTTACTTCTAGCTGAGAAGCCGTGTTTTGAGGTCGGACGTTGATAAGCGTATTAAACTGAAGTAAAAGGCTTACTTGCCCCTGATTGCTGCTCGCTCTTTGAACTTTTACTTGCTTAACAGCAATGCGATACGCTTTAGACTCTGTGATGGAAGGATCGCCTAAATACCGCACCATAATCGATTGCGATCGTCCAGGCTCAATAATTGCGGTCACTGGAATCACTAGTAGCTCGTCGTCAGCAGGAGTGGTGGTCTCTTTGCCATATTTGTCCATTGTCATGTAGACCGGAGACAGCTCAACCGTGAGTGGTTCTTGAGATGAGTTCTCAACCCTCATGGTCATTTGAGCCCTTTTCCCAAGGGGTGTCATTTCCATAGACATCGGTTCTACTTTGAACGCATTAGCGGACAAACAAGTGAATGACAATAGGAAAAGAACGATCCATTTATGCATGATCCATTTATACATAGCGAAGAGCTCCAAATTAAACTTATATCGTTGATATTGATATTGATATTGATATGAGATTAAGTCGGAGGCCGAATAAACCCCCGACTTATTAGCCTCTAATTAGAGGTGATATTTACGGTCAATGTATCTGAGTAACCACCTGCCCATGGAGAGGTTTCTGTCGTTACAATATCAATGGATGCAGTAACACCTGTCGCTAATGCGCCAGAGCCGGCATAAGAATTACTGACTGAAACGTCATTTAGACCTGGGCCCCCTGGTGCATTAAGCGTGAAAGGAGTTAAGCCTGACGGGTTGAATGTTGCATCATATGTAAGAGCGTAGTCTTCGCTGTCGTCTGACTCTAGACCACCTTCAGCACTTGTCAGTGTCACAGTTGCACCATCGACGTCGTTACACTTCATGTTAAGGCCACTAACAGAAAGGTTTTGAATTTGAGATACGTTACCAAAGTCCATCAGTTGCGTCGAAAGACCAGTAACTTCACATACAGGTGAAACAAATCCAACTAACTGGACATCACCAGGAGCGGCTTGGGCTTGAGCACCAAAAATAGCTGTGACTGTTGCTGCGTAGAGTGTTAGCTTTTTCATTAGAAATTCCTTTATCTTAAATGATTGGCTCGAATACTGCTGAGCGTATGTTGTATCTGCAGATACATTGCAGAGTTTTCACTTCGTCACGCTATGAATCGAAGGGTAAACTTCGATCTCAATAACGTCTTGATAATAACCTGCGAAACGCAAGCTATTTTCGAGTGCTACCCTAAGACTCCCATGTTGAGAGAACGGGATAACACCAGAACTGTCTATCATTACTGGTGAAGTAAGTTGGCTGCTGTGCCTACTTTCATAAAGACGAATTTCGTCTATTTGTAATGAAAAATTGTAACTCTCAATAATATCAACCCCTTGATGTTGATATTTTAAGCCCCCATGTTTTGAGTTGATCGTTATACCCAACGGACGGTTACAATAGATATTAAAAGGCAACGATTGCACATCACGGTGTTCCGTAAAGTTCATGATGTTGCCAGAGGAAAAATTTATTTCGCATCGATCTTTGATCTGACCGCTAATTCCTAGCGTTAAACTATTAGCATTGACATAGGATGAAATCGATAAACTAAGGATTAATACAGATGCGGTGAAGTTATGAAGGATCCTAAATACTCTAACCATAATTTCACCTCCCAACGATTGAATGTAACTTGTTGCTTAACTTTGAAAACTATATGTGCTCTAAAAAATGGTGAAGTAGTAAAAAAAGTTTATTATTTAATAGAAGTATGAGTTTTAGTATGATTTTAATCTGAGGCGTAGAGACTTAAAAATTAGATAATAATATTATATTCAAATAGATAGATGACTTTCACTAAAGAATCAGGCTGACGACAATTTTTTATTTAATTGATAAAAGTAGGGTTATGGTCTACTGATGCTCATTTGTATTGGATTTTCGATGGGTTACTGTTTTTTGCATCATAAAATTGACAGTATTATTAAAGAAATACGAATTTGATAATTACAATTTGTAAGATAAATAGAGTAGTGAATAATTGTATTAACGGATCGTGATTATTTAGGTAGGTGAAAATTTATCAATTAAAATTAGATGGTTACAGAAAACCATTTAGGAATGATGTGATCTATTTCTAACTACCACATGTGTGGAGATTACCAAATAAGCTATTGACACTGACTTATTTACCTTTAGTGACGATTCAATGTTTTATGTCACTAATGCGAGTCAAACTTAACCGATAATAGAATGCTGAAATGTGGGGATAACTCTTAGAAGGTATCCGCATAGGCCAAAACGAGATCGCGTTCTGTTCCAATCAATTTAATGTGCTTATTAGAAAACTATCAGGCTTCGAAAATTTATTTCCCCTGGAATTGTTGACCGAAATTTTTGAAAGATTAAAGCTTCTCACGGGAAGCTTTAATCTTAATTACGATAGAGGCCAATCTCGTTAAAAGAGTTAAAGCACATTTTCCAACTTTGTTAAGAAAGTAGCGATGTCTTCTGAACGGATATCTCTATGAGTAACAAATCGAACAGGATTCCCTGGTGACATCGTAATGCCTTGTTCGCCAAGCTCTCGTGCGATACGGTTGATATCTACGGACTCATCTAATTTAGCAAACACAATGTTAGTTTGGATGAAATCAGGGTTAACAGAAAAGCCTTCTAGCTTGTTTAAACCAATCGCTAGATTTTTTGCATTGTCGTGGTCAGCTTTAAGTTGTGCCACGTTCTCCGTGAGGGCCATTTTACCTGCTGCGGCAAGAATGCCAGCCTGACGCATACCGCCACCCACCATTTTACGTAGGCGGCGTGCCTTGGCGATGTACTCTTTACTACCAAGAAGTAGAGAGCCAATCGGCGCGCCTAAGCCTTTTGATAAACAGATCGTCATTGAATCGAAGTGTTGTGCGATCTCTTTAACGTGAACATCCAGTGCCACTGCCGCGTTGTATACGCGCGCGCCATCTAGGTGCATTTGCAGGCCGTGTTGGTTTACGAACTCACGTGCTTCCGCTAAGTAAGACATTGGTAGCACTTTACCATTGATCGTGTTTTCCAAACTAAGAAGCTTGGTACGAGCAAAGTGGTTGTCATCGGGCTTAATTGCAGCGGCAAGCTTTATGAAGTCTAAAGTGCCGTCTGGGTTGTTCTCGATTGGTTGAGGTTGTATAGAGCCAAGTACCGCGGCGCCGCCAGCTTCGTATTTATAGTTGTGGGCCTGTTGGCCACACAGGTATTCATCACCACGTTCACAGTGCGCCATTAAACCAAGTAGATTAGCTTGCGTACCAGAAGACGTGAACATTGCCGCCTCAAAGCCCGTTTCATTCGCTGTCCACTGTTCTAGTTCGTTGACGGTTGGGTCATCGCCATAAACATCATCGCCCACTTCTGCGTTTGCCATTGCGTCACGCATAGCTTGCGAAGGTTTAGTTACGGTATCAGAACGAAAGTCCATGTTTCTCTCCTAGAGTACTTCAGGTAGTCGTATAATTGGCTAAAGGTGGCCACATAGTTGGGCTTTACTTAAACAAGCGATAGTTTTGGTATCAGTGACTTGATCGTGTCGTATTTTATCGTGCAGTTCTTCTAAGCTCAGTTCGATCACTTCTATTACTTCATCTTCATCGCATTCAAAGCGGGTCGTGAGGCTTAAGTCTTTTGCGACGAATAAGTGTTGTATCTCATCACAAAAACCCGCCAGAGGTGTGACTTGCCCTAAACTCTGAAAAGAAGTTGCACTGTAACCTGTTTCTTCTTCCAACTCTCGCTGAGCACATTGAAGAGGTGTCTCATCAATTTCCATCGTGCCAGCAGGTAGCTCTAAAAGCCATTTTTTAAGAGAAGGTCGAAACTGGTTAATAAGGATAATTTTTCCAGACGCAGTAATAGGAAGAATAACGGCCGCGCCAGGGTGGTGTATTGTTGTGTGTTTTATTACAACACTCGTAGGGAGTGTTACGCTCTCTTCAACGAGAGAGATACTTTTCCATTGATGGATAACTTTATTCATGCAGTCTGGCCACATTCCTTGCCAATTTGTCGTATAACTGAAGACGTGCACCACCATAACGTCTATGGTGTCGAAAATAAAAGAAAAATTCGGTTTAGTGATAGGGCTTCTTTCGCACCGTTCGTGATGCTACTCTCAAATTTGGAATCTATGATTACGCGAAAATTACAGTCGTAACCATCTGATATAAAGGCAACTCAATAATAAAATACACTTGTAACAAAGTACTAACAAATGTATAAAAACATATCTACACTCTCAACTGTTCATAGATTTTCGGAGTAATGCATGACCCCCTCTATTTCCTCACATGCTGACAAGGCGCTACTCTCTGAAAGAATCAACAAATTAGCGCATGCTCTCTCAGACGGTGTCTATGAAAGAGAA
Organism: Vibrio cyclitrophicus; assembly: GCA_023206055.1. Classification (NCBI taxonomy): domain Bacteria; kingdom Pseudomonadati; phylum Pseudomonadota; class Gammaproteobacteria; order Vibrionales; family Vibrionaceae; genus Vibrio; species Vibrio cyclitrophicus. The sequence continues at coordinate 634,402 of CP065367.1, read as the reverse complement.
GACACAATTAAGCTTTGTTTACTGGCTGCTCTTGCTGGTGAAAGCGTGTTTCTATTAGGCCCTCCGGGCATAGCAAAAAGCCTTATCGCTAAACGCCTCATTCAAGCTTTTGACAACAGTAGCTATTTCGAATATTTGATGACTCGTTTCTCTACTCCTGAGGAAGTGTTCGGCCCACTAAGTATCCAAGAATTAAAAGATAATGGTCGTTATGTCAGACTGACCGAAGGCTACCTGCCAACAGCACAGGTTGTGTTCCTTGATGAGATCTGGAAAGCCGGTCCAGCAATCCTAAACACGCTACTTACTGTAGTGAACGAAAAGACTTTCAAAAACGGCAGTGATATTGAACGTGTACCGATGCGTTTATTAGTGTCGGCATCTAACGAACTTCCAGATGAAGACAGCGGCTTAGAAGCACTTTATGACCGTATGTTGGTTCGCGTGTTTGTAAACCGTATTCAGAACAAACAAAACTTCAAATCAATGCTGACGACAGGCACATCTCAAGAAGCGGTGATCCCTAAAGGTTTGGCAATCACTGATATTGAATACCATCAATGGCAGAAAGAACTCGATAAGCTCGAACTAACAGACAACTCATTTGATAAGTTATTTGAACTGAAAACCATGCTTGAGGAAACGGTTAAGAAGCAAGGTTCTGAGTCAGAGTCAGAATTGTATGTATCGGATAGACGCTGGAAGAAGGCCGTTAAACTATTGAAAGCGAGTGCGTTCTTTAGTGGTCGCGATAGCGTGAACCCACTAGATATCATGCTTCTGCAAGATTGCTTGTGGCATAGCCCGGAATCACGCGATGTGGTTCGTAGCGTGGTGAAAGACTTTGCATTAAACCGAGCGTTTGATCAACAAGAGTCGAAAGCTCAAATTGAAATGTCTCGTGAAGAATTAGAAGAGATTCAAGACGATGTTGAATCAACGTTGTCTGTGTCGCTTTCTATGGAGTCAACCAGTGGCTTGTTGCGTAAAGACGTTTACCAACATGACATCAAGAACGCGAAAATGTACAGCGTGGGCAGTGCCTACAATCTAGTGAAACTGGTGATGCTGCAGAGCAACATGTCGGTGTCTGAATCTGAGAAAGGTGATAGTCGTTGGGTATACGTAGCCAAAGATGATTTTGACCGTGTGCTTAAAGAAGGCCACGGTGATATTTACGGTTACGTAAACGAAAATAAAAATCTATGCCGTTTAAAACTCGACTTGGATGCATCGAATCAATTAGTGATTAAAGACATTGCCAATCGCTCTGTATTGGTGAGTGTGGTTACTACTGACGGTTTAGACCAAGAATTGTACAACAAGTGGTTGAGTGGTGCTGAGAAAGCCTTAGAACAGTTAACTGAAGCTGAATTCAAGTTAAAACGCGTTCGTACTGAATTCCATGATGCGTTGCCTCACAACTATATTGATCCTGATTTACCGAAGGCAATGGAAGCAAGCTTGCAAGCTGTAACGCAAGATCTTGAAACCACGAAAGTGAAGAGCAGTAAGATCGCACAGCGCATTAAGTTCATGAGCCAGTACTTCGAGTAAGGGGAGCGCATATGTTAGGAGCAGACGGCTTAAACCTCGCTTTGATGGTAGCTGACTCAGGAATCATCGATACAGCGATGAATGATCTCATCGCTCGTTCTCAAGTCATGATGGCTGCTGAGAACAAAGGCGTGAAAACATCAGTGAAAAACCATTTGGTTAAGTGGCGCGGTAAAGTAAAAAAACGCGTCACTAAAGTGTGTGAAACTGATCGATTCCAAGAAGAAATTGCACTATACCAAGAGGTCATCTACTGGGATGAACCCCAGTTTTTTGATGAGATTGACAGTGTCATCAAAAAATTGGAGTGGCACTCAGCGTTCTACCTACAAGCAAGACGTTTAATGGAAAACAACAAAGGCGTTTATAACGCGATGTTTCCACATTACTTTTGTGACCAATGGTACCAATCGTTGTCAGATGCCATCAAACAAGCTCAAGTAACCGAGCTTGAAACAAGCAAAGAAAAAGTCTTAGCCGACCTTTACCAACGCATGGAAACCATGAAAAACATGGACAAAGTGACGGAGTCGGGTGATGAAGGCAGTGTAGGGCGTTTGTGGGACATGGCATCTGCCAAATTAAGCAAAACAGACCTTACTATCATGAAACGTCATGCTGAGTTCTTGAACAAGCACAAGGGCTTGCAAGAGATTGCCGAAAAACTTGGTCGTATGGCAGGTGAGGAAGATGATCCTTTGCTGCACAAAGCCCCTGTAGAAGAACTGCAGATGGTGGAAGAGAAAAGCGATGAAGCCGTTGATGACATTGTCGGGATTCACGAGAGTGATGACCTCAATAAGATGTTGCCAAACGAGACCATGTTTTTAGCTTATCCAGAGCTTGAGGTTATCTTCTATAAGCATTTGGCTGACAAGCGCTTACTCAGTTACCGCTCGCAGGGTAAATCTCGTACGTTACGCAAAGTGAAGGCACAAAAGCCGGATAGTAAGAACGTGGATATAGAAAAAGGCCCCTTCATCGTTTGTGTGGACGCGTCTGGCTCGATGAGTGGTTTCCCAGAGCAATCTGCTAAAGCAATGGCTTATGCCTTAATGCAAATCGCTCTCGCGGAAGAACGAGACTGCTACGTGATTCTGTTCTCTTCTGAGCAGATCACCTATGAGCTAACACGACAAGATGGTCTGCGTGAGGCGAGTGATTTCTTAAGTTACTCATTCCACGGCGGTACGGATTTAGAACCTGTGCTGATGAAGTCGATTGATTTGATGACGGGTGATAAGTACAAAAACGCAGATTTGATTGTGCTTTCTGATTTTATTGCGCCTAAGCAGTCTGACGAGATGATCGCTCAAGTCGAAAAACTGAAAGAACACAAAAACCGTTTCCATGCGGTGAGCTTATCTAAGTACGGTAACCCTCAACTTATGACCATGTTTGACCATTGTTGGGCATATCACCCAAGCTTGGTTGGTCGTTTCATGAAGAAGTGGTAACGCCAATACACCTAAATTGAACCCATTTTGCTGTGTGTTTTTTGATAGAAGAGATCGAACATGCAGCAATTTGATTTAAATGTCAGCAAACGGAATTTAAATTCACTTTTTTGTTTGACTATCTCCTCTCAATCCGTAAAGTAGGCACCCGAACGCAGCGGTGAGGCTTACTTAAGTCCCTAAAGTGTTGAATTAAAAAGGCGCCTTGGCAGAGTGGCTATGCAGCGGATTGCAAATCCGTGGACCTCGGTTCGACTCCGGGAGGCGCCTCCATTCTCTTTCTCTTACGTTTTGATAAGGTAAGAAATTAGAAGAATGAAAATGCGATACTAGCTCAGTTGGTAGAGCGCAACCTTGCCAAGGTTGAGGTCATCGGTTCGAACCCGATGTATCGCTCCAAATTTTGTAGTGTTGATTCATTTCGACATTAAGATGGTGTTTTACTTTTCAGTAATCGGCATCGCAATAAAGAATTGCGTGCCCTGGTGGTGGAATTGGTAGACACAAGGGATTTAAAATCCCTCGGCGTTCGCGCTGTGCCGGTTCAAGTCCGGCCCGGGGCACCATCTATTTGATTTCTACTTTTGGTAGAGATCACAGAGTAGTTCTCTTAAAACACTCATTGAAGGCGCCTTGGCAGAGTGGCTATGCAGCGGATTGCAAATCCGTGGACCTCGGTTCGACTCCGGGAGGCGCCTCCATTATTCAAAGTTGAAAGGCCAGCAGAAATGCTGGCCTTTTTACTATCTAGAATTGGGAAATACTTTCTCTTCAAGATCCTATAAATCACTCTATAAGATCTCACAATGCTGTCTTGAGCGCTTTTCACAATCGTTGCTGCCATAGCTTCTATATTGAAGCGAAAGACTACTCCCACATTGATGTTATACACTCCATTGACCAGTGGCTTGTCCGTCCCGTCGCTTATGGGTTCGTCGTTTCTATTTAAATACAGCCCCTATATTTAGCTTTTCTCTTTTCTCTAAACAAGCACTAAATATCAATACAAGTATTTGGATTTTTAATGTTCATCTTTATCGTATAAACCCAGTAAATTCAATAATATATAGTTACAATTAGATTCTGTAAGTATCGATTTTTTGGTCTGACTCGTGCATCAACCCAATTACTCATACGAAGGAGCTACTCATGTTCAAAAATACATTACTGACTTTGGCCACTTGTACACTGGCACCAGCTGCATTCGCAATCACATCGAACGATATTGATGACGACCGCATTCCTACCATAAAGAGTGCAGTGGAGCACCAAAATGGTGCGTTCATTTCTCAAAACGGTCATCTTGAGCCCGCGGTTAGTAAAATTAGCGGTGAGGTTGGAGAGATCATTAACGTCGCGTTGTTAACGGGTAATGAAAGTCGTCTGCTATCTAACTGTTCGTTGAACGCAACAGGGTTGGTGCTACGCCAAACTACAGCTTCAGTTTCTGAGGATGCAGAAGCAATAATGCTTAATCCTGAGGATCATTTTTGGGGACACAATGCACCAACCGTTGAAAAGCAACTCGTTGGTATATCGAATTATCTGTCTGTAAAAGCGGAGGACATGCAATTCGAACTCGCGACACCGAATGGAAGTTAATGGCGCTCTTTAGATCAAACTAAAGTGAAGGAATCTCAATCTTGGAGCGAGATGAATGAATACCCAAATGGCACCCGCTTTGTAGTAGCAATTGGTCTTGAAGAAGATCTAATTCGTGACAATAGCCACTATATTTACGCAGAGAAAGTGGAAGACCAGTTGGTATTTATTGATGGCCAGACTAACTTAGCTAAAGATATGGCACCTACGTATCTATACGACCAATTTGATTTCGCACATCTTAAGATACCTCACGTAACGACAATGATGTTTTGGGCATTGAAACCTACTCAAGCTTAATTATTCCTATATCTAATAGAGTATTTATCTCCTGATATGATCTGGCACGTTTACGATTTAAGGGCTTGAGAAGCTTTGGCTCCAATTCGTGATGTCATTCAAGTAGAGAGTGGGATGATAACTCAGGTTGCTTCTACTAATTTTCACAATTGAACCAATTAAGTTGTTGCACTGATATAGCCAGCGATTTGAAGAAAGAGCCGTCAAGATTCAAGCTTTAATATCAAAAGCGCTATAGATATAGGTTAGAAAACAAAAGAGCATAGTCTGTAATAAGTCTGTGCTCTTTCTTTCTTGGATGGCAGATATGTTCAATGCTTATCAAAGAAATCTTTGTTGCGAATATACTTGCTCATTAAGTGGTAAGAGAAAGGTCTTATCAGCCAACTAAAGATAGAGCGACCAAGGCGGATTAATGTCGGTGTGTTTTCGTAGATGCGCCCGTTATAAAGCCATAACACTTTGCCTACGTGCCAATAGAGTAACGGTACGGGTGGCATGAAGGTCACGATGTCGATGTCACAGCAGATTCGGTAGGTCTTCTTACCTAAGCGATAGTGCTTTCGAAAACTCCAGTCACCAATGGCGGGTTGGCCAAAGGTCACTATACGCTTGATACAGCCTGGATATTTTTGATCAAAGTAATCGGCAAAGACACAACCAATAGAGCCTCCGGAAGAGTGACCAGTAATAGAAACTCTTTTGCCTTGTTCTATTAGAGGAGTGAGCGTGGCTTCCAAGCGTTCAATAACGGTTAAGCCAAGCTTATCTTCATTACGACTTGGCTGACTTTCTTGAAACATCAGATGGTAGAAGCCCGCATGTACACGGTAATCGAGCCCAATTCTTTTGCAACTTCTTGTCCATAGAGCAAAGGTCAGCAACCAATCTGAGATACTGTGCGATCCTTTGATAACCACAACCACTTCATCTTTGTCGCTGCTCCACAACACTCGAATCATGGTTTTGCCAAACTGGTTCTTAATGATGCGTTGTCCATTGGGGTCAAAACCATAGCGAGTTTGTTTAAAAACTCTAGGGTAGGCGAGGTTACATAGAACGGCATAGCGCTCATATTGATATCGTTTTAGTGGTTTCACATGTTCACTTCTTAATAAGAGTTACTTAAAACTCTAGTCGTTGAATGTGAAATACACATGAAAACGCCACTTGCTTGGTTCATTATAGAGAAATCGAAATAAGCCTCAAAAGCTAAAGTTGATGGGAAGCGTAAGGCTTAAGCGAGTACCTGCTATGCTCGTCGGGGGTTTAATTAATGGTTGAGCGCGGTAAACAAGGTCGACAGCTTCGTTGTCTAACGAAAGTGTCCCCGAACTTTTAAGCAACACAACGTCAATCACATTACCTTGGCGATCCATTGTAAATTTGATAACAGGCATGCCTTTCTTCTTCATGCGCTTTGCTTTTCTGGGGTAACGCTTTTCTCGCTCAAGGTGTGCATGAAGTGCTTGCTGCCAATTAATTTTGGCCGCTTTCCCCGCTTCAGAAAGTTGCCCAACCCGAAGCGCACTCGCTTGCTGCTGGCTATTTTCAGCTATTAAATTAGGTTGAGAGTTTGCCGTTTGCACGACTTGTTGTTGGTCTTTGAGATCATCACTGATTGGACGCGGTTTCTCCATCGGGACTGGTTTCACAACCGCCTTTTGGGGATCGGGGGTGACTTTAGGTTTTGTCTCTTTGACAACGGGAGGCTCTGGACGACTTTTAGGTGGTACAGGCGTTTTAGCAATCTGTTTTGGCTCCTCGGGCTTATTTTTCGTCTCTTTTTCCGGCTTAGCCTCTTGGTTTATTACTGATGAAAGCGCGTTTGCTTTCTCAACCTCAACAAACTTTGGCTGCTCTTTCACAGGTGTTGGTTTGACGAGCGGCTGTATCTCCTCAATTGTTGCAGCTTGGAGCATCTGTTCTTGAACAATCTCAGGTTGATTTTCGCCTATCTCCGTATCTTCTACTTGTATTTTTGCCATCGCGAGAGGAGCAACAATTGTAACCGTAATGGGTGCTGCTTGCGGAGGCGGAGCAAAATCGTACTCAGGTGTCCAGAGGTAGTAAACAAGTGCAGATAAGTGAAGGGCAACACTCAATGTAAAACCGACGACAAACCAACGTCGACGAGGCTTACGTGATCTGATACTTAAGGTGGCAAAAATACTCATGCTTATTACCCCTGCGGCGCTTCTAAACCAACGAGCGCAATCTGGCTGTATCCGGCGCGTATAAGTGTGTTCATGACTTTCATGAGTTCGTCATACGTAATGCTTTTGTCACCTCTTAGATAAATCCTCTGATTTTGGTCCTCTATAAGTAGTGGAAGATCATATGATAGCTGTTCTAACGTTGAAGTTTTATCCTCACCTAATGTTAGCTCTAACCCCTTACCAATGGTAAGAAACAAAGGTTTATCAGGTAACGGTGTGGCTTCAGCAGAAGATGAAGGAAGATCGACGGGCACATTAACGGTAGCCAATGGTGCTGCTACCATCACAATGATGAGTAGAACGAGCATAACATCAACCAAAGGCGTCACATTGATATCGTGGTTCTCGACCAGTTCATCGCTGTCTGAAGATGTTTGAAATCCCATATCACACCACCTGCTTTAATTGTGATGGTGTCTCTTCGTTATTATCGCGGTCACAATCTCGGCTAACAAGTACCATGGTCGCAACAGAAACGTCTGTTAGGAGTGCTTTGTAGTGTCCAATACGGCGAGAAAAATAGTTATACATCATCACCGCAGGGATAGCGGCAACCAAACCGATCGCTGTTGCGAGTAGTGCTTCAGCTATACCAGGAGCCACAACCACAAGCGTCGTACTTTTGGCTTTCGCGATGCCGATAAACGCATTCATAATTCCCCAAACTGTACCAAATAGGCCGACGAATGGGCTAACTGAACCTATGGTTGCCAAAATGCCGGTTAGTGACGTCATGTCTCGGGTTAACTCCGCTTGCACTCGCTCAAGTCTTAATTGAACGCGTTCTTTAATGCCGTTATGAGTCGCAGGGCCTTGACCGGACATATAGATTTCGTGCTGTGCAGCGGTCACCACGGAGACTTCTTGCCCTGTTTGTAGTGTAAGAGCGGATTCCGCATGCTGAAGAGTGTCTGCGGTCACTAAGGTTGCTAATAGTTGCTTAGTTCTTTTCGTAGCAAGAACGAGCTGTATCTGCTTAGTAATGAAGACTGCCCAGCTCAAAATGGAGGCGACTAATAAAGCGATCATAACCGACTTAACCACCCAATCCGCAGCATGGTACATTCCCATCGGCGAAAGATCGTGGGTGATCAATGGATTTGAAGGTGGGGCAATCTGTTGGTTTGAGACCACAGTATCGGAGATAGGTTGAATCGACGTATCACTCAAAGAATAATGGGAAAACGTCAGCATTAAAAACACTGACGCGATACGAAAAAAAAGCGTTGTCATTAGGTATCACTCACTAGGGATTGAATTAGGCTGGTGGAATAAATTTCCACGTTGTCGCTACCTATACCGAATGAAATTAAAAAAACCGTAAAGAAATTTTAGTTATTTTAAAAACGCCTAGTGAACTTGATAGTGATCTCATTTTGCTGGTAGGTGTAGAGCCAATCAACATTGCTTTTTATTCTTTTATGATTCCAAACCAATGAAGGGGTAACACCGAATAACTTGATATCTTTTAGCGCAGCAGAGAGTGCGTAGTTTTGCTCTTGATCTCTGCGCGTTTCGCTTAGAATGCTATTGAAGCCTTGGTAGTCACGATGTCTAAACGATCCAAAAAGTGTCAGATCAACCCAAGGAATTACATCGGAATTTAAGCCAATTTTACCGCCATAAAGCTCGTAAGCATGGACTTGTTCTTTGTTCTGCTTACCTGTCCAGTCTATGCCACCGAATAACAATAGGTCATGATTAAATTGGTACCAATAAGTAAGATACGAAGCCAGCTGCCAGTCTGTTTGATAGCTGAGTACACTTGGGATGTAGTCTTGGTAGTCGGCTTTGAACTCGAATTTAAGGGCACTGCTTTGGCTGGTTGTTCTAAGCCAGTCTAACTTAATGCCTGAGCTGAAATAAACAGAGCTGTTCGCGTAACGACTTAGTTCAAAAGAGGGGCCGATTGATACTTTGTTGAGGCGATAATGAAAACTGTATCCGAAGCTGATTCGAGAAGTATGTTCATTGTAATCACTGTTGTTCCCGTAGTTAGTGCCATAAGTTAGGCCTTGTAAATGAATACCGTGGTGTCGAGACAAAGATAAACGTTTATTGATACTCGCCTCAAAATCGATCCCATATGCTTTTTCTTTTTTAGGCGTAACACGGTCAAAGAGACACTGGCCTGTGTTGGATGTCACTAGGCAAGTATAGGATTCAGAAGAGCTGTTTAAGTTATCATTAAAAGAACCGCCAATCGCCACAGACCCGTTCCAGCTGTCGCGAGCAATAAGCGCTTGGGTAAAGCTGTCGATGGTTCGAATCACGCCAGCAGCTCTCGGATTTTGTGAGGGTATTTTTGATTTGATTTGATTGAACAGATTAAGCGCATCTCGGTTTTGGTTACTTTCAAACAAGACTCGTGCGAGCTCTAACTGCGCGGGCATAAAATTGGGTTGTAAAGCTAATGCGTGTTCGAATGCGAGTTGGGCGTGTTCCAGATCACCTTTAGCTCGAGAAATTGCGCCGTCAGCATATTTCAGTAACAGTAGGTCAGGCTGTTCAAACTGTCGATAGATTTCCAGTAACTGGCTAGCTTGCACCCATTGACGATAACGAACAGCAAGATGAAGAGCTTTTGCGACTTGATTCACATCATTTGTGTCGATCTCATATCCAGTTTGGGCTGGTTTTGGGGAGTTAGCTTCGCGCTGGTTCTCTTCTTCAAGTATTGCTTGTTCTTTGTTTTGAGCCGACAGGGCGTCTCGTTGTTCAATACGAAACTGCGTATCCGTGTCTTGAGACCAAGAAAGAGGTGAAGAAAAGACGCAAGATAATAGTAGGCAACGTATAAGTGGAGTGGTGTTGGAGTTCATGTGGTGCTCATTAAAAAGAAGCAGCCGAAGCTGCTTCTTAGCCATTGAAGGTGATTACTGTTTTGCACCGCCGAATGCAGTATCAAGATCAGAGTTGCCAGCAAAAGTCGCAATACCAGCAAGTGTTGCTGCATCTGCGCCAAAGAAGTGACCTTGAGAAATACCTTGAGTTGTCACTCCTGCTTGGTTAGCTGTTGCCGTACCATTGAACGAAGCGCTTGCTGCATCAATTGTGCTATCCACATTGATAGATAGAGACGCATTAGCAATGTCGCCTGTTAGAGTTTGTTGAGCGAAATCAGCAGTAAACGTGCCTGCAAGTTGGTTACTACCGCTAAAGTGGTTAATACCAGTAATGTTGTACGTCGCGGTACCTGAAGTAGGCACAGTGGTACCAGTATTGTCGCCTACATAGTAAACAGTACGGTTGTTGAATTCTTCATCTTGTCTTCCTTCATACCACTCGCCAAACCAAACGTCTTGGTTAGCCGCTTGCGCAAAGTTGTAAAATGATGAACTAAAGTGCTTACTGCCAGAAGTATGTACATTATTTCGCTCTTTACTACTGAAGATATTACCTGCTAGTCCATCGAAATCGACGCGCTTACCTGTTGAGCTGCCAATGCCGGCTTTACCTTTTGCGTGAAACAGTGGGACGTAAACTTCAGATTCACCCACCTGACGTAGAGAGTCGTCGCTAATCGCGCCATCAAAACCTGCTTGTACAAGTGGGCTAAGGCCAATCATTGCTGCCGCGATCCATGAAAGTTGAACTGGTTTCATTTTGATTCCTTTTAAATTGAGTATGGTAAGTAAAAAAGCAAACCCAACATCCGGTGCGCGCGACAGATGTCGTGCTTGCTTTCAACTATTACACCGTTTAAGAAAGAGAAAACCGTAATAGAGAATCGAATTTGTTAATAAAATTTTATCGGCTAATGAAATCGTAGGTACCACCGACGCGCTCTATCAGCGTAAAGTCATTTGGCCCATTTAAACTCCAAGCAAATTCGAAAATCACGCGAGTGGGTTTGCTCTGGGTTGGAGGTGAATACAAAGTTAGGGTTTCACGGGTACCTGCCGGAATCACATAAACATCAGACTTAGCGAGTTCACCAAAAGGGGTTTTTATGATGGGCTGTACGATGCCTTTAAGGTCAGTCAAAGAGCTGACAGTAAGAGTGATGTCTTTTTCGACGGCTTCAAACGTATAGGATCCTAATCCATAGTATTCAGGCACTTGTCCAGTATCACCGGTTAAATCTATGCTCTTCTCGTCATTAAAAGGTAGAAGTAACGGGTCGGTTTCGTTTCTAAGAAAAACTTTTGCGTGCGGACCATTTAACGAAGCAACGCGCACGTATGTAGGTCTGCCGGGTAAATCGGTGAACTCGCCGTCACTTACTTCGACACTGACAGCAAATTGCCCGCTCACATCGGCAATAAAGCTTGTGGTTTCGCCACTAGGGTTAGCAATAGTTGCATTGCTCCCTTGCGGTTTTGACACAAAATACCAATTAAAGGTGAGGGGATCGCCGTCTGGGTCATAACTTTCACTAGCAGTTAAAGAAACCGTCATACCTTCAATGGCCAACATGGCTTGGCTATTATTAGCAGTTGGAGGTCGGTTCTGATGGTTTTCATTAAAGGTCACAGTCGTGGTTGCCTTGGTCGATAAGAAACCATCGGTGACGGTTAATTCCACCACAAAGTCGCCCACGACATCAGCGGTTAAGTCGGGGTATTTGCCCTCATATTTACTCAGGCTCGGCTGACTCCCGTCTGGCTGGTTGATAATTTGCCATTGACGGTACAGTTCATCGCCGTCAGTATCCATGGATGTATCAAAAAGTGTGACCGATTGAGACAGGGAAGCGCTGTACGTTGGGGTAAGAGAGACCACCGGTGGCGAGTTGTCTTGGTCGGGTTTAGCCACTATTTTTACTTGATTTGGACGGCTGTTCACTTGGCCATCGTTGACCACCAACGAGAGATAATACGTACCAATTTGATCCGCAATGAAAGTCGGTTTGATGGCCGCCAAACTGGAAAGTTGTGCTTCGCTTCCTGCGGGTTTTTCTGAGAATGACCAAGAATAAGAGATGAGGTCGTTGTCATAATCAACACTGTGAGTACCGTCTAAGTGGACGACTTGATTAACCTTAACTTGTTGATTGATGCCAGCGATAGCGATCGGAGTTTGATTATTCGGGTCGCTTGTCGGCGATGAATCAGAAGCGCTTCCATTACAGGCCGTAATGAAAGCGAAAGAAAGAATTATTGGAAACTTGTAAGTATAGCCATGCATTGCAATACACCGTCGAGATTAGAATGTTAAGTCATCGTTTTTTGCCTTTCTTTTCTATACCGATTGAGAATGAGAAAACCGTAATCGAAAAATAAAAAAAGCGCGAATTATCGCGCTTTTCGTACTTTTAGTTTGGAAGCTAGTGCTTTCGGTTTGGAAAATAGTGCATTGGGTTTGGAAAATAGTGGACTTAGTTCGCCTCAGCGCTTAGGTCGTACGCGACCCCCATGTATTTTGTGAAATCACTATCAAGGATGAACGAATATATGACGTTGGTTCGCGTGCCCGTCGTCGGTTTTGCCCACATTTTCACGTAAGCCACATCCCCTGCATGTAGGACTTGGTTGAGTTCTATCCCTGTCATTTTCGGTGCATAATCTTCACCTCTGAAGTCCATCTCAGTAATTTCACTAATTGTGTAGTCCTTACCAACCGCCTCTAGTGTGTACGTAGCCAATTCTACATATTCGGGTACATCACCTAGGATGGTTTTATCTAGGGTAATCGGCGTCGGTGTGTAAGGTAGGGCATGTACTGTTTTTTCATCCCCAAAGGTAAAGATGATTTCGCTGCTGCCTGCGGCACTCGCGCTCAAACGAACCGTATCGGCTTCGCTGGTGAATTCACCGTCATTTACACTAAGCGAGAAGAGGTAATCACCTACTTGGTCTGGTGTGAAATCTGTTTTCGCGACTGCTGAGTCTGACAGTTCAGCCGTACTGTTTTCCGGTTTAGAAAGTAGTTTCCACGTGTACGTAATCGCATCTTCATTACCGTCATAACTGCCGCTGCCATCTAAGGTTGCCGTTTCTCTAATCTCTAAAGACTTTACGCCACCCGCATTAGCGACTGGAGCAACGTTATCTGCTGAATAAGACACAGTAACTTCTTGGCTAACGCTCTCGTAACCGTCACTCACTGTTAATTTCAGTTTATAGTCACCGGCTGTGTTAGACAGTAGTATTGCTGTTGATGTTCCGCTGCCCGTGAGTTTCATCGTCGCATTATCCGGTGTTGATAAAAGCGCCCATTGATAAGTTAAAACATCGCCATCAAGGTCGACGGCGTTAGACGGAATTTCGATAGATTTGGTTAGAGCAACATTTGGCGGTGTCGTAATATCGATGGTTGGTGCGACGTTTTGTGATGCGTCAGTGACTTCAAAGGTTTGCTTTGTTGTATTTGAAGTGCCTGATATTGCACTTTCTAATTCAAATGTATAATTGCCAACGATATCTGGAGTGAAATAAGGTGCAATGGCCTTGTTAGCGTTGAGTGTAACGTTACTGCCATCAGGCTTGCTTGTTAGCTTCCATTCGAATGTTATGTTTTCGTTGTAGGTATCTAAACCTTGGGTTGCATCTAAGCGGACGCGCTTGCCTAATTTGGCATAGGATTTTTCGACAGTTGCGTTGTTTGAAGAATCTGAACTGCTGTCGCTGCTCCCACTACCGCAAGCGATAAGCGCTGGCATAGCGGCAGCAAGTAAGGTCCATTTTAGTTTTGAAGTCATGTATTTTTCCTAATCATGAGTGGCAAAGCTGTTTAAAATCAGCCATGCAAATGTCAATTTCATTGGGTATACCGAATCAAGATGAGAAACCCGTAAAGAAAAACGCCCGAAAGGCGTTTTATTATGGTTTTGATCAATACGTTTGATTCCGAACGAGTCTGAAAGGCTATGTCGGTGGTCTTGTTATTAAAACTTACCACTTAATTTGAAGGTTAATGTTCGGCCCGGAGCGGGCATACCGGATACCGAGCCTGTATCTAAGTAATAAACATCAGATAGATTATTACCAATCAGTTCAGCACTCAGTTTCTTAGTGAATGCATATTTAACGTAGGCATCATAAGTAATGACCTCTGTTCTTTTTATGAGCTCATCTTCGTGACTCGCGGAAACATAGTTTGTACGTACGCCTGTTTCTAAGTCGGTATCAAAGAAACGAGTGCCTAGCAAAATACTGCCTGTATATTCAGGTGCTGCATGGGCCGCAAGAAAGCTTCCTTCTGAAAATCCGCCACGGACACAAGTTTCTTCGGATGGGGTATTTCCTAGAATCACATCTTTTATATAACCTTGGGCGGCTGAGTTTCTGTCACAAACTTCGTTTCGGAAATTGTAAGCAATTGAGGCATCAGCAAAATAATCGCTGTTATCAAACTGCCCGTTGATCTCAATACCGCTAGTTCGTTGGCTGTCTAGGTTGGTGAAGTTATAACTGTCGCGATCTCTGTCCATCACATCGTCAATGGTTTGATCAAAATAGGTCAGCTTAAAGCTCGCATTGTCGAAGTAATGAATGTAGGCCGTTTCGTACAGTTTGGCGCGCTCAGGTTGTAGAGGAGCACTTGCGACAGGGTTGCTACTGAACCCACTGGTACTTTCAAATAGGCTTGGGAAACGTAAAGTCTCAGCGTAACGGGTGTAAATTCGGCTGTTATCGCTGATTAGCCATGTGGCTGTGACAGAAGGCATCCAACCGCTACCACTGGTCTTGTATCGGGTGTTGTATTCTTCAGAAGTCTCAAGCGATTTGGCCTTACAACTGCCTTCGATGTAGTTTTCTTGTTGCATTGCGATACGACAAGCATTGTTTGCCAGATCGAGTTCGTTGCCGTTATTGGTTAACCAACTGGATGCGTGGTGCTCGATGAAAGTGGTTTTATTTTTCGCCGATTCGGTTCCGGTTTGTAACTTTTGTTGCAATATAGCATCGAAATTAGCGAGTTCTGATTGTCGTGCGTCTAGCTGACTTTGGTAGTCACTAGCTTGATCAGGGAACATAACGATCAAGTTTTGCAATCTATCTATCTCAGTATTGAGGTTTTGTTGTGTGAAATTGACTCTCACCTCATGCTCTGCGTTTGCTACATTTTGCGCGATCTCTTCAGGCGCATAGGCCTCTAGCGTTTGATAAGTTAATTGGTAGCCGTCTTTCTTGTACTCTTTCAGAGGACTAATGTCGCCAGAGTTTACTTGATGTTCTATATAGTAATCTGTCGCATTGTAAGAGATGTAACGGACACCAGAATCTAACACTATGGATTCATGTGGTCGCCATTCAATCTTTACTGCGCCGTTGTATTCTTCTCTTTCACCGGCACGGACTGCACCACCATAGACGTCGACAAGGTTGGCTAGTCCCTCTTTAGGGTTCAATTCGTGCATCATGTAACTGCCGGACAATGTCATATCAATAGAGTCTGTCAGTAGCATCTTGTTATTGAAATCGAATCCGTACCTTTGCTCATCACGGTTAACGACTGACGTGTTAATGATGATATCTGGCGTATCGCTTTTGTAGTTCACGAAGTTAGGGAAGCCATAACCAGTATTGCTGCGAGAATCTGTTTTTGTAAGCCATAAGTTGGTGCTTAGGTTTAGCAAATCGTGTTCAGGGTTCGCTCGAAATTTCAGGGTGTAGGCTTGCATTTTTGCGTTGGCAAGCGGCCACTGAGCGAGTCCATCAGAATTTCGGTAGTCTGAACGACTCGCCAATATCTCACCATGAGTGCTTTCCGTGTATCGGATACTGGCGTGCAATTTGTAGTAATCACTGAAATTGATTGTACCTTTTAACAGTGCTGATTCCATTTCAGCAGATGTGTTGGGTACTTCGTGGCCAGGGTAATGGACCAATGCCATGTGTTCAGGTCTTAAGAGTGGATTTCGCCCCGCGACTTGGTCACTCGAGTCATTATCAAATGGTTTCGAGTAGAAGTCAGCTTTACTGGTACCTGAGTAGTAGTTGCCTCGATTTCGGTATGCGTATGCGGCTAGCCAGTCAAACTTTGGTTCGATTCCGGCGAGTGCGAGGCGGTAGGCAACGTCCTCTCCATTGAAGGGATTATCTGTTTTTTTGTCTCTGGTTTGGAAGCGAACTTCTGGGTCGTCGTACAGTGGAACACCACCTAACTCGGCATAAGCTGGGACATCTTGCCAACGTTTTCCGGTATGCAGTCGCGCTTTGTTTGGCTCGATTGAGTTACTGCTGCTTTCGGCGACTAACTCAATACCAAATTGTTCACCTTCTTCAACGATATCTTGGGGTTGCAATGTCGTCACTTTAACTGCACCACCGGTTGAGGTATTGATTTCTGAGTTTAATTGAGCACCTTGATAAACAGTCATACTGCCGATGAGGTTAGGGTCAATGTAGTTTCTGTTCGATGAACCACGATAGCCGTTATACACTGAAATACCTTGTTCAGTACCATCGATAACAACAGGTACACGACCAAAGCCTTGTACACCACGTACGTTCGGGTCGATACTGCCACCGCCATTTCGTGCTTCGCCACTGTGTGTATTGGCGATGCCAGTGAACAGATCCGCCGCACTGGTACCTTTGAAACGTTCGATTTCTTCTTTATCGAGATAAGCGGTTGCGACGTCTTTGTCGTACACATCCATTTCACCGTCAGTGTCTCTTTGATAGGCGTCACCAAAATGGGTTCGAACTTGAATAGCATCGAGTGTCATCGAGTCTGTAGTTGGTACGAGGAAGTAAACACCATCAGACTGTTTTTGTGCTTGCAGACCGGTATTGGTCAACAACATAGACAGCGCCTGTTCGTTGTCGTATTGGCCGACTAGACCTTGGCTATAGAGCCCTGAAGAGAGTGACGAGTCTAGATAAAATTCGATACCCGATTCTACGGCAAAGTGGTTGAGAGCACTGTCTAAGGTGGCTGCTGGAATATTGTATTGGTGGTCTTCTGCAGCGTTGGAAGCAAAAGGAAAACTCAATATAACGACACCGAGTTTTATCGTGGTAAGTTTGAAGAGTAGCGAGCGCTGCTTGGCATTTGGCACCGTAATTTCCTTATCGGGATTTCTAACTGACTGTCAGATACACCGAACAAGAATCAGAAATCCGTAATAAAATTTAATTTGGCTGTGATGGTGACCCAAAGAGGGGTACGGTAATGGATTCTTACAGGTAGTATCTGGCTGATATTGTGTAAGGTTTTATCAATATCTTTGGTCGAGAACACACCGGTAAGTTTGAGTGCTGCGGCACTGGCATCGACGTTGATGATGCCGCGTCGATAACGCCCTAATTCGTTGATGAAGGTTTTGAGCTGTATCGCTTCCGCCATAATTTTATGCTCCAGCCAAAGTATGTCTGAATCTTGGGTCTGGTTTGGCTGCGATACTGTGCGGCGATTGAAGTGTGCAGTTTGCCCTGCAAAAAGATGCGGTTTCCCCATCCCAAGCATAGGTTGAATTTCGACTTCACCTTCATAGACAGAGACTTGAGTGGTATCGGAGTGCTCGCGGATACTGAATTGGGTTCCGATGGGCAATACTAAACCTTGCGAAGTAGAAACTGTTAATGGGCTGCGGTGATGTGTGTTGGTGATCATGACTTCGCCGCGTTCGATATGAATATCACGCTGATGATTATCAAAATTGACAAACAATTTGGAATCGGTGTTGATCGCTAATTGCGTGCCATCGAACAGTGTCATTGAACGAATTTCGCCAGTCGCGGTGGAGTATTCGGTGCCTGTTGGCGTTGGTCTGTAAATCGCCATGCCTGAACCTAATGCGACAAATGAAAGCGTGCTTATGGATAAGAATTCGCGGCGGCTGACTATCGGTGGTTTACGCGTCAAGACCTGCTTACTGATTTTGCCTTGAGGAATGGCACAAAACTTACTTTGTAGCAGTTCTAATTTTTGCCATGCCAAGGCGTTATTTGGGTGGGCAAGTCGCCAACACTCGAACGAGTTATGATCTTGTTGCGTGGCATCATCAGCCCAAAGACGTGCCATCCAAACCGATGCTTGCTCTATGGTTTCAGGTGGTAATTGCTGCATCTTAACCCTCGTTAAGCATGGCTAACATGCAGCCTTGAAGGCCTGTAGCTACGTACTTTTCAACCGATGATATTGAGACTTTAAGCTCAAATGCGATCTCTTTGTAACTCTTGCCCTCGAGCTGC
Organism: Vibrio cyclitrophicus; assembly: GCA_023206055.1. Classification (NCBI taxonomy): domain Bacteria; kingdom Pseudomonadati; phylum Pseudomonadota; class Gammaproteobacteria; order Vibrionales; family Vibrionaceae; genus Vibrio; species Vibrio cyclitrophicus. The sequence goes on along the minus strand of CP065367.1, from coordinate 616,180 downwards.
CTCATGAGTAGTGCTTGGCGAGCTTTGATTGGAAGTTTGTGGAGTAGGTTATCGATCTCTACTAGTGCCTCAACTACTATATTCTGGTCTTCAGGTGAACTCGCGACGAGAGTAGGCTCTTGCTCAATGAGTTCTAAATACGCACTTTCTACACGACGCTTTCGATAAAGATCAATCACTAACCCTTTAGCGATATGGGTTAGGTACTTTCTTGAATCTTTGTATTCAGGCAGCTTACCTCTGGTTAACAGGCGTAGGTAAGTATCTTGAACCAGATCAGCCGTTGTATCAGGGCATCCCAAGCGTCGTTTAATAAACACCGATAACCAGCTGTGATGCTCTTGGTACATTTGATCAACGCTGTGTGAGGTGTTGTTTCTCGCTACGGTCATTCCCTGATACTCCCTACTAATCTTAATGATAACTATTATCATTGGGGCGGTGAATATATCAGAAAATTTCTAATGTGCTACATGTTTTTTATAAAGTGGCTGAATTTGAGAGTTCGTTCAAATCTAGCTATTGAATGGTTATTCGGTAGGCAACGTTTGATCTTCAATAGAGACAAACGCAGACGGTTCAATGGAAGCCTGGTGTTTGTGTGAGTACATAACTCAAGCGCTCAATACTAAAAATATTTTATGGGAATGAACCCAATTTCCAATTACTCAACAGTACAATGGAAAAATGCGGGGATTACCCCCTGAGTACGATATTGAAGTTGAAATTATTAAGCTCATATCAACAAACGGCGATGTGATTAGCGCTTCTAAAGCTAGGGAGTTTCTAGTTAGTAGAGATTTCGGCAGTTATAAAAGCAATAGTGCCTAAGCCTCCATATCAATTCTTAACAGAAAATTATTAAGTTTGGTTTAGCATTCAACTATCACTTCTCACAAAGGTCAGTCGGTCGATTGGCTTTTTGTTTGAATTCGTTAGCTATAGTTAAGTCCAATAGATAATCTGAAGTCGAATTAGGCAGTGTATGTAGGGTGTTGTGTGTGCTGTTTGTGCAATCTGTAGTAATTTCAACCTTTAAAGTTCGATAATTAATCACTTGAATTGAAAGATAAAATTTACTGTTGACGAATTTTTTCTATCCGTTAAAGTACACCTCGTTCTCACGACTTAGGTCGCTGAGAGATGGTGTTTTACTTTTCAGTAATCAGCATCGCAAGATTGCGTTGCCCTGGTGGTGGAATTGGTAGACACAAGGGATTTAAAATCCCTCGGCGTTCGCGCTGTGCCGGTTCAAGTCCGGCCCGGGGCACCATCTATCTAGCTTCTACTTTTGAGTAGAGTGATGAACAAAGAGTTGTTCTCTTAAATCACTATAAAGGCGCCTTGGCAGAGTGGCTATGCAGCGGATTGCAAATCCGTGGACCTCGGTTCGACTCCGGGAGGCGCCTCCATTCTTTCTCTTAGTTTGATAAGTTAAGAGATGATAAGAATGAAAAAGCGATACTAGCTCAGTTGGTAGAGCGCAACCTTGCCAAGGTTGAGGTCATCGGTTCGAACCCGATGTATCGCTCCAAATTTTGTAATGTTGATTCATTTTGACATTAAGATGGTGTTTTACTTTTCAGTAATCGGCATCGCAATAAAGAATTGCGTGCCCTGGTGGTGGAATTGGTAGACACAAGGGATTTAAAATCCCTCGGCGTTCGCGCTGTGCCGGTTCAAGTCCGGCCCGGGGCACCATCTATTTGGATTGTTATCTTGTTTGGTAGTGATCAACAGAGTCGTTCTCTTAAAACACGACTTGAAGGCGCCTTGGCAGAGTGGCTATGCAGCGGATTGCAAATCCGTGGACCTCGGTTCGACTCCGGGAGGCGCCTCCACTATTCAAAGTTGAAAGGCCAGCAGAAATGCTGGCCTTTTTGCTATCTGAAATTTCATATCCTCACGATTCCTCGAAACTGCTGACGTTTACTCTCTGTTATTGCATTTAAGTTCCTTAATTCCTTAATTCTGAATTGGTCTAGTGGCTTCGTTACTCTCTTAGCCGTTCAAATACTTTAGCTATGTGGCCGGAGTAGGACTGGTTTGAGATAAAACTTGAATCAAACTCTTCCATTTACGTGTCTGCCAAACTAACTGTTAATCGGGTGTGCTGTTTGTGAATAAAATAGACAGCTCGACGAGTATGCAGACTGAGGTTTTAGGCATTAAGTTCTTCACATTTATACATAGTTACTCATGTTCCTGTAACGCTTTCATGAGTTATTACACTTTTATGACTGTAAATGAAAATGATTGTCATTTACTTACGTTATTGCTAATCTGTTGTGAAACATTACAACACACTTTGTAGTGCGTGAAATTGTATATAAATCGCCTCTAAACCTTATGAAAGCTACGGTTATTCGTTTGCTTTGCATCAAAATTAACCACATCTACCTCTTTTGTCCTACCCCTTTCGGGTAGTTCGATTTCGTAATTGATTTACATCATATTTTCATTTTCTTTCATAATTCATTATTCGCTCAGTTAAGAAATATATAACCTTCAGGAATTCTTATGAGCAAGATGAAGCTAGTCGTAATCGGTAACGGGATGGTAGGCCATCGTTATATCGAAGATTTAGTCGAGAAGACAGATGTTGCAAACATGGACATCACGGTGTTCTGTGAAGAGCCGCGTGTAGCCTATGACCGTGTACACCTTTCTTCTTATTTTTCACACCACACTGCAGACGAACTTTCTTTAGTTAAAGAAGGCTTCTACGAGAAACACGGCATCAATATGCTGATCGGCGAACGTGCAATTAACGTTAACCGTGAAAAGAAAACAGTTTACTCAAGCACTGGTCGCGAAATTCAATACGACAAACTTATCCTTGCTACAGGTTCTTTCCCATTTGTACCGCCAATTAAAGGCAACGAAGGTAAAGACTGTTTCGTTTACCGTACAATCGAAGATCTGAAAGCTATCGAAGCAACGGCCAAGAACTCAAAGTCTGGTGTTGTTGTTGGTGGCGGCCTACTTGGTCTTGAAGCGGCAGGCGCACTAAAAGCACTTGGCGTGACAACACACGTTGTTGAGTTTGCTCCTAAGCTAATGGCTGAGCAACTTGACCTAGCTGGTGGTAACCAACTTCGTCAAAAAATCGAACGTATGGGCGTTAACGTACATACAAGTAAGAACACGCTTGAGATTGCTCCTGAAGGCACTGAAGCTCGTAACGTAATGCGCTTTGCTGATGGCACTGAGCTAGAAACTGATTTCATCGTATTCTCTGCTGGTATTCGCCCTCAAGACAAACTTGCTCGTCAAATGGGCTTAGGCATTGCACCTCGTGGCGGTATCGAGATTAACGATCACTGTCAAACGACAGACAAAGATATCTACGCAATCGGTGAGTGTGCGTCTTGGAATCAAACATTCTATGGCCTAGTCGCTCCTGGTTACAAAATGGCGACGGTCGCGGTTGACCACGTTGTTGGCAACGAAAGCACATTTGAAGGTGCTGATATGTCTGCGAAGCTTAAACTTTTAGGCGTGAAAGTAGGCTCTATCGGTGATGCGAATGGTCGTACTCCTGGTTGTAAGAGCTACGTTTACCAAAACGAAGAGCAAGAAGTTTACAAGCGCCTAATCGTTTCTGAAGACAACAAGAAGCTTCTTGGTGCGGTAATGGTTGGTGATACCTCTGACTACGGCGATCTTCTACAACTAATGTTGAACGAAATCGACCTACCAGAACACCCAGATGCTCTAATTCTTCCTGCTCACGCGGGTGCTGAAAAGCCAACACTTGGTGCGGATTCTTTACCGGAAACTGCTGTTATCTGTTCTTGCTTCGATGTAACGAAAGGCAAGATCGCTCAAGCGGTTGCTGAAGGTCACCACACCATCGGTGATATCAAAGCCGTAACAGGTGCAGGTACTGGTTGTGGTGGTTGTATTCCACTAGTGACTTCAGTACTTAACGCTGAACTTGCTAAGGCCGGTGTTGAAGTGAAGAACGACGTGTGTGAGCACTTTGCTTACTCTCGCCAAGAGCTTTTCCACCTAATTCGCATTGAAGAAATCAAAACGTTCGATGAGCTATTAGAGAAATACGGTAAAGGCTACGGCTGTGAAGTATGTAAGCCTCTAGCGGGTTCTATCCTTGCTTCTTGCTGGGGTGAACACATCCTTAAGCCTGAGCTAGTGAAGCTGCACGATACCAATGATAACTTCCTAGGTAACATGCAAAAAGACGGTACTTACTCTGTTATCCCTCGTATGGCGGGTGGTGAAGTAACGCCTCAAGCACTAAGCGTTCTTGCTGATGTTGCTGCTGAATACAACCTGTACACCAAGATCACGGGTGCACAACGTATTGGTCTGTTCGGTGCTCAAAAAGATGACTTACCAGCAATCTGGAAGAAGTTAATCGCAGCAGGCTACGAAACGGGTCAAGCTTACGCAAAAGCACTTCGTATGGCGAAAACATGTGTAGGTTCAACTTGGTGTCGTTACGGCGTTCAAGATTCAGTTGGCCTAGGCGTGATGATCGAGAACCGCTACAAAGGCATCCGTACTCCTCATAAGATGAAGTTTGGTGTGTCTGGCTGTACTCGTGAGTGTGCTGAAGCTCAAGGTAAAGACTTAGGTATCATCGCAACTGACGCGGGTTGGAACATGTATGTGTGTGGTAACGGTGGTATGAAGCCTCGTCACGCAGATCTGCTAGCAAGCGACCTAGACCAAGAAACGCTGATCAAATACATCGACCGTTTCATGATGTTCTACATCCGCACGGCTGCTCCACTGCAACGTACTTCGGTATGGATGGACAACCTAGAAGGTGGTGTTGATTACCTACGTGAAGTGATTGTAGACAACAAGCTTGGCATCAATGACCAGCTTGAAACTGACATTGCAGGCTTGGTTGATAACTTTGCTTGTGAATGGACAGATACAATCAACGACGAAGCTCAACTTAAACGCTTTGCACACTTCATCAATGCTGATGACCGTGATGAAAACGTTGTGTTTGTTGATGATGGCCGTGAACAACATCGTCCAGCGACATTCACTGAGAAACACCCTGAAGCGAAGGGCGATATCCTTCACGTTGAACTGGTTTAATTGGGAGACGACACCATGGCATTTACCAAAGTTTGTAAGATCGAAGACATTATTCCAGGTACAGGTGTTTGTGCATTGGTTGGTGGTGAGCAAGTAGCTGTCTTTCGCCCAACCAAAGCTGAAGAAGTATTCGCGATTAGTAATACAGACCCTTACTTCCAGTCTAACGTGTTATCACGTGGTCTGATTGTAGAGCACAAAGAAGAGCTTTGGGTGGCAAGTCCGCTTAAGAAGCAACGCTTTAATCTGACAACAGGTGCGTGCATGGAAGACGAGAACTTCAACGTGAAAGCGTACAAAGCTCGTGTTACCAAAGGTGCTGTAGAAATCTCTGCTTAATCTTTGGATGAGTAAGATTTGATAGTTCAAGGGTTCTAGTTCTCGATATTGCCTTAACTCGGCAACTAGAGCCTTTTCCTATCCAATTTTAACTTTTAATTTTACTTTTTTAAGGACAACATTATGTCTCCTGATTACAAACCAGCTGAATTCGTTCAAACGATGATTGATGTGGGTGAAGCGAAAACGAAAACAAGTACTCGCGATCTTCTGATTCGAAGCACTATGGCTGGTATTATTCTTTCTTTAGCGGTTGTTGTCGCTATTACCGCAATGGTACAAACAGGCATTGGCCTTGTTGGCGCATTAGTGTTCCCGGTTGGTTTCGTCATTCTAAGTGTTATGGGTTACGACCTAGTCACTGGCGTTTTCGGTCTTGCTCCTTTAGCTAAATTCGACAACCGCCCAGGCATCACTTGGGGTCGTATCCTACGTTGTTGGGGTATTGTTGGTCTTGGTAACCTTATTGGTTCTTTGATTGTTGCTTTCTTAGTGGCTGTTTCATTAACAGGTAACTTCTCTCTAGAGCCAAACGCTGTTGCTCAAAAGTTCATTGCTGTTTCTACAGGCCGTAGCTTAGGTTTTGAAAACATGGGTATGGACGGATGGATCACGTGTTTCGTACGCGGTATCTTCTGTAACCTAATGGTATGTCTAGGTGTGATTGGTAACATGACAGCGCGCACTGTATCTGGCCGTGTAGCAATGATGTGGTTCCCAATCTTCATCTTCTTCGCACTAGTATTTGAGCACACAGTAGTAAACATGTTCCTATTCCCACTGGGTATGATTCTTGGCGCTGACTTCGGTATCGCGACATGGTTGAACTTCAACCTTATCCCAACAATCCTAGGTAACATCGTTGGTGGTCTACTAATGACATGTGTTCCTCTATACCTAACTCACGCTAAAACAGCTCCTTCTCTAGGCGCTAAGTAATTCTGAATACGGTCAAACGTAATTTAGTATGAGATTGAAAGCCCCAACAAAGTGTTTGGGGCTTTTTTAGTTCGAAAGCCCTTATATCATTGCGCAAATTACTCGCAATAGACTGTTTTGTTATAATTACTTCTATCTTCGTTAGTATTTAAACTGAATATTTATATCAACACCTGATAGTCTAAGGGTTAAGGATTTGGATAAGTCATCATGAATACAGTGACTTATCACATAGATTGAAGCTTGAGATAAAACAAGCAAACCTTCGGAGCGCAGCATGTCAGAAGTATCGTCATCGAATGTTAAAGAAGTAAACAAAGGATTTGTTTCATTGGTAGGTGCAGGTCCGGGCGACCCAGACTTACTTACACTAAAAGCCGCACGAGTGATTCAACAAGCAGACGTGTTGGTTTATGACCGCTTGGTATCAAAAGATATCTTAGCGATGGCTAACCCAGAAGCAGAAATGCTGTATGTGGGTAAAAAGCTTGATCATCACTGCGTACCGCAAGATCAGATCAACCAATTATTGGTCACCAAAGCACAAGAGAATAAACATGTAGTACGCCTGAAAGGTGGTGACTCGTTTATCTTTGGGCGTGGCGGGGAAGAGTGTGAAACTCTGGCTGAAAATGATGTGAAATTTGAAGTCATTCCTGGTATCACTGCAGCGGCTGGTGCTACGGCTTATGCGGGTATTCCGTTGACTCATCGTGACCACGCGCAAAGCGTCCAGTTTATTACCGGCCACTTAAAGAAAGATGGCGAAGATATCGACTGGCAATCTCTTGCTCAACACAATCACACGATCGTGTTCTACATGGGGTTAAAAGAGAGTCCGAATATTCAGAAGAATCTACTCGATAATGGTATGCGAGCAGACATGCCTGTAGCGATTATCGAAAACGGTACTCGCCAAGAACAGAAGGTGTATCGAGGTGGATTGAGTGACTTAGCTAACCTTGCGAGTGTCGCTAAAAGCCCGGCTTTGATCGTTGTTGGCAGCGTGGCTCAGCTTCATGAAAAACTCGATTGGTTTAACAAGTAACCGAGTCACATTTAATCGATTTGTATAGAGTTAAATACTGCAGCGGCTACTTTGTCGCTGCATTTCTTGTTGGCGCATTGGCATTTCGTCGATGATATTGGTGATTTTCTGCCAATCTGTCTTGCCATTCCATCTGTGCTTCTCTTTTCCATCTTTACCAATCAATACCGCGGTGTGTGACCCTTTTGGGATCTCATAAACGCTGGTTACAGCCTCTAAGTTGAACTCTTCTTCTAACCAAGTGGGTACGGTGTAGCCACTCTCTGCAATAACCATGATAACTACATCTCGTTCGTCCAGTTGACAGTTGTTGACTAAGACTTCATTAAGAAACTCTTTGACCACGGAGTCTTCTGTTGGCGCGAAATAAATGACGCTTCGGTGTGGCAGCGGACTGGAATGAGAATAAGCTGGGTAAGCGAGTACCGATTTGATGGTTAAGCTCATAATTAACACCGTGCTGATGGTAAGAAACTTTAATACAAAGGAACAAACGCTCGAGCGATTGGTTGTTTGTGCCGCTTTGGTTACGTCCATACTCATGTACGATTTGTGTGTTTGTCGGTGTAACATAGCCAACCTCCTTTTAATTCGCTAAGCCTGAGTACGATTCAGTTGTGACGTGAATGAAGCTCACGAACCAAGGCGCCATAGAGCCGCAGAACAAATCGACTTACATTAAGCATAGTTAGGTTTACGCCAAAGGTGCTTAGGTCACCACTAAATATAATTAAATTTACGTTAACGATAGCCGACAGGTTCACTTTTTATTGAGTAAAGCGACTCGCATTTTACAATTGAATAGAATAGGGTATACGGAAAATCTAAAGGTATGAATTTATGGAAAACATAGCAATTTTGGTCGACGTCCAGAACGTTTACTACACGACACGCGATAAATACCGTTCTAACTTCGACTATAACCAGTTTTGGTATGTTGCCACGGAAGGGCGTAACGTTGTTGCCGCTAATGCTTACGCAATCTCTAGCCAAGATCCTAAACAGCGCCAATTTCACCATATCCTTCGCGGTGTCGGCTTTAACGTGAAACTGAAACCATTTATCCAACGCCGAGACGGCAGTGCAAAAGGTGACTGGGATGTAGGCATCGCTTTGGATGCTATAGAACTTGCGGAAACGGTTGATACGATCGTTCTGGTATCTGGAGACGGTGATTTTGAAATCCTCGTAGAGCGAATCAAGGAACGTTTTGGTAAGCCTGTCGAGGTGTACGGTGTTCCGGGATTAACTGCTCAAAATCTTATCGATTCTGCCTCAAAATTTGTACCGATTGAAAAAGATTTCCTTCTTTAGGGTTAATCTCTCATTTTATAATTGAAATCAATAATAACGATAATTAAAATGCAAACTATTATTATTTATCGGTTTGTATGATGTCGCGCGTTTTAGTTGTTGATGATGATATTCAGTTGTGTGAATTATTGGGTGAAGTGTTAGAAAATGAGGGGTATCTCGTTGATACTGTTCATTGCGGTGAGTCCGCTCTAGAGTTTATTCAATCGAATCCTGTTGATTTGGTTTTACTCGATGTGATGCTCCCCAATTTAAGTGGCTTTCAAGTAGCAAGACGTATTTGTCAGCGTTTTGCTACTCCTATCCTTATGCTAACCGCGCTTAATGACGATGCCTCTATGCTAGATGGCTATCAAGCGGGTGCAGATCAGTACATCGCAAAGCCTTTCAATGTACCTGAACTTCTAACTCGGATTAAAGTGATCTTGCGACGAGTTGGGTTTGAGCGTCAAAGACAGTCAATGGCTTCATCAAATCAAGGCTTGTGCGAGCAACTCTCTCGTTTGCCATTAACCGGTACTGAAAAAGACTTGCTTGACTATTTGGTCAAAAATGACGGTATTGTTGTATCCAAATCTGATCTGCAAATCCATGTGCTCAAGAAAGAACTGTGTCCTTTCGATCGAAATTTAGATATGCATATCAGTAATATACGCAGAAAGCTTGTTCAGGCTGGTTTGTCTAAGCAACATATTAAAACCGTTCGTGGTAAAGGTTACAGTTATCTAGAGTCGGTAGGTGCATGAGTATAAAGTTGATACGCTGCCCAGATTTCATTGCTAAGCGCAAAGATGGACTAACATTCCAACTTTTCTCATATTTGACGATTATCCTTGTCAGTATCTTCATTTTTCAAGCCGTTGCAGAGAAGGCGTTGATGAAGGCATTACTCAAGGTGCCTGATTCTGTTAAACAAGAAATGTTGGACCTCGCTTATCAAGCCAATGTATTAATCGAAGATGGCGACATGGATGAGCTGGCTGATTGGGCCAATGCTCAGCAGTATTATTTATTTGTTTTAGACAAAGATAATCATCCGCTGACACATCGACACATGCATCCTCACTTTGAGTTCAAGTTACGTTTCTTAAGAACGTTAGATCATCAATTGGATGCCGTTGTGAATCGGCCGATCTTTGGCCTACCTCTAGAAAATAGTAATAGCTTGGTTATTCAATTGCCGCACCGGTTCCATCCCGCAAAGTCGTTTGGTTTGTACTCGTCTTTGATGAAGGTATTCATCGCTTTTATCATCCTGTCTTTGTTCTCTTTAATTATGGCGCGTAGGCTACAACAACCTTTGGATCGTTTGCGAGAAGCGAGTCGACGTTTAGCGGAAGGTGACTTCTCGGTACAAGTCGTCTCTGAATTGAAATCCAACACACGAGAGTTTAATGAACTCGCAGTGGACTTTGATCATATGACCTCTGAGATTAAATCTCTGGCTGAAAAACAACGTCGTTTGATTCGTGATGTGTCACATGAGTTAAGAACGCCATTAGCAAGGCAAAACCTCGCACTACACCTGCTGCGCAGAAAGGTTGATGATAAAAGTATTGGTTTGCTAGAACGAATGGAAAGTGAAACAGAAGAGATGAACAAGCTGGTGGGTGAGATACTTGAATTCAGCCGCTTAGAAACCTCTCGTTATGACTCCAAGTTAAGCTTTATGCACCTTGAGCACTATTGTTCGATGTTGATCGCACAGATGCAAAACGATTTAAAACCGAATCAAACTTTGATTGGCTCTCTAGAGACACCGACATCAATGGTGAACGTTGATGAGAGGCTACTGCTTCGAGTCATTGGTAACTTGGTCGGTAATGCCATTAAATACGCGGGTGAGAACGCTCATGTTGTCGTGACAACGTACGAACAGCTATTAGATAAACGTTACAGTGTCATATCTGTAGAAGATGATGGTGATGGTATTCCTGATAACAAGATTGCAGGTATATTCGACCCGTTTACACGAATAGAATCAGCCCGAGACAAACAGTCTGGTGGTTACGGTCTAGGCCTTGCGATTGTTAAGGAAGCGATGGGTGTGATGAATGGACATGTCACTGCTGAGAATAGAGAAAGTGGGGGACTGAGGGTGAATTTGATGTTTCCAATCGGCGATTAACTTAAGTACTTTTTCTAGAGATAGTTAATACCGAATACGAATTCAAAAACGATACTCAATAAAAAAACGCCACTGCATCTGCAGTGGCGTTTCTGTTTATGCGCTTTTTTGAGTTAAGGTGTAGCCATTAATTACACCTTAGCTCGAAGGCAAGAGCGTCAGATAAGCGAGATTATGCCTGTTGGCGAGCTAGCTTAACTTCTTCTTCTTTCTCACCTGCTGCTGGGTCGTTGAAGCGAGACTCGTCTAGAGCGCCTTCAGACTTAGCAACGATGATAGATACGGCACTATCACCTGTGATGTTTACAGCGGTACGAATCATATCAAGAAGACGGTCAACACCCATGATTAGAGCGATACCTTCAAGCGGTAGACCAACTTGGTTCAATACCATCGCTAGCATAACAAGACCCACACCAGGAACACCTGCAGTACCTACAGACGCCAGTGTCGCCGTTAGGATAACCATTAGGTAATCACCCATTGATAGGTCAATGTTGTACGCTTGCGCGATAAACGCTGTCGCAACACCTTGCATGATAGCAGTACCGTCCATGTTCACAGTCGCACCTAGTGGTACTGTGAAAGACGCCACTTTGTTGTCTACGCCCATGCGGTTTTTCGCGGTTTCCATTGTTACTGGAATCGTTGCGTTTGAAGATGCTGTTGAGAATGCAAACATGATTGCATCTTCCATCTTACGTAGGAACGTGATTGGGCTAAGGCCTGTGAATCCTTTAAGCATTGCGCTGTAAGTCACCAAGCCGTGTAACAGTAGGGTACCTGCAAGTACTAAGAAGTATTCTGCTAGGTTCCAAATCGCACCCAAGCCAAGGCCAGAGAACAGTTTTGCCATTAAGAAGAACACGCCGTAAGGAGCAAGGTTCATTAGTAGCGCAACTAGCTTCATGATCACTTCGTTTAGATCAGAGAAAACGGCAGCGATACGTTCTCCGGGTTTACCCGCCGCACTGATTGCGATACCAAACAACACTGCAAATACGATAACTTGTAACGTTTTGCCCTCAGCCATCGCCTGAATAGGGTTGGTTGGGAACATGTCGATGATTACTTGGCCCAGAGAAGGGGCATCAGCTGATTTGAAAGAGCTCGCAGCAGTAAGATCGGCACCAGCTCCAGGTTGGAACAGGTTACCAATAGAGAGTGCTAGAGTGATGGCAACGGCTGTAGTACCGATATAAAGTGCAAGCGTTTTGCCACCCATACGGCCAAGAGTTGATAAGTCTTTAAGAGAGCTTGTACCGCACACTAGTGAAACGAAGACTAGTGGCACAACAAGCATTTTTAAACTGGCGACAAAGATTTGTCCGCCTACTTCAAAGAGTCCGTTAACGATGTAGTTGTTAACAAATCCGCTGTCTGCAAAAAGGGATTGAATGGCAAATCCCGTTAATATACCTACGACCATACCGAGGATTACTCGACCAGTCAGAGACATAGGTTTCTTGGTATTCATTTAGAACACTCCTTATTATGTATAACTTTGATACCTTTTCAAAGTGAGCAGGAGATTAGCAGTCGGTTGTTCAAATCGAAAAACAAAAAATGAGTTTGGAATTATAGATGTGATCAAAATCACTGATAATTCCGGCAAGTAAACAAAATAAAACAAAATAATTCACCATAAATTTACATTTATCGAGGGTTTTATACATAAAGCTGTCGTTTCAAAGGTAATAAATAAGAAGAGATGATTTTCTTATCAATCTGCACTTCATAAATAGACCGAGCCAATAACGCTGTTTCAAAAGATTTGACGGCGATAACCATTTTTTCGCTTAAATGCTCTCTAAATGTTTGTATTGAATCGGTTTTATCTAACTTTATAAAGATTACGCAACGACATGCCTTTACAAACCTTTACGAATGCAAAGAATGTAAATTTAATGCAAATGGTAATAGTTATCACTTATATTCTCCCTCGGAATAATTCAGTGGTACCGGAAACGGTTCAGCGAGCACATCGAATAAATAACAAAGTGCTCGTCTAAAAGAATAAAAACGGAGTAAAGGACATGTTTTCAAAGAGCCCATTGGCTTTAGTGATCGGCGCAGTATTAGCTTCACCAGCAGTATTGGCAGAAACAGCAAAAACAGACGAGCATATGGTTGTTGAAGGTCGTGACTACGGTTACAAAGCCGACACAAATACAACAGCAATGCGCATGGAGGCGACTCAATTAGAGACTCCGGGACAAGTTTCAGTAATCGATGAGCAAATCATCGATGAACAGCGTGCTAGCACGTTAGGTGAAGTTCTAAAGAACGACGCGTCTATCTCTGCCGGTTCTAAATCTACAAACCGTGAGCGTTTTAACCTACGTGGTTTTGAACTAGACAGTGGCTCTAGTTACTTACGTGATGGCGTTCAACACTGGTCTCATTACCGCCAACCTGTTGAACTACTAGAGCGTGTTGAAGTGTTGAAGGGGCCTGCTGGTCTTCTTTACGGCGAATCAACACCTGGTGGCCTAGTTAACATGGTGTCGAAAAAACCAACATATGAAACACAAGTATCTGTTAGCCAAGATATCGGTTCTGACAATTATACGCGTACTGTTGCGGATGTGAGTGGCTCGCTAAATGAAGCTCAAACATTACGAGCACGAGCTATCATATCGCAAGAGAATCAAGATTCTTATCGCACACGTTTCGATGGTACGGATGTACAAACAGAACGTTTCGTTGGTGGTCTGTTTGTTGATTACGACATTAACGATGATGTGATGCTTTCTTTACACTACGACAGAACACAAGAACTAGGCGATCTAGATAATGGTTCTGAAATAGATACCACGACAGGTAAAGTTGTCGATCCTAATACCGTGACTGATCAACGTTTTGCTCAAACAGATAATGATGTAGCAAACTATGGTGTTGCAGTAACTGCAAACCTAAATGACACATGGTCTGTTAAATCAGGTGTTAGTCGTCAGTTTTATGAGCGTCAACGTACAGAATCTGACAATGAAGTCGACTTCAACTCATCAAATAGTGAATACGGCTACAAAGTATCGGATCGTCATGATGAATGGACTTTCGATACTGCCTATGTTGATTTTACTGGTGACTTTGATGCTCTGGGCGTAAATCATAGAGTACTTGTTGGCGTTAACGGCCTCCACTACGACTATAAACAGCTTTACTCACAAGATTACGCATGTTCAAGCGCAACTGAAGCGGAAGCGGTAACGGCTTGTGGTAATGGCTTCGATATGCCTTCAGATATTAGCTACCATAACGATGACTCGCTATCTCATTCAGAAAGCAAGCACTATGGTTTCTACCTACAAGATCTAGTAACGCTTAATGAGCAATGGCAAGTACTTGCTGGCGCACGCTTTGCCTACGACAAAACAATCAGTAGTTCAGGTAAAGAAGAAAGCTTCAATAATGTTTTACCTAAACTTGGTGTGATTTATTCACCTGCTGAAAATGGTTCTATCTATACTGTTTATTCTGAAAGTTTTGAACCTGTTGGTGAAATCACTGACCAAGATGATGCTAACTTCGGCCAGTCTCAAGATGCTAAGAAAGGTACTTTGTATGAAGTAGGTACAAAATGGGAATTATTTGATGAACGTTTATTCGTATCTGGTGCAGTTTTCCAGATCACTCAATCAAATATCCAAGTAACAGAAGATATCGACCCTGCTAACAACAACGGTGCAGATACTCGTACAACGCAGGCTGGTGAACAGGTTCACACAGGTGTTGAATTAGCTGCGACCGGTTACCTGACTAACGCATTGTCTTTAAGTGCATCGACTATGTTCCTTGATGCGGAATACAAAAACGACCCTGAATTAGAAGGTAAAACACCGGCAGACGTACCTGAATTTACAGCAAGCATTTGGTCTACTTATGCGTTTAACAATGGCACTGATGTAAATCTAGGTGTTTACCATGTAGGTGAGCGTTACACAGAAAGCGCTAATACTTTTAAGAAAGATGCTTACACTCGCGTAGATATGGGTGTTTCACATACGATTAAGTACGATGACAAACTAGATTTCGTTGCTCGCTTCAACGTAGAAAACTTGTTTGATACAGATTACCTAGAAGGTGGCAGTACAAGCAGCGTAGTTGTTGGCGAAGGCCGTAACTACATGGCGACTTTACAGGTAAAATACTAATTTGTTAGTAGGGTACTATTGTTAGCCTAAATACTAAGGGGCAAGTTTCGACTTTCCCCTTTCGTGATTCCGCTATTCAGTAAAAATATCCCTAGTAATGCGAGTGACTTTTAATGATAATGAGAGTGCTTATCAATAAAATTCATTTGACCTTCTTCTACAGTAAATGACTACAATTATGAATCTTTTAAAAACTAGCCTAGCGCTTGCCATCAGTTTGGTTGCAACGTCTTCTATGGCAAACAGCTTGGATCAAGCTCAATCAATTCAAAACAAGACCAATAACGCGTCGGCTTCGAGCCAAAAGGTTATTGATAAAAGCTCACAAGCGACTTTAATGCTGCAAGCTGAGATTGAGCGTCTGCAAGAAGAAGTGAAAAACCTAGAAATCTATCACGATCACCTTGCTGCATTAGTCGAGAGCCAAAACCAAGAAGCTCAAAGCATTGAAGAGCAGATCGAAGAAATCAAATACACACGACAAGGTGTCGTGCCATTGATGTATCAAATGATCGACGGTCTTCAGCAGTTAGTAGAGAAAGACGTGCCGATTAAGAAAGAGCAGCGTCTAGAAAGAGTTGAAAAGCTACAAACAATGATGACTCGTGCTGACGTGAGTGATGCAGAGAAATACCGTCGCATCCTAGAGGCATACCAAATCGAGATGGACTACGGCATCAAGCTAGGTGTGTACCAAGGTCGTGTCGCATTGGCGAGTGATAAAACGATCGAGGCAGATGTTCTGCACTTAGGTCGTATCTCTTTAGTTGCTCGTAACCTAAATGGCAGCCAATACTGGGCTTGGAATCAAACAGAAGCTCAATGGCAAGAACTTGATTCTTCTATGAAGTCAGAGCTAGATAAAGCGTACGATATTGCTGACCAACAAGCAGCCCCAAGCTTGATTACTTTACCTGTTTCTTTAACTGTTGCGGAGGTTAAGTAATGAACTTAAAACCATTAGCAGCATTGCTTTGTATTACATCACTTTCATTTTCTGCTTTCTCAGCTTCCGATTCAACGGCTCAGCTCGTTAACAAAGCAAAATCAGAGAACCGTACTCAAGCTTCTCATAACGTAGTTCGTGAAGCTGACTTTAAAAAGACTGAGCAAGAGCTTAAAGCGATCAAATCAGAACTTGAAGCGAAACGTACATCGGTTCAAAACGCGACAGACGTTCTTACTCAAACCTTCAGCGACAACGAGAACAAGCTTGCTCGTTTAGAAGAAAAACTGCGTTTAGAAACGGGTAGCCTTGGTGAGTTGTTCGGTGTCGTTCGTCAAAACGCGAAAGAACTAGGCGCAGAGCTTAGTTCAACAGTAAACAGCGTTGATCGCGCTGAGCACACAGCGACCGTTGACCAAATTATCGATGCTAAATCACTGCCATCAATGCCACAACTTTCTGGTTTGTGGATGAGCATGGTGGAACAGATCCAAGCAAGCTCAGAGCTTAGCAAATCTCAAATTGCATTCATCAATGGCGAAGGCAACACACAGTCTGTCGACGCTTATCGTTTAGGTTCAATTGGCCTAGTAACAGACCAAGGCTATGTTAGCTGGAACACTCAGCGTGAAGATGCAATTGCGTATCTGAAACAGCCATCAAATGGTCCAACGTTAGCGTCACTTTCTTCACTTGCGAATGGTGACGTATCTAATGTCGTTGTCGATCCTTCTCGCGGGTTCATGCTAGAGCAATTAGCACTGACGCCAAGCCTAACTGACCGTCTACAAGCGGGTGGTGTGGTTGGTAAAGTGATTCTTGGCTTATTGGCTATTGGTCTAATCATCGCATTGGTTCGTGGTGTTTCACTAGCTATCGCACGCCAGAAAATCCGTGCGCAACTTAAGAACCCTGAGCAAGCGGGTGATAACCCACTAGGCCGTGTTCTTGCGGTTTACAACAAAGAACAAAACCAAACGGTTGAAGCTCTAGAGCTGCGACTTTTAGAAGCGGTTGTTGATGAACAGACTCACTTAGAGAAAGGCTTATCGATGCTCAAGCTATTGGCGGCACTAGCACCAATGTTGGGTCTTTTAGGTACAGTAACTGGCATGATCGAAACATTCCAAGTGATCACACAGTTTGGTAATGGCGACCCTAAAGTAATGGCGGGTGGTATTTCGATGGCACTTGTAACTACGGTACTTGGTCTGGTTGCGGCAATGCCTCTTCTATTGGCGCACAACATTCTTAGCACTCAAGCAGAAAACATTCGCAACATTCTTGAGAAACAAGGTATTGGTCTTGTTGCTGAGCAGGCTGAAAAGACCGTTGAATCAAACGCTGTTGTTTCACCAGTTGGGACTGCTGCGTAATGGATATTTTGTCGGGTTCTCTATTACCAGCGAGTTGGTTAACGAGTGACTGGCTGCTGTCTTTATCAAGCTTTATGGAGCAGGGCGGTTTCGTCCTGTGGTGGCTAGCGGCTGTCGTCCTAGTGTATTGGGTGCTTGTGGTAGAACGTGTGCTTTATCTTGCGTTCTACTTTCCTAAGCAACGCCAGGCTTGGATAGCGAAATGGCATGAAAGAGAAGATCACTCTTCTTGGCATGCCAAAGCCATTCGTGAAGGTTGGTTAGGGCAAGCGAGTATCTTGCTTAACCAAAACTTAAATTTTATTAAGCTGTTAGTCGCTATTTGTCCGATGTTGGGTTTGTTAGGTACCGTAACCGGTATGATCTCTGTGTTTGATGTCATGGCGACACAAGGTAGCAGTGACCCTAAATTGATGGCTTCAGGTATCTCGTTAGCAACACTGCCAACCATGGCAGGCATGGTTGCTGCTTTAGCGGGCATGTTCGTTCATGCTCGTTTAGCAAAAGTGTGTAACCGCTTAGAATTGAAATTAGAAAAATCTTTAAGGAGTCAACGATGAGACTCGGTCGACGTCATTCTAAAAACGAAGAGGCTCAAATAGACCTTACTTCGATGCTTGATATTGTCTTTATCATGCTTATTTTCTTTATTGTGACCAGTTCATTTGTTCGTGAATCAGGGGTAGAAGTCAATCGCCCACAAGCTTCTAACGTAGTAAGCCAAAAGGATGCAGGCATCTTTGTTGCGATTACTTCTGCAAACGACATTTTCATTGATAAACGTGTTGTTGATGTTGAACGTGTGCAAGCAACGTTAGAGCATTTGTTGTTAGAACAACCTGATGCTTCTTTAGTTATTCAAGCGGATGAACACGCTTACAACGGTACCGTTGTTAAAGTGATGGATGCTGCGAAAGGTGCAGGTGTTAAAAACATTGCGCTTGCTGCTGATAAGCGATGATCTTGGAGGATCTTCATAAATGATTCGCCTATTTCTTGCTTTACCGCTAGCGGGTGCATTGGGCTTAGCGCTGTTTTCTTTCATGGCTTGGATGGTCGATAATGGCCACCAACGTTCACCAGATGATAACGAGACGTTGAGTTTCAACATGGTGATGGTGGAACAAGAACAAGAAGTTCAAAGAAGACAACGTGCAGTTCCGGAAAAACCAGAAATGCCAGAGCCGCCACCGGAAGCGCAGACATCTCAGTTCCAAGCTGAAGTTACGCCTCTAAATTCGATGTCTTCTCTGCCTTCATTGGATTTGAATACATCCATTGATGGCCTAGCGATTAACGCACCGACATTCTCTGATTTTGGGTCAAACCAACAAGCAATGCCTTTGTACCGAGTGGAGCCTCGTTACCCAGCGAAAGCACTTAAGCGTGGAGCTGAAGGCCATGTGATTATGTCTTTTACCATCGATGAAACGGGACGCCCAATTGACATTAAAGTCACTGACGCAAACCCACGTCGTATGTTTGAACGTGAAGCGATGAGAGCACTTAAAAAATGGAAATATCAACCGAAAGTCGTCGATGGAAAAGCGATAGCTCAGGTTGGTCAAACCGTGAAACTAGAGTTTAAGTTGGCAAAATGATGAAACAGATATGGATATTAGTGGGCTTGTTGTTAATGCCCCTTACAACACAAGCGCAAGAGCTGACCCAATATACTGCTATTCGTGTTCAAAAGGCGCATAAGCTTGCTCAAGATGAACAGGTTAAACAGGCCATCGACGTACTTGCAGGTTTGGAGCTTTCTAAAGGCTACGACAAAGCGTATGTCGCTCGTATGTTGGGTGTGTTTTACTGGCAAGATGGCAAAACCGATAAAGCGATTAAGCAGCTTACATACGCCGTCGATACCAATTTGCTGGTGGATGAACAAGCTTGGATAACGAAGCGTATGCTTGCTGATCTGTTATTAAATGATCAGCAGTTCAAAAACGCGCTTCCACATTACTACAAGTTAGTAAAAACAGCACCAGAGGCGGAAAAGAAAGACGTGCTTTGGATGCGAATTGCACAAGCGGAATACCAAATCGAGAACTGGTCAAAAGTACTAGTAGCCATTGGTAATCGTGACAAGTTCAATGCAAAACCAGAGTTGTCGCCTCTATCGCTAAAACTGGGTGCACAACTACAGTTAAAACAGTGGAAGCAATCTATTCCAACACTGGAAAGCCTGATTGAACTTCAGCCAGAAAAAGACAACTGGTGGCGTCAACTTGTGGGCATTCAGTTAAGACTAGAGCGCAACCGCGATGCATTGAACACACTAGCACTAGCTGATCTTCAAGGTGTAGAGCTAAAAAACTCAGACCGCCGACTACTGGCTCAGCTTTATGCTAAACGTGGTATTCCAGAGCGTGCAGCACAAGAGATCGCTAAGTTAGATGATGCGAATAGCGATGTTCAACTTCTAGCAGAGCAAGCAACCTACTGGCAGTTAGCGAAAGAGTGGGACAGTGCTATTGAAGTGTGGACGTTAGCGTCGAAAAAAGACAGGCAATATCATTGGAATGTGGCTCAGTTACTGGTTCAACAAGGTTACTATGATCGTGCTCTGGTTGTTTTGGATAAAGTGAAAGACAAGAACAAGCAAGCCGATGTCGCATTGGCGAAAGTACGTTCTTGGTACAAGTTAAAGAACCTTGATAACGCATTGGCACAAGCGAAGCGTGCGAACAACATTGAACCTTCTTCTGAAGCAAAAGGTTGGATTAAATACCTGACTCAGCTAAGAACGGTAAGTGACAACGGAAATGTCTAACTGCTGATAGCTAAAAAAGAAGATAAGAGACAGCACATAGAAGCTAGGAATAAGAAAAGCAAAAGGGTGTCATTTGAACGTTCAAATGGCACCCTTTTTGATATGTTGCGTTAAACTTTTGCTCGCTTTACTGTCTGGGAAGGCAAACAGCAAAACTAAGTTCTAAGCGTGAACGTTCTAAGCTCAAGGATTGCACATCGTACCGATTGGAATTGCACTTTGAATCACACCACTTTTATCAGCGATCCAGTTTATAGTGCAATCACGATACGGGTCTTTAAAGGCATGCAAAGTATTGCCATTATCTAAAGGCTTTTTAGTCTCAACCCAAGCATAGTTTCGAGATTCCCAAAAACTGATAGGGCGCGAACGTTCAGTTAGGTACAGCGCTTGTATATCGGTTATGTTTGAGCCAATGTGTTTTTGGATGCGGTCTTGCTTGCTTGCTATTTGGCTGGTACAAGCCGTCACCAACATGGCTAAAGCTAAAATAATAATACGCATTTTAAAATCCTTTTAAACTTGTGTAACTGTACCTAATTTATAATCAATAAGTTTAATCTGCTCTAAACCACATCTCATCAATCGCTGAACACACACCTCAATGATGTCTATAGTGATCTCAGTGCAAAACCTTGTAAGTACTCATCTGTGCACACTGCGTCCTTTGTCTTAAAGTTGCTAAACCCAGCTGTTTTAGCTCTTGTTGACCTTCAGCTTAAGCGCCATGAATATAAGTTAGCAAGAATATGCATACAGTTCGATTACTTCCCATGTAATGTTTTGTAAATTTCCTTACGCCACTCGGCAAACGTAAACAATGTAAATTGAATGCCAATACGAATGATTATCAACTAAATTGTCGCCATAAAATTTATAGGTATTGGTTTGTATGTCGTTAAAAAGTAGGGCGGTTCAGTCATGGGCTCGTCGACTTCATGTTTATATTTCTATGGCGCTTCTGTTCGTGGTTCTTTTTTTCTCAGTAACAGGTATCACCCTGAACCGACCTGAGTTATTTGAATCAAGCCAACCCAATATCCAACGCTCTACGCTAACGCTTCCCACGAGTTTATTTACGATCCAAGACGGACGTTTAAAAGCTGACGAGACAGCCTTCGAAACGTTTCTGTTTGAAGAAGCTAACCTTTCCGGCGTTCCTTCTGGTTTGGACATCTATGCAGAGATCGAAGACGGTGAGTTGCTCATCGGTGAGGTATCTATGGACTTCAAAGGACCAGGCTACAACGCTTCCGTTTTTGTTGACGTTACGTCTGAATTTGTAGAAGTCGAAACCACGAATTACGGTGTTATCGCATTGTTGAACGATCTACACAAAGGTCGAAACAGCGGTGAAGTATGGAAATGGTTTATCGATATCACTGCGCTACTGATGATCTTCTTTGTGCTGACTGGCGTGTGCTTACTGTTACCTAAGAAAAAGACGCTTAATACCTCCATCAAATGGACGGTGTTTGGGTCTGCAATCTCACTTGCTATCTATTTTGTCGCCGTACCTTAACCATTATTTGACTTGACGAATCAGTTTGATGAATCGACTTGAAGAAATAATTAATGGTTAAACGGATTTAAAAGGTTGTTAAAAATGAAAAAAATGAACTGGAGCAAGGCGCTTCTTGCTTTATCTCTTTTGCCAAGCCTAGGTATGGCACAAGCGATTCCTGATGCGGCAAAACTGGATGTCAGCTTTGAGCTTCCAAAGATTGATACCTCTATGTATGCACGTCCTTATGTGGCGGTGTGGGTAGAGAATAGCGAACGAAAGTCAGTGAAAACCATCGAGCTTTGGGTCGGTAAAGACGAATGGCTTAAGGATCTGCGTAGCTGGTGGAGAAAGGTTGGCCGTTACGATCGTGAACTGGTAGATGCTGTGACGTCTGCAACACGTCCTGCTGGTCAGTACCGTTTCGTTTGGGATGGCAAGAGCGACAGCGGTGAAACGTTAGAACAAGGCGAGTACACGGTTCATATCGAAGTGGTTCGCGAACACGGTGGCCGTAACTACCTTCGCCAAAAAGTATCACTCACAGATTCAAACACATCTTACGAATTAAAAGCAACGGAAGAGACGGGTGAAATCACCCTGAATTACATCGCTAAATAGTAAGTGCGAACAGTAACTAGTAAGTACGAACTAAAACCAAGCTGAACAGAATAGACAATGGTCATCGTAGGCTCAGAGAGAGCGACACGGCAAACAATTATAAATAATGGAATTGAACATGATGAAACAGACAAAAATCAAAGCACTTGCTCTAGCGGGTGTGATGGCATTCGGCCTAGCAGCAACGACAACGGCACAAGCTCACCCACGTTGGATTTTGCCGTCTCACTTTACTGTATCTAAAGAAGGTGGTGATTGGCTAACGTTCGATGTTACTGCGTCTCACGGTACGTTTGTTTTTGATAAGCCTGCTGGCAGCGAAAATGCTCATGTCATTATGCCTGATGGCCGCAGCGAGCGTCCTAACTTTGTTATTCGTGGCAAGCGTCGTTCAATCTTCGACTTCTATTTTGAAGAAGAAGGGACACACAAAGTGGCGATCAACAACCAGCCGTCTTACTACACGCAATACAAGGCCGGTCGCCGTGACACTGTGAAGTGGATTAAAGCAAACAAAGCGGAACGTGACTCTGTTCTTCCTGAAAAGTCACGTGACGTGGTAACACAAATCAGCTTCACTCGCGCAGAAAGCTACATCACTGTAGGTAAGCCAACGGATTCAGTGTTCAAAATTGAAGGCAAGCTTCTAGAGATGAAGCCAGTGACTCACCCTTCAGATATCGTTGAAGGCGAACCAGTAACATTCCAGTTCTTCTACAACGGTGAAATCCAGAAAGACGTGAAAGCGGAGATTACTCGTGAAGGTACGCTTTACCGCAACCACCAAGAGCAGATTGATGTGGTGAGTGATGAGAACGGTGAAATCACGTTTACTCCGGACGTAGCGGGTCGTTACGTAATGAAAGCGAACTACAAAGGTGAGTTGATTGACAACCCACTGGCAGACAAAGCAAGCGCGAACGTTCACCTAACGTTCGAAGCACTGCTTCAATAGTTTGTGATATCGGGGCTAGAACCCTGATTAAGAACCAAAAAACGTAAGGGCTCATTTGAGCCCTTTATCGCTCAGTTTACGTCTGAGAATTTGCACTGTGGCTAGGGTACGAACCATGACAATAAAAACAAAACTTAACGCTTTAATGTCTCCTTGCTTAGCTCTGGGACTTGGTTTCGCTGCATTACCTGCGCAAGCACACTTTCCACTGATGAGCTGTTGGCTTGAAGGCAAAACTGTTGCTTGTGAAGCGGGTTATTCGGATGGCAGTAAAGCGATAGATTATGCAGTTGAGATGTACGATTACGAAGACAACTTAATTGCAAAAGAGATGACAGATAAACGCTCTATCGTTGAGTTCCCACATCCTGACACTGAATTCTACCTTGTGTTCGATTCAGGCCATGAGTTTCCCGTTGAAGTTGATGTTGTTGAGATCAGTGAAAAATGATGATTCAAGGCGTACGTGCTGATACGGGCGGTAGAGAAGGCAAATGGGTAGGACTGATCATTGTGTTCATCCTTTGCTTTGCAACCGTCGCGATCCCATTTCATCAGGCAGAATCTCACGTAAAAGCAGTGCTTGATCATCAAATTCTAGTGACTGATGTTGAACAAGAAAACTTGGCGATGCTATCAGAGCTGCGTTTGGCTCATGAAGAAATTCGTGACCTGCGCATGGACTCAGATGGTGAATGGCCGAGTGTTGCATCACTTAAAGATGAATGGGTAGCCCCGTTTGTAGAAGACCAGAGTTGGAAGCGCAAAGGTTCTCATGCTTGGGTACTGGACGAGCGTGGTTATTACTTTTCTACTCCAAGTGAATATGCGACACCAAGTGAACAAGCTACGCCAACCGATCATGGTTCTGCGGATTCCTTTATTTTAAATGCGAACAGTGTTTCTCCTGAGATCTGGATCTTCTTGGGTGGTGTAGCGAAACAGCCAGCAACTTTTGACCAAAACACGCTTGAGTCTACTGGTTGGAAAATGGTCGTGAACGAATCAGAAATTGAACAGCATCATGAAAGCGATGCTCACTAATAAGAGAATTACTATGCGAATTATGACTCTGTTCATGTCGTTATTAGCGGTGTTCATGGCACCCAATGCATTGGCAAAAGAATATAAGATCGACAGCGATAAACTGACGATTGGTATCACGCTTCAACCTTACTACAGCTACGTGAAAGCCGTGGTAGGTGACAAAGTGAACATTCTTCCTTTGGTTGACGCAGGTTTCAACCCACATAACTATTTACCACAACCCAACGATTTAAAACGCTTGAGCCAGATGGATGCAATCGTAGTAAACGGTATTGGCCACGACGACTTCGCGCTTAAAGTGATTTCAGCCGCGCAACGTGATGACTTGGTGGTAATCGAAGCAAATAAAGAAGTGCCTCTCCTTCCTGCACTTGGTCAGTCTGTTGGTCAAGGCGCCGTAAACCCACATACCTTTGTTGGGCTTTCGACAACGATTCAAAAGGTTT
Source organism: Vibrio cyclitrophicus (assembly GCA_023206055.1). Taxonomy (NCBI): domain Bacteria; kingdom Pseudomonadati; phylum Pseudomonadota; class Gammaproteobacteria; order Vibrionales; family Vibrionaceae; genus Vibrio; species Vibrio cyclitrophicus. The sequence goes on along the minus strand of CP065367.1, from coordinate 591,505 downwards.
ACACCATCGCCAGTGAAGTGTCTAAGCTCGACCCAGACAACGCTGCGTTTTATCGCAAGAATGCGCGCAAATACGCTAAGCAATTTCGCTTTATGAAGCGTGATGCGATGCTGTCACTGGGCGAACTCGATACATCAGGTATGAAGGTCGCGACTACGCATAATGCTTATGGCTACATTCTTCAAGAGTTTGGTGTGGATGTCGCGGCAGTAATCGAGCCGGCACACGGTGTTGAACCAAGTGCTAGCCAACTGCAAGAGACGATCGAGAAGATCCGCGCATCGGGTATTGATGTTCTGTTCTACGAGCTAAATATGCCAAACCGCTTTGTTGACACCATTGAAGCGGAAACAGGCGTTCAGCTTTACCGTTTTTCTCACATGACGCACGGCGAATACGAAGACGATAAAGTAGAAGTTGAGATGAAGAAGAACCTAGAGACGTTAATTGAAGCAATGAAATTTGCGGCAGCGAACCAAGCTAAAAGCGGGAACGAGTAATGTTAGGTCCATCAATCTCAATTAATAAACTCGGCCTGCAATACGATAATAACGTGATTCTGGATGATATCTCGCTCGAACTTAAAGCGGGTGAATGTCATGTGATCATGGGGCCAAACGGCGGTGGTAAAACTTCTTTGCTGCGTTCTGTACTTGGTCTTACGCCTTTTTCCGGTCAAATCAATATTCACTGGCCAGAAAAGCCAAGTATTGGCTACGTACCGCAAAAAGCGACGTTCGAGTCGAGCTTACCTTTGACGGTAATGGACTTCGTATTGCTTAATCAAACGAGAATCCCGTTGTTTTGGCGTCGCAAATCTAAGCAATTGGATCTAGCACTCGCACAGTTAGATCGCGTTGGTATGGCGACACGCAGCGACCGCCGTATGGGACAGTTATCCGGTGGTGAGCAGCAACGTGTGTTGTTTGCCCAAGCGCTATTAGATAACCCAAGTCTACTGGTGTTGGATGAACCAACCACGGGTATGGACGAGCAGGGTGTTCGTTACCTTGAATCGTTAATTCGTGAATGTGTTAGTGAAGGTCGTACGATCCTTGCGGTACACCACGATGTCACGGCAGTGCGTCGACTTGAAGCGAACGTTCATGTTGTGAACCGATTCTTGGTTGATAGTGGCCCACATGAACAAGTACTGCATCCAAGTAAAATTGAAAGCTTATTCCAGCACTACAGCAGTGGTTCTGCCATAACTAAATCTCAGGAGGTTGCGTAATGGATTGGTTACGACAACTTGCCATTAGTGGTGTGGAAGCAGGCTGGTTATCAGACAGTTTCATGTATGCCTTCATGGTCAATGCTTTGGTTGCAGCGTTACTACTTGGTCCTCTATTAGGTGGTCTTGGTACTTTGGTGATTGCCAAGCGTCTGGCTTTTTTCTCTGAGGCCGTCGGTCACGCAGCATTAACCGGTATCGCTATTGGTGTTTTGCTTGGCGAGCCACCGGAAAACCCAATTATTGGTTTGTTTAGCTTCTGTATGATCTTCGCGCTGCTGCTTCACTTTGTAAGAAACAGAACCAATGTGCCATACGATACCTTAGTCGGCGTGTTTCTAGCATTAGCTCTAGCGGTCGGCGCGGCATTGTTGATGTACGTTGCTCGTAAGATCAATATCCACATGCTTGAAAACGTACTGTTTGGCTCGATTCTTACCGTAACAGACCAAGACTTAGCGATTCTTGCAGGCAGCTGCGCGATCATCATTTTGCTTTTAATACCGACGTTCAACCGTATTCTCCTGACCTGTATCAGCCCCGATATAGCCAAGGTGCGTGGTTACAACACCAGCTTCTACGATTACTTGTTTGTCATGATGATCACCTTAGTGACAATTGCAGCCGTAAAGATCGTGGGCGCGGTTTTAGTAGGTGCGTTATTGCTTATTCCAGGTGCGACAGCTCGATTGCTGACTAAACGCATGGGGAGCTTCGTACTGCTTTCGGCATTACTTGCAACCATCGCATGTTTGGTTGGAACTGTGTTGCCTATGGAGCTAAAACTGCCAGTGCCATCGGGCGCGTCAATCATCATCGTTTCTGCAACGTTTTTCCTAGCAGCAACACTATACCGAATTGTAAGAAAGGCGTAATCATGACTTGTTTAATGAATCGTATTTCAAGCTCAGTAAAAACAGTGACTCAAGTGAGTGCACTTAGCAGTCTGTTGTTGGTTGGTTCAATGGTGTCTATCAGCGCAAATGCCGAAGATATCCTCACCAGTACGCCTGTGACTTACGCACTAGCGACAGAATTGACCAAAGGCACCGACATTACGACCGAATATCTACCACCTAAACGCTACGGTATTGACCGTCTGCCGAATTGGTTTGGTACCAAGGGTGCGAGTAAAGTGCTTCAATCGGGCGAAAAGGCGACCGTTGCGGTAACGCTGTCGTCGATCTGGCAAGCTGATCCTACCTTTGTCTACGCAAGACAAGGCAATATCCGTTTGGTAGAGGTTGATGCCGCTCAAGCGATTACACCGCGTGCACAAGGGGTTGCAGCGCTTACGTTGTCGAATGGTGATGTTTCTAAATACGCGTGGTTAAATCCGACCAACTTAACACGCATGGCGGCGATCGTGGCTGACGACTTTAAGTTGTTGTGGCCGACACACGCAGAAACGATTGATAGTAACTTACAACGTGTGATGTTGGATGTTCGTGAACTGATCAACAAGCAGCAAGCGGTATTATTGGATAACGATGTAGATTCAGTATTGTTGCTTTCAGAAAGCTTGGAAGATTTTGCTTCTGGTAGCCAACTGTTTGTTGAAGAACGTATGTTTAAAGCTGAACTGGAATGGACAGACGAAGACAAAGCCAAGCTTAAAGAGATGTTTTCTGAAGACGATGCTCTATGGTTAGTTACAGCGAAAAAGCCTACGACTTTGATTAAGTCACTGGTGCCTAATGAGCGTATCTTAGTGGTGGATTCTGTTGATCGTTGGGGTAGAGCAGGGATTAATGGAAAAGCGCCGTTTGCCCGTTGGGAGGTGCAGCCATTCAAAGGCTAATCAGCGCGACTACAAATGGTAGGATCAAAAAAGCAGCCCAAATAAAGGCTGCTTTTTTTGTTCTTGTCAGTTGGCTCTGAAAAGAGTGTCAGACAAGAGGAGTGCGAGTTTAAACTTACTCTGCAGCTTTTGTCTCTTCAGCTTCAACAGTTGCTTCTACTGCACCTTCAGCTTGCTCTTGAGTTGCTTTAGCTTGTTCTTCAGCTTCCATTTTTGCACGGTCAGCTTTAGAAATGTAGCGAGGTTTGTTGCTACCATGCAGTTTAGAATTCGCCTGTTTCTGTCTTTTCTTTAGAATTTGATTGATTTTTTTCTTACGGTTCATTGCTGCATAGCCTTGTATTTAGTTTATGCGGTGGAGGATAATCATTTTAGATCTAGAACTCAATATTTACATGGTATTCAGCAAGGAAAATATCACTATGCAGGGAGTCGAGACCGAACGTTTACGATTAAGAATGATCACACCCCAAGATGCGGCGTTTATTCAACGATTATACAGCTCAGAAGATTTCCTGCGTTACATTGGTGATAAGGAAATCAACGACACTGAAAAGGCTGTGGAGTACATCGAAAACAACATTCTTAAGATGCATGAAGAGAAGGGTGTTTGTTTGTTGATGGTTGAAATCAAGGAGACTTCAACACCAATTGGTATCTGCGGACTAATAAAAAGAGACAGCTTAGAGTTACATGATATTGGTTATGGGTTTGTTCCTGAGTTTTATGGTCAAGGCTTTGCCCAAGAAGCCGCAGAGGCGATAATTGAACAAGCTAAGCAGAATGCTGACATCGATCATTTAGTTGCCATCACTACCTCTGATAACATTCGAAGTATCGCACTACTGACTAAGCTAGGTTTTGTGTTCGAGCGAGTTGAAGATGTAATAAGCGAAAACGTTAATCTCAACCTGTACGGTTTCTCATTAGGTAATTAAAACATGTTTCAACATAACAATATTCTACAAGGCGAGCTTGCAACGGAGTACAAAACCGTTATTGCGATGGTGCATATCTACTGCAAAGATCACCACGGTGACGTTCGTCAGAATAACGCGTTATGTGAGGAGTGTGAGCAACTGTTGCGTTATGCCGAAACACGATTGGATAGATGCCCTTATGGCGAAGCAAAACCGACTTGTAATAAGTGTCCAATTCATTGTTATAAACCGGATCCGAAAGAGCAAATGCGTTTAGTAATGCGTTATTCCGGGCCAAGAATGCTACTTAAGCATCCTATTTTAGCTATTCGACATCTGATTCATGAAAAACGAAAAGTGCCAGAGAAGCCGCTGCCGAATGTGTCGAATCGCCATATCCGTATGAATAAGAAGTAACTGGCGCTTAAAAGTAAGTTCGAAAGAAACGAAAAAAGGTCTGATTTCTCAGACCTTTTTTGATGTAGATACGTTTCTGTATAAGCTTCAATATAGCTAGGTAACTGTAACTTACGCTGCTTGCGGCTCGTCGTAGGTCACCGTCAGGTTGTTGATCCAGCGTCGGCTTAGGTAACGATGGGAACAAATTGCCAGTTTCACCACTTCTTCCACCAACATCAAACCATAGATGTATTTGAAATCCCATCCAGCGACAAACGCGCCGTAAACACATACTGGAATGCCCACCATCCACATCGCGATGAAATCCATACGCAAGCAGAACGCATTATCGCCACCAGCGCGAATGATACCGTTGATGATCACCATGTTCAGCATGCGAATCACGACAGCAAAGCACATGATCATCATTGCAGGTGAAGCGAGCGGGTAGAGCGCATCTGTAGAAAGGTTCAGCCATGTTAAAACATGCTCTTTACTCATAAACAGTAGCAGCCCGACAACTGCGCCGAAGCCAATGACGGCTTTAATGAATGTTAGTCCCATGCTCATAGCGTCATCAAACTCATCACGACCGAGTGAGTGACCAAGCAGCACAGAACACGCGACCGATATACCAAAGAATATTGAGTAACACAGCGATTCAAATGGTGCGAGCATTGAGAACACGGCAAGTTCCGTTGTGCCCATGTGACCGAAGATCATTTGGTACGCCATGGTACCCATTGCCCACAGCACGGCATTCATCGTTAGGGGTAACGCAATACGACGGTAAGACAGCCACAGTGACGGACGATGTGGTGAGCTTGGAGTGGTTAACAGCCAGTGTTTACGCATACGCATGTAGCTATACATCAAGCCCACTTGAATCAATCGCGCTAAGGTTGTCGCTAATGCTGCACCTGCTACACCCATAGCGGGAATACCAAAAGCACCTTTGATGAGAACGAAGTTAAGCGCAATGTTGAGTGCGATGGTAACACCGCCTAACAATAACGGAGTTACGGCGTCACCTGAAGAGCGCATGCTAGCTTCAACCACGACCACAATATGAGTCAGCAGCAGAACAGGGAAGCCATACCAAAGGTAAGTCGCGCCAAGTTCAATTACGGTTTGATCGCTAGTTTGCAACATCATTAAAAATTGGGAACCAAGAGTGATGATTGCAGTGACAGGCAGTAGAACTTTTAGGCCAAATACCATCGCGATCGATGAAACCGTTCGCGCGCTTTTTCGGTCATTCTTTCCCCAGTATTGAGCGACTAATGTTCCGTTTGCTGAGGCCAACCCTGCCATAATCATAATAGCAACGAAGTGCCATTTTGATGCAATTCCCACAGCCGCCGCTGCTTCCATACCATAGTCACTGACCATTAATACGTCAGCAAGGGCAAGAATAGCAACAAGCGCACTTTGTAAAGCAACAGGTAAACCAAGTTTAACGATACGAGGTAAGATGCTCTCTGGCTTGTTATTCATAGATGAGTTAGGGTTGATGTTAGTTGTCATAAGCTCTCCGATTTATGGCAGAACTATAGTGATTTGAGCGAAGTAACAACATGTTTAAAAAACAACAAAACCTGTGCAAACCCGTCATTGGTACAATGAGATCAAAATCAACTTGGCATGATGATGTTTTTCTCGCTGAACAGTGCAAAGAACGTTTTTTGACCGTTGAAGATATTCCAGAGATGAAAAGCTTTGGTGTCTATATGGGCGGCATGGCGAAGCTATATGATGGCTACTGGGTTGAGCGAGAATCCGTTAATGTTCATACCTTGATTTTCACTATGGAAGGTGGCGGCATTCTAACAACCGCAACCTCGGTACAAGCCATCACGCCATACACGCTTGTGGTTCTGCCTGCGGAAACCCCATTTCGATTCGAGCTTGATCCTCAATACAACTATTGGAAAATGGCGTGGATGTTGACGCCAGATACTCCGCAGTGGCAACATATTGCGAGTTTAGGTCAGGGGATTGTGCCTTTCGGAGAGTGTGAGCAGATTTGGTCATTAATGAACTTGGTTTACTTTGAGATAGGCGGTAGAGCCAGTTACCGTAAGTTACTTTTGAGTGAAATCATCCGAACCTTGACGGGGTTTGAGCCTAAGTCGACAAGTACCACAGCACGTGTTCAAGCGCTCTATAACGAGATTGAAAGCAGTCTGCACCAGCCATGGACGGTGGCAGGTATGGCCGAAAGAGTATTTATCAGTGAAGAGCAGCTCAATAGAGTCACCAAGACGTTATTCAACCTGTCACCACGAAGCAAATTAATTCAATTACGCATGGATAAAGCCACCAGTTTGCTGAAATATCAAGATTGGTCAGTATCGATGATTGCTAATCGCTTGGGCTACAAAGACCCTTATAACTTCTCACATCGTTTCAAAAAGCATTTCGGCTTGTCACCCAGTCAATACCGAAAGAGTCATCGACTGCGCGGTTAACCTTGCTTGTTTCCTCGATCAATTACGCAAGATCAAGCTTTGCAGTAATATTACTGTGTTGAGCTATCTATCAATTTAGTATTTTTGCTCTATTCGATAGTATTGGAAATATCTCGGAAGACGACTGCTTATGCAACATGAGGAATTAATGCAACAAGTTATCAGCGAGACGGATGATTTAGATCTCCCGTCAAAGCTCATTCTAAACAATAAAGAGTTTCGTTCCGGCACTAAAATCGTACGCAAGCAGGGCTGTGGTTCGATTATAGGAACGCTTTCAGGGCCTCACCGTAAAGTACTTTTTTATCTTTATCAGAACAAAGGTCAAGTAGTCAGTAAGCAAATTTTGAAGCGTGTCGGTTGGGCCGGTAAAGCGGTGACATGTGCGTCTGTATTGGTGGCTATTTACGAGATAAGAAGAGTTCTTGATTGCCGTTGTATTCAAACCGTTTCCAACGAAGGATATGTTATGGCGGACTAAATAATCATCTATTTATATCCTGTTAATATCTTAATAATAAAAATTTAATCTCTTTACCGTACGAATTCCATTGATTATCGTCAAATCTAAAACGTCCAGTTATAAGCGACGTTATATAAATACGACTGAATCTGACTTTGTCGCTGGCTATATAGTAAGGGAATGATATAAAAATGGACTCTTATCCTGTAATAGAAACGAACCACTCTGAAAACAACGTAATACTTGAATTAAACGGAAAAATTGTTGAACTCAACACCAAACTTATTCGCAATGTAGAGAATGGCTACGTACTGGCTACCATGCCTTTGGCGTACCGAAAGATCATTTTATTTATGAATCGACATCGAGGTGAATTGTTCAGTGTTGGTCAATTAAAGAAGATTGGCTGGGAAAGTGAGAAAGTGACTAACTCTTCTGTGATTGTTGCTATATCTGAAATAAGATCATTATTCGGAGATGGGCTAATCATTACCATTACTGGTGAAGGTTATGTATTTCAACCTTAACGTTCAGAGGTAATCGATTTTATTTTCTGATCGTTGACTGTTGATGTTTATTGTCGTTCTTTCCTCCAGACAACATAAACAAAAAGGGCCCTTCGTTTAGACATAAAATCTTAACTCGGAGCCCTAATCACACGTATCTGGTGTCTGCCTATTTAAGCTTACTCGCCTGCAATCTGTAGGTGAGAGCGCTTTAGGCTAGCAATCAACATGTAGATCGTTGTAGCAAGTAGAGACGCGAACAGGTAAGTGAACAATCCTGCTTGTGAATCCATAAAGCTGTCTGCAACGATTGGTCCCGCAACAGAACCGATGCTGTAGCAAAGTAGCATTATTTGAGTCACTGACACCAAGTAGCTTGGGTCAAGGTTACGGCAACCTAAGTTAATCGCGATTGGGTATAGCGCAAATGTCGCCATGCCTAATACAAACAAGCTCATGCCTAGTACGTAGAAATCGTGATTGATAGTCAGTACACCAATGCTTGCAACTCCTAACAGGCAGAACAGAGCCATTAATAACACTTGTCCTACGTAATGAGATAACCAAGTCACCATCGGCTGTACAGCCATGCCCCCCATGATAACCAAAGCCATCAAACCGCCAATGTCTTCGTGCGCAATGTTACGTTGAGCAAGTTCAACTGGCATCAAGCCGTAAATCGCACCTAGCGTTAATCCAGACACAATGCAGCCAATTAGCGCGCTGTGGCTTAATTTGCTGATCTGCTTTAAAGACAAAGATTGAGCATCGTGGATCTGTGGTGGTGTTGCTTGCCCGTACATCAGCACAATGATCGCACCAAACAAAAGGGTGAACATTGCGATGAAAGGTACGCCACCAGTAATACCTAAGTAACCGATACCTAGTTGACCAACTGCAGAACCGCCGTACAGTGAACACATGTAGATAGCGAGACGTTTTGCGCGTTGTGACTCGTCACCGCTCATTAGCCAAGATTCTACAATCACGAAGATACCTGCAACTGCCACACCAGCCACAAAGCGAGCTAATAGCCATACTGCTTGGTGTGGGATCAATGGCAATACAAGGATCGTTGCGATGAACACACTCAATGCGATGACGAAAGCGTCTTTGTGACCAACACGCGCAATAGCACGTTCAATCAATAATGTACCAGCCAGTAGACCTGCATAGAATGCACTCGCCAACCAACTCGATAGATCTTTGTCTAAGCCATACTCAGACAGCATTAATGGTAATGAACTCATTAAGTAGCCCGAAGCGATCGCGTAAAAAGACAATGCAATAACAGGAACAGTTATGCGAGTTGTTGGTTGGATGTTGTCCAATGCAGGAGCCTCTGATAGTAAAAGAAACGATGAATTTTCCGCGACTATGGGGGAGAAACTGAATTGGGTAAAACGAATAAAAATGGTCGTTAAGATAAAAGAAATTTATCGCCAATCTAAACTAAAATACCGTTGCGATAGATAGGGCGTGTTGATCTTTCGAGCTGACTTTTGCAGCGAATTGCTGGGGATTTATACAAGGCAGAGGCTTTGATGTGTAGCTAGCCTACATGATAAGCCGATAACGCAGTAGAAATGGCCAGCAAACGCTGCCCGAAGGGTTCGGCTAAAAGCGTTTTACTCTTTGTTGAGGGGGATTTGCTTAGAATGACTAGGCTACTTCCCCCTCGCCGCGATTAAAACGCTTTTATCTCGAACAAAATTTAACCACAAAAGGTCAACACGCCCTAGTGATTTCACGAGATTTTATGTGGTCAAAACGCCGTTAAACCTTTGTTCATCGGTCGTTTAATAGAGAAGGCGACAGCATAATAATTCCTGTGAACAAAATTTAATTAAATGCGCTATTTTCTGTTAGACCGCTTCTTTACGGTATTGGCGTGGCGAGCTTCCACTCCACTTACGGAAGGCATGACCAAAGTTCGCGCTATCTGAAAATCCCACACGTTCAGAGATCTCTTCAATGCTCATTTTTGTCGATGATAGATAGTGTCGAGAAAGATGAAAGCGGACATGGTCGAGTATCTTTTGATAGCTAGTATCGGCGGCTTTAAGGTGTCGTCGCAGCGTGCGAGAAGACATTCCCAGTTCTGACGAGATCGATTCTATCGATGGGTAACTTCCTGGCCTCTCAAGCAGCATTTGCGAGACCTTTTCTTTCAAACTGGTAGACGCACTGACTTTTGCCAACATGTCATCACATGATTTAAGACACATCTGCAATGTAATGGTATTGGCTGTAGGAAGAGGCGAGTACAAGCTAGTCGCATCAAACTGCCATTCAAGGCGGTCACTGTTAAATTCAACAGGGCAACGGAAAATCTCGGTATAGAGGTCACCGTATTCTGGCTTTGGGTAAGGGAAGCGGATCACTTGGGATGGAAAGGGTTGTTGCAGAACTTCTTCACATAGGCTTTGAATTGCTGCGAACCAATACTCGCAACAAAATGGCAGCAGAGAGTCCAAGTCGATCAGCTGTTCCGCTCTAAAGTACCCAACGTTATCCTCTACCGACATGGTTTTTCTTAGCACTGGGCCGGCAAGTTGGAGATATTTAAACCCAATCAGCAAAGCATCTAACAGCGTTTCGCTACTGAATACCGCATAACCCAAAACACCAAAGTCGCTAAACCGTGCTTGTTGGCCGACTCTTAACCCTAAACCGCCTTCATCACTGTTCGCCAGTGCATTGCTAAACACCGCCAACTTTTGCGCCAAGGTAATGTGCGTGTCTGGCGTGTTTAGCTGAAGATCGTCAATGTTACTGCCTTCCAATAACGCTTCGATATTAAGCGAGGGTGACATATAGCGATGCAGTAGTTGAAGATCAAGAATACCGAATGCTTGCATATCGGGTTCGTAGACTGCGGTGTATTCCATAGGATGCCTCTTGTTGAATATCGTCATCTTAACCGAACTTTTAACATTTACGCCTGTTGCTTGTTCTCACTTTCCTAAGCTTGTTCAAACTTTTGCTTTATGTGTGCAAGGTTTTACAAGGTCTGATTGAGCTGTGTCCGAATATCACCGGTTTTTGTCTTTTTGAAACCTGTTCGATATGTTATCAAAATGTTGTAATTTGATGGGTTGCACATTGGTTAGCTTCGAACACTTTGCTTATTCAACACTTTCATCGACAGACACACCAATGTGCAGGCTCTGATAGCAACAAAGACAACACTTATTACAACGATTAAAACGTCTAAGGCGAATGTGACCGTTAGGTCTAGCCAAAGAAGGAGATCATGGATGCACAATCTTGCTGTTAACTTGGAACGTAGCGCTTCACTGTTTCCAACTAAAGCCGCTCTGCGTATGGGCTCAGATGAAGTCAGCTTCGCTCAGTTGGAACAACTTGCTGGGAAGGTAGCTACGAATCTAGAGAGACTTGGCTTAAAAAAGGGCGACAAGGTCGCATTGTCATGCCCGAACGTGACTTATTTCCCTATTGCTTATTACGGTATTCTAAAAGCGGGCTGTGTGGTGGTACCTCTGAATGTATTATTCAAGGCCAGAGAAATCGCTTATCACCTTAACGATTCTGATGCGAAAGCTTATTTATGCTTTGAGGGCAGTGAAGAGTTACCTATTGGGCGCTATGGATTGCAAGGTTTTGCGCAGGCCGATAACTGCGAACATTTCGTGTCTATGCCAATACCAAACGGCGCAACATCCACGCTCTTAGAAAACGACGAGCAGCAAGAAACGATTGCAGATTGGTTAGCACAACCTTTGAACGCGTATGAGTCTGTAGCGTGTCATGGCGATGATACCGCGGTAATTCTATATACGTCAGGTACCACAGGCCAGCCGAAGGGCGCTGAGCTTTCGCACACCAATATGCAAACAAATGCGATGTCGTCACAATATCTTATGAGATTGGAATACAGCGACACGACCATGGCCACACTTCCTCTGTTCCACAGCTTTGGTCAAACAGTGATGATGAACGCGAGTGTGTTGACGGGGTCAACCATGGTCTTGATTCCACGTTTTGAGCCGTCACTGGTGATTGACCAGATCATTAGCCATAAAGTGAGTGTCTTTGCTGGCGTTCCCACCATGTATATCGCGCTGCTAAAGGCGGGAGAAGAGTCTTCTGATACTTCAGAACAAACAAGCAAACGGTCTGAACAGGTTAAACATAGCCTAAGGCTTGGGGTGTCTGGTGGTGCTTCGATGCCTCTTGAGGTCATTCGTCAGTTTGAATCACGCTTTGAATTACCAGTATTGGAAGGATACGGCTTATCTGAAACGGCGCCAGTCGCGACTTTCAATCACATTGATGGTGATCGTCTCTCGGGCAGTGTTGGTCAGCCGTTGTGTGGTCACCTTATCAAGATTACTGATGTACAAGGCAACTCGGTGGCAATGGGAGAATTGGGCGAAGTGTGCATTAAGAGCCCAAGTGTCATGAAAGGTTACTATCAAAGACCTGAAGCAACGGCAGAAGCGATCAGAAATGGTTGGTTTTTAACGGGTGATATCGGACGCGTTGATGAGCACGGTAACTTGTTCATTGTTGATCGTGTGAAAGACATGATCATCCGCGGTGGTTACAACGTTTATCCGAGAGAAATCGAAGAAGTATTGATGTGTCATCCTGACGTGGAAATGGTGGCAGTGGTCGGTGAACACCATGATCAGCTCGGTGAAGAGATTCACGCCCATGTGGTGCTTCACGAGCATACTCAATCTGACAGCAAAGCCTTGATGGCTTGGTGTCGTGAGCAACTCGCGGATTACAAATATCCTCGTAAAGTGTTCATTCGTAATGCATTACCCATGACGGCAACAGGTAAAATATTGAAGCGAGAGTTGCATCCTCTAGAAGTCTCGGAGGCAATCAATGGATAACTATGACTTTATTATCGTGGGCGGTGGCTCCGCTGGTTGTGTGATGGCTTCTCGGCTGTCTGAAGATCCAAATACGACCGTTTGTTTGTTGGAAGCTGGTGGTAAAGACACGAGCCCATTTATCCATACTCCAGTGGGTGTTGTGGCGATGATGCCAACCAAGCTCAATAACTGGGCTTTCGAGACGGTTGAACAGCCAGGATTAAATGGTCGTAAGGGCTACCAGCCGAGAGGTAAGACACTCGGTGGCTCAAGTTCAATCAATGCCATGATGTACGCCCGTGGACATCGTTATGACTACGATACATGGGAAAGCTTAGGCAATGCTGGCTGGAATTATGAATCGTGTCTAACTTACTTTAAAAAAGCAGAGAATAACGAAGTCCACCAAGATGAGTATCACGGCCAAGGTGGTCCTTTGAATGTAGCGAATCTTAGGTCGCCAAGCCCAATGTTGGAACGCTATTTAACTGCGTGTGAGTCGATCGGTGTGCCTCGCAATGAAGATATCAACGGTGCCGCTCAGTTTGGTGCAATGCCGACGCAGGTAACGCAGTTGAATGGTGAACGATGTAGTGCGGCCAAAGCGTATTTAACACCGAATCTATCGCGTCCAAACCTCACTGTGGTGACCAAAGCAACGACACATAAGGTTTTGTTTGAAGGTAAGAAAGCGGTCGGTGTTGAATACGGCTCGAATGGCAAACGTTATCAGATCCGATGCAACAAGGAAGTCATTTTGTCTGCAGGTGCTTTTGGCTCTCCTCAGTTGCTGTTGCTATCGGGCGTTGGCGCCAAAGACGAATTAGAGGCGCATGGCATCGAACAGATTCATGAGTTACCCGGAGTGGGTAAGAACCTGCAAGATCATATCGACTTAGTTCACTCGTACAAGTGCAGTGAAAAGCGCGAAACTTTTGGTATCTCGCTGCAAATGGCATCTGAAATGACCAAAGCTTTGCCGCTATGGCACAAAGAACGCCGCGGCAAGATGAGCAGTAATTTTGCCGAAGGGATAGGCTTTCTTTGTTCCGATGATCATATTGCTGTGCCAGATTTAGAGTTTGTATTTGTGGTCGCAGTAGTCGATGACCATGCGAGAAAAATTCATACCAGTCATGGGTTTACCTCGCATGTCACCTTACTGAGACCTAAAAGCCATGGCACCGTAACACTGAATAGCGCCGATCCTTACGATCCACCCAAGATCGATCCTGCATTTTTCAGTCACCCTGAAGACATGGAGATCATGATTAAAGGGTGGAAAAAGCAGTATCAAATGCTAGAAAGCGAAGCTTTCGATGATATTCGTGGCAATGCTTTTTATCCTGTCGATGCTAGTGATGACAAGGCTATAGAGCAAGATATCCGTAACCGCGCTGATACCCAATATCACCCTGTTGGAACCTGTAAAATGGGTCCTAATAGTGATTCATTAGCCGTGGTGGATAAAGATCTTAAAGTCCATGGGGTGAATAGCTTAAGAGTCATTGATGCGTCGGTTATGCCGACATTAGTCGGGGCCAATACTAATGCACCAACCATAATGATTGCTGAGAAAATCGCTGATCAGATTAAAAGCCAATATAGCTTGGATAAGAAAGACACTGTAAACGAGCAAGGCGCGAATGAAAGCGCAGAACATGAAATGACGGGTTAGAAGCACAGATTAGAGAAACAGGCAGATTTACAATAGGTTAGGGAGCCTTATCCATTAAGGTTCCTTAACCTATTTTGTTTGTTGATTACTCAAAGAACCGAAACAAACTTACTTAGTTAAAGCTTGATTAAGCCATTGATCAAATTGACCTTTGGGTAATGCACCGTTAATCGTGTCGACACGTTTGCCGTCTTTAAATACCATCACAGTAGGAATACTTCTGATTTGGTACATTGCGGCAAGTTGCTGCTGAGCTTCGGTATCAATCTTAACGAATCGAACATCTCCAGAACGCTCTTTTGCTACGTCGCCGAACACAGGCGCAAAGCCAACGCATGGGTTACACCATGTTGCCCAAAAATCGACAACCACAGGCTGTGAACTGTTCAAAATAGATTGAAAATTCAATGACGTGCCTTCGATTGGCGCACCATCTAGTAATGCGTTTTTGCATTTACCACAAGTTGGGCTTTCTGAAATTCGTTCTGAAGGAACTCGGTTTACGCCACCGCAAGAAGGGCAACGTGTGTTGAATGTAGACATAACTTTCTCTTTTTATTGCAACTCCGTGTCTAACGCGATTTACGAATCACGCACGGAACGCTTATACTGTTTAAAACAAGAATACGATACTTAAATAAAAACAAACAATAAACAGGTAAATGATGACAAAATTTTACGCCGAGATTACTGGCTGGGGAAAGTGTCTGCCACCAGCCGTGCTGTCCAATGATGATTTAAGCACTTTCATTGATACGTCTGACGAGTGGATTCGTACTCGAACTGGTATCGAAAACCGTCGTATCAGTCATGTAAATACCTCTGAGCTAGCGACTGTTGCTGCTCAACACGCAATGGCGTGTGCTGGCCTTACTGCCGAAGATATCGACCTCGTGATCATCGCGACGTGCAGCCCAGACTCCCTTATTCCAAATACCGCATCTAAGGTTCAACAGAACTTAGGCATTAAGAGTGCAGCGGCTTTCGACCTTAACGCAGCGTGTACTGGCTTCATTTACGGTGTCGAAACCGCGACTCGACTGATTCAGGCGGGTAACTACCGTAATGCGATCGTTGTAGGTGCAGAACGCCTGTCATTTTTCATTGATTGGACCAAGCGTGATACCGCGGTTCTTTTCGGTGATGGCGCTGGCGCTGTGGTTCTATCTCGCACAGAAGAGCAAGTTGGCCTGCAAGAAGCTCAAATCGGTTGTGACGCGGAAGGCCGCGATATTTTAGCAGTACCAAAGTTCGGTACTTCTATGGATCGCTTTGCTGCTGACAACGGTTACTGGGACTTTGACTTCGTTGGTAAAGAGATCTTCAAACGTGCGGTTAAAGGCATGGGTGCAGCAGCACACACTGTATTGAGCCGTACTGGCATCTCAACAGACAACATCGATGTAGTGATTCCACACCAAGCAAATATCCGCATCATTCAAACTCTGTGTGATATGGCGGGCATTGAACGTGAGAAAGCGTTCGTGAACATTCAAAACTACGGCAACACGTCGGCGGCGACTGTGCCAATTGCTTTATGTGAATCGTTAGAGCAAGGCTTTGTTAAACCTAACTCAAACATCCTTGTGGCGGCATTCGGTGCCGGTTTAACTTGGGGTGCTGGTCATATTAAATGGGGTAGCCGTGTTGAACCGCTAGGTCAATCAGATGCTAAGCTTCCAGAAGCCGACAAATCTGCGTTAGAGCTTCTAGAAAGAGCCATTTTACACTGTAAAACACACCCGAATTCAGCGAGCGAATAACGCTGATGGGTACAGTAACCAAAGTACGTCTTATGACAAAAGCCGACCTTGATGGGGCGGCTTTAGTTCACCAAGCTACTTTTGTTCGACAGCAAAACTCAAAATATTGGTTACAATGTAACTTAAATGCCGCACCACGCTTTCTTAACTTCGTTGCTGAAAGCGAAGGTGAGGTTGTTGGCTACATTATTTGGGTGCAAAAGAGTGGATTTAGACCTGAAGCTGTTTTAGAACTCGAGCAACTTGCCGTGTTACCGATCGCGCAGGGGCAAGGATTAGGTAAAAAGCTGATTCTAGACTCCTTGCCGCAAGTGAAGCTGAAGTTAGCAGAGCAAGGCTCGACGCTAAAACATGTATTAGTGACCACCAGAGCAGACAACTTCGCACAAAAGCTTTACCAGTCGACGTTGGGTGCAGAGGTCGAAACCACGATTTCAAACCTGTACTCTGCGGATGAAGTGCTTATGATAGCTCGCAATGTGGGTGAACGAATCTGATCGCTGAGTTCTTGGAACCCATTATAATCAGCGATGTAAATTGATTTACGTTTAATTAGGGACTTCTACAGTCCCTTTTGTTATTTCTTAGGAAGTGTTTTGAAGAAAGTTTTAGCAATTGGCTACGTTTGGCCAGAACCGAATTCATCGGCGGCTGGCAGCCATATGATGTCTCTATTACGTCTATTTAAGAGACAAGGTTGGTCCGTTGAGTTCGCAACGCCAGCTCAAGAAACCGAGCATATGATCGACCTCTCTGAAGAGGGCATCACAAGCCAATCTATTCAGCTAAATTGCGATAGCTTTGACCAGTACATCGAAGAGCTGCAACCTGATGTCGTGATGTTTGACCGTTTCATGATGGAAGAACAATTTGGCTGGCGCGTTGAGAAGGTATGCCCGAACGCGTTTAAGCTGTTGGATACTGAAGACTTGCAGTTTCTGCGTAATGCTCGACACGAAGCCGTTAAAAAAGAGACAGAACTGACTAAAGCGCATTTGTACGGTGACCTGGCTAAACGTGAAATTGCAGCGATTCTACGCTGTGATCTTTCGTTGATCATTTCTAGCTATGAGATAGATCTTCTTCAATCTGAGTTCAATATCGATCCAAAACTGCTTCATCACTTGCCGTTCATGGTTGATCTTAATACTCTACCTGAAAGCACGAAAAGCTTTGAAGAACGTAAGCATTTCATGACGATAGGCAACTTTAGACACGCACCGAACTGGGATGCTGTACTTCAGTTGCAAAAGATTTGGCCGAAGATTCGTAAACAGTTGCCTGAATCTGAACTTCATATTTATGGATCTTACCCGCCACCAAAAGCGACGGCTTTGCATAACCCTAAAACCGGCTTCCATATCAAAGGTTGGGCGAAAGACGCTCAAGAAGTGATGGAGCAGGCTCGCGTGTGTGTTGCGCCATTACGTTTTGGTGCTGGCATTAAAGGCAAGCTGCTAGATGCGATGAAGCTGCAAACTCCGAATGTAACTAGCGAGATCGGCAGTGAAGGCATGCTACCGCAAGGCGAACTGCAATGGCCGGGTGCAGTGGCAGATGATATCGACGAGTTTGTTGAACAAGCTGTTGCTCTCTATAAAGATGAAGAGACGTGGCTCAAGGCTCAAAGCCAATGTCACTCGATTCTTGAAGCACACTACGAACAGAATCAACTGGGCGACAAATTGATCGAGCGATTGATTGCGCTAGAGTCTGAACTTGAATCTCATCGATTGGATAACTTCTTTGGTTCGATGCTCAAGCACCACAGCATGGCGAGCACCAAGTACATGTCCCAGTGGATCGCTGAAAAGAATAAGACTAAGTAACTGACGTTACAGCTCAAATAAAATTATAAGCCCTTAGGTTAACGCCTAAGGGCTTTTTTTTGTGGTTTTGTACTGACTGAATAGCAAACCAAACAGACATAAGTAAAAGAAAAGGGTATCTATATTAGCATTGACTAATTTATATTTATTAGTAAACTCTAATTTAAAGATTGTTATGAGTTTATGATGTTTGTTGATAGGAGAGGTCTGTGCTTAGTTTGATTCCTTGGGATGCGTTTTTCGGTGGCATGTTGTTAGGTGTGTCGGCCATTGTTTTAATGTTGGGCATTGGTCGAGTTGCAGGTATTAGTGGCATTGTTAGCCGTTTATTGCCAGTTGGCACCAGCAACAAAGAAAGCGAAGGCGTGGATACAGATAAAACTGACAAGCATTGGCGTATCGCATTTGTTGTTGGAATGGTCGTAAGTGGTTGGTTGTTAATTCCTACCGGTCATCAACTCCCTCAATTGGAAGATATGAACCTCTTCGTAGTCGTTATCGCTGGCCTGTTAGTGGGTTTCGGCACTAAAACAGCGAATGGGTGTACTAGCGGACATGGCATTGTGGGAATGGCGCGTTTGTCAAAGCGCTCGATTATCGCAACGTGTGTATTCATGGGTGTCGCAATAGCCACCGTGCTTATCAAGAACCTGATGGGGTTGGGGGCATAATGAAAAATTCTTCATTCACTATCATTGTTGGTTTATTGGCTGGAATCTTGTTTGGCTCGGGTATGATCATCTCAGGTATGGTTGACCCAAATAAAGTACTTGGCTTTTTAGATATTACTGGCAATTGGGATATCAGCTTGGCATTCGTCATGGGCGGTGCGCTACTGGTATTCGCGCCGTTTTATCACCTAGTCATTAAAAAGCGTGCTAAAGCGTTTAATGGTGAGCCGTTAGATAGCCGCAACAACCCGCTAATCGACAGAAAGTTGATTCTAGGTTCAACAGCGTTTGGATTAGGTTGGGGGCTTGCAGGCTTTTGCCCAGGGCCTGCAGTGACGAGTCTCAGTGGCGGTAACCCAACCGTGTGGGTGTTTATGATAAGCATGCTGGCGGGAATGTGGTTGGCAGGTCGAATGAATAAAACTTGCTAACGTTAAATCTACCGCTTATCGAATAGGCTTGATATGAGAATTGAGAGGCTGACGCGCTTTAATGAGAAAGCCCGTCAGCCTTTTTTACATCTCTATCTACTATTTGATGGTCGTTGATACTGGGCAGTGGTCGCTGAGTTTGTAATCCAGTACATCTTGCGTTTCAAATACCTTCTGCTTCGCAGGTGACGCACTCAGTGAGTCGCTAACCACAATGTGATCAATCACAGAGCGGAATTGGTGTGTGCGGTGGTTATTACGATTTGAGCGAACCTTACAATCCGCACGGGTCTTTCTTGTCGCCAAACGAGCATCCGTGTTTTCAGTTAAATCCTTCCACATCCAATCTCTTGAGTAGGATAGGTTATGGTTGAAGTCGCCTAATATCGCATAGTCTTCACCTTTACGTTCTCTTTGTTGTATCCACTTATTCAGTTGTTGAGCTTGGTCTTTTAGGCGTGAACAATCGCGGTTAGACTTATACGCTCCACTACAGCCTGCCTTTAAATGCACAGACAACATGTGAATTGGTTTTGAGTCAGTATCAACGACCACATAGCTGGCAAACCTAAGCTTGCTGTTAGAACTCGATTCAAGAGGAAAGTCAGCGTAGTCGGTAAGTGTGATTCCTTTACGAATCGCGAACCCAGTGTATTGATTCACTTCTTTGAACTGATGGTTACTGTTTTCTGGTAAGGCTCGGTCAGACATCAATATCTTGTATTGATCGCCAGCCACACGCTGAATGGCATCTGCGTCATCGACTTCTTGAAAAGCAACCACATCCGCATCTAAAGATTGGAAGTACTGTTTGAGCTTATCGAAATCAGCTTGATCACGTTGGGCGGAAAACTTATTCACAGCCTCGTTGGTTGATAACCATTCGATATTCCAACTGGATATGGTCAAAGGTTCAGCAAATGCGTGGCTACTGAGTAAGCAACCTAACATTATCCAGTTTCGAAGTCGTTTCATGCCAAATATCCCTAATTTTGTCTTCCAATATTGATGAGCCGTTATCCTACAACACTTACCAAAAATTCAACTCTTTTTAGCAGTTTTTTTATTGTTACATTGTTTCTTTTCGACTTGAGAACTAGCGTAATAATATTGAATTGATCTTAGTCAGCGTTCTCTTTTTATTGATCCAAATCAATACTCAAAGTTGGTGGTTCTCGTTAAATACGCCACAATATCTAGTGTTAGTTAAACGATAAATCGCTCTATATAGTGTGTTTGTGGATAAGTCTGTGAATACCTCATGAGTAAGGAGAAGTGGTGAAATCAATCGTAATCAAACGTGATGGCTCAAGGGCTCCATTCAGTAGAGATCGCATCCAAGCTGCAGTGGAAGCAGCATCAGACAAAGCCGATAAGGAAATTGCTATTTATGCACTGAATGTGGCATTAGCAGTTGAGTTGAAGCTCGAAGACTACGATGAAGTTCATATCTCTGAAATTCAAACCATGGTCGAGAACGAGCTAATGCAGGGACCTTATAAGTCTCTGGCTCGTGCCTACATTGAATATCGTCATGACCGCGACATCGCGCGTGAAAAGCAAAGCGCTTTAACTCGCGAGATCGAAGGTTTGATCGAAGAAAGCAATGTTGATCTGATCAATGAGAATGCCAACAAAGACGGCAAAGTTATCCCAACTCAGCGTGACCTGCTGGCGGGTATCGTGGCTAAACACTATGCGAAAACTCACATTTTGCCGCGTGACATCGTACAAGCTCACGAATGTGGTGACATTCACTACCATGATCTAGACTACGCACCGTTCTTCCCAATGTTTAACTGTATGCTTATCGACTTGAAAGGCATGTTAACGCATGGCTTCAAGATGGGTAATGCAGAAATCGACACGCCTAAGTCTATTTCTACGGCGACAGCGGTAACAGCACAGATCATCGCACAAGTGGCGAGCCACATTTACGGCGGTACAACGATTAACCGTATCGACGAGGTTCTAGAACCTTACGTAATGGCGAGCTACGAGAAGCATTTATCATTAGCGAAAGAGTGGGACATTCATAGCCCAGAAGCGTTTGCTATCTCTCGTACAGAGAAAGAGTGTTACGACGCATTCCAATCTCTAGAGTACGAAGTAAACACGCTGCACACAGCTAACGGACATTATGTGGTAGAAGTTTTTTCAAATAATGTCGGTGTATGTATGCCTCAGGAGTTTTCTTCTCCTCAGTTAGATTGCTTAATCCCAGTATTAAAAGGCTTTGATGAGTCTAATCCACCTTCCTATCCAGCGTTAAAAGTTACGAGAGAGTACTCTCATTTATTTGCAGCAAATGACGCTAACTTTCTTGCTATTGCAGCTTAATCCGATTACGTAGGACAAAATAATGATCATGAAACCAGTAACTAAATCTATCGTTATTAAACGTGATGGGGCGAAAGTGCAGTTTAACCCTCAACTGATTAAATATGCCGTACAAGCTGCTGCCGATCAGGTAGATTCTGTAAAACTTGATTTGAGCGATATTGTTGCCGCAAATGTAGCGGAACAACTGATGAGGAAAGCTGAAATCAAAATTAATGATATACAGAAGTTAGTAGAATCTGAATTGATGCATCATGATGAGGATGTTGCTAGAGCTTATATCGAATATAGACACGATAGAGATATCAAACGTGAAAAAGCTAGTACTCTTAGCTCTGAAATTTCAGGCTTAGTCGAACAAAGTAATGCTGAGCTACTAAATGAAAATGCAAATAAAGATGGTAAAGTTATACCAACTCAGCGTGATTTATTAGCAGGCATTGTATCTAAACATTACGCTAAAAATCACATGTTGCCTCGTGATGTCGTTGCAGCACATGAAACTGGTCAAATTCACTATCACGATCTTGATTACTCGCCATTTTTTCCAATGTTTAACTGTATGATTGTTGACTTAGAAAATATGTTGACGAACGGTTTCCGCATGGGTAACGCTGAGATTGAGACTCCTAAGTCAATTCAAACAGCCACCGCAGTTACAGCGCAAATCGTAGCGCAAGTGGCAAGTCATACCTACGGTGGTACAACGTTAAATCGCCTAGATGAAGTCTTAGCACCTTACGTTACAGCTAGTTATGCAAAGCATCTTGCAACTGCTGAAAAATGGAATATTCCCGATACGAAAGCGTATGCAAAAGAGTTAACAGAAAAAGAGGTGTTTGATTCCTTTCAATCGCTAGAATATGAGATCAATACGCTATTTTCTAGCAATGGTCAGACTCCATTTTTGAGTATAAACATAGGGTTAGGAACCTCATGGGAATCTAGACTAATCCAAAAAGCTATTTTTGATAATCGAATTGCTGGACTGGGTAAGAGCAAGAAAACAGCGGTGTTCCCGAAGTTAATTTTTACAATTAAAGACGGAATTAACCATAAGCAAGAAGATCCAAACTACGACATTAAACAGTTAGCATTAGAATGTTCAACTAAACGCATGTATCCAGATATTCTGAATTATGACAAAGTTGTTGAAGTCACTGGTTCATTTAAAGCTCCAATGGGCTGTCGTAGTTTCTTAGGCAAATATGTTGATGAACAAGGCAATGAGGTTCATGAGGGTCGTAACAATCTTGGCGTTGTAAGTCTAAATCTACCTCGTATTGCTATGGAAGCAAAAGGTGAAGAACATAAGTTCTTCACGATTCTAGATGAGCGTATTGCACTGGTTCGTAAAGCTCTTGAGACTCGTATTGATCGTCTGAAGGGAGTTAAAGCAAAGGTTGCTCCTATTCTGTACACTGAAGGTGCGCTAGGTGTTCGCTTAGATCCTGAAGATGAAGTTTTGGATGTGTTCAAAAACGGTCGTGCTTCAGTGTCGATGGGCTATATCGGTATTCATGAAACAATTAATGCTCTATACGCTGACTCTGAAGAGCACATTTACGATAGCGAAGAATTACGCCAGAAAGGCATAGCTATTGTTAAGCGACTTAAAGATGCGACAGAGGCTTGGACAACAGAGACGGGATGGGGTTTTAGCTTATATAGTACTCCTTCTGAAAACCTTTGTACTCGTTTCTGTTCGTTAGATACCAAAGAGTTTGGTGTGCTAGAAAATGTTACAGATAAGGGATATTACACAAATAGCTTCCACTTGGATGTTGAAAAGAAAGTTAATCCTTACGATAAGATTGACTTTGAAATGCCATATCCAGCTTTAGCATCAGGTGGTTTTATCTGTTACGGCGAATACCCGAATATGCAACATAACCTTGAAGCTTTAGAAAACGTTTGGGATTACAGTTATTCACGTGTGCCGTACTACGGAACTAACACTCCTATTGATGAGTGTTATGAATGTGGGTTTACAGGCGAATTTGACTGTACGAGTAAAGGTTTTGAGTGTCCTAAATGTGGTAATCATGACTCAAAGAAAGTATCAGTGACCCGAAGAGTGTGTGGCTACCTTGGTTCTCCAGATGCTAGACCGTTTAATTCAGGTAAACAAGCAGAAGTGATTCGTAGAGTTAAACATATGTAGTGAGGCTAAATGAATTACCATAAGTATCATTCAGTTGATGTTGTGAACGGAGAGGGTACTCGTTGTACCCTGTTCGTAGCGGGCTGTGAGCATAATTGCAGAGGTTGCTACAACAAATCAACGCTAAACCCTAACTCGGGTCATTTTTTCACCCAAGAATTAGAAGATCGAATTATCGCTGATCTACAAGATACTCGAATTAAAAGACGAGGATTATCTTTGAGCGGTGGAGACCCGTTACATCCAGCAAATGTGTCAGCAATATTAAAGCTTGTTAAAAGGGTCAAAACAGAATGTCCTGGCAAAGATATTTGGTTGTGGACAGGCTACGAACTAGGTGAACTTAACAATTATCAGAAGGGCATTGTTGAACAAATCGATGTGATGATTGACGGGCAATTTAAAGAAGACTTGTATGATCCAGAGTTGTTATGGCGAGGTTCTAGCAATCAGGTCATTCACAGATTTAAGCTTTAATAACCAATCACAACATATAGGTTCGTCAACTTAATCTATTTGATGTGATTGGTTAAAAGTATGCGAAAAATTAACCTGTCAGTCTCAAAACGGATTAAAAGTTTTATCTCTATATCAGGGTAGTTTGTATCGCTAGAGTGTATTAACTCACATTCAATCTTACACATCTTCTGGTTAGTCAAGACTTGGTTCTACAGCCAGCTTGGTGAGCAAAAATGCTGGTCATGATCACTAATTTTGGCACACTCCTCGATAGAAGTGCGTTAGAGATATAGATCCAGCACGACAGCACGGTAGAGAAAAAACGTATTGAAACCTTCAATGTTGACTAGCTAACTCTATGATTCCCTCGTAGTCACGTATACCCCATTCAGCGAATCAAAGTCCACAAACAAGTTTGGCTACCTTTTTAGAACAATGTAAACTCGTTGCAGTATCGAAACCATCTGTATTTTCAGGGAAATGGACTGTGGACTTTATAAAATTTTGGACTATGCGGCTAAAATACAACTTTTTAGGTGTTACTGTCAGCCTCTTTCGGGACTTATTGAGAGAGCTGTTACATTTCATTGTGGTATTGGCTTCACACCCAGTTGCGACTTTCATCATTATAGTGATGCAATTAATATTGGGCGCGCTACTAGGTGTACAGTTTAGTGGAATTGATTTCGGTTTAGGTAGCTCAGAACCTGTTTATATGTGGGCATTATCTATATGGGAACGGCTTGATGATGGTGTAAAAGACTACTCATTGATCGTGTTGTTCTTCTCTCTTTTTAAGGCTTTGTGTGAGGCATATAACAGTAGATTAGCGCGAATTTCCGAGAAAAAGCGTTTAGAAAGCGAAAGATTGATTGCCTCAGACCAATGGTTTACAGATTCATACGTAAAGGCAGTTCGCAAGGTTTTGGATTATAAATATCTTATTGATAATAAACAAAAAAACTCTTTGGAGGTGATTCAAGATAGCTTAGGAATAGTACGTAAGTTGGCGGCCGAATATGAAGGTTTGAATAATGATACAATTAGCATTAACTTAATGTTAATAATGTTAACCGATGAGGTTGAGGAGCAAATTGCTCATCATTGGCAAGATTGTAGTATGTTTTTCGATGGTTCTAGCGCAAAAGCAGCCGTGGCACAAATTGATGGGATACTAACACCGATCGCAGTAGCTCATAAAAAAGAAGTTAAACTGTATATTGGGGATCTAGAAAAGTGTAAAAAGCCGCATAAGCCTCTATTGTTGCCAATTGTTGAGGATTATGAATGTGCAGGTAAGACACCACAACGTGTGATTGGTGCTCCTCGTGCATTTTCGTCAGGTGTTTATCAATATTACCCATGTTTTCTTAGGGGAGTTGAAGACTGGCTGTATAAGGAACAAAAACGGTACATAAGTCATAATCAGGCAGATTTGTTGTACAAGTACTACGTACAGGATGATTCTGCTAGATCTTTACTATCTGTACCAATTGAGTCTATATACGAGCAAGTTGACGAAAATAATACCGTGATTGAAGAAAGAAGTACTAACTTAGTAATGAATATTTACGCAGGTCACGAAAAGTTACTCAGAGGAAACCCTAGTGTTTTTCTTAGCTTAGCCCAACCAATGCTGGACACTATTTCATACGCACTAGACTCATGGATGCTTGAGTTGGAAGTCGAAAATGTTCAACCTGAAAATGATGACTCTAGTAGCTCTTTGTCGTATACTCGAACAAAGGATGAGGAGAGATAACATGTCTAAGACAAATGACAATCAAAAAACCGTTATGGTTATAAGACAAGACGGCACACACAGCCTGAAGGTTATCGCTAACAGCAAGAGCGCTAAGCGCGGCACTCGCTCTCGTTTACGCAAAAAGGCATCTCACGCGTTAAGCAAAGCTGTGTTTGGCGCAGTATAACTGCCCAGGAACGAAATACCTAGAGCCCGCTTATCGCGGGCTTTTTTACGCATGCGTTACTGCCCAGATACAACGGAGCCGCATTGCAAAACAAACCTTTGTTGCTCACAGTTACGATGAACTGCCACTGAGGAATTACGTTAACAATCTTTGGGGCAGAAGCGATTTGTACAACCTGTTAGATATGGTCACATAGAGGTAACAAAACTGACAGGATCACCCCAAAGCACGTTACTACTGTCTTTCATTATTTTTATAATGGTAGGCAAGATCTCTTCTAAGAGTAAGGTGCAATCTCTTAGCTGCTTTCGCTTAACTCTCATCAACCCACCATCATCTGAACAGATATGTGGAATGATAAGGCTCTCCCTTTCTTTAACGCTTTTATCCGAATGCTTAGAATTTTGATTATTCGAAGAACTGAATACTGTAGCCGTCTTTAACTTTACTGGGTGTGTTGCAGAAGGATCTAGATGCAAACTGCTACGATTATCAACGAAAATTACGCTTCAGCAGAACAACTATAAAACTTTAGTTGATAGGGAAGTTGGTCTACGTTAAAAAGAGATTAGCCCAGATATAATCAAGTGCAGGCATCGAGAAGTCCGAAGTGGATAACTGTTAGAATAAATCTGGGTTAATAGACTTCGGACTAAATCTAAGAAAGAGCGGTTGTTTGAGTTTGTGAAGACTTCCATCGGTAATAGGTTGCACGCCCTAAATTGTATGTTTTTAAAGCTTCAGGGAGTTTTTCGACTCCCGCATTTACCATTCGGTGAACCTTCTCACATTTTATAGCTGTCTCTGGATTTGCTTGCCTGCCTTTAAACTTACCGTGGTTTTTAGCTTTTTCAATGCCTTCCTGCTGTCTTCTACGTCTATCTTCGTAATCTTTAGAGGCTGTGGCAGCCAAGATTTCGATTAGCATTGAATTTACTGATTCCAGCACTCTTTGTTGCATTTCATCTTGAGTGTGCTCTAAAACTTTAAAGCTAGTTGCTACATCACAAGCAACAACTTTTAAGCCTTTTTGCTCTATTTCTGATCTTAACGTTTTCCAGTTAGAAGAGGTAAGGCGTGTTAATCGATCTATTTGTTCAACGAGGATAATATCGCCTGATGATGACTCTGATAGTAAACGAGTCAGTTCGGGGCGAGCGACCTTGCGTCCAGAGTAATTCTCGATATATTCGACAGAATTTAATAATGATAGATTATTTAGCAAAGCTTGTTCGAGGATATATTCTCTGGCTCGCAATGCGTCTGCTTCAGAAGTTGACGCCCTTAAGTAGATCCTTACAGTCATAAAAAGCCTCGCGGTAGTCTAATATGTATAACTTAAATGATACAGTATCACTTAAGTTGTTACAACTAATGTTTTTAGTCTAAATGAGACAGTTTATACATCGTTTTATCAGTTCTATATAAGTATACCTATTAGAGACATATAGCCTACTAAGTTAAGCGATTTATAAAGTTAATTAATAGCAATAGTATTATTGCTGAAGGTTAAGATATCTTTGGAATAGGTTAAGTGTAGTTCACTAGCAACGGAAATAGGTGTTTCTGAATCTAGATATCCTTATTAATAAAGATAAAAACGCTGCCTCAATATGGATTGGAATTATAGGTAAAACGCATCATATTTCTAACAAGTTTAAAATTCTATTTCTTAGGTTAACTTTATAAACTCAAGTATAATATGGCGTACTAATATCTGTCGCCAGATATTTAAAAATACAAAATCAGAGTCAAACATATATATTATTGGTATGGGCTAAGTGCTTAAAAATAAATGATAAGCTCTTGATTTTAAATCTAATGACTCGAAGGTGTACTTTTAATTTTTCCTACCAAAATAGCGTTAAATATCTAAAAAACACACGGAAGTTAGTTTATAAAAAACAGGTCGCACAGCAACCTGTTTGGTTCTACTCTAATTCGTCTGAGGTTTCTAATTGTTCAGACAATTCACTTAAACCTGTAATCTGGTAGGCGAACTTGGTTAACGCTTTCATTGAACGACTTTCATCAAATTTTAACTCCTCGTCCCCTTGCCATAGTTCATAAGTAAATTTGTCATAAAGATAAAAATAGAGGTTGCTATCACCTTTGTATTTGAAGTTGATACTAGGCACTTCGCTACTGCCAGTTACAAAATCATAGCATTCAAGTCCCTCTAACAAACTAGACATAGGGTGGTCAGTATCTAAATTCATTTTACTTAGTTTTAGGAAAGTATAGTAGCTGTATAAGCCATAGTGGTAGCCTGACATCCTAGAGCTACATAGAAGATAAATCTCACTACCTTCGTAATTAAAGCGAGCGCACATCCTTTTGCATTCTTTAAGTATGTCTGGCTCATCAATAACACATTTTCTCCAGTCGGAAATAGAAGAGCTTTTCACGAGCTGTGTCATACCTTCAAGTTCGTTACCAACGTCAAGAGCATTGATTAGTTGGAACAATATTTTTTGTCTATTTTCTTTATCGTTAAATATACTTCGCCAGTTTTCATTCCGATCACGAGCGTTACTCCGAGAGTTTCTACAAAAACTTTTATTTCGACCTTGCCATACTAGATAATCACCAAACGTTAATAAAGCTCGATGAAGTAAGAAATCCTTCCTATTGAGGGTTTCTTTCGAGAATAAAACGGAAGACTTTTGAGCATTAGTCTTAAATTTATCTAAACAATATAAGTTTTCATTTTTACAAGAGTCGAGTAGAAATCCAACTTGACCATAGAAGTAGTAATGCTCATGGTAAGTATCAAAAGCGGCAAGCCATTCGTGATTCTCTAAAATAAGCTGAGCTTTAAGTATCTCTTCGCTCTTTTGACGATCATTGAAAAAGGGTATATCTTTACTTTTTAGATTAGACAAATTTGAAAAAACACGAGAGTTTAAATCTTTAGCTAAGCTGCATAGCGACTTTACGGCATTGACATAATCAGTAGCCGAGTCGAAGGTTGAGTTATTAATTAATCGTTCAGATACACCTAGCCAATGACTTAAGTTATCTAATTCATTTTGAGAGAGAGGGGTTAAGTTATCAAATGATTTATTTTCTGAAATAAATGCGTAGAGTGAAGCAAAACGAACCTTCTCAAGATAGCCATTTTCACAGATTCCATTGTTAAAAACCTCAAGAATTTTTTCTTTGGCTGAGAATTCGTTACTCCAATCAAAATGAAATAGAACCTTATGTATAAAATCAAGGAATCGATGTGTATTGTTTAATGAAGCACCAGAAAAGCAAGCTAGTTCTTCATACATAGTATGACCAAAGTACGAATTATTACGTAAGTCATTTACAATATTGGAGAATTCTTTAACTGAATTTTTTTTCTTATTTTCAATAGTTAAGCCAAATTCAGTAAGAGCTATTGTTTTAAAAAATGCTTGATATACATTGTCTACTTCGTTAACATTTTCTGGTCTCATTTTCCAAAAAATATCTGTCCAGGATTTGTCTAGCTTTAGCCAGAAATCACCTTTTAAACCGATATCATCAGAACGATTTACATAACCTTGCAGCCAAGCTTTGAAATTTTCAAAATCTGTTAGAGCTTGTCCTCTCGCATTCATTTTTATGTATAACTCATCTGTTAAGGCAAAGTTATCCATGTTTAAGAAGTGAAAGGTAATTGGTGGCTTTTCCGTACAAATCAACCTTTGCCACAAACAAGAAGAAAGTGAATCTCTAAACACGTTATGCATTTCATCTAAAACGACTAGCATTGCTCTTATAGTAGGGTCATTTTCCCATACTGAAAAAAACCAACCTGCATCACAAATCGTTTCAGAAAGTGAGCCATTAATCTTGTGAATGTTTAACTCGCTTCCAAATTGCAGTAATGAGTTAGTAAATTCTTTAGATGTAATTCTGTTTTCATATTTAAACTTACTCAACTTTGTCGAAGCTTCAGCTAAATGACCAGAACCTGCTGCAATATACCAATGTAGTAGAAATAGAGTTGTGATTCTTTGTTGTCCATCTAATAGTATTAGGTCAGCGTCTTTTACTGACCCATAGATGAAATCAAGATCCTGACTTCTTTCAATATCACTAACCATAGTAAATAAAGTAGCTATAAACTCGGTTCTAATCTGACTCGATTTACTGTCTATACGACCTTGAGCATAATCTCTTTGGATGATGGGGATACATATCGAATGTAGGTCAAGTAATTGCCAGAATGTGCATTTTATGCTCATTTCAACCCCTCAATGTCACAGTAATAATTAATGCATTCGATGATCTCTTTGCGGTATTCTTTTCTATCCTTGGTAGACCATTGGTACATATTCGCCACTTTTTCACTATAAAATTTGGAAAATACATTTTTTGTTGCTATTGGGATAAAATGATGAGTCCCGTTTTTACACATAGATTTTTCATATCTCAATATTGATTGTCTTTTTTGGGTGAAAATTAAATTACCAATACCTCTATTGATTGTAGAAGACAACAAACAAAGGTTATCAAGGTCATCCATTTCTTCTTCTTCGATAGTGCCTATCACTGAATCAAGTAGGGTTAAATAAATTTTCTGTGAATCTTTTAATTCTTGACTGCTAGAACCGCTCACTTTTAACTGGTTCCATTTAGATAGAAGTTTATTTAAATTGGTTTTGGTTTCCTCAGGTATGTCTTCTGAAGCTAAGATATGTACCTGAGATTCATGCCATATATCTTGCTGTTTAGCATCTTCTAATTCTTGAGAGTTTCGAGCATGTATATGCTCTATGTCCCATTGAGTATTGGCGTAAGAGTTAAATGATAATCGTGTACCTTGCCTCCTGTGAGCTGCAATATTGAATAGAATAAAAACAGAAATTATATGCTGACGATTACCACCATATTGTAACGCGCTAAAAGATGGCTTTTGATTATCATCAACAAAATATTTTTTTAGTTCTATACCGATAAGACTTTTTAATAACTCGATAAAATCAGATTTAGTCACACCCTCAGACATTTTCCATAACTTTTGAACTGTACAAATCTTACGAGTGATCAAAAAACCAACTAGGTGATATAGTTCGTCATTGTCATACCATTCTTGCAAACGGTAGAAACCTTGTCTTAATTTGTGCCACTCCTGTTCGATAAAGGCTGTTTTTTTCTCTATATTTTTCAGGATTAAATAGTAATGGCTGAATGAATGATATTTTTTATCACTTTCAGTGTTTTTAGATTGCTTTGTGGGTTTGTTTGTCAGTAAATCAAATAATAATTCAATATGGTTCGTATAGTTTTGGTTACTGTTAAAAGGCTGTAAGAAAGCCCAAAAGTCTTTTGTTTGTAATGACTGTTCTATGGCATCCCATTGCTGCGACATATGATATTGTTTTAACTTAATTATTTCCGTTCCTTCATCGGAACTGACGAAATGCAGAAATAAAGCTTTGATTAATTCAGCGTTTGTTAACGGAATCTTTCCACTATTTAAGCGCATAAAAATATCAATGGATTCTAAGTTATTATTCGAAGGCTCAACTGCATACCAGATTACTTTTGTATGATTTAGAAACTTGTCTAACCATTCATGTTTTTGTTCTTCGCTTTTACCAGAAAACCATTCTGAAATCGTGTGGTAAGCTGTATAAAAATGGTAGTTATCTACATTATCCAAATCAAACTGTGATAGAGCAGGGGTTGGGTATTCCTCATCGGAAATCGAGTCAAATTGTTTGATATAGTTACCCCAAGGGGTAATCTTCAATGTGCTTGGTAAGTAATGAGCTAAAAACTCACTACTGCTTTTTCGCGTTCTATATTCAATGCTAAATTTATCATGTTGAAGATATGAGAGGATCATATAACTAGTTGTCATTCTTTGCTGACCATCAACAACCTCCCATAGAGGGCTGTCCTCGTTATATTTTGGAGTATGATATTTTGTTACAACAGGTTGTAAGCAATAAAAATCGCTTTGAGTGGTGTTAAATTCATCAACATCATTAAGCAGATCCTCAACCTGATCTTTTGTCCATTTATACCCACGCTGGTAGTCATCTACAAAAAATTTTAGTTGCAGTAACTCTGAAATCGATTTCAATATTAACGTATTGTTACCGAGAACTAATTTCTGCAACCTTTCCATGAATGTTTCAACATTCTTATCTTCTGATTGAGCAAGTGCGTATTGAAATTCTGTGAATAAATGCTCAATTGCAACCATAGAACTTGTATTTTGTTTTTTTTCAGTATTTGGCATTTGCTTGCCTGTCATTTACGCTTCGTAATAGCTTCATTCTGAATACAACCCTTCAAGCTGTGGTAACGTCCAAAAATATGATGGATTCGAGTATGAATCCTTACCTTTTGCGTTTTGTCTATATTCGGCTCTAACGAGAAAGCAGTGCTCTTCAGCTCTGGTAATCCCCACATAATGAAGGTTTGTATCTTGTTCTAGATTAGTGAACGTCTGTTCCCCCCAAGATTTTCCAGGTGTCAGATGAGGAAAAGACCATTCTTCTAAATCTAAGTGAAACACATACTTGAACTCCAGCCCTTTGGATTTATGAAGTGTCATGACCTGTACTTCATTTTCATCTTTTAATTTAAACTGCTTCAAAAATGATTCATCATGAACTTTCGATATTAGTGCTGTATCTGTAGATCTTGTATCTTTAATGCCAATTAAAGTGGCTAATTGGTTAAATTTACCAATCAACTCTTCCACAGTTTGATCATCTTTTAATTTTTGGATCATTGTTCTCAAGTTATTGATTGATAGTTTTTTGTGATCAATAGACTCGAAATAGGTATCAATTATGTCTTGCATCGTGGAAATCGCACCATATCGATAAGATAATAAATCCGTATAAAAATCGGCACACTCGGTTGAAGCATGCTTATCAATAGGGTTGTCGTTATATAACCTATACTTGACGGTCATTCCATTAGCAATCATCTGTAAGGATTGCTCTTTTCTAGCTAATACACCAACATCTGATGCTTGTTTGATGTTGCCATCTTTGAGCAATGTATTAATGTAAGTAGATATACCGTTTCCTATGCTTGTTAGATTACCTTGGAGGTAGGAGCGATGAACTCTGATATCGTCAGGGGCATGTTTTAACAACTGAGCATTGCTACCAATCAATCGCTCAGCGTAATTGACGATAGAAGGGTGACAACGATGGTTCTTGTCAATAACGAAGTGCTTGAATCTTGGATCTGTTGTCAACGCCAAAAGTAGCTTTGAGTCACCACCACGAAACTCATAAATACTTTGCCATGAATCACCAACTGCGGTGGCAGTTAATCCTAACTGAAGTAGCTCAACGAACAATTGATGTTGAGCAAAAGATGAATCTTGATACTCATCAATGTAGACGCTTGAATACCTTGCAGAAACATAACGCCTTGCTGCTAAAGAATTCTTGAGAACAAATAACGCTAGAGCCGCAAAAGAGTTCATCCACAAAATACCGTCATCGTATAAAGCTTTGAATCCAGGATCATTGACAATATCTGCTGTTGTTGGAGATTTATATTCTTCGTTTAAATACTCATTGTATGGGCTAATTAACTTCTTCGTTGCTCTTAATTCTAAAGCTGGTGATCCCCAAATTCTCGGTAAGAATGGTAAAATAATTTCTTTGAAACAAAAACTATCGATTGTCCCAAAAAAGCTTGCTTTGGTGTCATGTGCATTCGAAGTGCATTTACGCTTCAGTTCTGCGCTCGCTTTTCGAGTATATGTAATAGCAATGACACCTTTATAAGAAGGTAAATTTAGGGTGGATTGTCTAATTTTTTCGGTTACAACGGTTGTCTTTCCACTACCAGGACAAGCCGTAATAATCATACTTCCATTGTAATCAATCGCTTCTTGTTGCTGCGCTGTTAGCTTAAACTGCTTCATAGAGTTACCTTACCATTTCCACTAATTTGTGTAGTGGTCTCGCCAAATCACCTGAAGTAATTGAAGCTAGATCGTTATCAATCTTTTTAAGCAACGGGCGCATTCTAAGTGCTTTTTTCCCCTGTAGGTATTTAATAGCACCATTTGTATCACTTTTTTCTAATGCTTTGACTATTGACTCAGGAAGCTCTGTTACTAGGTCAGTTTCTAGGTCTACTTTAGAAAGATAAATACCTTTACAATTCACTGCATCCGATACAATTTTCCAAGTACCATTATTAAACGCATCGGTAGGTGAAAGTTTAATATCACTATGCTTTAGTTTTGAGAGGTTAGCAGCGCTTAAACAACGATTAGCTCCTGCAAATTGCCACTGACTTTTACCTTTAATTTTGTTGATGTCGTTGTCAGTTCGCATAACCCAAGGAATGTTTAAAGCGTTTAATATTTGGACATATACAGAGAACGAAATACCATCAACTGAGAGGATAGATAGATTTTTAAAATCTAAGTTTATTCCGATTTGCTTAGCTAATTCATGATAAAAGAGCATCTCTGATGGACCTTCTACCAAAAACACGCCGTTAGAGAAAAAAGCCTCTGCTGGTAAGATACTCATTCTATAACTCATACTATTCCAACTCTCCGCAATACATTGCGAACACCCATTACTAGCAGCTATAGTCGAGTTTTTAAATGAAAGTAGACGAACGATAGAATCTGGAGTGAAATTGGTAGCAATTTGAGGTGAGTGTGACGATATAATGGTCTGTCCAGGAAGCTCTTCAATCAAGTATGTCGCTAATTTACGCTGCTGATGAGGGTGGAGGTGGGCTTCAGGCTCTTCAACCACGTAAAAAACAACCTCGTGATCTGTATCCTGTTCAATTATGCTTTTTGCTTTCCATAAAGCTAGCAGTATTTGATTGTTGCGTCCATCGCCACCAAGCATGACACTTTCGCCACCAGTGGATGCACCGAGCTGTAGTTTGTCAATAAAATCATTTACTTCTATAGCGCCAGTGTCAAGCTGAACGGAATAATTTGAGTTATGGTATGCTAGTTTTTTGAGTTCACTGTTGATATCATCTGTTGCTGACTTAACATAGTTTAGTTTGGCAACTTTCCTATTTAATTTTGCTAAATCAGTACTTATTTCTGTGAGTAAAGTTTCATCTTCTTGGCTATCGTTTTCATTTAGTACTTGTTGAGCAATACGAAGAAGTTGCTTCTTTTCTTTGGCGATAACACGATTTAAGTCTCGCTGTGACTGAATGTACTTTAGGTTAATGTACTTGAGGTAAAAGCGACTTGTGACTTCTTGTAAATCTTCTAGCGATTGACCAACCCATAGCTTGTAGCTGAGGTCTGACTTATTGGCCGTGTAGCGAAAAATTGTTTCTCCATTGTCATTTACATTACCTTTTAAAATCGACAGAACAGAATCTTCTTTCACATCTTTAAAGGTTATTGTGATCTCTACATACTGAGAAGTGCCATCTAAACCAATGTGGAAGTCTAGCTCCGAGGGTTCAATATCAGCTTCAGAAAGACTCTTATCTAATAATATGCGAAGAGAATGGAGCATATTACTTTTACCTATATCATTTGAGCCAATGATTAACGTGCTTGAATTAAAATTGATTAAAGCATCATCGAAGTTTCTGAAGCCTTTGAGATGAAGAGATGAAATTTCCAATTGAGTTTCCTTTAATTTATAGGTCTAGAGTACGGTCAGGTAGGTTTAGAAGACATTAAGTCTTTCTTTAAGCTGACGCTTCATATTCGTTAGCTGTTGATTTCGATATTTCCCCACCGCTCTTCGTATTAGGGGGGCAACTAAGCAACTCTGGAAAGTCCTGTCCAGCCTTAGCTAAAAACCAATCTTTCATAGTAAGTCCATTCTTTTATAAAGCTTCATCTTAAGACTAAGCTCTATCTCTAAGGCGATACGTCTTGACTGTTCTTATGTTTTTTATAATTTGTTGTTTTTTAAGATTTTTATTGTTTCTATGTTACATAGCGTAAATGGACATTTCAACCTGTTTGAGATACGATGTTTGGTAATTAAAACCAGATTATGATGAGAACTAAAAAATGGTTAAAAACGTTGGTGACAAAGAGTTTTTTGGCACGTTGTGGGAATCAGCCGTAGCGTTACGTGGTGCATTGCAGCCCTCCGAATACAAGCACCCTGTGCTTGCTCTTCTATTCTTTAAGTATGTTAGCGACTCCTTTGTAGAATTCCGTGAAGACGCTCAAGAATGGGTAAAAGATGAAGACCATGAGTTTTTCGAGATGGACTTAGAAGACCGTGATTTATACGAAGCAGGTAATATCTTCTGGGTTCCAGAAGTTGCTCGTTGGGAATATTTAGTTGATAACGCTAAACAAACTAACTATGCGAAAGTACTTGATGATGCATCAAAAGCGATTGAGGAGCACAACCCTGAGTTAAAAGGCATGCTTTACCGTGGTTTTGGTCTTTTGAAAATTCCACCAAGTAAGCTTGGTGAGCTAGTTGATCTACTTAGCTCCCTCAGCTTCAAAAATGCTGAGCACCGTTCTGCTGATGTTCTAGGTATGGCTTATGAATTTTTCTTGGGTAAATTTGCTCTTGCTGAAGGCTCTGATGCAGGCGCATTCTTTACATCTGAATCTATCGTTAAAACGCTTGTAGAAATCATTGCCCCAACACGAGGTATTCTATACGAACCAGCTATCGGCTCTGGCGGTATGGTTGCATGGTCTGAAAAGTTCATGGAGCGCAATGGTGGTGAGCGTGGTGATATCAGTGTGTACGGTCAAGAGTACACCCACACCACTTGGAAAATGGCAGCGATGAACCTTCTAATTCGTGGTCTTGATTTCGACCTTGGAGAAGAAAATGCCGATACGCTTCTAAACGATTTACACAAAGATGTTCGTGCTGACTACATTCTAGCTAACCCACCATTCAATCAAGAAAAGTGGGGCGCAAGCAAAGTTGCTAACGATGTTCGCTGGAAATGGGGTACACCAACTGATAGCAACGCTAACTATGCTTGGATGCAACATATGCTGTATCACCTGAAAGAAACAGGTCGTGCAGGTGTGGTAATGGCGAACGGTGCGATGACTTCAACAGCCAACACTGAAGGAGATATACGTAAAGCTATCATCGAAGATGACCTAGTTGAATGTATGGTTGCTCTGCCACCAAAGCTGTTCATTAATACACAAATCCCTTCTTGTATCTTCATCTACAATAAAGGCAAGAAACGAAAAGGTGAAACACTATTCATCGATGCTCGTCATCTAGGTCGCCTAGAGACTCGTGCTCAACTTGTTTTTGATGATGAACACATCATGGAAATCGCACAAACGTATCACGCATGGGCAAAAACTGAATTTGCTGAAAAAGATAGTAAATATGCCGATGTTCCAGGTTTCTGTAAGTCAGCAAAACTTGAAGATATTCAGAAAGCAGGGTTTGTTCTATCACCAGGTCGTTACGTTGGCGCTGATGAAATTGAAGAAGATGAAGCATCATACCAAGAAGATATGGCTCTCTTAACAGAGCAATTATCTGGTCAGATATCAAAATCTATAAATCTTGACGAGCAAATCAAAGCTTCGCTTGCGGAGGTTGGGTATGAGCTTTAATGGAAAATTAAGCGATGTTGTCAATATTATCGGTGGAGGTACACCAAAAAGAAGTATTCCTGATTATTGGGGGGAGGGTATACCCTGGTTATCTGTGGCTGATTTTAACTCTGACAGTCGATATGTTGATGAGGCTAAAGAGTCAATTACAATCGAAGGGCTTGAAAAAAGTAGTACTAAGTTATTAAAGTCAGGAATGCTAATTATTTCAGCTAGAGGCACTGTTGGCTGTTTAGCACAATTAACAAAAGAAATGGCTTTTAACCAGTCTTGTTATGGTTTAGATGGCAAGAGAGAGTTAATCCAGAACAACTATTTATATTACTTAGTAAAACAAAAAGTATCTGAGTTACAAAAAAAAGGTCATGGGGCTGTATTTAACACAATTACTAGAGAAACATTTGATCATATAAGTATTGAATTACCTAGCCTTGAGGTGCAATCCAATATTTCAGGCATTCTAGGTGCAATTGATAACAAAATTGCCAACAACAAATCCATGAACCAAACTCTCGAAAAGATCGCCCAACGCATTTTCAAATCATGGTTCATCGACTTTGATCCAGTGAAAGCAAACAAAGAAGGTTTGCCTTTCGATGGGTTATCGCCTGAGGTACAAGCATTGTTTCCAAATGATTTTGAAGTTTCTGAGTTGGGGATGATTCCGAAGGGGTGGAATGTCGAGCCTCTCTCTAGCCTTATTAACATCAACCCTAAGAGAACTATTAAGAAAGGGACTGTAACTCATCATATAGATATGAAAGTCCTCCCAACATCATCAATGAGTATTAATGGTGTTAGTTCTAAAGAGTTTAAATCAGGCACGAAGTTCATCAACCATGACACTTTACTCGCACGTATAACCCCTTGCTTAGAAAACGGAAAAACGGCTTACGTAAATTGCATTCCTGGAAATGATATTGCTTGGGGTTCAACAGAGTTTATAGTTATGAATCCTAAAAATGAATACATTAGGGAATATACATATCTATTAGCAAGGAGTGATGAATTAAGAGCTTATGCTATTAAAAATATGACAGGCACAAGTGGTAGACAACGTGTGAGTGGTGCGTTAATTGGGGAATTTCAAATTCCCCAACCTGATGAAAATATTATTAAAGCTTTTCATAAAATAACAGCGTCTTTGTTTGCAAAGATTTCATTAAACACGGCAAACTCTGTTGCGCTGGAAAAAACTCGTGACCGATTATTGCCAAAATTGATCTCAGGTCAAATTTCTGTAAGTGAGGCTAAACAGGAGCTTGCAGAAGCGGTATAACTAGAAGACCTAGCTCTCGTCAGAGGGCTAGGCTTATTACTATTTAGAACAATAAAAACAATAACAAAGAATAGATATAACAATGAAAATAACTGAAGAAATGCTAGAAGACCATTGTATGGTCTGGTTTAACCAAATAGGCTACCAAACCATAAATGGCAGTGAACTAGAGCCGACTGGTGCAACACCAGAGCGAGAATCGCTATCAGATGTTGTGCTTAAACCTCGTTTGCGTAAGGCTCTGGTTGATATCAATGAACACCTTCCTGAAGTTTGTATTGATACAGCTATAGACATCTTACTTACCACCGTACCGTCTACCGAGCGTGCTAACCACACTTTTCACCGTCAATTAATCGAAGGTATCCAAGTCGATTACGAAGATGACGGTGGTCAGCCTGTTGGTGATAGAGTCATGCTGGTTGATTTTGATAATGAAGATAACGACTGGTTAGCAGTCCGTCAGCTCTCCGTAA
This sequence comes from Vibrio cyclitrophicus, assembly GCA_023206055.1. Classification (NCBI taxonomy): domain Bacteria; kingdom Pseudomonadati; phylum Pseudomonadota; class Gammaproteobacteria; order Vibrionales; family Vibrionaceae; genus Vibrio; species Vibrio cyclitrophicus. The sequence goes on along the minus strand of CP065367.1, from coordinate 552,313 downwards.
ATGGTGTGACAAATGGCGAAGTAGATAATCGTAGACCTGATATTGTTGTTTTCCTAAACGGATTACCAATCTCGGTTCTGGAGCTTAAAAATCCTGCCGATACAAAGGCTGATGTGTGGCGAGCGTACAACCAAGTACAAACCTACAAGAGTGCTATTAAAGATCTATTCATCTTCAATGAGTCACTCATTATCTCTGATGGTACTGAAGCTTACATTGGCTCTTTAACTGCTGATCGTGATCGCTTTACGCCTTGGCGAAGTATTGATGGCTCTCGTGATGACACAGAAGACACTTTAGCACTGGAAGTCATGGTACGTGGGTTCTTTAATCAAGAGCTATTGCTTGATTACCTTCAATACTACATTTCGTATGAAGTTGATGTTGAAAAGGTGGTTAAGAAAATCGCTGGTTATCACCAGTTCCACGGTGTTCGTGCTGCGGTAGAAAGCACTATTCGAGCGACAAGGCACGATGGTGATCAACGCTGTGGCGTTTACTGGCATACGCAAGGCTCTGGTAAGTCTCTGTCGATGACGTTCTACAGTGCGAAGCTGATGGCTTCTCCTTCAATGAATAATCCAACGATTGTCGTTGTTACTGACCGTAATGACTTAGATGAGCAGTTGTTCGAAACATTCTCGGAAAATGCTGAGCTTTTAAATGACACGCCAGTACAAGCCAAAGATAGAGACGATTTGATTGACCTACTCAATAATCGTCAATCTGGCGGCATTATCTTTACAACAATGCAAAAGTTCTCACCACCTAAAGGCGAGACTCGCTGTAAACCACTCACAGAACGTCATAATATCGTTGTAGCGGCAGATGAAGCCCATCGTACTCAATATGGCTTAAAAGCTCGTGTAGACAAGAAGACGAGCGAAATGAAGTATGGTTACGCTCAACACCTGAGAGACTCGCTACCTAATGCTGGCTTCATTGGTTTTACTGGTACACCTATCGAGATGGAAGACAAAGATACTCGTATCGTATTTGGTGAAGATGTCTCTGTATATGATATTGAACAGGCTCAGAAGGATGGTGCAACAAAACCACTCTATTATGAGAGTCGTCTTATCAAGCTAGATATGGATAAAAACACCACAGAAGAAGACGTTGACCAAAAAGTTGATGATCTGGTGTCTGGATATGATGAAGATGATCAAGCTAAAACTAAGTCTCGTAATGCAGCTTTAGAAGCGCTTATCTGTGCGGAAGACCGTGTTGAACGCCTTGTGAAAGATATGCTCAATCACTTTGCTGATCGTGAAGAAACGTCTCTATCTAAGGCGATGATGGTTTGCATCAGTCGTGAAGCCTGCGTTCAGGTTTACGATAAAATTGCTGAGCTAAAACCTGAATGGGCTGATGACGATCCTGAAAAGGGCTGCATGAAAGTGATCATGACAGGGACTTCTGACGATCCTGAGAAATACCAGAAACACATTCACAAGAAGCCTATTCAGAAGAAAATTGCTAAGCGAGTTAAGAACCCTAATGATGAGCTTAAATTGGTCATCGTTTGTGATATGTGGCTAACGGGTTTTGATGCTCCTTGTTTAAATACTATGTATATCGACAAACCGCTGAAAGGACATAACTTAATGCAGGCAATTGCTCGTGTTAACCGTGTGTTCCGAGACAAAGAAGGTGGTTTGATAGTTGATTACTTAGGGATTGCTCCTGAGTTGCGTAATGCTATTGCCAATTACACAGCAAGTGGTAATGGTTCTCCAACCATCGACCTAAGCGAAGCTATGGCTGTGACTAAGACAAAACTGGATGTTTGTCGTGGCATCATGCATGGTTTTGATTACAGCGATTTCAAGACTAATACGCTTGGACTGCTTGCTGGCGCAATGAACCACATTCTTAACTTAGAGGATGGCAAAAAGCGCTTTGATAAAGCGGCTTTATCTCTATCCAAGGCTTTTAGTCTGTGTTCAAGCATGGATGAGGCTAAGGAAATCAAAGAGGAAATTGCCTTCTTCGAGACTCTGCGTGCTGCAATTAAGAAATCTACTACATCAAAACAGCGTATGTCGGATGAGAAGGTTCAAACAGCTCTAAGGCAGGTTGTTTCTGAAACAATTGTTTCGGGTGATATCGTAGATGTATTTGATTCAGCAGGGTTGAATAAGCCAAACATTAGCATTCTTGACGATGAGTTCTTAGCTGAAGTTGAGAAGAGTGAGCACAAGAGTTTAGCAGTAGAGATGCTTAAAAAGCTCATACAAGATGAAATCAAAACTCGTACTGTTAAGAACGCTGTAGCTTACAAGACCTTCTCAGAGATGTTACGCAATTCACTTGATAAGTACCGTAATCGCTCAGTAGAAACTAGCGTGGTAATCGAAGAGCTGATCAAACTTGCAAAAGAATTGAGAGAATCAGCAGATCGTGGGGAAGAATTAGATCTGACCAAAGAGGAACTGGCGTTTTTCGATGCTTTAGTTGCTAACGATTCCGCTCGTGAAGCTATGAAGCAAGAAGACATCTTGACCATCGCTCGTAAGCTTGCCGAGGAAATTCGTAAAAGCGCTCAACCAGACTGGGCAAAGCGCAAAAATTTGCGAGCTAAGATGCGCCTCAAAATCAAACAGATACTTAAACGTACAGGCTACCCGCCAGATGAGCAAGCTGAGGCGGTTGAACTAGTGTTAGAGCAAGCTGAACTAGTGAATCCTTAACTTTTAAGAGTAACTACATAGAATATCGAAACAATTTCTATTCTATACTGTGACAAACTCTTGTAATCATGAGTTGAGATATTGATGTTGGAATGAAAGATTAAAAGTGTGATTTCTACGAATCACACTTGTTTTCTAGATGCTGTGTTTCTGCTAGAAGTTCGTCAATGACATCAAGATCTTCAGTGAGAAATGATTTTTGTTTTAGAAGTCGGGTTAACTTTGCATCAGACCAATCTTCAGTTTGAGGGAAGCTATAGCTCAATCTTTGATATGCGTGAATTTGATTTTCAAGTAAGTCTAGCTTTTCATCTATGGTATTGCGTACTTCTTTGATGTGCTCGATCTCAAAATAGCCTGGCAACTTTGGGTAACTCTTAATGAGTTCGCCTTGCTCATTTTCAGTATAGAGCTTTCTGTAAACAGCGCCAACGGCTGGTTTAATGCCGAGTGATTGAATGATTGGCTGATCTTCAGATTCATATGACTCTAATAAGCGTTCGACCAATCGCTTGATAGAACGTTGAGGTAAATTTCCCTGATAATCATTTTCAATTTTTTTAACGAGATCATTCAAATAGAAGACCTGAGGCATCTTGGTACATAGTGCCATTAACATTGTTTCTTCAAATGAATCTTGCATACGATAACTCCAAAATTAACAACCAGACCAAGTATAATTGGTTTTTAGAGTAAAACCAAATATATTTGGTTTTGAGATTGAAATGAAAAAAGAAATTGCGATCTGTTTCGGCATTAAAGTTGCCGATAAAAGAAAAGAAAAGGGATGGCTGCAAGGCGATCTCGCAAAATTATGTGGTTTAAGTAAGAACTACATCGGAATGTTAGAACGAGGTGAGAGTAACGTAACGTTAGAAAAAGTTTACTTGTGCGCATACGTTCTAGGGTGTTCTGTACGAGACTTGTTACCCTGTGACGATGAGATCTTTGAGTTAATACAAGAAGAGTCTGAATAGTAAATACGAGCCTTAGGCTCTACGATTGCATACGAACTTGAAAGTGGGTTGAAGTATTTAATACAATTGTACAATGCGACCTTGCTGTTAATGGAGATTGATATGGAAACAATTCTCATAAAAATTGAAAGTTCGACAGGAATTGTTATTCCTGATGAATTCTTAGCAGAAATGCAACTGAAGCCTGGTTCTAAAGTCACGCTAATCCGTAAAGAGGACGGGTTCTTTGTGAAGGCATTGGATAAAAAACCAAAGTTTGACATCAAAGACTTAATGGCTAATACGGATTTTGACTCGCAACGTAATGACCCTGAATTACAAGAATGGCAAGCTAAGTCAAGATCAGGGCGCGAGGGGATCTAAATCACAGCCCCCTCTGTTAGTGGGCTATAGAACTAATCTGCCAGATTTGATTATATCGTAGTATGGAAACAGACAGGTTGAGTCTAGGCTAATCCACCTAAGATACTCTGAACTGCTCACCTAAAGGCGGAGTAAAACCTAAATATCGCGATTTAGCATTTGGTGTACGATTAATTGCACGATTTAATGCCTGGATATCGCCGACAAAAATAGTTGCTTCAGTACTACGAGTAAGAGCTGTGTAAATTAGACTATTTTCGATTAGTGCGCTATCCCAAGATGGTATGACCACAATAGTATATTTGAATTCAGATCCTTGCGCTTTGTGTATCGTAACAGCATAACTATGATTTAAGCCTACTTGAGCAATACGTTCTTCATCCAATTCGATCTGTGTTTCGTTGAGATTACATATCAATTTTTTTATTAATTTTTTTGCACTGTTATACTCATGTACGATGCGCAGAACTACCCCCATATCGCCATTGTATAATCCTAGCTCTTCATTGTTGCGTGTTACGATAACTTTATCACCTTGTCTAAAACCAAATGTTTTACGTCCTTCGGGGTTGATAGTAAGCATGCATGCTTCGTTTATCTCATCAACCGAAACAAACTGTTTATAAGTCGAGAAAGGAGTGATGATTTGAGTTTCATAGATTCCTAAAGCTATGAGTAATTTTGAGCATGTAGCAGGGATATCTTGGTTTGTACATGCAAGTTTAAATACTCCATTATTTAATTTTGATTGATAAGGTGGTAGGTGTGCATTGGGTTCTTTTTTGAAATCTATTTCATGCTCATTCAGTTTAGTATCTTTATGACCAACAGTTCTTACTAGCGTAGCAAAATTTTGAATTGGATTATTCGTACTTTGGCGTAATGATGATGTTAGCTCTACATAGTTAATTCTTGCTTCGACCAGAGGCTGAAAAACAGCACCAAAACCTACAGGAGCAACTTGGGCAACATCACCGACCATCAGGAGTGAAAAGTCAGCATCGTGGCTCTCAAGCGCATGTAGAAGCTCTGAAATGATAGATAAATCACACATTGATGCTTCATCGACAACAATTAAACAGTTATTTTTAAGCTTGAGCCTGCTTGATGTCAGTTTATTAATGAATGAGCGTAGAGTAAAACAGCATTCTTCCATCACTGTTTTTGCGACTAATCCTTTGCGTTTTTCCCTAATTACTTTGTGTTTTATAAGGCTTTTTCGAATGCGCTTTGTTGCCACAGCAGAAAGGGCAAGATAATACGAGTCACGTTCATCATGATTACAAATATACTTTATAGCGGATAGGGCGGTACTTTTACCACTGCCGCTTACTCCTTGCGCAACTGTCAAGTGTTGGGTGGTTGCTTTTTCGACTAAGTTCACTTGCTCATGAGTAAGTGCAAAGTTAACGAGGATATTAAACTCACTGATCAATTGGTCAAATCGTGATTGTGATAGATAGAAGTCGGCTTGTTTGATTAACCTTTGTATCGACATCTCGGTCTTAGATTCAATATAAGCAACGCCAATGCCCTGGTACGCTGTTCCATATGAAGACTTGCATAGAGTTCGTTCACTTAATGCAATTTGAACTGCATTATCTACATTATTTTTATTGATGAGTGAGCCAAGCTTTTGATTGAATTCGTCAATAGGAATGGCTGTATGACCATTAGCTAAGGCTCGATATACCACTCTATCTATAGCGCCTAGAAATCGGTATTTTGGGGAACAGGGTGACTGTTTATTTATTCTTTCTGCCACCCCCCATGCATTTACAAACTTTGCGCCAAACTGGAGGGGTAGGTAGGGGTTTTGCAATAGAGATTGTTTTGCAGTGAGTCCTAATAGCTCATATAAATATTTTGCAGTTCTAATGTCATACCCAGTAGATTGAATGAATTCGATGTAATCGAATTCGTTTACTAGATTGTTGAATGCTAGCATTACAGCAAGTGCTCTTTTGGGGTTGTTAAATGCGACACTTAGAGCAGGTAGATTTTGTTCAGTGAGTATTTTAATGAATTTCCTAGCACTTCCCGCTGCTTTTATTGTTTTCTCTAGTCGTTTACGTTTGCAACCTAAACGATAGAAAATAGGATGTTTATCTAAAAGGTGGCCAAGTAATTGGGGGAGAGTAAAGGGGGCATTACCACATTCTAGCAAAGATAACTCTTTATCAAACGTCATTATCAAATCGAATCGTGGTTGAATCGCATTGGTTTGATAGTGTAAACAGTACTTTGTTGCATACGGTCTTGCGGAAGGGGTAAATTGCCAAATCTCTGCTGGTTCTGGTGCTCTATATACAAATTCTACACTTATGGTGATGCATAGTCTTTTCTGATATTTTAGACACTTAGCATATATTTGGTAAGCTTCGTTTAGCTCGTCTTTTTGACAACTTGTGACAACAAAATTAGTTTGCAAAAGTACGTCCTCCGCCCAACAGCATATTCTCTATTTGTTTTAAGTGAGTTCCTTCGATGTTGTTCCTATGAGCTTTACAAGCTAATAATTGCGCTTCTAGATCTTGAATTATTAGCTCTTGGTTTGAGATTTTCTCTTGTAACTTGTTGATTTGATGATTATTTATTGTTGAGCTGTCGGTCTCTATAGTTTGGTTCTCATTGCTTGACAAATTTAGAGTGCTGTTACTAATGCCTAGCTCAATGATGTCTTGTTTAATTCTGGCTTGAATATACGAATTATCGTTGATTGTTTGACGGCTTTTGAATCCACACCACCGTGCAAGTTCAGAGACATTGATACCCAGCGCATTGTTTTTGTCTCTTGGGAATGAGAAACCTTTTTTCTTCATCTTTGCAATACAATCATCATACAACTGACGATAAAGTTTACTTTTGGCTGGTCCTTTTAGTGCTTGTTGCTCAGGAGTCAAAGTTTGTCGAGGAAAACTTTTATTCATTATTTCCTCCATGTTCTCTGCTAGATTGCCAATCAAAATAAGGGGTCAAGTATTGGCTATTTACGATAACTTCACCGTAAATGTCCGTAATTGTATTGTTGTTTTGCTCATAAATGACTCCTAGATCTGAACTGTTTAACCAATCTAGGAGATGTGCCATTGCATGGCACATTTTTCTAGTCTCGTTCTCCGTATTATTCCCTGTTACGTCCGTATTTCCATTTCCAAGTTGTTGATCTATTTGCGCTAATGTTAACTCAAGCTGTTCATTTCGTTGATGAGACTTTGTTAGTTTTTCATTTAAGTTGCTGATTTTACACTGCAAAAGAGCCTTTTCAGCAACCCAATTTGACGGTACTGAGTCCAGTATCGACAAGTTGCCAGGTTGCTTATTTCTGCTTGAAAGTGAACTAGCGTTTAGCTTCGATATTTTTGATAGTGATTCTTCAAGAACACCTCGATATTGCCCGCTATGTTTAAGCAGGGTAGAGTAACCAATAGCATCCTGTGCATGATCCTCCGTCATGATCTCAACAGTCATTTTTGCAAGATGATCCAAATTTTTCACTTTACTGTAGAGCTTTTTAGAACGTTCAATTTTACTAACTGTGTCCCTTAAAAGCTTCAAACGAAGAAGCATCAACTCTTTTCGACTAGGCATGTTCTATACTCTCCAACGTTTTGATTATTTGATTCTGAACAAGGCTTTTCTGTGGAACAGGTTTATTAATAAGCTCAGTGTCCAGAGTCTCAATTATCTGCTTTTTGTTGATAATTCCAGCATCGATCATCGCAAGTATTGGCGCTAAAATATGGTCTGGGCTTAAGTTTTGTTCTTGATAGCTTATTGCTAGCTGCTGTCTTTGCTGTGAGCTTGCACTCATTGACAGGTACTGTACTTTTTGTGTTAGCCGAGCCATGACAACTCTGAGCTTATCGGATCTGAGAGAAGGAATATCATCCGTAGTGAGTGCATGGTTGAAGAATATTTCAGCAACCTTTTGTTGAACTTTTTCACATTTAATGCTTTCTTTCAGCAATGTAGGTGCGGGAATCATAAAACGGCTATGCTGATTATTTTTAGTTCCAAGTAGTCTTTGTCGCTGTGTTTCAACAGCTTCTTGAGCAATTGCCCACCCAATTTTTTCACTACTAATAACATCAATCTTCTGCTTTAATCGTTTTTTCTCTTGCTTGACGAAATTACTGTCCAAATCTGAATTGGAGTTTAAGCTTTTCAATTCCTCACCAGTCAGTGTTTCATCTATTTCTAACTTTTCCATCATTGCTGATATCGATACAAGATTATCAATATGGCATATTTTAATCCTGCAAACACCACAACGTTGAAAGCCTCCATTTTCATCAACAATTTCGGCTGGGCATTCGAGGTTATGGACACATATATGAGTATCTGCAAATGCAATCATTGAGTGTGGGGTCGATGATAGTAGGTCTAAGCCAGTCTTTTTTTGTATCTCGTTTCCTTCTTTATCAATCACGACTAACGGTATAGAAGTCATGCCGTAAAGATTCATCGCTTCTGAAGGCGATTGTAGAAACGCATCTTCGACTTTTGATGAAACAGCTTTACTAGATATTCGTACGCTTTCATTACTATCCGTGCGTTTGATTATTTTTAATGCTTGTCGGCTCGATTCGAATAATGCTTTTGTTTCTTCAGCATTCTCAACTCCGTAGTAAACCGCTGTCTTGCCACTCTGGTTAACTGTCCTCGCCAATAGATGTAGTGGCATATGTCCTATACGGTGTGAAACAAATGTAGTTCGTGAGCCATGAGGTGTTACGATAGGCATTAACTTGATTCTGTGTCCTATTCCATCAAACTTGTGTTTATGCAATTTGCTTTCATCAACAAATGAACGTTTTACATGAGAATTCTGAGCAGTTAATTTATTAACAAAGTTGAGATAAGTCATTGGATCATCAGGTGTCAATGGAACCATTTTAACGAATTGACAATTATTAACATACTCACCACAGTGTGTATTTATTAGCTGTTGAGCTAATAAAAGTAGATTATCCCAGACACCATTCCACTGTTGTTCTCCAAAAGCTTTTCCTGCTGCATTTCGAAATAGAACGTCAATTTCTTGATTTGAAGAACTGTACTTGATTAGATCACCGATATTTCTATCTGTTCGTAGTCTTAAAAACTCCCTTTCAGACCTCAGAATACTAATAACATCCTGATGAGAGGGGGCTTTCCAAGGTCGTTTGTTCGTCTTTTCCGTTTGTACAAGTAGGTGAGTAACATCAGTGTTATCTGTTGCATACTTATCAAAATGTCGCGCATCTAGATGTCGGATATGTATATGTCGAATCCCTTGTTCTAAGGCTACTGTCGCTCCTCGAATTGGACCTAGTAAAGGAATTGATATATTTTTACCATCAATGTGTACTTTTGATGTTTTATTCATACAGAAGGGATTTGATAGTGTTGAGGAGGGCTGATCTAAACGGAAGTACTGATACTCTAAACTATCATTTAAGTACCAAGCTATTGGGGTATAGCCAGCGACTGGCTCAGAAAACACTTGATTTCGAAGGTTTTGTATTTGTAAATCATTTGTTACTACAGCAGTCCCCTTCTTAAGTTGATATGCTTTGAGGGGGATGGCAAGACGAATAGGACTAGTGTTCTGATAGTTGAGTGTAAACTCTCCAAGTCGGGTCGAACGTTTTGGTTTTAGGTCGATAAATGAATACGGATTCGCTTTTGGTAGTGTTGACATGGATGTGAAGCCAAGTAAAGTATGTGTATAGCCCTCTAGGATTCGTTGTTGAAGATACATTCCCAAGCTTTCAAGTGAATAAGCGGTCTCTAGTAGAAATGGAAACTCTTCACGAGAAATCGTTTGTTTAACTGATTCATTATGCGCCCCAAGAGCAATACCATTACAGTGCTTATGCCAATGTTGAGTAAACTCCTTGGATAAAATCACTGCTTGGCTAGGTACGTGTTGTTGATCTAAAGCGAAATTTTCATTAATACTTAATATACAACTTCTTACGCTCGTTGGGAGTTGCTCCGATTGTTGTAATAAAAAATCTGAAAGGGTTCGAGGCCAAGTTTCATTATCAATATCCAGATTAGAAAAACTACGTATAACGAACGTTTCTCGGTCAAGAAGCTTTAGCGTTTCGGGTATCGTAATTGATTGAGATTTAGCTACATCTGGGAACATTTCTATCCAAGCCGCTACATAGAGCAAATACCGTCTTATTGTATTCCAGCCCGCAGTGTATTGTGTTTGCGCTGACTTTGTAGTTGCTTGTCTTTTGAAACTTTGGTGCTGATATTCATCCCAATGTTTAAAATTTACATCTAATGTATCATTCAAGGCTTTATTGACTACGTTCACATTGTTACTAACAACAAAATCGAACAAAGCTTGTTCATCTTTATCGAACAAAACTGCACTAAAATCGAATTCACAGGGACTCAGGGCAACTTTTATTTCATTTTTTACTGTTTCTGTGAGCTTTCTACTGTGACTTTGAAGAGAGTCTGTGTGAAAAAAATTCAGTGAGCCTGTGCAAATGCGTTTTAAGTTTGTTAGCCCAGAGCTAAAGCCTTCAAAAGGCTTAACTGAATCAGTTAATTGTTTGAGAATTGCTAAATGGGATTGCTTTTTGTGGTTAAGTTCTTTCCAAAGCACGCTTAGTCGGGTTACTTCATCAAAACTGCTTAAATCTAGAGTTTCAGTTACTTGACCGCAGTAAAGTAAAAAGTTAGTGGAATTAATGCCAAGTTTAGCTTCTTCTCGGTTAACTTTTACAATCTCACGCTCAATCAGGTTTGCACTCTCGTACCCAAAAAAAATCGCTTCAAATTTGGCAGATAGATTTTTGACGTACTCATCTGTAGCCCCAAACATAGGGGGGGTATTTCGTCTATTATTGGCTTTAAACGTAACAAAAGAGTGTAGGTTGTTAGACACAATAGTATGTGAAATCGGCAGAATAATATGCCCAGATCGCCATAGGCGAATTAATAAACACCTTGATAAGTGAATTAGATTACTGAATAAATTGCTTGTTAAAATCTCTTCATTCACGCCCATTTTTGAAGCTAAATATTTGGCTTTTTTTATGAATTCAGTAGCTGCTAAATGCTGCTTGTGTAGTGGATCGTTGGCTCTTTGCTCATTAACTTTGTAGTTCGTAGTACCATCACCAATGCATGCAAGTTGATATAATTCTTGCGCTGTGATTATTATATTTTGTTTAAGTTCAATAATTGCCCAGCGAGCATCTGCAACGCCATTTGAAATGTTAGTGCCGACAAGTGCGGAGTTGCTTAGGTCGTACTTTTTTTCAACGCCTACATCAGTGAAAAAATCATGAACATCATTTGCTAATGCATTAGCAATAATAGGTATTTGATTGTTAGCTTGCTGCTCCCCATTAGGGAAAATAACTTGATTGCTGATATTAAACATTGTTAGCCTCTGCACTGAAATTTTCGATTTGAGTTAGTTTTAGATTGATTTTTTTAGCTTGCTCTTCGTGATACAACTTTTGTTCGATCAAGGCTGTTGTTTCATGAGATAAATTGCCTATACGAGCTAAGATACGTGCTTTGGCATGTTCATCTTTTACTTTATCTTCATCAATCTTAATGTAACGTAAAGTACTATTAAGTGACTCATGCCCAATAAGTTTTTTCACTATTTGAACTTCTAATCCAAATTTTATCCTTTGGCTTCCGTCTTCCATTTCTTCTATTGTGGGATACTCGTTTAATAGGTAATTGATGAGAGTGTGTCTAGCCAAATGAAATCCATAGATGTACGACACACCAATTTTGTTGAGGGCTAGCTTATATTTTTTTTCTATGTTGCTGAGACTGCGTTTGTTTCTTCTGGCTTGATTAACTAAAAGGAGAGGGCGGCCTTTACGAGATCCCTTTTGGAATACAAAGATAAAGTCGTGACTGAAGTTTGAGCAAAACTCACTAGATCCGAGATAGTCTTCTAATGCAAGCCAGAAAACTTCCTCAGCATCACCAAAGAGGTGGACAATATCATCTTTAGTGCTTCTTCCCTTTTCGGACTTGCAAGATTGTTTTTCGATTAGTGTTAAACCACGAAAATCGATTTTCTTCATGTAAATCAATCGATTGGTAAAGTCTATGTGACTGAATTGAAGCATTAAGGCTTCACTAATCCGTAAACCCGTTGCATGTATTAATGCATAAAGTAATCTTTCCCGTTTACTTAATGATGGTAATGATAAAAGGTCACGAATTTGTTCTTGCGTCATTTCACAATAAGATCGGATTTCAGCATCTTCCGATTGTAGTCGCTTAAGTACTCTTTCTGACAGTCCGCTGTAATTGTTAGCACCTATGATCCCACCTAACAATGTATTGTTTTGCCAGTGAAGTTTTTCCGCTTGGCTAACTTTGTTGTTGTTCCAAACTTCGGCAAAGGCAGGTTGATAGTTGAAGTCATTGAGTGAGAATCCATTCTCTCTCGCAAATCGAGTGTGAAAAGCTTTAGCTTCACGTTCACTAAATTTTAAAAAGTGATCGACACCAACTGCATGAAGGTTAACAGCATTATTCCCGAGGTTGGGCTTGTAGCCATCCATTTTTTCTCTAAGAGTGTTGAGCAAGGCATCTTCGATAAGATTGTCGTTTTTAGACAAGTAGTACGGATAATTGTTTATGACTCTGGATACGTAATGTAGGTCTGCTTGATCAAACTGAAACTTTATATCGGCTTCATGCAAGTAATCAATAAACCTTATGACCGCATTACTGTACGTAAGCATGGTGTTTGGTTTTAGTGGCTTACCGTTTTTTCCAGTCAAAGTTTTTAGGTAATTAACGAATTTAGTAAATTCGATGACTTCACTCTTGTCTGCTTTTCTAAACAGTTTTGTATGAACAGAATCAATGACTCTATTGTCAGAGACCTGTATTGATTCATGCTCTTCAATGTACAAGTGCTTCAGTTTCATGAGAGTAAATATCCTTAAGCCGCAAGAGAAGATAACATGGATTACATATTATCACCCTTTTAAATCAACGGGTAGCATGTAATTCTTCGGTTTGCCGCTTCATTATTAGTGAGAGTAGTTTTAACTATATCACATAATGGTCAAACACCATTCGTGACGTTTGGTTTTGGTTTAGGTGAAAGCTGGGGTTCAAAGCTTATCCAGCAATCTATCTTGAAAAACCGCATTGCAGGTTTGGGTAAGAACCGCAAAACAGCCGTGTTCCCTAAACTGGTGTTTGCAATCAAAGATGGTTTGAACCACCAGAAGCAAGATCCAAATTACGACATCAAGCAACTAGCGCTTGAGTGTGCGTCTAAGCGTATGTATCCAGACATTCTTAACTACGACAAAGTAGTAGAAGTGACAGGGTCATTCAAAACGCCGATGGGCTGCCGTAGCTTCTTGAATACATACGAAGAAAATGGTGAGTTGATTCATGAAGGCCGTAACAACTTAGGTGTTGTAAGCCTGAACTTGCCACGTATCGCGATTAACGCGAAGCAAGATATGGCTAAGTTCTACGAACTGCTTGATGAAAAACTCAAGCTTGCTCGTCGTGCTCTAGAAACTCGCATTTCTCGTCTAGAGAACGTGAAAGCACGTGTTGCTCCGATCCTATATATGGAAGGTGCATGTGGTGTTCGTTTGAAAGCAGACGACTCAATCGCTGACATCTTTAAGAACGGCCGTGCTTCTGTTTCTCTTGGTTACATTGGTATCCACGAAGCGATGACAGCACTTTACGGTACTGACGTTCACCTGTACGACGATGACGAAATGCGTGCTAAAGCGCTTGAGCTGGTGGAGTACATGAAACGTGAAGTGGAATCTTGGACGAAAGAGACTGGTTACGCGTTCAGCCTGTACGGAACACCAAGTGAAAACCTATGTAGCCGATTCTGCAGCATCGATACCAAAGAGTTTGGTGTGATTGATGGCGTAACAGACCGTGGCTACTACACCAACAGCTTCCACTTAGATGTGCAGAAGAAAGTGAACCCATACGACAAGATCGATTTTGAGATGCCTTATCCCGAAATCTCTAGCGGCGGTTTCATCTGTTACGGTGAGTTCCCGAACATGCAGAAGAACATCGAAGCACTAGAAAACGTATGGGATTACAGCTACACACGTGTACCTTACTACGGCACGAATACGCCAATTGATGAGTGCTACGAGTGTGGTTACAACGGCGAGTTCGATTGTACAAGTAAGGGCTTTACGTGTCCTAAGTGTGGCAACCATGACTCAACGAAAGTATCGGTAACACGCCGTGTTTGTGGTTACCTTGGTAGCCCAGATGCACGACCATTTAACTTCGGTAAGCAAGAAGAAGTTAAACGCCGCGTGAAGCATCTCTAGTAAGCTCTAAGATCATTAGCTGGCTTACTTAGAAGAGCTAGGTTTCCAAGAAATATGATTGGTATCGGCGCTATGTCGATACCAATTCATATGTTTCACTTCTCGCAACTTTTCGAGTTAAACCATTAAGTCATCACGAGTTTTCAATACTGCCTTATGAATTATCACCAATACCACCCAATCGACGTTGTAAACGGCCCAGGAACACGCTGCACCTTATTTGTGTCGGGTTGTGTGCACCAATGCCGTGGGTGTTATAACCAATCGACGCAAAGGTTGGATTCTGGGCATTTGTTTACTCAAGAACTTCAAGACCACATTATTGCTGATCTGAATGATCCGCGAATCAAACGTCGTGGTTTATCACTTTCTGGTGGTGATCCAATGCATCCGGCAAACGTGTCTGAAGTGCTTAAGCTTGTGCAACGTGTAAAAGCGGAGTGTGAAGGCAAAGACATCTGGATGTGGACGGGCTACGAGCTAGATGAGCTTGATGAAAAGCAGAAGCAAGTGTTGGAATACGTTGATACCTTGATTGATGGTCGCTTTGAACAAGATAAAGCGGATCCAATGTTAGATTGGCGTGGCAGTTCAAACCAAATCATTCATCGGTTCCGACTTTAGTGGACTTACGTTAGTTAACGCCATGCTACATTGGTTCAAATTAGTAGCCTCAGCTTCTCTGCTGAGGCTTTGTTATTTTATGACGTGCTAAATTTGTAAATTGATGGAATATTGAACTATCTGGAATAGGGAATATTAGATTGCACCAGTCTCAACTAGAGTTATCTCCTAAAAATAAAAACTTTGATGAATTTCTGTTTCTTAAATTGTAAATAAAATGATAACTTGGAGGCCATTACTTGAATTTCAAAGGGTTGTGACTTTCATGTTTTCACATCTACCAAAACCAACTTTAGATCCAATTTTATCTCTTTCTGTCGCTTACCGCGGCGATCCTCGTACTGACAAAGTCGATTTAGGCATTGGCGTTTACAAAAACGACCAAGGCGAAACACCTATCATGAAAGCCGTTTCTATGGCTCAAGATATTGTTGTTGAGACTCAGAAAACCAAAGCTTACGTTGGCCTAGCTGGCTGTGAAGAGTTCAACCAGAGCATGGTTGATCTGCTGCTTAAAGGGACTTCTGCCATGGATCGCGTTGCTGCGATTCAAACACCGGGTGCAAGTGGTGCACTTCGCATGTTGGGTGACTTAATGAAAGTTTCTCAACCAGACACCACTGTTTGGATTTCAAACCCAAGCTACGTTAACCACAAACCGGTGATGGAAGCGGCAGGCTTAAAAGTTCGATACTACAATTACTTCAGTCCTGAAACGAAGCAAGTTGATACAGCAAGAATGTTGGATGACCTTTCAACTGCGGGTCCATCAGACGTGGTACTACTTCACGGTTGCTGCCATAACCCAACGGGTGCTGATATCAATTTTGAAGCGTGGCAGGAAATTACTAAGTTATCGCAAAAGAATGGTTTCCTACCGTTCGTTGATATTGCCTACCAAGGTTTTGGTGACGGCTTAGAAGAAGACGCGAAAGGTCTTCAACACATGGCGAATAACGTTGAAGAGATGTTGATTACAACGTCTTGTTCAAAGAACTTCGGTTTGTACCGTGAAAGAACGGGTGCAGCAATCGTGATTGGTAAGAACAGTGAACACGTTGGTAATGCCAAAGGTAAACTGCTGACGCTTGCGCGCTCAACTTACACTATGCCACCAGATCACGGTGCGGCTTTGGTGAAAACAATTCTTCAGAATCAAGAGTTAACAACGATTTGGAAGCAAGAGTTGAGTGAAATGCAGCAACGTTTGTTAAATCTGCGCCAGAGTTTATGTGATGAATTGCGAAATACTTATAACACGTCACAATTTGATTTCATCGAAAGCCATAAAGGCATGTTTAGTGTACTAGGCTTTAAAGAAACTCAAATGAATCAATTACGTGAAGAATATGGAGTCTATGGTGTTGGTGATGGACGCATCAATATCGCAGGCCTTTCCGAATCTCATATTCCTTATGTAGCTAAAGCGATAGCCAACGTTTCAAAATAGAAGGTGACTGAATGTATAACTGGAAAGCGATTGTAGTTTTAATGCTAAGTGGTGGCCTGTTTGCTTGTTCGACGACGACTCAAGTTCCTGTCGAACCAGAGCAAAAGCCTCAAGTAGAACAACCTGTTGTGGATGACTCTGCAAAGACTGACGCAACTGAAGGCGAGAAAGTAACGGAACCTACAGAGAAGCCTGAAGAAGTAAAACCGACCGAGCCAGAAGCCAAACCAAAGCCTGAAGAAAAGCCAGCTCCAAAACCAACTAAAACAAGTGATGGCAAACTGATTCTTGGTGAAGAAGAGTGGGTGTTTGTTCCTGGTTTGAAAGAAGCGTTTAAAGCACGTGTAGATACAGGTGCAACAACATCTTCAATCAGTGCGGTTGATATTGTTGATTTTGAACGTGACGGAAAAGATTGGGTTAAATTTAAGATTGAACATGACGGTATTACAACAGAAGAGGTCAGTTTACCTGTAGAACGTTGGGTGAAGATCAAACAATCAAGTGCTGAAGGCACACAACGACGTGCCGTTGTTGTCGCTTCAATTCAAATCGGCGATCTAAAAGACAAAACAGAGTTTACACTAGCAGACCGAACGCATCTTTCTTTCCCACTTCTGTTGGGTAGAAGCTTCTTTAGAGATGTTGCGGTAGTAGATGTAAGCCAAAAATACGTTCAAAAGAAAATTACTAAATAGCAGTTCTGCTCGTCATCAAAGCTTTTCGTTTTTAAGAGCAAGACTTTTAGTGTTAATAAATGAAATCCCTGTCAGTTCTGCTGGTGGGGATTTTTCTATTTACACCGTAATAACGTATGAAAAGCATCTAAATGGTCTATGTTTACGATTCGTTTACTGTTTAGCCTCGACAACGAGATCGAGATCTCTATATAATCCGCGCTTCGATTTTTGTTTAATCCATACTTTCGTACTTCTTATTTAGGTTCTTGAAATAGCCTAATAATTATCTGTCAGTACACGTTTAGGAATTAGTTCTTTGATATCTACCGCGAACATCACAATGCAATTTGGCGCAGAGCCGCTGTTTGAAAACATCTCTGCTAAATTTGGTAACGGCAACCGCTACGGTTTGATCGGCGCCAATGGTTGCGGCAAATCAACGTTCATGAAAATCCTAAGTGGCGCATTAACGCCAAGCTCGGGCAACGTTTCTATCACTCCCGGAGAAAAACTGGGTGTGCTAAGCCAAGATCAGTTCGCTTTCGAACAATACAGCGTTATCGACGTTGTGATCATGGGCGACAGAAAGCTATGGGAAGTAAAACAAGAACGTGACCGCATTTACTCTTTGCCAGAAATGAGCGAAGACGATGGCATGAAAGTCGCTGAGCTTGAAAGCGAATTCGCGGAAATGGATGGCTACACAGCAGAAAGCCGTGCAGGTGACATCCTGATCCAAGCGGGTATCGAAGAAGAGTTTCACTTTGGCCTGATGCAACAAGTTGCTCCGGGTTGGAAACTGCGTGTGCTATTGGCACAGGCACTGTTTGCAAACCCAGATATCTTGCTTCTTGATGAACCAACCAACAACTTGGACATTCACACGATTAACTGGCTTGCTGAAGAGCTAAACCAGCGTAAATGTACAATGATCATTATTTCGCACGATAGACACTTCCTGAACTCTGTGTGTACACACATGGCGGATATCGACTATGGCGAACTTCGTGTTTACCCAGGTAACTACGAATACTTCCTAGAAGCTTCTGGCTTGATTCGTGATCAACTACTAGCAAGCAATGCTAAGAAAGCGGCTGAGATCAGCGAATTGCAAGACTTCGTAAACCGTTTTGGTGCGAACGCATCTAAAGCGAAACAAGCAAGTTCTCGTGCTAAGAAAATGGACAAAATCACGCTTGATGAAGTGAAATCATCGAGCCGTATGAGCCCATCAATTGATTTTGGTGAAGGCAAGAAACTACACCGTCAAGCGCTTGAACTCAAAGAGCTTGGTCACGGCTTCGATGGCGAAACACTGTTTTCTGGTGGCAACTTGCTGCTTGAGGCGGGTACACGTCTTGCCGTTATCGGTGAGAACGGTGTAGGTAAAACCACGCTACTACGTTGTCTAGTTCAAGAGCTGGAGCAGAACGAAGGTATCGTTAAATGGTCTGAAAATGCTTCTGTAGGTTACTGCCCACAAGACAGCACCAAGGACTTTGACAACGATCTGAGCATCTTCGATTGGATTTCACAATGGCGTACAGCTAAGCATGATGACCTAATGGTACGTGGCATTCTTGGTCGTCTATTGTTTACCGCTGATGATGCGAACAAGAAAGCTCGTAACTGTTCTGGTGGTGAGAAGAACCGTCTGTTATTTGGCAAGTTAATGATGCAAGACATCAACGTACTTGTGATGGACGAACCAACCAACCACATGGACATGGAAGCAATCCAAGCCTTAAACGATGCACTAAAGGTTTACACTGGCACGCTGATCTTCGTGAGCCATGACCGTGAGTTCGTTTCTTCACTGGCAACACACATCATCGATGTGAAAGATCAACAGCTAGTGAGCTTCCAAGGTACTTATGAAGAGTACTTAGATCATCAGAAAAAGATGCTGATGGTTAGCTTATAACCGTGTTGGTTTATCTATAGTCGCATCGGTGAACGGCTAGTCGATATCAGTTCATCTGCGTTGAGAATAAGAAAGCCCCCGAACACAATTGTGGTCGGGGGCTTTTTCTATTTAATTTGTGTAGCTATTTATTACTTAATGAAAAAACTTGGCTTATCAGTAAAGCCTAAGTACGAAATCTGGCTTAGAATCCAAATCTAGCCGACATTAAGATTTGGTGACCGTAAGTGCCGTTGTTTCGTAAGTCAAGGCCAACAGAAAGTTGATCTGTAGAGTGGAAACGCGCACCAACACCAACAATTGAACGAGTGTCGTCGTTGTCGAGCAGTTGACCAAGGCGCGCGTTAACTTCAACGTTTGCCATTAACCAAGCTCTCAAACCGATGTTTACTTCAGTTTTGATGTGGTTGTCGTCATTACGTTCAATGTTGTGCAGTAGCATTTGGCCCGTAACGTCAGCAAATTGACTAATTGGACCGTTAAATCCCATACCTATAGCCGCATCCCAATCACTTTCAAATTCAGAATCGATACGTGCAACGAAGTGGGAGTTCTGGGTGAACATTGTCGTGACTTCACCACCGAAAGTACTAGGGCTCGTACCCATGCGCATCTCAAATGTGTTGTAGTTAAAGTTGTTTGCAGACGCAGAGAATGAACACAGTGCAGCTAACCCCAGAAGGACAGTCTTGTTTGTGCGACCTAGCATGGTGACTCCATATAAATTGTATTTTCGGCAGTATATACAAAAAAGCCTGCAATATGCAGGCCAATTTATTGAAGTTCATTATTTAAAGCAAGGTGTTTGAGATTTGAAGCTTACAAAACTTGGATATGGTCAACTTCGATCTCTGGTGTTTTGCCACCTTCGTACTCACCGAAGATACGTACTTTAGTATCAGCAGTTAGTGGTTGTGCTAGATGGATATCGTCATCTAGCTCTATTTGAATTTCACTCTGGCCATCAGAGAAGATAAACGTGTCATTCTTTAGTTGACGAACAATCTTGCCATCCACAATTGCTTCTTGCTCTGCGAACATACTTGTGTCGGCAAGTAGTGTCGCAACAGAAACGGTTTCAATCGGTCCAGTGTAAGCAATAGCGCTTTCGTGCTTATTGCTATTGTGGTCACTAGCCATTGCAAAAGTAGGAGCAAGGATAATAGTAGATGCGATAGCTAATACAGTTTTTTTCATGGTGAATCCCTTAATGTTGTTTTTAGTAGAAACGTTTTTCTGAATTTGAAACGTTTCTTTTCGTTAGTACGCTTAATTTGTTTGTAAGCTTCGTTTCGATGGAGCTATTAAACAACACTGGGGTTGAATCCAGAGTGAGTAACACATTCATTTTCCATTCATTTTATTGAGCATCTACTTGGCAATGACGTTAAGATGGTGGCAGATAGATATTACCCACAGCTATAAATTGAAAATTAAGAAATTAAGAAATTAAGGATTTAAGTACAAATGCGAGCACCATTAAGTGCCCTTATGGTTCAAGGGACAACGTCAGATGCCGGGAAAAGTGTTTTGGTGGCAGGTTTATGCCGTGTTTTGGCCAGGAAAGGAATCAAAGTGGCACCCTTCAAGCCACAGAACATGGCGTTAAACAGTGCTGTGACAAAAGATGGTGGCGAAATTGGTCGCGCTCAAGCGGTTCAGGCGCAAGCTTGTAATATTGAGCCAACCGTTCACATGAACCCTGTATTGCTAAAGCCCAATTCAGATACCGGCGCGCAAGTAATTCTGCAAGGTCGAGCGCTGAGCAACATGGAAGCGACGGGGTATCATGATTACAAGAAAGTTGCGATGGATACGGTGATCGATTCGTTTGACCGACTTTCTGAAGAATATGAAAGCGTGATGATTGAAGGTGCGGGTAGCCCAGCTGAAATCAATCTTCGCGAAAATGATATCGCTAACATGGGGTTTGCTGAGAAAGCGGACATCCCAGTGATCATCGTTGCTGATATTGACCGTGGTGGCGTTTTTGCGCACCTCTACGGGACATTAGCTCTGTTGTCTGAATCTGAACAAGCTCGAGTAAAAGGCTTTGTGATAAACCGTTTTAGAGGTGATATCGCACTGCTTCAATCTGGCCTAGATTGGCTAGAGGAAAAAACCGGCAAGCCTGTGATTGGTGTTTTGCCATACCTGCATGGTTTTAACTTAGAAGCGGAAGATGCCATTACCTCTGCTCAAGAATCTGACGGAGAAGCTAAGCTTAAGGTGGTGGTGCCAGTATTAACCCGAATCAGCAACCATACAGACTTTGACGCGTTAAGACTGAATCCTTCGATTGATTTACGTTATGTCGGTAAAGGTGAACGTTTAAACAATGCAGATTTGATTATCTTGCCAGGTACAAAATCGGTAAGGGCCGATTTGGATTACCTAAAGCAACAAGGCTGGGATAAAGATATTCAACGCCACTTGCGTTTAGGCGGCAAAGTGATGGGTATCTGCGGTGGCTACCAAATGTTAGGTAACATCATCCACGATCCTGATGGTGTTGAAGGTACGCCCGGCAGCAGTGAAGGGTTAGGGTATCTCGATACTGAAACGACTCTTACACAGCAGAAAACTTTAACAAACGTACGTGGCACTATGACGCTGGATAACAAAACAGCACAAGTAAAAGGGTATGAAATCCACGTAGGCAAGACTGATGTCAAAGAAACAGCATTACCGGTTCAGTTAGAATCTGGCAGCCTAGATGGCGCTGTGAATCAAGATAACTCGATTTTTGGTACTTACCTGCATGGCGTATTCGACAACAGTGATGCTGTGTCGCTTATTTGTGAATGGGCAGGAGCCAACGATGTGACCGCGATTGACCACGAACAGCTTAAAGAGCTGGGTATTAATCGAATCGCGGATGCCATCGAAAAATACTTAAATCTTGACCTGCTTTGGCCAGAATTAAAGGTTTAGGCTTGAATTGAAAAGATCGGCCAAGAGCTTAAACGAACATAGATAATTGATAACAATGAAGAAACCAGTCATCCTTTTTGCCATCGCCTTAACTTCGGCATTGAGTTCTACTCAGCTTTTGGCTGCCGAAAAGCTAAGAGTCTATGCTGCATCGTCAATGACCAATGCAGTTAATCTGTTGGTTAAAGAGTTTGAGAAAGCTCATTCTGTCGATGTGATTCCTGTGTATGCGAGCACGTCGTCTTTGGTGCGACAAATAGAAAGAGGAGCACCAGCAGACATTTTTATCTCGGCAAATGAGAAATGGATGACGCATTTAGTTGATCGAAAATACGTCTCTAGTGACAATGTCACAAACTTGTGTGAAAACGAACTTGTGTTGATTTCTCCGAAAGAGACGTCGGTATCATTGGAACTCTCAAAGGGAGAACAGTGGTCTAAACTGCTCACTAATGAAAGGCTTGCAGTTGGTAACACCATGTCGGTGCCTGCTGGTATCTACGCTAAGGAAGCGTTAGAAGCTCTGGGTGTTTGGGATAATGTGAGCTCTCGATTGGCACCAAGTAACAATGTTCGTATGGCATTGGCCTTGGTGGAACGCAGTGAAGCGAAGCTCGGCATTGTCTACAAAACCGACGCTTTATTATCGAAAGAAGTCGATGTCGTTGCGACGTTTCCTTCAAATCTCCACACACCAATACGTTACCCTGTAGCGAAGTTGAGCGATAAAGTTGTCGCAGAAGAGTTCTATACTTTCCTAAAGAGCGAAAAAGCGAAAGAAACCTTGAACAGTTTTGGATTTGAAGTGCGTTAATGATGTATTTATCGGAATACGAATACCAAGCCTTAATGCTGAGCTTAAAAGTCGCTGGGTTTGCCATCTTATGGCTTATTCCTATCGGCATTGGGTTAGCGTGGCTACTTGCAAAAAAACAATTTGTAGGCAAAAGCATTGTAGAGAGCATTGTCCATTTACCTTTGGTACTTCCTCCTGTGGTCATTGGCTATTTGTTACTGGTGATGATGGGCAGACAAGGCGTTATTGGCTCATGGCTTAATGACGTGTTTGGTATTGTATTCAGCTTCAGTTGGAAGGGGGCAGCATTGGCATGTGTTGTTGTCGCGTTGCCATTAATGGTTCGCTCTATCCGACTCAGCCTAGAAACAGTCGACAGCAAACTGGAAGAAGCGGCAGCCACATTGGGCGCATCGCCTATTCGCGTGTTCTTCACAATTACGTTGCCTTTGATGATCCCCGGGATCATTACTGGCACCATGCTTTCTTTCGCAAGAAGCTTGGGTGAGTTTGGCGCGACCATCAGCTTCGTTTCAAATATTCCCGGTGAAACTCAAACCATTCCTTTGGCTATGTACACCTTTATTGAAACCCCTGGTGCGGAATTGGAAGCGGCGCGTTTGTGTGTTATTTCTATTGTAATAGCACTGGGTTCATTGATGTTATCTGAGTGGCTTAACAAAAAGTCAGCACAACGTTTGGGAGGCAATGCATGAGTGCTTTGATCCTCCAATATCAGCAACAACTGGGTGAAACCTTTTTTGATATCGACTTAGAGCTCCCAAGTAGCGGCATTACGGCAATTTTTGGTCGTTCTGGTGCGGGTAAAACCTCACTCATCAATGCGATTAGTGGTCTGAAACGACCTGATAAGGGTTTGATCAGCGTATCAGGAACCACACTGTTTGATAGTGAAAATGGCATCAATTTGCCGACTCACAAGCGCAACGTTGGTTATGTGTTCCAAGAGTCGCGATTGTTCCCACACATGAAGGTGACGGCGAACCTTAAGTACGGCATGAAAAGCGTTGATAAAGCGCACTTTGACCAAATAGTCTCGCTTCTGTCATTGGGTTCGTTGCTTGATCGATACCCAGCTCGTTTGTCTGGCGGTGAGAAGCAACGTGTGGCGATTGGCCGAGCATTGTTATCAAAGCCGAGCATTTTGTTGATGGATGAACCTTTAGCGTCTCTCGACTTGCCTCGTAAGCGCGAAGTGATGCCGTTTCTGGAAAACTTATCCGAAACTGTTCAAATACCGATCATCTATGTCACTCATAGCCTTAATGAAATTTTACGCTTGGCAAATCACCTTGTGATTATTGACCAAGGCAAAGTTATTTCGTCGGGCGTGACGGAAGAGGTTTGGGCATCGAGAGCCATGCAACCTTGGCAGTCTTTCTCAGAGCAAAGCTCGTTGTTCGAAGCGACATTGGCGGAGCACAATGACGATTATGCGCTGTCTCGCCTAATGCTAGGAAAGTCGACGTCGTTATGGGTTCAGAAAGTATCGAGTGACCTTGGGGCTGCGGTAAGGTTACAAGTTAGGGCAAATGATGTCTCTATCACGCTAGAACAACCGAAAGGCACTTCGATACGTAATATCCTTCCTGTGACCATTAAGAGCGTAGAGACGCACCAGCAAGGCACAAATAAGCAGAGTGTCGCTGTCGAGCTAGAGTTAGAGTCTGGATGCTATCTATGGGCAACCATTACATTGTGGGCGCGGGATGAGTTGAATCTAGAAATCGGGCAGCGTGTTTACGCGCAAATTAAAGGTGTAAGTGTCGCTCAAAGAGATATTGCCGTCACGCACTGATTCAGATTTGATCTTAGAGGCAATGCTTAGATAGGTTCGCTCATTGTCTTTTTTATGTTTACAGCCTGTCAGCGATGTTGAATGTTTGTCTGCGATATGAATATTGATCTTGATTCCATGAATGGATAGGCGCGTCATTTTTATACGGTATAACTGCCAGTCTTGCGCCACACTGTATGAGTGTTAAGGCATATTATTTGTCGAATCATATGAACATTAGCAATAAGAATATACAGATGTAAAACTCGACGTGAAGAAAATAGCGGATATAAAAAAGCCGCATGTTTGAAGTAACATACGGCTCAATCATTAAGTTTTCGTTAAGCACTCAACCTAAATTTAGGTGAGATGAATGGCTTATCGGATGAAAACTTCTTTAAAATCACGCTTCAAGATTGCATCACGACGTGCTTTCTTGATTTGCTTAGCCATGTCTTTTACACAGTTATGTAAAATTTGGTCAAGCAGTTGAGCTCGGTACTCTTCTTTTTCTTCATCAGACATGCCTTCTGGAAGTTTAAGAGTAGGGAACTCTTCCATCATGTTTACGCCAGCGAAAGCTTGGCTAACAGAGATTAGAGCGTGGAATTGCTCAAAGTTGTCCAAAACATTTTGTGCGCTTGCTGGAAGGCTGCTCCAAGTTTCACGCACTGCTTCTTCAGACACCTCATGAATAGAAGTAACCATGTTGTGCATCTCTTTCGGCACTTCATCAAATTCGATAACTTGGCGAAGCTCTGGTGAGATAGTGGTTAAATCGATTTCTTGTACTTCGTTGTTTGTAGCGTCTGACATAGTATTTCTCTTTAAAAAGAAACAATGCTAAAAAGTTCTGTAAAAAAGTCAATATAATATAGAGATTAGGGCATGATTTAAGCCCAAATTTGAGCTACTTTGAATATTCAACACTAGATAAAGGTGATGTGATGATAGAAAAGGGATCTTCGATGCGCATATTGCTGGTTGATGATGTTCAACTAGACAGGATGCAACTTGCTATTCGACTCAAGCAACTGGGTCATATTGTAGAAGCTGTCGGTAGCGGAAAAGAAGCCCTGAGTGTTTATTCTGATTTTGATCCTGAACTCGTGTTACTTGATATTAGCATGCCAGGGATGGATGGTTTTGAAGTGGCTAATGAGGTTAGAAGTCGATTTCCAGAATGGGTTCCCATCATATTCCTGAGTGGTCACGAAGAACCTGCAATGATCGCTAAAGCAATTGACGCTGGTGGTGATGATTACCTGATCAAACCGGTAAACAAGGTCGTTTTAAATTCTAAGCTGATTGCGATGCAGCGTATCGCGCACATGAGACGAGAGCTAAAACAAAGTACCGCCAAACTCGAAGAACTGAACATTCTTCTACAACAACAAGCCAACGAAGATGGTTTGACCAAATTGTATAACCGTCGATATATGGATACTAAGCTTGAAGAGAGCATAGCGTGGCACGGAAGACGTAATATATCCATGACAGTCATACTTCTAGATGTAGACTTCTTTAAGCCTTACAACGATAATTATGGTCATATTCAAGGGGATAAGTGCTTACAAGGGCTTGCTAATACCTTGAAACAGCTGTTTGTTCGAGCGGGTGAATTTGTCGGCCGTTATGGCGGTGAAGAGTTTGTTTTGATTCTTAGTGATACAGATAGCGAAGCTGCGAAGGTACACGCGACTCGAGTTAAAGAGGCATTATATAAGATGAACTACGCTCATGACCACTCAACGGTATCGGATAGAGTGACAGCGTCACAAGGTGTGTTATCCTTTGTGCCTGAAGGTGATGAATCTATTGCGTCTATTTACGAAAAGGTCGATCAAGCGCTTTATCAAGCGAAGCAAAGTGGTAGAAATACCTTTGTACAACGCAACATTTTGGAGCTTGCTCGTTAGTTGGCGGGCTCTTTTAGATATTTCAGTTTATACTTCTATTAGCGTTTGAGCTACGAAGTGCTTTAGTGATAAGAGAAATGCCACATTCGAAGTCATTTTCTATGGCGAATACATCTTGGACACTTGCGGTTCCTATATTTTTTACCGTTTTTTCGGCGACCGTTAATGCCAATTGGCTAACTGATCGTTTCAGAAAGGATTTAGAACAGAGCTTCGCCACCAGTGTACTGCTTAACGACACCGACGTGTTTACCTTTGGTATTAATAATTTTGATCCAAACAAAGTCTTTAGTTTAGATAACGAAGATATTGGTTCAAAAGACTCTGTAAGTCGCAGAAAAGATATTACTTCAATCAGCCTTCCTTATACGTTTGAACTACCTGAAGATAATCATCAAGAGATAACATTGCGTTTGTCAGCACTGCGTATTGAGAAGGACATTTCGTACGCGTCTACGGTGAAAAGCGATTTTCAAAAAGAATCAGTCATTTCTGGCTATGTAGAATTTGCGAATGTATCCCAATTAGATGAGCACTGGAGTTTCAGTTCTGCTATTGGTAACCACGTCTCTTATTACCGTAATGACTTCGAATATCGTTCATCATTGCTTGAGCCTATTAAAGATCAATTGGATAACGTTTATCTCAATACCGATGCATGGGCTTACATCATTGAACCTAAAATTAAAATGACCTTTGAAGACAAGAATGACTGGGGAAAGTATAAATTGAGTACCAGTTGGCATTACTTCAATGGTATAGGTTGGGGGGAGGCTAATAATGGCAACGTTGGATATCCCGAAGGTTGGTATATCGCCAATGAAGCCAAGATTTTCTATGACTTAATACGCTGGGATAAGAACATTACTTCTATGTACTCCAGTATAAGAAGAATTGATATCGGTGGTGATACCGTTGCTTCTATGGGTACAACGTCATACTACGAAGGCAGTGTAGGTTGGCTACTCAACCCAAATCTGTTTAACGACTGGGTTGATAATGTTGGAATTGGATTGACAATCAATTACGGAAGTAGTCTGAAGGGAGGGAGCTTAGTTATCTTCTTCAACCAAGATTAATCTCCCTGTCTATTGCACATGGAACTTATAAGTGGTTCTTCTCGTCATTAAAGCATACAGTTATTAATGCTCTGTTTACTGGTTATTAGTAACTAGTTATAGATACTTAAGTTATTGAGCCTTTTAGTTATTGTTAGCTGTTAGCTGTTAGCTGTTAGCTGACAGTTACAGCAGCTATTGACGCTTCTAGCGACTAACACACAGCTTGTTTCGACCGGTTTCTTTCGCTTTGTACAGCGCTTGGTCAGCAAGCTTTAACACCGCTTCAGGAAGTCTGGTGGTTGTACTATCAGACAATCCAATACTCACCGTCACATTCACCACTTCCGATGGTTTACCGTTCTTACCACGCTTTTTCATACCCACTTCATGATCATCAGGGCGCTCATGGTTATTCCGAATCGTCATGTCGTAGTTTTGAACCTCGGAAATTAGAGCTTGAAGATGCTCTTTAACTTGTTCCGAATGTTTGCCTTTAAAGATAATCGTGAATTCTTCTCCACCATAGCGATAAGCTTTCGCGCCACCGGTCGTTTCTCTCAGAATGCGAGCCACCAGTTTTAACACATCGTCACCAATGTCATGTCCGTAAGTATCGTTGAATTGCTTAAAGTGATCGATATCGACCATCGCAAGCGAATACTTACGCCCTAAGTGCTTCATATCGACTTCTAAGGCGTGTCGACCGGGAATATTAGTTAGTTGGTCATTAAAGGCCATATCATGACTAGCGGACATCACATAAACGATGATCAATGTGCCTGACAATGAGAACATGGTGTTGGAGATGTATTGAACGTCGAAGAAGATGAACGTACAAGAAGAAAGCAAAATTGCGCTATAAACCACAACATCGATAGAGCGGTTATACACCAACACTAGAATGGCAGTAATGCCAAACAAGCAAAGGCTATACAACACCAAAACAAAAGGCAGTTTGGAGAAGTCTCTGACAGTAAACAGAAGCCCTTCACTCCATGATTCAAAACCGCCGGCATGGAAGTGGGAGACGATGAGTTGTGCCCACACCATGAATAGAACGAGAACGATGGCGTATAGCAGCATCGACTTTGAGTTTACGCCGTTATCAGGGAAGGCATAAACAAGTAAGCAAGTGACGGGTACCAATGCCGCAAGTAACGAGAGCTCTAATAGTGTTGTGCCAGTATTGAGAGGCGTTTGTAAGCGAACTTGGATGATCAGATAAGCGAGAAGCATGGTCACCGATACCATCGCCATTCGACCTTGTCTGAATGTGTGGCATAGCAGAACCGCAACGCTCAATAAAATGTAAGGAAGGTTGCTAGCAAACCCTAAATTTGAGTCCGTCACGAGAATGACGTTGTCCATACCAACGAGCAAAATTGTTAGCAGGACTAAAGGGAAGCAAAATCGAAACATGCTCGACGTTACAAAAGATGATGCCATTTATGTGGTGAGCCTAACTATATTGATGATCTTATTATTTAATACTATGCGTAGGATACGGTTAAACAAGCAATTGCCAAGCTTTTTGCCTAAATTAGAGCAAAAACATAGTCATAGGTCGCTATTGGTGCAATCATTTTTATATGTATTTGAGTTGCTATTAACCATAGAACGGACTAAACAGTATATATGAGAATTTAATTAGTCGTTATAGATACTTAACAAAACTAGGTGGTTTGTACCTAATGGTTACATGATGACCAACAAGCGAGAAATGTAAATCTGTAATGAAATTCAAGTAAGGTTTATAACTAAGTTACAGTGAGTTTTGCGATTAGGTTGTTCATTGGCTGAAACTCGGTCATAAACACCCGCTACAAATGGAGGTGTAGTATGCAAATAAGTGTGGATGTACATAACTATATGGAAACTCTGGTAGGTCATGTCTTGGCTACCGAAGAATACGTGTCTAGTTATACCAATGAACAATTGGCCGATCTCGCGTGTTTGGCTTTAGGTCAGCTAAAACCTATCTATATTCGTTTTGATATCGATTTCCTGTCAGCATTACCTGAAGATAAATTGGTGCTCTATAAACGCAATAGTGAGATCGCGGTCAAAAATGCTGAAAGTATGATTATTGACGATCGAAGACGCGAACGTGACGACAATGTGCCCGTTATATTTAGTCAACACAATTTTGATGATGACGTAGAATTGCAATGGTATGAAAAGCCGTTGTTGAACCGTAAACAGTCATGATAGTTTAGAGTGAATACGGTCATTTAAGGAGTAAAAAACGTGGGATTCTTTTCTAGATTATTTGGTGGCAAAGAAAAAACCGAACAAAAAGTAGAGATTGAGCCGGTCGAATATAAGGGTTTCAATATCTATCAAGATGCCATTGCAGAATCTGGTCAATACCGTGTTGCTGGGCGAATCGAGAAAGAATTCGATGGTGAGATCAAAACTCACCGTTTTATTCGTTCAGATGTTGTTTCAAACAAACAAGATGCCGATGAATTGATGCTTAAAAAATCACAGATGTTCATTGACCAAATGGGTGACAATATATTTAGCTAACCAATTAGGGTTAGAATTGATGTTGGTCATCATTTAGAGAGCTTTCAGTGTATATGCTGAAAGCTCTTTTTAGTTTTAGGGACAAAGAACAGCTAGTAGGTTGTTATTAAAAGGATTATTTGCAAGTGGTTTGACCTCTTAGTTCGAGACGGTCATCATTTCTTCAAATGAAGCGCTCAAATTCCATCCAAATCGTTATAAGTAATAACTTTTCCTGTTCTTTGAACAAAACGCTTGAAGTATTAGTTGTCGTTAGATACAAACGAATAAGTCATTCGTGCCAATAGTCAAGGAATAGCTATGCAAATTGGTGTACCAAGAGAAACGCTCGCAGGTGAAACGCGAGTCGCTGCTTCGCCGAAATCGGTAGAACAGCTTCTAAAATTAGGATTTGAAGTTTGTGTTGAATCACAAGCAGGTGCGTTAGCAAGTTTTGAAGATGCAGCTTATGAACAAGCTGGAGCAAAAGTTGTCACCGCAGATGAAGCTTGGAAATCCGAAATTATCTTTAAAGTTAATGCTCCCATCGTTGACGAGTCTAAAAATGAAATCGATCTTCTTAAAGATGGCGCAACATTGGTCAGCTTTATTTGGCCTGCTCAAAATCCAGAATTAATGGAACAATTGTCCAATCGCAACATCAACGTGATGGCGATGGATTCTGTACCACGAATTTCAAGAGCTCAGGCGTTAGATGCATTGAGCTCTATGGCAAACATCGCGGGTTACCGTGCTGTTGTTGAAGCGGCGCATGAGTTTGGTCGATTCTTCACGGGTCAAATTACGGCCGCAGGTAAGGTTCCGCCAGCGAAAGTATTGGTTGCAGGTGCGGGTGTTGCTGGCCTTGCGGCTATCGGTGCTGCGGGTAGCTTAGGTGCGATTGTTCGTTCATTCGATGTTCGTCCTGAAGTAAAAGAGCAAGTCGAGTCGATGGGCGCTGAATTCTTGGAAGTCGATTTCAAGGAAGATACCAGTGCTGGTGACGGCTACGCAAAAGAGATGTCTGAAGCATTCAATAAGAAAGCTGAAGAGCTTTATGCAGCTCAAGCAAAAGACGTCGATATCATCATTACAACAGCGCTTATTCCAGGTCGCCCGGCGCCTAAGCTGATTACCAAAGAAATGGTAGACAGCATGAGCGCAGGTAGTGTGATTGTAGACCTTGCGGCAGCCAATGGTGGTAACTGTGAATATACGGTTGCCGATCAAGTCATTACAACGGCTAATGGCGTGAAGGTGGTTGGTTACACTGATATGGTTGGCCGACTACCGACTCAATCATCTCAACTATATGCAACGAACCTAGTGAACCTGCTGAAACTGCTTTGCAAAGAGAAAGATGGCAACATCAATATCGACTTTGAAGATGTTGTTGTGCGTGGTGTCACTGTCGTAAAAGAAGGCGAGATCACTTGGCCAGCTCCACCAATTCAAGTTTCAGCTCAACCACAACAAGCTAAGCCAAAAGCGGCCAAACCAGAGCCTAAAGTTGAAGAACCTGTTTCTCCAATGAAGAAAGCGGCGGGTATGGCTGTTGCTGTTGGTGCGTTCGCTTGGGTAGCTTCGGTTGCTCCTGCTGCGTTCTTATCTCACTTTACCGTTTTTGTTCTCGCTTGTGTGGTGGGTTATTACGTAGTTTGGAATGTAAGCCATTCTCTGCATACGCCATTGATGTCCGTTACAAACGCGATTTCAGGCATCATTGTAGTAGGTGCACTGTTACAGATCGGACAAGGAAGTGGCGTTGTCACGTTCTTATCATTTATTGCCGTATTAATTGCAAGTATCAATATCTTTGGTGGCTTTACAGTGACCAAACGTATGCTTGAAATGTTCCGTAAAGACTAAGGAGTAACAGATGTCTGAAGGATTAGTACAAGCAGCTTATATTGTTGCTGCTGTATTCTTTATTATGAGCTTGGCTGGGTTATCGAAACAGGAATCTGCTCGTGCAGGTAACTATTACGGTATCACGGGTATGGCAATCGCGTTGATCGCGACGATCTTTGGCCCTCATTCTGCAGGTATTGTATGGATCATCATTGCTATGGTGATCGGTGGTGGTATTGGTATCCACTACGCAAGAAAAGTAGAAATGACTGAGATGCCTGAGCTGGTGGCGATTCTGCACAGCTTCGTAGGTATGGCGGCGGTACTTGTGGGTTACAACAGCTACATCGATCCACCTGCTGCTGTTTCTATCAACCCTGCAGATATTCATGCAGAGCACGTTATCCACCTCGTGGAAGTGTTCCTTGGCGTGTTTATCGGTGCGGTGACGTTCACGGGTTCGATTGTTGCATTTGGTAAGCTTCGCGGCGTTATCTCTTCGTCTGCATTGAACATCCCTCATAAGCACAAGTGGAACCTAGCGGCTATTGTTGCTTCTACACTGCTGATGATCACGTTCGTTAAAGCGGACGGCAGCATGTTCGCGCTAATGGTGATGACACTTATCGCTTTCGCATTCGGTTACCATCTGGTGGCATCGATTGGCGGTGCAGATATGCCAGTCGTTGTCTCTATGCTTAACTCTTACTCTGGTTGGGCAGCCGCCGCTGCAGGTTTCATGCTTGCAAACGATTTGCTTATCGTAACAGGTGCATTGGTTGGTTCGTCAGGTGCGATTCTGTCTTACATCATGTGTAAGGCGATGAACCGCTCTTTCATCAGCGTTATTGCTGGTGGATTCGGCCAAGAAGTGGTTGTGTCTGATGGCGATGAAGAGCAAGGTGAACACCGTGAAACATCGGCTGAAGATGTGGCTGATATGCTGAAAAACTCTAAGTCAGTAATTATCACTCCTGGATACGGCATGGCAGTGGCTCAAGCTCAATACCCGGTGCATGAGATTACTGAAAAACTAAGAGCACAAGGTATCAATGTTCGCTTTGGTATTCACCCTGTTGCTGGTAGGTTACCGGGTCACATGAACGTACTGCTTGCTGAAGCAAAAGTACCTTATGATGTCGTTCTTGAAATGGACGAAATCAACGATGACTTCAATGAGACAGATACTGTATTGGTAATTGGTGCGAATGACACCGTAAACCCTGCAGCATTAGAAGATCCAAACAGCCCAATCGCAGGAATGCCTGTATTGGAAGTTTGGAATGCTCAAAATGTTATCGTGTTCAAACGCTCGATGAACACAGGTTATGCTGGTGTGCAAAACCCACTGTTCTTCAAAGAAAACACGCAGATGCTGTTTGGCGATGCTAAAAAGAGCTGTCTAAGTATCTTAGAGCATCTATAAAGATCACCTCTAAGCAATCTTTAATAACTCGATAAGGAGCTCATTTGAGCTCCTTTTTTTATCTTACGAAAGTGAGCCTATGTGTGGGCTCAACTGCTAGGAAGTTGACGAAGCTTATGCAAAAACTTGCCGCAATTGAGGTTGGGCTTGCCAATCTGCCTACTAGTGCGCTCGCACAATGTGGCCGTAATATATCGACTTTATCTCTGTAGCTCGCCATTCTCACTGTTTTTCATGCGGTTAAAAATTTATCTTTGATAGCGAATGGTATATATTTGTTTGATCTATATGAATTTGCGTTGGTTTGTGATCATCAAAAGAACATTTACTCTTTTTATCGCTACGTTATCTTTGTCAGCAAATGCGTTTGCTAACTCTTTGCCTGAGCGTATCGATAATTTCACCAAACTCTTTGATCATGAAACGGCAATCGAATCTTACGATATTCGAGTGCTACAGGCTGATTATCCAACACGTTTGATCATGCCGTCTTCAATGCTGCCACAAACAGCAGAGTACCCGTTAACAGATATCCAGCGCTTATACCAGTTATCAAAAACCTGTGGTGGTAAACTGCCGTTAAGCCCGTTGATTACTGAGCCTTTAGTTTTTACTCGTGCAATGTGCAAAGGCACCAAGCTTTCCGACCGTTGGTTTAGCCGTAGTGGCTTGATTCACCCTGGCGGTGGTTCTTATGCAGCACGATACGTTGAGAAGTACCCTGAAAAGTTCGACTCTCTGAAGCGCTTTATGCATATTCAAGAGCGACCAAACACCGAACATGATGAACTGCTTTCTCGCTTACAACAAATGGATAGTGAAGCCATCACTGCGCTGCTAGCGGGTGCGAGCATGTTTGTTGAACTCGATGAAATGTGGGTAAAACGCGGCGACAGATATTACCTGTATAAAGAATCAGTCTGGAACGAAAACGCCACGCTTGCTGGGTTATCGTTTAGCTTGTCGTCAGAAGGCAATAGCTGTTTTGTCCAGCGTGGTAACGTGTGTTGGGAAATAGAAGATCATTCAGAGCTTCTTCAAGTTGCCATGTTTATCTTGGTGATCGCCAACATCATGCTTGTCTTAGGTTGGGCGATTTACCGTTGGAACAGCAAGAAACAAGAGATGAAGAGTCGTATGCTGGTTCTTCAAATCCTAACGCACGAATTAAGAACGCCGATTGCGAGTTTATCATTGACGGTGGAAGGGTTCAGACGTGAGTTCGAACAGTTGCCTGAGTCGGTATATGATGAGTTCCGTAGGTTGTGTGAAGATACGCGCCGCTTAAGGCAGTTGGCGGAAGCAAGTAAAGATTACTTGCAGTCAGACAATCAACCACTCGCAACAGAGTGGGTGCCAAGCGTCGAAGAGTGGCTCCAATACAAAGTTGAAGAAGATTTTGCGCCGGGTATCGAACTTCGTATAAACAAAGATATCGCTGCAAAAGTGAACGTATATTGGTTAGGTACGTGTATAGATAACCTAATCAGAAATGCTGTGAAATACGGCGTGGCTCCAGTAATTCTAGAACTGAATACTTCTGACAAGAAGCTGACATTCAAAGTTATAGATAATGGAGACTTGTCTCGCAAAGATTGGGGGCAACTAAGAAAGCCATTCGTAAGTAAGAGTGGACTCGGTTTAGGTCTGACGATAGTGGAATCTATGGTCGGAAAAATGGGCGGTCACATGACGCTTATCGGCCCCCCAACAACATTTATTTTGGAGATACCTTGTGAAACAGACATTGCTTCTCGTTGAAGATGATAAAAATTTAGCTGACGGTTTATTAGTTAGCCTTGAGCAAGCTGGATATGAATGTTTGCATGCAGAACTGATCTCTGAAGTTGAAGGCTACTGGGAACAAGCGGATCTAGTGATTCTAGACCGTCAACTTCCTGATGGCGACTCAGTAGATTCACTTCCAGGTTGGAAGAAAAAGAAAGATATCCCAGTTATTTTGCTAACGGCTCTCGTGACAGTAAAAGACAAAGTAGCAGGCCTAGATTCAGGTGCGAACGACTACTTAACTAAGCCATTCGCAGAGGCTGAGCTGTTTGCTCGAATTCGTGCTCAACTTCGACTGCCTGATTCTGAAGAGCAAGATGCATCAAAAGTTATCGCTCAGAATCTTGTCATCGATAAAGCGACACGTGAAGTGTTTTTCAATGAACAGGAAGTAACCTTAACGCGCACTGAATTTGACCTTCTATTGTTCTTGGCAAGTAACCTTGGACGTGTGTTTACACGTGATGAACTGCTTGACCATGTATGGGGTTACAACCATTTCCCAACAACACGTACGGTAGACACGCACGTTCTGCAACTAAGACAGAAACTGCCGGGTCTAGAAATTGAAACGCTGCGTGGCGTTGGTTACAAGATGAAAGCGTAATGAGAATAGCCTTACTTCCACTATTACTGTTTTCTTGCGTAGCGAATACCGCGCAAGCAACGGATTGGTTTAAGAGCAGCGATGCTCTGACTCAAGTACATAAACATCTGCTAGATAATGATTTACCTCAGATGTTTGATTCATTAGTGGAAGTTTGGCAAATCAACTCTTCTCAATCACGAGAAGATCACCTCAATGAACTGTTCGATCAAGCATTGAACAAAGATTGCGGTAAAACCCTCACCAGAAAAACACTACCGGATTGGATCAGTTCCGTAGTCGTCAAAAGACACATCATTCAAAGTCCTGGCCGAGATACTTTTCGTGTATCGATTAATGTCGAATCCGAAAACAACATTCAAGATATTACCTTCGAGAAATGGGTCGACAAGATCGTTTCATCGGATAGTGAGCTAACCAAAGACAGTGAAGTGGTAAACAACTCATCTGTGAGTCTATACCGCAAGCGTTACAATTTAGCCTCTCAGCTTGAATCCGGTTTATATCGTTTGAGTGTAAAAGGCGATGACGGAAATTCATGGAGTACTTGGATTATCCTTGGTGAAGTTGCAATGCGTCAACAAGTTCGCTGGGCTTCAAAAGATACGTGGCGAATCGATAAAAAAGAACTGCTGAACCCTTATTGTCCTCTTCCTAAGCTCGAAATTGGTTTGTACGATTACGTCGATGAACATTATGAACAGGTTTGGGGTAAGAGCTACGAATCTGACTATCCAATGAATCTCACTGGCGAAGAACTTCCTAATGATCGCTATGTTTTGGCGGTTTCAATGGTACATTCACGCTGGCAAGGCGATATAGCGATAGAACAAGCACAAACTATCAGTAAGACTTATGACATTTCTAGTGAAGAAGAGTTAAAGTAATTTAAAATTGTGCCGTTAACTATGTAAGTGATCTAACAAAGATAAACGGCATGAAAAAAACTACTAAACTACTCGCAGCGTCAATTGCATTCGCCAGTCTTCCTCTTTCAGCAGCAAACTACGCCATTGAAGCGCGTGGAGATGCGATGGGTGGTGTTGGTGTTGTTTCAGCAAACTTCTTAACAGCTCCATTCTATAACCCTGCACTAGTTG
Organism: Vibrio cyclitrophicus; assembly: GCA_023206055.1. Taxonomy (NCBI): domain Bacteria; kingdom Pseudomonadati; phylum Pseudomonadota; class Gammaproteobacteria; order Vibrionales; family Vibrionaceae; genus Vibrio; species Vibrio cyclitrophicus. Next base: position 515,489 of record CP065367.1, on the reverse strand, counting down.
CCATTTATCGTCGTAATGATGATGTAGGTATGATTACGCCAAGTTTTGGTATTAATTATAATGACCCTAATAATTTAGTGGATGGTATTGATAATTTAGTTGACAGTATTGAGTCAGGTACGGTAACTGGATCTGATATAGATGCAGTTAACGGTGATAGCCTAAATGTTGATTTAGGTGGTGTTGTAGCATTTGCTCTACCAAATCAGTATATTGCAGCAAATATATTTGCAAAAGCATACACTGAATCTTTTGTAACCCCTGATACATCTAACGACCCTTCCAACAGCGATTTGGTTAATGCTGAGTTAACGGCTGTTAAAGCTGTTTCTATTGGCATTATGGAAGCCGGTATTTCGTTAGCAAAATATCAAACGTTCATGGGGCAACATTTGTCGTTTGGTATCTCTCCAAAACTCCAAAGAATCTATACGTATAACTACATTGCCTCTGCACAAAAATACGATTTAAGTGATGTGCGAGAAAACGATACCGCAGAAACTACATTTAATATTGATGCTGGTGCACTCTGGTTTTACGGGCCATTTAGAGTGGGTTTTTCTGCAACGAATATTATCGACCGAGAAATTGAGACTAAATCTATAAGCCAACAGATTACGAGCAGTAGTAACCCTGGTGCTTCGCGTACGATTACATCGAGTCATTCATATAACCTTGGTCCGGTTTACACTGTCGGCGCTGGTATTGTTTCAGACTACTTCACACTGAGTGTCGATTATGATTTGAATGAAGCTAAAAAGTTTACTTCGTTCGAAGACAACGAACAGATGATTCGTGTTGGTACAGAAGTCGATCTTCTACGTCAGCTTAAGTTAAGGGGAGGGTACTACAAGAACCTGGCTTACTCTGATTCAGAAGGAACAGTCACAGCCGGTATTGGTATTTCGCCACTCAACTTGTTCCAGTTAGATCTAAGTGCTAACTACACGAACGAAAATGCAATGGGCGCTTCAATCAATTTCCTTGCTAGTTACTAATAGTCCTTATATAGTTCTGCTCCTAAACAAAGGAGCAGAGCATGCTAAACGACTTACCAACCCTTTCTCACGAAGAACAACAGAAAGCTGTTGAACGAATTCAAGAAATGATGACTCAGGGCATCAGCACAGCACAAGCTATCAAAATCGTGGCTGAGCAAATTCGTGAAGAAATGAGTAATAAAGAAGAGTAGGGCATCAGCCCTTCTTTTTTATTACCTTAGTGCACTATAACTAAATATATTACCCTCTAGTATATTATCTCGTATATCCCAACTCTTTAGTTAACTTAAATTCCGACCTACCCAAAACCGTTAAATGCAGCTTATTCAGTAAGTTACGTCGGAGTAATCCACTCATCAGGCTTTTCTTGGCTTCTATTTGTAATTAAATTACAGAAAGATCTGAAAGTAAAACAATTGCCATTTTAGGCGTCAGCATTTATGTCACCATGTCTAAGTGTTTCAATATATGGCATTTTTTGAGGCTAGTGACGTTGTGACTTGAAATTTGAGAAGGCATAATCGGATGAGCTTACATAAATACGTAAATAAACTTTTGAACTAAGAACACAGAACTAAACCATTGATTCATCCTGCGTAAATTGAGTTAAGCCAACTGATGTAGTGATGGTGAAGCGTAAAGTCTACCAATAGGTCGTTACGCTGTAGCGTATTCAATTTTATGCAAACTAATAACAACTCATCTCCGGTCCAGCGAAACAGTGAGCAATTGATACCAAAGTTGTTATCACCGTTGAGGCAAATCGGATAAGCAATAGAACACCAGTTTCATTACCGCCTTGGTCTTTGCCTTGCTTAAAATAGTCTAAGTTAAACAGACAAATTGAATCGTCTTCCTTACTTTTTCGTTTGGTATTTATACAAAGGGTGACGTTTTCAAGAGTACAAGAATTTAACTGTATAAATAAACAGTATCATTTGGGTTCTTGATTTTGTGTCCATACGACCGGACTTAACTCGTACAGTTTAGTGACAGCGTCACTCAGTTTGTTGATTTCATGTATCGATTACCAATAAACGATTTCTTGGTTTTCTAATCTCATGCGGTAACATCACTGCGACTTTAAAAGCGGACATATCAGTTAGAGAAAGCAAGCACAGCAAGATTAAGACCAATGGGTTTCAAGCAACTCTTAGGTTTATTACCAAAGCTTATCTAAATCAATTTGAACGATAATTACAGGGCAAACCGTTAATATGGGTATCCCAAGTATCGGCGTTATGTGTTAGCGAATAAGTACAATGAATCTATGCAAACATGTCTGCACTTGTTTAGCACATAGGACAGGCATTGCCGTTTTAATCTAACTCTAGAGAGAGCTTGTATGCGAATCTATGTAAGGAAGGCGAACTTTATTGGTTGATAGATTTAAACGAAAGCTCAGCATGTGCAGTTGATAAGAAACATTGGCCGCATGTGTGGAATCTGAAAAAGAAACAACACCAATTGCTCATAAGAATTACACACAGCGCTGCGAACCGTTAGTCCAAACAGGAATGGAAGGATAAGCCTGATGAGACGAGGTTATCCGTCAATAAGATTTGTTGAAAGAAGATTTAAGTATGTGGACGTTGGCCGCACATATAGTTATTAGATTTCAAGTGCGATAAGAGAACTCTGGTCGATGCAAGAAGCTTGATAGCCAGTTTGAACAAAGGTTTTAAGGATAAACTATGAGAATATTACTTTCGGAATTAATCACACATGACTGCGTATTATGTACGTTATGTTAAATCTTGAATGAGTGTAATGTTGTACACCACCTCTTCTTTGCTTTTGTTCCATTGAACATAAGCTATTTACCATAAAGTATATAATAATCAACAGTTTATTTTCTGCGAAATAAACTGTTGATTATTAATCTGACAAAACATTAGAAGCTACTCAACAATGTTAAATCCGTTAGTCTATTATTGTACATAGAAATAAAATCTCTTAGAGGAATTTTGTTCATGTACAAGGTTGAAAATTGTGGCGACCAGTTCTGGTGCATTCTAGATGTGCAAACCACTATGCCACCATTGCTTGCATTTCGATGGCTAGAATCTAACTTAAAAGCAAATGCATTAGGAACCCAGAAATCTTACATGGATTCAGTCAAATTGTTCTATGACTTTTGGTTACAGAAGCATGGAATATCTCTAGATTACTCTTTCTATCGTACTAATTATCAAGACGTGGAAGCTATGATTGTCGAGCTTGATGCCTTTTGGGATTTCCTTATGGCTGATAAGCAGATCACTAATATCACTGCGCTCCCGTCTTCTATTATTGCAATCGAAGAAACTAACAGAAAAAAACGTACTGCTGCAAAACATTGTGGCGTGGTGTGTAACTTCATTAAGTTCTTGAATTCAACATATATAACAACATCTTATGTTGATGAAGACCGTAATACTCTGCGTAGATTGAGAGCGGAAACTGAGTCAAGACTGGTTGAAGCTCGTGAAAAATTCAATAAGTTCAATAAGTCTGCCGCTAAAGCCTCTAACAACTTCGATGATTTGAAGAGTTTGACGGGAGAGCAATACGAAGATTTCTTCAAGGTACTCCTACCAGACGTAATGAAGCCCCTAAAAAACGACAAAACGAGAGTTATTGAATGGGAGCTGATTAAACTGAACCCTCTCAACCCTATGGTCACCTATGAAGTTCAAATGCGAAATTACCTTTTAACAAACTTACTTGTTAAGTACGGATTACGCATTGGAGAGTCCCTACTCCTTCGAAAGAATTCGTTTAAAAAATCACTAACAGTCGAAAACAGTTGGATAATGAGCGTTAGGAATCTAACCGATGATGCATTAGATGATTCTGCTATTGAAGATGAGCGAAATAACAAACCTCAGATTAAGACAAAGTTTAGTAACCGACACATTCACATTGCTGCTGACGACTACAAGAACTTGATGACCTATTACCACTTCATTCGGTCGTCTGGAGCCAAGCACGACTTTATCTTTTCAGCGAGCACAAGTCCCTTCAAGCCAACGAGTTACTCGACTGTAATGACTCAGTTCAAGGCGGTCACTGAGTCGTTTAGGGAGCACTTCCCTGAACATTTCGACCCCGTTTATGCCGAATCAATAACAAAAAGCATCTCTCCTCATTGGCTCAGGCACACGTGGGCTTTCGGCACAATGGAAAACTTATATGACAGGTTCAAACATCAGTTTATTGAGGCCGGAGCAGTTAACGTCAAAGGAATAATGGCGGAGGCTAGAGAAGAACTACGGACGCTTGGTGGGTGGTCTATCAATTCAACTATGCCCTCAAAATATGCCAAACGTTTCGAGATGCGTAAGGCAAATGAAACGTTAATGGGCGTCTATAACAGTCATAAAACTGACTTATCTCTTTACGAGTTTGACGAAGAACTCCCATGGTAAACCCAAAACAACATCTTAATCTTTTTGCAGGAAGCAACAATGAGTAACGAAATACATAGCAGCCCAAGCCTTGCGCCAACCTTTACGGCAGAGCAGAAAGTCTTTATTGATGACTTACATTTACCTGCTGTTATGTCTATTGACATAGCAGCTCAAGACGATACTCCCTACATTCAGACGAAAAGTGACCGTTGGGAGTATGTCAGGTTGGGGCGTATTCATGTACTTAGGTTTGACCTATCTCCTTCATGGAATAAGCTACTGAAACTATTGGTAATAAAATACACCTCTGGCCACTTAGCTCCACTTTCAAAAGAAATTTTCAATTCAATTAAGAAGTTTATCAGAACTTTAGAATACGTCTCCTACAGTTCTTTTTTCAATTGGTTGGAAAGTTGTGCTGCGGCTGACAAAGTACAAGGTTACTTCGGGGTTAAATCGATCACGCGATATCTTGTAAGAATCGGATTTCCTGAATTTGACATTGACGATCTAGAGTCACTGGTGCGCTTACCTACTCCATCTACCACCAACCCATTTCTTCGGTATCAAGATGTCGAAGCCGCAATGCCGACTCATACCAAAAACCTCATAGTTAATAGGCTGGTTGAGTTCGGCACGCCAGAGGGACTTTCAGCTCTTAGCGATAAGGAACTAAAAGACTTATCCGTTCTTGCTATTTCTTATTCCGTCGGTTGCCGTCCCCAGCAGTTTGCAAAGCTTATTGGTGACTCTGTAAAACTACATGCAATGAATCATAAAACTGGTTTAAAACGATATTTGATAGCGGTTCATTTGGTCAAACAAAGTGCAGTGACTGATGCGGCTACCCCAGTTGCGTTGAGCAGCGAAATTGGTCGCATTATTGATGAATACAAAAAGCGGTTTAATATTGAAGATAGGGATACTTTGTATCCCTATGACGGCGATAAGAAGCGTTCATTACCCCAACAGATGCATAAATCTCTTAACGACGCACTGCTGTTTATCCAGCCTGATGATGTAAAGGTTGCTATTGAAAAAGAGCGGATGGATACCCCTACTTACACGCTCTATGATTTTCGACACAACATTGGTCATAGCATGGCAATGCTTAATGCGTCAGCGGAAGAAATTGCAATGGTGCTTGGTCATGCTTCTACAGTTGCTGCTAGCTATTACATTCAAGCGACCCCAGATATAGCCCTATTAAAGCACAAAGCTCTTGGCTCAAACCCTGTCTGGAAAGGCATGATGGGATTACTTTTAACTGGCTATTCGGTGAGTGAAGCTGAATGGGAGGGATACTTTGTTTCTGGAATTATTCGGGGTAAGTTAATAAAGCGCGTTGGGGGATGCGAAAGACACCAAAAACTGTGTCACCTTCAGAAAGTGCGTAGCTGCTATGGGTGCTTTTACTTTAGACCATTCAGGGATATTAACAAACATAGAGAGGTGCTCTATATCATGTCTGAAGAGTTGTTTGATGTTATTAATGTGTCACACGAAGGTCAAGGTGTACTCAACCCTCTTATCGATACTGCAACACAGACTAAAAACGAAATTGAAATGGTGATTAATCGTCTTGAAGGTGGTTTTCGATGAAGCAAAACTACGAACAATTAGACAGTTTTATATCCCTAAATAAGTCGTTCTTCGAGGATGTGCTTTTACCTGAAATTAATGCAGGCCACGAACAATACTCTTGGGGATCTCAAAGTTGGACATTTGGAGGGGTTTCCTTTGGAATATTTGCAACTACAAAAGGACATGTGAATTTTAGTCAAGCCAAAACCAATTCAATGAAAGGCATGTTTAAGGGGGACGAAAAAAAATTAGGTACGGTTAATTTGACCCCAGTTTTTTCTGAGTTCATCAAGGCTTACTGCGTGTCACTTTTCAGGGATAGAAACGTCTCAGGGTCGGTTGTCGTTAACACACATTTACTTTTTAAGCGTGTTTACGTTCGCATGCTGATGCGTGGTATTGAGCCTAATCCCGTGAATATCACTTCTGAAATCTTGCAGGAAGCCGTTGACCTGTGTGCTCAATCACGAACAGGAAAATCAGCAGACACTAATGCGGCTGATGATTACATTCGAGCGAACCAAATTATCAAAGAATTGAACTATCTTGGCATAACCCAAACTGAATTAGATCTTGAGGTAAAGCAAACAAGTATCTCAGGGAATTACACCGAGCAAGCTAAGAATGAACAGAAGAAAGAAGGTGAAGCCAAAAATAGTAAAGACAAAAATCTTTCCATTCAAACCTTCTTAAATATCGTCGCACTCCGATCTTTAGTTCAAAATGATGGTGAGAAAATCGTTCTCAATTTTGTGTTATTACTGATGGTGACTGGCTTTCGTCATATGGAGGCGGCAACCGTCCGATATAACAACTTTAAAGTTGTGGAAATTAACGATCCTCACACAAGAGCTGCCATGGAGAAACGTGGATTACCGACCTTTTTTGTGGGTCTAAAATATGGCGGTGAGAAACAGGCAGGCGTTCGGATACATTGGTTTGAACCAATGGCTGTTGATCTGCTCGATGAGATTGTAGTAGACACGATATGTCTCACAGAGAAACTTCGTAGCCAAGTGGAACATATAAGAGCCACCAATTTTAAATCGTTACTCCCGTACACATGGGGTGGTAATGATAACAGCGAGGTTATTGAATTATATCCCAACGTCGCAAACCTCGATTCAATCGTCGATGATGTCTACGAGTCCTTTGCGAAGACTGTAGTTGCACGTGGTCGCAGGGCGGCACGAGACTACGCTAACAAAAAGATGTTGGGCTTTGGAATCAATCCTTTCTCTGAAACTGATGCTGGGAGAAACAGTAAAGAAAAGCGATATTACTACAGTGATATTGAGAGGTTTATCAAGGCTATCTTGGTAGAAGATAAAGGAACTCCGTCGGACTTAATTTGGCGGTATACAGATTCTGAAACTAAAGAAGTTATTAGCATTCCATACGAGATGTTGCTATTTATCCTTCCCCTAGGTAGTGCGAGCCTGACCCGACAAGCTGGTCTGAAAGTTATCCCACAAGTAATTAACAAAGACGTGATCTCTCCTTTCTTAGGATATGGACAGGTTGAAAATCGTAAGCGAAGTGTCTTTGCGAAATACAATTTGACAAATGAATATGGTGAGATTGACATGATGTACACTCATTGCCCAAGGCATGGGATCAATACATTTTATGCACTGGCAGGTGTGTCCGACCATCTTCAAGCGATGTTTATGGGACGCAACGATATCAAACAAAATAAGAGCTATCAGCATCTAAGCTTTGAAGACCGTACTATCGCTCCAGCGTTGGTCTCGTTTGGTAATGCCAAACAGCTTGCCAGCGAAGGAAAGGCGTTAGAAACGGTGAAGGAGCAAGCTTCCATAAAAATCAACCCAAGCCTTACCCCCTCAAATGCGCTCGCACAAGCATTCGGCACACAGACAACAAGCGAGGATAAAGCCTCATTCATTGTCGACTTATCTAGTCACAGTTCAAGCGATGTATTTGCAGAGTTTGGTGAACTGTTTGACTTGATCGACGAAGAGGAAATGGATGATAACTCATCTCTCGCCAGAAAAGAGACTGAGGTTCATCCCCACTCAGACTTGCATGAAATGAACCTTGGGAGCTGTATGCGAAAATTGTCAACGTTCTCATGCCCTTACAACATGAAGTGCCAAGATGGATCTCCCTGCGCATACTTTACTCTCACTGGAAAATCTGACGAAGAACACAAAGTTAGGCAACTAGGTGCGCAAATTATTTCTCAAATATCCGTCATCAATCATATGGAGTTAACTGGAGAGTTATCTGTCAAGGAGTGTGAAGAGATACTTGGTGAGCTTTACTCCCGCCAAGACAATATCACGCATCACAAGACCCAGTCTGACAACCTCGTCAATGAGAAGATATTGATAAATTTAGTGGCGTTAGATGGGAATCGAAAACCGAGAATGCTTTCAGAAATATTTGCGGTTGCTCATCGAAAAATAAAATCAATGAAGGTATTGGAGTCCAAACGTAACGAGAAACTCCATATAGGACATCTTACAGCGGATAAGGATTAGCTTTAACGGTGACTCACGGTTAATCGTTTACGCTTAGCGCATAGTGAACTGTGCGAGCGTAATGATTGGACTAGCAATTTTCCTTGAACAGTAACTAAATAACACAAACATATATGAGCCGTTAATGACATAAAGTGTCATCAATGCCTTAACACACCATACGGAGCTCAACATGAGTGATAAACTCAAAGGCAAAGAGCTTGATACTCGAATCGAGCATGAGCTTTTAGACATGATTAGTGAGGGCTATGAGCGCTCTCCCATAACTCAGGCAAATCTTTACAGAAGGCTTAAAGACAAAGGCATAATAAACAGTAAAGCGACTTTAACTAACCGTAAATACTTGATAGAAAAGTTCGCCAAGGACCAGATCGATTCATTGGGAGGAACGTTTGGTGAAAGCGTCAAAAATTCGCGCTCTATGAGCAGGAAAGAGCTGGAAACTGCCAATGCTAATCTTAACGATCAAGTTAGAGAATCAAGGCGCATGGTTCAACAAAACACTACTTGTATCTTGAGCATGATTAAGATTATTCGTGCTCAAACCACAGTCAAGAATGTAGAGCGCTGCTTGTCACCTTACCTTATAAGAGAACTACATGAATTGAGGATGGGCCATAAATCAAATGATGATGACTAACAGAACTCCACTGAACATAGATAAGCTAGCTTATTTATGTTCAGTGGAGCAGATGAATAAAAGTACAACACAAACTGCTAATGTTGGTTAGTTATCGTTTACACTAAGATTACTCACCACTCCAGTTTCTCGTACAAATACTCAAACAACCCTACCCTAAACAACCGAGTCGATGTGGCTGCATTCTTGCTGTAATCAAGTCTTCCTAATGCTTTACCAGATGCTTTCGGCTCACTTAGTGAAGCTCCTTTGCTGACTAATTCATGAACTGTAAAACCCAGAGCCTGCCAGACCTGTGGCAAAAGGTGATACCCGGAACGGTCATTAAGAAAGGCATTCTTCAATGCTTCAAGCCATGCCCTCAGAAAAACAATAATTTTGTCCATGTAGTCATCAGACAAGGCAGAAGTATGGCTCGCTCTATTCGGCAACGTAATGTCTTTCGCCATCTTGCTATACTCCTGTGTGCCCAGCCCTGCGACAGCACCAACGATATACTTGAAAAGTACGTATTAAGTCGTGATATAGCGCTCTGAAGTTTTCACATGCTTGGAGTCAAAACTCACACCAACATAAGATTCAATATAGGCGTCTCGTATCAGGTTCTATAAAAGGCTTCAATGGAAAATCATCACAGGGTAACAAATTCTTCCAATCAAGAAGATGCGGAAGGCTTTTAGTAATGACTCCAAAATGTTGCTCTTTTTAAATAGCTCGATAACATCGTCACTATTCAGACCTCGTCCAGTATCAAACACAATGCGGACTTCAACCTCCTCCATTGCTAAACGTTGTCTCTGTTCATTTCGTTGATTAGCTTCTTTAACAGTCAACCTAGAGCTAAATAACAATGTTTTTAATTCCAAGCCCTTGCAGATAGCAGTCAATCCCAAAACGTTGCCGACTACATATGTATTAGAGGTGTTGTAAATCAAAGTCGGTAACTGGTGTGATGAATTAGTAAGAGTCGTTTTACCGATAACTGCAAAGGTCAACGACAAAGGTGAACTTACCGAATGATCAATAGCGTTATTTTGTAGTACAGACTGAATCTGTTGAACTTTTTCAATATTTTTAGCGTTCACAGTAGAATCAATAGCCCACCTCAATTGTGGCAAGAGGTTACTGGTTGAAAAATATGAAGCTACTTCAGCCATCTGACGCACCAACCAAACTTGTAATTCATATTTATGGGATAACGAATTCGATATTGATAATTCTAAAACTATTACAAAATCGGTTTAGCTTACTTCAATAAATTACTTATACAGGCTTTCCGCTCTAGGTATAAAGAAGCCGAACTCAATGAATTCGGCTTCTTTTTCCTTGATATGACCCAAAAGGAGGACTTATTAATCCAACAAACAAGGTGTTTGTTCCAATCGAAGCTACTTTCCCAACCTTGTTAGCCAAAGCTGCTCATCCTTTGGATTCACACTAGGTATACAGTGCTTTTCTAATACTATCGCTTTAGCTAGACAAAGTAAGTATCTCAAGTAGAGAGACCTGAGATCCATGATAAAGTTTGATTCTATCGAGACCGTCGACATAGTGATATGCAGTAGCGTGGGAAACCAAATAATAGCCATCATAATTGTTCGATTATCGTGTCAATCAATGTCTAACTTATTCTCTGAATTACCCTTTCAGCTTAAATGAACAAGAGCCATCCATCCCTTTGCGGTAAGTAGAACACCCCCAGAAGTCACTATACTTTCCTTTCCAAAGCTTCATTTCACTGCCACAATTCTGACACAAGGGACGCTCGTCGCTACAGCTTTCATCTATACACACTTGAAGACCACTTTTGATATCTCGACTCATAGGACTTCCACACTTGATGCACGGTGTCTCTTTGTTTTTGCACCTAGGGTATAAAGAACACGACATAAACTTGCCGTATTGCCCTACTTTTAACCTCAATGTACCTTCACCACAGCAATGACATGAAATCTTTTCAGCTTGCTGCTGAATGATTGCTACATCAAACTCATTGGTTTCCACTGGATATCTCGCTTTAAGCAACTCCGTTACAAACTCACTAGCGTCCATCATATCAACGAGTAGATAAGCTCGGTGTTTTGCACGGGTTAGAGCAACATAGAATAAACGACGTTCTTCAGCATATTCAAAGCTATCCCCTTGCGGTAACAGTGCATCCACAAGCGGTGGCGTTTGTTTTTGAGAAGGAAACCCGTGCTTTCCCGAACTCAACCCCATTACAACGACATACTCAGCTTCTTTACCTTTTGAAGCATGAAACGATTGGTTTTCAATTTCCAAAGTCGGAAATTTATGTTTTAGAGCTCTTAATTGATGTAAATCAGGGAGTTGATACCAGTAACGAGCAAGAAGGTATACCTTGTTCTTACTGGCCTTCTTAGACGCAAGTACTTGGTTCGATATTGAAGAAAGCGCCTTTTCTAGCGCAGATAATCCAACCTCATCACTACCTTGGCGAACAATACTTACCGCAGGAGTATCCACGTGAACTAGTGATTTGATCTTTTTACTCAACTGAACTGGGTTTTGAGTGACGAATCGAGTCGCTACATCCCCAATAGAGTTGTTAAATCTAAATGTCATATCCAACGTTGTTTCAGAAGTTGAACCAAAGTAGCGAGAAAACTCCGTAGTAAGTCGTACATCGGCTCCGCTGAAGCGGTATATTGCTTGCCAATCGTCACCAACACAAAACAATGATGAACCAAGGTAACTATCACGTAGTGCCTTAACAAGCCTAGCTCTAGGCTCTGAAATGTCTTGGAATTCATCTACCAGCAAGTACTTCCAAGGAGACAGGAATTGACCTGTTTGAACATACTGTAAAGCTTTGCCAATCATATCGTTAAAATCTATTACTTGATGGCCTCGAAGGTACTTTTCATAGTTGTGATATAGCGGCATTAATAATTCGAGTGCTTTAGCGGTTTGTTTTGAATCCACCGACTCTTTGATGATTTTGTTTATTCCACTTTCATCCAGACAAGCTGCTTTGTACATATCAACTAGCGCTCCAAGCAGTCTCGCTAACTCTGTCACTTGACCTAGTTGCTCCAAGTTAGCTAACAAAGCGTTATCAGATACAGGTTGAGTCTCTACACCGCGTTTAATCAGTTCTTTTTCTAGAGCATTAAGTAGTTTGCCGTTTTTGTGTTGGTGGTAGAATACCTCCACATAACCCGTCTCATATTTCTTGTGGGTTTCCCGTTTCCACTGGATACTTGCGTGATAACTCTCCTTGTCAACATAAGGCGCAGTATTTCCGTTTTCATCGGTGCCATAGTATTCGATGTAAATATCGTAATCAGGAAGGTAGAAATCTGGTTCATACTGACGATATTCACTGGTTGCAACATCAAATCTATACTTAGCTTCATATTCATAGTTGATACCTTTACGCAACAACCAGTTCGCAATCACTAGCTCACCATAACTCTTAACTTGCTCTCCCCTCATTGAGCGAATGTCATTATCATTTAGATACTTAAGGTGCGCACCTTGAGATTCAAAATCCCAAGGGTTCCTATCAACGTAGTAATATGAGCTGAAGTAATCGAGTAATTTTTGTTTGTAATGGCTATCGAGCATCAATTTCTCGATCTCATCATGCATCCATTTGGCTTTTACTTTGGCGCTATCTTCGAGCTTGGACAAGCTCGGCGCTTTGCCTTCAACAGCTGAGATAATTTTCACACCTAAACTGTGAAATGTACTCGCTTTCACATCATCGAAGCCTAATTTATCCTTGATTCGTTCATCCATCTCTTGGGCAGCAATACGTCCATAAGCAAGCATCAAAATATCATTTGACCTAGCTTGTCCACTATTAACTAAATACCCTGTTCTTCCGACCATAACACTTGTTTTGCCCGTACCTGCGCCAGCGAGTAGAAGGTTATTGTCGTTATCAGTCACACAAGCAATTCTCTGCCTATTTGTCAGAGGATTCGATTCCACACCATCAAAGAACGATTCAAATTGAGAAAGTTGTTTTGCTACATAACGATTGCGTATCTTATCTATATCCGAAGCATCCCAGTTTTGGATGTTAGTAAGTTGTGATGCCGTTTTCTTTGCTAATTCTGAAAGACCTTGTGCCTTTTTCCAGCCTTTCCAACGCTTTATTTCAAGACTCGCAACCGACTGAATTTGTTCAATTGAAGAATCTCTAAGAAAATTAGATGTGCATTTTTTGTAGGCATCATTTAGGAAGTCTTGCAAGCGCTCCGCACTTTGATTTGCCCACAATGGAAACAGTCCTTTTGAATACCGAAAAGGAGTTAAATAACCCAGCATACGAAAGCGATATACTCGACCGCGTGAGACCAAAGCCAAACACCCGCCGTCTATTGAAAGAGTGATATATGGTGGACAATCAAGGTGATCCCAATCAAAGCGAGCTTCATTCCCTCTTTCAACAACACGAATTCCATTATCATCTACTGTTATCTCGATCTCTTTGTTAAAGAGACGAGCAATCGGGTTAGCGGTAAGAGTCCACAAAGTCATTGTACGCAGCCAGTTTCAAGTTGATGTCATTAAAAAATTACAACCATTGTACTGTAATTGTTGATGATTTGCCTTTGAGCGTGGTTAAGCACTGAACTGATTTTAAGGGTAACTCAGAACTATTTGATTAAATTAGATCTATTACTAAGACTAGCCGTGTAATGGTTGAGTGACGATGGTCATTTATTGTCGGGCGTTCATCTACTGGGATTTTAGATAAAGGAGCCTACTTCAACGAGCATCGTGAATCACGAGAGCAAGCAGATGAGGTCTAGAACACTTATGTCCAGAGGCTTTTCAGCGCGACCATCGCTAACAAGTCTTTGCCCCACTTCGTTACTTTAACTACTCTAAGGGCAGCTCCGAACGATAACTGGTCATCCACATACGAAGCAAAATAAATTGTTGGCCTGCACGTGCACAAGTTAAAGCCATGGCTCGCTTCAGCATACAAGAGTGTAACGCTGCAAATCGTTCGTATTGCATTCGAGCAGTTCTATACCTGAAATTGGCCCCGAGTTCCCGCTCATTCTGAGTCTCCCCGTGTCGAGTGAGAGGATCATTGCTGCTTATGAATTCTGGTCGGTTCAACAAACACTTCGTCTAAGTTAGACATTGATTCTAAGGCTTCGGAATCGAAGAAACTACATACCACGGAGAGTTCCTCATGGGACAATAATCTACATTCAGTCATACCATCAAACTGCGGCCAAGATTCGTATGGGTTTACAGTGAGTTTAGACAACAAGTATTTCTCGCACTTGAGTGCATCATCTACACGCACGACTCTGTGAACCTTCTTGGGTAGTGGCACACCAATCTTCTTCCTTTTTCTGTACTGTACTTTTAAGCGGGCAAAGCCGTCTTCCCAGCTACCTAATCCAATTTTGAAGTATCCACATGTATCCTCAAACAAATAGAGCATGTTGTTATCTGTGGTATTAGAAGCACAAGACGGGCATCCAGAACCTTGGGTAATCAAAGAGCTAGCCGCAGTCGTCCACTTGCGTCCGCAGCCTACATCATTGCATTGGAATTCAGTAAGTGGATCGCTCACACCACTACCATAGCTGACAACAGTGATGTTCTTTTCCCTGTCATCTAATATTTTTTGGATTGATTCTTGAGAATGCTTTTCCATCCCTAAACAGCGAGGACACTGTGAACCTCTGAGGATATGGTAAGTACCCGTCACCCAAGGGGTGTCAATGCCATAACCGCAACCATCAATTAAACAAATAAACTCTGAGCCTTTGTCTCCTTTTCCAGAATATTTGACTAACTTGATGGGAACATTCAGCTCGACAAGTTTTGCTTCTATCTGCTTTTTAGTGTACCTCTCAACCCCCTGACATCTCGGACATTTTTTGCCATTAAGAATATGATAAGCACCTGTTAGCCATTCTCTATCCACCCCATAACCACAACCATCAACATCGCATCTAAAAGAAGACGGCTTATCAACATTTCCGCAATAACTTAGTATGGTGATCTGCGAGTTATTAACATCGAGCTCGTTCTGGATTTTATCTAGCGTCCACCTCTCACACTTTGCACACCTCGGACATCCACGTCCCCTAAGTACTGAATCACTTGTTGCCGTCCACACACAGCCACAGTCGGGAACTCTACACTTGAACTTGGATATTTCCTTAGCCTTCCCAGCGTAATGCAATATTTCAATCGGCCGACAGTTATCGTATAAGACCTGTTGAATATAGTTTTTATCTAAAGGAGCCAAACCACTACAGCGGGGGCACCCGGTACCAGCATTTAAAATATGATTTGCACTAGTCTCCCATTCATAGCCACAGTGACTCTTTTGACACTTAAAAACACTGTTCCTCTGTGAGTTTCCAGAATACTTTTTGAGTCCTATTTGCCTATTCTGGTCATCTAACCTTTTCTGAATTGACTTTACAGTCAAGGGTTCTCTGCCCGAACACCGAAGGCAACCCTTCCCATTTTGAACAACATCAGAGGCACTAGACACCCACTCGTATTCGCATCCATCAACGGTGCATGCGAAATGTGTGTCTCTAGAACTCACTCTCCCTCCGTATTGAACGATGCGAATAGGTCTATTCTCTGAAGTAAGCCTGAAGTTAAGAATTTCAAGTATCTTTGATGGGTCTACATTTCGAGCTATTTGTCCTGCCTTGTTCAGGTAATCCTTATACTTTTCTTTCCAATTCATTGATTTGTCTTAGTTAAGCTGGAAGCTAATGTCCAGAGGGTGAAGAAAAAACTCACACTTATAGGTGTGACAAGTGAACAGTGGTTAGAAGTGCGCAAGAATTTTGGTCTGATGTTAACTAATTCCTCTCATTTGCAGGATGAGCAAAATCAATAGAGCAGTTACTGTTTTCATTGCCATCAAAAGACTCCATAGTGCTTTAGAACTTTAAGCCCCCTCAGTCCAAACTCATTTCTGTCCAAAGGTGTTTCTGCGAATGTCGTAAGTCGCTTATACTAACTGGCCATAGTTTTCCAGTAGATAGACAAGAACGAATCTTAGCTACTATTTATAACAGCTTAGTTTGACCTTGAACGTATGAAATCTGATTAGTAGAGTTAGAGAGGTATGACCTCTCTAACTCGTTCTCAGTCTATAATTAAGTTTTTGTGGCACAAAGGCTATAAGTGTTGAGATCTAATTAATGAGTATAATTTTAGGTGTATGATAATCCAGCTTTTTTACATAGATGTTGAGCAAAATACTTCCTCGTAGTTGAACCACCAGAAGCGACTTTATATGTTCCGTCTTCAGATAAGGCAAGAAACGAACACTCTGACCAATGTCGAGCTCCTCTCGAATAGTCCAAACGGCCTAATTTTTCAGCTACAGAATAAATATGATTGGTGCGACTCGCAGGAGTGAGGTCAATACAATTATTCCATACCTGATGAAACACCAAACCCAAAGACTGAATCAGTGTTGTAACAAGCTGAAAACCGTTTCTATTCATTGAAAAGTCATCTCCTTGCTCGTAGATCCATGTTTCGAGAAAAAGTGTCAGATCGCTTTTAATTGTATTGACATGTGTACTTCCCAAAAGTGCACCGTCAGGCATTTCTCTAGTTCCTTTTAATCGACTCTGCATACTAAACCCACCAATACTTCCTAGCACAAATCGAGTTAATGAGTTTAAGGTCATAATGTATTCGCTAGACTCTGTAATCTTCTCTCCCTCTATCGACATTCCGCCGTGAGAGGCAATAACAGGTAACTCACCTAATTCACGAGCGAGGTTTGTTACTGGATCTGAGCGAAGCACTTTCATTAGTTTGTTCATTGTTAGCGGTTGTTGTTGGCCGTTAACGTCGACAAACATCTGAGCAAATTCATCTTCTGTTAAAGCTTCTCCAGAATCTTTGAAAATGAACATTACCGGGATTTCTAATGATGCCATTTGGTCTCGGATTTCGGCTCTTCGAGCAAGGCGTGCGCTTGAATCTCTACTTACCTGAAGCAAGAAGTTATCGAACCCCCCGATAACTGCCCCGCCAGTACTAAGCCTTCCAATGCCATCAATGACAAATGTATTCTCAGTCTCTATTTCTAACCAATCACTTAAGTTAATTTGACCAGATTTTTCAAAACTAACGCCATGCATGCAGCCCACTAAAACAGGTGGAATAACACTACCTATATCAGTTGTACCACTTAAATGTTTGTAGCAAAAATCTTCAAATCCATTTCGACGTCTTGGTGTCGCAACTCGCTGAATGTCATCATATATTGGTCTTAGGTGTTCGGGGATAAGGTCTAACGAACAACTCCTCAATAGTTCAGATAATGTCATATGTGCTAAGAAAGTTTTAACACCATTGAAACTGCCTTCACTGGATGAACCATATACTAGTTTTCTAGTGACTCCATGTCGCATAGTTGGCGCAGGGATAGTCATTTCCAAATTAATTGCCTCATATTTGTTTAGTTGTTGAAGAAGGTGATGAATTATTGATCGGGGCGAAGCCCCGATCAAATGTTTTTTATAATTTTTTGGTAAAGTTATGAGGATAAGAACTGTAAGAATCTGAAATAATGATAAAAAAAGACGTTGTAACGTTAAGAGGAATTGGTGTCGCACCTTTTGGTCGAGAGGCTAGTTCTCTTCAGTGTGCGCTCCCTCTTTCTGAGGTCTCTGAGTTTTGTTCGCTACCTGACGTATTGGAAGGGGCACAAAACATAATTGCTGATATGTCAAGACCAGTCAACTTATCGGAAGTCAAGCGAGTTCAAAGCTACTTATTAGGCTTATTGAATAACACTGGTATGAATCCGTTACTGACTGTAACAATTGCAGTAGAAGAGTGTTTTAAAGAGATTGTAGATGAGGCGTCGGGTTTAGTATCAATAACCTACTCCCCAAAAAAATCTTATATAATCAATGGAATACAAACGATAGCCGCATACGCTTCGATTACCAAATACGAATCTGAAATTGTTAGATCTCCAGCCCTAGGTATTGACGAACAAAAAGCTGAAAGCCTTAACTCTAAGATCGCTATGTTGCCTACTCTTATTAACGTCATTTACAGAAGCAATGAAAATATACGCAAGCGCGAGATAGTTTCACTACTTAACTCATACAACAACCTTGATACTAGAATTCATTCAATGTCACTCGGAGTATATGAGGACGAAACTCATCCAATTATGTTAGCTGTAACGGATATAGCTAGAGCGATCAATATAGAGAAGTTCGGAGGGATGTCGATATCCTCTCGGCTTACAAAAAATGATTCATATGTAACGACTCAAATATCAATGGCCGGATTGGTACTAGCCGCCATTGGCGGAAGAAGCGCAAGGTTGACTACTCCTCTACCCCAAAAACTTCCAAATAAAAAGATGATTACAGAAGATCTCATCAATGAAACCAAACAGTTAATTATCGATTTTTTGAAAATCTGGTTATCGACTCTTGGGACGCAGTTTGAGAAAGACCCTGACGGGTTTCATTACTCTTCTCAAGTTTGGCAAGCGCTAGGTCTGGTTATTCATCATTTACACGAAGTTGATATTGCTGATTGCGTAAGTGAATCAGCAAAGGTTCTTGCTCATCTAGACTATGATAAGGCTGCAAAGCATTGGAGTAACTGTAGTGCATTAAAGCTCGATGCTACTGGTAAGTACTATATTAATGCGACAGGGGGAGGAAGAAGTTTGAGAGATGGAATAGCAAAATATTTCATTTCGCTGCTTTGACTCATTAACATACTAGGCCGCGTTGATCTTTGCTGTGCAACAATACATCGGTAACCACAATATTTGCTCTGCTGAGCATGATCAAACGGCTAGTATCACTGTCTACATTTAGGCTCGTTGCTGGTTAGACTAGAGGTTCAGTTTGATGTGCAGTTAACTGAGGATATTGGCCACTAAATTGTGATTTCTTTCTGTTTAGCATATGCCAAGGCTTACATAGTTCATACTCTGTATCGTGGATTTCTTCCATTACATTACAAACAAACTGAAAATCGCGACTGGTTTGTTTAAAGTTATTTTTATCACTGTAATGGACAAACTTATTCTCTTGTTGATTGTATACTGTCTCACGTAAATCCATAAAAGATACTAGTTCGTCCGCCATTTTTGGGGCTTGTTCGCTGCTAGAAATTACGACCAGCTTACTAATTCCGGCCACAGCCTTTAGTAGCCGTTGCAAAGTACTAGTTCGGTAAAAAGACAAGTAGGATTCTGGTACGACAATTAATACTCTCGAATTACTGTTTTTCAGCCAGAAGTTCTCACCATAAACAAATTCTACGTTCCCGGTTAAATCTGGCGTGAAGAAATTTCGCAATATAAACTGAATGAAGTTTCTTCCCCGCATAGTACCTATAGCTTCGCATCCGTAAACAAATTCAGTAAACGCTGGTGCTTTCTCAGGGTTGTCTTCTATCAAACTAGTTTGAAAGTCATCTATTTTGTTTTCAAATGTTCCTATGCATTGCACCAGCAGCGGGTGGAGTTGGTCGAGTTCTGCGTTCTCTACCCCTAGTCTATTGAGGCGGAGGCTGATATAAGGTGAACAGAAATCTTGTTGAACATTGAAATAGCTTTCTCCAACATCTAGGCGAGGAACGTAGATTTTTTGACCTTGAATGCTCTGACAAATCACTCCGAACTCCGAACTACGGATAACTTTACACGGTACATATATGGTGGATCTCAGTTTAAGCGGTCGGTATAGTCGTAAGCTCTGATATGCAGCATGTAACACAGACTTTGTGTATGGTTGTTCAGAAAGGGCTGGTAATGAGGCAAAGTTACTTTTGAAGTCAGGAGTCGCATAATATCTATGGGAGAGTTTCATAGAAAGCGCACGTGAGAATAAACTAAAGCAACTAACACGATCGTTCACCCAGAGCAGTAAGGCCTTGCTATAGAGTCGGTTGATTTGATCAATTTGTTGTTCATGTATAGCCCGGGGGAGACGCCCAGTTTTGTGCTTGTCTGAAGATTCTAATAATTTTTCAGTTTCATTTTTCAGTCTTGTCATTTCATCGTTGCTGAGTAATGTAATAAAACTCCTTTCTTCGTCCATGTCCATGTCATTGAGAAAGTACTCTATAGCATCTTGGGTTTGTCGCAGATAGTCACAATCACTTTCGCTGAGGCGATGACGTAATATGTGGTTATCGATGATCTCAGTGACATGGTTAAACAGATCTTTAAACAATAAGTGGTCGAGTTTTGTTTCAAATTTGTTTTTTGAAATCATTTTGATAGTGTCGCCAAGTCTATCCATCAGTACATAAGCCATCCGAGGCTTTATGACCGTATGTTCACGAATACTTTCGCGGTTTTCCTCATACTCAACTAATAATTCTTTAATCGCTCGTGGAACAAAATTAACTGCATCTCTAGCATTCGTAAGGTCGGATTCCGCATAAATGTAGGCCTTGGTTCTGACGATCAACAGATAAATGTCCAAGGCATCAGCTGATTTGAAGTTGTATCGGTACAAGAGTAGTGATTCTCTCTCTAAGTTATTTAACACCGCAATTCGAAATTCGATCTCTGTTCTCGGATGTTGATCGATATACCGCACTGCCACCTCAAGGGCAGGTAGAGCATCGTAAAGGATTTCGTAGTCATTAATTATGTTGTCGAAGCTATGTTCAAATATATCTTGAGCCGCATTAGTTAGCGCCATGATTTTAGAGCTTCTATCAAGGTAGCGTCTGGCAAGCAACGTGAAGTAACAATATAGAGTTTTGATCTCCTGTTTTTGGGCTTCTGTCATCATCTTATCGGACAATAGCATTTTACGTACGTTTTCTAGCCCGGCTTCAATCATGCCAGCACGTTTGGCTTTGAATGCAGAAGACTTGGGATTGTAACTAATACTGTACAAAATCTTCCAAAACTCGATTTGGTCTTGAATCCGTAGTGAACTATCGTTGGCTTGGATGTGGTCTAACGCCGACAGTGAGTACTCCATTGCCAAATCGAATTGCCCTAACTCAATGTCTTGAAGTATTTCGGAAAGTAGCATCAACCACGCAGAGTAGGACGGGATGTCCATTTTCCCACTAGCAAACTCAATAGCAAATGTGACCCCCAAGCTGGCCTCTTTGTAGCCTCGTAGGTAACATTCGCGAACTATACGATAGCGTTTATCTGTCGCGATATATTCCAACACATCTAAGTAACATTTTGCTTCTCGCAATTGATGGTTACTTTTAAGAAAGTCTGTGGTTTTATTCTTCTTTCTGGTTATATCCATCCCAAATACGTCTATCAAGAAAGCGAACTTATTAAGGTTGAACTGCAATTCAGAAAGATTGTCTTTGTGTCGGTAATTTTTCCAACGCATATCGAGTAAGAAAGTATGAAAATCTTCAAATAGAATGTCGCCTTGTAATTCCGTTTTAGTGTAATAAAGATCTTGGAAAAAACGACGAACATAGGACAATGCTCGGAACTTTTTACCCACGCGGAATACATACTGACATTGCTGTAACTCATTGGTCCAGTTTTCAGGTAATGTCCAATTGACGTGAGCGGAGAACTCTCGGAGCTCATCTTGAGTGCAGGTTCCGCTTAGAGCGATGAGCATCTGTAACGAGAGTGCGGATCTTTGTCGGCTTTGCTGCCAGTGTTCGTACCAGTTTTTCGCAGGGTTATACAGTGATGGCAAGTTTCTAATAGTAATTTCTTGGTCAGTATTCCTAATGCGGGTAAAAACATAATGGGCACTGTCGTAGCTTTTTTGCATCATGGTTGTAAGTTGGTGAGCAACCTGATTTGTTATACCTGAATCGGTGAAAATGGCATAAAGTCCTTCCTCGTCAACAGGTTCAATAGCCAATTCCGTTATGTAGTATTCATTTATAAGGCTCATCAGCTCATTTTCACATTTTATCGATGCGTGAGAGCTTGGTCCTCTAGGTAAGAAAAGTAACAGGTTAAACCCCTTTCTCGGTAGCGACCGGATGAGCAATATGAACTGCTCTATAGTTAGCTGGTTTTTAATTATTACGGGAACTGTTGTAAATTCTGCTTCAGGGTGTTTGGTTTTTAGGTCCTCGACAAGGTAGTAACAACTAAGTGATTGTTTAACAGCATTTTCTTCTTTAATTGTCCAACTTGCTTCGACTTGGTTAGCTATTGGACTAGTACGTTTACAATGTTGATAGATATTACTCCCTTTTCGAAATCTGAAATACAGAAAGATAAAAGCTAGAATATATAACACTAGTGCAATGGTGGCATTGAAACGAAATGCTTCAGGAATCAAATTGGGAATCACAGCCCCCAATGCTGCTGCTATTGTTAATTGTATCTTTTTGGAATCTTGAAGTTTCTCAAAATAACGGTTGTGGTTGATCGCTGTGTCAACTTTTTTTAAACAGTTAGGTGAGCTATCTAAAGTGTCATAAACCTCGATGGCCTGACCAGTTTCATAGCAATGGCTCTGCACTGCTTTGACAGCACCATATCCTTCATCGGTATGAATAATAGTTCCATTTACTTGCTGATTTAAACACTCAAAAGTCTCTTGGTTTTGATCGATCAGTTTGTTTAAGTATTTTTTTTCCATTTACTTTCTCACCCAACGTCCTCAAAACAATAATGCAACTGAGTGAAGAAATATTCATTACATAATTGTAATTTATGAGAAGTTCGCCGATTCATCTAGCAGAAGTGATTTATCATATTCGCTGGGATTCAGAGTGTTACCCTCGCCAGAAAACTGGTCATTCGATTAGAAGTATTTCCATACTTTGGCTAATTTATAACGAGCTAAATTAGCAGGCTCGGTAGAACAAAATTGTTCAGAACCTTCAAAGTTGACACTTCGTAACTCAGAAGTGCCCCATGATTTGGTAACCTTTTACTCATTCACATCCTGTTCATGGGATTTTACCCTACTAGAAGTTATCCATTCTTCTAATGCTATTCGCCGTGAATCCCCGTGTTGTATCACGGGGGTAAATTCGACCATGTCACCAGAGTTAAACTCTAATTTTGTTTTTAGATTTCATTCCCATTTGCGTGACCAATAAATTCACAGAGTTGAGTAACTCGTGCATTTAAATCTAATACACTGAAATCTGGGCTATTATTCTCAATGTAATGACGAGCAACTTTAACCTTACTCGCAGTCCTCTCGATACGACTATTTTGCTTTTTATATTTCAAAAGGTTTTCCCAATCTCCTTTCGCAACAAGTTCTTGAGCTGAAGGATGGACCGTGATTACACTTTCTTCGACTAAATCATGGCTTAGATAGTTTTCAACTTCCCTACCTTTAGTTACCCATGCAAAACCAGAACCATCGTTAAACTCATTCTTTAGCCTTTGTTTTGTCGAGTTTATTCTTGCACGAGATGACTCTTTATCACTATCAAACATGATTACTGTATGTCGATTCAAATTTCTCACTGAGATGAAGTCATTTACTTGTTCCTCAATCTCATCGCTGTCTTGCGCAGACAAATGACTGAAAAGCCTTCCACCAAAAAACATAATTGAATAATGTACGCCTTCTACTAACTTTGGAGCTTTAGCTTTAATCCAATAATTTAAGTATATTCTGTCAGATGGCCCCTCAACCCAAATAATACAGTTAGCTTGTAGGATATCTGAAGCTTTGTAACCTAGGTCATGACATATACCAGACTTTTGTTTTGTGCTGGAAATTGCATTAACTTGTGACACTCCATCTGTTTGCACAACATGAAATATCTCAGATTCAACAGCATCTAAAAGGTGTGCAGAATGTGTAGTGAAGAAGTACTGGTTAGTAGTACTTTCAGAAAGATATTTGATCAGTTTCCTTTGTAATAAAGGATGTAAATGAAGCTCTGGTTCCTCTACACAAATAATAGTTTTGTCTAATAATGTCGCAGCTGAAGCTAAAATTACGACTTCATGAACACCTGTTCCAAGGGATTCTAGAGGTAAAGTCTTTCCGTCCATATGAATGAGAATCATATCTCTTTCATATGGAATTTCTATCACTGCGCTTTTGTTTTCAAGAACTTCTTGAACAAATGAGTTAATGGCTAGGAATTTGTGTTTTTCTTCCTGTGCAGTTATTGGTGGGTTTTGGATTTTGGCTAACCTTTCTATTATACCTTCACCGCTAAAGTCGCTAGCTTCAGTCCCTGCATTCCCAACTTTTCTAATCGCAGGTATCACTTCAACCTTAGGTGGTGCTGAAGGAACATACGATAATGCTTCCAATGTCTGGGGAATCCAATGAGCTCGAAGGTCGCCTTGCCCTCTACCAGTTAAAGCGCTCCACAGTTGTTGCCACTCATGCCGCTCTAGTTCGTGAGCAATACTTTCAATCGCGATATCCAAAGTAAACTGAGCTGAATGGCTATTAGCTTTGAAAACAAACCATACATCTCCTCTTTCATCTTTGAAGAAATCTGATTCAAGTAGTTTCCTAGCGATCTCTCTTTGGCGCCTATGAGCAGTTTCATTATTGAGTTTCTCGTTAATATAGGCATCTAATTCATGGCTTAAATAGGGAAAGCTATTTTATGTACAACTTGTCTGTTGCTGATTGGTTGGTCGATTCTCTTGAACGGTACATTTTCCACTTGGCCCCTAAACGACCGTTGATTAACGACTTTGGATAGGAAGTACGGATATTGTTCATTTAAGAAATTAACAATATTAGATTTACCTGTGTTGTTTTTACCTATTATTAGGTTTACTTTTTGTAATGGAGAAATCTTGGATAACCCTTCAACAAAGCTTCTATAGCCAGAAAAACCGAAACCATTTAAATACATACTGCCCTCTGAAATCTAACGCCACATCAAATTTTACACAAAATTATTAGCTGAATTATTCTGCATCCCAATACCAGAGATTATCTATATAGAATGCTGATTGATATGCATTGTATTGATCAAACGCAAGTAGTAACAGTGCTTTATGAATCAAATCGAAATGCACTAAATAGGTTCATGAGAAATTGACCAGAGGATGTAGCTCTACAAGGTTTTCGCTATCGAACTAACTAGTTTAATAAAATGCTTAGACATCTTAATTTCGAGCTCGGATTGAAGACTTAACAAAGCAATTCCGGCTAAGATTTGCTGCGGTGATACAACTTGGCCAGTAGGGAGTTCAAGACTATCATAATGCATTTTAAACTGTTCCCAATCATCACTAGCCGACAACTCACGTCCTTTTGCCATTCGCATAAGCCGTTTACACTCGGGCGGTATTGGTTTTCCTTCGTCCCAACCCGTGACGGTTCTCACAGTTTTAAAACAGCGTTCAGCGACCTCTTCCTTCGTCATTTGGCACTCTAACTCTCGAAAAATGTAATTCTTACTCATTTCGCGATACTTCACAGGTAAAATCTCCAAATAAAACAAGTTGCACTGCATTGACATGATATGATATGCAGCATTGAACACAAGCAAGCAAGGTGCGCACTGTACGAAGGCGTACTAATTGGCAAATTTGCCTTATAAAAAGTTATTCATTAATCGCTAATATTAGAATTTCCGAAACACATTTATGTCCAAGGGTGTGCTTCGTACACTGTTAGAACGTCTTTGCCCCATCCTAAGTTAAGCTATTTTTCCCTTCACATCTTAAGGATCAATACTTGTTCTCCTTTTTCTAATCAGTGTAGAGTCTAGTCGGCTGGGCTTATCAGTCACTTCACCCGTTTCGGGCTACTTTACTAATTGTGGAGCAGAGAAAAGTATTACCTTACATAATTACTAAGGAAGAACACTGGAGTCTGCTACTAAACAAAGCACCAACTAAAACTAAGAACAAAGGCTAGGTATTATGAACATCACGTTTCACGATCGAGATGAATTTCAGCGTAAGCAGATCGCAGAAAAAACAATCCAACTATTACGAGCAGATATAGACATATCTCCTATGGTTATCGATGGGAGTTGGGGGACAGGGAAAACAGAGTTTTGTCATAAGTTAATCAATCTTATGACTGAAGAAGATACGCATCACCTTATCTATGTGGATGCCTTCCAAGCTGATCATGCTGATGAGCCGCTACTAACGGTATTAGCTGAAGTTGTTAATATCCTATCGTCAGAGGAAGATAAAGAGAGTTTTATTAAGAAAGCTATACCTGCGGCAAGGTACGGTTTGAAGACTCTAGCAAAAGCTGGGGTAGCGCATTTGCTTCGCCAAGATGCAGCGGATATAGTCAATGACTTTGATAAAGAAATTCAGCAAGTTGCAAACAAAGCCATTGATGCATCGGTAGAGTCAGTGCTGAAGGAGCACGTCAAGGCATCTGAAAGTCTGAGAACGCTTCAAGAGACACTAGAAGGAATAGCACAGGAAAAGCCTATTGTGTTGTTTGTCGATGAACTTGACCGCTGTAGACCTGACTTTGCAGTTAACATGCTGGAGATCATAAAACATACATTCAACGTAAAGGGTGTACAGTTTGTCTTAGTCACCAATACCCAGCAACTAAGATCTTCTATTAATCACTGCTATGGAGAGACTGTAGACGCGCAAAGGTATTTAGATAAATTTCTCAAATACTCCTTTAGTCTGCCGCAAGTACAAGGACTTAATACCTACCAAGAAACATCCGTTTCATTAAGTCATTATAAAAACTTAGTTAGAACCAGTAATGTGCTAGCCCTCCTAAAGCTACAGGAGTGTGGTTCCATTCGGATTCTAGAACAAATCATAAAGATCAACAAGTTATCATTAAGAGAAGTTGAAACACTAGTACGCCATTTAGAGGTGTATGTTGCACTGTCTCAGCAAGGACGATTGAGCAATAATACAATTTTTGGCTATAAAACCCTCACTGTTCTGGCTATCGCTATCTATTCAATAAGACCGAAACTAGGTAACGCCATTCTATCTCAAACATTTGATGCAAAAGATGTTGGTAATATTTTAGGCAAAACAGGATTAACGATATTAGCTGAACATTCCCGTCCAGACGAGATGGAACTGATGTGCTATATGATATGTTCAAATAACTGTAAAAACTCAGAAATTTTTACTCCTGAAGGAGATAAAAACAAAGAAATATGGAAAAACTTCGCTGATAGTTACTTTAGAGGCAGCTTCTTTAGACCAGATGAGGGATATACCTCAATCTGTAAAGACGCATTAACAGTTTTGTCTCTGTATTAAGGGCGCTCAAGACATGCAACATAACGCTCCCAACTTCTTTGAAGAGAAAAGCACGAAAATCCCAATGTGTAGTGGACGAGCAAATCTGGCCGTCAGATTTGACGTTTTCAATACCCAAGATAATCCATAGATCACTAATTTAGTAGAATCACTAGCACGGAAATGTCCAAAAATATCACAACCTGAATTCTCAAGCGTGGCATTTTCTAGCTCGAAAATGCCCCATTGCTGGATAGACCTTTTACTCATTCACATCCTGTTCATGGGGTTTTGCCCTACTAGAAGTTATCCATTCTTCTAATGCTGTTCGTAGTGAACCCCCGTGTTGTATCACGGGGGGAAATTCGACGTTGCTTCAACACTCTCATAAACAAAATGCCAGTTAAACCTAAGTAAAATCAGTACATCTTGAGTTATACTGTATATAAACACACCAAAAATAAATAAATGAATACATTAATTTTCATTTGGCAAATCACAAAAGATAAATGTGGACAATCATATGGCATTAGATGCAGAATGCGATAAATATACGATTTGCTCATGTTTAGCCTATAAGAGCTAACTTACTGATGAACAATAAAGAAAAAGTAAAACTGTACATATTGTCTTTAGCGATACTATTTCTGATCATTATGATTATGTCACTGAAGATGCCAGTGTATAAGTTTTCAGTATGTCTAGGAGAGCAGTGCTCAGTAAGTTTCTGGGCGAAAGAAGTACTCTTTGCAATTTTAGATACATACCTTTTAAATTGGCTCCCTTGCCTGATGTTTTTATGTTTTTGCATCTCTATGCTAATAAAATATCAATTTGATTACATGCTGGAAGGTGGCGGTGAAAACACAATCCGTGTCTGTGAAGTAAAAAGTGAAGACTACGAACATTTAACATTTCTAGCTACGTACATCATTCCATTTTTTGGTTTCAGCTTTGATGACCCACGAAAACTGGTTGCCTATGTTGTTTTATTAGTTGTTATTGGTTTCATCTTTGTCAGAACAGACAAGTATTATGCTAACCCAACTTTGGCACTTTTTGGCTTCAAACTGTATCGCGCTAACCTAACAGACCAAAATGGGCTGTATGAATCTGTTATCGTGATATCTCAAGATACTATTGCTCCCAACCAAATCATAAAGTACAAACTTATATCGGATAACGTATTTTATGCTAAGAAAAAGTAGAAAGGTTATAAATGACTGTGTTAACTAAGGGCTTTGAAAAGTTTATTGATAGCTGTGATGGTATCAACGTGTACTTTGTAGATAAATCAAATAATGTTTTTGATTCTGATATTGCTTCGCCTGTTTTAGCTAAGTTCAGAAAAGAGTTTTGTGATGAATTTCGCCGTAAATACACCAATCATGATAAGTTTGGTGTTGTTCCACTATCTAACTATGACGAAAGAAAAAACACACTCTATCACTTCGACTTTGCTCCAAAAGATATGCCATTCGAGTTTAAGCTAACTCAACAAGTTTTGGATATCAAAGCTACAGATAACGTTCCCGTTTATCAGGCTAAAAACGACAAATTAAGCAATATTTCTGGCGTTGTTATCCTTTTGAAAAGTGCACCGTTGAACAAGTCTATGGCTTTTTATCAACATATATTCCCCGTTTCTCTTCTCGGGCCAGATAAAGGGTTATTGAACTTAACAGCACATAAAACACGCCTCGTCGAGTTAGCGCAAGATGTCATTAAACTAAATGCAAACTTTGTATTTTTGCAAGTCAAAAATGCTTACTTTATTGAACATGTCGGAACTCTTGAAACAAGACTGCACTTTAAAGAAGTTATTCATAGCCGAGCGAAAATTTATTCTAAAAAGATAGAACAAACGGGCTTGGTTAGTAACATGACAAAGTTCAACGCACGAATCGACAAAGAAACTTCTTTTGCAAGAAAGGTAGTGAAAGTTTATAAAAACTCTGTTGTTATCAAAGACAAAATACCAAACGCTGATATTGTCGCTTTTACAGAGAAAAAGGACTACTACAAGGCTCTAAGCGCAGCGGCTACTCCAACCAAAGATTCATTTAAATTAGAGAGTATTGTCAGTTGTAAACGATTCTTAGACCTACTAGATGATGACTTTCTCAAGTCAGAGTTAACTCAAAAAGACTACATATCTCGTGTTAAAGACTTAGCAGGTTAACAGCTTTGCCCGCCTACAAAAAAGGCGGGCTTTTAGATCTATAACATTTCAAATTATGCTTCTAAAATCTTCACCTTGACGCTTCTATTAGTAATCATAAAACCGAGTTATGCTAAGGTCTTATTATTGTAATTGACCTAGCAAGTTTGATTATTGTGTAGATGTTTTTATCTCTAACTCCGATTGAATCCCCAAAAGCGCAATCCCTGCTAAGATTTGTTGTGGCCTTACTACTTGGCCAGTTGGCAGCTCCATACTGTCGTATAACATTTTGAACTGTTCCCAATCATCACTTACGCTGAGTTCCCGACCTCTTCCTTCGTCATTTGGCACTCTA
Organism: Vibrio cyclitrophicus; assembly: GCA_023206055.1. Classification (NCBI taxonomy): domain Bacteria; kingdom Pseudomonadati; phylum Pseudomonadota; class Gammaproteobacteria; order Vibrionales; family Vibrionaceae; genus Vibrio; species Vibrio cyclitrophicus. The sequence continues at coordinate 485,728 of CP065367.1, read as the reverse complement.
ACTTTCGAAAAATGTAATTCTTACTCATTTCGCGATACTTCAATGATAAAACATCTAAATACAAGAGGTCGCACTGACTTAAGGTGGTATGCACCATTAAACACAATCAGACAAAGTGCGCACTGTAAGAAGGCGTATTAATTGGCAAATTTGCCTTATAAAAAGTTATTCATGAATCGCTAATATTAGAATTCCTGAAACTCATTTATGTCCAAAGGTGTGCTGAAGGGGCACTTAACACAGAAATGCCCCCTTTCAAGTTTCGGCATTTCCTCGTCACAGTACGCAGTTTGAAATTCGACCTACTTTTTCTCATGCAAAAATCTCTAACTACGTGGTCAAATTTAATAATCCACTACAATAGTAGAAAGATAAAGTCGAGATACAAAACTACACTTGAAATGTTGATAACTAATGGAGCTAAAGGTATGACATCGTTAAGTTTGCCAGAGTTGTATGAATTTATGGATAATAGGGGTGCCACTTTTAAGTACCGAATTTTAATTTCTCGAGTAAATTCAATTGGAGATCCAGATCAGAGTTTTAATAAAGGCATTGGTCAAGCACTTGGTCTTAACGCACTTGGTTTTGATCTTCACTTAGATACCTCTGACAATATATTTGTTTGTGGGTCTTCAATGGATAAAACAAAACAAGGGTATCTAATTAAGTTGGCCGAATGGAATGGAGAGTATGATAAATCTCTGAATGGTTCTGGTTGGAAAAGTTTTGATTTTGATAGTGATCAGAGGAAAGTAGGCACAATACACAGCCTATTTGTAGATGCTGACAAAAGAATTATCATAAATGGCAGTAGTCATCTTAATAATGGAGCATCGATTCAAGATTACGTTGCAGTGTTCAAAGAAAGAGGACAGATAGACCACACATTTGGAGAAGGAGGTATATATTTCGGCGAAAAGGAATGTAACAGTGGCCAGCTTATAGCTATTGATGCAGGAACTTACATTACGCCATATGAGACATTTGACGCTAATAAAAATCCAGCTTATATCGAATATTCTCTCTCTAGCCCTGAAGCAAATGTTAAGAAGAATACGCACTACTCTTTTCAAGGTTCAACTAGGTTCCATTCCGATGTTGCTTATGCCCCTACACAAAAAGCTATTTTTGTATGCAGTAGAATTACGGAAGGTGATGTTCAGGGGTATGTATTGGCTAAATTCTCCAAAGATGGAGTGCTTGACAAAGGCTTTGGGGAAAATGGTGGGCTGAAAATTTTTTTTAATTCTGGAGATTTTTTACTTCGATCCATGAAGATATTTAATGGAAAGGTTTATGTCTTAGGTTCGATGTTAGAAACAAAAGACATCGGTATCAGCGTCCATAATTTAGATGGTAGTTTTCACACTGATTTTAGTGGTGATGGAAAGCTTGTTTCTAGTATGTCTAATCTACATCTCGCCCCCGCCGATCTGGTGGTTAAGCCAGATGGAACAATTTATGTCGTTGGAACGCAGAATATCAATGTAAATAGTGTAAACAACAAAATATTCATCATAGCATATCGTTCTGATGGTGATGTCTTAACCTACTTTGGTCAAAATATGCACACCCCTCAAGGAATGGCCCTATATGAAGATTTTGCATCAACAAATGATGTTTCTCTACCCAAAGGTAAAGGCCATTCTTACTTTGGTTCTAGAATAGACATAGATTCAAAAGGGCGATTAGTGTTTACGGGGTTATATGTAACATCTTCTTGAAGGCTTTAACTCTATAATTTATGGTCAAATTTACCCTAAACGGTTAAATTATTTTGTTCCTATGTTAGCTATCGGTTTAGAAATTATTGCGACCCTAGCAGTTCAATGATGTATGGCCTAACGAATGATAATTTACGAAATACTCTCCGTAAAAAACATAACAGATAAGGATTAAGCGCTACGTAGCCAGCGCTTAATCCCGATTATTGAATAAGCCCTGTGCTGTTTTATATATGTAAGCTGTACCGTAAACGTCTCGCCTGATTAAGTACTCAAATTCGACATCGCGATACAAAAACTAATTTCATTTTCATCAAATTAACTAAAAACTCTAACAAGGATTTATCCAAGCCCGTGCTGAAGGGGTAGATCACCGTAACGCAGATCTGACCCTTTATCAGTTAATGTAAAAGCTCATACACATCCTGTTAATATGCGTTTACCCTACCAAAACTTATCTAAAAGGGGGCGTGCAGTCAGCATGACTATAAATTATGCTCCATTTACCCTCCCCCCTATCGTAATTAACCTATTGATTATTAATTGAAATGTTAAATAAATGGCGGCATCATTTTTCATGCCACAGCATAAACACTCAAATGAAAAACTTCGATGTTTATATTAAATATCAATGCTTTATTCGGTTTTTTCTTACATTGAGCAGAGTGGTGATGTGATTAAAATGTACGTAACTACGCACAGATTGTTGAAGGCGTTGACAGCTACTGTGACAGCAAAAATGGAGTTGATCCCTTCACTCTAATTACCTACATATTCACCTTATAGTGGATAAGTGAAACTGACCATTATTTGGAAGATAATTTAAGAAGAAGCTGTCTGGTCTAGTGTGATTACTCTGTGGTGTACATGTACCTATTAAGTCTATTTTGTTTGGTTTACCATCAAATACTGCTAGTACATGTACATACAATACTGATAGCTCACGCATTTTAGTCAATAAGTCTATGATTTATAATTTTTAATCCCCAAGAAACTGACGGTGTACGACATGGTTTTCGTAGATTTGTTAAATTGATTCTAGTGCTTACAAGGCAGGTATCGTTGTGTGATGCCCTGCCTTTGTTTTGTATCGATATTCTCTAATTTATACTGTGTATTTAACCATATTGGCTATTTACCATAAAATACCTAATAACCAGTGATAATAATCTTCGATTTTAACCCTGGTATTAGTTAGAGATTAACCGCCAGCAAATTTAACTTTGTAGCCTTTCTTTTCAAGGTGCGCTTTGATCTTGTCGCGAGCATCACCTTGAATTTCGATGTTGCCATCTTTTACTGAGCCGCCACAGCCGCAAACTTTCTTGAGTTCTGCTGCCATTAGTTTTAATGGTGCGTCATCTAGGTCTAAGCCAGTTACGACAGAAACGCCTTTGCCTTTACGGCCTTTGGTTTCTTTTTGGATTCGAACGATACCATCGCCTTTAGGACGTTGGACTTTCTCTTCTTCAGGCTTAATACGACCTGTTTCTGTTGAATATACTAGGCTCATAATTTACTTCTTTTGTTGCTCTGCTTTTTGTTTTGCGAGTAAGTAAGCTTCTATATGGCGTTGGATTGCAATCTTGCCGCCTTTAATTAGGCGACCGTTAAACATGCAATACCACGCATTAGGCTCACCGGTGTCATTCTTGATCTGGTAGCCGTTGAAGTTTTCAGTCGAGCCACCAGTTCCTCTCGACTTATTTAATGACATGAATTCTTTTGGATCAATAATAGATGCGGTGTCAATCCACCAATCAATACTCTTTTTTACGGCAGCTAGGTTGCCCTGAATAATGTTGTTTTTTAACTTAGCACGCCAAACTGTGTTATTAGCATCTATCGATTGAAGATGGACGCTTCGGTAAATTGAATTAGCCATATCTATTAATCATCTTTTTGTTTTCACTACATTAATCATAAGTATACTTATAATGATATCAAGCATAATATGGTAAAAACACCTATCGAGGTACGGTAATTTGAGAAAAAAAGTCCCTATTTTAACCGACCCTGTGATAATTAATTCATTTGTTGAAAAATTAAACAAGCACGTGACAATTGAAATTATAGACGAGTTGACAGGTTATCAATATTCTCATAATTCACTGCTGGGCATTTACAGTGACTGGAATCGCTATCATGCGTTCTGTACTAGACATCGTATTAGTACACTTCCCGCATCTATAACCGCTGTTCGTCGTTTTCTTGAAACTGAGTCTAACGCTAGAAAATACGCATCCCTAAAACGTTACACTGCAACGCTTAGCATGTTGCACACTGTGTTCGGCTTTGCCAACCCGATTAAGCATAGGCAAGTTCGTTTTACCCTGCTCCACTTACAATCTCAAATGGCCGGTGACGCCAAACAAACCAATGCTATGACATCTGTGCATCTCACTGATTTAAATACGTTACTCTCCCATGAGAAAGCAAACTTGAAAGAGATCAGAGACATCGCTCTTTATAATGTGATGTTCGAGTGTGCTTTAAAGCGCTCAGAACTTAAGGCGTTATCGATGAGTGATGTTGAGTACGTCGAAGATCATTATAAAGTAACAGTCAAAGATTCTGCTTATCAGTTGTCACAAATAGCCAGTGTTGCACTTCAACGTTGGCTTTCGTTTGCTGGTATACAAGATAACTTGCCAGTATTTCGTGCGATAGACAAGCATGAGAATATTGGTTTGCAGCCTTTAGATGATTCTTCCATTTACCGGATATTGAGAAGAGCTAGCGACTTACTGCAACTTCCAGAAAACCATCATTTCTCTGGAAATTCGATTCGTGTTGGTGCAGCGCAAGAGTTGTCTAAACAAGGTTTTAAGGTAAGAGAGATTCAGGACTTTGGTCGTTGGCTCAGCCCTGCAATGCCTGCCCAATATGTTGGTTTCACTGGAACGGCTGAGAGTGAGAAGCTGAAGTTTAAGGCGCTAATACCTTGGCAATAAACGCTTTGTAGATTACTTGGATATTGTTATTTGGATATAAGTTGCGGCTCAAACGATAGATTTTTAAAAACAGCTGGCTTTAAAAACAACAAGTGCCTTGGCGAAAGCTCGAGGCACTTGTTGGTTCAGCTCTAAGTGAACGAAAACGAGTTAGAGACCTAAGAAAGGCTCGTTCTCACGCAGTTCTCTAAGAACTGGCTGAACTTAGGGCCATCATGTTCCACCATTTTAGGGAACATAGAAATTGGCGTCATACCTGGGAAGGTGTTTACTTCGTTTAGGTAGATCTTGTTGTCTTGTGTTAAGAAGAAATCGATACGAGATAAGTGGCGGAGCTTCATTTGTGTAAAAACTTTACGAGCACTATCTGCGATCAACTCGCGTTGTTCGTCAGTTAGATTATTTGCTTCAACTTCAGTGATTGAATGACTGTCTGCACTGTACTTCTCTTCGTAAGAGTAAAATGCGCCATTCGGTGCAATCACCTCACCCGGCTTGCTGATATGTAGCTCGCCATCGATTTCATAAGCAGCAACTTCTAGCTCTCTAGGAACTACTGATTTCTCAACCAATACTTGGTCCGAGAAAGTGAACGCCTTGTTGATAGCCTCACTTAAATCTTCTACTTGGTTAACTTGGTAACAACCTACAGAAGAGCCTTGGCGAGCAGCTTTCACGAACACTTTACCCCATTTTTCAAATGCTTGAGTTGCTTGCAAGTGAGATTGGTCATTATTGTTTGATAAGAACAGATAAGGCGTATTTGGAATACCAAGCGCATCGTACCAAAGCTTTGACGTGATTTTATTAAAGCTGTTATTACTTGCTTCTGAACCACAACCTAGGTACGGAATCTTTGCCATTTCAAACAATGATTGAATGTCACCAGTTTCACCCGGGAAACCGTGGATACAAGGAACAATGAAATCGACTTTAGATGTTAAATTGTCACCACGTAAGGTTTGATCGTTTATATCAAGATAAACCAATTCACCTGAATCAAGACACCAGCCTTCGTTTTTAATTTCAACTCTTACAACGTTGAAATCTGCAACGCTATTGAGTTGTTCAAAAAGGTAATTGGCTGAAACTAAAGACACTTCATGTTCTGAAGATCCACCGCCGCAAAGTAGAAGGATGTTTGTGGTGTTCATGGGTAAATTCGGTCCTTGAAACTAGGAATACTGACTTCAATGATAAACAAAAGTCGAGATAGGTACAGCGTTTTGATTGTCAAAATTGCGTTCGAAAGATCAAGCGATTAACTATTAAACAAAATAGCGAGTTTTAAAACAAAAGAAGGAGCATTTGCTCCCTCTTACTGAATTAAAACTTAGTTTAACTTGTTAAGCGTTGGGTATTCCGAGTTCTTGATGTCATCAATACTCTTAACGAACGGCTTCAAGTTTTGGAAAGTGGTTGGCAGCGTAGAGATTGCTTTTTTAGCTTCTAAGCGCGTTGCGTAGTCTCCGTAAAGTACGGTGAACCACTTAGTGCCATTAACCATTTTGTAGTTTTCCCAAACTGGTTGAGAAGTCGTAGGTAGCATTTTCACGAAAGAATCGACTTTACTTTGGCTGCCCACTGCAACAACTTGAACCGTGTAACCAAATCGCTGGTTCATGTCTTGTTGTTTCTGAGTTGGGCCTGTCACTGTCGCAACTGGCTTAGTTCTCGTTGTTTGAGTCACTTTTTGTTCAACAGACTCTGTCTTAACAACGTTAACAACATTTTCTTCAACAACGCTTGTTTGCTCAGATTGAGATACAACTGGAGCTTCAACTTTGGCCGTTTTGTACTCTTCTTGATAACTATCTGAAGTGACATTGGTAACGTAGTCGTCAGATACACATGCAGCCAAGAGCAGTGGCAAAGTCACAATCGCAAATTTTTTCATGGAAAGCTCAATATCCTTAATAATAATTACTATAAATCATGCCGATACGACGGTTTAGAATCAAGTTAACTTTGAGATTATACACTATTAGCGGGTGACCTATTTCACAAACTTTATGCAGTGTTTGCTTATTCATCTGAATTCGGTGAGTTTGCCATCAACCCGCAAGCGAAAAGTAAGTTACGATGAACTTACGTGCATTGCTAGGATATGTCTATGAATCATCTTGATCCTCTACTTAAACCCCGTTCAATCGCTGTTGTTGGTGCTTCTCAACGAGAAACGCGCGCAGGATATATTGTTATGAACAATTTGTTGCATGGGGATTTTAAAGGTGCGGTGATGCCGGTTACGCCGAAATATGATTCGGTGGCAGGCGTACTCTCTTACAAGAACATTTTGTCGTTACCTATCGTTCCTGATCTCGCAATCTTGTGTACCAATGCGACACGCAATGTAACCATTTTCGAAGAGCTGGCTGAGAAAGGTATAGCCTCTGTGATTGTGCTTTCTTCCGACATGCAGCAAGAAAGCGATAATGGTGAGACGTATGATGAACGATGCCTAGCGATTGCCAAAAAGCACAACATTCGAGTGTTGGGTTCAAATAGTTTGGGGGTAATTGTCCCTTGGTTAAATTTGAACGCCTCATTCTCTCCAGTGACAGCATTACCCGGTAAGATCGCCTTTGTTTCTCAGTCGGCAGCTGTGTGTACCACGATTCTCGATTGGGCTAATGACAAGGAGATCGGTTTCTCTGCGTTTATCTCTATAGGCAATGGTAGCGATATCGAATTCTCGGAGTTATTGGATTATCTTAGCACCGACTCTCACACCGAAGCGATATTGCTTTATGTAGACAGCATTACTGATGCGAGGCGCTTTATTTCAGCAGCGCGTGCGGCATCGCGCAATCGACGAATTTTGGTGTTGAAAGGCGGACGAACCGCGAAAGGCAGAGCTGCTGCAATGGCACACACTGGCGGTGCCGACACATTAGACATTATCTATGACTCTGCGATCCGACGCAGCGGCATGTTACGAGTTAAGAACTTACATGAACTGTTTGCTGCGGTAGAGACACTGACTCATTCAGTGCCCTTGCGTGGCGAGCGCTTGGCTATTGTTACCAATGGTGGTGGCCCTGCAATTATGGCCGTGGACACCCTATTTGACCGCGGCGGTAAGCTCGCAGAATTATCTGAAGATACGCTCGATAAACTCAGTAAGGTTTTGCCATCGAGTTGGTCTCATAGCAATCCTATCGACATTGTTGGCGATGCCGGCGATCAACGCTATATCGACACCATAAACATCTTGCTCGATGGTGATGAAGCGGATGCCATTCTTATCATGCACAGCCCTTCTGCGGTCGCACATTCAGCCAAAACAGCAGAGCGAATTATTGAGGCGATTAAAAAGCATCCTCGCCACAAGCGCTTTAATATCTTAACGAATTGGTCTGGTGAGTTAACCGCAAGGCCAGCGAGAAAGCTGTTTACCGAAGCGGGTTTCCCAACCTATCGAACGCCTGAAAGTTCAGTGGTCGCATTCATGCACTTGGTCGAGTACAGACGCAACCAACGTCAGTTAATGGAAACGCCGACCACGGCAGAAAAAGTGCACATTGAAGACTTGGCAGATGCCAAAAATTGGATAGAGCGCCAACTACTGGATAAAGATACAGTTAGTCTTGATACCCATCAAAACAGTCAGTTTTTCAAGCACTTCAATCTTGATGTGTTGCCAACTTGGATTGCTTCCGACCCAAGTGAAGCGGTGCACATTGCTGAAACGATCGGTTACCCGGTCGCTGTAAAACTTCGCTCGCCAGACATTGCGCATAAGTCGGACGTTCAAGGTGTGATGCTTAATTTACGAAACAGTAGTGAAGTCGCGAATGCCGCTCAAGCAATTCTCGATCGATCTCAATTGTCGTTCCCTACTGCTCATATCCATGGCTTGTTGATTCAAGGTATGGCCAAGCTTGCAGGCGGCCAAGAACTGCGAGTTAAGGTCACAACGGATGAAACCTTTGGCCCCATCATTTTACTTGGACAAGGTGGTTCGGAGTGGGATGAATCGATAGATGCTGCCGCTGCTTTCCCACCGCTCAACATGACACTGGCGCGTTACTTGATTATTCGAGCGATAAAAAGTGGCAAGATTCGCCTACAAAAGCTCCCTAATCCTATTGATATAGAAGGTCTTTCTGAACTATTGGTTCGTATATCACAGATGGTCGTCGATTGCCCTGAAATACATGACCTAGATATCCATCCAGTACTGGCCAACGGAGACAAGTTCACAATATTAGATGCCGATATCATATTGAAAGCTTACGAAGGGGATCCGCAAGAAAGGTTGGCGATTCGCCCTTACCCCGTAGAGCTTGAAGAACGTATCCAGCTAAAAGACGGAACCGAAGTGCTGTTACGCCCTATTCTACCCGAAGATGAACCGCTTCATGCAGACTTCATTAATCTTGTATCTAAGGAAGATCTCTATAAGCGTTTCTTTAGTGATGTAGGTGAATTCAATCATGAGGCGTTGGCGAATTTCACTCAGATTGATTTCGATAGAGAAATTGCTTTTGTGGTCGTTCGCGAGGAACAAGGCGTTCCAGCGATCATCGGTGTGTCTCGTGCACTGATTAACCCAGAAAACACAGATGCAGAGTTTGCGATACTGATACGCTCTGATCTAAAAGGTGTCGGATTAGGTCGTATTCTATTGACTAAGGTTATCGACTATTGCCGGGCGAAGCAGACCAATCAGATGTCGGGAATGACAATGCCAACCAATAGAGGGATGCTGACACTAGCTCAAAAGCTCGGTTTTAAGCTAGACATAAGTTTTGAAGATGGCACGGCAGATATGGTTCTGCCGCTATTTGAGTGACCATGTCTTTTTAAGGTGTTGAATGCACCAAGATTTGGCGTCGCCCATTTTGTTGCGTCGCCAAGCCATCACTATATCGATAGGTTGCGGTTCTGTTCCCGAAATCTGCTGTAGAACGCCAGATTCGATCAGTGGTTTAGCGATAACACTCGGCAAAGTGCCAATCCCTAACCCCGTCGTTAGAGCTTCTACTTTTGCGGGGAAGCTCGTTACCGTTAAGCGCGGTTGTTTCTCTAGAATATTGATACTTAATGCAGGTTGGTCACGGGCAGTATCCGCAATTGCGATCACCCTGTAACTTTCTCTCGCTTTCTGATCGAATTCACCAGAACGTTTATGAACATAGTGGTTTGCCGCCGCGACCCATACCATTTCTATTTTACCAATCACGTCACTTTTAATATCGTTTGGAATTGTATCGAGCTTAGGGCATACCAATAAATCGGCACGACCATCTGTGAGAGATTCCCAACAACCAGCTAGGATCTCTTCTTGTAAACGAACACGTGTCTTACTAATTTTGCCTAGTTCATCAACAAGTGGAAAGAAGTTGGCAATTGGGATGATGCCATCGAAGGCGATGGTCAAATCAAGCTCCCAACCATTGGCTAGAATGCTCGCCTCGTTTACCAATCTCTCTGTCGCACCAAGAATTACTCTGCCTTGCTCAAGTATCAATTGCCCCGCTTCCGTGAAATTTGCACGGTGGCCTGAGCGGTCAAAAATCATGATATCCAAGTCTTGCTCTAATTTCTGAATTTGATAGCTAAGTGACGAGGGTGCTCGATCCATTTCATTCGCTGCGGCCGCAAAACTCCCACGGCGATCGATGGCATCCAGTATATGTAGTGCTTCAAGTGTTATTGGGCTATGCATCAGTATCCAACTTTATAAATGAGAGGTTAATCACAAAAATTGAAGTATTCACCAGCTAAATGGAACGTTTAAAGCTTTTAAAATACAACGAGTTATACGGTTAAAACAGGTTTAGACTGACGAAATTGAAAATAAATTCAAATGCAAATAATAGTAATTATCATTTAGATCCAATATTATCTTTCGCAAATCAAGATAATACTATGGAATTAAGGTAACTATCAGATGTATAAGCAATCCCTACTCTCTGCTTCAATCGTTTTAGCGCTTTCATCAACCTCAGCCTTTGCTGAAGATTATGCCCTATTTGACGAGGTTGTTGTATCTTCGACTCGTACTAATCAAACACTTATCAATACAGCGGCTTCTGTTACTGTCATCTCGGATAAGCAAATTGAAGAGAACATGGCGAAAGACGTGAATGAAATCTTCGAATACACTCCGGGTGTGACGATGAACTCAAGCTCTCGTCAAGGTGCACAAACTATCAATATTCGTGGCATGGAAGGTAAACGCGTCAAAATCTTAGTAGATGGTTCGTCGCAACCAGGTTCATTTGATGGGGGCCCTTACGCATTTATTAATTCTAGCGGTATTTCAATCGACCCAGATATGCTGAAAAGTGTCGAAATAATCAAAGGCGCGGCTTCAAGTTTACACGGAAGCGACGCTATTGGTGGTGTTGTTGCTTTTGAAACTAAAGACCCTTCTGATTTCTTGAAAGATGGCGAAGATTTTGGTGGCCAAGCGAAACTGTCTTATTCTTCGGAAGATAATTCTTTTAGCGAACATGTTGCATTAGCTAATCGATTTGGCGACCTAGAAACATTGGTAGCCTACACTCGTCGAGATGGTGAAGAGTTACAAAACTTCCGTAACTCTAACGATTTAGAGAACTACGCTGTTGAAGGTCAAGATACCTCTGCAGATAACCTATTGGTAAAATTGCAATACCAATTGAATGAAAGCCACCGTATTGAGTTTCTGGCTGAGCTAATTAAGGATACTTCAGACTCTGATATCTACCACTCAAGCTACGATAGCTATACTGGTGCTGATGACACAACGCAAAATCGATTCGCTATTAAGCACATTTGGTTTGCAGATGGCGCTATCGCTGACACCGTGACGAGCAAAGTGTCATACATCTCTAAAGAAGAAAATGGGGTGACGAAGCGCTTTAAACCTGCAGGTCCTGGTTTCCCACCTTATGTCCCTGCAAACAATGACAATCTTCAAACAAAAGATTACGAATACACCGAAGATAAGATTGAAATCGAGACACAGTTAGACAAACAGATTAACAACCATTACCTAGTTTATGGTGCGACGTATACGCATAGCGATATAAGCAACACGAATATGGAGTACAACTCTGATCCTGATACTGATGATCAGCTTTATGTATACACTCCTGATGCGAAAGAACAAAAATTTGGCCTGTTTGTTCAAGACGAAATTAGCCTAATGAATGACAAACTTATTGTTACTCCAGGTGTTCGTTTTGATTACTTCTCTACAGACCCTGGTAAAAATACTGGCGAATCTTTAACGGATTTCTCAGATTCTGCAGTTACAGGTCGTTTAGGTACTACGTATAAACTAACTGATACAGGCACTGTATTCGGTCAAATCAGTCAAGGATTTAGAGCGCCATCATTCGATGAACTGTATTATACATATGACAATCCAGGTCATGGTTACGTAAATGATCCAAACCCAGACCTAAAATCAGAAACCAGTATTTCTTACGAGCTAGGGTACCGTCACAATACTCAAGCTTCTTCGTCTGAGATTGCAGCGTACTACAGTGATTACGATGATTTCATTGAAACGGTAATCACGAAGAAAGAAAACGGTCTGACACACTACTCTAACGTTAACTTAGATTCTGCGACGATTAAGGGTGTGGAGTTCTCAAATACACTATTGTGGGATGTGTTAGTTGGTGCGCCTGAAGGTATTTCAACACACTTTGTTGCTTCATACACTGAAGGTGAAGACGGCAACGGTAACGCATTGAACAGCGTGAACCCTTGGAATGCTGTTTTAGGTCTAAACTATGATGCTCCAAGCCAAAACTGGGGTACTAGCCTTAAGCTAAACTATACGGCTAGCAAATCGGGTTCAGACATTAACTTCGATGATGAAAATGGCGGCAATGCTGGCCAAGCTGAGCTACCAAGTGCGACTGTTGTTGACTTAACAGCATACTACAAACCGATGAAAGATCTGACAATTCGCGGTGGTGTTTTCAACTTAACTAACGAAGAGTACTACCGTTGGAATGACGTTCGCGGCGACGACGAGCTGTACAAAGAGAACACTCAAGCAGAAAGAAACTACGGCATTTCAGCTAAGTACGAATTCTAATTCGTTAAAAACCTGAATTGCAGAGACTAAAAAGCCAGCTAAATGCTGGCTTTTTTTATTTCACTAAAAAATGTATAAAAAAGGAATAAGTGAAATTACGTTTTACTTCTCTGCCATTTCTTTCTTAACCATTACTGCAGCAGCAATGATGAAAGTGATGATTAGGCCTAGTTCCATGATTAACTCCAAAGAAAATTAACATTAAACATATAATTCGCGAGCATAATAACACAACCGATACGGAATGATACTTTTTAACCACCAATTTACTTTTTATTCGATTAAGATCAAAAAAGATGCCCTAAAGCATCTTTTTGTAATTTAATCATTCATGAAATAACTAGATCAACCAGGGAAACCATCAGGGTTCGTTGACTGCCAGCGCCATGTATCTTCAGTCATTTCAGTCAGTGTACGTGTCGCATTCCAACCAAGTTCTTTCTGAGCTTTAGCAGGATCTGCCCAACATTCAGCGATGTCACCCGGACGACGCTCGACTAGCTTATAAGGGATATCTTTACCGCTCGCTTTCTCAAACGCTTTAACCATATCCAATACACTTGAACCGTTACCAGTGCCAAGGTTATAGATATGAAGACCGTCTTTACGCCCTACTTTCTCAAGCGCTGCGATGTGGCCATCAGACAGATCCATTACGTGGATATAATCACGAACGCCTGTGCCGTCTTTTGTTGGATAATCGCTGCCAAATACAGATAGAAATTCACGGCGACCTACTGCTACTTGAGATACAAATGGCATTAGGTTATTTGGTATACCTTGTGGGTCTTCACCCAGCTCACCGCTTGGATGAGAGCCTACAGGGTTAAAGTAACGAAGTAGTGTGATGCTCCAATCTGGATTGGCTTTTTGGAAATCGGTTAAGCACTCTTCAACCATTAGCTTACTACGACCATATGGGTTGGTTGCGCTTGTTGGGAAGTCTTCGGTAATTGGCACACTCGCAGGATCGCCGTATACCGTCGCTGAAGAGCTAAATACTAATGTTTTTACACCAGCATCACGCATTGCATCAACAAGAACTAAAGTACCGTTTACGTTGTTGTCGTAGTATTCAAGAGGCTTTTCCACAGATTCTCCGACGGCTTTCAGACCAGCAAAGTGGATAACCGCTTCGATGTTGTGTTGCTTCATGGTTTCAGTCAAAAGCGCTTTATCACGAACGTCACCCTCAATGAAGTTGGGGCGAACGCCGGATACTTTTTCGATACGCTCTAGAACGCTTGGCTTGCTGTTGTACAAGCTATCAAAAAGTACAGGTTTCATACCTGCGTTGATCATCTGGATACTTGTATGGCTACCAATGTAACCCATGCCACCTGTAACTAAAACATTCATGCTTAGCAGACCTTTAAATTAAAATTATTCAACCTATCACTTATGATACAACAACTTAGGGTTGGCTCACAAACACCGGAGCCTATTTACCCTTACGAGAGAACACAAACTGACCTTTTCCTTTGCGTTTCGCTTGGTACATCGCTTCATCAGCAACTTTTAAAATCACGTCAATATCTCGCTCTGGGCCATCAACTAAATGGATACCCAAACTCGCTCCAACATGAAGTGAACGTTGTTTATAATTCACTTCTTGCCCAATCAGACCCAACAATCGCTCGGCTAACTTAGCTAACAAGACTTTGTTTGTCTGTTTAATAATAAGAACAAATTCATCACCCGACAAACGTGCAACCAAATCTCCCGCTCTTACCTGAGATAACAACCGGTTTGACACTTGTTTAAGGATTTCGTCACCTGCATCGTGCCCATAGTTATCATTCACTTCTTTGAAGCCATCCAAATCCAAATAGATAACCGCAAAATGCTGATTTGAATAGTGGCTCGATGTGACAATATCATCTATGACCTTATACAGCTGCGCTCTATTTGCTAGCCCGGTTAATGCATCGTGATGAGCTAAGTGTTCGAGTCTTTCCATCTCTTTGACGTTTGATAAATCAGACAGCGTTAATACCATATCAAACTCGTCTTTCTCACTGTCTGAGGCAACTCGATTCACTTTGACAAACATAGGAATTAACGTGCCGGACGCGCTCTTCTCCCAAACTTCGCCTTGCCATTGCCCATAGTTGTCTAACGAATTGCGAATTGTCGGCAGAAGTGATGAAAATTGTTGCCAAGAAAATACTTCAAATGGTGTTTTGCCCACCAGCAGATCGGCGTGATAACCGAGAAGTTGTGTGATAGCTGGGTTAACCATAGTTATCACATTGGACGAGTTCAGCACGATTAAACCGTCTTTACTGTTTTCGAAAACACCCGCTGCAATACGCTGACGACTCATGGCTGTTTCTATGTCTGTGACATCTTGGATTGCATAAAGAATACGACCATGTTTTGTCAAAGAACGGCTGCTCACACGAAGCCAGCGTTTTGATTGAAAGAGATCGGTGGTTTCCAGTAATTCGTCATTGAGTTCAATATTGGCATCAATAACATCTTGTAAGAAACTCGTTTGCTTGGTTGCGATCAACTCTTGGATTAACAAATTCTCAAGAAAGGCTTCTGAGCATTTAAAAATATCCCGAGTAGCTGCGTTCGCATGAACGATGAGCCCTTTTTCATCCACCACCAACAACGAGTGCTGAACGGTTTCAATTACCTCATTAGCAAACGATTTTTCTTCTTGTAACTTGTCCAACGTAAAATTGATTTGGTTGTCGCGATGTTGAAGTCTATCGAGCATGGTATTGAAAGCTCGAACCAGATCACCGATTTCATCTCGGTTCGTTGCGACCAATTTAGGCTGTTTGGAACGACGTTCAACAAAGGCTTGCATCGCCTCATTGAGATCAAACATCGGTTCGATAATCAAGTGTTGGACCATTTTGACTAGCACTGCGCCTAAGATCACCAGAAACAACAGGTAGACGGCCGCAACCTTGAAAATAGTCGTTAAGATCGAATGAAACGCTTCTTTCGATATTGTGACTCTTAAATTCGCGATCACAACGCCATCCAGCTTCACAGGAACGAGTAAAAAGATGAAATGCTCAGAGATGGCAAATTGATGCTCCGCGATATCGTCTAATTCATCTGCGTTTGGCCTTGGAACCAGAGTGTTACTCACCTGATAGCTAGCAAAAAGCTGTTCGTTAATGTCATAGAGTTTCACTCTAACAATATCTTTATCTGCAACGAATGCTGACAAGATTTCCTGAGCCGATGACTTGTCTTCGAATAGGATTGCGGCTTGTAGGTTATAAGCAACACCTTGTGCTAGCACTTTAACACGCTGAATCAGGCTCTCTTTTTCTCTTTCAAACGTGACAGTGTAATTTATTGATTGAATCGTAACAAAAGTGACTACGATGAAGATGATAATGGGTAATACCATCTTGTTTTTAATCGATATGTTATTAATGAAAGGCAACATTATTGGCCCTCCACTATAGCGATTCGTAACAGGTTTGAGCCAATGACGTAGTCACCGCGCCTAGCGTTATCTAGGTTGATCTTAGCTTTGAGCTTATTATCGATGTTCGTTAGCTCAATGACTCCACCTAGGTCTGTAAAGTTAGGGATGTCACTGATTGTCACAGTGTGTGGGGAGTGCTCTTGGCTACGAAATTGATCATTTTCATGATCAGATAAATATGTAATATCACACTTAGAAGTATTCGACTGTTGAACTTGGATTACGAGCGAACGAATAGATTTCCCCTCTGTAATTGACGTTAACACTTGGCTTACCTTTTTATCGCCAATCACACAAAAGTTCACAGTTTTCATTGAGCTTTCATCGTTCCAACGAATAAAATTCGCAATTCTAAAAAGGTACACCGCTTTCATTTCATAAGGCTTGATGCTAGCCGCTGAGGTATTCAAAGGCACAATAAGCATAATTAAAGCGGCAAAGCCTAGTTTAGATAAGCTGAGCTTAAGCCATTTAGAATTCATTAGAGACCCTCATATACACCAACGACGGAATGTCAGTGAGTTTTTGTGTCACTTTCCAAACCGTTACCATTTCGACACCTAACATAGACAATTCTCCAAGGCCCATCGACATGAACTGGTCTAGAGATTTTTCTTGAGCAGAGACAAAAACAGGTGTCGTTAATGCTAGTCCTAAGCAATCCTGGCGGGATATCATGTGCTCACCTAATATACAGATAGATATTAATCCTTTAATCAATAGTTCAACTATATATGAAGTGCCATACTGGTAAATCTACGGTGTCGAAAGTTTGAGTTAGGTCACTGTTTATTTATGGTATTTATAAGACCGTCATTACTTACCTCAACGTAAAGGATTAGCACCACGTGACAACGAAGATTTTGCTTAATTGCGACATGGGAGAAAGTTTCGGCAATTGGAAGATGGGCGATGACGAGTCGGTCATGGAATGGGTCGATATGGCAAACATCGCTTGTGGCTTTCACGCGTCTGACCCGCACGTTATGTCCAAGACGATAAAACTGGCACAGCATTATCACACCCAAATTGGTGCTCATCCCGGTTATCAAGATCTCGTTGGGTTTGGTCGCCGTTCTATTCCACACACCATGGACGAGATCAGTGAACTGGTGTGCTATCAAATCGGTGCATTACAAGCCCTTTGCCGCTATCACCACACCTCTGTTGGCTATGTGAAACCTCATGGCGCCCTTTACAACGATATGATGGCGAACATTGATGTGTTTAATGCAGTAGCCCAAGCCGTCGCTGAATTTAACATCCCCTTGATGATTCTCTCTTCATCAGACAATCAACAGTATCTAGATATTGCAGACGATCATGACTTGCCTCTTTTGTTTGAAGCGTTTGCCGACCGTGCCTATTTAAATAACGGGCAATTAGCGCCACGTACTCAAAAAGGCTCGGTTTACGTCAATCAAGACGATATCTATAACCAAGTCATGCAGATCATTAACTATGGCTCGGTTACGACTTTAGAGGGTGAAAGACTGCCTATTGAGGCTGATACTATCTGTGTTCATGGGGATAACCCTCAATCCATCGCATTAATTAGAAAAATCAGACAAGACCTCAACGCTTTTAACTAGTATGAAGCGTTTGATTGGCATGAAGCGTTTGATTGGCATGAAGCGTTTGATTGGCATGAAGCGTGTAATTGGCATGAAGCGTGTAATTGGTATGAAGCGTGTAATTGGTATGACGCATGGTCTAATCGCTCGCCCAATCGAGTACCTAATCAATCGCTCCTAAGATCTAATTGTTTTGTATTGGCTTGGACACGGAAATGAGACACGACAAGTCAGCTAATAAAAGGAAAGATAACAAACGTATGGAAACGAAATGACGACGAATCAGATTGAATTCAATACAGCGCCAGTCGCGGAATGTAGCGTTTTGGTGACGTTGACGCTATCGCCTTCAAATAATCAATCTAGCGCCGAATATGCGCAGTACATGGCTCACTTTTCCGATGCCATTCGCCAAAATTTAGCATCGGTGCTGATGAATGTGACGCCGGCTTACCAAACTATATTGGTTGACTACCTCCCTTATCGAATATCAGAACAACAGCTCATAGAACAACTCCATAATTTGTTGAATCACGCTCTATCGTCCTTTTCTAGTGTTAGTAAAACTCGTAATACGATTGAACTTCCTGCCTATTACTCACCAGAAACGGCGCTCGACTTAGTCAGGTATCAAGACAAAGGCGTGAATTTGGACGATATTATTCAATATCATACCTCACAGACATATAGCGTCAGTGCGATTGGGTTTACACCTGGCTTTGCGTTTATGTCTGATGTAGTTAATGAACTTGCTGTGCCCCGTCACTCCACACCTCGCTTAAATGTACCCAAAGGCAGTATCGCTATCGCGGACACGAAAACGGCTGTGTACCCTTCGGATTCACCGGGCGGTTGGAATATTATTGGCAATTGCCCGCTTCCGTTGTTCGATCATAGCCAATTGAAGAACGCCGATATTACGCAAAGACCGCTGTCTCTGCTTAATGTTGGTGACACAGTCCGTTTCATCGCGATTTCAAGACAAGAATTTGTAGAGCTTACGTTTATGGAGATTAGTGGAGGCATCATAAATGGCTAAGACAAAAGCTAAACCAACACTGACAGTGATTAAGCCAGGCCCTTTGAGTTTGATTCAAGACTTTGGACGATTTGGTGTTGCTCATCTTGGATTAACGCAAGGTGGACCGGTTGATGATTACTCTTATAGCTGGGCTAATCATCTATTGGGCAATCCAGTAAACCAAGCGGCGTTGGAAATCACGCTTGGGCAATGCGCGTTACGAATCGATTTTGATTGTGAAATGGCACTATGCGGGGGTGATTTACAAGCGAAACTCGATGGTAAACCACAGGCTAACTGGCGCACTTTTCAAGCATTTAAAGGGCAAGTTCTCTCATTTGGTTTACCTAAAAATGGTCTAAGGGCGTATTTAGCCATTAAGGGCGGATTCGATGCTCCATCAACTCTTGATAGTTGTTCTACCGTGACTCGTGAAAAGATTGGGGGATTAATGCAAGATGGAGAGCCATGCCAGCAAGGGCAGCAAATAGCTTTTACCCAACATCAACTATCACGTCCATTTAAAGCGTTGAGTGTCACCTTCCGATACACGCCTGATTACAACCTACCAGTGAACCTACGAGTGATTGAAGGCTATCAAAGCGAGCTATTCTCAGAGGCAGCAAAAGAGACTTTGTATAACGCGCAGTATCACGTTGACCAAAACTCTAATCGCATGGGTTATCGACTCAGTGGCAACCCCGTCGCCTCGCCTGACATTTCGCTGTTGTCAGAAGGCATTGCTTTAGGTGCAATTCAAATCCCCCAAGATGGGCAACCTATCGTGTTGCTTAATGACAGACAGACCATTGGTGGCTATCCGAAGATTGGATGTGTCGCCAGAATCGATTTACCGCGCTTAGCACAAGCCAAACCGGGGCATGCAGTCGCGTTTAGTAAAGGCGATCGCTTAGGTTTACAAGATGTTTGGTGCCAATGGGCTCAATTTTTCGGCTACTAGTCTTTGCTAATTACTATGTAGCTATGTGCTATATAACTAAGAAGAATTAGCTAGGAAGAAGTAGTTTGGATGAGTTTCGGTATCTAAGCTGATGCTGAAATGAAAATTCGGCTTACCTATTGTAGTAAGCCGAATTAAAGAAGTTAAGCGTGGTAGATGATGATTGGCTATTAAGCGTGATCTTGACCTGACACTTTTGCAAGCGCTTCGGGATATCCACGTTCTTGTGTTAAATCTATCGCTCTGTTTTCAATATCATTTAAATTAAGTGACATTGTCACTGAATGCGTACCTTCAATAGATACCGCCTCTGATATATCAAACCATTGTTCAGCAACCTTTTGTGCAGCTTCGAGTGTTGAAGAAGCTTTCACTACTTCAAGTCGAGCATAACGTTCACCACAGAATGAAACGTCTGAAGCTCGCAAGCTAGGATCAGTTCCTGGTATTTGCTGTGCACCAAACAAAGGCTTACCACCTACTAACGCAGAGCTGAAACTTGGAATGAACTGAGACATATGCGTTATTGCAGCGCGAGTTCTTAATTCAAGCTGCTCTTCGCTCCAACCCGATACGATTTTCTTAAGAAGCTTAGAAGGCAGCTGTGGCTGTGACGAATCTGTTGATGAAGAAACTAGCCCACCCTCAAACAGAGTAATCCCTTCTGTCATACCGTGGAGTTGGAACACACCATCAGCATAGGGCGTTAATTGCGCCATACCTTGTGGTGTACCTCTAGGGCCATGAAAGATAACCTCTGGCCACTCTTCATTACATTCTTGCGAATATGGCCACTCTGTAACGTATGCAGCTTTAAATTCAACAAGTCTTTGCTGCTTAGAACCAACAAAGTCGTCCACGATACCCGTTTCAAACCCACTCGCATTAATCAAGTAATCGGTCGTTAGTTGGCAGCTTTGGTTTTCAGCGTCTGTATAAGTCAAAGACCAAGCTTGGCCTATCGACTCAACAGATTGTAATCGGCTGTTGGTTAACACGGTACAGTTAGCTTGTTGCCCCAAAGAGAGTTGAGCGGTAGCAGAGAGTCGGAATACGCTCCAACCATATTCTTGAACCATAGCAACAGGATATTTTAGGGTCTCTAAATCTGTATGTTTCGCAAAAGGAATACACCAATCATCCAGCGATGTTGGTTTCAGAGGCTGTGTTTTCGCGGAAAGTGCTAATAAATCTTCTTTGCTGTACAGCTTGTAATACTCTTCCGGATCACCAAGCACTTGGTTGCTTTTATCTTGTTTAACAAGATCGGCATAAGCGCTTTTGATTATCTTAAGGCGTGGAAGCAAATCCAACGGCTCACCACCATCACTGTGCGGAACGGCGATGATTGTCGGGCGAATATTGATCGTATGAGGAAATAAGCGGACGGTATCAATTGACTGCGTGAGCAATTGAAGACACTGCTCTACAGAAATATCTCGATACAAATTGCCGCCAGCGTGCAGGTGGCAAATTGGTGGACCATTAACCAAACTCGGCCCTTTTTCCAATATAGTGACCTTAAAACCCAACTCACTAAAGTGAATCGCGCTCGTTGTTCCGGCAATACCACCACCAACAATGGCAATAGAAGGTTGATTTTTATCCGTTTTGTTGTGGTTCATCGTGTTCTGTAGAATAAGATTAACTGTCTCTATTCTACTTTTGTTCTGCGATGAATTAAAACACATTTTTATCAAGGTCTTAGATTCGCGGGATTTAATATCTATGTAAAAAACATAAATAATCTCTTGACTCAATAACCCCAGATAGAGTTTTGAAGGTTATTCTAACAGTCAAATTTGTCCTAAGTGACGCCACATAAAGGCTGCCTCAGCACTCTTAAAACATGGATGTTAACTTATCCCTAAAGTTATCCACCGTTTTTGTGGATAACTGTTGATAACGTTCTTGCTAAGTTGCGCAAACCCTTTGTTTACAGGGACTAACCTCTGTTTATTAAATCGGCGTTATTGTGCAATTAGTTTTAAAAAATGCTAAAAAGAGTGGAATCTAAGGTGCGATATTTTTTACTTATGCTACGGGTTGGTCATATAAAAAACGGTCTAAAGCGGCGTATTATAAATAGTGCATGACTAAGTATAAGTGATTTCACTTTTAGACCGTTTTAAGCGATTGGCTAAATCTTGCCAGCGACTAACCAAAGTCCTTGTTTACTGGTGCCAACAAGCGTTTGATTAAACTATTCACTACCGTAGCTAATGTGATGAACGTTAACACCGGTAACGCTATCCACAACATCGGGTGTAGTGAAGGTTGTAACTCGAAGCCAAAGTTCATAACGCCTGCCACGCTGAGCTCAGAACCGAGCGCTGCAATTGAGCCTGCGACTAACGCCATTAACCCGTACTCACACCAAATAGTATTGAGAATTCGTTTCTTACTCGCGCCTAATGTTCGATACAAGCGTATCTCTTGTTGTCTTTGAGATAAGCTCAATCGCAATAGAGTGAAGATAAGCAACAGCCCCGCCACCACACCTAACGCCGCAAGTACGGTAATCGACCAAACAATCTGCTTGAGCAGCTCTTGGATCTTGCTACCCATCTTGCGAATATCCATCAAACTCACGGTTGGGTGATTTCGAGAGAGTTCGTTGAGCATCTGATTATGTTGTTCTTCTAATCTGAAGCTCACTAGCCAAGTAGAAGGAATTGAGCTCAAGACATCTGGAGTAAAGATGAAGTAGAAGTTCGGCTTCATTTCACGCCACTCGACTTTGCGGATGCTATTCACTTTGGCAGAGACATTCTGGCTGTTGATTGTGAATGAAAGCTCATCGCCAATCTTTAGATCCAGTTGCTCCGCGACATCCGATTCCACAGATACGCCCTGCTCTTGTGTCCAGCTGCCTTCTAATACTTCATTGTACTCAGGTAAGCTATCTCCCCAAGTGAAGTTGATCTCACGGCTTAATGCGTCTGTTTCTCCAGAGGTATCACTGTATTCCGACGCTTCAACACCGTTTATCGTCGTCAGTCGTCCTCGGATAATTGGAAACGCTTGAGTGCGTTCTACTTCGTTTGCATCAATCGTCTCGAGATAACTGTCTTTCTCATAACTTGCAATGTTAAGGGCAAACGCATTCGGTGCGTTCTCTGGTAAGGTTTGCTGCCAATCTGACAGTAAATCACTTCTTACCAACCAGATGATAGACAGCAACATCAGTGAAAGCGCTAAAGATCCAAATTGAATCCCAGTTGCTAATGGTGTGCGATTAATTCGGCTCAATGCTAAACGCATAGATGTCGATGTCGGTAGTTTACCAACCAAACGCAGAACGAGCGTACTAACAATTGCGAGCACTAAGAACAGGCAAGCGATACCCGCTAGAACTATCCATACCAATAGATTGTCGCCATACATCAGCATCATTGGAATAATCGGTACCAGTAACAGCAAGTATTTCTTGTAGCTTTCATTGGACTGGTGACTTGATTGAATAACGCTGATTGCCGAGGTGTTGACCAAGCCAATTAACGGGATACCAAGAGCAGGAACACCAATTAAGATGCTTGATAAAATCGCCAAGATAGCCGGTTCAATGCCATAGCTAGGAAGTGGCGTTGGTAATAAGTCGCCAAGAGGTATACGAAGCAAAAACTCCAAGCCGATACCTATGGTAATTCCCAGTACTGCACCGATAACCACTAGCAGAGATACCTGTACAGACAACCATTTAACGATCCACTGCTTGCTTGCCCCCAAACTCTTAAGCATCGCGATGGTTTTTCGGCGACTCGCAACATAATGTTGGCACGTGAGTACCAAAGTAGTCGCAGCCATGATCACAACGATAGCCACAGTTAAAGAAAGGTATTGAGTCGTACTTTCGAACATGTCATTAGTACGACTTGCTGAATCTTGAGTACGCCAACGATCGCTCGGTGTTAACTCGACACTGTCTTGCGCGGCTTTCAGTTTTGTATCATCACCGTTGAGAAACAGCCTAAAACTAACACGACTACCCGGTTGAATCGCTCCTGTGGCATCGATATCACTTGTATGGATCAGCACGGCTGGCATTTGTTGGAATGGGTTAAAGCTTAAGCCTGGTTCTTGAGTGATTCGTCCAGTTATCGCTAAATCGGCATCGCCAATAGTGACATTGTCACCGATCTCAACCTCTAACTGTGCGAATATACGCTCGTCTAGCCAAAGTTCACCCGGCTTAACATGGTTACTTGATGCTTTATCAGCGCCCTCTAAGATCATTTCGCCGCGTAATGGGTAATTACTTTCAACCGCTTTCACCGTCACTAACTGCATCGAGTTGTCACTGAATGCCATGGTTGAAAAACGAGTCAACCGAGAGCTTTCTAATTGTTCAACTTGAGTGAGGTCTAACAAGGATTGTGGAACTGGGTTTGCTGAGATAAACACGCTATCGGCAGTAAGCGCATCTTTGCCCTGCTTAACAATTACCTGCTCCATACGTTCGGCCAATGCCGACAATGCAAATACACAAGCAATAATAAGCGTTAAAGCGATTGAAACTGGCCACAACTGACCGTGTCGAATCTCTTCGATACTCCACGAAAACAGGCGTTTATTCAGTCCGTTTGATGAATTCAATTTAGACTTCCTCTATCTGACCGACATGCATCTTAAGTGTTCTTTGGCAACGTTGTGCAAGCTTGGGGTCGTGTGTCACCAACACTAACGTTGTGCCGTGGGATGAGTTCAATTCAAACAACAATTCAACAATTTTGGCAGCAGTTTGTTGGTCTAGGTTGCCTGTGGGTTCGTCAGCAAAAAGAATTTTTGGCTTAATCATAAATGCGCGCGCCAACGCGACCCTTTGTTGCTCACCACCAGATAGCTGAGACGGCAAGTGATCAAGCCTGTCTTTCAAGCCTACTGATTCAAGCAGAGCCGTCGCGCGTTCGATGTCTTCGTCTTCTCCCTTCAACAAACAAGGCAACGTGACATTTTGCAGCGCAGAAAGGCTTGGAATTAATAAGAAGCTTTGAAATACAAACCCTACCGATTCACTGCGGATCTTAGCTCTTGCCTCATCATCAAGCTGTGAAAGTGGCTGCCCTAATAAACTGATTTCGCCTTTCGTTGGTACATCAAGACCAGCAAGTAGCGTCATTAGGGTCGACTTACCCGCGCCAGACGTGCCGACAATCGCGACAGTTTCGCCCTCACGAATATCGATATCGACGTGCTCTAGGATTGTTAAATGTTCTTGATTAGTAGACACTGTCTTCGAAACAGCTTCTGCTTTAATGATGGATGTATGCATGACTCGACTAATTTCCTTTTTATTCTTTATTTTATTTTCAACCGCTTCTTTGGCTCAAGATACCGAGTTAGATTCTAAGTTACTGGTCCTTGGTGATAGCTTGAGTGCCGGTTACAACATGGACATCAAACAGAGTTGGCCAAGCCTGTTACCCGACGCGTTAGCAAAGCATGACAAAGCGGTAACCGTGGTTAACGGAAGTATTTCTGGAGACACAACTGGCAATGGTTTAGCTCGCTTACCACAATTGCTTGAAGAACACGCTCCAGACACCGTTCTTATTGAACTTGGTGCGAATGACGGACTTCGTGGATTCCCACCAAAGCTGATGTCTGCAAATCTTGATCAAATCATTGAGCAGATAAAAGCTGCGGGCGCGAAACCTATAATGATGCAGATTAAAATCCCACCGAATTACGGAAAGCGTTACAACCAGCAGTTTGAATACGTTTTTGCAGCGCTTGCTGATCAACAAAACGTACCACTTTTACCGTTTTTCCTAGAGCATATCATCCTTAAATCTGAGTGGATGATGAACGATGGATTGCATCCAAAACCAGAAGCTCAACCTTGGATTGCTGAATTCGTCGCCGAAGAATTATATCAGTATCTTTAAGTTTTAATGGTCTAGCTCAATAAATTTTACACAGCTTTACGTTAGCCTGAGTGCATATCACCGTTAACTGTAAGGTTATTTATGCTGATCGAACCTGTTATCAAGGGTGTGGTAGCCAAAAGCGCTCACCCTCTTGGCTGTCAAGAAGCCGTAAAGCAACAAATCAAGTTTGTTAAGAGTGCGCCGCAAATCAAAGATGGCCCTAAACGAGTACTGATTATCGGCGCTTCCTCAGGCTTTGGCCTTGCCGCTCGTATTGCCCTTACTTTTGGCGGCGCAAAAGCTGACACTATTGGCGTCTCATTCGAGCGCGGTCCAAATGAAAAATCCCTAGGTAGTGCTGGTTGGTACAACAACATCTACTTCAAAAAAGAAGCCGAACGAGAGCAACGCACTGCTATCAATATCGTTGGCGACGCATTTTCGCAAGAAACACGTTCACAAGTTGTCGAAGCCATTGAAACCTACTTCGAAGGTGAAGTGGATCTGATTATCTATAGCTTAGCTGCGGGTGTTCGCCCTAAACCAGATTCCGAAGAGTTTTGGCGCTCTGCCATCAAGCCTATTGGTGAAAGCGTGACTGGCGCGACCATTTCTTTGGAACATGACAGTTGGGTGACCAACACACTAGAAGCTGCAACGGAAGAAGAAGCCGAAAGCACACTCAAAGTAATGGGTGGCGAAGATTGGGGACAATGGATTGATGAGCTTATCAACGCTGAATCTATTGCTCCGGGTTGCAAAACAATCGCGTTTTCTTATGTTGGTCCAGAAGTCACACACCCTATCTATTTAGACGGTACATTAGGGCGCGCTAAGATCGACCTTCACCAAACCAGCCACGCACTAAACCTAGAGTTGGCTAACTTTGATGGCAACGCTTACGCGACTGTCTGTAAAGCCCTAGTCACTAAAGCGAGCGTTTTCATCCCAGGACTCAGCCCTTACCTACTTGCTTTGTATAAAGTGATGAAAAACAAAGAGACCCATGAAGGTTGTATCCAGCAAATGCAGCGTCTGTTTAGCACCAAACTTTATGGTCAATCAAAAGTACCACTAGATGGTGAGCGATTGATTCGTATGGATGATTGGGAACTAGAACCAGAAACCCAAGCACACGTGACTGAGTTACTAGAAAATATGGATGAAAACAACTTCCAAACTTTAGGCGATTACCAAGGGTTTAAAGAGGAATTTCTGCAATTAAACGGTTTTGGTCAACCATCGGTAGACTATAGGCAAAAACTTAACACAGAAGATTTTATAAAGTTAAAGCCTTAATCGAAACTTATCTCATTACTGAGACCCGGATTCACATTTGAAAACCTCTGCAAAATTGCGGAGGTTTTTTTGTGCAACATTTCTTATACTTAATTAACGTAAGATTCACAGTTTATTTGGTTCATCATAATTAACACAGGATGTGTTGATGCATTTAGCATAATTGACTCGGAGTCATATGAAGAAAATAAAAACGATTGACTTAGATATTCCAGACGATATGGAGTCCGGTTGGCAGAACATTGTTGACCTCTTAGCTCAAATCACTCAAGTGCCTGCCGCGCTCATCATGCGTGTTCACGCCAACTACATTGAAGTATTCTCTACTAGTCGCAGTAAAAACAATCCATACAACAAAGGTGATTCTGAAACCTTAGGCAATGGGCTTTACTGTGAAACGGTGATGGAGTCTCAACAACAACTTGTTGTGCCCAATGCCCTCGCCGATCCTGCCTGGGGAAACAACCCAGACATAAAGCTCGGTTTAGTCTCTTATTGTGGCATTCCGCTGCTTTGGCCGAATGGTGAATTATTTGGCACTATCTGCATTTTAGACTCGAAAGAAAACCACTACACTCCCACCTATATCAAGCTTTTACAGAGCTTTCGCACCTCGATAGAGTCTCAGCTCAAAACCCTGTTTCAGCATGCTAAGCTCACTCAAATGAATAGAGACTTAAGAAACCGTGTTTATACTCGGACTAAAGATCTTGCGAGTCTTAATTATTCATTGAATCAAGAGATTGATAAGCGAAAAGCAGCAGAACAAAAGATCAATTTCCAAAAGAATCACGATCTCGGCACAGGCTTTTTAAACCGAAACGCATTTGAATCTCGCTTAAACCACAAGCTACTGTCACAGAGAAGGCTGACAGGCAGCTCATTTGCCGTCGTTCATATTTGTTTTACCAACGGCAGGCGCATACAGGCTCGATACGGCTATAACGCGTTAGACCAAGTACTGGTTGAGTACCGAAAACGCATCGACAGTCTTTCTGATATCGATGTATTAACTGCACGCCCTACTTCGGTTGACCTCGTGTTGGCGTTTAGCGTTAAAGATTTGCACCATCGCGTTGAAGAACTTTGCCAGACGTTAGTTAAAGTTGGCCATTCAGAATTCGATATCGAAAGTGACAAAGTGCATTTACACGCCTTTATTGGGATTGCTATTACCAACGACGAAGATGACGCGGAGAGCATTCTTCAGAAATCTTCTGAAGCGATGCTAGCCTGTAAAGATTCAGGCCAAAAGTTCGCTTACTACTCTCATTCCCATACCGAAGAACAAACCCACATTAATAAAATCGAAGGCTATTTGCTTCAAGCCGTTCGTAATGATGACCTTATGCTCTACTTTCAACCCAAAGTTTGTCCGTTGACGCATCGCTGGGTTGGTGCAGAAGCTTTACTTCGTTGGCGGCACCCTGTTTTGGGCGATATCTCTAACGAAACCCTGATCCACATGGCTGAGCAAAACGGTTTGATTTTCGAAGTGGGTAGCTTTGTACTGCGCAATGCGATTGAAAAAGCTAAAGAGTGGACTGAATACGTTGACGATTTCAAAATGGCCGTCAATGTATCTGCGATTCAACTCAAGAACATTCACTTTGCGGAACAAGTGGTTCACCTACTCGAAACCTACCACCTAGAACCTCGTTTCTTAGAACTTGAAGTCACGGAGAGCGGCCTGATTGCTGATGAAGTGGTTGCCAAGAATACCTTGGAATCTCTGCATGATATCGGCGTTACATTGTCACTAGATGACTTTGGTACGGGCTATGCCTCATTCAGTTACCTGAAGAAATTCCCATTCGATACCATTAAGATTGATAAGAGCTTCATCGACCAAATGCTCAACTCACACGAAGACTCGGAAATTGTTCGTTCTATTGTCCAAATTGCCAAAAAGCTCGACCTAAAAGTCACGATTGAAGGCATAGAGTCGGAGGTTCAGGAGCAATTTATTATTAATGAAGGCTGCGACGTAGGACAAGGTTACCTTTATGGCAAGCCAATGCCGAGCCAAGAATTCGAACACAGCTTAATCAATCAAAACTATTTGGGGACAACTCGTTACGCTTAAAGCGAAAAAGAACACTTTGTTTTGGATTTAGGCCTACTTTCTCTTTACTCTATAGGTGGTGATTTTTATAATCGCCGCCTTTCTGTTTTATCTTCCCTTTATATAGGCATTCCTCGTTATGGATCAGTTGACTGCAAAGCTTAAAAAGCTCGAAAAACAAAACTTCCGCGCATATCAACAAATTAAAGGTCAATACGACTTTGCTGATTTCGAATTACACATCGACCACGTTCAAGGTGACCCGTATGCTTCATCTTCACGTTTTCGCGCAACACGCGCTTGGTCGTTAACAGGGTTAGATTGGCTTAAAGAAAAGTCTTATGAATACCAAGTAGCAGCACGTGATTTCATTGCACGTAGCTTCTCTGAATTTGCTAAGCAAGAAGCGACTGTGTCTATCGCACTAACAGGTCAAACTGTTTTGGATAACACATCTGTGGTTTTCACCGAGCACGGTATCGAAATTCGTTTTCGTATCAACCTACCTGCTGATGGCCGTAGTATTCTTGCAAAGAAAGCAATCAACATCATTACATTCTATTTGCCTAAGTTTATTCGTCGCGCAACGCTTGAACGCGAACTCAACATTGAAGCGATGATTAAACATTGTGAAGCCGTTGAAGACCAAGACGCATTGCGTGCTCAATTAGAAGAAAACAACCTAGCGGCATTCGTTGCAAATGGCAGTGTATTACCTCGTATTGCAGGTAACTGCGACCTGCCAATGAAAGGCGCGGTTCCTTTCCTAGCACCAGAGTCTTTGAGTGTGACGCTAAACACGCCAAACAAAGGTGATGTGACTGGCCTAGGTATTCCTAAAGGTATCACACTGATCGTTGGTGGTGGTTTCCATGGTAAATCTACACTATTGAATGCTGTTGAGCGTTCTATTTACAACCATATTCCAGGTGATGGTCGTGAAGGTATCGTGACGGCGACGGATACGATGAAGATCCGTGCAGAAGATGGCCGATGTGTACATAACTTGAATCTTTCAAACTACATCAACCATTTACCAATGCAGAAAGATACGTCTAATTTCAGCACCCAAGATGCATCAGGTTCTACATCGCAAGCGGCTTGGTTACAAGAATCTATTGAAGCCGGTGTACAAACGCTCCTTATCGATGAAGATACGTCAGCAACGAACTTCATGATTCGTGACGAACGTATGCAAGCGCTAGTATCAAAAGGTGCTGAACCTATCACTCCACTGGTTGACCGTATTGGCCAACTTCGAGAAGAGATGGACATCTCGACTATCGTGGTAATGGGTGGCTCTGGTGATTACTTAGATGTAGCTGACACGGTAATTCAAATGCACGACTACCAAGCGGTAGACGTAACTGAAAAAGCACAAGAAGTCATTGCTCAACACCCTACTCAGCGAACTAACGAATGTGAGACGGCATTAGAGACGTTTGTTCCTCGCTCGTTAAACCGCGCAGCACTGATGAACATTCTTACTGACGGTAAATTCCGAGTTAATGCGAAAGGCAAAGAGTCGCTGCGTTTTGGTAAAGAATTCGCGGATCTTTCTGCATTAGAGCAGTTAGAGTCGACTTCAGAAGTGAACGCGATTGGTTGGGCATGGTTCCAGTTTGCACAAACTCCGGGCTGGTCAAACAACCCTGCTAAAGAATTTAGCGCTATCTTAAGTGATGAGTGGCACGTGAACATGCCAAACTACGGTGACTTAGCGAAACCAAGAGTATTGGATGTAATGGCTGCACTAAACCGTATGCGTAAATCTCAGTTCAAACCTTCGAACTAAGTTAGATTTAAGCATCATAAATTGTATTGACGGCTCTCATTGTGAGAGCCGTTTTTTTATTCGCTAACTCTATGCCTAAAGCGTTCAGGCTGACTCCTGCATCACTTTCTCTTGTTTAACGATAAAACCCACTAATATTGTGCTTATCCTAAAAATCATGACACAGCTTTTACAAAACTATGGCGATATTCATATAGAGTTCCGATTCGAAAGGTGTAACCAAATGTAACAAACCCTTGAGGCTTCAATGAATCATAAACGCGTTAAGATGCGTGACCATAAAATCGAAGTGAACTTGTTCAAAAATCGCGTAATCGTCGCGTTTTGTGGGATCTTGATGTTCACTCTTGTCTTGGTTGGTAATCTATACCGACTTCAAGTTGAAAATTTTAAAAGCTATCAAACTCGTGCCGATGGCAACAGAATCAAAGTATTACCTATTGCCCCTACTCGTGGACTTATTTACGACCGCAACGGCGTGTTGCTTGCAGAAAACAAGCTTGTCTTTGACCTGACTATGATTCCAGAGCAAACCGATGATGTTGATGCAATGCTCACCAAGCTAGGCAAATACGTCCCCCGTGATGCTGAGCAGATCGCTCGTTTCAAAAAACGTTATCACAACACCCGCCGTTTTAAACCAGTGACTATTCTAGAGAACTTAACGGAAGAAGAGATTGCGAAGTTCTCCGTGCACCAGTACCAGTTCCCCGGCCTATCGATCGATACCAGCTTAAAACGTTTTTACCCGAATGGTGAAGTGCTTACCCATGTTCTTGGTTACGTGGCACACATCAATGATAGCGATCTCAGAAAGCTTGAAGAACAAGGGATAGAAGCGAATTATCAAGCCACAACAATCATAGGTAAGCTCGGCGTTGAACGTTATTACGAAGATATACTGCACGGTACCAAAGGTTATCAAGAAGTTGAAGTAAACAGCCGTGGGCGAATAGTCCGAACCATTGAGTACGTGCCGCCAGTAGCTGGCAAAGATATCGTGTTAAATATTGACCTTGAGCTGCAAAAATACGTCTTTGAGCAACTTGATCACAGAACCGGAAGCGCGGTTATTCTCGATCCGAAAGACAACAGCGTGTTGGCGATGGCATCTAGCCCGAGTTATGACCCTAACCTTTTCGTCGATGGAATTTCGAGTAAGAACTACCAACGTTTATTGAATGACCCAGCTCACCCGTTGGTAAATCGCACGACTTTAGGCGTTTATCCTCCTGCTTCGACCGTCAAACCATTCATGGCTGTGGCAGGACTGCAAGAACATGTTATCTCTGAGCACACCATTCGTGATGATCATGGTTCATGGCAGATTCCCGGTTCTAAACCTAACTCCAAAGCGTGGCGTGATTGGAAACGTTGGGGTCACGGACCTGTCGATGTAACTCAAGCCATTGAAGAGTCAGTGGATTCGTTCTTCTATCAAACTGCTTTTGACTTGGGTATTGACCGCATTTCAAGTTGGATGAACCGATTTGGATTTGGTGAACCGACAGGCATAGACATCTATGAAGAAAGTACCGCCAACATGCCGACTCGAGAATGGAAGATGATGCGTTATCGTACCCCTTGGTATCAGGGCGACACAGTTCCGATTGGTATTGGCCAAGGTTATTGGACATCAACTCCAATGCAACTTGCTAAAGCAACGTCAGTATTGGTTAATCACGGTAAGGTGATGCCACCTCATATCTTGAGAGCTACCTTAGATCACGGTGAAGATTTCAGTACGCAACAACTTGTCGAACCGGAACCAATGCCCTCGATTACTGAAGTACCGGACAGAATTTGGGATGTGCCGATCAACGCGATGCGACTCGTGAACCACGGTAGTCGAGGCAGCGGCAGACGTGCATTTAAGGGAACTGAATATACGAGTGGAGGAAAGTCAGGAACTGCACAAGTGTTTGATCTTGCAAAAGATCAGGTCTACAACTCGAAGAAACTTGCTAGGCATTTACTTGACCACGCACTTTACACGACTTTCGCACCGTATGAGCACCCTGAATATGTCGCTACTGTGGTTATTGAGCACGGTAACGGCGGTTCAAAAGTTGGGGCACCTTATATCCGTAAAGTACTCGACTATGCGTTTGAGCATAAAAGCGGTCAGCAGAGCAAAGATCACTCTTAGCACCAACAAATAAAATAGCACCAACACATAACGTATGTTAAAGCGCATAGCGCAATGACGACACAGCCCCACTTGTATCACTCACAATGTGGGGCTTTCTATTTTAGGGTTTCGAGTTTCAATAAACTACGTAGTCGAGAGTTATGTTCGATTACGTGCTTCGCAATACATGCCACGCTTCACAGAGCGTTTGAAATTTTGCGGTGTTGCCCTCGTCTCTGTCTGGATGCCATCTCAACGCCAGTTGTCGCCAACGCTTTCTAATGTCATGGTGAGTGGCATCTAAAGGTAACTCAAATAAGTTTAACGCTCGGCTTCGATCCATATCTAGTTCATCACCACCAACAAACTTCCTGTATCGAGTCCAAAATTCGTTCAACAGCCTTTTGACTTCGCCTTTGTCCGCTTCATAGTTAACCCAATTAATGTAGTAGTCTCGAAGTGGGTCTTGATGATCAATGTTGTGACTGCTTCCGTGATAACGACCATTCATTAATTCAATGTCCATCGCTTGGACTTGGAGCCATGCATCAGGGTGTAAGGTTTCTTGAAGCTGATAAAGCGCATTCATAATGAGGAAGTTTTTCTTAAACAACTCTTTCTCCGGCACAGCATCTAACACTGGCACAAAACCAAGGCCGTTCAGATGAGCTGCCAATGTATGTACTTTCCATCCACTTGGTTTTTGTTTTAGCACTTCCATAATTGGCCAAAGTAACGGGTTTTCCATATGTGTTTGGAAATTAGGGCTAATATCCTGATGACTTGGTGATTCTGGATTGTCTAACATAATAAAGTGGGCCCGTTGCCATATGCATTTGAGTGTCTTATTAATTGAAAGCGATTTACGTCAGTTTGTCGAGTTTCAAACCAAATAAACATCAATCCGTTGCACCAGATAAACAAAAGGCCAGCATTACGCTGGCCTTCAAGAATATACAGTTTAACTGATTAGATAACGCCAAGTTCTCTTAGACGTTCCATTAGGTATTCGTTTGCTGTGTACTTTTCAGATAGCACTACTTCTGGCTTCGGGTGAAGGAATAGAGGCAAAGAGATACGAGACTTCTCTTGGCGTTCACCTGATGGGTTGATTACACGGTGAGTTGTCGATGGGAAGTAACCACCTGATGCTTCTTGAAGCATGTCACCGATGTTGATGATCATGTTACCGAAGTCACATGGAACATCTAACCACTCGTCATTTTGAGCTTTAACTTGAAGGCCAGGTTCGTTTGCAGCAGGAAGAACAGTTAAAAGGTTGATGTCTTCGTGTGCAGCAGCACGGATTGCGCCCGGCTCCTCATCACCCTGCATTGGTGGGTAGTGAAGTACGCGAAGCAGAGTTTGCTCGCTGCCGTTAATCATTTCAGAAAGTGCGATTGAGAACTTCTCTTGTACTTCTTGAGGCGCGTGCGCTTCAACCCAACCTAATAGCTCTTGAGCAAAAGCATTAGCGCGTTGGTAGTAATCTAGAATCTGTTCTTTCAGTTGTTCAGGAATCTGGCCCCAAGGGTATACGTGAAAGTACTCTTTGATGTCTTTTACAGTGTGGCCCTTTGCAACTTCCGACACTGAAGGTGGAAAATATCCATCTTGTGTTTCAACATTAAAGTGGAAGTTCTCTTTCTCTTCAGAAATGAAGAATTGGTACCAGTTTTCGTAAATTGACTCAACAAGCTCTTTCGGGATTGGGTGGTTTTTAAGAACACCAAAACCAGTTTCACGTAGAGAGCGAACAAATTGTTCTGCTGCGTCGTCAGCAAGGTAATCGACAGTTTCCAGTTTCATGATTTTCTTTCTTGTTATGTAGTAATAGAGCGATTTTAAGGATCGCTTTGTTGTAAATCAAACTTTTGTGAAACTCTAGCAACCGTTTGTCTAGATACTGGGCTATAACACTACTTTTCAACAAATCTGGTAATCAACACCCAATTGAACACTGTTCATTACTGTGTAACACTATTACAAAATTCGACGAGAGATCTTGATATGACAATCACGCCACTTGCTCAAAATCGACCATTACTGTCATTGACAACGTTGTATCTGATTGTGTTTCTATTTTCAGCGTTTGCTCCCTCTTCAAGAGCGGTATGGATTGCCGAAATTGTCCCAGCGCTCGCGATATTGGTAGGTATTTGGTGGTTATCAACAAAGCTCACCTTTTCAAAGACGGCTTACGTTTTGATGTTCATCTGGTTGGTTCTGCATACGATTGGCGCTAAGTACACTTTCGTTGAAGTCCCCTTTGATTGGTTTAATAACCTGATTGGATCTGAACGTAATAACTTTGACCGCGTGGCGCACTTTTCGATTGGTCTTTACGCTTACCCGCTCGCTGAGTACTTGATTCGTAAAAAACTGGCTCAACCGGTATTGGCCTGTTTCTTTGCGCTATTTGCTATCATGAGTGTGGCTGCAGGTTATGAAATTATCGAGTGGTGGTATGCGGAGATTGCAGGTGGTGATGAAGGTATCGCGTTCCTTGGCTCACAAGGTGATATTTGGGATGCTCAGAAAGACATGCTTTGCGATACAACTGGAGCGATAGTTTCGTTGTTACTTCTCAAGCTTCAAGGGCGAATTGGAGTTCATTGATACTCGCCTTTGATTCTTAGCTTCAAGAACAGTTGTGAACTTCAGAAGTAGATCTAAAATGCCATACACAATTCGTGCTATGGCATTTTTATTTCATCGTTACTTTGCCACCCACAAACTTGTAGGCTGGTGTACCTCGAACCAAGGTGTCTCGCGCAAATTCAATCCCGCATTCAGGGCACACACATGGCTCTGTCGTGAAATCTTCATAAAGCACTTAACGAGAGCACCTTTGCCTCCTTTCCGATACTTGAAAAGTTGTGTCTTGCATTTCGCACAGAAAATCTGAACCGTCTTGGTCGGTTGTTTCTTGTTTGGTTTAGCCATAGCAGTTAATGATTGAATTCTTTATTTCTTAAGTTTAGGGGCGACAAGAACCAAGCTTATCCCAAGGAGTATAACGGTTGATGAGACTATAAATTGCATGGTGACAGGTTCAGATAACAGTACTACACCACCAAGTGTCGCGATAACTGGAACAGAGAGTTGCGCGATAGATGCAACAACGGTGTTTAGTTTTTTCACGACGTAATACCACAAGCTATAACCCACACCAGAAGCTACCGCTCCCGATAATACTGCGTAAATCAAACCTTGCTCCGTTATAGATATTTGTGCCGTGACGCTCGGAATGAAGGCTAGAAGACTTAACAAAGCAAGAATGACTAACGAACCAAAACCAAAATTGGCCGTAGTCGATTGAAGTGCGTTCGTAGATTTCTTGCCTGCCAGAGTGTAAATACCCCACCCAACTCCAGCCAATACCATTAATATGATAGAGGTTAGATCTGGTGAGCTTGTCGCACCAGTCGGTATGAGTAAATAAACAAGCCCTGCAACAGACAATAAACAGCCACCCCATTCAATCGACGACATTCTGTTGCCAGCGAATAAGTGCGCAGCAATCATGGTAAATTGAACAGCGACAAACAGTACCAGAGCCCCAAGCCCTGCACCTAATGTGAGGTAAGCAAACGAGAAACCGAACATGTAAACCAGTAGAGCCAATATCGCGGTTAAATCGAGCTCAGAGCGAATCTTGGTATACATAGAAGCGTTGCCTTCTAACTTGTCTTGTTTACGTTTAGCGCTTGAAGATAAGGTCAATAAAATCAACAGTGTGAGTGCACCGGATAAAATGCGCACGACCGAAAAACTCAAAGGATCAATCGTTTGATCCATTAAGGCCCAACGACACAATACTGAATTGGCAGCAAATGCCACCAGCGTAATAAATGTAACCATCAGAGTTTGCATCGTTTTTTCCTAATTGAGTTGTTTGGTCCTAATCGAGTCATCTTCGGTTTCAATCAACTTCTGGTTTTACCCAAACTTGGCTAAAGTCGAACCATCCGAGTGCATTACACTTAGCGTTTTGCAGCGTACCGCATTGGTCTTTGTTTACGCCTAGCCAACAGTGAAACATTGGAATCAATTGGTTGCTTTGCACAAGTTGCTTACCGAGTTGTCTCGCTGGGAATTGCTCAAACTCACCAGAACGCCAACGATCAATCATGTGACACCATTGATCAAAGTCTTCTGCTGGGCTCGATTCATCCAGAAAGCTGTAATCCATCAACCAACCGGCTAATGCATCGTCTCTATTATTGGCAATCCCCATTGGGTTGATCCAAATATCGACATCATCAGCGTGTGGTGGTTCGGTTTCGTAACCAGAAAGCTCGACATCAACATTATATTGCTTCAACACAGTGACGATGGCTTTAGCGAGTGTTGGAAACATTGGGTGTTGGCATTGATACGCTAATTTGATACTTGGTTTAACACTTGCTGGTGGACAAACCGGTACCTTTAACTTGATGTCATACCAACCGGGCTTGATACCGTAAGCATGCAAAACTCCCAAGTCGATCACTGTCTCTTTTGGAATATGCACAAACAAATCTGACGCATTTAACGCGTTTGATAGAAACTCAGCCCAAGCTGGGTCTTGTGCGATGCCCTTCTTTCTGTTCAGTAATAAATATGTACAGCCCGGATCAAGCTCTACTTCGTCATCACTATCACCACGGTCCGCCATTATCGGCTTCGAAAGGCTTGGGTAAACCATCGACGAATAGGCTTCATCAACGACCCACACCTCCACACGATCGATCAACGGCCTAAAACCAAAGTATCCATTGAAAGCCGTTAACACGAGTTGCTTTTCGTCGTTTTTTTCAATGCGATAAGGGCCTGTACCAATTGGGCGAATATCGTAATCTTCTCCACGTAAAATCATCGGCAGAGTAACTTTTGCGACGGATTCAGTTAACGCGAGTGGGAAATATTTATCTGGACGCGTTAGAAAGACATCAACCACGCAATTTGCCGGTGAAGACACATCTTTGATATGCGAGAACATGTTAAGCGGCTCGAGTAAAAGCAGCGTATCCACAACGTGGCTAGTTAACAACGGTTCGCCATTATGGAAACGGACGCCCGGCCTTAAGAAAAATCGCCATTGGTGGTCGTTTATCTTTTGCCATGAATGAGCGAGATCAGGCTGCAGTTGATCGTTCTCATCTAAGCGAGTTAATCCACTGAATACCTGACAAGCGATGTGTTGCTCAGAACGTCGCATCGATTTGGTTGGATTAAGCATGGAGAGCGGACGGTAGTAAGGTAAACGAATAACCTGTTCACCCTCTTGATACTGTACTCCCAAGTAATTCTGAATAACTTGAGTAAGTTTGGCGGCATTTTGGTCAAGTACCGACAGGGCTTGACCAATTTTACCTTCTTCTAAGTAGCGGCGTGCTAAGTTTTCGCTTACATCACAACGATTCTGCTTAAAGATAAGTTGAGATAACTTACCGCGACCCGCTGCAGGTAACCACTCTACCCAACCTTCTTCTTCGAGCTTGTTCAATACCATTCTGGCATTACGACGTGTACAACAGAGCACCTCTGTTATGTCGTCGAGCTGAACATCAGAATCTTTGCCATCGAAGTATTCAAACAGGGTTTCAAATTGAACGCGAAGTCTTGGGCTGCTCATAAAGAGGAAAACTTATTCAAAGGATATTGAATTCAGTTTCCCTATTTTATGAGCCAAAATCAATCGAACTTAATACTATTTTACGAAGGGATTACGAATGTGGGCGATTTAGTGCTTTTAACAGAGAGTGAAAAGCCGAAATAAACGTAATGATAACCGCTAATTACATCACATCACAGCCGATTTCATTGGCAATGTCACGAAGCTGTTGTTCGTTGTCTAATTTAATCGACCATTTACACTCAGAACCATTGGCCGAAATGACGTTTGCCCCTTTTCCGATCAGCTGAATTGCATCAACTTGCGCTTGTAATGTAACTCTATGCTCTCCATCTAAACGAACAACCAACTCATGTGCAGTTGCGATGACTTTTCCACTTTTAAACGTTATGACCATGGATTTCTCTAGCTAAAATAAACAGTGTGTAAATGAGGTTTAATCAGGTATGGCTAGGATGATTACTGCGCCTCACCTTGATTGCAGAACTAACGTTTGTGCTTCTTCACTGCAATGGTCAAACGGCTTGTGCAAACCAAGCGTTGACGTTCATCAGTGATGTTTATCTGCCATACTTGAGTAGATACGCCAAGGTGAATAGGCTCAGCGGTGCCAATAACGTGCCCCTCACGCATTGAACGAACGTGATTAGCGTTGATGTCTAGCCCTACACAATAGTAACCATCGGGTACACAGAAGTTTGCAGCAAGTGAGCCAAGCGTTTCTGCTAAAACCACAGATGCACCGCCGTGAAGCATGCCCAGTGGTTGGTGCGTGAAATGACAAACTGGCATGGTTGCCACCAAGGAATTATCGTTAACCTCGGTGTAAACAATGTTGAGGTGCTCAATTAAGGTATTTTTTGAGGTCGCGTTGAAGGTGTCTAGGTCAACGGGCTTTTTCCAAATGCTCATGTGGGTTCCTTAATTAATGATCTTGTTGTCGCGTGCATAGCTTTTTCTATATTACTGGCTGTTAGTTATCTTACAGTCCTTAGTTATTACGCAAGTTGATGTTAACATGCATAAAAACCGAATACACAGAGGATATTGTATGACGTCATGGACGAAGTTTGCCTCGCTTCTCACTCTTGCAGGCCTAACCGCGTGTAGCGCTTCCCCGACAGGAAGAAACCAACTGCTGCTTTTTTCAGATCAAGATATGTCTCAGCTTGGGGCACAATCTTTTGAACAAATGAAGAAAGAGCAACCCATCAGTAAAGACGCAAAAACCAACGCTTATGTTCAGTGCGTAGCGAACAGTATTACTCAACACATTCCTAAGCAAGGCTTTAGTGAATGGGAAGTGGTGGTTTTTGATAGTGACCAAGTGAATGCGTTCGCTCTGCCAGGCGGAAAAATTGGGGTCTACACGGGTTTACTCAATGTCGCGGTAAACCAAGACCAACTGGCAACGGTTATCGGACACGAAGTGGCGCATGTTCTCGCTGATCACAGTAACGAACGTCTTTCACAATCACAACTCGCCAATACAGGTTTATCGATCACCAGTGTTGCTCTTGGCTCATCAGAATACAAGCAGTATCAAGGCATGACCATGGCCGCATTAGGCTTGGGTGTTCAATATGGTGTGATTCTGCCTTATGGTCGAACTCAAGAATCTGAAGCTGATATTGTTGGCCTTGAGTACATGGCTAAAGCCGGGTTTGATCCAAACCAAAGTGTCGATTTATGGAAGAATATGGCGAAAGCATCAGGCGGCAATCAACCACCAGAATTACTTTCTACGCACCCTTCTCACAGTACCCGAATTAAAGATCTACAAACCAAGATCACGACACTGCCTCGATCGAACGTTGCTAAACCGAA
Organism: Vibrio cyclitrophicus; assembly: GCA_023206055.1. Taxonomy (NCBI): domain Bacteria; kingdom Pseudomonadati; phylum Pseudomonadota; class Gammaproteobacteria; order Vibrionales; family Vibrionaceae; genus Vibrio; species Vibrio cyclitrophicus. Next base: position 445,377 of record CP065367.1, on the reverse strand, counting down.
TTGCAAAGTATGATTGACGAACGTACAAGTTAAAACCACAGATATTAAAACGCCCTATCCAAATGGTTAGGGCGTTTTTCATTTTGTTTATATTTGGCGACCCTGCGCTTTTATGAACAAGTCACTCAATTATAGATATTCGTTAAGTGCCTAGAATCTGTAACGGGAGGCTCAGTAATTGGTCGCCAGTAGAAGCGAAGTACCAGATAACACCGATTAATCCCGATACTAAGCCCACATACCAAAGGAACGATACGATTTGGCCGTATCTGTCTAATGGCAACAAATGGCTATGGTGACGGCCTCTCCATTCGAACAGAATCTCGACACTACCCATGATCAATAAGAAACCAAACAGGGTTAAGTTCAATTGGTAACTCAACACGACACCTGCAACGGCTGCAGCGACACACAGTACAATACCCAACACGCTATTCATCGAAAAACTGATGCTTTTCAACACGTGGCCACCATCGAGCGGCAAAATCGGCAATAGATTGAACAGGTTTAATAGAGCATTAAACACCGCAAGCCCGGCGAAGAACATCTCGCCAGTTGCCCAGTACAAGACCGTAAATATCAACGACAATATCAAGCCAAACAGTGGGCCCATGATAGAAATAACCACATCTTGCCATCGAGTATTAATCTTTTCGTCTGAAAGCGCTAATCCACCAAGGAATGGGATTAAGTAGATCCCTTTTGTCTTCATCCCAAAGTACTTCATCGCTCTGATATGACCGTACTCATGGAACATAAGGCAAGCGATTAAGGCCAGTGCGAACTGAATAGAAAACAGCCATGAATACGCCGCTAAACTCGCAGAAGCAAGCACGACTTTAATCAACTTAGCACTCTTCAGCGCTTTCATTCCGAGCGACACCAAACCAATCAAGCTAAAACGTTTTTCAGGCTTAGGTGCCACAACCGGAGTTTGTTGTTCGATATCTTTGGTGCTGCGATTTCCTTCGGTAATGGTTTGCCCATTAACCGATGCTTTATACGTCATCTCAAAGGGTTGCCACTGAACGGTCGATTCAACGTGACACTGCAACGTTTCCTCACCCGAACGAAGTGTAAATGTGTGTGTTCTCACATCGTCGTCTTCTGAAGTCGCATCCAGTTGAGACACTAACGTGTTGTCCCAAAACAACTGCTGCCACCCTGCCATTGATCCTTCTAAACGAAGCGGTTTACCAAGAAACTCTATCGCGAGTAATTCCAAACTAAAAATTCCAATTTAATGACTTCTAACGAGTGTCGATATTATGCCGATTTAGCGATCGGCGGTAAACATAAACAAAGTTGTTACATATTGAGCAATTGAACACTATTTGTACCAATAGCTGACATAAACATTCTGGTCACACCTCCAACCACGAACAAACCATTGATTGTAATTATATTATTAGTGTTAAAGTGCCGCCCCTCAAAAATATAACCTCACAAAATAACAACTCTTTCTTTGACTTTATATAAAACATGAATTTAACATGCTATTTACATTAGAGCTTCAACACCAACAATGCTCAGTGTGTTTTCAAACGATAATAATGAAATTCGATGCCCTAGGAGGGTCAAGGATGAAAACAATACAACGCTCTCTCGTTTCACTTTCAGTACTATTTGCATGTAACTCACTTGCGGCTGGCTTCCAAGTTGCTGAGCATTCTGCTTCAGGTCTTGGTCGTGCCTTTTCAGGTGAAGGTGCAGTAGCTGATAACGCGAGTGTACTAGCAAGAAACCCCGCCGCAATGACCCTATTTGATACAGCCAAATTTTCAGGCGCGGTTTCTATCGTTGATCCCGAGGTAGACGTTACTCAAACCAAAATCAATGACAGCGACTTCAACCAAAAATCATCAGATGTAGCTCCTTTACAAATTGTCCCTGCTGCTTATTACATTAATCCTATCAACGACAAATGGGCTTGGGGAATTGGCATGTTCACGACTTACGGAGTAGCTACTGATTACCCAGATGATATTTATGCAGGTGATTTGGCAGGTGACACATCACTGATTTCAGTCAACTTAAATCCAAATATCGCGTACAGAGTTAACGATAGTTTTAGTGTTGGAGCTGGCGTTAACTTTGTTTATGCAGAAGCCGAACTCAACAGACACAAAGGCAGCCTACCTGTTGGTGGCTCACCAAGCGACAAATTAATCTCGATGACTGGTGAGACTTTTGCTTTTGGTTGGAATGTGGGCGCATTGTATGAACTGAACGAATACAACCGATTTGGCTTTGGCTACCGATCATCCGTCGAGCTCGACTTTGATGACGGTGAGTTTACTGATTACACTGGTCTAAGAATGGCAAACGACGCCCCTGGAAAAACAACAGGTCGTCTTGAAATTGAACTGCCCGATATCTTCGAATTATCCGCTTTTCATCAGCTTAACGATGCTTGGGCAATACACTATGGCTGGCAGTTAACTAAGTGGAGTAAGTTCAAAGAGTTAAAAGCCACAAGCTCAGATTGTAAAAACAATGAATGTTTCCTAAAAACCGAACATTACGAAGACAATCAGAGATGGTCTGTAGGTGCAACTTACATGGTTAGCCAAAACTGGACTTTACGTGCAGGTTTGGCATATGACGAACAAGCTGGTGAAGCGACCTTAAGTATCCCGGACAGCGATCGGATGTGGTATTCAGCGGGTTTAACTTACACAGTTTCTGAAAACATGACTATCGATGCCGCATTTGCACTCGTACAAAGTAAAAGCGGTTCATTCACAGAAACCGATGCTGCCGACGACAAGTTAACATTTGATGCTGAAGGCGCTGCTTACCTTTCAGCGATACAACTTAACTATACCTTCAACTAACCGTACGGGAATAATTACATGAACAACAAATTTTCTTTATCTCTCGTATGCTCGGCATTACTGCTGGCAGGCTGTGGGGACAATACTGAAAGCTCTGGTTCTATCTATTCAAATGCAATTGAACAGTCATTAGCACGCAGTTCTTCAGTTAGCTTTACACTTCTTGGCAACGAAGCAGATATCCCTCTTCCTTCATTTTTCCTATTCGATACAAACGACCATACGTTGAATATTCCGTTGGACGCTGACTCAACGGGTTTGCTAAATGATCCAGCAGTTGCGATGGGAGAAGCTGATGGTTGGAGTACTATCATGCCATTTACTATTAATGTGAATCTGCCAAGTGATAGGACACTTAAGAATGATGTTGTAATGAACGGGACGACACCATTTAGCGCGCACCTAAATGCCGGTGTAAAAGTTGCTAAAGTGGATGTTGACCTGAGCACCGGTGTCATGTCTAACTTTACTGCGCTAACTGCTGGAGTTGACTACTTAGTGGCATCTAGCGACTTGAAGACCATACAAGTTTTACCTCTTAAAGGTTTAGATCCTAGCTCTGACTACATCTACGCATTAACTGACTCAATTGTTGATAGCGCAGATGAACCACTTGGAACATCAAGCTCCTACGCGTCTTTAAAAACGACAGATATAGACCAAGCAGGCTCGCTCGATTTACCACAAAAAATCATCCATCAAGTTGAAGCGTTATTCGCTGGCTATGGTTCTGTATCAAGCTCAGATGAAATCATCTACTCATCTTGGTTTACTACGGCGTCAGCAGGTAACGTAATGCAAAATACTAAAAACGCGTTAGCACTAGGGTATGAATCAACCCAATCTCAGATTTGGCAAGGCAGCGCCAACCCGAACAATATTGATGCAGATATGCTCAATAGCCTTTACGAGATAGAAATTGATACTGCGAGCCAAATTCCAAATACCATGGCATTTGATACCGCACTAAGTGTTGATCCATACGCAAAAGCGGTACTGGGAACAAGTGGCATTAATGCCCTCACCACCAATTATGCTGATTTAAAGTTAACGGGCAGCGAAATCACGGTCTACCGTGCTAAAGTTAAATTGCCGTATTTCCTATCTAATGACACAGCGAACAGTGGTTGGAAAACTCAGCCTTGGCGCAGTAGCATGCCGAGTGTCCTCAAGATCCTCAAAGTTCTAACGTCTGGTTCGGACGCAGACAAAGGTGAAATAGCAAGGCAACTATTTGTACTGGGTATCACTGACCCAGCCACTCAACTACTCGATCCAAACTACCAAAAGAATCTAGTTGGTACGGAGCTGACCTTAGCGGACGGCTCTCAACTGGACCCAGAACGAATCTTAACCAAATACAGTGCCGTTCCACAGATTCGCTCTGTAGAAAGCGTTGATGTCATTATGTTTATCCCTTCTAGTGGCCCTGTAGGTAACAGCCTTCCAGTACTTCAATACCAGCATGGTATTACTAGTTTAAAAGAGACCAGTTACGCTTTCGCGTTGCAGCATATTGCGGGCGCAATCCAAACCGGCCAACAACCTTATGCCATTGTTGCGATTGATCAACCACTGCATGGCCAGCGAGGTCTTGGACAAAATGGAGAAGTCGTGACTACGCCAAACACACCGACTGTGTACATGAACCTTGAGTACTTACCGGTTGCCCGTGACAATATTAGACAAAGTGCGATTGATGGCATTGGTTTGAGACTTGCTCTCAATAACGGTATTGGTGCACCATTTAGCTCTTTAGATACGAGTAACGTCTCTTTGATGGGACATTCTATTGGTGGCATCACCGGCATTAGCTCTTCAGCGGTAGCCAACACCAAGATTGATACGACATTCGGCATTACGGTTGATGACGAACTTGCTTATAAAGCGACAACGCTCGCGAATCCAGGCGGTGGTATCGGTCCATTCTTACTGGAATCTGGCTCATTTTCCGGAACAATAAAGCATACGGTAATAGGTGCTCAAGTCACCGCCTATCAAGACTATTATGCCGTCAATTGTTATAACAAAACGCCGGCAGTTGACGATGGTGATTGCTTTGATGATTTCTATACAACGCTCAGCGGCTCAAACGCAAGTGATGAACAAAAGCAAACAAAAGCCGTGGTTGATGCAACGCTCACGTCATTCACTTATGCGGCGCAAACCGTGTTAGATAATGTTGACCCGATTAACATTGCGACACTTATGTCTGGCCCAGTACTTGGCATACAAGCAGAAGGTGATGAGACAATACCTAATACGACTCAACTGCCTACAGCTGGCACACAAGCTCTGTTTAGCAAACTTGAGTTAAAGAACAGTGTTAATAATTCTACAGGCCAATTATTGGCGTCTTACTTTGCTCGAACTTCATTTGCTGAGCATAGTACCGTGATTGCACCACAAAAATCTCACCTACCTGCAGAAGACGACAGTGCCGCGCATGAAGAAATGGTGTCACAAATTGTGCAATTCAATCTCACCCAAGGTAATGCGACGGGTAGCTTAGCCGTTAACCCTGCACTGCTTGATGCAACGATTGATTAGCAACAAGCAACTAATAGCTAAAAGGCAAGTAGTCCAGATCATTAAGCCAAGTTATAACTTATTCATGCCAGCCTAACCGCTGGCATTTTTGTTTCTGTGACTAGCTAACCTTCCCTAGTTAACCGTTTGCATAAAACTTTAAAACACAAATGGTTGATCTCAGCTAAAATTAATCAAGACAGAATACCGTACGACCTCTTTATTTATTGTAAATAAAGTGGATAATAGCCCCGTAATTTAATACCTAATAAATGTGAGTCCATTATGTCTTCTGAAGCTACGATGCTAGAACGCTGCCAATCTAAATGTGAACTATGTGGTTCTGATTCTTCTCTTACTGCATACGCAGTGCCGCCACACAGCCACGTAACAGTGGATCACGGCATCATGGTATGTGACAAATGTCTTGGTGAGATTGACGACCCTAAAGATATCAACCACTGGCGCTGCCTAAGCGACAGCATGTGGAGTCAAGAAGCGCCAGTTCAAGTAACTGCATGGCGTCAACTTACTCGTCTGAACTCTGAAAGTTGGGCTCAAGACGCGCTAGACATGATGTACCTTGAAGAAGAAACGTCAGTTTGGGCACAAATCGGCATGTCTGCTGATGATAAGCCTCTTGATGTGAACGGCGTTGAACTGAAAAAAGGTGACGACGTAACAGTAATCAAAGACTTGCCAATCAAAGGTACTAACCAAGTGATTAAGCAGGGTACTGTTATCCGTGGTATCAGCGTTGGTGACGATCCTAAGCTTGTTTCTGGTAAAACAAACGGCGGTCAATCAATGTACGTAATCGCTGAGTTCTGCCGTAAGAAGTAATTCTTCTTTTAGCTGAACAAAATCCAAAAAGTCGCTAATGAATAATTAGCGACTTTTTTATTGGAAAAAATCAATCCGATTCAGTTGTTCTAGAAACCGCTTCCTACACTAAAGTACACGGCACTTTCTTCATGACTCATCGCGTAATCCATTCCGAGATGCAAACCATAACGTCTCGCAATTTGATATCTGAAGCCCACTCCACCCGCATTCACCTTGTTACTTTTATCAGCTCGCTCCGTTGCTTTTCCTGAACCATAGAAGCCTGATACTTTCCAACGATGATTGATACTGTAAGTCAGCTGCCCTTGAAGGGTTTCAATTTCATCCCCTTGATAGCGAAATGAAGACACCCCTCTTAATTCAACATAGGGCTTAGCTGTTGGAGACACAAATCCATCACCTTGTTCATAATTTTGATAGTTACCCGCTAACCCAAGTGTCCACTTTTCTGACACTGGAATGTAACCTTCCCATTCAATATTTAAGTTTCGATAGTTTGAATCACTACCAATCGCCTCGTCAAATACCATGTAGTCTGCAGAAAATCGGTATCCTTTTGTTGGATAAAACAAGTTGTTCCTTGTATCGAATTCAGCTTCAATACCTAAACCAGACGTCATTGATTCTGTGCCTAGGGTAAGCTCCATTAACTTGTCGACCAAACGATTATCAGATTCAACTTTAGACTTGGCTAATAACTGTTTCAAACCAATCATCCAAGGTGTATCACCGATTCTAAATTGCACCTTTTGTGAAAGTACCGCGACCGAAGTTGATGTGCCAAATTTCAAGTTTAATTCTTTGTTACCAAGGGAAAATTGCTTATATAAATCGATGTTCGCAACACCAAAGCTGCCACCTCCCGTATAACGAATTGAGTCGTTCAACCATGAACGTCTGTGGCCGCCAAAAACAAACCAGGTTTCATTTTCAGTTCCCAAAGCACCAACAACACTCATCGCAGACGGAACAAGCTGCGCACCACCATCAATGGCCTTTAACGCGGCTTCTTTACGGATTCGTTTTTCTTCATCGCTTTCGTGTAAAAACAACCCAGCAACACCACCACCGTAACCAACCGCAGGTTCGGTAATTAGAATGGGGATAGGCAAAAAGCCCGTCGCATTTTCTGCGATGTGATGGCCCATATCAAACTTTCCATCCACAGGATCGTAAAAAGACGCCATAGTAGAAAAAGGGATCAATAAAGAGCTTGAAAATAACGCAAGCACACCACTGCAGTTCATATTAATTGCCTCAAAAAAAAACCGAGGCGCGAACCTCGGTTGAAAATTTGCTTCCGTGCAATAAACATTAAAAATAATAACATTTTGCTACAAAGATAGTTCTTTGGCAGCGCAAGCATAATAACTAGCTCTTAATATTTCCCCTACTCTCATATGGAGGATCTCGCCCTACAAAATCAAATCATTCTAATGATAACAAATATGAAAAAGGCTCATATAAATGAGCCTCTATAAAAAATAACTGTGTGATTGGTTTATTAATCTCGCTTTAGCAATCGCTCTACGTTTTCTTTGATAACTGATAATACTGATGACTTAACTTCACTAATTTGTTTAGAATGAGGGCACCACAGTGCAAAGCCAAATTTAAATCCTTGTTCCATTTCAGACGATTGTATAGGTTCGATGTCGTAATGCGAAAATTCAGAATGAGCGAACGTTTTTGGTAGAAGCGCCCACCCTAGACCTGCTTCAACCATTTTGATAACCAGCGCTAATTGGTCAACTTCTTCATTGTCAGAACTAACGATTATTTTTTCGGACATTCCTTCTTCAATGAAGGATCTTAAGACAAACTGCTTCGCATTTCTTAGCGCTAAAAGTACATCTTCTTTTGCTAAAGTAGAAAACTCGCCATTTTTTTGGACGAAAGGAAAAAATTCTATATGGCCTAAAAAGGTGGCATCAAAACTGTGTATTCCACGACTGTCATGCACGTTGACCAGTCCAAAATGATACTCACCGCTCTGAAGGCCTTGTTTAATGTCTTTTTTATTTCGTACTAGAAAATTCACTCGCATCATAGGGAAGTCACGACGCAACTTCTTTCGAATATCCACAAGGATTTGATGAGGTATCACACTTGAATAAGCAAAAGTAATGTTTTCCAAACCGCCATAAGACAAGCTCAAGGCTACCTTGTCGAAAGTGCGTGCTTGTTCAATCGTTTGCTTAGCATAGTGATAAAGGTGATGGCCATCTTCTGTTGGCTTAACCGACCTTCCAACTCTTTCAAATAAACTTACCGCGAGTTGGTCTTCAAGGTTTGTAATAACTTGGCCGATTGTTGTTCTATGCTTGTTAAGCTTAACCGCAGCCTTACTAAAAGACAGTTGGTCATAGACGGTCACAAATGCGAGAAGTTGTTCAATACTGAAATTCATTTTGTTGTGCTTACTTTTAGTCGTTATGTATTTAAATTATCACAGGTTGACGAAATATCTACTTTGTAAGAATAATAATAGTGGAATAAATTCGTCTGTTTGAAACAAAAAAACCTACTTAAGTCAGTAGGTTATATCATTAATGTGTAACGAATAACTTAAATGTATTCGATAACTCGAGCTAGGTAGTTAAAGTCGCCTGAATCACCGTGGTAATTGCGGTAAACATCGACACTGAAATATCGAGGTTGATCTGCTTGAATGTGTTCAGCAATACGCTGCTCAATAGACTCTAGAGTTTCACCCGTTTGCGAATAAATGTATTTCTTGGTGCTCTTTTGAAGCTGGCGTTGCTTAGCTTCTTTGTGTGTAACGTAATTGTTCACTTCAACCCACAGACCAATGTAATCAATCGCCACGTAATCTGAATTTTCTTCAACCATGACCAAGGCCGCTTGTTGTTGAACGTCGACCAGTTGTAGCATGTCATTATCGACTTTCTCTTGATCCATTGAGGTCCCATTTTGTGCCACTGCAGCGCTAGACGTTGCCATGATAAGTAGCGTTAATGCTGTTTTATTCATTTTACAATCTCCCTAATTACGGTAATTCGGTTACCCAAGGTTCACCCTGAGTTGCTTTGTGATAACCATATTCGTATATGGTTAATAAGTAATGTTCATCAAACATGTCTTTGGTACGTTTCGCATATCCAAAGTCGTGTTCCATATAAGTGAATTGCATACCGATGTTGTTGATTTCACTGATGTATTTCATTCGATATAGGTCACCACGCGTCTGAGCAAGAGTCAGGCTTGATACACTCTTTGCTACCAAATCGAGTCCCTTATCTCTGAGCGAGTGATACGGTGCTTTCAGCGAGCCATTTCGAATAATATCGAGTTGTGGTGGCGCCTCTAACCCAAGTAAGTCTGAGATCTGTTGATAATCGAAGTTAGATGGATTGAAGAACACTTGAGTCGCTAAGCCACCATCGACGTGCAACTCTTCAAAAATTACACCTTCATGTTCCACATTGATAAACTGCGGTGGGAATACTCCGGGAATGGAAGCACTTGCCGCCAAGACCTTATAAATGAGTTCAGACTTATTTGGCATGTCACTGTTTGCTATTGCGCCCACATTCCAAATGACAAGCTCACCAGAATCAAAATGTGTGGTGCCAATAAACAGACGTTTGCCGCTGCGATGTTGCGTTGCAATTTGCTCAATCATCGGTTCAGGGAAAGCCTCAGCAATAAACTGGTACAAATGCTCTCCATCGGTAAACGCATCTTTAAAGACAGTGTTTAAAAAGTTCTTTTTTCCAAGCACTGATTTATCATTGATGTTCAACATTACTTCTTTCATCTTCGAAAACGCATCTCCCCCGATAAACACAAACGGTGCCATTAATGCTCCTGCGCTGATGCCAGTCACTATCGAGTATTCCTTCAGTTGGCCTGATTCTTCAAGCCCTATTAAGATACCCGCACCAAAAGCTCCGTTTGCGCCACCTCCTGACAATGCCAAGATGTTCAGTTGATCGCCTGATACGGTAATCGGCGTGGTTTGATCGTCTGCAGAGTATAAGAAGTCTGGCGCCTCACTCGCCCAAATACGCAGTGGCTCTTCTACTGATGATGCATCTTCTACAATGACGTCTTTGTAATTGTCTTTGTTTACGCGTACATCCAGTGTGTGAGGTGAACTACAAGCCACTACTAGAAATGACAAAGCAACGGTAAGACCCGAAGAGATTAGACGGTTCATATTTAGGCTCATTTAATTTTCTCTAACGTGATTCAGAGACTCTGTTTAATAAAATTAAAAAGCAGAGAAGTTAATAAATAGGATAAAGTGAAGTCCATCTCTTTGTGGTCGTAATATAGCTAGAATCGGGCTCAACTCGTAATCTCGTTTGTAGGACGCTATCCATCGATTTTCGCCCTGTTAGCCTTCGCCTTAAACACTGTTGTAGTTAAACGCTCTAGCCTATTTTAACTACGTTGAAATCGTGGGTAGGCTCAACAAATTCATATTGAGCATTAACCGTTTGTAGTTCCCAAGTGCCATAGCTCTTAGTCAGCTCCAATACACCGTAGACGGCGTTGTTTGCGTGACGGAGTGCAGCCACCGGAGACATTTTTTTCATTAATCCCGCAGTAAATAAGCCCGAAATAAGATCGCCAACACCAACTGGTTGCTTATCAAATTCGATGTTCGGTCGTTGAGCTAAATAGCATGCTTTTTTCGTTGCGAGGATCATACTGAATGCGTCGTCCGGTAATGAGTGTAGATGTTTCACTAGCACAATCTTTGGCCCAAGCTCCAGAGCTTTCTTACAGGCTGTAACCGCATCATAAAGCGAGTGAATTTTGGTGTCGGTCAATTCACTCAGCTCAAATTGGTTTGGTACGATCACATCAGCTATAGGTAGCAAATGCTTAGCAATAGCCGCTTTAACACCTACATCAACAATGCAACCTTTGTCCGGGTCTCCCATTACAGGGTCACAAATATAGAGTGCACTGTGGTTCTTTTCTTTGATGAGGTTCACCGCCTCGGCAACCGCTTTGCATTGGTCTGCACTTCCCTGATAACCCGATAGAACCGCCCCACAATCTTTCAATGCACTGATGTTGTCTAAGCCTCGAACTAAGTTTCGAATATCGTCTGAACTGAATGTTTGTCCCGCCCAACCTTGTTCATATTGAGTGTGATTAGAGAACTGAACGGTATGGATTGGCCACACATCGAGTCCCATTCTTTGGATTGGAAAAACCACAGAGCTGTTGCCTGCATGCCCATAAACCACGTGAGATTGAATAGAAATAATACTTTTCATACGCCGCTCTTTTTCAGTTTGAATTAGATTTTGGATTACTAGGGTAAGACGACTAAATAAACACAACGGAACGTCAGAGAAGCAGTTTTTGCCTTCTAACCACTGTGCTTATTTGGTCGGAATAGCCTCGACATCGTCGAGGCTTATTCTTAGTGATTTGAACATCATTGGCTTAAAATCATGAATTCGATTCTAAGCCTGATTAGAGCTTATGCGCCTTGGAACTCAGTGAAGTGCTCATCCAACACCTTGCGAGTTGCGCGACCAATCAGTTCATACTCATGGTGAGTCAGGTTAGCTAGCGATACACGAACAGACGCGTGCACTACATCGAAGCCTTTGCCTGGAAGCAAGATAACGCCAGTTTCGTGTGCAAGTCGGAACAAGAAGTCTTTGCCCTTCTCGTTCGCTTTGAACCATTCAACGAAAGCTGGTCCGTACAATTTGCCGCCCAAAGTGTCGAGCTCAAGCAATGTGTAGTAGTCCACACGATCTTTGTTTTCTTCAATTTCGATACCCATGTTTTTATACAGAGTTTTGTAACGTTCACGAATAATGCGTTTGCACGATTCTTTGTAGTTTTGCTCTGAATCCATTAGGCAGTTCAATGAGAACAGCGCCATTTGAACTTGTTGTGGTAGTGAAAGACCAGCAGTGTGATTAAGTGCCACGCTTCGGCTGTCTGCAACAATACGGTCGATGAATTTAATACCGCGTGGTTCTGGGTCAAGCGTTTTGTAACGATCATCCAGTTCCAATTGACGAGCTTCTGGTAGGCTGCGCATTGCATCATCGAACACGTTGTTGTGCTGAATCGCAATCGAGCCAAGGCGCCAACCTGTCGCACCGAAGTACTTAGAGAATGAGTAAACACAAAGTGTGTTGTATGGAAGTTTGGCAAACAGAGAAACGAAATCGTCTGCGAATGTGCCATACACATCATCGGTGATAATGAACAGATCACTACGTTGTGTGTTGACGAAGTCAGATAGGTTATTCAGAGTCTCATCAGAGAACTTCACTGATGCAGGGTTTGCTGGGTTTACCACACACAGCAGTTTGATGTCTTCGTCTTCAAGCTTCTCGATTTCAGACATAGGGAGCTGCCATGTTGTCTCATCTAAACGAAGCTCTACAATCTCTAGTTCGTATTCTGAAAGCTCAGGGATTTCTAAGTAAGGTGTGAAGATCGGTGTGATTAACGCAACCTTATCGCCTTTCTTTAGTAGACCGTTGTGAAACATGGTTTGGAACGTATACGTCATCGATGCCGTACCACCTTCCGTTGCAAACAGATCGAAATCTGTCGTCATTGGCATTGGACCGTACATCTCTTCTGCAATGTATTGTTTTACAACGCTTTCGATATTCGTCAGCATGCGTGGTGGTACTGGGTAGTTACACGCTAAGTACGCATTCACTAGCTCATTTAAGAACACTTGCTTCTCGATACCTAAGCGATCTTTTGCGTAGCTCAGAGCTTTTTCAATGAATTGAACACCTGGGTTTTGTTGATTGTTGTTTGCGTAAGAATCAAAACGCTCAACAATACCAACACCATCTGGAATGCCGCCGAAGCTACCATCTAAATATGAATACGTGCGTTCCGCTTCCATTACGGCGAATTCACCCAAGCGAATAAATGCTTTACGTGGCAATGTTGCTAGGAAGTTTGGATTACCACGACCTGCATCTAATAAAGTACGGTCTGGCACTGTTTGCGCAACTTCAATTAATTTGTCTTTTAATTCAAACGGGCTTAAATCAGCGAATTTAGAAAAGTCGATAGTTGTATTTTGTGTAGTCATGATATTTACCTAATAATTTAATCTTAAACACTTTCAATTAGAATGAAGTGCTTTACTTAAGTGTGATTATTCAGGCCTACCCTATTTCGTTATTGGGTAGGTCTTTTAATAAGGTGATAATTTTTTAGTGTCTTTTAAATCTGTAATGAATTCTTAGGTTCAATTACATACCCGCATTAACGGTAATAATACCGACGATAATTGGTCCCCATAGAGTCAGTAACACGTTGGCTACAGCGTAAGTCACGGTGAACGAAAATACTGGCGTTGCATTGCCTGTTTTTTCCATCAATGCTGCGAATGCTGGGTTTGCACTTCGACCACCAGTCACGCAACCTAAAGCTTCTACTGGGTTCTTGATCTTCAACACAAAGTACGAGAAGAAGAATGAAATAATCTGTGGAATGATGGTGACTGCCATACCCAAGAACAGAAGTGACATACCGTGTTCTTTGATGGTATCAACCGCTTGAGGGCCTGCTTGTAGGCCAACAATACCTACAAATGCCGCTAGACCAAAGTCACGAATGAAGTTTGCTGCACCCACTGGGAACTGAGCCACATGTGGGTTTCGGCTACGTAACCAACCAACAAGTAAACCAGAGATCAAACAACCTGCGCCAGAACCAATCGTTACGGGAATACCTGCAATCGTGAAGCTAATTAAGCCAATAAGAAGGCCCAACACCATACCGAAACCCAGTACGATGAAGTCAGTCATAGTCGCAGAACCCATTCGCTTACCGATGTATTTTTCAACTCGGTTAATGTCTTGAGCGGTACCCGTTAGCTGGATAACATCGTTCTTCTCAACAATAAGGTCTTCAGTAATCGCCACTGAAGTACCTGCACGCATGTAGTCTGTCACATACACGCCGCGGAATGAGCGTTCGTTTGAGCTGTCTTTGATTTCTTTTAGCGAGCGACCTATTAGCTTGCGGTTATCAGCGATAAGTTGACGATTTTCTTCAATAACTTCATAGCTTTCCGGTAATGCTACTTCATTGCTTTGTGCCTTGCTCTGTAGCTCATGAACCGCATTTCTACGGCCGGTAACCACAACAAGGTCGCCTGCTTTAAGCGCAGTGAACTTGTCTGCACTTAGCTCTTTTCCGTCGCGCTCAATAAGTTCGATACACGCAGCAAGTGATGATTGATTCAGTTGTGCTAGCGTTTTCCCAACCAATTTATCGTCGTGAGTTACTTTAAAAGCACGTGTCACTAGAGCGGTGACTGCGTTAAATTCGCCGTCTGCTAAATCGCGTTTGCCGTTAGAGTTTTTCTCTTCTAGAGCGATAGCTTCAGATCGGATATCCCACTTCATGAGCGTTGGGAATACCCAAGTCACCATCAAGATTGGTCCTAAAGAACCAAAGATGTATGTTACCGCGTAACCAACTGCTACGTTTGTTTGCATCATGTGCTTGGCTTCTTCAGATACACCGCCTAAACGTGCAATCGCATCGCCTGCAGTACCAATGATCGCAGATTGAGTTAAGCCACCAGCCGCTAGACCTGCAGCTGTACCTCTATCTAGATCAAATAACCATGCAGCAGCCAGCACACACAATAAGCCTGAAACCGTCATAACAACCGCAGAGAGCAGAATGTTAATGGTTCTGAAGTTAAGGGCTTTAAAGAATTGCGCACCGCCTTGATAGCCCACAGCATAAATAAAGAGCGCAAAGAAAATACTTTTTACGCCGGGATCAATCTGAACACCAAATTGCCCAATAATTACGCCCATTAATAATGTTCCGGCTACCCCGCCTAAAACAAATCGGCCGATAGTAATTTTACCAACCATATAACCTAATGAGAGTGTAATAAATAGTGCGACAAATGGTGCCATGTCAAATAGATTAGAAATAATGTCCATGACAAATTTACTCTTGTTACTAAATATAAGGAGTAAATAATCTAACGAATAACTTAATAATGATATTTGTTGGATTATTCAAAATAAACAAAGCATCTCGTTGCTTCGAACCGAATATTAAGAAAAAAAGGTTTTAATATGTAATCTCATTTGATGGATCAGATCATCACTTCGACTGTTTGGAGAGTTATTGAAGTGTGATTTACCTCTGAAGTGATTGTTTTAACTTAATTTGTCTAAAGCCAACAAAAATAGATAATTTTCGAAATCAAATTTAATCAGGTGTTTTAACATCCAGAGTAACAACCTACCTACGCTTGTTTTACTGGCTTTCAGCACTAAACAAACATGCAGTTGGCATAGTCACCGAATAAAGTCGGATTTTTGATGGATCCGGTCCTCTTTACGCGATTATCACAATAAATTGAACTCCGTTATCTTTGTATTCATCAAACAAATAGAGAAAAGAACCATGAACACAATGCCACATGAACTTGTGTGGGGTGAAGTCTACTTCCCACCGCTGTTATTGGTTATCGCACTGGCTTACATATTGACCATGCTAACAGGGTCAATCGCTACTAGGTTTGGCCTTCATAAGTACGTCGCCTTTCCTGCAATAGCAGAACTGAGCTTGATCGTGATTTTTACTGGCGCTATCGGCCATTTTATTACCATTTTTTGAGGCACTTACTGTGATCAAACGTTATCTCATCACACTTTTATTATTGGCTGCTGCGGGAACTGTGGTTTATAGCTATTACCAGTCGTATTCAAGTAACCCGTGGACTAGAGACGGACAAGTTAGTGCTTATATTGTCTCGATTACACCACGAGTAACGGGGCAAGTCATTGAAGTGCATGTCGAAGACAACTCGAAAGTGAAGAAAGGCGATCTTCTTTTTGAAATCGATCCGAGTATTTACAAGGCTACCTACAGAAAAGCACTTGCGACTCAAAAACAAGCGTTTGCCCTACTCGCTAAAGCCAAAAACGAAGAACAACGTGCCTTGAATTTAGAGAAAAGAACGCCCGGTGCCGTCCCCGTGCTCACTCTAAACAACTTAAACAACGCGGTAGAAACCAGCACCGCGAATGTCGAACTGGCAAAAGCCAACGTAGAAGAAGCACATCTTAACCTTGAGTACACCAAAGTATATGCACCGACTAACGGCTATATTACTAACCTGACCCCACGCGTGGGTTCTCAAGTCGTCGCGAATTCACCTGTGGTTGCGCTAATTGATGAAGATAGCTTTTGGATTGAAGGTTATTTCAAAGAGACTGATTTAGTCGGCGTCGATGCTCAGGACACAGCCTATGTCACCTTAATGATGCACAACAATGTTCAACTAGAAGGACATATAAAAAGCATTGGCTTTGGTATTGCTAAGCAAGATGGCAGCACAGGTAATGATTTATTGCCAAACGTGAATCCAAACTTCCAATGGATACGTCTAGCTCAACGCATCCCTATCAAAGTAAAGTTAGACAAAATACCAGAAGACGTACAACTGCGTGTTGGTATGACTGCCTCAATCAAAATAATCAAAAATAGCTAGGTGATTCTTATGTTCACTGCATCGACTAAAGACGCGATTAAAGCCGCACTTTCTATCGTTATCGCAATCTGCCTAGCGTTGTGGTTTGGTTGGGAAAAACCGTATTGGGCGGCGATAGCCGTTGCAGTGATGGCATTGAACGAGAGCTTTGCCCATTCAATAAACAAAGGCCATAACCGGTTAATGGGAACCTTGTTAGGGACCGGTTATGCCTTCTTCCTTATCGCCATGTTTTCTCAAGATCGTTTCTTGTTTCTAACATTTTTCACCCTGTTCCTTGGGGTGTGTATCTTCATGTCGAGCGACGAGAAATACGGCTATATCTTTTCAATTGGATTTGCCGTGTGTTCGATTGTTGCTTGCATGGGTGGGTTTGATAGCCAAACCACCTTTCATTTTGCTGTCCTTCGACTTCAAGAGACACTACTAGGTGTTGTGGTGTTCTCTTTTGTGTATCGCATCCTGTGGCCTGTGAATACAGAGCTCAACTTTGTACAACGTTTCGAAACGAGTAAACAAGCGTTGTTAGATGCGATGGAAAAAACAGGCGACATCGACATTGCCGCACTTGAAAGCAACACTGCGAATATTGATAAGCTGTATCAACTTTTAGATCTGCCACTGACCGGAAGTTACCACCTTAAAGAGAACATCCAAGCATGGAGTTTGCGCATCGATGAAATGGCGCATATCCAGGATACATTACTCAAACAAAGTAACATCGAATCAGACTTAGGCATCCAATGGACAGTTCTAACTAACAACTTGAAGACGTTCGATGTATTAACACCAGACCAATCGCTTGTGGAAGGTGAGCCTAATGTAATGGGTGATCATAAAGAAGTGTCTTGGCATCATGCTCATCGCACGTTTGTTGAACATTTGAATGAAGATGGACGCAAAGTGCTGCAAGGCGTGTCGATGTTTATCACATCGCTCTTGATTTGGATTTATCTTCCAGTTCCGGGTGGTTTTATATTTCCTATGTTAGCCGGTGTATTCTCTTCTATGGTGCCGACCATGCCACCAAGCGTTATTAAGGATGCCTTCTATGGTGTTTTGGGCACAGGATCGGTGATTCTGTTGCAGTACATCTTTGTGATGCCATTAATGACAGAGTTATGGGAGCTGGGTCTATTCTACTTCCTTAACATTATGGTGATTTGGAAAGTGTTCGCGACACCTAAGCTCATGATACATCGAATTTTGGGTATTAACTTATTGGTTGTTCTTACATCTGGAGCTCTCAACCTTACGCCCGTTTACCAAATTGAAACACCGCTTTTAATGTTGGTTAATATTTTAATTATTTTAATGATCGCCAAGCTGTTTACTGATCTATTTAGAGTGAAGGTCACCGCTTAAAGCTTGATACATAAACCACTACAACAATACGGTCTGCCAAGTATTTCACTTAGCAGGCCGTTTTTATATCCGATAAAAACCATATAAATCAAAATATTATGATGGTTATTTATTAACGTAGGATAGCGTCCATCAAACGCGATTAACGCGATCTGCCACCTACTCTTAAAATCCTCTCATTGATTGACGCAATGCATTTTTAGTCGCGACATTCACACTAGCAATCCTAATGGATAGATACATAACAACTGAACACGAAGTTCAGTTTTACATCGACTGTTTGAGCCTCGAAGGTTTGAGGCCACTCAGCGTGGAAACCGTCATGAGTTTTTTTGAAATCCGCAACAGCGCCTGTAAGACCCATACTCTTTCTGTGTTAGCGAGCGCCCTATTACTTACTACTCCCACTTTTGCGTCAGCAACAGAAACCAAGACTTACACCGAAGTCAAAGAGCAAGGTCGAGTACTGTTCGACAAATATGGCATCAGTCATGAATTGCCAAAGCTAGCAATCAGCTCACTAGTACAAGGTGAGCACCTAGTTGAACACGCACATCGTACTCTGCAAGTTGGTGATGAAGTTCGTGACTCAAGCGTCTACCTTGTCAAGAACACCGACAGCAAAGGCAACATCGATCTTCGTATCAAATACAACCCAGAAGAACTCGATGAGAACGAAAACTTACTCGATGAGATCGAAGCGTTCACACGTACCGAATATCGTTTACGTGATTACGCAGAAAGCTTTGATTCATCTTCAGTGCGCGTGAAAGAAATTGACGATAACAAAGTAATCATCAGCTTCGATTATTCGAAGTATGGACTGCCTCAAGACATCGCGTATTTCCGCTTTTTGAATGTCGACATTGAGTTAATCGATGGCGTACCTAAGCGCATGCTGATCACTAACGATAAGCCATTTAATCACCACGTATACAAAGTAGAAAACTATCGTCAAGAGATTGAGTTCCACACATTGGATTCTGGAAAGGTTGTTATTGCAAGTAAAGCAACTGAAGTCATAGGTACATCAAAGAACAAACCCATGAAGATGACGAGTTTAGTTGAACCCGTCGCGTTTTATGAAGACGATAACGGCGTACAAGTGGTCAACGAAGAGAGACTTCAAGAAGTATCAGATCCACGAATGTTAGAAGCGAGCGTGAAGTTAGACCGCATTTTCCCATTAATGGGTGACATGGTGCGCCGTCAAGGCATTGATTTGCCTCTTCCATTCGGTGTATCAGTGGCTTATCGCAACCAAGACATGGACGTTCCAATGACTGATTACGTGATTGGTGGTGTTCGCTTAAATGACTTATTTGATCCTGAAGATAGCGTTGCGACAGTTAAAGCAGAAAGCATTTCGATACGCGGTGACGTAAATATCCTGCCATTCTGGAATGTATTCGGATATGTAGGAAAGGTAAACGTTGATGCGAATGTGGATGCGGCTTATACCGGCGCAGCAGGTGAATATCTAAAAGACAAACTCAATGACAAATTGCCTGGGCTAGGTAACGCACTTTGCGAAGGTGTTTCTGCCTTATGTAACAGTGGTCGTTTGAATGTACCACTTCATCTTGAATATGACTTGCGCGGTGCGGGCACCACATTATCTGTTGGTTACAAAGAGTTCTTTGCCTCAGTTACAGGTACTTATTCACAAACACGCCTGAAAGGAATAGATGATTGGGGCGATGGCATTGTTACGGTTCAACCCATGCTGGGTTACCAGTTTGTCGATTATCGAGCTCAATTTTTCGTTGGTGCTGAATACCAAGGTTTAAATTCTCGTATGCAAGGCACTGTAAAAACCGATGACATCGAATTTGATTATGACGTTGGTGTCGACATCGATCAGTGGGCATTCCTGACAGGGGTTAACAAACAGATCGGCAAGCATTACAACATGACCGTGTTGTACAACAAAGGTGAAACTCGTTCGGCTGTAACGCTGAATCTTGGCTACCGATTCTAGTCATTGAGCTTGGGATACCAGCCTAGCCCTTAAAACCAGGTTGTTTTTGATAAGAAATTTTGTAGCTCTGTTACTACGTAGATGACGATTAAACAGACTACGCCGAATACTATTGTGGAAACTTTTTTATGACTATTGCATACCGCTCTATGATCGCCCTTACTATTGCTGCTGCGTTAGCAGGTTGCGATACTGATACTGCCCCTACAGTTCCATTCCCAGACAAGCCCGAACCTTTAGTTCCGGCACCCGCTGAACCATTTGATGCTCAAATCGGTGACGTAACGATTAAAGCGACCAAAGAAGAGCTGGTTATAACTTCAAATACCGAAGACGACAAACTGGCTTCTGTTGAAACCTTTAAAGGTATTCGTTTTGCGAAAGCTGAACGTTTTGACCACAGTGGCATTGTAGAAGTGACTGAGCTGCTGAACTCAGCAGGCATCGTCGATGCCACTTCGTTTGGTGATGCTTGCCCACAATTAAAAACCATTTCACAGACACAATCTGAAGACTGTTTGAACCTTAACATTTGGCGTCCAGTAGGCGTAGATGCTGATGCAGACCTACCGGTTTATGTATTCATCCACGGTGGTGACTTTGAATACGGTTCTGGTGCAGAGCCGCTCATCCAAGGTGATACGGTTGTAGCGCAAGGCGCGGATGAAGGTAACCCGTTTATTTACGTGACATTTAACTACCGTTTGGGTCTTTTGGGATCTATGTGGGTAGACGACGAAAAAGGTGGTAATTTCGGCATTGGTGATCAAAAACGTGCGCTTCAATGGGTGAACAAGAACATTTCTAAATTTGGAGGTAATGCTGAGGATGTCACTTTGATGGGACAAGGCTCAGGTGCGATGTCTGTGGGCATACTTCAACAAATCGATAGTGAAGAGCCAATCGCCGGTGACAATGGTTACTTCAAACGTTCAATCATGCAAAGTAATGCGTATGGCTTTGAATATCAAAGTTATGATTCAGCAGAAGCAAATAGTACTTCTATTTGTGAAGCGACTGGTGTTTTCGAAACAAAGACAGATGATAACAAAATCAAGGATACTTTAGATTTCATAATACCATTACTACCTGATGATATCAGCGATATATTAAAGCCGATTGTCGATGGGATGGATGATAAAGTGGAGACTACCTTTTGTGTAGACAACTACATAGAACTACAAAAAGCTCTACCACTCAGTGCGATTATGGAAGCACAGCGTGACACATTACTCGACCCTATTAACAAGACATTAGATTGGGTTGTCGACAGCGTATTAACATTGCAGAACGGCATACCATTATTAAGTGCAGACAATAATACGCCAATGACAAATTTGTTACCTTTCGCACCCTATGTCGAATACAAATCAATATTTTCTAAAGGTCATCACCTGGTCTCACAACCTGCGCTGGATAACCTTTCAGTACCAACCGTCATTGGTAACAATGAAAAAGATGCGGACACGATGGCTATGCTGCCTAGTCTGACATTCCTAATTCCAACCATTTTGGATCTATTAAAGGAAGATGTGGACAACGGTACTTTTGAATCGCTAAGCGAAAACAATCAAGGTTTAGATCTCGCAGTATGGCTGCAACTTAATGGCAATAAGCAACGCATTATCGATATGGTGTCAGCAATGTCTGCTGCAGAAGTTCAAGCACAGATCGAACTCGGTGATGTGCTGGATTTACTACCATCCACCGCATATGAAGCCGTGACAAAGCTGTTTTTTGGCCTAGGTAACTCTGAAATGAATAACGCATTGCTTGAACTCGCAGACTACACTCCTGCGTTGGAAAACGAACTGAGTGGTGCAGCGCAGAACATGTCTCAGTTCAAAATACTGATGAATAACATGCTATTCCAAGCACCAGCACGTAACCAAGCGATTCGTTCGACTGAAACCGCTGACGTATACGCTCCAGTTTCAATGTACCATTTTGCGTTCAAGCCTAGCTTCAACGTTTGGACATACAACACTCAAGGTGAAGATGGCGATTTAGATATCGGTGACCTGCTAAAAACGTTTGCTTGTATATCCGGTGCTTGTGGTGGTTCAGAACTGCCGTTTATTTTCAACAAACCGTATAAACTAGACGGTTCAGAAGTGAGCCTAAGTTCAAAAGACCAAGCTTTGATGAACGACATGTCTCGCCTATGGTTCAGCGACAATCTGTTTACAGACTATGAGTACAGCCAGCAACAAGATAATGTACTGTTCGTCGATGGTGACGGTCAAATAACCATTGAAGACAATTGGGATGTTCGATTCAACGAATCTGAAGATAGCAGTATGCTTAACGGTAGACTTCAAGGCTTAAATGATCTTGGGCTTACCTTAAAATACATGTCTGATTACGAAGTCCCTAATCAGGACTAACGTTTAATCATCAACCACTCCCGCAATGGCCAGTTATCTGGCCATTGTCACCTCTACCCTATTTTTATGGAACATCACAATGTACTTCACTCGTATTCACGCGCTGATGGTGCTATTTTTGTCGATCTTAGTTACTGGCTGCGCCCAACCTTATCCCGATGTTGAACCTGACTTCGAAGCAAACTGGAAAAGCACAGAACATCACGCTGAGGTGTACCTGATCCCGACAGCGCCAGAAGCCTTCGCTCGTCGCATCGACCTCGTTCGCCAAGCACAACACTCGATTGATATGACTTACTTCTCTTGGGAGCGTGACACGCTAGGTTTGATGCTTCTAAACGAGCTAAAGCAAGCGGCGGATCGTGATGTTCACGTCCGACTTACCTTAGATGACCTACTGGTCTTTAATGATAAATGGCTAGCGGAATTGGACTCACACCCTAATATAGAGATTCGACTATTCAATCCTTTTGAGTCACGTAAAGCGGGCTGGATTGGTCGTGCGTTCAACTTCTCCACTCATCAAAAACAACTGGATAATCGGCTTCACGAGAAGTACTTCAATGTTGATCATCACTCGATGATTTTAGGCGGAAGAAACATCGGCAATGATTACTTTGGCTATAGCGAGAATGCCAACTTCTTTGATATGGACGTTTTGTTTCGAGGTGACGTAATCGCGTCTTTCGACAACAATTACCAAGCACTTTGGGACAGCCAATATGTCGTGCCAATTCGAGAACGAATCAAAGTCAAAGAACAAGGCCAATACAAAGCGTTTACCAAAGCTATAAATAAAGGTGAGAAGAATAAAAAGCCGATTACTTTCGATGTCGAACAACAGATAAATCGCCTGAGCGAACCAAGGTTTATTAACGCATCGGTAACGCCTTTATTTGATTCATTAGAGAAGCTGAATGACAACAAGCCCTACTTTCGTCAACGTACAGAGCGCTTAATGAAGCAAAAAGTACCGACACCTTCTAAGGCTATGATTTCTACGCCTTACATGGTGCCAAGCGATAACCAGTTTGTATTCATCGATGCACTTAGAGAGAGCCAAGCTGAAGTCACCTTACTGACCAATTCATCGGCTTCTAATGATTCGGGCTTTGTGCCTGCGTATTACGAAAAGCACCGCCAGACTTTACTCGATAAGGGCATAAGTATCTACGAGTACAAAAGCCAAGCTATCAATGATGACCACTACTTTCATGTAGATACTTACTACCACAACAAGACAGTAATTTTAGATGAGCGTGTCACCTATATTGGCTCTTCTAACTTCGACCCAAGATCAGACTTTCTCAACGTTGAGTTTGGTGTGTTGATTGACAGTGAAGAGTTTGCGAAGCAAGTGACTTACTACTTAACGCTTCAGAAAGAGGATTTGTTCTGGGCTGTGACGCGAGAAAAATCAGGTGAGACTATCTGGGCTTCAGGCGAACAAATCCATACTAAGAATCCAAACTACAGTTCATGGAACAAGGTACCAGATTGGTTATTTCGAAAAATGAATGGCGAGTTCGAGCTTTAAGTGTCGAGCTTCGAATTTTAGTTTTTAATCTTTCACCTGTCCAAATGCAAAAAAAGCCGCGTAATTCGCGGCTTTCTCATGCGTCAAATACAAGTTTCTGAGCTTACAGACGGTAGGTCATCGCTCTTTTGGCTACGTAGTTCACCATATCTAACGTTGTGTAAATCGAATCGACATCGTTAATGTCGTAATCCACATGTCCACGTTCCACATACTGCTCCGCGAGTCGATAGATATCGACGACACGCTCTGCTACTGCTTCCATAGGATCAATAAAAGTCACCGTAGGAAATGCTGTTTCAAGTTGCTTTCTAACCAGAGGAAGTTCCGTGCATCCCAAAATGACTGTATCAACGCCCTTCTCTACGATGCTTTGAACCGCAACAGCAAGAAGTGCCGCATTACGGTCAAACTCGCCCGCTTTAATGCCGTTGGTTTCTCGGATTGCTTGTCCACACGCAGTCATATCGCCTGTCACTTCGCCATAAATAGCGCTATGAACGTTATGTTCTTGCTCAAAAACTTCTGGCTTAACGAATACCAGATTGGCGTCAGTTAAGTAACGGTCATAGATTCCAGAGTTATATGTACCGTTGGTGCACAAAATACCAACGATGGATTCAGGGTTCTGCTCTTTGATTTGGTCAACTGTGGTTTGAAGCATATCGACGATGTAAACATTGGTATGTTTTTGAACTTCAGGTCTGAAGTAATGAGCGGTATTGCAGGTCATAACGCCAAATTGAACATTGGCGTGTTCTAAAATGCACGCTGATTCAATCAACTCTGGGACGGGGTCTGTGCCGCCTTCGTTAATTGCTTCAGAGCGATCTGGGATATCTGAATTTTTCACCACTATCATAGCCATGTGGTCTTGGTCTTTAAGTGCGCCGTGTTCAATCTCTTTCTTAGCGACGATATCTTGGAACAAAGCATCCGCTTCTGGGCCCATATTACCAAATACACCAAATCGTACCTTTTTCATTGTTTTTACCTTTGTGTTTGCTAGAGCACAAAGGTTATTACGTTCTGTAGATTTGCTTGAATCCCATTGGATGGATCGCATCCTCGCGAGTACTTAAACAGCGCACAAATATCAGAATTGAGTACCCAAGGAAAAGTGAATACGAAATTCATCACCTTCAGGTGCATCTAAACCGTATGCAAAATCGAGTTTTACAGGAATGAATTGTGATTTCCAAATCAAGCTAAGGCCAGTACCGCGCTTCCAATCCGCTTTGTCTTCAAACGCATCACCAACATCGAGAAACGCCCCCATCCAAATTGACCGATAAATCCTATGCTGATACTCAAGCCCAGCAGTCAGCATATAGCGTGCTCCAGTTAATTCACCATGCTCGTCTGTCGGAGAAATCGATTCATAGCCATAACCTCGTAAATTTCCATCACCACCAGCAAAGTAACGCAGTGATGAAGGCACGTCCGATAACGACTTCGCGATATTAATTCCGACGTTAGAGCGAAAATGAAACGTTTGGTCATCACTAATATCCCATGAGAGTACACTGTTTCCCTCTAACCTTAACAGCCTTGAATCCGAGAGCAAATTTGGGTCTGAATATTCAACAGAATAGATATGTCGATGATTGAGCTCCAACTGATCATTTTTACGATCAACCTGAGAGAAACTGATTCCAGGTAAAAACAGTTGAGATTGATCCTCTTCAGACGCCTGACGGTACTTTTCGTGCAAATATTTGACGTATATGATGCTTTGCCAATCGTTGTCCAATTGCCAATAACGTTCAAACTTGAGATCATTTGACCAGCTTTCAGTGTCTCGATGATCAATTCGTTTCGATTCAAACTGAATACCAAAATAATCGGTCGTCACTTTCTCTGTTGGGATTTTGTACCCCAGTTGCAGTGATTGCTCTTGTTCAGACAAATACGTCTGTGTTTCAAAGCTGTGTCCTCTTCGGTTATACCAAGGCTTAGACCAATTTAAAGACGCTCTTAAACCGAGATCGGTAGAATAACCCCCACCTACCTGCACAATGTTGCGAGAGCTTGGATCAGCAATGATTTCGATTGGCACTTCTAGATTGTCATCAAGGTGGTTAAAGTCACCATGCACAACGACACTGCGAAACCACTGAGTTTCAAATAAGTCAGACTGCAGCTCACCCAACTTGATGGTGTCAAAGTCGTCACCTTGCTTGAATGTTGGCATTTTGTCGATACGAGTAGCTTCAACACCATCATCAGGAATGCTGATAGCGCCAAACTTGTAGCGTGGACCACTAGAAAAATGGAGGTGAATGTTGGCGATGTTTTCGCTAGGAATCACTTCGATCTTGGACTCGACAAACCTACCGTCAAAATAGCCTTTACGCTTTGCCAAAGAGAAAATCGCCCGTTTAGTTTGGTCGTATTCTTGGTGGGATAATGGTGAACCTGAATCTAACTTACTTTGCGTGAGTATTTTGATGAACTCTTCATCTTTACTCGCTTCACCTGTGACTTTTACAACCGATCCTGCAACGTACATGACAGGGCCAGAATCGACATTCAAGGTGAGGTTATCACTGTCATCAAGTTCGATATCTATCTGAGGGTGATAGTAGCCATAAGGGTTGAGCGCGTCTTGAACCCGTTCCAATAAGTTAGTATGCGATAGCTGTGAAGCTGGGACATCAACCAAAGGTTCTAAGTATAACTCTACATTTTCAGTGAGAGTTTTGTTCAGCCCTTTAACCTTAAAGTCTGCGCCTATCGCAGCAGGGGGAGTAACCATGAAGAGTGAAGCTACCAATATTACTTGTTTAATCGAGGTCTTCACGCCGTTACCCAGTTGCTCAAAACCCGAATAGATTATGAGCAAAGCGTCAAATCGCTAAATCTCTTATGGAGGACGTTATCCTACGAACTAACGTGTCTTCACTTTAAGTATAAATTAAGTCGTTCATTCGCCAATTACATCTCTTTATCTAGCAGACACAAAAAAGGCGCAATTAAGCGCCTTTATAAAGTCTATTGTTTTACCGATTTTATATCAGTTATTTCTCAACCAAACATCTTGATTATTTTGTGCTTTTTTCTTTTTCTTCTTTTTGCCTGTGCCAGCCGGAGGCGCAATAGGTTTCAATGCAGCAACAAGTTCAGCAGTCGCTTCTTCATCGATTTCGAAGCCTTCGATTTGCTCACGCTCAAGACGAATTTTGTTCTTCTTCTCGATGATTGTGAAGTGATGGTAATCTTCGTGATCGATTAGAGATAACGCTAAACCAACCTCACCCGCACGACCACTTCGGCCAATACGGTGCATGTAGTCTGATGGGCTACGCGGTAAGTCAAAGTTGATGACTACTGGAAGCTTCTCAATATCCAAACCACGTGCCGCGATGTCTGTCGCGATAAGAACGTCAATCTCGCCAGATTTGAAATCTTCAAGGATACGAGTACGTGAACCTTGACCTTTATCACCGTGGAAGACTTCTGCAATGATGCCACGTTTGTAAAGCTTGTCTGCTAGGTGTTCACAGCTGTTCTTTGCATTCACGAAGATCAGAGCTTGGCGCCATTCGTGTTGCTGAATTAGATGCGCTAACAATGCTGTCTTACGACCTTTTTCGACTTCGAATACACGCTGAACCAGTGTGCTCGCATTAGCACTTTGAAGTTGGACTTCAATTGGATCCGTCAGTAGCTCATGAGTCAACGTTTGAACTTGCTCTGGGAACGTTGCAGAGAACAACAGAGTTTGCTTCTTGCTCGGCAATAGCTTCAAGATTGCATCAAGTTCTTCGGTAAAGCCGAGGCTCAGCATTCGGTCAGCTTCATCAAGCACTAACGTTTTTACTTTGTCTAGCTTGATTGCGTTGCTCGAAATTAGGTCGAGTAAACGACCCGGCGTTGCCACTAAGATATCAGTGCCGCCACGTAATGCCTGCATCTGAGTATTTACCGATACACCACCAAACACACAAACCGTTTTAATCGCGCCATTGAAATGTACAGCGTAAGATTTAACGCTGTCAGCCACTTGCTTAGCAAGTTCACGAGTAGGAACCAAGATAAGGCCAGAAACAAAGTTACCTTTGCCTGAACGACGGTCTAAAGGTGCATCTTCATGGATCTGTTGTAAAAGTGGAAGTGCAAATGCTGCGGTTTTACCTGAACCTGTATTTGCGCCTGCAATTAGGTCGCGTCCTGCTAACACACTTGGAATAACTTGCGCTTGGATAGGCGTTGGCTGTTGGTATTCAAGCTCGGTTAGACGAGCCATCAAAGGAGAAATTAAGCCAAGATCAGAGAAGTTGGTTGGTGCTGTGGTGTTAGTCATTAATTGCAGAAACTCAAAGCTAAAATAATAGCCCGCTATATTAACGTATTTCAGCAGTATTACGTAACTAAATCGCCCTTTCGCTTCTATTTCACCGATTAATACTAGTCAGAAAGCAAGTTATCGATGTGAGAACCTCTATACTAACCCTACCTACTTCGCCCAAGTGTATTCCAGCTAAGCAATTGTCGTGGTTGGCACTTAGTTCAGCCACCCTGCTACCGTTTGTTCCGGTGTGTACGAATTTGGTGCGGTTAGCCATATAGCTACGGCATCTGGTGAAGCGACTAGCGGATCAAAGTCCACATTGAATTGCCACTCAGATTCACCACGTTGGTAACCATCGTAAACCACAACAAAATCGTGTTCGAGCTCCTTACCTCTGTTTTCGCCCGCTTTGACGCTGGTGACTTCGTTCATCGCTAGCAAGGCTATATGAGCCACATAATCACCTTTGCCTTCGTAACTCACACTGAACGTGTCGCCTTTATGATTGACTGTCAGCTTGGGGTTATTTTGTTGTGGGAGCGAAGGTAGTGTTCTATCGAGCCAGTTGAAATAACCGCGCCACTCTTTTCCATCGACCACAAACCCAGGTGTATAAACCCCACTGGTTACACCATAAGCTTTATACAAACGTTGCTTCTGACTGAATGCCTTGCTCGCGAACTTATCTCCCCACCCTAGGTAATCCCAGTAATCGACGTGATAGGCGAGCGGAATGACTTGTGTCCAAAGATTAGGGTCGTCTTCAAAAGTACTAAGGTAGGCATCTGCAGGCGGACAACTTGAACAACCTTCAGAGGTGAACAGTTCGATAACCTGTGCAGGTTGACCTTCATTACTCCAAGTTTGTGCATTCGACACAGAAGAGTAAAAGCCGATCGGAAAGGCAAGTAAACAGAGTTTAATCAATGGTAAGTTGCGGTTGGCGTGTGACATACAGAGGTCCTTGTACGAAGCGAATTGACTAGCGCTCCAATACAGACCGTTATGTCTAAGTATTTCTTTCAGGTGATGAGTTTACGAAGAGATAGAGTTTATTTCATATACAAAAACGCCAGCTTGAGAAGCTGGCGTTTTTTTAAATTCTGTCTTTCTTTTATTCTATGCGTTCGCTTAGATTAACGGTTGATACCGATATCGCGTTGCATGTGACCAGATAGGTCACTCGCGTAGTAACTACGTGGAGAGTTATCTACGAAAAGAATATCAAAAATGTGTGCAATCAATCCTTTGAAGTTAACCGAGTAGGTCTTCTTATCCATAGAGTTAGGAACAGCGATAGTATTCATTTGTACTGCTTGAGCCATGATTGCCTCTCTATAAATTTGTTTATGTGGTTCGTTCTGATGACAAGAATAATAGGTGATCTTTTGCAGGTTAAAAAATGACTAAAATTAGACTTTGGGATTAGTTTTTCTAATAAAACAAACCATTAACAACACCACAAAATACATATGCACGATACGTGAGTATAAATTCAATATAGTGTTCAAATCATGCATTTAGTACAAATACCCCGCAAACAACAGTGGCCAATGTCACAGAAAATTTACATAAATAAATTTTTCACTTCATCAGCCACGTGTTCATTATCGACTTTTCGATAAGTTATATTTGTTTTTAATTTACTTGTTCAATACCTGGCTTCTTCGCATAAACCGACGCTATAACCGCAATCGTCATAGTCGAAATCAGTACAGCGAGTGACCAATAAGTTGGGATCGCCCACTCACTGTCAACCAATAGCATTTTCACACCGATGAACACCATGATGAATGCCAGTGCCGGTTTCAAGTAGATGAACTTGTCCATCATACCTTGCAGTACAAAATACAACGAACGAAGGCCAAGTAACGCAAATACGTTTGCCGCTAATACCAAGAACGGTTCTTGTGTTACCGCAAAGATCGCAGGGATAGAGTCCAATGCAAACATCACATCCATGACTGCAATCGCACCAATGACCAACATCATTGGAGTGAATGCCCATTTAGCACCCTGTTTAACCATTAATGCAGGACCATGGAAATCTTCGGTTACCGGCATCACTTTACGAAGTAGCTTTTCAGGCAGTGTATTCACACTCTCCTCTTCGCCCTTGTCCAATGCCAGTTTAATACCTGTACCAATCAAGAACGCAGCAAACACGTAAAGCACCCAGTGATATTCCGCCAATAGCTGAGCGCCTAGTGCGATCATAATTGCACGAAGCATCAATGCACCAATTACCCCCCAAAGAAGCGCACGAGGTCTTAGATGCTCAGGAACTTGATATTGAGCAAAGATCATCGCAAAAACAAACAAGTTGTCTACGCTAAGGGATTTTTCTAACAAATAACCCGTAATGAATGACACGGTTGCTTTTTGCGCTGTGTAGTCACTATTCGGCGCATAAATGTCCCAAAATAGGTAAATAGAGCCAGCAAACAAAAACGCAAGTACAAACCAGAAAACACTCCAGATTGCCGCTTTCTTGATAGTAACGTTACCGCCACGAGTCTGATAGATATCAATAGATACAAGAATAATCGTCAGCAGGAAAAAGCCCGCATAAGTCGTCATGATTGGCGATGAAAAAAAGGATTCACTATTTGTAGATAATAGAGATTGAGTTGAGTTCATTATTCCTCCGGGCGGAAGAACTGTACAAAGACCTTCCGCAAACAAAGCATATCAAGCTCCATTACGGATCTTGACTGTGATTGCGTTGGTCTCGTTGAAGTGAAATATGGGATTTCACCTTTACATACCGGATAGACACTTGGCCTAACGAGATGACGATATGTAAACTTGCGCTAACTACTCCCCAAACGCGTGGATAATAATCCTCTGATTGTGTTTCGTCTATATAAATTTGCACAGAAAAAGCAAAAAAGGAGCAAATGCTCCTTTCTAATTGATGCCACTCTGTCAAATAGACACGCGAATTGATTATAAGAATAAATTCGCTAGCCAAATTCACTACGGCAGTGCGTCATGAAGTTGTAAAAAATCAAGTTACAACCCTGCGGCAGGTATTAAATACACTAACACTGACCAAACTGACACCCAACCGACAACCACTACCGCATCTACCCAATCTTTCTTATCCATGTATATCTCCACAAGAAGGCGACCTGCGGAAATAAAGCATAAATAATGCCAATTTTATAAATAACCCAACGCAATAATGTTAAATATCACTATCAACTGTAGTTATTTGAAACACTCCATGCAATTCAACAGCTCATTGTGTTGAAGCGACTCTGGGTGGTCTTGCAGAAACTCGATGAAGCAGTCTGCCATAGAGTAAGTGGTTACCGTACCGTCCCCTACCATATCCAACACGGCGTTATAACCCTCTTTCCCTTTCATTGTGTAGGCTGAAGACGCGCCACGGTAAATACGGCTACGAGAAACAGCTTGCCAACCGCCCTCTTCAGAGTGGATTTCAAGGTGATGAATTCTGTGCCCTAAAGGTGCTTCTTTGTGGTAACAGAACCTTAGGTTGTGTGTGTAAGGGAAACTACCCGACCCTGTACCAACCACACCATTATCCAATGCGTTATTGATTGCACCTTCCAGCATGCCAGCGATCGTTTCACCTCTGACGTCATACACACCAATGGGTACGGCAAACGGTAGTAGTTTTCCGGCAATATCAGCAACCGAAACATCGCCGCTATTAAGTGAGTTTCTCACCCCTCCAGAGTTGTGGATAGCAAAATCTACCTGATGGCCTTTCTTGTTCATTAGGTGGTGAAATGATTGAGCAACCAACGGCGCGAGTTGGCTTGGTCCTTTCTCATCAGGGATACGCACATGGCGTAGTTTAGTATCTGCATGAGCAATGACTTGCTGCTGAAGTTTACGAACTCTAGGTTGATACTTGTCCGTCAGAATGCTTTGTAATTCAGGATCTTTCTTACACACTGCAATATTAGGGTGATTGTTCAAAAACGCACACGCCATATCGTGGGCATCGTCTTGCCCGACTTCACTGAGTTTCGCGTCTATAAAGAGTCGACGACCTAATAAAAGTTCGTTCTTACCGTTAAAGTGCGTCACTTTGCCTTGAGCATCGAACTCAATTTCACTGTGGCCTAAGCTCATTGCGTGGAAACCGGCTTGCACAACATAGGTGTCGCCAATTTTTACGCCGTAGTCATCATCTTTTACTAAGCCAATATCAGAGAAATCACCTTGCAAGCGATGGCTATGCCCACCAACAATCACGCCGATGCCTTGCACATTCGCAGCTAGCTCTAAATCTGCTTCATAACCCAGGTGACTAAGCAGCACTATCTTGTTAATACCAGTTTGGTGAATTTGTTCTATCGTTGCTTTTGCCGTTTCTAATGCGTTTTCAAACGGTGTATCAATATCTGGGTTAGCTATGCCTGACATCTTGTCGATGCTTAAGCCGAAAATGGCAACTTTCTCGCCATCAAACTCTTTCGTTATAAAACAAGCACTGCGTGTTTTCGTCAGGTAAGGCTTAACAATGTCGTTGTCTGCTAAGGTATGAGTTTTATTGATATCCTCATTCGATAGATTCCAGTTACCGGCCAACAGCGGGAATTTGATTCTTTTCGCGAAAATCGCCACGGGTTCATTACCCATGTCTAGCTCATGATTACCAAGTGTCATGGCATCAATATTAAGTGCATTCAACAGATCGGCGTTGGCTTTCCCCTTGAACAGAGAAAAGTACAAAGTGCCTTGAAAGCAGTCCCCAGCATGCAAGAACAGGGTTCCAACCTTTTGTCGCTGGGCATCTTGTTCTATCTGTTTAAAGCGCGTTGAAATTCGAGCAAAGCCACCAGCACTGACATAAGGTTCAATGATGTGGTTATTCATTTTAAGTGATAGCTGTAATGAGGTTGGTTCGAAGTATGAGTGGGTGTCGTTGATGTGTGCCAACACTATTTTGGTCGGCTTATTCTTTTTAGTCATATTTTCTTCTCTCTTTGTCCCTTCATACTAGGTCGAGAATCATGACAGAATCGTGAATTTTATGAAACTGCACTGCAAAAAAATACTCGAGATAGATCAAAAATCTCATTTTGCACCGTATAAATAATCAATGGGTTTTGTGACCGATGAGCATACCGAATTGGTGATTTTCGATTATGATTAAAGATATCTGTTAGCTTTCAAACAATTAGCAGAGCCTTCCGTTAGGAGTAAGCCTATGCAACTAGAAAGAATCGAGATTTCTGGCTTTCGAGGTATCAAGCGCATGTCACTCGCGTTTGACGAGCTAACCACGCTTATTGGTGAAAATACATGGGGTAAGTCTTCATTATTGGATGCCCTATCCGTCGTTCTTCCCTCAGACGGTGTGCCATATCACTTTGAAATGACCGATTTTCATGTCGATTACTCCGTCTCCCACCCACAGTCTCAACATCTTCAAATTGTTCTCGCATTAAAAGCTAACGACAAGAGCGAACTTAACGCAGGCCGTTATCGCAAACTCAAACCTATTTGGGTTCAAGATGAGTTTGGCGTATTTCGCATCTATTATCGAATTAGCGCGACGTTGGAACAATATGAGACCACCACACATTATGCGTTTCTTGGTTTGGACGGTAATCCGCTCAAGCTTCATCATTCTGAAAAGCTCGCACAAGAATTAATGACCTTACATCCCGTCATCCGTTTGCGTGATGCAAGGCACTTTGATCGTCCTTTCAACAGTAAAACAATCAATCAGAATGCCGTTGTTAATGTTGGTTCTAATGGAGACTCCAACGTCAGCTTTAATGGAATTGGGAACGGTAATCACGCCAACAATGGCAGTGCTGTTAACTCTAGCGGAAATGGAAACGGTAACGGCAACGGAAATGGACGTCAGGCTAGAATAGAAAAACGCATTGATAATACCTGTCGTCGCTTAATGGCAATCCCTGGTCATGTTAATAAAGGCGAAATGCGCAGTAGCCTTGATTCGATGCAGAGTTTGATAGAGCACTACTTCTCTTTCAAGAGTAATTCTCGTAGTAACCCAAGAAAACAGAGGGATGGCTTATTGTATTCTGCTGGTGCTAATGATCAGAGTATTCATCAGCTCGTCGAAGAAACGAAAAACAAACAAACTCGCTTATTATTCATGGGGTTACTGAACGCTTACCTACAGGCTAAAGGGCCAAATGACTTAAGACGATGTGCGCGCCCTCTTTTGATCCTAGAAGATCCCGAAGGTCGATTACACCCAACCCACTTGGCAAGGGCTTGGAGTTTGATGCAGAAATTGCCTATGCAGAAAATCCTAACCACTAACAGTGGCGATTTACTCGCAGCTGTGCCTTTACAATCGATTCGTCGATTGGTTCGTCAGTCCGACAAAACCATCGCGAATCAACTCAACATGAATCACTTC
Organism: Vibrio cyclitrophicus; assembly: GCA_023206055.1. Lineage (NCBI taxonomy): Bacteria > Pseudomonadati > Pseudomonadota > Gammaproteobacteria > Vibrionales > Vibrionaceae > Vibrio > Vibrio cyclitrophicus. The sequence continues at coordinate 410,712 of CP065367.1, read as the reverse complement.
AGTAAAGATGAACTTCGTCGAATTGGTTTCCATATTCGCTTTCACCGTTCAGGAGCACTGTTTGCGCGTTGCTGGTTATTAGTAGAGGGGGAAACCGAAGTTTGGTTGTTTAATGAGTTAGCCAACCAGTGCGGATATAACCTTGCAGCGGAAGGTGTGCAAATTATTGAGTTTGCTCAATCGGGGCTAAAAGCGCTGATTAAAGTCGCTCAAGAATTTGGTATCGATTGGCATGTGGTGACTGACGGCGATGCAGCAGGTAAAAAATACGCAGCGACCGTTTTATCAAAGCTTGGTAATGACCAAGAACGACACCGCTTAACTGAATTGCCTGATAAAGACATAGAACATTACTTGTATATGAACGGCTTCGAGAACTTTTTCCGTGACATGGTGAAGATTCCATACGATCACCCAATCCCTCCTAAGAAAGTGGTCGCCAAAGTATTGAAGAAACACGCAAAACCTGACCTCGCATTGGCGATAGTTTCTCATTGCGAAAATCAAGGGCAAGAATGTATTCCATTATTGCTAAGGTGGACGTTAAAACGCGTCATCACCATGGCGAACGGAAATACCTAAGCAATATTTGTTTTATAGATGCTATCAGTTGCTCTGCTGATGAAATCTTTAGTTTATTGCCTAAACCAAAACCAAAACCAAAAAAGGCACACCAAACGGTGTGCCTGTATAAATCGATATACAAATTAATTGGGGGTTATCTTGCAAGAGTGCACAGTGGCTAAACTAGAGTCAGGTTAACGAATTAAGCCTTTGCCTGTTTAGCGTGTTGTTCAACAACTTCCGAAGATTGGGTCGATTTTTCGTGAAGCCATAGTCCCGTTGCTTTCATCAAGTATCCGAATACACCACCAAGCAGTAAAGATGGCACAACAAGTTGCCAATCGCCACCTGCCGCAAACGTCGCACAACAACCAATAAAGGTTCCTGGGATATAACCTAGCCACGCTTGTTTCGCTTGAATGCACATGAAGAAAGCCACAATAGCAGTAATCACATAGCCTAAAATCTCTAGCCCTGCGAAGGTAGAGCTTTCTATAATCACCATTGCCCAGAATACGCCGGTCATGTTAGTTAGTAAGCTACCTGCCAATCCTTTTACACCGCCGGTTGGCGAAGCAAAATAACTGGTGCAACCTAAAAAACCTGCCCATGACAATAAGCCGAAAGAGATAGCTATCCATCCCCATAGACCTGACAAAATACCTGTTGTTAATGAAATCGCGACTAATGTACTCATACTATTTCTAAAGCCTAATTACGCAATTTATCGCAACCGGATTTAGCCTCACTTAAAATCAAGTAAGCATACTATGGGAAGATAGCCCTTATTTAGCCGATCACGATCACATTAATAATGTATGCAATTGTGCATTTATCACTAGATAGAGACCGGAATCGCTTATTCAACATATTTAGTTATTAGTATTTTATCAAATCTAGGTTAAAGAACCGACCGTTTGCCTTTCATCATGCGCTTACCTTCACGCTTGATACATTCAGCAAGTGGGTTCTCTGCCATGTCAGCGCGCCAAATAAAGGACAAGGTTCTTTCCATTTCCAGCTCAGGAACATTCAACGTCACCAGTTGGCCTGACTCAACAAACTGTTCGACATCTAGATAAGGTAAACACGTTAAATATGGGCCGTTTGCAACCAAACTTCTTAAAACAGGAACGTGTTCATACTCTCGCCAAACATCGAGATCGCCAATTAAATGGTGAATAGAGCTATCAAAAACTTTTCGAGTACCTGAACCATGTTCACGTAATACCCACTTTGCTTGTTCTAATTGTGCCAAGCTTACTCGTTCACGCCTCGCAAACGGGTGATGAGCCGATGCAACCACCGTTAAATGGTCTGTACACCACACTTCTTGGTGAACCCTGTTGTCATCACAACGACCTTCGATAACGCCTAAGTCATATTGATAATCTAATACACCATCAATGACAGCATCGGTACTTTGTACGCCGAGCGAGATTCGCATCTCAGGAAAGTCGTTATCAATAATACTGATGAGATCCGGAACGAGGTGTTCCGCTGGGGTTTGGCTAGCACCTAATTTGAGTTCGCCACTCAACAAATGCTGCTCGTAAAAACCCATCTCAATTTGCTGCGCATCTTGCAGTAAACGCTTCGCTTTTGGTCTTAACCACATGCCCCAATGAGTCAAAGCCATTTGCTTGCCCTGCCTTTCAAACAAAGGCCTGCCGAGCATTTTTTCCAACTGTGCAAGAGACATACTTGTCGCCGACTGAGTCAACGCCAATTTGTCTGCTGCCTGACTAACGCTCCCGGAGTCTGCTACTGCATCAAATACCGCGAGTTGCTTTAATGAATAACGCAAAATTCATCCTTAATGCTTTTAATAATTTGTGTCCTGATACTCGTTTTTTATAAAGCCAATGAGCAATCAATTTCATTTTACGCGTAACCAAATCTATATCAATAAATTTGATGTGGTTTCTAAAAATTATCAATTTTACCTCTACCCTTCAAAGCCCTAATCTGAAATGGCAGGACACAACGAGCTCTGCAAAACATTACTGATTAACCATCAAGTATTAACACTAGGAATTACACATGACGGATTGTTCAAGGGGGGGATATGGCAACCAGCACTTCTGAAAATCATCAACTATTTTCACCAACAGAAATGATGGCGGAAGCAGAGAAGTTTGCATTAAGCAAAGCAAATAAAACCAGCAGCATGACATTGAGTTTGGCAATCATGGCTGGCGCATTCATCGGGCTTGCTTTTTTATTCTACATCACGGTGACCACAGGTAGCGCTGATGCTGGATGGGGATTGAGTCGCTTAGCCGGCGGTCTAGCATTCAGTATGGGTTTGATCTTGATTGTGATTTGCGGCGGTGAGCTGTTTACCAGTTCAGTGTTATCGAGCATCTCATGGGCTAATAAGCAAATCACCTTCACTAAGATGCTGTCTATCTGGGGCAAGGTGTATGTCGGTAACTTTATCGGTGCCATGTTCCTATTGGCTTTGGTAAGCGCCGCAGGCTTATATCAACTGGATAGCGGGCAATGGGGCTTAAACGCTCTAAACATTGCTCAACACAAGCTGCACCACAGCCCTGTTCAAGCGTTTGCTTTGGGTGTGCTTTGTAACTTATTGGTGTGTTTAGCTATTTGGTTAACGTTCAGTTCTGCTAACGCAATGACTAAAGCAATGATGACCGTGTTACCCGTTGCAATGTTCGTAAGCTCAGGCTTTGAACACTGTGTGGCGAATATGTTCATGGTGCCACTAGGCATCACGATTCAAGCATTCGCACCAGAAAGCTTCTGGATGCAAATCGGCGCGACACCGGCGCAGTACGCAGACTTAAACGTCGTGCAATTTGTTACCGCAAACTTAATACCAGTAACAATAGGCAACATCGTAGGTGGCTCGGTATTAGTCGGCTTAGCTAATTGGAGTATCTACCGTCGCCCACAACTTAAAGCAGCAAAAATTACCGCTATTACACAAACAACAGAAATTACGTCAGTTAAGGAAATTACTATGAACACAGCAACTACTATCAAGCAAATCATGAACACTCAACCAATTACACTGAGCGTAGAAATGCCAACATCAGTGGCAATTGATTCACTTTTAGACGCGCAACTTGTTAGCGCACCTGTTTGCGATGTTGAAGGCCGTCTAGTTGGTATCTTCTCTGTTCATGACGTAATGGTTGACCTTTGGTGCCAAGATTACATTCCAACTAAAGGCCAGAAAGTCGTAGACCTAATGAGCCGCGACGTTGTGGCAATCGATGCAAACGACAAGCTAGTAGATGTTGCTGAGTTCCTATGTATCGACAAAGAGCAGCTGTACCCAACGACAAGCATGGGCTTCGCAACTCGCCTTACTTCTCTTTCTCTAGAAGAGCGTGCAAAAGCGATGAAAGTAAGCCAACCACATATGCTTCCAGTATTAGAAAACGGTGTGATGATAGGTGTTCTTACTCGTACTGAAGTGATGCAAGCTCTTCGCCCAATCTACGGTGACCGCCTAAACGTGGTTCCAAAAGCGGAACTAGAAACGGCTTAATTAACTTACAGTGGTTTAATCTACAGTAGATTAACGTGCAACGGTTTAACTAGGAAGCGTGTAGCTAGCGACTGTTTTACTAGGAAGTGGTTAGCTAACTAGGACAAGGTTGAACAATTAGGGATTAGTTGTTCTCCTCGAAAATCAGTCATGGCAACGTTGACTGGCTAAAAGTAGATGGTGGCTTAAAGCGCAACTAAAGGTTTGACACAAAACAGGTCTAAACGCGTTACCATTTACCATAATAAAAAGGCGCAAAGTGAATACTTTGCGCCTTTCTCTTTTTCTAACTGTGGCTTTCTAAGTATCGATTCAACTTTTGACGTTACATAAAAGATTGATACTAGTCAGCGATAATCAGTAGTTAGATTACTTCTTTACACCTTCAACGTGTAGATCCATGTCTACGTAGCTTGAAGCGCCCATTACTGGAATGTTGAAGTCAGCAAGCTCTAGACGAGTTGTACCAACGAAGCCTGCACGCTCACCGCCCCATGGGTCTTGACCAGCACCGATGAATTCAGCTTCGATAACGATAGGCTTAGTTACGCCGTGAAGTTTAAGGTCGCCCATTACTTCAAGTTTACCGTCGCCTTTATCAACCACTTTTGTACTGTTAAATGTCGCATCAGAAAACTTACCAGCATCAATGAAATCGCCACTACGGATGTGCTTATCACGTTCTGCGTGGTTTGAATCAAGGCTTGTTGTATCAATCGTTACGTTCACTTTTGAAGCTTCAACGTTACTTTCATCAAATGAGAAATCACCTGAGAATGTGTTAAAACGACCTTGGATAAAGCTGTAACCTAGGTGGCTAACTTTAAAGTTAACTGAAGCATGCGCACCTTTTGTATCAATCACGTAATCAGCGGCGTTCGCAGCGAAAGGCATTGCCATTGCAAATGCTAATCCTGTAGCGATAATTGACTTTTTCATTTTGAAGCTCCTATCATTTTTCGTAGCGTATCGTCTTTGTCGATAACGTGGTGTTTTATCGCCGCTAAGGCGTGCACTGATGCCATGATGATCAGTACCCATGCAGCATAGTAGTGAATCGTTCCTGCGAGATCAGATTGGTTTGCAAACAGTTCACCCATACTTGGTACGGTGAACCAATTGAACACGTCGATCCCACGGCCATCTGAAGTTGAAATCAAATAACCTGAAATAAATAAAACCGCTAAGTTAATATACATAAAGCCGTGAGCGATCTTCGCTGCCGCAACTTCATAGCTTTTACCTTCCACTTTAGGTGACGCGGTAACTAGCTTCCAAACCAAGCGGATGACGGTAACAGCAGCCAAAAGAATGCCTACCGAACGGTGGTAGTCTGGTGCTGTTTTGTACCACTCGCTGTAGTATGAAAGATCAACCATCCACAGGCCTACACCAAATAAGCCAAATACTGCGAGAGCTGAAATCCAATGCATCGCTCTTGCTAAAGGGTTGTAATTTCTAACGTTGTTGTTCATGCATCTCTTCCGAATGTTAACGAGTAGTGTAGTTTCGAAAAGCGTACTCTACACCAAGTTTGTGTAACATATTATTTACCAAGTTTTACAATAGTTACATCATTTCAAATTAAACGAGTTATTCAAATTATTTGAACAAGTCTGAGCTAAAGCTTAGATTTCAACAATTTGCTCGATCTCGTAAAGCTCATCTGAGATATCTAACATTTTACGTTCCATCACTTTTTGAGCATCTTCTATCCCTTTGTTGTAATAAACCGCACCAAACTTTTTACTGATGAAGTCGACCAAGAATTCCGTGTCGAACTGGCCAAGCTCCACATCGAGTTCATCTTGCATGTACTTTTGAAGGGCATGGGTAAGCTCAGACTTTTGCTTCGAATCTAATTGAATAGTCATGAATGTTTCCAAATAAAGAATAAATAAATCCATCGTGAACAGCTGACTAAACTATAATTTAGTTAGCTCACTTGTAAATTTGTTGCTAAAGATAGTCGTTCTAACTGATTAGAATTCCTCATAATTTAGAATACAGACCATTGAAGTGCCAATGCTATCCATAAAATCACCTGGCAATCGCTAATTTTGATAGAGGGATCAAGAACTCGCACTTTGGAGATAGGTAATGACACATCAATTACCGTACTATTGCCCATCAATAAGATAGTAACTGTGTATAAGGGACTTCATTGTTATTAGATCTCGTGATTAAAAGCGTCAATCAGTTTCAAGATGATTGTCTAAAACTCTGTGAGCGTCATTATCCTACGGTGCACAACCAAGGGATCAGTGAACATCACATCGGCAAAGCCTTTGCCCGACGAATGGAACACACCTTCGTAAGCTTTAATCATGCGAGTAACATCAACCCACTTGAAATGCTCTCCTCACGAGAAACGCCCCGCCATTTCCGAATCTCTTCAGAAATCGGCACTGTTTGGATGATTAGCCATCATATGGTGAGCGCGGGAAAAACGTGTCGTAAAAAGTTGATGCTAGATATTCATAACTGGCAGCAAGAATACGGATTCGCGATTCAGCCCAATGACGTTTTGATCATTGTTTCTGACCATTGGATTACCAGAAGTAAAAACAGTGGTGAGTTGTTACATTGGTGGATGGGAGAACTCCCAGACGAGATCACTGAATATAGCCAACAAGGCATTACGTTAAGAGAGAGTGATTCTCAATTTGCTACTGAATTAAATAGTAATTTTAAAATCAGCCCTTGCTTTATTAAGTTTGGACACCCTCTCAAACGGTCAGGAAATCAACAATTAGTTCGTAAATACTTGCAACTTTATGCGGTACTTCAATGGCAGTAAGAATATGGGTCAACTTTTTCACCCAATCTTTAAAGTAAATTGTTAGATCTCCATCTCAATACTTTATAAAAGATCGCTTATTCCCTGTTCATTATTTATTCGAATTTCCTGTTTTAATTATTAATAGCGATCAATTCACTGTCTCGATTTTGAGAGATAGATATCACTTCTATGTAACCAGTTAAGTATCTTTATTTTCTAACTTTGACATTCACCCATAATCTAAGCCTTTAACCCTACTTTTCGCTGGTGTATCGCCGTTCTAGCTTTATATTGATTGGGAATGATATGTAAAACGTTACTCAGTCATTAAATTCACTGCAACTATCAAACTCAGTGAATGGTAAGTTAAATTAATAATTAATATCGTTTATCATGCTGATTTTTCGTTAATTATATTTATTTAAATATCTACCCTGCAAATGAGTTTTTATTAATTGACAATTTACTAACACCTGTCAATATTGTGACAGCCATGACGTATATTTTCGTCATCAAATAAACACCTTTATTAGCGACTATGATTTTATCTGACAGAAGTGAATTTATTAGCTGTATATCTGTGGATGCCGATATGCAGTTTATTGCGAAATACCAAGACCTAACACTTAGAAGCGTCTATCAACCTATATTTGACAGTTCAATGACTCAGATAGGCGTTGAGGCTTTGGTGCGTCTTTCGAATAGTAAAGGGGATATTGTTCGTCCTGATCACTTCTTCCATTCCGACACCACGTTGTGTAACGATAAGATCAATGTTGAGAGGCTAAGTCGCGCTATCCATATCCGTAACTTCGCACAATCGAACATTCGCCATTTACACCTTTTCCTAAACGTTCTTCCCAATGTTGGTGAGTTGTTTGCTGCAGAAAAAGTCAGCGACAGCTTGTTGGCTAAACGCCTTCATGAACTTAACCTTTCATGTGAACAAATCGTCATGGAGCTGGTAGAACTGAATGCAGAAAGTGAAGAACGCTTGAAAGATGCCGCGCACTCTCTTGCAGAGAACGGCTTTCAAATTGCTGTTGATGACTTTGGAACACAAGCGTCAACAGAACAACGCGTTCGTCATATCAATCCACATATCATCAAGATAGATCGCTCCGTGATGTTGGATTTTGAACAAGGCGACACAAGTGAAATGGAGTTGGTTCTCGACCTTGCCAATCAAATTGGTGCTAAGACCGTAATCGAAGGTATCGAAACCGAACAACAACTCGCAGCTATGCAAAGCTTAGGCTTCGATATGTATCAAGGGTATCACCTAGCGATGCCAGAACCGATTGAGTTAGATCTCCGCCTCGCAATCTAGAACTGTTCCCTATTCTTCCTGAAGCCGCTGACCTTTGGTTAGCGGATTTTTTTAGCGGCAATCTTGTAGATCAAATCACACCCATAAAAAAGCCCAGTCAAAATTGACTGGGCTGGCTTAAAAGAATCTGTTTTGTATCATTCCTTAATAACCCGCAGTGGACGGTTTGATTCTATATAGTATAGCGAACATCACTGGTACTACTATTAGCGTTAGTACTGTAGCAAAGCCTAAGCCTGCCATGATGGTTATCGCCATCGAGCCAAAAAATGCATCGAATACCAAAGGGATCATACCCAAGATAGTCGTTAGTGCTGCCATAGATACCGGTCGCACGCGACTGATCGCGCTGTCGACAACGGCTAAATATGGGTCTTTACCTGTTTGTAGCTCACTGTTTATCTGGTCAAGCAGTACGATACCGTTCTTCAAAATCATGCCACTTAAACTTAATAAGCCCAGGAACGCAGTGAAGCTGAATGGCATATTAGTACCTAGCAGACCAATCGACACACCAATGATAGAAAGTGGCACCGTAAACCAAATCACAAGTGGCTTACGAACCGAGTTAAACAGAAGCATAGTGATGATAAACATCAGTAAGTAACCCATTGGCAATGAACCAAATAGGGATTCTTGAGCATCTTTGGAACTCTCGTACTCACCGCCCCAACTAATGTTGTAACCTGCTGGTAAATCGAGTGCTTCAATCTTTGGTTTTACGCGAGCAAATAAGCTAGCTGGTGTTTCGTCACCTAATACATCGTGATCAGCCAGAACCGTTAACGTACGCTTTCTGTCACGACGTTGAATCAGCGGCTCAGACCATTGAAGCTCAACCCCATCGATCACTTGTTCAACGGGAATATAGGTTTGCAGTGATGGACTCCAGATTTTCACGTTGTTCAGTGATTCAAAATCAAAACGTTCGGCTTCGGGTAAACGCGCAACGATAGGTAACATATGAGTACCATCACGGAGTAACCCAATGTTGTAGCCACCAAATGCCATCTGAAGTGTTTCAGACAGATCCGTCTTTGAAATGCCAAGGCGACGAGCCTTTGATTCGTTAAACAGCGGCACTAGCTCTTTAGTGCGTTCACGCCAGTCGTGACGCACATTTCGAGAGCCAGGATCCGCCAACAAGATATCTTCTACCTCTACAGCAATGCTGCGAAGGATCTGCGGGTCTGCACCACTAATACGCGCTTCGATTTTTGAAGCTGGCGACGGACCAAACTCAATCAGTTTAAATTGGAATGTAGGTTGTTCAAATTTATTGGCCAAGTCCTTGTCTAGCCCTTCGAGGACGTTAAACATAGCGTCTCGGTCAGTGGTTCGTACCTGCAGTTGACTGTACGCTTCGTAGCTTTTTTCTGGTTGGTATGTCAGAGCGAAACGTTGCATGCCCTGCCCAACCGTTGTGGTTACAAACTCTACGTCGTCTTGCTGGCGAATGTAGTTTTCCACTTTTTCGGTTTGCTTGATCGTTTCACGCACATCGGTGCCTTCCGGCATCCACATATCTACGTAAAACATTGGCGTATTTGATGGCGGGAAGAATTGCTGCTTCACCATACCAAAACCGACCACAGAAACAGCTAATAGCGCAACCATACTTACAACAGTAAGCCATCTAAATCGAAGGGCTACTTTCAGGCACGCACCGAACACAACAAACAAAATACCTTTGTATGGGTCTTCGTTTTCATCAACCTTGTCTTCTTCTTTAAGCAACATCTCGGCAAGGAATGGCGTTAGTGTTAGTGCTGTTACCCAGCTCAAAAACAGTGAGAAACACAATACCCAGAACAGTGAGCCCATGAACTCGCCTGTTGCGTCTTTCGACAAGCCGATCGGCGCAAAGGCTGTGATAGCGATAATAGTCGCACCTAACAGTGGCCATTGTGTTTGCTTCACGATGTCTTTCGCTGCTTGAAGCTTGGTTTTGCCTTTCTTCAAGCCAACCAAAATACCTTCAACGACAACAATCGCGTTATCAACAAGCATACCCAGCGCGATGATCAATGCACCCAGCGAGATACGGTGCAGTTCAACATTGTTGTAGTCCATAAGAATGAACGTACCGAACACCGTCAGTAGTAGTACTAAACCGATGATCAAACCACTGCGTAAGCCCATCGCGAACAGAAGTACGACGATAACAATTGCCACCGCTTCAACTAGGCTGATCAAGAAATCAGCAACGGACTTGTCCACTTCTTGCGCTTGGTTGTAAAAGTAATTTAACTCAACACCAGCCGGCTTAATGCTTTCTAATCGATCAAGTTCCGCATCAAGCGCGTTACCGATTTCAACCACGTTTACGCCCGAAGTGAACGCAATGCCTAAGTTGATTGCTGGTTTGCCATTGTAAGTTAATACGTTACCTGGCTTTTCTTGGATTCCGCGAGTGACCTCAGCGACATCTTTCAAGCGAATTAGGTTACCCGTATCGCGACCATGAATAATTAAGTTTTCTAACTCTTCAACCGTGCTTAGCGTGCCATTAGGTTTGATGGTTAGGCTTTGACCGTTGAGCATTACCTCGCCTGCCGATACCACACTGTTTTGTTGTGCGAGCAATGAGGTCACTGTCGACATGTCTAGGTTTAACGCCGCTAAACGTTCAAGTGACATCTCAACGAACAATTGCTCTTGTTGGTCGCCTGCAATACTTACTTTGCCCACACCGTCGACCAATTCGATTTCACGTGTTAGATAATCAGCATACTGTTTGAGCTCGACGTAATCGTAACCATCCCCCGTCAGCATGATCATCACACCAAACACATCACCAAAATCATCGATGATCTGAACAGAGTTAACACCACTAGGTAACGTTGGCTGTAAGTCGTTAATCTTGCGACGCATTTCATCCCAGATTTGAGGTAGCTCATCCGGACCATAGTCCATCTTCATGCTTACCATAATTTGAGACATGCCATTCGACGAGGTTGACGTAATCTTGTCGATATAAGGCAGCTGTCGTATTTCTTTTTCAAGTGGATACGTCAACTCTTCTTCAACTTCCATTGACGTAGCGCCAGGGTAAGTTGAAATAATCATTGCATCTTTAATGGTAAAAGCTGGGTCTTCTAAACGGGATAGGTTGCCAAAAGACGTTACACCGCCAATGGCCAAAATGACTAGAAACAGCCAACTGATTACTTTGTTTTTTATTGAATATTCTGCGATGTTCATTCTGCTTTTCCTGACAATTGGATTCCGTCACGGAGTTTTCTTAGATTCGAATTTACGAGTCGATCACCTTGCTCAACGCCATGAGCGATTAATGCGCCTTGGCCACTGATCTTGTCGACTTCTACTTCGCTTTTGAATGCTTGTCCGTCTTCCATTTTCCATACATAGAACTGATTCGCTTCAGAGCCCGCTTCTAGCGTTGTCATTGGTAACTGGTAGCCTTGAACATCGCTCAGGCCCGCTTTCGCCATATCCACATTGACCGTAACGCTAGTGCCCGGAAGAATTTCACTTGCAGGCTGCTGCATCTGCATCCAAAACTCGTAAGTACGTGATTGTGGGTGCAGTTCACTGGTGTGTTCTAGATACGTCAGTGGATATTGGCCAGTATGGCCGCCAAAGGTCGCCTCAGGACGATAGCTATTTGAACGCATATCTGGGCTAATTGATGCCAAGATCGAATCTGATACTTGAATTCGCACATACACCTTGTCGTTCTGGTATACACTCAGAAGCGTTTCTCCAGGCGTCGTGTTTTCGAATCGTTGCTTATCGACAGTTGAAACTGTTCCTGAGAATGGCGCTAATAGCTCTGTGTAACTTAGCTTGCGTTTTGCCGCCGCCAAATTCGCCGATGCCAGCTTGTAGTTAGCCGTCAGTTGGTCGTGCTCTGACTGCGATAACATCTCGCTGCCAAACATCTCAGTACCGCGGGCTAGCTGTTTGCTCGCCAGTTTGAATTGAGATTTAGCATCAGTCAGATCTTGGACATACGTTGCGTTATCTAAGGTGGCTAATAACTGCCCTTTTTCAACGTTATCGCCCGCTTCTACTAATACTTGTTGAATCTCGCCTGCTAGCTTAAATGCCAAGGGAGTCAATTCAGCTGGCATCACCTGCCCATTAAAACTTCTGAACTGGTTAGTCAGCGGCGCGCTTACTTCAAAGGTAGAAACCAACAAAGGCGGTTGTTCACGGTGCACAGCTTCATTGTTACAGGCTTGCAGTAATAAAGCCGATACGACAACAACTGACAATTTTGAAAGGTTCATTAAATACCGCCCTCACGAAGCCAAGCTTTGACTTTTTGTCCGTCAGATAACACATCCACACCTGCTTCTACGATTAGGTCGCCAGTAGACAGGCCATCAATAACCTTGCCTTGCTCATCAAGAAGGACTTGTATTTTCGAAATCAAATGAGAGTCAGGGTTATAGCGCCATAGTTCACCACGGCCTGCGTCTTTGTTTAACCAAGCTGAATCGACAATACCAATGCCGTAATCGGATTTACTTTTCTGAACTTCAACTTGCGCTGTCATACCTGAAAGTAGATTGATGCCTTCCGGCTTTTCGATAGACACGACCGCTTGGTAGCTGTTGGTGTCTTCATCTGGTTGCGTTGAGATTTCTTTAAAGCGAGTTGGGATACGAATGCCACGGTGGCTGTCCATCACAACCCACATATTTGAGCTCGTTAGGTCTTGAATAGAACGGTCTTCAAGCTTTGATACTGGAATTGAAAACGTCACATCCATTTCACTGTGATTCAAGATATTCAGTACAGGCTGCTTTTCTGCGATCAATTGATATTGCTTTCCAAACACCATCGATACCACGCCATCGAATGGAGCAACTAAGGTAGTGTAGCCAAGGTTTGTTTTTGCTTGGTCCAACTCAACTTCAGCGGCAGTAAAGGTGTTCACGGCTTGGTCGTAGTAATCGGTACTCACGAGCTTCTTCGAATACAACTCAGACGCTTGCTTGTATTGGCTGTTCGCCAGATCAAATTTTGCTTGTGCTGCATCAACGGCAATACGGTAATCCGTCGCATCTAACACTGCTAGCACTTGCCCTTTCTTCACTTCTTGTCCCATGCGAACATCGAAGGTTTCGATATCTCCACCCACATTGAAAGAAAGCGCAGCGCGATCGGTCGCATCCACTTTTGCGATAAAACTATCAAGCTCAAGATCTGTCTGTTGAGGGATCTCAAACAATTTTACTGGCTTAACAACTTGAACGGTTTCTTCTGACTGAACCTTATTACATCCTGTCAAAGAGCCTGCAAGTAATAGTGCGGCAAACGCCACTCCAATCTGCTTACTCGTTTTGGTTTGAATAGAAAACTTGGATTGCATGATGCTTCTCCATTTAATTATTATGATTTATTACACAGATGGGCAGTATATTTAATATTAAATAATTCTCAAGCTTTACTTTCCACCTGTGCAGTATTTTTTATTTCAGTAAAAACAGTGTAGAATGTGGTAATCAGGTAAATGTATGAAATGAAGATGACTGAAAAGAAACAAGGCAGAAGAAGCGCGAAAGACGCTGAAGAGACGAGATTTTTGATCATGGGTGTTGCTGCGGATATGTTCTGTGAGCAAGGTTATGATAGTGTTTCACTTCGCAACATCAGTGAAAAAGCAGGCGTGTCGCATAGCCTTATCCGCCATCACTTTGGTAGCAAAGAAAAGATTTGGCACTCTATAAGCGATTGTTTGCACGAATATTTTCAGTCTTACATTACTAAGATCATGGAAGAACTTCCAAAAGATGTATCACCAAACGTGACTATCTATTTATTTAGCATGCGGCTTTTTACCAATATGATTCATTCACGTAAGCCAATGCAACTTATCGCTGATTCTGTTCGCCAAAAAGACAACTTGGTCGATTACTTTATCGACAATGTTGGTAATGTCGAAAAAGAAATCAATATGTTGGCAGAAGAATATAATGATGCCAACCCAGAAAACTTGATCAACATTTACGAAATTAAATGGCAAATGATCATGTATGCGCATGGAGCTGTCTGCCTAACCCCTTTCATGGAAAGCACATGGAATGAAGGTGACATGCAATCAACGCCTGAAGAAGCATTGTTAAAACATTGGCAATTGTTCAACACGCAAATGATCAACACGTTCAATATCAGTGATGAATGGGTATTGAATCCTAGTTCAATTGAAGAACTAATTTATGAAGTCCCATGTGAATGGAAGTGTAACCAGGAACATAAAGCTTAATCGGGTTCATACCCATTACGTGCTTGTTTGATACAAAAACGCGCCGTTACAGAACCAACTGTGACGGCGCGTTTTTATATGTATAGATCTTTAATCGAGTTCTTTTGGTCGGTATTAACGACGTGCTTTACCGCGATTTTGATGGATCTTAAGCTTTGCTTTCATCTTACGTTTTTCTGATGAACGACTTTTACTGCGACCACCGCGTTCAGGAGCGAGATCTTTGTCTAAGCTTGGTTCAAAGCCCTCTAGCCACTCTTGAGGCAGACGCGTATCCAGTAATCGTTCAATGTCGCCCAGTAGGTAGGCTTCATCTTGGCTCATCAATGAAATAGCAAGACCGCTATTACCTGCACGACCTGTACGACCAATACGGTGAACGTAATCTTCCGCTTTAAATGGCATATCGTAGTTAACAACTTGTTCTAGCTGTTGAATATCAATACCACGAGCTGCTACGTCGGTTGCGATCAACGCGCGAACTTTGCCTGACTTGAAATCGTCCAGTGCTTTTTGACGCGCACCCTGGCTCTTATCGCCATTGATTGATGCCGCTTTAATACCATCTAACTTAAGCTCTTTAACCAGAGCATCAGTGCCCTGCTTAGTTTTTGTGAACACCAACACTTGTTGCCAGTTTTTTGAGCCAATCAAATACGCTAATAATTCACTTTTACGCGACTTATCTACCGGGTAAACCATCTGTGTTACGGTTTCAGCAGTGCTGTTTTTTGGCGTAACTTGAATTTCACTCGGCTTTTGCATCATACGGTGTGCAATCGCTTTGATTTTGTTATCAAACGTTGCAGAGAAGAACAGGGTTTGACGTACTTCGTTCATGCGAGAAAGAATACGTTTGATGTCAGGCATGAAACCCATATCTAACATACGGTCAGCTTCATCCAGTACTAGTACTTCCGTTTGGCTCAACATGATGTTCTTGGTAAACATATGGTCAATAAGACGACCAGGCGTCGCGACAAGAATATCTGCGCCACCACGTAGGTTATCAGTTTGCACCTTCATACTAACCCCGCCGTAAGCGACAACCACTTTAATGTCGGTACCTTTCGCGTAACTGGTTACGTTATCAAACACCTGTTGTGCTAACTCACGCGTTGGCACTAATACAAGGGCGCGGACTAACTTAGGGTTTGGAATAACGTTATCTTTAGTCTCGATTAATCTTTGAATAATCGGCAAACCAAACGCGGCCGTTTTACCTGTACCCGTTTGAGCACCAGCCAGTACATCTTTGCCTTCTAATACCAATGGAATCGCTTGTTCTTGAACGCTGGTAGGAGCCGTGAAATTAAGCTCTGATAGCGTGGCAAGAAGATGCTCAGATAATCCTAGTTGGTTAAAAGATTTTGTAGATTCAGACATGGTATGATGCTCAAAGATTAAATAGGCGCGGATTGTAGCAAACCTGCATTACGCTGTTTACCTTTCCTTTTGATTTTTCTTCATTTGAAGCGCATTAAACTGCTTCGCTTCTTCTAAAACGTTGGGATAAAGCTCATTAAAGTGACACTGCAACGTATCATAGTGACGTTCGAGGTCATCGTAACATGCCTCGAGCATACCGAGCTTGGGCCTTCTCAACGCCATTCGCTGCAATACCACCTCTATAGATAACATGTCTTGATAGCTCTCTAACCATCTGTGTTCAGCCATTTTCTGATGAACTATAACGAAACTTTCTGGCCAGTGTGGCTCTTGATGTTCAAAGATCTGCTCATGGCTATCGAAACAAAAACGCTCTAATGTCTGCTGGGAAAACTGAGCCCAATGATTGGCTAAGCAGTGATCCCAAAATACATCGAGTGCGATAGGTGCAAAGCGTCGTGTTTGATCTGAGAAAAGCGATTTTGCAGAACGAGATACATCATGACGATCAGTATAGCTATCAACAAATCGATGAAGCCTAATGCCGTCAGAAAGGGAATCAGAATAGTGTTTATTAGGGTCGCCTTTAACAAAATCACCTAACAGGTTACCTGCTAAGTTGCTGTTACAATGCTTGGCGATGTGAAGGTGTGCGAGAAAGTTCATTGAACCTCATTAAAGTATCGAGAACTAAGTAACATGGTAAACGTACTCGTTTATCTTCGCGAACTTTAATGAGGATAGTTTTGGTATGACGTGTGAGCGAATAAGATTTGCTCAGTTTAGAATTGCTTGCTTTGAGAAGCTTTAGCTAAGAAAACTTTTAGCTTCAAAAACGTTTCAGTTGAAACGAGTTAAAGATTTAAAAAGCTTAGTTCGAAGACTTGAAAAGCTCTTCTGCTAGCTGTTTCACTGTCTGTTCATAGTCAGACAAATCAATGCCAATTTCCATAGCATCTAACAACTCTAGACTTTCGTCATTATAAGATTGGTCACTCATTGTGCCCCCTCTATTCCTTGATATGGACATGATGTCCTATTAACTAGTGCACCATCTTGGACTTATATTATGTCACTTTGATGAACGCACTCTACTCTACCCATTCCATATTCATAGCTAAAAGCTACTCGCGATCATTAACGCTTGTTTACGTTAAAGGGGTATACGCGAACGACATATGTACTGCCAGCTTACACCAAGTACAACAAATTACTCTACAAATTTTGAAGCCGATCATGGTCAAACGTTTGCTTTGGTCATTTGAATACTGTGACGCCCCAGTGTGTAAATATTAATTTACAGTGGATAATTTTAATTACAATAAGCATTGCATTTAGAATTAAACTCAATCAGAATACTTCAAAATCGAGATATTCTTTGGGTTTATGCGCTTAAGCTAGAAGAATTACAATGAAAACACACCCTAACGTAAAGAATTATATACAATGAATAAATCAAAGGTTTTTGGTAGTACTTTGATCATTGCAGGCACAACCATTGGTGCTGGCATGCTCGCTCTTCCACTTGCTTCTGCAGGTATTGGCTTTTCAACTTCACTTTTCTTGATGCTGGGTTTATGGGCATTGATGGCCTTTACGGCTCTATTAATGGTAGAGCTTCACCAATTCGCAGAATCTGACGCTACCCTACACACGTTAGCTCATACCATTTTAGGGACAAAAGGAAAGTGGATTGCGAGCTTCGCGGTGATGTTTCTTTTCTACGCTCTGTGTGCGGCATATATAGCGGGCGGCGGTGCGCAATTTAACCAACGAATTTCGGATATCGCGGGTATCGAACTCAATGGTCAAATCACCACGCTTCTATTTACTCTGTTGGTTGCCGGTGTTGTGACGATTGGTACGCACAGTGTTGATAAAGTTAACCGTGTTTTGTTTGGCTTAAAGCTAATTGCAATGGTGTTGGTACTTAGCTTCTTAGCGCCAAACATTACCTCTCAGTACCTAATGAGTATGCCATTGCAGCAAGGCCTGATTGTTGCGGCAATTCCTGTTGTGTTTACCTCTTTTGGTTTCCACGGCAGCATCCCATCAATCGTTCGATACCTAGATGGCGATGTTCGCTCTTTACGTAAAGTTATGATTATTGGCTCTGCATTGCCTTTGGTTATCTACGTTTTCTGGCAGAGTGTAACTTTAGGTGTGATTAGCCAAGAACAACTATTGTCAGATACAAGCTTGGGCGCGCTTTTAGTCTCACTATCGCAAACTGTTCATCAATCTAACCTAAGCGTGATCGTCGGTGTATTTGCGGACCTTGCACTGCTGACATCTTTTATTGGCGTGAGCTTGGGTTTATTTGAATTCATGGGCGACTCACTGGGCAAGAAACTAGGTAGCGCAAAACGTGTTAAGACAGCCGCTATCACCTTTTTGCCGCCACTGGGTTTTGCCTTGTTTTACCCACAAGGCTTCATCACGGCTTTGGGTTATGCTGCCATTGCACTTTCAGTGCTTGCGATTCTGTTACCAACAGTGATGGTCTATAAGGTTCGCTACACTGATTTCTCTGTAAAACCTCAATCTGCAGAAGCCAGTTACCAAGTATTAGGCGGTAGCAAAGCGCTGTTTTTAGCGGGAAGCATTGGCGTGTTTATCATTGCCATTCAAATTCTTATTTCAGTGGGGTTACTGCCTTCGTTAGGCTAATAAACCCATACAGAACTAACTTACTTGACTTAGATCTCATAAATGACATGTCACTATCATCAATTTTCACAATTAGTCGATTGAAGTCACATTTTTATTGAGGTCGGTTATTTAGAGTCCACGGTAAAGGATTTACCGTGGAGTTTTTATGAAAGAAGTACAATTTCGAACGATAGACAAACTGTTTATCAAAATGTCGATCAACGACAAGTTTTGGGTCATTTTTTTAATCTTCTTTGCCGCTTTGGCAAGCCTAGCTGGACTGAACTACGTCAACAAAATGGAACACATTGACGTAACAGCAAAACAGCAGGTCGAGTATCAACTGCGAGGCATTTTATCAGCTTCAGACTCCCCTGCTTCTGTTCGCTCTGTTAGCCAGCAAACTCGCGCACAACAAACCACTATTTCAAACAATGGTTCGGTGACTGCCACAGCACTCGCACAAGATGGCAACTATTACTCACTTACCGTTTCAACTAACGATATACAGAATCAAAAGCAGCAAGCACTGTACACTTTATTACTGAGCTTTTTGTGGTGTGTGCCTTTTGGTCTTTTCTGTTACTGGGTAGCGACTTTTCTGGGTGGTGCTCTTTGGGTTCTTTACTCAACGACTCAAAAGATTGGTGATGGTGACTTAACATCACGCCTTGGCTTCCACCCTGGCCGTGACGAGTTTGGCACGATTGGTTGTGCTCTTGACCGTTCAATGGACACGCTCAGTGAGTTAGTCAACAACGTAAACCACAGTGCAGCAACGCTAAGTGATACGTCAGCATCTTTCGAAACAGAAATGAAGCGCAGCGAAACACAAATTATGAGCCAAAACGCCTCTCTAGACTCTGTAGCGACAGCAATGGATCAGATGACAGCTTCGGCAAACGAAGTCTCTAACATTTCTGCACGCTCAACTGAACAAACAGAGCAAGACGCGCAGCAAATCAACGATAGTCACGCGAAGGTTCAACAGGCAATATCAGAAATCACCACCCTTTCTTCTTTGATTGAGCAAACCTCATCTTCTGTTACCAGCTTGAATGTAAACACAAGCCAAATTAACGAAGTCATCACGACAATCAACGCAATCTCAGAGCAAACTAACTTACTTGCTTTGAATGCTGCGATTGAAGCCGCTCGTGCGGGGGAACAAGGCCGTGGTTTCGCTGTTGTTGCTGATGAAGTAAGAACACTGGCAAGTCGCACTCAGTCGGCTACGGTAGAAATCCAAGCGATGATTGAGCGCTTGCAGCAAGAGAGTCAAAATATCGCGAAGATCACCGAACAAACAGTTGATCAAGCGCAAACCAGTAGCCAGCTGATTTCGGACATTGGTCACGACGTAAACTCTATTGCAGGTTCTGCTCAAGCACTGATGGATATGAGTATCCAAATCGCAACATCAGCCGATGAGCAAAGTAACGTTGCCAATACGATTGCAGCAGAACTTAACGATATTCGCAGCCAATCTGATGTGATTAAAGACGTGGCTCAAAACTCTTCAAATGGCGTATCTAAGTTAACAGAAGCGTCGGTTTCTCTGTCTCAGACGTTGGCACGATACCGTACTTAAGGCTCAACTGGCGTACTAGCGGCGTGAATTGAAAACAAACTAATGAGGACTCGTAATGGGTCCTTTTTTATTTGCGTTATTAACATTACAAAAACTATGGTCAATAACGATGACATTATCAATTACCATGAAGCAAGTCGCAAAGGAAAGATTAAGAAGCGTAAGAACTGTTTAATATTCGAGCTTAGGGGTAATCTAATTGAACGGGTCTTTTTCGCTTACCCTCTTGCTGCAGGTGACACATAATGAATAAAACAGAAGCACCAAACACCGACGACATTACATGCCCTTTGTGCCAACACGACGAGTATCTGCTTTCAGAAAGTGGAGAGAAGTTTACTTGTGCATCTTGTGGTTTCCACACCAAACAATTTAGTAAGGTAGTCAGCCTTCAACTAGGCTCTACCCCACCAAAGCTGCAGAATTCGATATACCACCATTTGAGCAGTGCTTGCCATTAATCCAAACTGAAATTTCTTCTAAACTGTAGATATCCTGAGCCGCGAATTCTGGTGAATCGGCTTCGGAATCTACGGTCGCTTCATCAATATTTGGACGCAATCGAAACGATTGGATACCCGCACGAACACCAGCCTCAATCCCCTTTAACGTATCATCCACGTAGATGCACTCATTCGGTAGAAAGCCCATATTCATTGCCGTGTACATAATCAGATCAGGTTCTGGCTTCCAGCTGTTAGCATCAAAAGCTGAGAACACTTTACCTTTGAAATCGTCGATCATGCCTGTCATCGCCAATGAAGATTCAACTCTAGATTTTGGTGCATTGGAAGCAATACAAAACTCGATGTCTTGTTGTTTGAGGAATTCAATAAGGTCGATAGCGCCGTCCATCGGCTTTAAATGACGCTGGAACAGTCCTTCTAGTTCAGCACGATATAACGGTTCAAGTGTATCAATTGAGATAGATAGCCCAAGACGTTCTTGTGTATCCATTAAGATGTCAGCCAACTTCCCACCTTGAAAGTGCGCATAGCAGTCGTTAACGTTTAACTCCGCCCCAAAGCCAGTGAAAACATTAACCAAAGCTTGGCAGCACAGCTTTTCACTATCGATAAGTGTTCCGTCACAATCGAAAATCACACATTTAGTCTGTTCTAACCGCATAGGTATCTCACTAAGATTGAATCCAAGTTTTATCCTATAGTGTTCTTTCAATGCGCGAGATGATTGAGGTAACAGTTTACAGACATCGGCTTATTTCTCTTCGCGAAATATGGGGTTGATCACTTTATCGCTCGGCATAAGCAACAGTTTTCATCAAATTAATTCAGATTCTACCAAACCAAACACTGCAAGGTTTACATAAGCGACTCAATTTCAGAAGAAAATATAAATCACCACTTCCTATCAGGATCGTGGTGAATCGATAAAAAACAAGGCTTATGGGCTACTCAGATAGAACGACAGTTAGCTAGCAACCGACTCTTCTAATACCTTAGCTTCAACTGAAGGTGCAGACGCATATTCTATAGTTCCAGTATCGGGATACGAATCTCGGATAGCGACAAACTCGGGTAAGTGTTTCAGTAGCAATTTAGTCAGCTGAGGATCAAACTGGTAGCCACACTCTCGCTCGAACAAATCGACCACCATCTCTAACGGCCACGGTTCTTTGTAGCAACGCGCACTAAGCAGCGCATCAAATACATCGGCTACGGCTGTTATACGAGCAAACAGGTGTATTTCATCACCCACTTTGCCATTCGGGTATCCTGCTCCATCCCAACGTTCATGATGTTCGTTGGCAATGATTGCCGCTAAGTTGGTAATATCACCCGCTCCGCTCTTCAATAAGTTATAGCCAGCCGTAGTATGAAGCTTCATCACCTCCCACTCTTGGTCGGTTAATTTCCCGGGTTTATCCAAGATCGATTCAGGGACAGAGATCTTACCCACATCGTGCATTGGGCTGATGATCTCAATCATCTCGACCTCGCGATGGCTCAAGCCACAATACTTAGCAAGCAACGCAGACAACTTCGCGACACGCTTAACGTGATTACCAGTTTCGCCAGAGCGGGTTTCAATCGCTTCTCCAAGAACATGAATCATATCCTTTTGGATATTCAAGGTTTGTTTCTGCAGTTTTAAGATTCGTTTGTTCTTATTGGCCAACTCTTTCTTTTGCCGCAGAGTGACAAATTGCATCAAGATGATCAGGCTTAAACCCGCAAACACCATCGACACCCCCAATAACAACTGGAAGTTTTTGCGAATAAAGGATGAAGGCTCGTTAATGAAAACCGCTTCGTCAGGTAGCACGTTTGCACTAATCCCGTATCGCTTCATTGCAGGGTAATTAAATACAAAACGCTTATTGTCTCCGGGAGTTAACGGCGTCATAAAACCAAGAGAAAGGTATTTATCCAACGCATCAACAGCCTCTTCACCCATGCTTTGTGAGTGATTAACGTATCCACCGAGCACATCACCCGAAATATAGAATTGCCACAAAGCAAACACCGGAGCAGCACTCGCTTTTGACAAAGTATCCGCAATCTCTTGGTAAGTGTGGTAAACCCCTTGCTTCAACTCGGTGTTGTAATGACTGAGCAATACCGCATCGTCCGCAGAGATCCCTTCCAAAAACTGGCTCGTATGCTCAAGCGAGAGATCGCGAATTTCTATGAGGTTAATATTTGGAAATTCAGCCATCATTCTGTTCATTTCTTTGTGAATTAGCTCAGACGTGACACTGTAATCATTTACAAAATAGAGATTCTTTAGATTAGGTCTTAATTTCGAGATCAGCTTAATATTAACGTCTATCTGATCGTTCTCGTAAAGCACGGTTGCTCTGTCAGACACCGCGTACATGTCGGTGCTGAAATCATTGATGCCGGCAGCAACGACAGGTGTGGAGCGATCAATCAAATTACGCAGAGACTCAAGGAAATTGGCCGCGTTATCGTCCGTCGCAATTACACCATCAAATTTATAACCTGCATATTTCGTACGTAAATAGTTCGCGAGAGAGTCGTAGTACTCTGGGCTGTGGACACGCTTTGAATCCAAATACTCGATTGAGAGTTTAACTTCGGTTTGAGACTGGCTGAACGCACTGTCTATCCCTTTTTGGAAGTCAGCAGTCCATTGATAAGAAGGTTCGTATGAGTGTAAAACTAGGATGCGTTTAATATCCCAGTCGTTAGCAAAGCTGAGTGAAGAATAAGCGCTAACACACAATACAGCGATTGATATCAATAGCTTGTACATACAATACCCTTGAAATAAGACGGGGTATTGTACTTAGATTAACGCTTTGTCAAAGAATCTTTAGTTCTCGATCCACACTTTATCGCAAGAAGCATGATCTTGTGCCCAAAAATCGTGTAACTGCTTAGCAAAGCTGTTGATACTTTGACCATTTCCAACAACGACATCCGAGATCAGTAGGGAGCCATCCGCTTCTGTGACGATAGCGCTCGCCACAACTTCCCCGTTTTGAGTACCAACATATAAGACATGATCGTCAGACAGCATAATTTGGCTCAAGAACTCAAGCATGTGTGCCCTTTCGGCTTCATTTTGGTAAACGCTTGCTTGGTTAAGCGAAAATAACACAGTCAATTTATGGAAATCGACTTTATGCAGTTCATCGATTTGAGAAGGAGTTTGATCTTGTGCTAGGAGTTGGTATGTCTTGGATGGGAGTTTGCTCTGATAAAGTTCACGGCCGAGGAGGCTCTCTTTTGCGGGGTAAGCAATATCGAGCTGGCTAAAGAGCCATTGGTTTTTCTTGTGTGCAATTTCAGGTATTTCGTTATTCATTCTTTTAGTACCTACGGTTAGTATCCCCAAATATCGCAGTTATTTGGAAGACATACGGTCGGCTGAGGTGCCGAGCTACAAGCAGAGAGCATACAGAGCATGACCAATGCCAACAAGTACTTTAAATGCTTCATATTTTTCATTATCCAACAACATCCTTTAAGAACTTAACGAAAAGCTCTACACTCGTATTCAAGCTTTCAATATCCTTATAGTAAACAGAACTATATAAATAAAAAGGACTTCTTATGAAAAAAGCCTTAATAGCAGCAGGTATCGTAACAATGTTAGCTGGCTGTTCGGACAACGAGGTTGGCGACGTCTCACTGGGTTTCTTCACAATGAAGGATATCAAGATGTCTTCATTGGATGACGATAAAATAGCGGGTGTTACCTGTCATATCGCATCAATCGAAGCAAATCTTAGCCTTTCTGATCCAAGTGATAGCTCTATCTCTTGTCGTCAAACAGGTGAAATTACACCAGAAATGATTGCTCAAATAGACAAGAGTAAGTCTGGTGAAGTGGTATTCAAGCAATCGAAAAGTATCTTCTTTAAAACAATGAAGGTTCGTCGTATCTACGATGCAGAGAATCAGTCGCTGCTTTATTTGTCTTATACCACCAAAGAAACGGAAGGCAGTTTCAAACATAGCCTTTCAACCGTTCCGCTTTGGGGTACAGAGGCTTACGTAGATCCAGCAACGCTTGTTCCAGCTCAATAGCCTTAATCGAAAGTAAACCGAATTACCTGTACAGACATTGTGCAGGTAATTCAAAATGTAATAAAAATGAAAGAAACAGGAACAAAATGTGATATCATGCGGCAAAATTTTTTCACTGTATTTTTCATATGAAGTTTCCTGGACAGCGTAAATCTAAGCACTACTTTCCAACTCACGCACGTGATCCGTTGGTCAACCAAATTCAACAAACACCTAAGCTACACCGCGCAACAGTTGTCGGTATAGGTCAAACGATTGTTGACATCGAAGCCCGTGTTGACAACGAGTTCCTAGAAAAATACGAGCTGAGTAAAGGTCACTCACTAGTATTGGAAGAAAGTAAAGCAGATGCGCTGTATGAAGAGTTAGTTGAGCGCGGTTTGATCACGCATCAATACCCTGGCGATACTATCGGCAACACACTGCACAACTATTCCGTACTTGCAGACAGCAAATCAGTCCTGCTTGGCGTTATGTCTAAGAAGATTGAAGTTGGCTCATTTGGTTATCGTTACCTTTGCCGTACTTCTTCTCGTATGAATCTAAACCACTTACAAACTGTTGATGGTCCAATTGGTCGTTGTTACACACTAATTACCGAAGATGGCGAACGTACGTTTGCGATCAACGAAGGACACATGAATCAACTTCTTCCAGAAAGCATTCCTGAAAAAGTGTTCGAGAAAGCGTCTGCATTGGTTGTGTCGTCATACCTAATGCGTGGTAAACCTGAAGATCCGATGCCAAAAGCGGTACAAAAAGCGATTGAATACGCGAAAGCACACAATGTGCCTGTTGTACTAACACTTGGTACTAAGTATGTGATCGAAGGTAACTCTGAATGGTGGCAAGAATACCTGAAAGAAAACGTAACCATCGTCGCGATGAACGAAGACGAGGGTGAAGCGCTAACGGGTGAAAAAGATCCTCTGCTAGCTGCTAACAAAGCACTTGAGTGGGTTGACCTAGTTCTATGTACTGCTGGCCCAATTGGCCTATACATGGCAGGTTACACTGACGAACCAGCAAAACGCGAAACCACACTACCATTATTACCGGGTAACATCCCTGAGTTCAACAAATATGAATTCAGCCGTGCGATGCGCAAGCAAGACTGTAAAGACCCAGTAAAAGTGTACTCTCACATTGGCCCTTACCTAGGTGGCCCACTTGAGATTAAGAACACCAATGGCGCTGGCGATGGTGCACTTTCAGCACTACTTCACGACATGGCAGCAAACAGCTACCACCACGTGAATGTGCCAAACTCAGAGAAACACGAGCACGCTTGTCTGACTTATTCTTCACTGTCTCAAATTTGTAAGTACGCAAACCGTGTAAGCTACGAAGTGTTGACTCAACACTCTCCTCGCCTTTCTCGTGCACTACCTGAACGCGAAGATAGCTTAGAAGAAACATACTGGGATCGTTAATCAACCACGTCTGGTTGTTGACTCATTGAGTTTGATGACCAACTAGATAACCTATTCCTTGAAGGGCTGCTATATGCAGCCCTTTTTGTATTCAACACCAATATAACTGCAGCGGAAGGTAATCAAATCGAATATTTTGCTCGTTTAAGATTTGATCTCGCGCAATGACTCTTTAGATCTGTTATCTTCCAGCACATAATTCGTGTGGTTTGCCTTTACTTGGCAAATTTATACAGTACTATCGCCACGCAAACGTTTACGTACCACCTTTCGGTTCTGATATAAGGATCAAATATGCTGTCTGATATTGATATTTGTCGCTCTACCCCCCTTAAAAACATCAGTGAGGTTGCCAAGCAAGCTGGGCTGCACCACAACGAACATCAGCCATTAGGGCAATTTAAGTCTAAAGTGTCTCTCACATCACTTGAACGCCTCACAAACCAACAAGATGGTAAATTAGTCGTGGTGACTGCTATCACACCCACGCCTCTTGGTGAAGGTAAAACCGTCACCACTATCGGATTAGCGCAAGGCCTCACAAAGATTAACCAATCGGCTATGGCCTGCATTCGCCAACCTTCTATGGGTCCGGTATTTGGTGTAAAAGGTGGTGCTGCAGGTGGCGGTTACTCTCAAGTAGCTCCTATGGAGCAATTAAATCTACATCTGACGGGCGACATTCATGCTGTTACGGCTGCTCACAACCTCGCCTCTGCCGCTATTGACGCTCGTTTGTATCATGAGCAACGTGAAGGGTTAGAAGCCTTTGAAGCGCGCTCAGGCTTAAAAGCATTGGATATTGACCCAACTAGAATCGTTTGGCGACGTGTACTTGATCATAATGACCGCGCATTACGCATGATCACGGTTGGCAAGAACGAAGCAGACAAAACAATTAATGGCTTTGAACGTGAGGATGGATTTGATATCTCAGCCGCTTCAGAGCTGATGGCTATCCTTGCTTTAGCTGATGACCTTCAAGATTTAAGAAAGCGCATCGGACGAGTGGTACTTGCTTACAACAACCAAGGCTTGCCATTAACCGCAGATGACTTCAACGTTGCAGGTGCAATGACCGTAACCATGAAGGATTCTATTGAACCGACATTAATGCAAACCCTTGAAGGCGTTCCTACCCTAATTCACGCTGGGCCATTCGCAAACATCGCACATGGTAACTCTTCAATTATCGCCGATAAGATAGCGTTAAAGCTGAGTGACTTTGTGGTAACCGAAGGCGGTTTCGGCTCTGACATGGGCTTTGAGAAAGCGTGTAACATCAAAGTGAAAGCCTCGAACAAGAAGCCGGATTGCGCCGTAGTGGTCGCAACATTACGTGGATTAAAAGCCAACTCTGGTTTATACGATTTGAGACCAGGAACTCCGTTACCAGATTCAATCTTTAATGATGACCAAGACGCGCTTGTTGCAGGGTTTGAGAACCTTAAATGGCACATCAACAACGTTAAGCAATACCAAGTGCCTGCAGTTGTTGCGATTAACCGATTCCCACAAGATTCAGCTCAAGAGCTAGATGCTTTGAAACAGATGATCACGGACTTCGACCCAAGCGTTAGCGTTGAGGTTAGCGAAGCATTTGGTCAAGGTGGCGAAGGGGCGACTCAACTGGCTCACGCTGTAGTAAAAGCTTGCCAAAAAGAGACTGAATTTAAGCCTTTGTATCACTCAGAGCAAAGCTTAGAAGAAAAGCTGATGGCAGTTGCTGAAGTTGGTTATGGCGCAGCAAGTATTTCGCTATCTCCGCTGGCTAAAAAACAACTGGCTGAATTCAAAGCGCATGGCTATAGCGACCTATCGGTTTGTTTGGCAAAAACGCCACT
Source organism: Vibrio cyclitrophicus (assembly GCA_023206055.1). NCBI lineage: Bacteria > Pseudomonadati > Pseudomonadota > Gammaproteobacteria > Vibrionales > Vibrionaceae > Vibrio > Vibrio cyclitrophicus. The sequence continues at coordinate 382,849 of CP065367.1, read as the reverse complement.
ATCGATCTCGACAGAAGCGCACGTAAAAGGTGCTCCCACTCAATTTGACGTGCCTGTTAGAGAACTAAAATTGTGTGCTGGTGCTGGCTTTATTTATGCGTTGTGCGGCAATGTGATGACCATGCCAGGCTTACCTGACAAACCGGCGTTCATGTCGTTAGATATTGATAGTAATGGAAATATCGTCGGCCTAAGCTAGATAAACGGCAATTAATCGCGATTAATTTCGCCCAAGTTTCAGTTCTGCGTTCTATATGAGCAATCATTTCCTAACGAAGTGATTGCTCAACAATCAAGACCAAGTGCAAATAGTTGCACTAAAGTCGTAGTTATATGCGAATCTTGTCTTAACTTCTGGGTAAAGATCACATTAAAAACCTTATAAAATATATAGTATTGCGCTGATTCTTTGAGGGCAGTGATGAATACAAGTATAAAAAAACTAGTCAGCCAATTTATATGTACCATCTTTGCCTTAGGACTAGTCCCAGCCCTCTACATAAACTCTGAATTTGACAGGGTTGAAGCTCAGCACACGCTAAATATCAAACAGTCCAGCCAGAACCAGATCGAATACAGCTTTCACGAACTCGCCGTTATTGTTGAGCAAATCTCTAACTCTGTTCCTTCAATCGCCGACTCTCAAACACTCCTCCGAGCGATTCAAGAGCCTTCTATTATTCACAAAGAAACGCTACAAGATCTTTGGGTGATGCTAGCTCGTGGCCAAAAATACTATTCCCAGCTTCGTTATCTCGATCTCGCCGGTAACGAAGTGTTCCGCGTTAACTACAAAGACGGTCGCGCGACTGTCGTCCCTGACAACGAACTGCAGAACAAATCTTCTCGAGATTACTATGAGGTACTACAAAAATTAGAGATTGGCGATGTCAGTTCTAGAGGTATTGACCTTGAAGTGGAAAATGGAGAAATAGTCCACCCGTTGACGCCAGCACTTCGCATTATGACACCTGTCGCTAAAGGTGATCGAATTATTGGTTACTTCATTGCCAATCTAAACATGCTTGAGATATATAAACGCCTTCATTACCAAATTGGAGCCTCAGCAGCAGTCCCTGTCATTCTTAACAAAACCGGGCATGTGATCATGGGCCCTGACCCAGCTGAATCATTTGGGCATGTGATTGAGTCACGTTCAGACAAGACATACGCAAAGCTATATCCATCGCTTTGGAAAGACATTCAAGACAACTCTTCGTCTAGCTATTTTGATGGTAAGAATTGGTATTTTCATTCTGACATCAGCCCAAAGATAAAGCAGTTTGAAGGCCCTATTTACATGGTTCTTCATATCGAAAATCAGCAGTTCAGTAGTCAATACCGACAAGAAAAACAAGCGATTGTCGTTCAGGTCATCACCTTATCTTTCTTAATTTCGATGATCTCCGCCAGCTTCGTATTGTGGAACAGTAACCACAAGAAGAACAGTATCGATAGTCAACTGGCTAAAGCGGCAATGAATGGTATGTCCGCCTTGGTGATTACAGATAGAAATAACCGTATCATCAAGGTAAACCAAGAGTTCACCCGTGTTAGTGGATACAACTTAGAAGACGTAAAAGGCCGCCAACCTTCCATGTTTGCCTCTGGTCGCTACAATCAAGAGTTCTACATCAAAATGTGGAGCATAATCACTAAGACTGGGGTTTGGGAAGGCGAAGTAGTCAATCGCCGTAAAGACGGATCTTTGATCACGGAAATACTACGTATCCAAACCATCAAAGATTCAAATGATGTGATTCAATTTTATGTCGCTTCATTTGTGGATATCAGTAAACACAAAGAGCTAGAAAACAAACTGAGAAACCTGAGCGAAAAAGATGCCTTAGCTGGCTGTTGGAACCGTCGTAAGTTCGATCTTGAGCTACGAGATGAGTGCTCACGTGTGAATCGTTACCCTACTCGGGAACAGTCTTGCTTAGCGATCTTGGATATAGACCACTTCAAACGCATCAACGACAGGTTTGGTCACGATTATGGTGATCGCGTCATTCAAACCGTTGCTCAAGTATTACAACGTGAGTGCCGTGAAACTGATTTTGTGGCTCGTATTGGTGGTGAAGAGTTTGGGGTGATATTGCCTCATACCACAACTGAAGAAGCCGAATATGTGCTTAACAGATTGAGAATCGCAGTCAGTATTGAACTCGACAACGTGGTGACGGTCAGCGGAGGAATCACCAACCTGACCAACGATCCTGCTCTCAACTACAAGTGCGCCGATTTAGCACTTTATGAAGCCAAAGCAGCAGGTAGAAATAGTGTGTGCCTGTTCCTAGACAGCGAAATGAGCGAAATCGCCTAACAGAAAATCAATATTGTTCCGTTAGGCTACAGTTTGGCTTAACACACCAATTCTTTTCAATCAGCTAGGTACCGGGTAGAATTCTAACTTGTTTCCTTCTACTACCAGAATACAATCCATGTTCGAAGCATGAGCAGCCTGCTTTCCTAGGTTTGTATCTTCAAACACAACACATTGCTTTGGCTGCAATCCCATACCAAAACACGCATCTAAGAAAGTATCCGGATTTGGTTTGTGATTCTTAACGTCTGTTGCTGTCACTAGGATATCGAGCTTACTCAAAATGTCTGTCTTATCCAATAACTGTTCGGCACTTTTACGTTGACTGCCCGTTCCAACTGCAATCTTCTTATTACCCAGATGCTCTAACAACAGAGAGTGGGTACACGCGATAACGTCTCCTTTGTCTTCAATAGCCGCAAACGAGGCCATCTTAAACGTAGAAACCGCTTGTGGGTCGAGCGATAAACCGTATTTACTGTTCACCTCACCCGCTATCTTATAACTCGGCATTCCACCTAAACTATGCAGCCAAGACGCTTCAAAATGAAAGCCGAACTCTTCAGCCGTTTGCTGCCAAGCCTTTACATGTGCAGGCATTGTATCGATCAACGTACCGTCCATATCAAAGATTAATCCTTCATATGCCGTTAAATCTAATTTCATCACTACTACCACTCTTTAATAAAGTTACTGATACCATAACCAATATTCAGTATCATGACCCCATATTACCGTTCAAAATGGATGTTTATGTTACAAATATCTAACTCTGTTTCGATTCAAGACTGGGAACTCCAGTTAACCGCGATCAGAGCACAAGGAGCCGGCGGTCAAAACGTCAATAAAGTATCGAGTGCGATACATTTACGTTTTGATATCAAGCACTCCACCCTACCTGATTTCTATAAAGAAAAACTTCTCGCACACAAAGACAGCCGCATCACTAAAGATGGCGTGATTATCATTAAGGCGCAACAATATAGAACGCAAGAACAAAATCGAGATGATGCTTTGGTGCGTTTGAAAGAATTGATCTTGGAAGCGACAAAGGTTCAAAAAGTAAGACGAGCGACCAAGCCAACACGCGGCTCTCAGAAAAGACGTCTAGAAAGCAAGAAACAAAGAAGCACCACCAAACAGCTACGTGGCAGAGTGAACTGATGGCTCATGCCCTCAATGAACACATCGCCCTAAAAATAACTGGCAATTTAACGAAGGAATAGATCCATTGCGCTGTTTATTTGAAAGAACGACTACTGCTTCTTTTTGACCGATAAAATCAATTTGATCAAGAGCATACGCTCTTCGCTGGTTAGCAGACGACTAACCGCCGCTACATCTTCCGCTGTCGCTTGTGATGCGCCAACAATATCAAGTACCACATCCAAATCCGTCACTTTCAAGGTTCTGGTGATTGAGCGGTACTGTGACATTTTTATGTCCGCCTCACCGCGTTCAATCCGTTGATAGGTTTTTAAACTCATTCCGGCACTCGAGGCTAACTTTTCTTGAGACAAGTTGGCTTGCTTCCTACGCTCAATCAGCGCCGTTATTATGGGTTCTTGTGACATAAGTTCATCCTCAAAAGACAGTTATGTCCTAAATTCAGCAAGAAGCAGACCATATTGACTTATGAAGGTTTACATAAGCCATTAAAGGCATATTATTCGCTTGATAAAAAGCGTTATGTTTCATAAACCTTCACACTGATGTCAGTAGTGAACGTACAGGCTAGGTAACTTGAGTATTCAAGTGTTGGGAAATTAGAAAAATTGCAAATTGCAAATAAGAAAGACGTTATATTGGAAATTGCGAATCGCTATGAATTAGCATTTCCTTGCATTAAGCACGCATTAGAAACTGACAATGCCCGCTCCGAAATTATTGCAGTGCAACATAGGCTACTCACTTACAAAGAAGTATTGCTGCACGGAAGTATGTTAGAAGAGAAGGAATTAAAGCAGGCTTTTTCTGCATTGAACGAAAATGAAAAAGGCGTCGCACAAGGCGGGATTCAAAGTATCAACGACGCAGTCAAAGAGATGGATGAGATTATCGAAAGATACAGTAGAAAGGCGACTACTAAATTGTGCGTCTAATCTATTAATATCAACGAGTAGCGCCAAGCTCTCAACGGCTTAAAAAAACAAAACAAAAAACGGCCAGTCATTGTTGAATGACTGGCCGTTTGTTTAACTAACATGAGAAAGCATCAATCTAATGAGACATCGCTCTTCTAATCCCACCGAGTAACATCAACGCGCCTAGCAAGCTAAACGACACACTGCCTCCTGAGCCAGATGAGCTTCTACCAGCATAAGCAGTACGTTTCGCGTCTGTTGAAACAAACTTAGCAGTTTCAGTTCCAGCCATAACACTGTCGATCCAATCTTTATAGTCATAGATTTCTGTGAATACAGAAGTTATGGTGGAGGTGCCTCCACATGTACCTGGACCGAAGCTAGTGATTCCAACCTGCCTATAGCCAACACCATCTCTCCAGTAAACTGGACCACCTGAATCACCTTGGCATGTACCATTGAATAGTCCGGTAGATGAGCTGTAGTTACCGTTAAAGCAGATCTGTTTGTTAGTTAAAGCTGCATCATCAATAAAATTGGCTGTTGCACAAATCGCATTATCTACATAATTAAGATCTGCTTTTTGTAATAAGCTAGTGCCGTTAAATCCAGAACGTGTATCACCGTGACCCACAGCAGTAAACGTCTCTAAAGAACTACGATAGCCCTCAGAAGTTGGTCGTTTCACAATATCATTAACGGAATCTATGTTGAGCGCACTTTCAAGTTTTAAAATGGCTACGTCATTACGTAATAAATCGTTCAAGCTATTTGAATAATTACTAGGATAAAACACCTCAGAGACTCGAACCTTTTCAATGCTTCCATTTGGGAATTGAGAAGTATCTTGTAGTTGAGGGACGACAACCGTAAACAACTGACCTTCTTCATTACCGTAAATACAGTGCGCGGCGGTTAAGATATGCGTTGGATCTAAAATTGTCGCACCACAGTAAGGGCTTGTAGAGTAAACACCATCATAATCAATACGGTCGATGAACAAACTTGCCATTGAAGGAAACTCAGCCACAGAAGCGTCGCTACCATTCACAATATACGGTGTTACACCCAAACCAGGAGTGCTTTCGACCGTGTTTTCCGTTGCCATAACACTTGATGTGTAAATCAATGGCGCTAAAAGTCCTAAAACGACTTTACGAACCGAGCTCATTGTGTGGTTCACATTCATAGTTAACTCCTTGTAACCCCTGCTACTTATACACAAAAATGATAATTCAACACCATAACATGCCATAACTACCAGTATAGTAAGTATTTATAACGAAATGGTCACACATCTCACTATTTAAGCTGATTTTCAAACCAAGTTGAGTGAATTAAGTACGCCCCAAATAACAAAAAAGCCCATTGTCTTATTTCTCTATCCAGAGAAAACACAATAGGCTTTTTGTTAATGTGGACGAATTCTCTTAAAAGAGATTAGCCACGGTAGTAACGTTGAGGTACGAATGGCATTTTTTCTACTGTCATTGGTAGTTTCTTGCCACGAACTTCAGCGAATACTTCAGTACCGATAGCCGCTAGATCAGTGCGAACGTACGCCATTGATACAGGCTTGCCAGCGTTAGGACCCGCTGTACCGCTTGTTACAACGCCAATCTTGTTGTCTTCAGCATCGAACAACTCAGCGCCTTCACGAACTGGAGCTTTAGTTTGGCCTACTAGACCAACACGCTTACGTTGAACGTCTTTAGTCGCGATTTGCTCAAGGATGATATCAGCGCCTGGGAAACCGCCAGCACGTTCACCGTCAGTACGACGAACTTTTTGAATGCCCCATAGAAGGCTAGCTTCTACTGGAGTCGTTGTTGTATCTAGGTCGTGACCGTATAAACATAGACCACACTCAAGACGAAGAGAGTCACGAGCACCAAGGCCAATCCACTCAACTTCAGCTTCAGCAGTTAGCTTACGCGCTAGTGCTTCAGCGTGATCGTTAGGTACAGAGATCTCGTAGCCATCTTCACCCGTGTAACCACTGCGGCTCACGATGCATTCAACGCCATCGATATCTACTTTTTGAACATCCATAAACAGCATGTCTGCAACGCTTGGTTGGAAACGAGCTAGAACTTCCGATGCTTTAGGACCTTGAAGCGCTAATAGAGCGCGGTCATCAATCACTTCCATTTCTACGTCTGCAGGAAGATGTGCCGTTAGGTGATCAATATCTTGTGTCTTACAAGCTGCATTCACAACAACAAACAGGTGATCGCCAAGGTTAGCAACCATCAGGTCATCCATGATGCCACCCTGCTCGTTAGTAAAGAACGCGTAGCGCTGCTTACCAGAAGGAAGGTCGATAATATCTACAGGAACCAAAGATTCTAGGACAGCAGCTGCATTTGCACCATGTAGACGAAGTTGCCCCATGTGAGAAACATCAAAAAGACCGGCAGCATCACGAGTGTGTAAGTGCTCTTTCTTTACACCTAGTGGGTACTGAACTGGCATGTCGTAGCCAGCGAAAGGAACCATCTTTGCGCCTTCTTCAACGTGAAGTGCGTGCAGTGGTGTTTTTAGTAGGTCTTGATTAGCGTGTTCTTGAGTCATTTTATTCTCCATGAAGCGTTGCAGGCTTTCCAAATCGAATCTGCCGCTTATATCTCTATTTAGAGTCGCTTCTAACGCTAGGTCTCAGCATTAGAAACAGTAGATAGTAAAAAGTGATGTCTTTTATATAGGCTTATATAGTTAGCGTTATAAAAATTGATAGCTGTACAAAAGCTCTACAACTCACTTTTTAAGAATTCACTTCAGTAAACTTCAATCAACATGAGTAAACCGTGTTCACTATAGTAAACAAGCCTGAGTCAGTTTTACACCCTTAACAAGATTAAAACAGCTCAAAATGTGACATTTAACAATTTAAAAACAATTATTCGATACATACAAAAACGCGATATTGATGATTTTCACATCAATATCGCGTCATTTGGCAAACGTTAGAAACAAAAGCAAACGTTTGCATTCACTATAAGAAATTCTAATTTTGTTAACTTATTTTGCAGTCACCCACAAAATCAGCGCATCTTCTGCACTAGTAGAAATCAACATGTGGCCCATATTGGCATCGTAATACATACTATCGCCTTCACTCATAGGCACAGGTTCGTAGAATTCTGAGTAGAACATCACATCACCGGAGATAATCATTAAGAACTCTTCACCATCGTGACGAACCCAATCATTATATTCTTCGAAAGTACGCGCTCTTACGCGGCTTTTGAATGGCATCATCTTCTTGTTAGAGAGCTCTGTCGCAAGCAGTTCATGCTCATAAGTCGGTGTTGGATGAGGTTTACCCTGGCCTGCCTTAGTTAAGTCACGACGTCCTGTTGCGACTTTTTTTCTTGGTGGCTCAAAGAGTTGCGGCATATCAATTTGCAAACCCATCGCTAATTTTTGCATAGCCTGAAAGGTTGGCGAGATCTGTTCATTCTCGATTTTGCTGAGCGTAGAACGCGCCAAGCCAGTTCTTTGGCTTGCTTCTTCTAGCGTGATCCCAAGCTTGCCGCGGATATCTTTAATACGCTGGCCAAGCCTAAGTGGTTCTATATTCTGGTCTAACGTTTCTTTCGCCAGCGTTAAAGATGGGTACTCATCATAAATGTCTTCTGACATAGGTCCCTCATTATTTTCTTACTTCCTGTCTATTCATTTCATTGTTGCATGAAGCGCTTTGTTGATTAAAGAGCACACACAGAAATAAAGCGTGCTCCCTGTAGCAAAACGAGAAAAGTTGTTTCCTATTGGAAATTTTTGTTGAAAATTGATTTTATCGGAGCTATGTTATCGACTTGTTAGATGAAGAGATGCTACTTCAGCTTGTAGCAAATGATAGTTTTAACATTTGTAAGAGCTGTTTTTTACCCGAACTTTTGGGAACCAATTCGTGCTGCATTGACCCTACAACGATCGCTTAGACGCTGTAAGAGTACATTTAAAACGCAATTAACGTTTATCTGTACCTATATAGCGCAAACGATACCGATGCAGAAATCAACGTAAGACCTAATGGACTATAAAAACAATCACCATTAGCTTAATGAAAGGTCTCGACAATGAACGCTTACCAAAACCATAGCTTAGACAGTTTTTTCTCTACGAACCTATCTGCGACTGACGACGCAGTATTTGCTGGAATCCAAGCAGAGAACACTCGTCAAAACGAACAAATCGAACTTATTGCTTCTGAGAACATCGTTTCTAAAGCAGTAATGCAAGCTCAAGGCACCTGCCTAACCAACAAATACGCTGAAGGCTACCCAGGCCGTCGTTACTACGGTGGTTGTGAGCACGTAGATACAGTAGAAGCTATCGCAATCGAACGCGCTAAACAGCTGTTCAAATGTGAATACGTAAACGTACAGCCTCACTCTGGCGCTCAAGCAAACGGTGCAGTTAAACTTGCCCTACTTCAACCTGGCGACACTATCCTAGGTATGTCTCTAGATGCTGGTGGCCACCTTACACACGGCGCACGTCCTGCAATGTCTGGTAAGTGGTTCAACGCAGTACAATATGGTGTAGACCGCGAAACTCTTGAAATCGATTACGAGGCAGTTCGCGCTTTAGCTATCGAAAGCCAACCTAAAATGATTATTGCTGGTGGTAGTGCTATCCCACGCGTTATTGATTTCGCTAAGTTCCGTGAAATCGCTGACGAAGTTGGCGCAATCCTAATGGTCGATATGGCACACATCGCGGGCCTTATCGCGACAGGAGCTCACCCTAGCCCACTACCACACGCACACGTTGTTACTACAACAACGCACAAAACACTTCGTGGCCCACGCGGCGGTATGATTCTTACGAACCACGAAGACATCAACAAAAAGATCAACTCTGCAGTGTTCCCTGGCCTTCAAGGTGGCCCACTAATGCACGTTATCGCAGCTAAAGCAGTGGCGTTTGGCGAAGCACTTGGCCCAGAATTTAATACTTATATTGATTCAGTGATCGACAACGCAAAAGTTCTTGCTGAAGTGTTGCAAACTCGCGGTTGTGACATTGTGACTGGCGGAACAGACACGCACCTAATGCTGGTTGACCTTCGTCCTAAGGGCTTGAAAGGTAACGTAACTGAAGAAGCATTAGAGCGTGCAGGGATCACATGTAACAAAAATGGCATACCATTCGATACAGAGAAGCCTATGATTACTTCTGGCATTCGTTTAGGTACGCCAGCTGGAACCAGTCGTGGTTTTGGCACTGAAGAATTCAAACTTATCGGTGAATGGATCGGTGATGTACTTGATGGCTTAGTTGAAAGCCCTGAAGGCAATGCTGAAGTTGAGCAACGTGTACGCAAGCAAGTTAAAGAGCTTTGCAAGCGCTTCCCTCTTTACCGTTAAACCGTTTTTAAGATTTAAATTAAAACCTCATAAATTTTTGGAGAATAAGCAATGGACAATACACTAAAGTTTGCAGACAGCCACGAGTGGGTAAAAGACAACGGTGACGGTACTGTAACTATCGGTATTTCTGAGCACGCTCAAGAAATGCTAGGTGACGTTGTGTTTGTTGACCTGCCTGACACTGGAGACGAAATAGAAGCTGGCGAAAGCTTCTCTCTCGTTGAGTCAGTGAAAGCAGCTTCTGATATCTACGCACCAATCTCTGGCGAAATCGTAGAAATCAACGAAGAATTAGAAGATAGCCCAGAGTTAATTAACGAAGAATCTTATGAAGGTGGCTGGATTGTTAAAGTGAAGATGTCTGATGCGTCTGAACTAAACAACCTTAAAGATGCGGAAGAATACCTAAGCTCTATCGAAGAAGACTAATAGGTAACCTCATTACGATAAAGCTGCTCTTTTGAGCAGCTTAATTTTAGGGGCTAGCTCACGGCTCCAGAGAGAAAGTAGAACATATCATGACTGAATTACTTCAAAGCCAATTACTAAAAGACTTGGGTACGCAAAACGAGTTTGTTACTCGTCATAACGGCCCAAATAAAGCAGACCAGCAAAAAATGCTTGAAGCGATCAACGCGACTAGCCTAGACGCACTGATCGACGAAACGGTTCCTGCACAAATCCGTCTTGAAAAACCAATGACACTTGCTGCGCCACTGAGCGAAATGGACATGCTGACCTCTCTTAAAGAGATCGCTAACCTAAACCAAGTGAAACGTACTTTCATTGGCCAAGGCTACTACAACACATTCACTCCAAACGTTATTCTACGTAACGTTTTAGAGAACCCAGGCTGGTACACAGCTTACACACCATACCAACCAGAGATTTCTCAAGGTCGTCTTGAAGCTCTACTCAATTACCAACAAATGGTAATGGACCTAACAGGTATGGAAATCGCAAACGCATCACTTCTTGATGAAGCGACAGCGGCTGGCGAAGCAATGACATTGTGTAAGCGTGCTGGTAAAAGCAAGAGCAAAGTATTCTTCGTTGCTGACGATGTTCACCCTCAAACACTAGAAGTTGTTAAAACTCGTGCTGAGTACATCGGTTTTGAAGTAATGGTTGGCGCTCTTGAAACACTTCCAGAGCAAGACGTATTTGGTGCGTTAGTTCAATACCCTGGTACTACAGGCGAAGTTCGTGATCTAACAGACATCATTGCGAAAGCTCAAGCAAACAAAACGCTTGTAACCGTTGCTACTGACCTACTCGCTTCTGCTCTACTTAAGCCAGCTGGCGAAATGGGCGCAGACGTAGTAATCGGTTCAGCGCAACGTTTTGGCGTTCCTATGGGTTACGGCGGTCCACACGCTGCATTCATGGGTACTCGTGAAAAGCATAAGCGTACAATGCCAGGTCGTGTAATCGGTGTTTCTATCGATACTCACGGCAACCAAGCGCTACGTATGGCAATGCAGACTCGTGAGCAACACATCCGCCGCGAGAAAGCGACATCGAACATCTGTACAGCTCAAGCACTTCTAGCAAACATGGCGTCTTTCTACGCCGTTTACCATGGTGCAGAAGGCCTACGTACTATTGCTCGTCGTACACACCACATGACAGCTATCCTAGCGGCTGGCCTGACTAAAGCGGGTTACGAGCTAACAAACAACAGCTTCTTTGATACCATCACAATCAACTCTGAAGAGAAGACAGATGCACTGTACGCGAAAGCGCAAGCAGCAGACATCAACCTTCGCCTTCTTAAGGGTAAGATCGGTATCAGCTTAGATGAGACAACAACGATCGACGACGTGAACGCATTGTTCGCTATATTCGACGTGAAAGAAGACGTTCAAGCACTCTCTTCTGACATTGCATCAAATGAGTTTGCAGCAATTCCAGAAAACTGCCGTCGCGAATCAGAGTTCCTAACTCACCCAGTATTCAATACGCACCACAGCGAAACGCAAATGATGCGTTACCTAAAACAGCTTGAGAACAAAGACTTCTCACTAACGCACGGCATGATCCCACTGGGCAGCTGTACGATGAAGCTGAACGCTGCTGCTGAGATGATTCCAGTAACATGGCCTGAGTTTGGTTCAATTCACCCATTCGCACCTCTTGATCAAGCAGCGGGTTACACAGCGCTAGCGAAAGATCTTAAAGAGAAGCTATGTGAAATCACCGGTTACGACGATTTCTCACTACAGCCTAACTCTGGTGCATCGGGTGAATACGCAGGTCTAATCGCGATTCAACGTTACCACGCAAGCCGCGGTGAAGGTCACCGTAACGTTTGTCTGATTCCAAGCTCTGCGCACGGTACTAACCCTGCAACAGCATCAATGGTTTCAATGAAGGTAGTGGTTGTTAAGTGTGATGAAGATGGCAACATCGACATGACAGACCTAGCAGCGAAAATCGAGAAGCACAAAGAAAACCTATCAAGCATCATGATCACTTACCCTTCTACGCACGGCGTATACGAAGAGCAAGTGAAAGAAGTGTGTGAACAAGTACACGCAGCGGGCGGTCAGGTTTACCTAGACGGCGCGAACATGAACGCTCAAGTAGGCCTAACTTCACCTGGCTTCATCGGTTCAGACGTATCTCACTTGAACCTACACAAAACATTCTGTATCCCACACGGTGGTGGCGGTCCGGGTATGGGTCCTATCGGTGTTAAATCGCACCTAGCACCTTTCCTACCTGGTCACATCGAGAACGGTGTACAAGGTTCTGACTACGCGGTATCAGCGGCAGATCTCGGTAGTGCTTCAATTCTACCTATCTCTTGGGCTTACATCGCAATGATGGGCGAACCTGGCCTAACAGACGCAACGAAAGTAGCGATTCTGAACGCGAACTACGTGATGGAAAAACTACGTCCTCACTACCCTGTTCTTTACCGTGGCACTAACGGCCGCGTAGCGCACGAATGTATTATCGATATTCGTCCACTTAAAGAAGACACAGGCATCAGCGAAGAAGATATTGCTAAGCGTCTAATGGACTTCGGTTTCCACGCGCCTACGATGTCTTTCCCAGTAGCTGGCACATTAATGGTAGAGCCAACTGAATCAGAAGATTTAGAAGAGCTAGACCGTTTCTGTGAAGCGATGATCGCAATCCGTCACGAAATGGCAGCAGTGAAAGCCGGTGAATGGCCACTAGACAACAACCCTCTAGTGAACGCACCGCACACACAAGTTGACCTTTCTGGCGCAGAATGGGATCGCCCTTACTCTCGCGAACTGGCTTGCTTCCCATCGAAAGCAACCAAGAACTCGAAGTACTGGCCAACAGTTAACCGTGTAGACAACGTATACGGCGACCGTAACCTAATCTGTTCTTGCCCAAGCATCGATAACTACGAAGACTAATTCGTAGCGGCGCTAAGCAGCGAAACATAACAAAAGGCGAACCAAATGGTTCGCCTTTTTTTTGTCTGAAATCTGAGGCAAACAAATGCATTGACCTTACCGTAAGGGAAAGGTTTAAGGTGAAATGAATCCAACGATGAATGAGGAAACAATTATGGGATGTTGCAATAAAGCGCCAAAAGGTGGAGCCCCTCTTGGCTTGCTTCTAAAAGTCACGCTTGGGATTGGGCTTTTACTATTTCTGCTGGCGTTGTGGCAGTGAGAGGCTTATACGGCGATAGGTTTTAAGTCACTAATAGATGGATAGCGCCAAGTTGATACTGGCGCCATGATCGTTTGTTATAAGCCTGTTCCCAAAATCTGAAAGTCCCTTAATAAGTGCCTAAAGAAAGAACTACAAGCTATAAAACCTTTTGTGATCTTTACGGTAGCATTTAAAAGCCAAGACCCAAAAAGAAACCAAGGCAAACAACGCTAGCTTGTCGTACCTATGTAATAGCTTCCCAACTATGGCATCTTCTAAAGGTTTCATTACCCCTTGGAACTCAATATCAGCGATGTAGTATTTCCCAAGCAATAAAATTACAAAGTGAAAAACGACACCAAGAATCAATGCTAATTGAGTGCGTTTGGATAATGAAAGTACATATAAAAATTCATATACAACGTTCATTCTTACTTCCTATCTGTATTGGTATATTACGCAAAATTAAGGTGTAAATAACGCTGATACCTTACCTAAATCATTGTCCGATAAACACTAAACCCAACCCACAAATACCAAGTGTGGGGGAATCAATCTTAAATTGCTTGTTAGTTTTCAATTTCCACACGCGTCATTTCATTGAGTTTATCCTTTAATCTTTGCTCTCTGTTAGCCTTGAAATTCTCTAGTTTCAATTTGGAAAAACCGTCTGGGTTGATCTTACAATGATAATGATGGTGCTCCTTAAGCCTATTGTCTTTCTCTTTAGCCAACTCTGATTCTGTTTTGATCTTTCGACCAGTTAAAGATAACCATTTATCAGCACATTTATACCACGCTACAACTAGAGCAATAGCCGAAAAAAGAGGATGAGACCAACCAAGGAATGCAATCAGAGCTGGAATTAGTACAGCTGTAAATAGAGTAAGCCATTTAATGGCAGATATACCTAGAATACGTTGCTTCAAATCTTGCTCAGCTTCCTCGGAGTTTTTACTAGGAAGATCTTTGTAGGTTAATTTGAGCGTATCATTATCTGGCATTGATTCTGCTAGCTCACCCTCAAGAAAACCACCCCAGCGAAATGTTTCAGACGAAATGCCGCAAATATAACCAACACCCGTGATACTTGAGATTCTCTTGAAAGAGTTATTTTCATATGCGGGAATTACTTGCAATGGCACATTGAAGCGTTTGATCCAATATTCGAACTCTTTCTCCGATATTTCCTTACATTTTTCTAGGTTAAAGTCGTCAAGTAATCTGACCGATAATATTGCTGTACTATCGTCAATTTTGTCACTGACAAATTTTGGAGTGTAAGAAACGTAATAACCTTTACGCTTTTCTCGAACATTTTCAAATCTAACCCAAGGTTCCATACTTTTCCTGAAAACTAACAGCTATTAGATAGAAAAATCTGGATTTAAGCCCAGAATTTTCTATCTAGTTTCTTATGCCACCAATTGTACTAGCCTTTATCTTTCCATAACAATTACTTATATCGAAACATTAGTGATTAGCGCGGCAAATATAGAATTTAACCGCCTCGTATGACTCCCACGAAATCATAAACTTACGTGCGTGATAGCTGTGTTTTAACCATCAGAACCCTTCCCTATTTCAGAACTAATTGAACTCTATAAATCCAAAGCTTGACCCTATACGGTAAGGTGTTTATATTGTCGCCCGCCCAACGGGGCACATCCTAAAATACACACCGGCCATCCTGCCATCATTCGTGTATTTATATTGGTGTTGTGAACTTCCATGCTAACGAAACTTCGTCCTTTTACTCGTGAATCGGGTGCGCTTATGCATCTTTCGATTCCAATCATTTTGACTCAAATAGCTACCCAAGCGATGGGATTTGTCGATACGACAATGGCTGGCCAAGTAAGCCCTGCCGATCTCGCCGCTATTGCACTTGGCACCAGCCTTTGGATTCCCGTGTTGCTGCTACTGCGTGGTGTGATTATGGCGCTAACGCCTGTTGTTGCTTACCACCGCGGCGCACGCGACTTCCAAAGTATCTCTGTTGAATTCTTCCAGATGGTTTGGCTGGCATTAATAGCGAGTGTGCTCCTCATCGCTTATTTGGTGAGTGCGAAACCGATTTTAGAATGGATTGGTGTAGCCGCTGAGATCATTCCAATTGGCAGTGACTATGCGTTTGCCCTAGCCTTTGGTGTGCCGGGGATAGCCCTGTTCTACACCTTGAACGGCTTCTGTGAAGGTATGAACAACACCAAAGTGCCGATGATCATTTCGGTAATTGGTTTGCTGATTAATATTCCAGTCAACTACGTGCTTATTTACGGTAAGTTTGGCTTCCCTGAAATGGGCGCTGTAGGTTGTGGCTGGGCAACAAGTTTAGTGTATTGGCTGATGTCGGGAATGCTGTATTCCTACATTAAAGGCCATCATCACTACAAAACCATCATCAACTTTTCAGATGCAAAACCAAAAGCTAAAGAAATGCTTCACCTTCTAAGATTAGGTTTACCTATCGGGATGAACATCGCGGTGTGTGGCAGTATCTTTGCGGTAATCGCGTTGATGATTGGCCGTATCGGTGCAGAGAACGTGGCAGCCGCACAAATTGCACTTAACATCTCGAGCCTGACTTACGTGATTCCTATGAGTATCTCATTTGGCATTACGATTCGTGTTGGACATGCACTAGGCGAGAAAGACGAACTAGGCGCAATTGAACGCAGTAAAGTCGGTATCTTGGTTGCAGCGTTGATTTCATTGCTTTCAGTAGCGATGTTCCTGCTGTTCCCTGAGTGGATCATTAGGCTTTACACAACCGACCCTACAATAAGCGCGACAGCAGCAGTATTGTTGACCTTTACGGCGATGTACCAGTTTAGTGATGCATTGCAAACGTCTGCTAACGGCGCACTACGTGGCTATAAAGACACTAAGATCCCGATGATCTTAGCTATCGCTTCATACTGGGGCTTAGCACTACCACTGGGCATGGTGTTGGGCTTAACAGACCACATTGTTCCTGCAATGGGTGAAGAAGGCTTTTGGATTGGTATCCTAACGGGCTTGAGCGTTTCAGCGGCTCTGATGTTACTTCGTTTGCGATACGTGATTAAGAAGCGTGACTTGCCACCAGCAGATGCAGCAATAGCAAACTAAGATAGACCATTAAGCTAATACAAAAAAGCGCGTTATTGCTACTCGGCAATAACGCGCTTTTTTATTGAATTTCTATAAGTCAGTTAATGTATTTGGTTAACATTCGTCATTCACTACACGAACGGTGCATTCACAACCACCAGCAGGACATTCATTTCCGGTTACTCGCCCACCAAAAGAATCGTAAAGAACATAACAACCTTGGCGCGTCTCTAGATCCGCATCCGTTATGTTCGTGCTATCTAATTCAGCTTGGGTAAAATCGTAGTCATACCCGATCACAGTGTGTCGATTACCAAAATCAGAAGTTAAGCTGTCATCATCTGACAAAGTCATAAAGTCGATCATCGTCAATTTGTCGCCCGACTCTCCCCGGCTCTCTGGGCAAAGCGTTCCCCAATCAACCTCAACGCTACCGATACCAAAATCGATTACATAGTTACTCTGATCACCTGGATTTGATGCGTCAGGATCAAGCCCTGCGATAATAGCTTTAGAAGTCACCTGCGTGATCACGCCTTCCATCGCACCCGCAACACCTTCAAGTACTGCTTCTCTCGCTGACTCTTGAATATTGAGGAACCTCGGGGCAGCTGTAACGGCCAATACTCCAAGTATCACGATCACAATGATTAATTCCATTAAAGTAAATCCGTTTTTCTTCATAACACCCACATCAACTGACAACTACAGATACAATTACTGAATGAACTATCAATAACTATACATCTTGAACAGCACACTTAAAACTCAACCTGATTTTCTATAACCCAGTATATTTAAGTAATTTTATAACTTTAAATCTCTCATATTTACTGGAAGCATTGTCAAATAAGGCGTGAATGGGTTTTCTATCAGTAACACTGTAGGAAAAACTTGAGTTAGACACTGATTAAGTTTAACCCATTTCTTTGAGCCCACGCATGATTGAACAACCTACTTAAACGACGTCTTGATCCTGACTATTCAACTTCTAATAAGGAGGTGACCCACTTTTGTAGCGGATCATCGTTGTATCTTGGGTGCCACGCAGCTACCACATCGAAACTCTCTGGTGATTGCTCCATTGGAAGTGTGATTAGATTCAGCCCTTCTATCGCTCTGGATGGTAAGAACGCAATCGAGTCAGTGGTGTTTAGATACATGGGTACGATGGAGAAACACGGCGCGGATACAACGACATTGCGCTTTAAACCAAACTTGCCAAACCATTCGTCAATCGACCCTTTAAAGTTTGGGCGAGATGGTGAAGCTATGATCGTCGGATAACACGCGACCTCTTCCATCGACGGGGTGGTTTGTGCGATAGAGGAATGAGGTGAAGTGACGCAAACATGGTGCTCTTCAAACAGCTTAATGACCTTGTAGCTGTCTGGGATGTAATCAGGGAATGCGATAGCTAAATTGACCTTGCCGCTTTCCATTAACTCGTGCAGGTTATCGATTTCGAAGTCACGCACAATCAGCTTTAATTCCGGCGCTCGCTCCCTTAGCTTTGCTATCAAGCTCGGTAAAATAATCTGCTGGGTATAATCTGTCGCCGCAATCACAAACGTCCCTTTTGCTTTCTCTGGCACAAAGTTGCTTTTTGATAACAGTAAGTTGAAATCAATAAGCAGACGATCTACACCAACAGAAAGTTCTTGAGCAAATGTCGTTGGAACAAATCCATTGGTCTTTCTCACAAACAACCTGTCGTCGAACACTTCACGCAGTTTCTTTAAATGCTCACTGACGGCTTGCTGAGTCATCCCTAATTGGTTGGCAGCTTTAGACGCGTTTTCCTCACGTATTAGCGCTTGAAAAACCCTGAGTTGTTTTATGTCTAGTCGATCTAATTTGCTCACACTTACCTACTTCCGTGAAATTGGATTCTGTATGAGTGTAACACTGCACAAGCAAAACCAGTAACACTCACAATTAAGCTTTGTTTCTACTTGTTTAGTTATCTAGTTAAAGTTCTTCCATCGAAACGAAACACATACAGATCGGAGAACAACATGAAAACAATCATTCTAATTGGCGCACGTGGCAAGATGGGTCAAGCAGCACTAATGGGCTTAGGCAATCACAACGTAATCACAGCGGGTCGCTCTGGCGATGTCGACCATATTGTTGATATCACCGACCCAAAGTCGATTGAAGCGCTTTACAAGAACGTGGGACACTTTGATGCGGTTGTGAACACAGTCGGCCTTTGTGAATACAACACCTTTGCAGATATGACAGAAGAACAGTGGATGACCACGGTAATGAGCAAAATGATGGGACAAATTAATCTTGTTCGTATCGGCCAAAAGTACATTGCTGATGGTGGTTCATTTACATTGATTAGCGGTATTTTGAATGTTAAACCAATCCCTTTCGCTATTGCAGATGCGACCACCAGCGGCGCGATTGACACCTTCGTAAAGTGTGTCGCTTATGAGATGCCAAGAAACACCCGCATCAATGTCATCAACCCTACCGTGCTCGCTGAAGCGTGGGATGTGTATGGTGAAATGATGCCAGGTTTTGAACCCGTACCAAGCAAATTAGTCGGCAAAGCGTTCGAGCGTTCGGTCGATGGCTTTCTTACTGGTGAAGTGATTTTCGTAGACGCTTAGATTTACAAACAAAACGCGCAGCTATAACGAAAAAGGCGAACCATTTGGTTCGCCTTCTTGTTTAAAGAGTCGTATTTATCGATTTATCGCCAAATATGAGCCAGCAACAATCATTATTCCACCAGCACTTTGATTTAACCTTTTATGTGCGCGTGGCGTTTTTAGCAAACCTGCCATTCTGCCCGCACCTACGGCGATAAGCATCAAACCTGACATTAGAGCAACAGATGCTAAAGCGGAAACCAAGACGATATCTTGTGAACGTAAAACAGTCAGATCAATAAAAGTCGGCAAGAACGAAATATAAAACAAAATCACTTTAGGGTTTGATGCTGAAATCAAAAAGCCTTGCGCGAAACTGGCAAGTTCGGATTTCTGACTCTGTTTGGCCGCGAGCTCCGCTGAACCTTGCACTTCAGGTAGGCTCTTAAACATCTTGTAGCCAAGGTAAATCAAATAGGCTGCACCAACGTAGCGAATCACCTCAAACGCAAACGACCAGTTTTCAGCAAGCGTCGCTAGACCAAAACATGCAAGCGTAAGATAAATAAGATCACTGCATATCATTCCTAACGAAAGAGTGACGCACTTTCGCCACCCTTGAACCATAGCACGAGCTAAAATGGCAAATACGCCAGGCCCCGGAGTAATACCAAATATAAACATGGCAATAAAGAATGTAATCGCACTTTCTAATGACATTGGACTGTCCTTTTCTATAACCCAACATAATTGGTCATGAACGTATCATGGAGCTTCGATTCTGGTAAAGAACGTTTTTGACTAAATACGATTTACACAACCCGTGTTTTGAATAAGTGTCACACGTAATTTCCCCTCTAAGCATGACCTTAAAGTTAAACCTACGTGTTTTTCGTTAAGACATAAAAAAGGCGAACCTAGTGGCTCGCCTTTGCAAAATATTGATTACAACTCAACTCAACTCAACTCAACTCAACTCAACTCAACTCAACTCAACAAGATTAGTTCGCGATTGGTGATAACAACTCTGGGTTTACAACTATGTTTCTCACACCATGTGCGTGATCTTCGTTGAAATCGTTTCCTTCACACCAGTTGCCAACCGTTGCGATATTCACTTTTGCTACTTGAGGTCTCACGCTCCATGTTACTTGGAAAGGCGAACCTTGCTCATTGTAACCAGGACCTGTTGTAGAGCCTGCGTATTGAATCGCTGAACCCGTATCTTGTGGGATGTTTGGTGCTTGATGTAAGCCGTTCACCTTTGAATGTTTAGCGAGTGCTTCAAAGTCGAGTGCTTTGTCATCATTAACTAAGACTAAAACTTGGGTTTCTACACGCAGTTGCGGATTGGTAATCGCATCGTTAAAGCAAGCGCCCAACGTTTCACCCGGTTCAACTTGTGCTGTCGAGTACACATAATGCACTTCAATGGTGTCACCCGAATGCAAAGAACCATGATCGCTTGGACAAACCTTGCCCTCAAATGGTTTCAGCTCAGCAGAACTCAGCTTGCCCGTGTATTTAAAGCCACTCTGAAATCCCTTACCATCACCGTTGCCAGCGTATTGAGTAAACTCGCCGCCTTTATGCTCAGCATTTTTATGGAAGTGGATATTACATAAGTTCATCGCTGTTGAATCAGGGGCATCCGAGAACAACCTGGTATTTGTTCCTTCAAATGAACCCAAATCTCGCGGGGCTTGCGGTCCAAAACCTTGTCCTTGGGTATTTTCAGAAAGCTTCGCTCTTTGTTCTGCGATAACACCATCTGATACAGACTCATGATTCGCATCTGATGCAATTGCATGAGCTGACAACATCACCATCGCGACACTTAAAACCACACTCTTATTCTTCATTCTTCTTCCCTAGAATATTGATAACTAAACCTAAACCGAAATTAACAGCAAACATCTTACTATGCTCTCAAGTGAATATAAGACTTGTCTTTGTAAGATTAGATTTCATTACTTGCTTTGGGATAAGTATTAGAACCCTTGATGCATATAACAAGTCAAACAAGGTAAATTCGGCGACTCCCTTCCAGAACTAATAATTTCCTATTTTCGTTCACCGTCGCCTGACTCAAACGCTCAGATAAATGAACACGATTATTAAGAAGAACGATGGCCAGATTTAGAAGATCAAAAAAGGCGAACCACTTGGCTCGCCTTCACGTTTGATTCTATCTAATAGGTTGGCTTTATTGGTTAACGGTTTAACCATTACCGGTGGCAAATATCCCAAACGTCATAACGTTCAATGCATCTGTCACGCCCTCTAGTGATTTAATCACGGTCTTAGTTGGTTGGTTATGACGAATAAAATAGCTTCCGATGCCTTTTTCCCCGCCTGTCTCTGCTTGGGTTTCATTTGTCTCTGTCGTTGCGACTTGAGAAGGTTCCACTGATTCTGGCTCTGTATTAGCGTGATCTATCGTGTCTTTATTTGAATCAAGGTTTGAGTTTGATTCATGATCAGTTATTGGTTGATTATTAACGATTGATTCATGGGGAGATTCAACGCTGGTCTTCGTATTTGTGTCCTTTGAAGTCTCGAGATGACTCTCTCCCTCTACGCTTTTCGACATAGCGTCTTCGTTGCTCAATGTCTCGTCGTCCAGCTATTGATTACTCGTTGAAGAACAAGCTGTTAAGAAAAACAGACTAACGATGAATATGAGTAAGTTTCTCATCATAGTGATAAAGCACGAATTAATAAAACATTGTTCGATTGTATTTTATTTGGCTGACGACATCCAGTGATATGCGGAGTAGACGTGAAAAGTTGTGTTCTTGAAGAGTAAAGAAATGCGTACGGATTTAGTGCTTTAGCTTAATAATTGGAGAGCTCAATTAGGTTGCCATCAGGATCTCGAATATAAACAGAGACAACGTTTCCCATTGCACCTGTTCGCGGTACGGGTCCCTCTTCTATCACGACTCCTTGCGCTTTGATATGTTCGACAACTTCAGCAATTGGTGTATTGGTAATAAAGCAGAGGTCTGCACTACCGACCTGCACACGCCTTGCTTTTGGCTCGAACTCGCTGCCGCTGAGGTGTAAATTGATCTTCTGCGTCCCAAATGACAACGCTAACCTGCCCTCACCAAATTCGATGGGCGTCATTCCAAGCACTCGTTGGTAAAAGTCTAGCGTAACTTGTAAATCACTCACGGTTAATACCAAATGATCCAATTGACTGATTTCCATCATTACCTTCCTGTAACTAAGAGTGATAAGGGCTTATTGTCGGAGACTAGGCATAAATAGGTGAACAATGTCATTCGGCAACCTACATAACTCATAACAGAAATGTAGGTTGGAATTACTTAAATTAGCCTTGGTTCTTACTGAGCGTGTAGGAAATTAAACTATCATCACCTACCTTGAATACCCAAACATGCTCGCCATCTACAAAACCAAATTGATTGGTTGATTTAATCGGCTTCAATTTCGCAATAAACTCCGATAACTCAGGCTCGTTGATGATGAAGCTTCCTTCTGAAGTATTCGCATCCAGATCATTATTCACTTCAATCTTCACGGTAGATTTAGGCAGAATCTCGGGTAACCATCCCCTATCGAATAAGTGCTCTTGCTTGGCTTGCGCGTAAGTCGAGTACTCATCGCTGACTACCTCTGAACAGCCCGACATTAAGGCTAAAGCCGAAAACAATGCAGGGAGTAAAACGTTAATTTTCATTTAGTCACCATAATTTTGATGCTGGCGTTTGAGATCATACTTTGCCATACAATCTCATTTTCATTTACAAAATCAATTTTATAAATCAATCGTAATCAGCATTCAAATTAATTGACTTTATTTACATCCAAGCTAGCTATTGAATATAAAATCTTGATTGTTAAAGAGTCGTTATTTCCTTGCCATATCGTAGATATTACTACCGGCAAATAAAAACGAACCACGCACCAAGAAAATAGTTTTAAGTTTAACAGGTTATAGTTCTAATCTTCACCCAAGCACAATGCTGTGATTCGGTCACACATGGCTTGGTTGATTGTAAAGTGGGTTTTGAGGAACGCTAGTTGGGCAAGTGCCGATTCAGCGGTGCGCTCGTAACCTTGGGTAAAGGTTGGCAGCAATTGGGCAAACTTAGGGAAGCGCGCCTCTAGCCTTCTGTCAGACATAAATTCATCGACAAATTCAGGTTGTGGGCTTTCAGTTTGATCCGCAAGATCGATCAAACGATCAAGCGCGTAAGATTGAACAAATCGACTCCCAGAAAGCTTTTCACCGCGGTTATAACGAGACATACCCACATAAAGGTTGGTGAGTGCCTCACCGAGGACCCATTCTTGAGAATTACTTTCTGCCGCATCCTTCGTTGGTGGAACACAACACTGCGTATCAAATTCAGGTTGTTGCCAAACAATGCGCCCTTCAGCAAATGGGATATGCGCTAACTCGTGGGGTTCGAATACAGCAAACTCACAGAATATCCCATCGGCATAAAGTACTTTATAACCATCGACCGTATTTCTTACCGCGTAGTCGATTGGGTTGATATCAGATAACCAATGCAAACTGTCTAGGAAATACTGCTTGTGCCCCGGCTGCACTATCGCGAAAAAATCCACATCTGAATACTGATCCAGTCGTTCTGTTTCAATACCGACTGAACCTAACCCCAATAGAGCATGAGCTTTACCTGACGCTTTTAAAGACTCGCCAATCGCATCTAAACGTTGTAGTAATTGTTCTGGTGTGTTTGGCTTTGGTGTTTGTATTGCTTTCAGCACTTTATCTGTTTGCATCTCTATATCCCATCAAGTTGAATGCCACTCAACCTAACTGATAGTTAGAACACCTATGAAGCCTAATTTATAAAATATGTGTTTGGGATAACGATCTGCGCAACTTATTGCTTCGTTTAAACTCATAAATCATCCACCAGCGTCCGACTTTCTATCTGATTTAGACCGAAGACTTAGCTAAATACGCCGCCATTTCTTGCTCTGGCACCATGCCGCCACCAGTCGCCCAAACAAGATGAGTCGCGTTAGCTAACGTAGAATTATCAATTTGTAGGCGATCAAGATATTCTCTATTCTGCTCAACATGAATCACGCCCGTCATACCTGCTAGCGCAGAAGGCTCTAACTTAATACCTTCGGCTTGATTCAATTCACTTAGCAACTGATACATGCGTTCGTCGGTCAACGTGTAATAGCCATCTAATAAGCGTTCCATCGCTCGCCCAACAAAACCGGAAGCACGGCCGACTGCAAGCCCGTCTGCTGCGGTCAAGTTATCAATACCCAGATCTTGAACTGCAATCTCATCATGCAAACCCGTATGAACACCGAGCAACATGCAAGGTGAATGAGTCGGTTCAGCAAAAATACAATGGACGTGGTCACCAAAAGCCATCTTCAAGCCAAATGCGACACCACCGGGTCCACCACCTACTCCACATGGCAAGTAAACAAATAACGGGTGTTCTTTATCTACCGAAATGTGTTGTTGCTCAAATTGCTGTTTGAGCCTTTGTCCTGCCACCGAATAACCAAGGAACAGGGTTTGCGAGTTTTCATCATCAATGAAAAAGCATCGCGGATCTTGTTCTGCCTCTTTACGTCCTTGTTCCACTGCAACGCCATAATCTTCTTCATATTCAACAACGTTAACGCCATGCTCACGAAGTTTGCTTTTCTTCCAAGCTCTCGCATCTGCCGACATATGAACGGACACTGTAAAACCTAGCTTGGCACTCATGATGCCGATCGACATGCCTAGGTTACCCGTTGAACCTACTGCAATGCTGTATTGTTGGAAGAAGTTACGAAACTCAGGTTCGAGCAACTTGCTGTAGTCATCGCTCTCACACAGTAACCCCGCTTCAATCGCAAGCTTCTCGGCATGCGTTAGTACTTCATAGATACCACCGCGAGCTTTGATTGAACCTGAAATCGGTAAATGGCTGTCTTTCTTCATCATCAAACGCCCTTTTATTGGCTGCTGATAATGAGCTTCTAATGCTAACTTCATTGCAGGGATATCGATAAGCTCAGACTCAATGATGCCATTGGTCGCTTGAGTTTCAGGAAACGCCTTGGCTAGATAAGGGGCAAACCTTTGTAACCTCAAACTCGCATCATGAATATCTTGTTCGCCTAATCCCACATAAGGTAAACCCCGCTCCAGAGTCGTCACATTTGGGTTAAACCAAACCACTTCTTCCAATGCAATCAATTGTTGAAGCAATGGGAAATCTGAGATGAGTTTATCGATATTCAATACAGTCATGGATTACCTTCTTTGGTAAAGCGTGCGCGACGCTGGTTCAGTCATTAGTAAACCTATTTAAACGGTATTTGTGTAATCATTCAATGACCTGTAGGCTAGCCTGTCTTCTCATAAGCAAACAGTAGAACAACCTATGAGCGCCTCTCTTCGTAATAGCATTTTCGTCATGTTAGGGATTCTATTCCTAGCACTTAACCTTCGTGGGCCTTTTACGAGCTTGGCTCCTGTGCTTTCTCAGGTTATGGAAGGCCTCAACCTTACGTCGTCGGCTGCTGGCTTCTTAACAGCTTTGCCACTGTTAACTTTTGCCTTATTTTCACCATTAGTCACCAAGATATCTGAACGAATTGGTCTAGAACCAAGCTTGCTCTTAGGCTTAGTTTTGATCACTACGGGTATTACACTGCGCTCTTTTGGAGCAATTCCGACTTTATACATCGGCACAGTGATGATTGGACTTGGTATCGCGATTGGTAACGTGTTGCTGCCTGTTGTAGTGAAAATTAGCTTCCCTACTCGTATTGCGACAGTCACTTCTTTGTACATCTTTACGATGGGCATCGGTTCGACGTTAGGCTCAAGTTTGATGGTGCCGTTTTCAAATCTAACCTTATTCACGATTACGGGTTGGCAATTAGCACTGTTAATGAACCTAATATTCCCAATATTAGCTTTGATGATTTGGTTGCCTAAGATCAGAAAGCGTTCTTCTTCAGCAACCAATAACAAGCATCAAGAAAAGCCTATTCCGATGAAGAAGATGATCAAGAGTGGCGTTGCATGGCAAGTGACACTAGCTCTTGGGCTTAACTCATTTACCTTCTATTCTTTGGCAGGCTGGCTTCCACAGATCTTGAACGACCTTGGCTACAGCGAAATCGATGCGGGTTACATCTACGGATTTCTACAATTTTCAACTATGGTTCCGGGATTGCTGTTGCTGCCGTTCTTAGGTAAAAGCGATAACCAACAATGGCTCATTACGCTTTGTACTTCTAGTGTATTTATTGGATTGATTGGGCTGCTGTATTTTCCTGAGTTTGCGATATTTTGGGTGGGACTCTTTGGATTAGCCAACTGCTCTACGTTTATTATCGCGCTCTCTTTTGTTGGCCTGAGAACATCGAATAGCAGCCAAGCCGCATCGCTGTCGGGTATGGCGCAAGGAATTGGTTATGCTTTAGCAGCAACAGGCCCAACGCTGGTGGGTAAGCTTCATGCTCAAACCGATTCTTGGAGTGTTCCCATTCTGCTGATCGCATCTGTTGCTTTTGCGTGCACGATTTTTGCGGCATTGGCAGCACGAGATAAGAAAGTGAGCGTTTAGGACAAACAGAATGGTTATGGCGTCGCGACTTTATTTGTTCGCTATTCTATTGCTGACGACGGTTTTGATGTATTCACTTGGCGACAAACCAAATTTGCCTTTAAAGCGCTGACTAAAGCGCCCTTCCGATTGGTAACCGCAAGACTGAGCCAACACAGCAACATTCTGCTGTCCGTTTTGCATCAGATAAAGCGCATGACTCAACCGAACTTCTGCCAGTACCTCACGATATTGCATGCCTTCAAGTTTCAATTTACGGATAAGCGTGGCGCGGCTCATCGCAAAGCGTTCCGCTACCGACTCTAGCGGATGCTTCTCATCAGGTGAATGTGAAAGGTAATGACTGAGCTTTTGGCTAAACGAGACGTTGGCACTGGCAAACAATCGATGCAACACCCCTTTTTCGGCTAATTGCTGATATAAGCCCTGTAACCAAAACTGCTGGGTCTCTTTACTCATGCTCTGTCTATCAAAGGAAAACAGGGCATTGAGTGAGTCTTGTAAGCTACGATCCGCTTGTACTGTAGGCAACCCCAGATCATTAGAACGTTCCTCACTTAAATCAAGCATCCCTTGAGAAGGTTGGAATTGAAAGCTAAATACTCGCGATAAGAAACGTCCTTTGTGGGGCATGTTCTCAAAGCTTAATGACGCTGATGCCTCACACAACAGCAGCTCAGAATGTGAGAGTTCTGCGGCTGAATCTTTCCAAAACAGGCGCTTACTGCCTGTAATGATCTGAATGATACTAGGGGATAGAATTCTCACATTACGCAGTTTTTGTAACTGCTCTGCACGAAAGATCGTTACTTGATATTGATGACTCATCTCATCCCCTTGTTTACTTATTATCAACGTGTATAAGTTGCAGTCAGTTTCGCTTTGTCTAAAGCCATGCTGTTCAACGTAAATCCAACCACAGCCGACGGCGTGTTTTCGTCGAGGTTGAGCTTATCCGTTGGCAATGCCCAAACCGTGAATTGATAGCGGTGCATACCATCTTTTTCTGGAGGACAAGCGCCCCCGTAGCCAACTGTACCGTAATCAATGCGACCTTCTTTGCCACCCACTTTAGAGATATCGACATCACGAGGTAGCTCGCTCACTGTTGCTGGAATACCAAACGCGACCCAGTGCCAAAAACCACTTTCAGTCGGAGCATCTGGATCATAAGCCGTGATTGCAAAGCTTTTGGTTCCTGCTGGCGCATCGTTCCACATCAATTGTGGTGATAGGTTATCGCCGTCACAACCCCAACTTGAGTATTCAAACGTCTTCGCCATTGGGTGACCTTCTTGAATATCGTTGCTGATTAATTCGAACGCCTGAGCAGAGCCTGCAGCCAAAATACTGATTGCCAATACGGATTTGATGATGAGTTTCATGATGGTTCCTCTTATTAGGTATGAGCCCAGTATAATCCCTGCCACCAGCTCAATAATGACAATAAGTACACAATCATCTAGTTTAATACGATCGAATGATACTTACTGTATTTTCAATTTATTATTTTAAAACATGACCCACTCGACAATTTGTTGTTAAAGGAACACTTGTTGACATTCAGGTTACAAATCATGTCCAAAACTCTTTAGACTCGCCCCACGACTTTTAACGAGAATGATTGGATGCGCAGGTTTACCTTAGCCCTTTGCTTGACCTTTTGGCTCCCAACTCTAGCCAATGCCCAAAGTTTGCAAGACAAGTGGCAAACCCTGTATCAACTGAGCTGGCAATCATCCCCAATCCTAGTATCTCAACAAGAGTTAGCTCAGTATCCAAAAGTTCTGCTTCATGAACGGAGCCGTTATCCCGATTTCAACCAATTCAGTTGGGGCGACATCGCCGCGTTAGCGTCAATACAAGATCACTGCCGAACGATTGAAAGCTATAACCCTTCATTACATGACGCCATCGAATTTGAACTCGCTCTGTGTCAGCAACAAACATTGGATTCGATTTGGTTTGCAGCACACACCAAACGACACCCTGCCGGTGGTAGCTTTGCTGATCGTTATTTGGCAGCTTACCCTGACGTAAGCGAGCAAATACGCGCATTTTTGAGTATTACCAACCCTCAGCACCCTTTATATAGCAAGCTAGAAACGCTAACCGCTCAAGGCAGAGAAGCACTGCTTAATGGGTACCGCGCTTGGCAACAAGATGATGTGCTTTGGTTAAGTGGCGAACAAGGCTGGAAAGCGATTCCATCGGAAGTTTGGCAACCTATCGCAGAGCAGCAAGAGGTTTCTTTGACGGGTGAAACCTGTACTTTTCGTTACAGCAACGTGTGCTTAAGCGAGCCTAGCAATGACAACCTGATCATGAAAACCTTGATATTTTCATTACTGTTAACGTTGCTTTCCGGCCTCGCTAGAGCCTTGTACCTAAGAACAAAACAACGAAAAGAGAGGCAGTTCGTTTTACAGCTTCTTACTCATGAACTGCGCACGCCCATTACTAGCCTTGGCTTAACCGTCGAAATGTTTAGAAATCGCTACGACGACTTTTCTGATGACACTCAAAGTGCGGTTTGGCGTTTAATATCTGACTATCAAAGGCTTTCTCAGCTCACCGAAAACAGCAAAGTGTACCTAAGTTCAGATCAGTCAGAGCCTTTGTTGAAGCAAAACGCATCATTAGAAGAGTGGCTCGATCATGTATGTGAAAAGCACAATATTTCTTATCAATGTGAAGCGCGTGAAGTTGAACTGAACCTTCCCTATTACTGGCTAACCATCTGTTTGGACAATCTGATCAAGAATGCCAAACAACACGGTAAAGGTGATGTTTTGGTAAAGGTCGAACTTGGAGACAAGCTGACGATTGAGGTGCAAGACGAGGGACTCTTCCCTTCTTTAATCCAACGCCTTATGTCTCGAGTAACGCCAAGCACTGCACACAAACAAGATAACATGGGCATTGGCCTGACTATTGTCGAGCACTTGATAAAACAAGCGAATGGCCGACTCATTATTCTACGTAACCCAACCCGATGTATTTTGGAAATTACTTATGAACACCCTACTGCTGATTGAAGACGACCAACTTCTTGGACAAGGCCTCGTCAGCTTCTTTGAATCCAATGGTTACCAATGCCTCTGGGCGAAGGATTCAGAGATTGCCAGTAAGCAATGGTTTCGAGCCGATCTTGTGATACTGGATCGACAGCTTGAAGATGGTGACAGCTTGCAACACCTTCCAAACTGGTTGCTGCTCAAAGCGCTTCCTGTAATTGTGCTGACCGCTAAAGTAGAAGTTCAACAACGTGTTGAAGGCTTAATGGCGGGTGCCAAAGATTACGTGACTAAGCCATTTTCTAACGATGAATTACTTGCTCGAGTCATTACTCAGCTTCGTCCGTTAGGTGTGAGCCTCTTAAATTACGCAAATATCCAAATCAACTTGTCGGAACGGATCGCTTATCTGGATGAAAGCCCAGTCACGTTGAAACCTAAGGAGTTTCAACTATTGGTACTGTTTGTTCAGAACCAAGGGCGTGTGTTTCACCGAGATGAATTACTTAACAAGATTTGGGGTTACCAAGCCTTCCCAAGCACCAGAACCGTGGACAATCACATACTGCGATTGCGTCAGAAGTTGCCGACGCTCCACCTAGAAACACATCGAGGCGTTGGTTATCGTTTGGCAGGAGAATCCCAATGAAACTAAGCTCGCTAATAGCACTATTTTGCGCAGCGCCCTTTGCGTGTCATGCGGCTTGGTTTGCTGATACGCCACTGGAACACACCTATCAATCACTGCTTGATAACCAACCACAAGTCGCGTGGCAGGAGCTACAAATCGCGCTGAATCAACAAACACTTGATAGTGAGCTTTGGCAGCCCGTCAAACAAGAGATATTGAGCCAAACTCAATGTGGAACCTCACTAAAACAAAGTGCTGAGCCGAAATACCACATTCAAGTCAGCTTCATTCGACGCTATGGCTTGTCATCGCACGGTTATCAAATCAAAGTCTCTGCCGAGCAACTCAACAAAGGCTTAGAAACCCAACCTCTTTCTTTGGTATCGCCTAAAGGCAAAGTCCTTCTTGATGGACAACTCGCTTCCAATAATGAGTATCACGAGATCGAAACCAATGAAATGTTCATCAAACCCGAATCTGGTGTTTACCAACTAAAGATAGGCTCAAACCACTACCCTATTATTGTCACTTTAAATGACAGCAATCGATGGCTGACGCTCGAGAGTAAACTCAGCGAACCACATATTGTGCTCTCGCCTCCAAAGGTGATCGACAACTGCCCTGACGCTAATGTGAGTTGGCAATGGTTTGATGAAAACTACAACCTGCTGGGTTACAAAGTACCAATCAAAACAGCGCAAGCACCCGTTCCCACAGAAAGCCCACTTGAAACCAAAGCTAAGCACTTAAGTGCGTCGGTTGAAATGTTTGAATACCAAGGGGCTATTGAAGTCCAATATGTGCAACGCGTCGCCGTGCCTTTCTAATGGCATGCTACTAAAGCCAAACAGAAAATAGAGACATATAGGTGACAAAACACTAGCGTTACATGGGTGTAATAACCGTACTTATCCTTTACGGAATCTAAATATGCTCAGCGTACGTCACCCACTCAATCTTTCTACTTGTGCCATTGTGGCTTTAACAACCTCTTGTCTGTTTTCATCCAACTCACAAGCGAGCCAAATAACGCTAACCAGTAATAGCAGCGTTAGCGGCAGCAGTATTCGCGACAACGCTAACGCCACTACCAGCAATACCGTCTCTATATCATCGAATACTCTAGAGATAGATTGGAATAACTTAAGCGTTAACAGCGGTGCTCTCACCGTTGATAACAAACCACAGAAAGCGACTAATCTGGTCATTGGCTTTTCCGATAAAGCTGACTCAGTAAAAATCGCCACTTGGACCTTAGTACCCAGCGGGATAAACATTGAGGCCGAGCTTAATCAAGACCAGCTCACTTTTCAGTTCAGCTTGCCTTCGAATATACAGGTGAAGCGAAACGAACCCATTGAGTTAGCGTGGTTTGATCTTGCAGAACAACAAACTCAGACGCTATTTCTTCCGTTTAGTGAAGGCATGCGCGTACCTACAAATAACAAGCTTTGGGCAAGCTATCTCGTCGCTAATTATTCTGGGGGCAACACCACTCAAGACTTAAAGATGCCTTTTTGGACGGTGCAGCAAAACAATCATTTCATTAGCTATCAGATGGTTAATGCGACCAACAATCAACTGCTTTTTTCAGATGCATCCTCTGATAGCACATCTAATCCAAAGACCAAAATTGACATGAAGGCATCACACCAATTTACGATGCTCAACCAATCACAGCCTTTTATTGTTCGTATCACCCTTGGATACTCGTGGTTAGATGGAGCGAAACGCTACCGCGATTGGCGCATCGAAAATGACCTTTCTGAGACACTGGTTGCTAAACAAAAGCGTAATCCAGAGGTGAATAAGCTGATCGGCGCCAGTCACGTTTACCTATTTGGCAAAGACCCATTAAGCATCCAAGATGTGAGTGACTGGTGGGGATTGAAAACATGGTATTTAGAGGGCTCTAAACTCAGCATTTCTGCGGAAGCGAAAAGAGAGCTGTCGTCACTCTCCAAGGGTAAAGATTGGTTCAGTCAGTACCACAAACAAGTGCTGCTAGACTCTATTAGCCAATCATTGCAGGTCTTATTTCCTGTTGGGAAGCCGACACTCGAAAACAACACGATTAAAGCGCAATACAAGGCAGCACAGAACAAGAAGAACTGGTTGCTAGAGCATGCTTCCCCTTACCTAAACTCGCCAGACACTTGGGGACAAGCGTTGTCTTCAGACATGGTCGCTAATCTAAATAAGGCAGGTTTAAACAAACTGTGGCTCGGATTCGATAATTGGATGCCAGCATTCTATCAACCTAACGCTGTTACTCTGGCAAAACAATCCGGATATCTGGTCGGTACTTACGATTCCTACAACACAGCCATTCCTGCGAAGCTAAACGACAATTGGCTAACCGCTCAATTACCAGAACCGATGCGTAAAAGTTGTGCCATTGAATTGGCTGATGGCAGCCTAAAAAGAGGGTTTCGAGATAACGGATTCTATCTAAATCCGAACTGCCATTTAGAATACGTAAAGCAGCGCGCCCAAGACATTATGAGATTCGGTAACTTCAACAGCTTATTCTTAGATGTTGATGCGACGGCAATGGCTCGTGAAGATTACAACGACAATACCAGTGAGTCGGACATGCTTTTTGCCTTCAATAACCGAATGCAGTGGTTAAGTGAGCAACCAAATTTGGTGTTGGGTTCTGAAGATGGCAATAGTCTGACAACAAAAGGCATCGCGTTTGCACACGGCTTAGAAACGGTTGGTTTTGGTTGGACAGATAAAGATATGAAAGAGAACCGAAACTCGCCTTATTACTTGGGCCGTTGGTACCCTGATCATAAACCGGACTTCTTCTTCAAGCCTGTAAAGGTTAAAGAGCCATACAAGTCGCTACTGTTTTCGCCTCAATATCGAATTCCGCTATATCAAGCCGTATTCCATGATGAAGTAATTAACACGCACCACTGGCATTCAGACAGCCTTAAGTTCACTAATGTACAAGCAGATCGTGACTTAACCGCAATGCTGTACAACACGCCACCGATGGTTCACTTGACCAGAAATGAAGCTTTATCCAGTTCAAGCCCGAGGATCAAAGCACTAAAACATTATCAAGATGGCTTTGAACCGATGCACGAGCAGTTATGGGATGAACAATTAGTCGATTTCTTCTGGTTAGACAAAAACGGAGATGTTCAACAAACCGAATTCAGTGACGGGACTAAGATCATAGCAAACTTTTCAGATCAAGCCTTTCACCAGAGAGGCCTTGAAGTAGCGCCGCTCTCTATCAAAGCCATATTGAGCAACGGACAAGCCTTAGAGTGGAACTCGGAGCCTAATTAGTATGAGCGTGTTGTTTTAAAGCCTATTCGAATTCACTATCACGGAGTAGCAGTTAACACTATCAACGAACTTGGTATTTCCGAGATTAGTTTTGATAGCTAGGTTACGTAAAATCAAAAAGTGTCCTTCTTCTGCTTGTAATAACAAGCAAAAATCCACCTTTTGACATCCAGGCTTCAATCCCAATCGAGACCAAATTCTCTCTCTTTTTGTGCAAGAAAATTGGGTATCGACCACAATTTCAAACACATCTGTTTTCACATAAACCACAAAAGTGATATTCATGTCATTATTGACTGATAATAATACAAAAGAGATATATTTGATGAATAAGACCCTACTCGCTTGCTGTGCACTTCTTGCTTTTTCTTCTTCGGCAACGGCTAATGTTCAGTTTTCGAACCCAGAAGGAGCTTTAGGCGAACCTTCTAATTACTCTCAATACCAAAATGTTCTGTCAGTGTCTGAACTTCAAATTTCAGATCCTAACGGAAAGAAAGGCAACAAAGACTATTTTGCGCTCGATAATAACTACGATGGCATAGTAAACAACAACTTCTATGTCGACAAACAAAGTGAAGCGCTAGTCTTTACGATGAAGAATGACCACCTGCGTAACGAGCTACGCGTTCAGGAAAATTTTCGCACAGACTTAGCAAATGAAACATACACATTGAGTTCGGAAGTTGAGATTATAAACCCTGAGGAGTCGATGAAGAACTCAGATTCTAAGCAAGACGAGATTACTTTTCTACAGGTTCACAACAAAGGCCTAGATAACATCGGTACTCACAATGTCCCTCACCCCTTGCTGCGCGTTGTATGGAAACGTGACAATAATGGTATTGAAGGGCATTTCTGGGCAATCGTTAAGAACAACGCAGTAATTTGTAAAGGATCGTTCGGTAAGAAAAACAAAGATAAGGAAATGTGCAAATCAGACGTAGCATATTCTCAGTTCGATTTAGGCAAAGCGCCAGAAGGCAAACCAACAGCATTTGACCTAATCGTTGGTGATAAAAAACTCATTGTTGACGTAGACGGTGAACGTAAAGTTGAGCAAGATATTGATTACTGGCGCCACCTATTAAGCTACTTCAAAGCTGGCGTATATAACCAATTTACAAATGGACAAAGTGAAGCTCACTTCTACAAGCTAGAGTACACAGAGAAAAAGAGCTAATTTAAAATTTAGCTTACAACCACATTGAGTCATCAGAAACAGAACAACGGACTTGTTAGAAAGTTCGTTTTTCTGTGGGTGCTGTTGAGCATTGTTAATGAGTAGACCCGAACAGCAGTTAAGCAGCCGATTACTTTTGTTGCTTCCAATATAATATGCCTTTATTCAGTTCTTTCATTAACTCTATTTTGAAAGGCGGTTAATAGGTAGTCGATAAAAACTTTCTTGCGCTTTGGCATCAACTGCCTGTCTGCATATACCAAACTCACGGACACCTCAGGCATGTCATACTCAGGCAATAGTCGTAATAACTTCCCTGTCTGAAAGTGGTCTCGACAGATGAACTCCGGTAAAACGGCTATCCCTAACCCATCAACACAAGCAGTAAGGCAAGCTGTAATCGTGTTTACCCTCAACTGACACGGCAACTCTATCAAAATCGATTCTCCATCCTCCAACTGCAAATGCCATTTAGGCAAGCGTGCTGCTTTGTTCACGACTTCAATCAGCCTAAATGGTGGTTTTAGATCTGCAGGAGTTTTGATATCACCAAATTGCTCTAAATATTCGGGGCTCGCTACCAGCGCACGTTTGGATGTTGTGAGATATCGAGAAACCAAGCTTGAATCCACCAGCTCACCAATTTGCGCGTATAGATCAATACCCTCTGCAATGATGTCGACTTCTCTATTGGTCAATTCCAAATTCAAAGTCACATTTGGGTGTTCTTTCAAGAAACTGTGAATGTATTGCGCTAACACTTGATGCCCAAGCTCGACAGGAAGT
Source organism: Vibrio cyclitrophicus (assembly GCA_023206055.1). Lineage (NCBI taxonomy): Bacteria > Pseudomonadati > Pseudomonadota > Gammaproteobacteria > Vibrionales > Vibrionaceae > Vibrio > Vibrio cyclitrophicus. Next base: position 347,190 of record CP065367.1, on the reverse strand, counting down.
ACCACATTGAGAGGGCCTCTGATCAAGTCTTGATTAGCAGAAACCTCAAGTTCAGCTTGATTCATGATCTCATGCATCTGCAAGCTCGATTGGTAAAAACGCTCGCCCTCAGGAGTTAACACTAAACTTCGTGTCGAACGAGTGATCAACCTCACACCTAAATGCTGTTCTAGCTCTGCCAATTTTCGACTTACAGTCGACTTAGTCATGTTGAGCGCTTCAGCGGCATGCGTAAAACTGCCACAATCAACCACTTGTGTAAAAACCGTAACTGCATTTAAGTCCATCCTACCTCCCCAAGCTCACTATTAGTAAGATTATTGCAACAGTGTTTCCTTTTTTTCCTATCTTATCAATTAATGACATTCATTTACAATTCGTTACATCTAAATGAAAACAAAATGAGAAAAATGAAATGGCAGAGAACAACAACGCTTCGCAATCAGTAAGCACAAAAAAACGTAAAAAAGCTCCGCTTATTGCCACTGCGATCATGCTGTCATTGGGTTTAGCAGGCGCGGGATATTGGTACGGTTATGGTCAGTACTTTGAATCAACCGATAATGCCTACCTTCAAGGCGACATTACTAACATTAGCCCTAAAGTCTCAGGCTATATTGTGAAGTCTTACGTGAGTGACAACCAATCGGTAAAAGCTGGTGATTTGTTGGTGCAAATTGATGACCGTGATTACCAATCGGCTCTTGCTCAGGCCAATGCCCATTTATCTGTCGTTCAATCAGACGTGAAAAACCTTGTAGCACAACAGACGTTACAACGTAGCAAGATTAATCAAGCAGAGAGCCGCGTCGATTCTGCACAAGCTGAATACGAACGTGCGACTCAACAAGTGGTTCGTTCTCGTAGCCTATTAAAACGCAATTACGCCTCTCAAGATGAAGTCGACAGCATGGTGGCACAACAAAAAGTGACCCAAGCCGATTTGGAAGAAGCAAAAGCTAATCTCGTTGCGACCAATGATCAGTTAATTGTAATTGCGAGTGAGAAAGAGCAAGCCAATGCATCCGTGACAGAAGCTCAAGCCCAAAGAGATCAAGCCCAACTTAACCTCGATTACACCAAGGTTTACGCGCCAGCAGATGGCGTAATTGGTAAACGCAGTGTGCGTGAAGGCTTATTGATTCAAGCCGGAGCTCCGCTCATGAGTTTAGTGCCAAACAACCAAGTGTGGATTGAAGCCAACTTTAAAGAAACACAGCTAAGCGGCATTCACAAAGGTCAGGCGGTTGAAGTGGAACTGGATGCATTCCCGGGGCAACCACTTGAAGGCGTGGTAGACAGTTTCTCCCCTGCGACTGGCGCCAAATTTGCGCTCTTGCCACCAGAAAACGCGACAGGTAATTTCACTAAAATCGTTCAACGTGTCCCTGTGAAAATTACGATTCCAGATCAGCAAGAGTTGAAAGGTCGACTGCTTCCTGGTTTGTCTGTGGTAGCGACCATCGATAAACGAGGCTAGATCATGAGTAACACTGGTGTTGTCACCCAAACTAATGAAGATGGAGAGGTTTCAAGACGCCACTGGATTGCCCTATTTGGCGGCTTGATCGGCGCATTTATGGCGATCTTGGATATTCAGATCACCAACTCGTCTCTCAAAGACATTCAAGGTGCGCTGTCTGCCACCTTAGATGAAAGCTCGTGGATCTCTACGTCTTACCTAGTCGCAGAAATGATCGCTATCCCGCTTAGTGGTTGGCTTTCTAAAGCGCTCGGTAAACGACGTTATATCACGTGGACGACGGCCATTTTCACCATTTCATCTTTGTTGTGTTCGTTCTCTTGGAACATGACCTCGATGATTGTATTCCGTGCGATGCAAGGCTTCAGTGGTGGTGCTTTAATCCCGCTTGCTTTCTCGCTAGTGATTCAGTTATTGCCTGTCAACAAACGCGCTGTCGGCATGGCACTGTTTGGTGTTACCGCGACGTTTGCTCCATCGATCGGCCCTACCTTTGGTGGTTGGCTGACCGAGAACTTCTCGTGGCACTATATCTTTTACATCAATATTCCGCCCGCTCTGCTCGTGATCACCATGATCCGCTATGGCTTAGACGATGAAAAACTCGATCTTGGTACGCTGAAAAAAGCAGACTGGTTCGGTATTGCGACCATGGCGCTAGGTTTAGGTTGCTTGGAAGTCGTGTTAGAAGAAGGCAACCGTGAGGAGTGGTTTAGCTCAAGCTTTATCGTTGGCTTGAGTATCGTGTCTGCGGTGAGTTTAGTTTACTTTGTGATAAACGAGTTACAACACAAGAAGCCATTGGTGAATTTGCGGCTATTGCGGGATGGGCAGTTTGCTATGTCTTGTATTGCCTATTTGATTTTAGGGATGGCGTTGCTCGGCTCTATCTATGTGTTGCCAATGTATCTCACTCAAATTCAACAATATAACGCAATGGAAATTGGTGAGGTGTTAATGTGGATGGGTTTCCCACAACTTCTGATATTCCCAATTGTGCCCAAGCTGACGAAAATCATTAAGCCTAAGTATTTGGTGACTTTTGGCTTCGCGATGTTCGGCTTCAGTTGTTACGTAAATACACACATGACAATCGATTTTGGTGGCCAACAGCTGATTTTATCTATGATTCTGCGTGCTATCGGTAGCCCATTTATTATGGTTCCGCTGTCTTTGGTTGCCATGAAGAACATCAGCAAAATGGACACGCCAGACGCATCAACCTTAACCAATGTGATGCGTAACTTAGGTGGTGCTTTTAGTATCGCGATTATTGCAACGCTACTTGATAACAAAACTCGTGAGCATCTTGCCCATATCAAAGAGTCTTTACCTTCAGTGAGTCAGTTAGGTTGGCAAACACTCAAAGATCAGCAAGCGTTCTTTATCCAATCAGGCAGTGATGCCGCGACAGCGATGCAACAAGCACAAGCGAGCCTGTTAGGAACAATGCAACGTGACGCCGCTATCATGGCCTATAACGATGTGTTCTTAATGATGACGGCATTCTTGGCTCTAGCTGCAGTCTTAATATTGACTATGAGGGATTAAACCTAAAACCAATGTCATTCTAGATTTAACCATACAAAAATATGAAGCCCGGTAACCAATCTGTTACCGGGCTTTTATTGTTTGAGTTGCCGTTTCTTAAGAGAAAACAGTTAGTACTTAAACAGTACTTTCACATCACCGCTCAACGCAGATTCGTCAACATAACCAATAGCATTGACGTTTGAAGAAACGTGATTAATAACGGCGCTGTAATCTGCAACTTGAACCGGGGCTTCTGCTTTTCCAGTAAATACCAAACGAGCCCACGCTGATTGCAGTTGAGATTCAGAGCGTCCCGTTGCTACTTCATGGAAAGCTATACGACCCGCAGCACCATCAACAAGCTCTACGATTTGCGCTTTGCTACCATTACCCAGTTGGTTTGATTTACCCATGAATAATTTTTTTACATCCGCGCTCGATAAAGCATCAACACCTGCGCTATTGCCGATAACAACCATACCTGCAGAAGCATTAAACGAAATGAATGTTGCCGCCATAAGCGTTAGTAACTTTTTCATACTGATACCTTAGAATACGAAGTCTAATTTAGCTGAATACAAGATTGAATCATCTTCAAAGAAATTGCCCGTTGCGACGAATGGATTTGCGGTAGTTTCTATATTCTCTTGGAAGCCACCACTGGTACCTTTGTAATCAACATAAGTCACATCGACTTTAAGCGACATGTTCTTAGCAAAGTCCCAGCGAGAACCAACTGCATAAGACAATCTCTCGTAGTTCATTGCTTCTCTTAGAGATGAAGAAGGTAGATTCACACGCTCTTCGTTATCTGTTGTTTCGACCCAGTTAACAGTAAAGTACGGGGTAAACTCATTCACTCTATAACCAATCAATGTTGAGATAGATTGGTAATCATAAAACTCACCATCAAGCTGTACATCCGCACCTTCGATGTTTGCGATTAAATCACCGTTATCATATTGCGCACCAAGTGAAATAAACTGGCCGTCTTTGCTATCCAACATCTCAGCCATTTGGCAGTAAGGATCAGAAGATGTCTTAAAATCACAAGATGGATTTGATTCAGCAACAAAGTAAGAACCACGGAATGTGAAATCGTTGATGTTCCAGTTAGCACTTAAACCCATCAATTTATCGAGCTTAACTTCACCAACCATCGAATCATCTTCATCGATCGTGCCGACACCCACAACAGGTTGAATCAGTAAGCTTGAATTTTCTAACTCCACAGGGATCAATAAATCAACACCGGTGTAGTTTTTTAGAACGATGTTTTCATATAGCTCTTGAGACGGGCGAATCATAGGATATGCGTAACCTAGATCTGTATAGTCAGAATAGAAAAACAGAGGCAAACGCAACTTACCAGCGCGAGCTGTAAAACTTTCAAAGTCGTATGATGCATAGGCCATCTCGATCTTTGGTTCATAATCATAGCGGCTGTTCGCAACGATCTGAGTAACGAATTTCGCTCTCTCATTCACCTGGAAGTCAAACTGAAGGCCAGCAAGCGTTTCTTGCTCCCACTGAAGGTTTTCACTCGTGTACCCCGCATAATTAACATCATTGTTCGCTTTGCCGATACCTACGGAACCAAAACCACTGATATTAATATCTTCCATACTTGCAGCATTAGCACCACAAGCAACACTTACTAGAGCAGCAATTACTGTCTTTTTCATAACGAACTCCACAGTTATGTTTTCATTTTTATAATTAGTAGCCCCAAATTCGAGGCAAACTCCCGCTGTCTTTCTTGGTTAAAATCAAGAAAAACGTGACTTAAAAAAACAGCGGGAAGAATTGAGGAAAGTTAACGAATCTTAAAATGACCCGTTAATTCAGTTAGGTTTCGTGTGATTTTTTGAATATCTTGAGCAACAGAATCAACTTGTTGAACGCTATCTGTCGTACCTTCAGCCATATCACGTATATCAGTGACAAAAGTTTCGATTCGAGAAGACGTTTGTTCTTGTTCTTCAGTCGCAGACGCAATGCTGTCATTACGTTGGCTAATATCCATAACATCATTAGTGATCTGTATAAGGGATTTTTCAGCAACTAACGATTGTTCAACACAATTTTCAGCTTTAATTGCGCTTTCGGAGATGATTTTCGACGCCATTTTCGCTTGCTCTTGTAGCTGAGAAAGCACTAACTGAATCTCTTGTGTAGAGCTTTGTGTCCTTGAAGCCAACGTGCGAACTTCGTCAGCGACCACAGCAAATCCTCTACCTTGCTCGCCAGCTCTAGCCGCCTCGATTGCCGCATTAAGAGCCAACAAGTTGGTTTGTTCGGCAATCGCACTAATTGAATCCAATATTGACCCTGCACTTTGAGTGTTTGTATCCAACTGACCTACAACTTGAGAAGCTTGTCGTACATCGGTAGTCAGCTCTTGTACCGCGAGAATAGTGCTTTTTACTTGAGACTCACCCATCGAAGCTTGTTCACTTGCACTGGTGGCAGATAAAGATGCGTCATTGGCATTCACGGCAATGTCTTTTGCCGCCATGAATAGCTGTTGTAATGATTGGGATACTTCTTCAATTGCCAAATGTTGATTCTTTGACAATGTGCGAGTGTTTTGGCTTGTACTAACTAAAAAACGCGATATAGAGTCTAGTTCGACAACGTTTTCTATGGTCTCTGACACATTACGCTGTAAATGAGAAACGAAAGAGTTGAACGAATCAACCAGAGGCTTTAGTTCGTCATTTTTTGCATGTACCAGGCGAACCGTTAAATCCCCCTCACCTTCGGCAATGTCTCTCATTTTGTCACTGATGTTCGCCAAATCTTTACGAATAGCATGCACAACGAACCATCCAAACAAACACAGTGCAATCAACGCCGTGATGCCAAGCACTGTCATTATTTTGTTTGAACTAAGGTTATTTTCCTCAAGTACCGTGACTGAGTTTTCAAAATCTGAGATTCGAGCTTCCGAGAAGTGGTTTATATCTTGGGTAAGCACTTCAAGCATGTCGCTATTTTGCTTGGCTAGTTTACCAACCTCTGTCAATGAGAGATCTCCATCGATCATGCCTTTAGCAATGCGATGTGCTAACTCAAAATATGTCGTGGTATTTTTCTGAAGTTCTATGATTGAATATTTGATTGATGGATCTAATTCTACCTGCATCTGAAAGTTAGCTACTATTTCCTTGTAGGTAGCAGCATTCATTTGAAGTAGTTCTTCGTCACCTAACGTGACGGCTAAATTAAATCGTTCGGCCAATTGAGAGATTAACACTCTGTTCATTGACGACGAATCCATGATTGGATAAAGAACTTTATCGATTCGATTTACTTGTTCGTTGTTATTACTTAAGGCCCCCTCGCCCACAAATAAAATACTACTGAAACCAGCAAAAGAGAAAAGGCACAATGCCAGAACTTTATTTTTTATAGAAAGCGAAAACATGAAACATCCTTATAAACGGAATAATATACCGTCGTTTATCTATAAGAATACTTTTAAGGCCAGCCGCCCACAATTCAGATTAAATATGATTACAATAAATAATTTCGATTAAATACATAAATACGGTAAATCGCAAATGTTTCAAATCTACTCCCTCAAATGCGATTAATCTTATTCCACGCTCTGTGTTACAACAAGCCAAGAACCTAGCCTAATGGTTTATCTTTAACTCCCAAAAATCTAATGAACAACAAAGAGTTAAACCTCAACCAATTTATGGTACGCAACCTTGACAATGTGCAACCTGACACCTAAATTAAAAATAACATTTGGTATTGAGGAAAATGGATTTGACCTTACCACCAGACCTACGGGTTTTGATTGTCGACGACTCTAAAAGTGCAACGATACTTATCAAGCAACAATTGGCGAGCCTTGGCATTTCGCGTAACTGCATCTTTATTGCAACCGATTATCGACAAGCCATAAAAGCGGTCGAGACGCACTCGTTTCATGTTCTCCTCATTGATTACCACTTAGAGCAATCATTCACAGGGTTTGAGTTGTTGGGCATTCTTTACCGAAATCGACTTATCGATCATACGGTTGCGACGATTCTACTTTCCGGTGACATGCGCCAAGAAACAGTACTAACCGCCCTATCTGGCGAAGCGCATCATTTCATTTCTAAGCCGATTCATACACAGTCGTTGGGTAAGAAAATCCAAAATGCAGTGTTCGAATCTCAGCAAATTGATCAGCTAAACCGCCTCTACCCGATTAACACACCTGAAGTGCTGAAACAGGCGCTAGCGCTCCCTAATAACCAAGTGAACGTACAATTCGAAGCGACACTGATCGAGCACTTAATCGCGGGTAAAAAGTGGGACTTGCTTTCAAATGTCCTCACGACTTCAAAAACAAAAATGCACCCGACCAAGTTGGTTGCAGAGGCATTAATTTTAGACAGCTTAGGTAAACCGAATCTCGCGATCGAGAAGCTGCACAGTTACTTGATTGTTCAGCCGTTGTCACTAAACGTGATTGATTGCCTAAGCTGCATCTATGAAAAACATAAGATGTTGCTGCCTGCGCTTAAGCTTGCGATCCGAGCATTTGAAATGACACCGAGTATCAGCCATCGCGCAATCAGAGCGATCGACTTGGCCGAGAACGTCGACAATACGCACATGTTGATTAAGCTTGGGGAAATGTACGCAACCCACATTTCGTCTGCTGATATTGATGTGATTAATTCGATAGGCACGCACTACGACTCTTTAAAAGCAACTTACCAACGAGAAACTCAAACAAGTAACAAACGCATGTTGCTTGAGCACGCTAACCAATTCACTGAGTTGGTGAATTTAAAGCTCCCAGCAAAGCTACAACAACAAGTTTTAGCCAGCCTTGCCCTATTCCAGAGCAGTATATTGCTGATAGAAAACAGCCCATTGGTTGCTCACAAGAAGGTGATACGAGCCACTAAGCTATTATCGAATAATTTTTTCAACCAACCGACTTCGCTGCTAGCTCAACTGTTGCCTTTGCTTAGTCACTTTGGCGAATACTCGTTGTACCATCTTGTAGCGGAATGCCTCAAATCTCGTGGTGAGCCAGTACAAGAACAACTGGCGTCAAACACAGCCGACCCGTCCACTTGCATCAATATCGGAAATTCGGGGTCGATCCAAGAATTAAAAGGTTACATTCACAATTACCCTTATTCAGTCGCCGCTAAGCTTGACTATCTATATGCCGTCAATAACGCTCACATAGAGGTAAACCTTAGTGACGAATACGTAGAAGAACTGACACAGCTAGAACTTCCACCAAGATGGAACCAATGGATCAGTGATTCATCAAGGTATGGTTTTTCCACTAAGCCACCTAGCCCATTCTCAACAAGCAGCCGACAGGAGTCTATATGCTAGATTTTGATGCTTTAAATGCCTACTTAGATAATGACAGAGAAGTGATTTACGCTGTGCTGTCGACTTACCAAGAAGACCATGGCAATTCACTCGAAGAGATAGAAGAATTAGTACAACAACAAGATTGGGGTAAGCTTCATTTTACCGTGCACACCTTGAAAGGCATCTTAGCCAGCTTTGGTGAAGGGACAGCAACTATTGCGTTAGAAAGAGTAGAACAAGACACACTCAATAAGCTTGCGCCACAAGATGATGACCTTTCCGTTATCTACAGCGAAGTGAAGATAATCAACCAGCAAATCGATGAGGTTCTTAGCACTTATTAGTCGATAGAATTAAGACTTTCGTGGCGATACTGAATAGCAAAAACAGCTGAAAGAGTTGAGGTACTTAGAAACATTGAACCTCAACTCTTGCCATTTCCTTCATCACTTCACGTCTATAAATTCATAACATTCATCTAGGTAAACCGATGCATAACACATGCTTTACAAACCCGCTATATTGATGTTTTAAATAAAAAAACAACCCACTTGATGAGATGCAAAAAGGTTAAATATTTGTAGACACTTTTGTGATATGAACATACAGAATCTCATTTTATTTGTTGGTAAAGAAGAAACTATTATCTACACTCTAATGAAACCAAGCCTTAATCACTTGGTGGCATAACAATAAAATAAAACGTTCAGTCGGCTAGATAAGGACAAGGAAATGAACAACAATAGTTTTGCTGCGTTTCAGGGGCTCACGGAAGAAACACCCATTAACGAATCATTTTCTACCAGTGCAGAACCTTATGCTCATTATCTGAAGGATATTGTAGGCATTGATCTGCTGTCACGTGAAGATGAGGTGTATTACGCAAAATTGAATCGCGCGGGTGATACAAAAGCGCGAGATGTGATGATCGAATCAAACCTACGCCTTGTTGTAAAAATCGCAAAGAGATACCTAAAACGTAAAGGCAATAATTTCACCCTGCTCGACCTGATCGAGGAAGGCAACATTGGCTTAATTAAGGCCATCGACAAATACGATCCAGAACCAGGCTATCGTTTTTCAACCTATGCTGTATGGTGGATCCGCGAAAACATTGAAGCCGCTTTAATGAACACGGGTCGTACCGTTCGATTGCCAGCTCACGTGTGTAAAGAAATAAACAGCCTCGCCTCAAAGAAGCTCGATGTGAGCAAAAAAATGAATAAAGAAGTTTCTATTTCTGAGTTATCAGACAGTTCTGGTGTTAAGGCCGAACGCGTTGATCAACTGGTGGCATTAAGCGGATTTATTGACGTGACGATAACAGTGGGAACTAGTCAAGCTCCTATGGTGCTTGATCAATGCGAAAGTGAGTATATCCCCGACCCTCAGCAATATTGTGAAGACCAATCCTTTACCCTAGCTCTAGAACAAATCATCAATACCCTTCCTCCAAAGTTACAAAAGGTACTCATCCACCGTTTTGGTTTCTTTGATAACAAGGTGAAAACGTTGTCTGAGATTGGACAAATGTCGGATGTGAACGTTTCTAATGAACGAGTTAGACAAATGCAGAAAGAAGCGGTCGAAAGAATTCAAAAACGACTCAAATTTGATGGTTGGGTGTAATTCGCAACCCTCTTTAGAATTAAGTGAAAATAACGCGAAACCAAAACAACAACGTTAAGTAAAACAAAGAACTTTAAGGGAGAGCCTCAAAGCTTGCCCTTTTTGTTTGCCTAGTTTCCTGGAAAAAGCTCGTAAGCACAGAGATGCTAAGTCACTAAGCTGAGCCATTAACGGGCCATTCGACAGTATTAACTTAGAGAAGTGACTCGCTCACTGCGTAAAATGAGGTAATTAATATAAGAGGTTTCAAGACAATCTTGTTCCCACACCGATAAAATCCGTTTGGCCGCAAAATAATAATCTTTGTTTCTCAACAACATCCCAACGGTGCGACTGAGCTTTTCAAATCGAACGTGATCGCTCGCTGAGATGTAGTCATCTTCACTTTCAATAATCGGTGCTAAACCATCAGCAAACCAATTGTTCAATATTTCTCGCATTTCTAATTCAGACTCAGGAACATCCACACTCGACAACTCTCGATGCTGAGGTGGTGGCACGATGTACTTCGATGCTAGCGGTGAACTGACATAACGATACATGTCGTCCCTCCTTTCTAACTGACTCTTCTAATAATTAAGGACATTTTTACCTGTTCTCAAGTTTATTTATCGAAACAAATAGCCAAAAAAACGAATAAAAAAGCCATGTATCAATGACTCTACATGGCTTTAGTGAGGGCAACTTTTTGCTACCCTATCTATTTGTCGGTTTAGACTAAAACTAAGCCCTCTCGATTAGATCGAGCTTTGGTCGAAGTCGTTGCTTTGGTCTGTTCCAGTTTGAGAATCTGAATCAAAGCTTCCAGAGTCGTCCGTGAAGTCAACACCTTGCTCTTGACCACCTGAACTTGTCCAGTCGCTGCCACCTGATTCCATACCTGCCATGTCTGTTTGCTGCTCTTGAGTAGAACCTTGCATGGTGTATTGATCATCAACTTCAACTTCAACAGAGCCACTTGCACCGTCTATCGAACTGCCCAACTCGTCGTAACCTTGGAATTGGATCTCGCTAATGCCCTCGTAACCTTCAGGAAGCTCAACCGATACCGGCTGCTCAAGGTTACCACTTATAGTGAAGCTACCATCACCGTTATCCAGCGCATTACTCACGCTAGAACCTTCAGGTAAACCGGACATTTCCGCGTAATCCACCGATTCGTTACCACTTACCTCATCAGGAATCGAGATAGAGATCGTATCACCAGGTGCGGCTGTCACATCTGCACTGCTTTCTTCTTCATCTACAGAATCACTTTGCGATTGCTCAGCTGTCTGTGTTGTATCAGTTTGTTGCTCATCGGTTGACTGTACTGTTTGATCCTCATCATTTTGCTCAAAATCGCCGGCAACTTGAATACTCAGATCATGACTAGACGTTACACCATTATCGTTAATTTCAACACTCATGGTTAAATTACCATCAAAGTCATCATTCGGCCAATATACCCACTCTGAATCACCTGACTCTGCAAAGAAGCCTGCATTGTTAGAATCCGTAATATCTAATATCTCTGATGAAGTATTAACACCTAGCTCATCTAATAGTTGCTCTGATGCAAATGTTAATGAACCATCATCCGAGATAATATAATCTTCTACAATATCCGAGGTTTTAACCAGAATGTTCTGCTCAAGTGTATTAGTACCATCGCTGACGGTAACCGTAAGATTGGCCAAGTTACCTTCACCACTTCCAGTCATAGTAAAGGTGCCGTCACCATTATTGGTAATGATTAATGAGCTGTCATCTGTCGTAACATCAGTTATCTCAATCTCATCACTTTCTACATCAGTAAACATACTCAGTAGTTGGTCGGTCTCGAGCGTAACAGAACCATCACTAGCGATATCCATGGTAACGTCAGGTTCAGGCGTTACATCAATAGCAGGAACTGCGCGGGTTGCTACTTCAGATGCACCGTTACTATTAGATGACCAGGTACCAATTAGCTGATCTCCATCAAAATGAATAACTGGACTATTTATACTTGAAACTCCATCTAGCATTGTAATGGTCTGAAGCGTTTCGCCATCATTGTATTGATTTACATAGAAACCATACTCATTTGAGCCTTGCGACCAACCGATTGCAAATGAACCATCACCCGTGTCAGCTAAGGTGTGGCTATTGGCATAACCTGTCACGCTGTCAGGTGGAGCTATCGCATAACTGGTTTCTGTCCCATCAGGATCAACCTGAACAGCTGTAAAGACTGTTTCACTTCCAATCCATTCACTAAAGATAGTTACGCTAGAGCCATCCTCTAACATGTCAGAGATGGCAATATTCGCACTCGAGCTCACACTGTTAATAGCACCAGTGTCGGTAATAATACCGGTTCCTGCATCAATACTTGTGATTTGCATTTGACCATTGTCAGATCCTACCATCGTAACATTGCCATCAGAACCAACAGAAACTTTAGTTGTCCAGTTCATCGCTCCCACGGGTATTTCTAATACAGAACCTTCTGGTTGGCCGTTGGCATCGAGAGTTTGCACATTGACGTGGTTACTCGCGCTTGATCCCCAACCTTCACTCGTTCCAAAGACCAAACTACTACCACCATCATTTTGTATCGTGATGTCTATTCCGTAAAAGCTACTAGATGTAGCAACGGTAACTTCTGGCGATGCCACAGCCATGTTTTCGTCGAACGACATGTATTTAAGCGCCTGACCACCTGTATCACTATCCCAAGCAGAATAGGCTACAGAGACCCCACCTGATTCGGTCGCGGCAACGGTTAGGTTTGAAGGCCAATTTTCAAACTCATTCACAGAGACAGGTGTCCCTTCTGATGTACCATCAGCAGCAAAATTCTGAGCCACCAATACCTGGTTATTGGTGACAGGATCAGATTGCAAGGTTAAAACCATCGATGAACCGTCGTCGAACGTGACCGTTTGAGGACTGCTTAAGGAAAAGTCTGTTAACACCTCTGTACCAGTCTCTGTGACATTTAATGTAGTATTAGGCGAAACAAATACAGGGGCGTCATTCACCGCTTGTACTGTCATAGTAATATCGACAGTCACACTATCAGCGATGCTGTCTGTTACCGTAAAGTTGATAGGTAAATCACCATTAAAGTTCTCGGCTGTAGTAACAGTCCAAGTACCGTCGCCATTGTCTTCGATAGTGGCTTTAGCCGCATCAGCAGACTCAACATTGAGCACTGTCATCGCATCATTTTCACCATCAACAACCGTTGCTAAGAGGTCTTCAGCGCTAATGATTGTTGCAACATCCTCTATACCGGTCAAGGTTACGCTATCGGTATCTTCAGGGGTTGTATTGACACGAATATTCAGATTTGCATCACCTTGAATAACCTCTACCCCATCGCTTATATCAAAACTCAACGATACATCACCAACAAAGTCAGCATCAGGTGTAAATGTCCAAGTACCGTCACCGTTATCAGACAAAAGGCCGTTACCATTTGCAGATACATTGCTTACCGATAACGCATCACCATCAATATCTGTCGTACTCGCTAGCAGTTGAGATTCATTTATAATAAAGGCAGCATCTTCATAACCTTGTAGGTTCAGTGTATTAGTAATCGGCGTATCGTTAACAGGGTCGACCGTTAAACTCATCGATACAGGGATAGAAACAGTGCCATCATTGACGTCAAAATTAAAGATGGTTAAACCGTTAAAGTCTGGCTCAGGGGTATAGTTAAATGTGCCATCCTCATTATCTTCAATCGTCCCATTACTACTAGAAATATTTTCAATGGTAAATGTATCACCATCAACATCTGTTACCGATGATGTCAGATCCTCAAGTGTTAGTACAATTACAGAGTCTTCTGCACCACTAGCATCCATTTGCGCGTGCTCTGGTTGCGGTTCAGCTAACGACACTGACTTAGTATAAGTTTGATTACTAGCACTCAAGCTGTCGTAAAGTGACCAGGTGGCTGTAATTTGGTCGCTATCGGAACTAAATGTAACACCATTCGGATAGTTACTGAGCTGAGCGACGGTCGACTCTTGTAAAACATTACCATCAGCATCATAGCCTGTCGCATAAACGGTTGTACTTTCGTTCCAACCAACTGCGAAGTTACCGTCACCAGTATCAATAAGGCTAAGGTTAGACATAGAGCCACTAGAACCATTATGCCCCTCAACGACAAGAGTGGTTACATTTAGATCTGGATCAATTTTAATTATGCCATTTTGTGTGCCTACTCCTGATACCCATTCACTAGTTAATAACAGCGTTGACCCATCTTCTAACTTAAGCGTATCGTTGATAGAAGCGTTGCCGCTAATAGCATCTAAAACAACAGTATTTTCAATGGTTCCACTATTTGTATCAATGACACTAAGTTGGGTTTCTTGTCCTGATTTACTCAATACTTGTACCGAGTCTTCATTGTTTATCAATAGTTTAGTATTCCAGTTGACATTCAAACCGCCAACTTCAGTAACAGAACCTATAACCTCACCTGTATTACTCAATGAAACAACATTAATTTCAGCTACTCCATCACTATCAGATCCACCGTAAGCCATTAAGAATGTACCATCCTCTTGGAGACTTACAGCAGGAGAGCCGTAAATGCTTGCTTCGTTATCAACAACAATAGGATCGCTAGATGTTTGTGTGTTCACATCAATCATTTGAACCTTAACAGAACTACCTCCAGAACTATCCCACTCTGTAAAACTTACTAACAGATCACCATTTGATGAAGCGGTTACATCTATGTTTGAAGGAGAACCGCTAAAATTCATAAGCGTTATGGTTTCTCCTTGCGGAGTACCATCTTCACCAATTAGCTGTGCTTTAAGTGATTGTGACATCGACATTGAGTCGTAACTCTGACTCACTATTAAAGTTTCACCACTCGGTAGTTCAACCCCTTGGGCATTATAGGTATTTAAACTGCTTGTTAGCTGCTCAGTATCTGTATAAGACTCACTGAACGTTACCTCTGGTACATTAAATACCGGTACATCATTAACATTCTGAACCAACATAGTGATATCAATCGATTCACTGGCACCAATATTGTCTGTCGCTGTAAAGCTGATTGGCACATCGCCATTAAAATCATCAACTGGCGTGAAGATCCAAGTTTCATCACCATTATCAACCAAAGAGCCGACTGAATTATCGACCAAGTTGAAATCGCTAATACTAATCGTATCGCCCTCGGCATCCGTTAACATAGACAAGATTTGCGCCTGCTCAATGATAACTGCTTGGTCTTCCGTTCCGGATAGCTGATCCGCTGAATCATGAACTGTTGGCGCGGTATTGATACGTATATTAAAGTCCGCGTCTGCAGGTGTTGTCGCCACGCCATCCGATACATCGAACGATACATTTAGGTCACCGTAAAATCCTGGTTCAGGTGTGTATGTCCAAGTACCATCGCCGTTATCTACTAGATCACCAGCACCTTCAACATCTAAATTGACCACACTTAGGTTGTCATCATCAACATCACTCGCTTCCGCAAGTAAATCGGCTTCAGTGATCGTGAGTGACGCATTTTCATAGCCTTGTAGGATTGCATTGCCGTCAACATCTGGCGCATCGTTGACGGAATTAATGGTCATCGATAGGTTAGTTGTCGAGCTATCATTGCCATCACTTAGCGTATAAGTGATATCAAAGTTGCCGTTATAATCAGCGTCAGGAATCAACTGATAACTACCGTCTTGATTGTCAATTAACGTCGCATTATCTAATGTCAGTTGTGGCTTCCCGTCATCGTTCGCAACTGCGTCACTCATATCTATAACGGCACTGATCGCATCGCTTTCAACATCTGTTGCATTGCCAATCAAGTCTGCTTGAGTAATTG
This sequence comes from Vibrio cyclitrophicus, assembly GCA_023206055.1. Taxonomy (NCBI): domain Bacteria; kingdom Pseudomonadati; phylum Pseudomonadota; class Gammaproteobacteria; order Vibrionales; family Vibrionaceae; genus Vibrio; species Vibrio cyclitrophicus. The sequence goes on along the minus strand of CP065367.1, from coordinate 331,363 downwards.
TGATTACGCCATCTTCATCAACGTTCAGGCTGACACCATCACTGGTTGGTGCATCATTGATTGGCGTAATCGATAGATTAATCGACGAGGCAACCGTGTCAACGCCATCAGTAACATCAAAGCTAAGTGTAACATCACCGTTAAAGTCTTGGTTAGGCGTTAATGTCACTGTACCAACACCGTCGGTTGTAACCGTGCCGGCAGCGAACTCTACATTAGTTGCTTGTAGATTATCGCCATCAACATCACGGGCCTGACTTAACAGCTGCGATTGTGTCAGAGTCAGACTGTTGTCTTCATTGATTGTGTACGAAAGGTTCCCCGCAACAACCGGAACATCGTTCACCTCCGATACACTCACATTAATATTAGCATCCGTTGTTCCGGTACCGTCACTCACCGTAAAATCAAGTGCAACATCACCATTGAAGTTGTCATTCGGAGCAAAGCTGTAAGTGCCATTACCATTATTAGTAAACACACCATCGGTACCGTTGTAACTGACCGACTCAATCGACAGCGTTTCACCATCGGCATCTGACGCCCCCGCTAGAAGCTGCGCATCAGTGAACGTTAACGTACCATCTTCTTCAATGGTGTAACTAACATCACTCACCACCGTTGGGTCACTCATCGGATTGACCGTTAGGTCTGCCGTTGCGATCACCGTATCGGTGCCATCCGTTAGGTCGAAGGTGATATCAATATCACCATTAAAGTTCGCATTCGGTGTAATAGTGAAACTGCCATCATCGTTTTCCGTCACTGTCGCGTTACCACTAACAGACAAGTTTGCGGCCGTTAGGTCATCACTTTCCACATCGGTCGCTTGCGCTAATAGTTGCTCTTGACTTAACGTAATAGAGTTATCTTCATTAACGGTGTACGCCAAATCACCACTCACTGGCGCATCATTAACCGCCTCGAAATTAATATTGATGATATTGCCATCAGTGGCAACACCATCGGTTACTTGATAACCCAGCTCAACCTCACCGTTGAAGTTATTATCCGGTGTAATTATCCACGTACCGTCACCGTTATCGGTTAACGTGACGTACTCCGCGTTATCACCCACCAGTTCTATATTTTGAATCTCAAGAATGTCTCCATCGATATCACTCGCTTGTGCGAAGAGCTGTTCTTCTGTAATAACCACAGAGGCAAACTGCGTAGCCCCTCCGGTATCAATGGTCACATTTGGCAGGTCAGCGGTCAGTTCGATTTCATTGTCACCTTCACGGATATTAAGTTCTACCATTTCGGTCATTTCAGTGCCGTCCACACCAATAGATGTAAACACCGCTTCATCGTGAATAGTTTGAGAAAGCGTGATGTTTTGAAGTACGTAGTCACCATTACCTATATTCGAACCTAACTCAAAGTAAGACACTGGTTCGTTTACAGTTAAAGTAGCACTTGCCTCAAACCCTTGATAACCCTGATCTTTTTCTACAATCATTGAGTCGATCAAGTCACCATCTGAGTTAAATGCTCTAACTTCTACCTCTGTATAATAAGGAGATCCTTTATTATCAAAATATCCCCCCATACCGCCTAGCTGGAGGCTGATTTCGTTAATCTCCTGACCTTCAACGGTCATAGTAAGTTTTTCGTTTCCATTCAAACCAGTTTTGTCGTTATCACCGATACCATGACCAGTAGCGCCATCAGCATTCCACGCACTGAGTGGACCATCATTACTTTGGATAGTGACCTTCAAATCACCATCAACGAGTTCACGCGTATTAGGATCAACGGCAATGCCCCAATCATCAAGGCTAGCATTGTCATCAAAGGTACCGATTTGGCTAGTATGTGTAATATCATCATTATCATTTGGAATGAAGCGTACTTCCGTGTCCACAGGGACTTCTTGCCCTACCTCTAGCTCTACCCATTCGTCGTTCAAGTTCGCTTCAATGACACCGTTTTCAGGAGCTATGTCGAAACGTAACACAGGCTCTTCACGCAGAGAAACGCCCACTGTTTGATCTTCTTCCGCTTGGATAGAGATTTCATCGCCTGCTTCTGGCGTGTCATTCACTGCGACAACCGTTAAGTCAAGACCCGTAGCCACCGTTGCCGTGCCATCACTGACATCAAAGGTTAACGTCAAGTCGCCATTAAAGTGCGCTTCCGGCGTAACGGTAAAGCTACCATCCCCATTATCGGTAACCGTACCTCCACTCGCTAATTGCAAGTTCGATGCGGTCAATGCATCACCATCGATGTCACTGGCATTGCCCAACAACTGCTCTTGGCTAAGCGTGATGGTGCCATCCTCGTTCACATTGTACGCCACATTACCCGACACTATCGGCGTGTCATTCACCGCTATGACACCTACATCCGCAGTGGTTGTCGCAGTCGCCCCATCATCATCGACGACGGTGACATTAATCGACACATCGCCGTTGAAGTTGTCATTCGGTGCAAAACTGTAAGTACCATTACCGTTATTAGTGAAGATACCGTCTCCACCTGTGTAACTCACACTCTCAACAGTAACTGTACCGTCAATATCTGAACTGTTTGCCAATAGTTGTTCATCATTGAAGGTGAGCAAACCATCTTCATTTGCTTGATAACTGGTCGAGCCCGCAACAGGTGCATCGTTTACATCTGTCACGCTGACATTGATGTTCGCGTCCGTCGTGCTAGTACCATCACTCACCGTAAAATCAAGCGCAACGTCACCATTGAAGTTGTCGTTCGGTACGAAACTGTAAGTGCCGTTGCCATTGTCGGTAAACACACCATCGGTACCGTTGTAACTGACCGACTCAATCGACAAGTCGTCGCCATCAATATCTGTCGCGTTAGTAAGCAGTTGCTCGTCCGTGAAGGTCAACGTGCCATCTTCACTGACGGTATAGGTAGCATCACTCACCACGGTTAAGTCATTCACCGCGGAAACATCAAGCGTCACAGAACCTTCGGTCTCTGAAACACCATCAGTCACAACAGTATTAAGACTTAGTGTACCGTTAAAGTTAGGGTTCGGTGTGACAGTAAAAGTGCCGTTGCCATTGTCTACTACTGAACCATTTTCATTGATGTCAATTCGTACTATTGAAAGAGCATCACCTTCATGATCGCTAGCAGAGAGTGCAGTTAGAAGTTCATCGGAGCTAATAGTCACGCTACCATCTTCACTTACTTGTGATGTAGCGGCAACGATATCAGCAGAAACTTCAGGTGCTTGATTGCTGAAATCGAGATTAATGTGGCTAGAAATTGTTTTTGTACCATCAGAAGCAACAAACTGGATTTGTGCTAATGATTCAAATCCATCTTGTGGAATAAAGTTATATTCGCCTTCCCCTGTTATTTGCAATGTACCTTCACCCGATACGAGTTGAACAGACTCTATAGTCAATGTGTCACCATCAGCATCAGTAATCTGTGATAGCAGGTCTTGATCGGTAAAGACTAAGCTTTCTCCAGGTGTAAGCGTGGTGGTTGCAATACCCGAACTTTCAGGAGTTGAATTACCAGTAGCGTTAGGCTCCTCTGTAGCATGTACGGCAATTGAACTTTGTACATCATGCATCTCACCGTTTTGTATTACTACAAATGCAAAATCAACTTGGCCGTTAAAACCATCTGCCGGACTAAAAGTAAAAGTACCGTCACTATTTTCAGTTAATGACCCCTGACTTGGATCGACCAAATGGGCAAGGTCGATACTAACTTCGTCACTTGATGCAATTTCTAAGTCATCTGCCTGAGCGAGAAGGTCTTCCATGGTTAAGGTAATATCCTGACCGCTAGACGTATCGAAGTCACCTACCAAGTTATCGAGATCAGGTGCGACTAGGGAGCCTTCATCGCCATAATCTACTGTAGTGGCAGTTACCGTTACACTGAAATCACCGCTCCAGTTTTCGGGTGGCGTCATTTCAATTTGGTCAATATTCCATTGCGTAATATTGATTACTTGATCTGGAGATGTAATCGTAATTGTGTAATTACCATCGCTAACCGTAAATCCTACGGGGTAGCCTGTCATAATTAGATTACTTAGCATCTCAGAATCGTCTAACAGGTCTACATTTAAGCTTAATAACCCAGACGAATCTTCATTAAAGACTAGTGGACCTGAATGAGAAGAGGTTATCACTGCACCGTCGGCGTGTGGCCTAACAAAGACAGGCATATCTAAGACTGTCTCTGTTTCACCGTCGGTTACAACTAATTGAAGCCCAGATGTACCCGAGAAATCACCATTTGGTGTATAAGTCCATGTGCCATCACTGTTATCAACAATATTACCTTCATCAGGTTCACTTGCAATAACCCTAGATAAGGTAAGAGTGTCACCGTCAACGTCACTAAAGAGATTTAACATGTCCACTTGGTTAAACGTAATCGAGCCATCTTCGACTGTCGTTAAATGGGCGTTACCTGAACTAAATACAGCGTCATTAACGGGTGTGACATCGACCTCTAATGTACCCTCAACAGATTCGACCCCATCATTAATGATATATGCTAGCTCAACAAGCCCGTTAAAGTCGGCTGCTGCTAACATTTGATAGGTGCCGTCAGACTGCTGCGTAATCGTCGCGTTTTGAGGTTGACGTACTACGATTGACTCAAGTGTTAAATTATCACCGTCAACATCGGTAGCATTTGCAAGAATGTATTCTGGTTCAATGACTAACGCCTGATCTTCTTCACTAGTAAAGGTAACCGTAGGTGCTAATGGTAGATCGTTAATGGCATCGACAGTAATAGTGCTAGTAGCATCGGTAACACTGACACCATCTGAGACTGAGAAATCAAGATCAACTGTACCGTTAAAGTTTTCATTCGGCACGAAACTATAAGTGCCGTTGCCGTTGTCAGTAAAATCACCATCACTACCTGTGTAACTGACCGAAGAAATAGATAAGTCGTCACCGTCTACGTCAGCAGCACCAGCAAGTAACTGCTCGTCTGTAATGGTAATCGTATCATCTTCATTCATATCAAATGAAGGTGGTGAAACAATGACCAAGTCATTAATCTGATTCACCGTTAAATCAAGACCCGTAGCCACCGTTGCCGTGCCATCACTAACATCAAACGTTAACGCCAAATCACCGTTAAAATCGGCCGTTGGAGTGACGGTAAAGCTACCATCCCCGTTATCGATAACCGAACCACCACTAGCAAGCTCTAAATTCGAAGCGATTAAATCATCACCATCAATGTCACTGGCATTGCCCAACAACTGCTCTTGGCTAAGCGTGATGGTGCCATCCTCGTCCACATTGTACGCCACATTACCCGACACTATCGGCGTGTCATTCACCGCTATGACACCAACATCCGCAGTGGTTGTCGCAGTCGCCCCATCATCATCGACGACGGTGACATTAATCGACACATCGCCGTTGAAGTTGTCATTCGGTGCAAAACTGTAAGTACCATTACCGTTATTAGTGAAGATACCGTCTCCACCAGTGTAACTCACACTCTCAACAGTAACTGTACCGTCAATATCTGAACTGTTTGCTAATAGCTGTACATCGCTAAACGTTAACAAACCATCTTCATTAACTTGGTAACTGGTTGCTCCCACTACCGGTGCATCGTTAATATCAGACACTGTAATGTTTATAGAGTTCTCTGCCGTTGTAGAGCCATCACTGGCTACATAACTTAGCTCGATATTACCGTTAAAGTTATCGTTCGGAGCAAAGCTATAAACTCCTCCAGCAATCTCTGTCAAGACACCATCAGAACCTGTATAACTCACCGACTCAATCGAAACAGAGTCGCCATCAATATCGCTAACGTTAGCAAGAATGTCGTTATCACTGAGTATTAAAGTACCATCCTCACCCACATCGACATTAAAGCTATCTGCAACGACAGAGTCATTAACCGGATTCACCGTTAAATCAAGACCCGTAGCCACCGTTGCCGTGCCATCACTAACATCAAACGTTAACGCCAAATCACCGTTAAAATCGGCCGTTGGAGTGACGGTAAAGCTACCATCCCCGTTATCGATAACCGAACCACCACTAGCAAGCTCTAAATTCGAAGCGATTAAATCATCACCATCAATGTCACTGGCATTGCCCAACAACTGCTCTTGGCTAAGCGTGATGGTGCCATCCTCGTCCACATTGTACGCCACATTACCCGACACTATCGGCGTGTCATTCACCGCTATGACACCAACATCCGCAGTGGTTGTCGCAGTCGCCCCATCATCATCGACGACGGTGACATTAATCGACACATCGCCGTTGAAGTTGTCATTCGGTGCAAAACTGTAAGTACCATTACCGTTATTAGTGAAGATACCGTCTCCACCTGTGTAACTCACACTCTCAACAGTAACTGTACCGTCAATATCTGAACTGTTTGCCAATAGTTGTTCATCATTGAAGGTGAGCAAACCATCTTCATTTGCTTGATAACTGGTCGAGCCCGCAACAGGTGCATCGTTTACATCTGTCACGCTGACATTGATGTTCGCGTCCGTCGTGCTAGTACCATCACTCACCGTAAAATCAAGCGCAACGTCACCATTGAAGTTGTCGTTCGGTACGAAACTGTAAGTGCCGTTGCCATTGTCGGTAAACACACCATCGGTACCGTTGTAACTGACCGACTTAATCGACAAGTCGTCGCCATCAATGTCTGTCGCGTTAGTAAGCAGTTGCTCGTCCGTGAAGGTCAACGTGCCATCTTCACTGACGGTATAGGTAGCATCACTCACCACGGTTAAGTCATTAGTAGGGTTAATCGTTAAGTCAAGACCCGTAGCCACCGTTGCCGTGCCATCACTAACATCAAACGTTAACGCCAAATCACCGTTAAAATCGGCCGTTGGAGTGACGGTAAAGCTACCATCCCCGTTATCGATAACCGAACCACCACTAGCAAGCTCTAAATTCGAAGCGATTAAATCATCACCATCAATGTCACTGGCATTGCCCAACAACTGCTCTTGGCTAAGCGTGATGGTGCCATCCTCGTCCACATTGTACGCCACATTACCCGACACTATCGGCGTGTCATTCACCGCTATGACACCAACATCCGCAGTGGTTGTCGCAGTCGCCCCATCATCATCGACGACGGTGACATTAATCGACACATCGCCGTTGAAGTTGTCATTCGGTGCAAAACTGTAAGTACCATTACCGTTATTAGTGAAGATACCGTCTCCACCTGTGTAACTCACACTCTCAACAGTAACTGTACCGTCAATATCTGAACTGTTTGCCAATAGTTGTTCATCATTGAAGGTGAGCAAACCATCTTCATTTGCTTGATAACTGGTCGAGCCCGCAACAGGTGCATCGTTTACATCTGTCACGCTGACATTGATGTTCGCGTCCGTCGTGCTAGTACCATCACTCACCGTAAAATCAAGCGCAACGTCACCATTGAAGTTGTCGTTCGGTACGAAACTGTAAGTGCCGTTGCCATTGTCGGTAAACACACCATCGGTACCGTTGTAACTGACCGACTTAATCGACAAGTCGTCGCCATCAATGTCTGTCGCGTTAGTAAGCAGTTGCTCGTCCGTGAAGGTCAACGTGCCATCTTCACTGACGGTATAGGTAGCATCACTCACCACGGTTAAGTCATTAGTAGGGTTAATCGTTAAGTCAAGACCCGTAGCCACCGTTGCCGTGCCATCACTAACATCAAACGTTAACGCCAAATCACCGTTAAAATCGGCCGTTGGAGTGACGGTAAAGCTACCATCCCCGTTATCGATAACCGAACCACCACTAGCAAGCTCTAAATTCGAAGCGATTAAATCATCACCATCAATGTCACTGGCATTGCCCAACAACTGCTCTTGGCTAAGCGTGATGGTGCCATCCTCGTCCACATTGTACGCCACATTACCCGACACTATCGGCGTGTCATTCACCGCTATGACACCAACATCCGCAGTGGTTGTCGCAGTCGCCCCATCATCATCGACGACGGTGACATTAATCGACACATCGCCGTTGAAGTTGTCATTCGGTGCAAAACTGTAAGTACCATTACCGTTATTAGTGAAGATACCGTCTCCACCAGTGTAACTCACACTCTCAACAGTAACTGTACCGTCAATATCTGAACTGTTTGCTAATAGCTGTACATCGCTAAACGTTAACAAACCATCTTCATTAACTTGGTAACTGGTTGCTCCCACTACCGGTGCATCGTTAATATCAGACACTGTAATGTTTATAGAGTTCTCTGCCGTTGTAGAGCCATCACTGGCTACATAACTTAGCTCGATATTACCGTTAAAGTTATCGTTCGGAGCAAAGCTATAAACTCCTCCAGCAATCTCTGTCAAGACACCATCAGAACCTGTATAACTCACCGACTCAATCGAAACAGAGTCGCCATCAATATCGCTAACGTTAGCAAGAATGTCGTTATCACTGAGTATTAAAGTACCATCCTCACCCACATCGACATTAAAGCTATCTGCAACGACAGAGTCATTAACCGGATTCACCGTTAAATCAAGACCCGTAGCCACCGTTGCCGTGCCATCACTAACATCAAACGTTAACGCCAAATCACCGTTAAAATCGGCCGTTGGAGTGACGGTAAAGCTACCATCCCCGTTATCGATAACCGAACCACCACTAGCAAGCTCTAAATTCGAAGCGATTAAATCATCACCATCAATGTCACTGGCATTGCCCAACAACTGCTCTTGGCTAAGCGTGATGGTGCCATCCTCGTCCACATTGTACGCCACATTACCCGACACTATCGGCGTGTCATTCACCGCTATGACACCTACATCCGCAGTGGTTGTCGCAGTCGCCCCATCATCATCGACGACGGTGACATTAATCGACACATCGCCGTTGAAGTTGTCATTCGGTGCAAAACTGTAAGTACCATTACCGTTATTAGTGAAGATACCGTCTCCACCTGTGTAACTCACACTCTCAACAGTAACTGTACCGTCAATATCTGAACTGTTTGCCAATAGTTGTTCATCATTGAAGGTGAGCAAACCATCTTCATTTGCTTGATAACTGGTCGAGCCCGCAACAGGTGCATCGTTTACATCTGTCACGCTGACATTGATGTTCGCGTCCGTCGTGCTAGTACCATCACTCACCGTAAAATCAAGCGCAACGTCACCATTGAAGTTGTCGTTCGGTACGAAACTGTAAGTGCCGTTGCCATTGTCGGTAAACACACCATCGGTACCGTTGTAACTGACCGACTTAATCGACAAGTCGTCGCCATCAATGTCTGTCGCGTTAGTAAGCAGTTGCTCGTCCGTGAAGGTCAACGTGCCATCTTCACTGACGGTATAGGTAGCATCACTCACCACGGTTAAGTCATTAGTAGGGTTAATCGTTAAGTCAAGACCCGTAGCCACCGTTGCCGTGCCATCACTAACATCAAACGTTAACGCCAAATCACCGTTAAAATCGGCCGTTGGAGTGACGGTAAAGCTACCATCCCCGTTATCGATAACCGAACCACCACTAGCAAGCTCTAAATTCGAAGCGATTAAATCATCACCATCAATGTCACTGGCATTGCCCAACAACTGCTCTTGGCTAAGCGTGATGGTGCCATCCTCGTCCACATTGTACGCCACATTACCCGACACTATCGGCGTGTCATTCACCGCTATGACACCTACATCCGCAGTGGTTGTCGCAGTCGCCCCATCATCATCGACGACGGTGACATTAATCGACACATCGCCGTTGAAGTTGTCATTCGGTGCAAAACTGTAAGTACCATTACCGTTATTAGTGAAGATACCGTCTCCACCAGTGTAACTCACACTCTCAACAGTAACTGTACCGTCAATATCTGAACTGTTTGCCAATAGTTGTTCATCATTGAAGGTGAGCAAACCATCTTCATTTGCTTGATAACTGGTCGAGCCCGCAACAGGTGCATCGTTTACATCTGTCACGCTGACATTGATGTTCGCGTCCGTCGTGCTAGTACCATCACTCACCGTAAAATCAAGCGCAACGTCACCATTGAAGTTGTCGTTCGGTACGAAACTGTAAGTGCCGTTGCCATTGTCGGTAAACACACCATCGGTACCGTTGTAACTGACCGACTCAATCGACAAGTCGTCGCCATCAATGTCTGTCGCGTTAGTAAGCAGTTGCTCGTCCGTGAAGGTCAACGTGCCATCTTCACTGACGGTATAGGTAGCATCACTCACCACGGTTAAGTCATTAGTAGGGTTAATCGTTAAGTCAAGACCCGTAGCCACCGTTGCCGTGCCATCACTAACATCAAACGTTAACGCCAAATCACCGTTAAAATCGGCCGTTGGAGTGACGGTAAAGCTACCATCCCCGTTATCGATAACCGAACCACCACTAGCAAGCTCTAAATTCGAAGCGATTAAATCATCACCATCAATGTCACTGGCATTGCCCAACAACTGCTCTTGGCTAAGCGTGATGGTGCCATCCTCGTCCACATTGTACGCCACATTACCCGACACTATCGGCGTGTCATTCACCGCTATGACACCAACATCCGCAGTGGTTGTCGCAGTCGCCCCATCATCATCGACGACGGTGACATTAATCGACACATCGCCGTTGAAGTTGTCATTCGGTGCAAAACTGTAAGTACCATTACCGTTATTAGTGAAGATACCGTCTCCACCAGTGTAACTCACACTCTCAACAGTAACTGTACCGTCAATATCTGAACTGTTTGCTAATAGCTGTACATCGCTAAACGTTAACAAACCATCTTCATTAACTTGGTAACTGGTTGCTCCCACTACCGGTGCATCGTTAATATCAGACACTGTAATGTTTATAGAGTTCTCTGCCGTTGTAGAGCCATCACTGGCTACATAACTTAGCTCGATATTACCGTTAAAGTTATCGTTCGGAGCAAAGCTATAAACTCCTCCAGCAATCTCTGTCAAGACACCATCAGAACCTGTATAACTCACCGACTCAATCGAAACAGAGTCGCCATCAATATCGCTAACGTTAGCAAGAATGTCGTTATCACTGAGTATTAAAGTACCATCCTCACCCACATCGACATTAAAGCTATCTGCAACGACAGAGTCATTAACCGGATTCACCGTTAAATCAAGACCCGTAGCCACCGTTGCCGTGCCATCACTAACATCAAACGTTAACGCCAAATCACCGTTAAAATCGGCCGTTGGAGTGACGGTAAAGCTACCATCCCCGTTATCGATAACCGAACCACCACTAGCAAGCTCTAAATTCGAAGCGATTAAATCATCACCATCAATGTCACTGGCATTGCCCAACAACTGCTCTTGGCTAAGCGTGATGGTGCCATCCTCGTCCACATTGTACGCCACATTACCCGACACTATCGGCGTGTCATTCACCGCTATGACACCTACATCCGCAGTGGTTGTCGCAGTCGCCCCATCATCATCGACGACGGTGACATTAATCGACACATCGCCGTTGAAGTTGTCATTCGGTGCAAAACTGTAAGTACCATTACCGTTATTAGTGAAGATACCGTCTCCACCTGTGTAACTCACACTCTCAACAGTAACTGTACCGTCAATATCTGAACTGTTTGCCAATAGTTGTTCATCATTGAAGGTGAGCAAACCATCTTCATTTGCTTGATAACTGGTCGAGCCCGCAACAGGTGCATCGTTTACATCTGTCACGCTGACATTGATGTTCGCGTCCGTCGTGCTAGTACCATCACTCACCGTAAAATCAAGCGCAACGTCACCATTGAAGTTGTCGTTCGGTACGAAACTGTAAGTGCCGTTGCCATTGTCGGTAAACACACCATCGGTACCGTTGTAACTGACCGACTTAATCGACAAGTCGTCGCCATCAATGTCTGTCGCGTTAGTAAGCAGTTGCTCGTCCGTGAAGGTCAACGTGCCATCTTCACTGACGGTATAGGTAGCATCACTCACCACGGTTAAGTCATTAGTAGGGTTAATCGTTAAGTCAAGACCCGTAGCCACCGTTGCCGTGCCATCACTAACATCAAACGTTAACGCCAAATCACCGTTAAAATCGGCCGTTGGAGTGACGGTAAAGCTACCATCCCCGTTATCGATAACCGAACCACCACTAGCAAGCTCTAAATTCGAAGCGATTAAATCATCACCATCAATGTCACTGGCATTGCCCAACAACTGCTCTTGGCTAAGCGTGATGGTGCCATCCTCGTCCACATTGTACGCCACATTACCCGACACTATCGGCGTGTCATTCACCGCTATGACACCAACATCCGCAGTGGTTGTCGCAGTCGCCCCATCATCATCGACGACGGTGACATTAATCGACACATCGCCGTTGAAGTTGTCATTCGGTGCAAAACTGTAAGTACCATTACCGTTATTAGTGAAGATACCGTCTCCACCTGTGTAACTCACACTCTCAACAGTAACTGTACCGTCAATATCTGAACTGTTTGCCAATAGTTGTTCATCATTGAAGGTGAGCAAACCATCTTCATTTGCTTGATAACTGGTCGAGCCCGCAACAGGTGCATCGTTTACATCTGTCACGCTGACATTGATGTTCGCGTCCGTCGTGCTAGTACCATCACTCACCGTAAAATCAAGCGCAACGTCACCATTGAAGTTGTCGTTCGGTACGAAACTGTAAGTGCCGTTGCCATTGTCGGTAAACACACCATCGGTACCGTTGTAACTGACCGACTCAATCGACAAGTCGTCGCCATCAATGTCTGTCGCGTTAGTAAGCAGTTGCTCGTCCGTGAAGGTCAACGTGCCCTCTTCATTAACGGCGTAGGTAGCATCACTAACCACTGTGGCATCATTCTGAGCATCAACTTGAATATCAAACGTTTCGCTTGTTGTCTCAGAATCGAAGCTTTCTTCTTGTAAAGTAGCTTCGTCCCTATCTTGTACGTGAACATCAAAAGTTTCTTCTATTGTCTCTGAATCAATATTATCTGAATCATCATCACCTACAAGTTGCTCAGATGATTCTGAAGAGTCGGCGATAGCCGACGTTGACGTACTTGAGGCTTGCTCTTGTTCTTCGTTACTTTCTTCACTTACACCGCCATCTGAACCTTCCGTGTTTTCGCCACCTACCGCTTGAGCACCTGCTCCCGAATCTCCGCCATTGCCCACCGCTTCACCAGCTTCTGCATCAGACGCTACGCCGCCAACTATATTCGATTGAGCATCACCAGAGTCGCTACCAACTTCCGATGTCTCTTCTTGAACTGCACCACTCGAAGTCTCAACTTCTTCTTCGTTACCAGCTCCACTTGGATCATCTGCTAGGGCTTGGTTAACTTCGTCTGCTGCATCCGTATTTTCAGCACCCGTCGCTATTGTCGACGCTATCGTATTCTGTTGATTTTGTTGATTCTGCTGCTGGGAGGGCGTACCCGCGTCGCTCGTGTCCGTTTGTTCTACCGCATCATTTAGGTCTTCATTTTGGTTATTTTGGTTATTTTCGCCTGCCATTACAGCCTCCGTTGCTACTAGCTAACTGATCGTATTTAGAATCATTAAAGGACACCATTTTGAAAAACCAAATTTTTATACACCATTTTTTATATTTTTCTTTTTATGCATAAAGAATCAAAAAAAATTTGAAAACCACCTTTAAAGATCCTTAGTTATTGTGATTAAAGCAATTAAGGCAGTGGAGCGATGATAGACATGACGAATTTGTTGCGCTCGGTTGACAACAACCACAAGGGGCTGCAATTGTTATTGGGCGACTTTTACAATGACTTTTCTGACGCAGCCATAAATATAGAAGAACTTCATAAAGGTAATCGTTTTGATGAACTCAACCGTTACTCAAAAAAACTGAAGACCATCTTAACGCTGCTTTGCGATCAAGACCTTCCGCCCAAAATGGCTAAATTGGAACATTTGAGCAGACACGAGTTCCCTGCGCCGGAAGAGCTTATAGAGGATGTAAAAACTGAATTGCACAACGTCAATCGGCAAATCAACCACTTGTTGGGTGTTAAGGAAGTAATAGATGACAAGTAACCGAGGTCAGTCATGAGCAATAACCAAATAGAACATCACCTCAGAAAAGCACTTGTTTCCAATAACGAGGCTTCTAAGGTCACAGCTGATGACACTATTGTGCTTGCTAGTGCCATGACCAGCGTTCACAAAACGTTGCTCATTATATTCTTACTCGCTTTGGTCGCTATCGCCGTGGCATCACAAGCACGTATCGACATTGTTGTTTCTGTACGTGGCGAACTGCTATTGGAATCGGATGTTGAGAAGGTTCAACACCTAGAAGGCGGTATATTAGAAGAATTGTTAGTCAGAAAAGGGGAAGTAGTTTATGAAGGCCAACCTATTGCTCGAATACGCTCACTCGACCGCAACACCCAACTTGATACCGTAAATACTGAAATTATTCAGATCGAACTCGATAAGATTCGTTATGAGAGTTTACGTGACATGGTAGAGCCTAACTTTGATGCGTTCATTGAGAAATACCCTGAGCAAGTTCAGGTCAATATGAATACGTGGAAACAAGAATTCTCTAAAAACCGTTCAAACGAAGAACTCATCACACACGATATTAAGCACAAGAACTCGCTAATCAGTTCAATGCTAAAGCGTCGCAAAAGTTCAGAGAACCAACTCTCGCTCATTCGCAAACAACTCAACATCAAAAACACGCTTTATAAAGAAGAGATGGCGTCATATGTCGACGTTCTAAATATGAAAGTACAAGAATCCAATATGGTTCGTGAGATTGAGAACCTAGACGAGTCTGTGATGAATGAGCGCTTTCAACTCGACAAACTGGAAAAACAACACCGTGACTTGGTTGAGAACAGGAACTCTGAGTACCAAGCGCAAATCATTCAAGCGAATAAAGACCTCAAGCTGAAGCGAATCTTACAACCACAGCATTCCGACAAGGTTGATCGCCTAATCGTCTACTCTCCAGTGGACGGTGTGGTCGACAAACTGCACTTCAACTTCCGTTCTGCTGTGATTCCACCAGGTGAAAGTATCGCAGATATTGCGCCGATCAATAACTCCCTTCACGGTGAAGCGAAGATCCCACGTAAAGACATGGGCTTCGTTGAGATTGGTCAGGCGGTAAAAGTAAAAATGGACACCTATAACTTTGCAAAATACGGATTTGTTGAGGGCACCATCGCTTCAATCAGCCGTTCATCATACGAAGAAGAAGACGCTGAATTCTATTTAGCAGAAATTGAAATTGACCGAAACTTTCTAGAGCGAGGAGGCACTCAATACAAATTATCACCTTATATGGAATTTACCGCCGACGTAAAAACAGGCTCGCGTCGCGTGATCGAATACGCTGCGAAACCTGTGATGTCAGCTATCGAGGATGCTTTTGATGAGAGATAATCAATGAGCGGAAAACCTTCGTACAATATTTCCGTACCCGCTCTGCGTCTAAGCATACTATTTAGCGTGGTATTGGCAGCGTTCGCTTTCTATTTATACTTTTCTTGGTCAAAAGTAGATTCGGTTGCGCAAGTCCAAAGCGCCCCCTTGATCATACAAGCCCAGAAACTTAATCAGACAATAGAACTTGATATACAAACTTTGCAGCACTGCTTAAAAGAGCATAATTGCAATACCAATGAGTTTGATCCATCGACTTTGAAAAGTGAGATAGATGAGTTTCGTTCTTTGGCTTCGTTAAACAAAACCGAGTTCAGCTTGGTTGGAGCAACTGAATACACGCAACTGGAATTAGCGATTAATCGTTTCTCCGATAGCCCTAAAACACGTAACGACGTATTAGGCTTGTACCTTTCATTGACGAATAACTATCTGCAGATGGATGACAACTATCGCACCATGTTTAACAACCATGCGAACGACTTGATGTCTGAGAAAAACGAGTTCTTTATCTGGTTGTTTATGGTAGTCGTGATATTAGCTGTGATTACAATTTTGTCCAACTCAGTTGCTATGTTGAAACTGAAGAAATCCAGCTCTAACGAACGCGAAATCGACTATGAATTCGATGCCCTGTATCAAGAGCTGAAGCAGCTCGATTTACAACGTCTTGAAGAGCTTCTTAATGAAGTGAGCATTAATCCAAAACAGCGTCAGATCTACTCTCATCTCAAACTTATCTTCAGTAAATTGGAAGACCAAAAGCGCAATAACGATCTCTACAAACAACTGTATGCGCTGATCGGCTATGAGATTCGCGGAATTACAAACACCATCAACGGCGGTGTCCAATATCTTGTTCAAGAAACCGATGAAAACGGCGTGTTGATGGCGAAGGATATTACCTCTGCGTGTAGCACATTATCTGAACTAGCGGAAAACTATAATCGTTTGATTTCACAGGGTACGGAGAGTAAATCGAAAGAATTTTCACTGCTCAACGTACTGTCGGAATTGATGATTCACATCAGCGCAAAGATTCAACGAAATGAAAGTGAGCTTGATTGTTTTATTTCAGACAATTTACCGAATCGTGTTGCAGGCCAATCCACCAGCTTATTCTGGATACTGTTCCTTCAACTATCTAACGCTATTCAACTCAAATCAAATAAGAAACTGTTTGTGACGATTGAATCGGGTGCAGCATCAGACATGGAAAATACCCGTGTCACCATCAACCTCAACTTCTTATCAACGCTGGATGTTTCTGTTGCCAAGCTCAATAAGCTCCATTGGAGCGCACACAAAGACCATACTGCGAACACCGATGACTTGGCTAAAAGTGTTCTGAAAGATTACGGATATTACGAGAGTCACTGGTTCCAATCCGGCGCTCAGGAACGTTTTCAGATTGAACTCGATCTTAAGGCTAAGAACTTCCACACAGAGAAAACTCGCTTTGATGGCAAGCGTTTACTCTTGTGTGCTAATACTCAAGTTCGTATCGATGTGATGAACAAAATGCTCAGTAACTTGGGGCTAGACATCACCGAGATTCGCACAGCAAACGAGCTTTTCTCAGCAGCTAAAACGTTCGGTGATTACGATGCGATCATGCTGACCGATACCTTTGAACCCAACAAACTGCCCTCACTGAGTAAAACAGTGAAATCCCAACTTAAGAACCACCCAAATACCAAACTGCTGTTGTCAGTGACCAACACTCAGCAAGCACAAGAGTGTCATAGCTTCGTCGACAAGATCATTAACGCCCCTGCAATTCCTTACGAATTCATTCCAAACCTACTCACCATTATGGAAGCGGAAGCATCGGAAGAACAGATGGAGAACAGCTCATTCCTTATCGTAGAAGATGATCGAGTTCAGCAGATTTTACTTAAGCGAATCCTTACCAAACAAGAATATGAACCAGACATGGTCGGCGATGGCGCTGACGCAGTGAAACACTTCATGAATAAACGTTCTGACATCATCTTTATGGATTGCATCATGCCGGGTATGGGCGGCATCGAAGCAACAAAACGCATTCGACAATTCGAACAAGAAAACGAGAAGAACCCTTGTACCATTATAGGGGCAACCGCATTGACCAGCAGTAACGAACACCAGGCTTGTATTGAGGCCGGAATGGATTACGTGATCAGCAAACCTTATAAAAGCGACCAAATAATCAAGGTGATCAACAAGTATGTGGCGGTACAAAAACTTAACTAGCAGCATCATGGCTGCGCTTGCATTC
Source organism: Vibrio cyclitrophicus (assembly GCA_023206055.1). Taxonomy (NCBI): domain Bacteria; kingdom Pseudomonadati; phylum Pseudomonadota; class Gammaproteobacteria; order Vibrionales; family Vibrionaceae; genus Vibrio; species Vibrio cyclitrophicus. Next base: position 313,754 of record CP065367.1, on the reverse strand, counting down.
AGCACGACACCTTTAGCATCGGCGACTACCCTGCTTGAAGCGGTAGAGCTCGGCCTGCAAAACAGCCTGTCTCTTCGCGCCAGTGATAAAGGTGTGGAAGAAAACGAGTACAACATTGGTATCAGTCGCTCGAAATTTCTGCCGTCACTCAATGGTGCTGCCGATACCACATGGAACGAGAATGAAACCTTGCTATCGAGCGTGCCGGATGAAACCTCTAGCTATAACTCAAACAGCTACAGCCTTTCGTTATCCCAATCCATATTCAATCTTGGCGACATTTTTAAATATGGGACGGCTAAGCTCGACTTCAATATCGAAGAGATTAAACACGAGAACAAAATCCAAAGCACCATTTCGGAAATCGGTTCTCAATACTTTGAGTATTTGAAAAACAACGCCCAAATTAAAGCGACCAAGGTTGAGCTTAAATCGTCTGAAACGCGTGAACATCAAATGCGACGCAATGTAGAGTTAGGTAATACCGCAGCCAGTGAACTTTACGAAGTGATAGCTCAGAAAGAAGGCGTGTCGAACCGATTAAGAACCTTGCAAAAAGATCGACGTGTCATTCTCAACGGTTTATCGATTCAAATTCAATACCCTATCACTCCGTCGCAAGACATATACGAAAGCGTGCCTTTAAAAGAGATCAGCGAAAGCGAGCAACGCACGATCATGGATCAGGCGTTAAAGCTCAATAACGACTTGTTGGTGGCAAAGAAAAACGTAGAGAGAAGCCGACGAAGCTTAAAAGAGAGCGGTTCGAACTTCTTACCGACCGTGTCGCTTTCGGCCAGTTATCGACATGATGATACCAATAACTACAGCACGGCGAGTGATCCAACCCAAACTGGCGAAAGTAACTCAACCAGTGTGGGATTAAACCTCGCCGTGCCTCTCTTATCCGGTGGCTCTGATTACTACGGCTATCAGAAGTCATCAACGGCCATCGAGCGTACTGAACTGCTTTACCAAGATTCGCTTTACACCACACGTAACAGTGTGAATACCTCAGTGCTCAACATTAACGATTTCTCGCAGTCTATAAGCAGTTACGAAAACATCATTCGCGCCAACTACGCATCTTATAAAGGGATCCAAAGAGCCTACCAATTAGGAACGCGTACCATCACCGACTTGCTGGCGGCGGAAAGTAAACTGTTCAGCGCCTTAAGAGACTACGAAAGCGCACGATACGACTACATCATCGAGACCATCAAACTTGAGCAAATTAAGGGTTTACTCTCGATTCAATCTATCGAAAGCGTGATGCAATTAATGAGCGATATTGAAGGTCGCGACAATCAAGATTTAGTGCCGAAACATCTTCTCTCAACGGAGTCGTTGAGGAAAGGAGGTCGTAATGCAAACTGAGCAATTTTCGCAAAAGATCAATATGGCAGATAAGTGTTATCTGACTTTTTCAACGATAATATCAACCCTATTTGGCTTGGTACTGCCCTTCTCTATTCTGGTCATTTTTGACCGAGTGTTACCCAACCAAGCGCAAGATACCTTGTTCTTATTGTTCGCTATTATTTTGATTTCCATCTTCCTCGACTACCACTTAAAAAGTCAGGAAGAGAAGATATCTTCCGTCATCATGAGGCAATTTGAAACCAACCTAACCAATAAGGTATTCCAATCCATTTGTTTAGCGGAGATCTCTAAATTCCGCCGTTTAGAGCCGGGCGAATATCTAGAACGAATCGCAACTATCCCTGAACTTAAGACCTTCTTTGGCGGAGAATCGGTTCGAGCGCTTATCAACCTTGCGGTTAGCGTGATTACCATTCTTATCATCGGCCTCATCAACATATGGGCTGGCATTACCCTTCTAATTGCCTCGGCCGTCTTAGCGATTTTCGCGTGGAGCCTTTCCAAACAGAAAATTGGCAGCTTGCAAAATAAGTCTGATATCGAAGGCTTAACCACCTCCAAAATTATTGAGATCATCTCTAGCCCACTGGATATCAAGGCGCGAAATATGGAATACCGCGTTGAAAGTTTGATGACACAAATGGTCGAAGAGCGCGAAGTTGAGAACATCAAATATGAGCAGATCGAATCGAACTTTGGCTTGATTTTGACGCTCATCCAACAGCTATCCATTGCTTGCGTTGTGGTGGTCTTGGCGACTGCCGTAATTAATATGGAATCGAGTCAAGGCATCATGGCCGCCATCATCATGCTAACCAACCGTTATTTTGCGCCTTACCAACAAGTGATGCGCACCGCGAGCCGCTGGGAATTAAACAAACTCCATATCCAACGTATCGCTGACCTCCTTGAATTGGCCGCCTCTGTTGAGCATCAACATGAAACCACAGAAGTAGAACGTATTTCAATCAAGTACTCTGACAAACAACGTATCGAGTTTGAACTGGGACAAGCCTACCTGCTCACAGGTAAGAGTGGTTCAGGTAAGACACACTTAGCCAACTGTATTACGCGACAAAACAATGATAACAAACTGGATATCATGATTAACGACACGCCTCTCGATGACGTCAATTACAACGTTTGGCGTAACAGCGTGCTCATGGTTGATAAGACCAGTTCGTTCGTGGAAGGAACCATAATAGATAACCTCACTTGCTTCCGACCAAGCTTGAACAACACGGCATTTGCACTGTGTCAAATCATGAATATCAAGGCGCAAATTGACGGGCTTCCGGCTGGATTTTATACCGAACTCAAAGGCCATATGCGAACCCCATTCTCACGCCAAGTAAGTTACGCCTTATTATTGGTTCGCGCTCTACTCGCCAATAAACGTGTATTGATATTCGACGATATTGATTGTGTATTTGATGAGGAGTTTGCACAAGTGGTGCTTACCAGTGCCGCTTATCGTGCCAATGATAAAATCCTAATCATTGCCAGCAATAAAATGGATAAACTTAACCATCGCCTCAAACGCGTAAACTTAACGGAGGTGACCAATGAGTATCTTAATAGACTTCAATAATGTTCCACAGCGAATTTTGGACTTTGAAGCAAGCGGTTATGATGAGCGTTACAACCACTCACCTCTGATTCGCGGCTTAGCTTACACTTTAATAGCATTGGAATGGGAAGGTACACCTTCTATCCTCAGCGACGCCTTTATTCCAAAGCCGAAAGATGGCGACAGTTTTACTGCGACGATAGAGCGTCTTGGATACCGTTGTGATGTGACCAAACTAAAGACACTCGAGAATATCGATCAGCACCCTTACCCATGCTTTATTGAAGTAGAAAATCTAAGTGCGATCTTCTTAGGTGTTAAAGATGGAAAGTTGCTCTTGTTTGATTACACGAACAACAACACCATTGAATATCCAATGTGCAAAAAGCCCTGCTTGTTGATTTCTCTTAACGAATATTCTCGTCTGTTCCGCGAACCACCACCGGAATCGCAAGATAGAAGTAACTGGATTAAATACGCGTTCTATCGTTACAATAACGAATTCAAGAGCTTAATCATTCTAAGTTTTGTGATCAGCATTCTCGGTGCGCTACAGCCCTTATTTATTATGAGTGTTTATAACTTCGCGCTCACTTCGAGCTCTGAGGCGACACTGTATTGGTTAACATTATTTGCCATCATTGTCGGTTTCTCTGAATACTTCTTTAAGAAAATGCGGGTCAACATCATTGCCACTTCCGGTAAAGATCTCGCCGTACATATATCTCAAGCCGTTATATCTAAGCTACTGTGGCTACCCTACGCGATGACCTCAACAGCCGGAGTCTCTTCACAGTTAGCACGTTTGAAAGATATCGATACGTTCCGACGTTTAGTGACCGCAGAATCAACCCTCAGCTATTTTGATATGCCGTTTGTTATCGTATTCATCATCGCCATTGCTCTGATGTCTGGTACTGCAGCGTTAGTAGTGATGGGTGGCTTAATACTGATGCTCGTCTTCTGTATTTACTCACGTTATATCTACTCGCAAGCCACATCCAAAAGCTCGCGCGCCAATGCGATGGTCTCGTATCAATGGAATGAGATTCTTCGTGGTATCAAGACGATCCAAGGTCTGCCTTTACTGCGCGTGGTTCAATTTCGCTTTAGTGCCTCACATTTGCAAAGCACCAGTGACGCAGAAAACGTTGCCGTTACTAACAGTAAGATTCAGGCCGCTGGTGGTAGTTTGATTCAAGCGATTGGTACTGCAAGTATCGTGACCGCCGTAATTGGCGTAATGGAAGGCACATCTGATGCTGGTGCAATGCTCGCGACCGTTATATTGGTTTGGAAAGCGTTAGGCCCAATCATGGGTATCTACAACTCAATTTCTAAGTTTCAATCGATCAAAGCTTCATCAGCACAGATAAACAACTTGATGTCGATGAACGATGACAAATCAACCTTAGAGAAAAGCCCGCCTATTCGCCTATTCCAAGGCAGCATTGTGGGAAGTGGTGTCAGCCATCGTTACACAGGCGCAGCGACTGGATTAACCAACCTTGGTTTCAAGATACCTCCTAGCGCAAAAGTCGTTATTTGTGGCCCTACGGGTTGCGGCAAAACCACGCTCATATCGATCATTGCTGGGCTAGAAGACCGCTATCAAGGCGCTGTATCTGTCGATGGCTACAACATCAAACAATTCAATAGCTACCGTTATCGCACGTCGATTAACTACATCCCTTTTAATCTGCATATTTTTGAAGGCTCATTAGAGACTAACTTCATACTGCACAATGGCTTGATACCTACCGAGAAGATGCAAGAGATGGTCAGCTTCTTCGAGTTAGATGAATGGCTACCAGAAGGCTTAGCGACTCAATTAAGTGTCGACAAATGCAAAAGCCTTCCCAATGGCATTCAACAAAAATTACGTCTCGCGCTTGGCCTGGGTAACTGTGAGCAATCTCTGATAATCATTGACGAACCGTTCAATGGTGCAGAAAACGAAAATGCACAATATTTTAACCGTTTGTTCAGCGATAAGTTGCTGAATAAAACTGTCATTTTTTCAACCAATGACCCCGGTTTGATCGCGACATCAAACATGAGTTTGGTATTAGAGCCGGATGGAAATTTGAAATATTTTGGCTTAACAGACAAATACTTAAACAGTTTGAGTTAAACACAACGATGCTTATTCACAAATTACTCGTTTAATAAATGGATGTAATTGACAAAAACATAAGTGAGAGAGATGATTCGCTCTAGAACCACTTGTAACAAGGAAGCAAATGTACACATTCGTTGCAGACAAGCTTGATGTAGCCTACTTATCCGCAATTCCTGAAAACCACCAACTTCAGGAGTGCGATGTGCCTGAAGAAGAGATGGAGCTTCGAGAAATCGTTGAGGTTTGGTATGAGTCTGCCTTCCTACCCGCTTTCAATCTTCAGAATATAGACATCGAGAACAAAGCAAAACTCACCGTCGTACAAATGCACGTGTTCAGCAATGATACGAGCACGCTCGCCTTCCTACTAAAAAACAGAGTGTATCGCGCTGCACTTAACAGAATGCTCGGTATTTGGACATTGGAACCCTCTGCAAAAACCGTATTAGAGCAGCTTCTTTTCGAATTAAGCCTAGATAAAAAACGCCCACATTAACTTTCTTTTAAGTCATTCATCAATAAGCATACAAACCAAACCGACCGGCAAACGCTATAAATTACTAATAAAAGAACGTATTTCAAAATAAGCTCTGGAATCACAAGAACTTATACCCCTCCCACACTTACATAAAATTTACCATTTCAAAGTTTCCATATCTGCATTTTTATTCTACTGTTTTTATATAAAAACAGTTGGATGGATCCTTATATGGCGATTACGGTCTGGAATAACCTTTCAGTCAAACATAAACTCTTTGGCTTAGTTCTACTTCCCATTTCACTACTGCTCTTCCTTGCTGGCAGACAAGCTTATATCTTAACGACACAGTTAACCGATTTTGAACGGACCAATCAGTTATCTGTGTACCTTCAAGATATTTCAGTCTTGTATCGAAGCACCCTCGCTTCTAGCCCTGAAGAGTTCGCAACACAAAGCAGCCAAGTAAAGGCAGAATTAAAAACGCTGTCACCCATCATTTTTTTAGGCGCTTCTGATGATATGAATCAACTGGTTTCAGATTTCAGTGAAGCGACCCTATCAACGATGGAAGCGACTGACACTTACGATAAATTGGACGCCCTCGAATGGCAGAGTGATTTATACAAACAACTGTTACTTGAAGTCGAAAAAGTCCCTTTCGAAAACACCAAGCGTGAAATTCAACAACACCTCACCGCATTACAACAACTTGAATGGTTGATGTTCTGGTCAAACGAAGAGTTCAAGCTAGGTACCTCATTGATTGAGATATTCCAAACTAACCAAGAATACGACCCAGAACTCGCTGAACAAATTGAAACACTTAGTGAAAGACAACAGTTGTTCCTAGAACGCTTTGTATCGTTGAATGCCAACGAACATCAAGTGTCACTGATGGTTGAGGTGTTTAGAAACGACGTATTTGCTCAGAGCCAAGAGATCAGAAACGCGCTACTCGATCTAAACGCAATCAGCCAACTGACACCTCAAGAGGTATCTATAGGGTTGGAGGCGATGAGTGCTCGACTTAATTTATTGCAAAGCCTAGGCAATGTGATCAAGCAAGAATTCCAACAAGAGGTTGAGCAAGCCATCTACGACGCGCAAGTACAACGAACCTTGTTTATTTCCATTGTTGCTGTGCTCGCAATGATCGTTATGGGACTAACCTTAAGCTTGGCAAGACAAGTCACCAACAACCTAAATTTGGTGTTAGCTTTCTTAAAAAGCGAAAATGATGACACTCGCCCTTCTTTAGACAAATTAATCCAAGGTAAAGATGAACTCAGTCTGTTTGCTCAGCAGGTTGAACGATTGACCATCGAACGAGAACTCGCGAAAGATAGACTGACGGTAGCAAAAGAAGACGCCGAGCGAGCTAAAGAAGACGCTGAAGAAGCAAAAGATCACGCGATACAAGCCAGTAAGGCCAAAAGTAGCTTCTTGGCAAACATGTCACACGAGATTCGTACTCCATTGAATGGGGTTATTGGTATTTCTGAGATCTTATCTGATACACCGCTGACACCAACACAACGCGATTATGTCGATACCATTGAGACCTCTTCTCAACTGCTATTAAGCCTTATCAACGACATTTTGGACTTCTCTAAAATCGAATCTGGCATGTTGTTGATCAGCCCTCATTCAGCATCAATTCGAGAGTCGATTTACGACATAGCTTCTATTGTTGCACCAAAAGCCAAAGAGCAAAAAATATCAGTTAACGTCGATATCAGCCCTGATACACCAGCACGCGTGATGATAGACGATCACCGTCTAAGACAGATCTTGATGAACTTTATGTCGAACGCGGTGAAGTTTACTGCAGAAGGTGGCGTAACACTGTCGATCAAAACACTCGAACAATCTAACGATAATGTCACCATTCGATTAGCCGTTCGCGACACAGGTATTGGTATCGACAAGCAGCAACAGAAACAGATATTCGAACCGTTCGCTCAAGAGGACGATTCGACAACCAGACAATTCGGTGGTACGGGTCTTGGTCTTGCTATTAGTACTCAGTTGGTTGAACTGATGGGTGGCCAAATCCAACTCGATTCCGTCAAAGGTGAAGGTAGTTGCTTCTACTTCGACCTAGCATTGGCCGTTGATTTGATGTTACCAAAACCAAGCACAGCCTCAACAAATATCTATATTCTAGGTAACGAGAATATACTTACTGAGCGAATCGAAAGCGACCTTAATCTCTATGGCTTGAAAGTCACTCAGCAAACAAACAGCGCGGATACAATTAACGAGCACATTTCTGCGAAAAAACACGACAAACCAACCACCGTCATTTTTGCTGAAGACGATTCATTCCAAGCGATCGACTATTCAGACAACCTAGACAAACTCCACAAGAATGGCGCAACAATTTGTTTGATTCGTTCATTCCTAAGTGACCCAGCAGATATTGGGCACTGTATTACCGCTCAAGTATCACAACCCCTACTCGGCTTGCGCTTAATAAAAGCCGTTGAACTTTGTGACTCACAAGGTCTAGCCGAGCTGTCAGAAGCCAACCAGCAAATAGTGACGATTCAACACAAAATCCTGATCGTCGAAGACAATAAGATCAACCAGAAAATCGCGGGGCTTCACGTTGGAAAAAGCGGTTTCGAATTCGAGTTCGCTAATAACGGACAAGAAGCGGTCGACATGTTTACAGCCAACCCACATTACGCCGCAATTCTTATGGACTGCATGATGCCAGTGATGGATGGCTTTGAAGCAACAGCTAATATTCGCCGCGTTGAAAAAGAGGCCAATTCCACTCGTCGTATTCCTATCATCGCTCTTACAGCGAGTGTGATTGATGATGATATTCAAAAATGTTTCGACGTAGGCATGGACGATTACGTGCCTAAACCATTCAAGTTCGAGATGTTGAAAGAGAAGGTTCTCGCAGCAGTAGAAGCGATGCCACTGCCGACGACGCAAAACGCACCTGCAACACCTTCAAACTCAACGGTCACACCTATTCATAGCGCACAAACAGCCAAGCAAACATTACCGGAGCAACCTGAGTTGAACGTAGTACCAAGCAAGTCTGAAAAGATTCTCTTGGTTGAAGACAATCGCGTGAACCAGAAAGTTGCTTCAGTGATGCTTAAAAAAGCCGGCTACGCTTTTGAAATTGCAGACAACGGACAAATTGCCGTTGATATGTACCAAAACGACAGTAGCTTCGACATTATTTTGATGGACTGCATGATGCCTATTATGGACGGTTTCACCGCAACTAAGGAGATTCGCGAACACGAGAAAAACCTAGGCTTAAGCAAAACTCCTATTATCGCGTTAACCGCCAGCGTTATCGATGATGATATTCAAAAGTGCTTTGATTCCGGAATGGATGGGTACGTAGCGAAGCCCGTAAGAAAAGAAAAACTGTTCCACCAAATAGAAAGTGCGACTTGTTAGGAGAAACCAATGGATTGGATCAAAACAATTAAAACACTCTCGTGCAGAGCACTGCTACCCGCAGTGATTGGGTTGCTAGGAAGTTTACTACTTCTCAGCCCCGCTCATGCCGCAGAAGATTACGCCATATTTTCTTTAGACTCTGGGTTTGAAGAGATATCGATAAACAAAGCGAGAAAGCTATACCGAGGAAAAACAAAACGCCTCAATGGCAAACGTGTAGAACTATCAGATTGGCCTGAAAACAGCGCCGAGAGAGAACAATTTTATCAGCTTTTACTTGGCAAAAATGCCGCTCAGATGAATGCACATTGGGCTGGCTTGTCTTTTTCAGGAAAAGCGCGTTATCCAAGAGAAATCAAAACGGCGTCAACAGACAGTTTAGTGGACTGGCTTAATGACAAACCAAATCGTATTGGTTACTCCCCACTCTCTTCGGTTCCTCAAAATGCCAACGTTCTCTACGTTATAAGTTCGGAGAAATAATATGAAAAGAATAATTACGTCAGTGTTATGTGCCTCAATGGCCTCTCCGGCTTTTGCGATTATCGAGCTTACAGAAAATTTGTCCTTGAGTGGCTTTGGTTCAACGTCTTGGGCAACATCGGATAATGATAACCCATTAATCATCAACCACGGTTTTACTGATGAGAGCTGTTACGACTGTGATACCACATTCGGTGTTCAACTCGACTACTTCTACAATTCATTCAAAGCCTCCGTGCAAGTAGTCAAACCACCTCAATATGACTGGAGTGAACCGCAACTAGAGTGGGCTTACCTCGGATACGAATTTAATGACTTTGATGTCAGCGTTGGTCGATTGCGACTGCCACTATTCCTTGCCTCTGAGTACTACTATGTAGGCCAAGCCTATATGACAGCAAGGCCACCGACAGAAGTGTATGACAGCGTTCTCGGAATCACAGCTTTCAACGGCATTAAAGTGAGCTGGACTCACGATGTGAGTGATGAAGCCACGCTATTGCTCTCCCCTTTCTTCGGTGTAAAAGACAAAAACAAAGTCGACTTTAATTCGAGCACAGAACTGGAATTCGAAACTAATCGTATGTTTGGTGCCAACCTTCAGTTAAGTGGTGAAAACTATCGTTGGAATTTATCCTTCTTAGATTCAAATTTCGATCAAACAATTGACTCAGTGTTTCTGCCTAACCCAAGACTACTGAAAAACCAACACATCCAACTTTGGTCACTAGGTGCTGAGTACGAATTAGGTAAAGCGGTACTTACAAGTGAAGGGCAGATCAGTGACTTTTCATCCTCGATGTACGCTAGTTTGGGCTATAGGCTAAATTTATTCACTCCATACGTCGTTTACGGAGCAGAGTTTGATTCACACGAACACCTAACAGGAAACAGCTACCTAATTGGTGTGGATTACGATGTGTTACCAAACGTCTCTATCAATGGTGAAGTGCAATATTTTGAAGCTCGTAAAACAAACGGCGCCTTTGTTGAAGACTTCTATCCGCAGGGTACTTTTGACGATAAAGACGCTGTTCTCTACACCATCATGTTGAGTTTCGTTTTCTAATCATGCGTAAAGATCATCGTAAATAGAAATAAAAGCCCAAGCTAATCAAACAGTCTGGGCTTTTTTATGTCTTTGAATTGTCATGCTTAACAAGCCATAACATTGGTCTTAACTATCCTTTAATACAGAAACATTTAGGAGATCTGGCGATTAATGTCAGAGCTGTCAACACTGTGTAAAAAGGTCTTAAACTTACGAACTTCACTACCTTAATTTGGTCAACCTAAGAGCGAATAAACAGATACCTTAAACGGAGAACGCATGCGAATAGCTACTTTATCTTTAAGTTTGGTTTCAGCGGTCGGTTTCGCCGCTGAGCCAAATCCTTTTCCAATTACACCGGACGAAACTGGCGAAGAGTTTATGGTAAGTGCCACGAATCCATACGTAAGCAGCACAGGGTATTCGATACTCAAAAAAGGAGGTAACGCAGTCGATACGATGGTGGCGATGCAGATGACAATGTCGGTAGTTGAACCTGATATGACTGGGATTGGCGGTGGTACTTTTGCGCTGTTTTATCAAAAAGACAAAGATCAATTCCTCGCTCTTGATGGACGAGATGAAGCTCCTTCAAGTGCCACTCCAGACATGTTCATGGAAAATGGAAAAGCGCTTAGTCGAAACGAGATTCTAGGGGCTCGTTCTGTTGCCGTTCCCGGCACACTTCGCTTGCTCTATAGCACTCATCAACAATATGGAAAGCTGCCTTGGTCTGAGCTTGTTCAACCCGCGATTGAACTGGCAAGCAAGGGCTATGCGATGAACAGCTACACCTACGACATCGTGGTTCGTGAACAAGAAAGATTGATTGAAGATCCAGAAATCGAAGCCCTGTATTGGAATGACGACCAAATCAAACCAACCGGCACATTGATGAAGAACCCAAAGCTTGCCACAACATTGACCAATATTGCTCAACAAGGTGATAAGTACCTTTATGGTGGCGAGTTTGGTAAGCACATAGTTGAAACGGTGAACAGCCGAATCGACGCCGACCAAGCTAAACTCTCTATCGAAGATTTTGAACAGTACCAAGTGAAACAGCGTGAGGTTATTGAAAGCGACTACCGAGGCAATAAGATTGTCTCATTTGGCTATCCTGCCTCTGGTGGTGTAATGGTCGCTCAAAGCCTTGAAATGTTGGAAGCCTATGACTTAGGCAACATGTCTAAAACCGATGTTGAACCTTGGCGCTTGATGACTGAAGCTATGAGAATCGCCAAAGCCGATCGTATCTCTTATGCTGGCGACCCCGATTTCATTGAAGCGCCAGTTGCTGCCCTACTCGACAAATCCTACATCGATAAGCGACGTAAGCTCATTCCAGAGAGTGGCATTGCGAAAAAAAATCCGAAAGCAGGCAAACTATTAGATACTGATTACGCTCAGTATCAAGGTTTTGAGAGCCAAGATACCGGTCACATATCCATCATCGACAAAGACGGTAATGCCATTGCAATGACCAGCACCGTCGGCACAGGTATGGGTTCAGGAGTAATGGTCGATGGTGTAATTCTTAACGCACAAATGGCGAACTTCTCCACCAAACCCACCATAAGCGGTAAACCGACTCAAAATGCCATCGAAGCAGGTAAGCGACCACGCTCTGCAATCACACCATTAATGGTTATGGATAAAAAAGACGACCTGCGTTTAGTTGTCGGCTCTCCAGGTAGCTCGCAAATTCCGGGGTACGTGTTGAAAGCCGTGGTAGGTGTTCTTGATTGGGACCTGTCTGCGCAGGAAGCTATTGATCTTCCAAACATTCAATACGGCACTAAGATCGACCGCACCAAACCTTATGACCCAACAGGTTTACTCATCGAGAAGAAAACTTACGCTGAAATGCTAGTACCAGAGTTCATGCAGCTCGGTTATCCGGTGCATGTCATTCCAGTCGTTAGTGGCTTGAATGCCATTGAAATCAAAGATGGCAAGATATATGGCGCGACCGACAGACGCCGTGCATCAAGCTCTATGGGTGAATGATAAAACGAAATGGGCAAGTAATAGGCTTGCCCTTATTTTATCTTTAATAGCTTGAGCCTTGTCTAAGTGGTTCAAGGATGCGAAAAAGCCAGTCGAACGTGTCGACTGGCTTTTCATTACCGGCTTCGCTGTTTACTCATTAGAATATTATGAGCTTGGCGCGACTCGTTTCTCTTTCAACTGCTCAATAACATAATCAGGAGCCACTTTACCTAGCTCACTTAAGCAATCATCGGTCTTTTCATTGCCATAGCGGACATAGATATCGCATACCGCGTATAACTGCTCTGGAGACCCCGAAATCAGATACGCTTTTTCGAATGATTTAGTCGATTTATCGATGTCCAACTCTTCTTGTAATACCCCATTGAGGTACCAGTAGTAGCTGTTATCTTTCGCTAACTTCGCGGCTACTTCAATCTCATTGGCTGCAGCGCTCTTGTCTTCAAGGCGAACTAGAGTCAAAGATTTAGAGTAATGCATTGCTGCGTTATCTGGCACACTCTTCAAACCACGATCTAGCACTTCAACCGCTTGCTGGTCTTTATTCTGTGCACGGAAGTTATCGGCATAGCTCAACCAAACTTGTGGCTCTTTAGGATGAGTTTTAATGAGCTCTAAATAAACAGTTTCGGCCTTGTCCCACTCATTGTGCCAACGAAGCACATCAGCAAACAGCAGTTGAAATTTTTCAGATTCTTGCATTTCCAAGAAGCTAATCAACTCTGCGACTGGTGGTTCAATTTGTGCTTTCTGCTCGTCATCTAAAGCATTAAAGTCACGAATTAGATTGGATGTTGCCGTGTGGCGAACCATGGTATCGCTGTCTTTTAGCAACGGAGATACCAATGCCCAGCGATGTTCCAGTTGATAAGGTTCAGAGCCAATCACCGATGCTTCACGAACTTCAGGATTTTGATCTTTTAAGCCTCTTGCAACCGCCACCAATGCATTTTGACTTGGGTATGAAGCAAGTGCTTGCAATGCACCAGTACGATTTTCAACAGATTGATTCTGATCTTGTGCCATGTAAGACAACTGCTGAATACGGGTTTGAGTGTCCGTTATTTCAAGAACTTGATTGATATTTTGTGCTGGCGCGTCAACCGTTTGTTGAACGCTATTCGTAGCCATCGCAGACGTTGAAATCAATGCGGACGTTGATATCAACAAAGCAACAGCCGTCGCTAAACTCTTCTTGATCATAGTATTACCTTAAGCTGGAGAACTTAGCCTGTCCTTAGACTCGTATCTAATTAAATTTGCATTGGATCTGTTGACCCAAAAAACGAGTTAAAACTTCGTCTCAAACGTAGCTTGTTGCGCCTGTTTTGCTCGATGCGCCAACAATACTGAGTCGCTGAATTTGCCATGAGCCACTGGATGCCCCATCGCGCGAGCGATATAAGCCATTGATTTATCGACATGAGAAAAGAACTTGTGCCAACCTGCACACAAGTAGTTCAAGCCCGGTTCGCCTGCACGAGTTTTGATAAAGCGGTTCTTAGGACACTCACCATGACAAGCGAACTTGTAATCACACTGCTGACATTGATTGGTCAGTGTGCGTGATTTAGCAAAGCCAAACTTTTGCTGTGGTGCGCTGTACGCCAAATCATCAAGCTTCTCGTGATGAATATTGCCAATCTTGTATTCAGGGTAAACATAGTGGTCACACGAGAACACATCACCGTTAGGCTCCATCGCTAGGCCTTTGCCACATATCTCGTTCAAAGTACAAAGCGGGTTCGGGCGACCAATCCATGTTTCTACGCTCGCTTCAAAATATTGAACAAACACCTTACCGATGTCGTTCTTAGCCCACTCATCAAATACAGAGATAAGGAAATTACCCCAAGCCAAGTCCGACACACACCAAGATTCCATGATCGAATCTTTGTGGCCGGGGATCAGGCGTTTGTCGCCTTGTTTGAGCTGCTCACTCACTTGGGATGTTTGTGGTGCAACCGTTCTGAACGTTTTCTGTTCAACGATAGGAATAAACTGCATTTGCGGTGATTTGACCACATCACGTAGGAAACGATACACCTCAAGTGCATTTTGACTGGTGAGGTTATTCACACAAGTCAGCGTTGCGAATTTCACTTGGTGTTTGTGCAGCAGCTCCACAGCCGCCATCACTTGTTTGAATGTGCCACGGCCTGCTCTGTTGACACGATAGGCATTGTGCAACATTTCAGGACCATCAATACTCAAACCGATCAGGAAGTTATTCTTCGCAAGAAACTCAGCCCAATCATCATTCAGCAAAGTGCCATTGGTTTGTAAATCGTTTGAAATCAATACACCTTTAGGTTGGTACTTTTTCTGTAGCTCAACCACGCGTTCAAAATATGCCAAACCTAGCATGGTCGGTTCACCGCCCTGCCATGAGAAGATGATTTCTGGCGTGTTTTGACCTTCAATGTATTGTCGGATGTAGGTTTCTAGCGTCTCATCATCCATTCTTGGAGAACTGCCTTTTTTGTACTCCAACAAATCTTGCTTACTTAGGTAGTAACAATATTTACAGTCAATGTTACATGCAGCGCCAATCGGCTTAGCCATGACATGCAAGCGCTTAGACGCTTTACCGTTATATTGTGGACCTTGAGTAATATGCATGATTTACCTACCTATTTTAGTATTCTGGACCCATCATAATTCCTATTCGATCAAGTGACATGTTATACCCTTTATAACCAATAGGAATGACCTTAAACGTTAGAATTAGACCCTATTTCGAACATCTGAGGCACGTGATGAAATTTTTTAATTACAAACAGTTAGCAACAATTAGCAGCGTCACCATGACTATTCTTCTGAGTGGCTGTGCAAGCGTGCCTACACACCCTATCGCCCAACAAATTGACCAAGAGATGGTATTGGTTGAAGGCGGCACATTCACCATGGGGTCGAACGATCCAGAAGCAACCAAAGCAGAGCGTCCTGCACGTAATGTAACTGTAGATAGTTTCTATATTGCGAAGTTTGAGGTGACTCAAGAATTGTTCGAATCGGTGATGGGTTCATCTCTCAGTTATTTCAAAAACCCACAAGTTCCAGTCAATAACCTTAGTTGGCAACAGGCGAACTACTTCGTTGAGCAATTGAATGAACTAACGGGTGAAGAATACCGTTTACCAACTGAAGCAGAATGGGAGTTTGCAGCGAAAGGTGGTAACAAAAGTAAAGGCTATACTTACAGTGGTTCCAATAACTTAGATGATGTTGCGTGGTACTCAGCAAATTCTAAAAATAGCGCACATCCCGTCGGGCTAAAGAAACCAAATGAACTAGGCTTATATGACATGACTGGAAACGTGGGCGAGTTTGTTATTGATGCCTTCGATGACACCTTTTACCGATTCGGTCCAACAGACAACCCTAACAACGCAAAACACAGCGACGTTGGTTTATCGCACAAGTCGGTTCGCGGTGGCAGCTTTGCTTATGACGAAAATGAATCTGAAAGTTACCGTCGTGACTTCGCAAGCCAATCGATCACCATGTCAGATATGGGTCTGCGTTTAGTTAAGGACACGTACTAGCTAAAAAATACGAGCTAGTTAAAGATGCGCACTAACTAAAGATGCCGACGGTTATGGTTCACTAATCTTCACCAACAATACTAAAAATACGATTCGCACTGTACACACGTTAGAAATCTGACCAAACATTAGAAATTTGACCAAACGTTGGAACGCTACGGCAATACTGAATAAGGAAACCCTATGCAATACACCAAGCTTTCAGGGCTAACACTTGCGTTACTCTGCGCTCTCCCAGCTTCAGCTGCGGAAAAGCCAAATCTAGTCCTTCAAATCACGGTAGATGGCCTGCGCGCAGATCTAATCGAACGATATAAGCACAACTTCGGTGAAGGTGGTTTCCGGTACTTAATGGATGACGGTACTTACTACACCAACGCGAACTACCAACATGGCAACACGGAAACGATCGTAGGCCATGTGTCGCTTGCAACCGGTGCTCCGCCGAGCGTACACGGCATGGTGGGTAATGTTTGGTATGACCGTAGCGAAGAACGTTTGGTGTATAACGTAGAAGACGGTAACTACCAAATGCTGACCTCTGGTGCGGGTGTTGATAAAGCCACTGAAATTGACCCAACGCAGAAGACAGCACAAGGCGATGGCCGCTCTCCGGAACCAATACTCTCTACAACGTTTGGTGATGAGCTCACGATTTCCAATAGTGGCAAATCAAAAGTGTTCGGTGTATCAGTGAAAGACCGCGGCGCAATCTCATTGGCGGGACACAGTGGTAAAGCCTTCTGGTTCTCCAAAGCACAATCTGAGTTTGTCACCAGTAACTATTACTACGACGAGTATCCAGATTGGGTATCACGCTGGAACGAAAAAGCGATTGCTGCTCAGTATTCCAAACAGAAGTGGGAGCTCTCATTACCGCGTGAGAAATACACGTTGCAAGAACACGATACCGAACACAAAGTGAAACTCGGTGATTTCCAACGTACCTTCCCTCACCCATACGGCCCGGCAAGTTACAAGTACTACAGCACAACGCTAACCGTGAGCCCTGCTGGTGATGAAATCACAGAAAACTTCGCTAGCACCTTGTTAATGCAAGAGAAGCTTGGCCAAGGTGACGTTACTGATTATCTATCCGTGAGTTTCTCATCAAACGACTACGTGGTGCACCTATACGGCCCTGAAAGCTTAGAGACTGAAGACAACTTAATCCGCCTGGATAAGACACTCGCTAAGCTTTTCAAAACCGTTGATAACCAAGTCGGGCTAGAAAACACATTAATTGTGCTGTCTGCCGACCATGGTGTTCCTGAATCTTCACCTGCGGCAAATGCGCTTGGTTTCAATCAAGCTCAATACTTCAATAAAGACACACTACTATCGAGTGGTGTTGAGAAACGATTGAAGGATGAATTTGGTCTAACCAAAGACGCAATTCGCTTGTATGCACAGCCTTATATCTATCTGAATCACGACTTAATCGCAGAGAAGAAGTTGGATTTGGCTAAGATACAAGAAGCCATTGCAGATGAAATTGCCAAAGTGAAAGGCGTTGCGTTTGCGGTATCAAGCAGTGATATCGCAGCCAACCGAGTCCCTGACACTCATGTGATGCAGTTAATCAAGAACAACTATCACCCTGCACGTTCAGGCGATGTGTATGTGGTATTTAATCCGCGTAGCTACATTAACGACATGGAAGGTCTACAAATTGCCTCGACTCATGGTTCTCCGTGGAAGTACGACACACATGTACCGGTTATCTTCGCAGGCTACGATGTTGAAGCTCAGAAGGTCTCGCGTGCAATCACGCCATACGATATTGCCCCGACGCTTTCAAACAAACTGGGGATCACACAACCAAGTGGGTCAATTGGAGAGGTACTACAAGAGATCACTGAGTAGACTCAATCTCTAAGGTTTCCTGATCTAGGTTTCGTCATCTAGATTTCGAATCCAGCACCCACTCAAGAAAAGAGCCGTTTATCATATTCAGACTGATTCAGTCGAAACAGATAAGCGGCTCTTTTAATCAATAGCGGATAGATTGAATCAATATAAGTTAAGTGCCTTCACTGGTTCTTCACCAAACAAGGACAGCTATCGGGCAGCACCAAACAAATGCTGGATGGCATGACCTCCAAACGTATTTGGTTGGATCGATAAGGTTCACCGTCAAGGTTAATGGGCAATGGCTGAGGGAAATCTATCTCTAACCAACGCGCTTGGGTGTGAACAATGTACTTGCCGTCGTCGATTGGATGCTTGAGCTCTTCGATGACTTTTTGCAAGTCAGAAGCAACGAAGGCTTTTATTAAAGTAAGATCCATTAAGCCGTCATCAATCAGCGCATTCGGTGCTAGTTCTTGTCCACCACCCGCTAAGCGACCATTGCAAAAAGCACCAACAAGGATCTCCCCTGTAAAGCTGCCTTTATCTATGGTCAAGGTACCGCTGTAAGGTTTAAAGCCTAGCGCTTTGACTACACCTGTTAGCGTGTATGCGCCACCACCAAGAAAGTCTTTAAGTTCAACGGGCGTTTCGGCCGTCACTTCGGCGCCAAAACCCGCTGCAGCAACATTCATGAAATAACGATCATTGGCACGAACACTGTCGACCGCAAACGCATTCCCTTCTAAAGCAAGCGTAAACGCCTGAGCAATATCGCTAGGAATTCCGATTGCGGTCGCAAAATCATTCGCGGTTCCCATGGGAATAATAGCAAGCTGCGGCCTCTCGCTAGCACGAAACTGGTTAAGCGCGTTAACGGCCTCATTGACCGTTCCATCGCCACCCGCCACAATCAGACGCTTAACACCATCGCATATTGCCTCGCTTACCAAACGAAACATATCCGACGATTCCCAAGTCACTCTAACTTGCAGGTCAATATCATTGTCCCTCGCCGCAAAGATGACTTGTCTTAATTCCGGGATGTTGGCTTTCTTACCGTTTAAAATCGCGCGAATGCTTTCCATGGCAATGTCCTTGTATAGGCTAACTTGATATTTCTTTTGCTGCCGCTTTGATCTTAGCTCGTAACCATTTATGGCTTGGTTCATTGGTGCGACTAGGATGCCAAATCATACACATATCGAGGTCTTCCAGTTCGAATGGTAATGGCAGTGTCTTTACAGCGAATTTTTCAGCGAAACAGCGCACCGATGACATAGGCAGCACTCCGATGTAATCAGAGCCCTCAATAACTGGCAGCATCTCAACCACGCCAGCAGCTCGATACACTATCTTGCGCTTTTCCAAATCGCTAAAATGTTCAGAACTCAATAAACTTTTACGTGCATGCCAACGAGATACAACCACATGATCGAGTGCCAAAAACTGTTCCATATCGATCGTATCGCCAATCGTAGGATGGTCTTTGCGACACACCACCACCAACTCTTCTCGAGAAATCACCTCATGCTTAAGCATGGTTCTTCCTTTTGGCGTCATATCGACGATCACATCGTGTCTTTGGAGCCTTAAATCGGACTCGTAGTCTTCAGTAAACAGAGGATGAACTTCGAGTGCAATACCGGGTGCAACCTGGCTGATTAGCTGCATCACTCTTGGCATCATTTCATAGCTCGCGGCCGAGACGCAGGCGATTGAAAACACACGGCCTGAGGTTTTAGGATCGAAGTCTCTTGATGCGGATAAGGTAGACGTAAAGTTTTTAAGCGCAGCGGCCATTGCAGGATAGATATCCATAGCGAATGTAGTTGGCTCTACACCAGACGTAGTTCGATGAAACAACGGCTCGTCATAGATATCTCTCAACCGTGCAAGCGCTTTGCTCACTGCTGGTTGGCTTATATCCATACGATTAGCAGCCCTAGACAAGTTCTGCTCTTCATAGATAGCGACAAATATAGGAATTAGATTTAGCTCGGTACTTTTCATACAGTTCCATATTAAAGAAGCAGGTCCCCCATAGTAGAGAACCTGCCGATTATGTTCGATGCGAATAACTAAAGTTTGCTACTTAGTTCTATCTTTTAAGTCTGGCAAGGCTTTAGGGATTTTCAAGCGGGCGAAAATCGAACGAGAATGACTTGAGTTTGATTGGTCACTAGGCAGATTAAGCAACCCTCTCCACAAACGAGCGAATACGTTTTTATCTTCACGCCCTTGTTGAAGGGCTTCGCTGTCTTCCACCCAACGTTTTTGTCCATTCAGTTTACCCAGTTGCGCTTTACCTAGTTCTAGCTGACTAGTTTGAGTTCGCAACTCACGATAGACAAAGGTTCTCAATGCAGACCAATTCCCTTGTTTAAGCAAACGACGGAATACCAACCAACTCGGCGTTGGTCGGTTCTTGTAATAACGCTTCAAAGAAACAAACAACGCAACACACAACACTAATGCTAAGCCAACGCTGATAAAGACCGACATGTAAGCCTTGATGAAAGATTGGAGTGTGTGTTTTGCTTCAAACACTTCGCCTTTTATCACCACGCTTTCAAGACGCTGATTTTTGCTGTCCCACCATTGGAATGAAAATTCTGGCAAGGTGAATTCACCACCTTGCTGAATCACATAAACCGTTTCTTCCAAACGGCTAGATCGGTAATCACCACGTTCTTGTGTATCGTCTAAACGATTAGGTTGTGGGTAAGCTTGATATTGCTGAGTCGATTCATTGGACAACACATCTGGCAGTAACACAGACAAGCTGTCTTTGGCTTTGATCGTCACGGTGCGCGTAACCACATCGCCAACTTTCAAGTTTTCATTCGAACGTTGCCATTGCTGTTCAACATCCACATCGGTTGCAGAAAACCAAGGTGATTCATCACTTAATAAACCTGAAGGTAATGAAGCTTCAAACTTAATGGGTTGCGTATAAAGCGTGCCACCAACGTTTGATCCATCAGGAGCAGAGACCTGAATACGAACAGGCACAGTAGGAATCACGAATTCGCCCGACGTCATCGGATATAGCGTCACTTCCCAACGTTGGCGTGACCATGTTGTGCCACCTACTCGCTGTGTGTAATTCGTCGCCAGTTGGTTGCGCTGCTTAGAGATCACGTTAGGGATTTCAATACTGCCGATTCGAGTACCACCCGTTAACCAACGCGGCGTCGCCACCTCAATATTCAGAATTACCTGCTCATTAACGCTGACTTTTACAGGCGTAATTTTGTCACCTGATTTTGGTTTTTCTCCGACCCAAGCGATCAACTCTACATCACCACTCTTCTGTAGATCATAAATATCAGCCGCAGAAGCAAATGTAGAAATAGCAGCGCTAAACAACAGAACCATCGTCAAAAGCAAGGTCTTGGTTAATTTAAAGGACTCTGAGCGCCCTGCCTTTGCTTGAACCGCTGCAAGAGCTAAATCATATCGACTCATTGTGTTTGCTCCTGTTTTGGCACCCGTTCCTGTTTAGACGGCGGTTCGATAGAAGGTGCAGGGTCTCTTAATTGAATTTGGAACTTGGACTTTAAGAAGAACTTAGGGTCCGCTTCTACTCGTTTTAACCACTTGTCGGCAAGCTCTTGGCTACCCAAAATCTCATTGGCGTTAAGTGTTTCCTTGAGCATCAATTCCGCTACCGTTTCTTCTTCTGCACCATCACCCGTGCGCGGCTGGTCGTCATCCAATTCTAAAGATTCTTCAGGGCCATCAGTTGTGCCTGATTGGCTTTCACTGGTGCGATTAACCTCTTCGACAATGCCACTAAGCACAGCAAGATTGTTCTCCACATCCGTTCTTAGTTCTGGTGACAGACCCTCTTTCTCGCTTAATGACTTCAAAAGGTCTCGCGCGGCAAGGTATTCTCGCTGTCGAGCTAAAGCACTCGCGGCGTTATACAAACCATAATCGGTTTTGGCTTGTAAGAAGGCACTGTGAGCTAACTTAAAATCACGAGCATAGTAATAAGCTGCGCCCTTTCGCATTGGATCCTTAAAATGTTTAGCCGCTTCAAGGTATTCCTTTTGATTCAATAAACGTTGTCCTTGTTGATCAGGCGTTAACCATAAGTCCCACCACCACTGGGCTGTTTTATCCCAAACCGTCACGGGCTCTTCAACCACGGGTTTATCGGCGGTTAAGCTCACCGTTTTCGCCAAAGTGTGCGGGGAATACACGCTGCCTGTAATCAAAACACCAACCACACACCATTGAACCAACCACCCTTTTCTAAACCACAACAACATGATGATCACCATTGGAATCAGCAGACCGTATCCCATGTCTTTCCAAGGCATTGAAGACTCACCGTTAAGTTGCATGTTTCTTTCAACCGCTTTGTTGAGTTGTTGGATATCGGAATTATCAACGGTCACTTCGATCAGTCGTCCACCCGTCTTGCTCGCTAGGCTACGCAATGAATCGAGATCGACTGGATTATCGCTCACCACATTACTGTTTCCTGCAGCTAGAATAAGCAGTTGATACTGATTGTCGTTAAAGAAGGTTTCGAAAGCTTTAATAGTACTTGGGTTGACACCATCTGATATCAACAATACTGACGAGCCTAACTCACCAGACAATTGCTGATTAATAAGTGGCAGCGCTTCTTCTGCTGACTTACCAGAAATAGGCATGATATCAGGCGTTATTGCCGCAAGAAATGGTTCAAACACCTTGCTATCTTGAGTTACGGGCATCGCAACATGCGCGCTGCCTGCATACACAACCAAACCTGTATTTCCGCCTTTACGCGCTGCGAGTAAGTCTCTAATTTTCTGTTTAGAACGTTCCAAACGACTCGGTGGTAAGTCTTTTGCCAGCATGGAGTCACTGTTATCAAGCACCACTAACATTGATGCTTTGTCTTCACCAAAAGGCGAAGCTTCTCGCTGCCATGTTGGACCTGAGCAGATAATAATGGCAATCGTCACTATCACCATTAATAGCTTTAGTGGTAACTGTTTGCGCCAGCCAGTTTCACCAATGGTTAATGCATCACGTAAATGGGCAGGCAGGATGTCTTTCCACGTTGGTTTGGTCTCTTCTCTCCAGCGAATCCACAATAGGAAAAACATCGGAACAAAGGCCAACAACCACAATGGTCTGATAAAGTGAAACTGAGTAAAGAACTGTTGCAACATGAGAGAATCAGGCATCGTTCTCTCCTTTCAAATTTTTCATTGGAGAAGCCAAAAGCGAGCGTCGGCGGATTGTTGCTAAACTGAACGCAGTCAAATACATCACAACAACAATGGCCATCAGGTAATGGTGTAAACCCTGTTTAGGACGATAAGTCGTGCTCTCATACAGCTGAGGCTCTAGTTCACCAATTTGAGCATAAGCTTTAGTCAATTCATCGCGGTTAAGTGCTTCAAAGGCTTCACCACCAGACTCTTGAGCCACGCGGTTGATGGTCTCCATATCCAGAGCCACCTCGCCGACGGTTTGCGGATCACCCATGGCGATAACGTGAATACGAACGCCTTTCGCCTTAGCCACTTTGGCCGCATCGATAGGTTCAACAAAGCTTCCAGTATCGTTGCCATCGGTTAGTACAATCACTACTTTCTCTTTCACGTTGGCATCGACGTTTGAGCCTTGAACGGCAGCGCTTTGCTTCTCACTCTGTTCAAACACCTTAATCGCTAGACCAATCGCATCACCTAAATGCGTGCTTTGCCCTGCCATTGCCACGTCGGTTTGATTGAGTAGTTCAAGCCACACATCTTGGTCGGCAGTGAATGGCGTTTGTACAAATGCCGCGTCACCAAAAAGAATCAATCCTAATCGGTCGCCCTTTCGAGTTTTAGCAAAGTCAGCTAACACCTCTTTAGTCGCATCTAAACGCGAGATTTTGTCCCCTTGTTTCGAGGTAAAATCTTGTTCAGCCATTGAGCCTGACAAATCAACAACAACCATCACATCGCGACCCAATTGTTCACGAACTTGTGGCTCTCCTAAGATGGTTGGTTTAGCTAACGCGCAGACCACGAGTACCCAAGTGATAATCAGTGTGGTGCGTTGCCACCAGCTTGGTGTTAATTGGCTTGCACCTTCGGATGGCGCCTCGCCAATCGCTTCTACCAACTCACTGAAAAATGGCACCTTAATGGCCATTTGTTTGGTGCGATAAGCAGGTACAGCTAAGTAGACCAACAAAGGCAATGGTAACGCGATAAACCACAATGGATGCGCGAACTCAAAGCTGGCAGATAAACTATCAAACATTATCTTGCCCCTCTGTTGTCGCTTGTACATTCGGTTTTATTTGTACATCGGGTTTATGAAGTTTTAGCCACATCATCGCAGTTTGAATCACCTCTAAACGCTGTTCAAAGGTCAAACGTACCTTTGGATCAATTAAGCTTTGCATCCAAAGCTCCGAGACTTCATCGGTAAAGAAAGCATTACTCTTCGTACTCGTGTCAGCGCTAACAGGTAAGTAAGCATTCAAGCGGTTTACATAGGCTTGACCAAACAACTTAGCATTGCCGCTGTCTAGATAACGAAGCACCACTTTGAGTACCTTGAAGGTTCGCTCGGTTGAGTTTTTGTCTCGAGCATCCAATACCATCAGCTCTTTAAGCGCTTCTTTTCGATATCGGTTATTCCACCACCTTAGCGACAAACGGTAAGCCAAATAAAAAGCGCCCAATAACAAGGCAACGCCGAGGATCTTCCAGCCGATCGTTTGGGGAACCCAACTCACGCTCTCGGGAATGGCGACATCATGTAGGTCGCGAAGGATATAAGTACTTGGAGGCGTATGTTCAACGGCCATCTAGCGCCCTCCCACTAACTTTTGAATCTGTGAAATATGATGACCAGATGTGTCTAATTCGATATAAGGGAGGTTTTTCATCGCCATCAATTTAGCAAGAGATTGTTTTTGGAGTGCCGCTTTTTGAGCAAGGCTCTCGCTCGCAAGGTTGACCTTAGATTGGCTATCAAGATTAAGTTGAAAGCGACCATCACCCACCACCCAATTTGCGCTCGCAAGATCATGAGGCAGTGATTGTTCTAATGGATCAGTCACCATAATGGCTAGGATGTCATTGTGTTGTTGCAGTTGCTTTAATCGATCAAGGTGCTGCTCTTGACAGTCACGCCAGTCACTAATAAAAATTAAGGTCGACTGCTTGAGTCTCATTCGTTTTATCAGTTCAATCCACTGATTAAACCCAACACCCTCGCTGTCACTCACACTCACGTCTAAGCTTTGATTAGCCTTGGTAAGATGCTTTAACTGAGCCAATAAATCAGACTGTGAACGTTGTGCTTTGGTATGAAAGAGCTTTTGATGTGAGGCTAAAACAAAGCCGACACGGTCACCATCTTTCAGCACTCGCCATCCACACAATGCAGCGACTTCGGCAGCCACAACGGATTTCATTGTGTTTTGAGAAGCAAAGAACATCGAGCTGCGCTGATCAACACAGATCATCACATTACGGTCTTTCTCTTCGGTATAACTGCGAACATGAGGTTTACCTGTTCGCATCGTAACTTTCCAATCGAGGTTACGAATATCATCACCAAGTTGGTAGTGTCGTAACTCTTCGAAGTTCAGACCACGGCCACGGAACAGAGAATTATGTCGACCCGAAAGCACACTGCCCGCCTTTAGATGAGGCAGTAGAGAAAACGACTCAGCTTGAGCCTGTATTCGCACTAATCTTGAATAATCACAGTATAATCGTGGATCAAGGCCTTGCGGTTTGGGAGCTTGTGTTGGCTTCGCCATGACGTCCCCTAATTATCCGATCTCAACATTATCAAGCAGTTCTTCAACCACTCTTTGATGGTCAATACCATCGGCCAATGCATCGTAAGACAACGAGAATCGGTGCCCTAACACAGTTGGAAGCATTGCACGAACATCGTCTAACGTGACGTGGTCACGCCCTTGTAGCCATGCATAAGCGCGAGCACATTTATCCAACGCGATGGACGCACGCGGGCTTGAGCCAATCTCAATCCATTTAGACAAGTTTGATTCTGGGTAACGCTCTGGCTTACGTGTCGCCATCACCAAGGCCACAATGTAGTTCTCAACTAAATCAGAAACGGCAATGTCTGGAAGTTGGCGGCGAGCCTCAAGCACCAACTCAGGTTCAATATGCTGTGGTGTGATTAATTCTGAACTCGTCTCGCTACCCAACTCTTCACTGCGGACTAATCGAATGATGTCACGTTCAGCTTCATCTTCTGGATAGTCGACCGTCACTTTCATAATGAAACGGTCCATTTGTGCTTCAGGCAGTGGATACGTACCTTCTTGCTCAACAGGGTTTTGAGTTGCTAACACCATGAATAGATCTGGCAATATATGAGTTTGACCACCTACGGTTATCGTGCCTTCTGCCATAGCTTCAAGCAGAGCCGCTTGCACCTTCGCAGGAGCACGGTTCACTTCATCCGCTAATACAATGCTGTTAAAAATAGGACCCGGTTGGAAATGCAACTGAGGCTTTCCATCAAGCTCTTGATACACTTCTGTGCCCGTTACATCTGATGGCAATAAGTCAGGCGTGAACTGAATTCGGCCAAAGCTTGTGTTCAATAAATTCGCTAGCGACTTGACCGAGCGTGTTTTCGCAGTGCCGGGAAGCCCTTCTAGAAGCACATGACCATTAGTCAATAACCCTATCACCAGAGCCCGAACGACGTGGCTCTGACCGATAACACTTTTCTCTGTTTGTTCAATCAGTTGGTTTATTGCTTGTTGCGCATGGTTCATAGGTCTTCCCTTAATTCAATCTGGCTGCGTACATCCTACTCACAAGCCCCATAACTATTAGTTATAAGCTCGATAGCCAAGCTCACCTCATCGCTTTATTTAAACCTAGCTTTCAATTGGTTAATGGCCTCCGGCGGTGCTACCTTGCTCAATGATGAAATGCATTGCTCAAACGCCCTTGGTACGCCCGGTATAGAACTGTTTCGCGCCAACACTTCACACTGGGCATACAGGTGCTGTGGGTTGCGGCTGAATTGGTAAGCCTTGTGCAGTGATTTACTTGCCGCAAGCACATCCGATTTCTCCAAAGCCAATCCGTACACATACCAATATTGTGGGTCGGTTTGTGCAGTTTCAGCGGCTTGTTTAAGGTATTCCGTTGCTTGGTCGTAATCTTTCACACGAAGCAGAGATAACCCTGTGCTGTATGGCAATACACTCGATTTTGGTTGAGCTTGAATACCTTGTTTTAGTGTCGCTAATGCTTTGGGCTCATCGCCAAGTGCGCGATACAAGTCAGCCAAGTTGGCGTAGCTGTTTTCGAAGTAAGGCTCAATCTCGATGGCGCCTAAATAGAACTCAATCGCTTTATCGAGCTGACCTAAATCTCGGTTAACATTTCCTAGATTAGTGCGTCCAAACCCTCTGTCGGCATTAAATTGCTGTATCTCAATGTACTCTTCCAGTGCAGGTTTGATTTGGTCTTTCTGCAGAGGATTCATTTCTCCCCAGTAACGTACCAATGCACCTGCGGTTTCTGAACGAATCGACAATACAGGATCTTTCAGCAGCGGTTCTAGAATCTGCCAACGGTCAGTAAATGGGAAACCAAACGAGCCTTGCACAACACCTAAGCGGATCATTTCATCATCGTGTTTCACTGCTCTTGCCAGCGAGATAAGCGTATTCTTACCCGTATTACCACCCAAACGTTCTAAGCTCGATGCTCGAATGATATTACTTAAACTTGAATCCTGAGCAGAATACGCCAATGCATCTTCTGCGCCTCTGTGCCCTATTGAATCCGCGTAAAAGGCAACGGCAAAGTGTTGCTGGTTACGATACTTAGAATCTGGGAACCACTCACCGATTTGCTTATCTGCCCACTGGTTGGTTTGATCTTCATGACAGCTCGTACATACGTTCGGCGTTTTAATGTGTTGGCTAATATCTGGGCGTGGAATATGCCAGCTGTGGTCACGCCTTGGGTCGACCTCCATGTAAGTCGTCTCTGGCATGTGACAAGTCGTGCATTGTGAAGCCTCAGTATTCGCTTCGTGGAATGTGTGCTTTTCAGGCGTGTATTCAGAAGCTATGTGACATTGGCTACACACGGCCTCTTCTGCAATTTTCAGTTCTGCAGTATGTGGATCGTGGCAGTTAGTACATGTAACGCCTTTTTCAGCCATCACTGATTGAAGGAAAGATCCGTAAACGTAATCTTCATCGTAGATTTGGCCATCGTTATGGTAAAGCTCAGGGGTAATCAAACTCAGGCGATACTTGTCAAAGAATGATCCATTAACGTGATCACCCGTTTCATTCAACTGCGTACGTCGACTGTGGCATTGAGCACAAGTTTGAACTTGGTTGGTATGAATGATGTCTTTTGGTTGCAGAGTTGAATTGCCCTCTTGGTAAATCCACTCTTTCACCGACTTCGACAAGTCACGGTCAAAACCATAATGCGTCGAGACTTGAGCATCCTTTCCATCATTAGTTTTGGTTAGCAGGGCCTGATCTACGTGCTCGCTCGCAGGGCCATGACACGCCTCACAACCGACATTAATCTCAGACCAAGTGGTGTTGTAGGTATTACTTACACTGTCGTAGTTCTTTTCCAGATTCGTTGAATGGCAATCGGCACACATGAAGTTCCAGTTTTGACCACTATTGGTCCAGTAGAATTCATCAGTGTTGGTAGTATCTGGGTAGAGTTGAAACCAGCGTTGACCGCCTTCGCTTTCAGTTCGAGAGTCCCAAGCGAAAGGAATCAACTGTACTCGGCCGTCTTCAAACTCAACCATGTATTGCTGCAGAGGCTCAAAGGCAAAGGTATAGCTGATTTTATAATCTTTGAATTGGCCGTCTGGCCCTTCGATGTTGACCCAAAACTCATCACCCTTGCGAAAAAAACGGTTGGGCTTTCCTTTATGAGTCACGGTTTGATCATCAAAGTTGCCCAACACAGATTCATCGTCGGCGTGCTTCATCGCCATATCATGATGGGAACCTTGCCATGCTTCCACTTCTGCGCTGTGGCAATCAATACAAGCTTCGGAGCCCACATACGTAGCTTGAGAACTGGCAGGCAAAGCTTCTGATCCAACGGATAAATCCTGTTCATTGGCATGTGCATTGACACTGAGTGTCGACAACATAAGTAAAGACAACATTGCGGATAATACTGCAACTCGCTGGTGTTTCAATCCGTTCACTAGCAAGCACAACCATGCAGACATAACATTCCTTGTTTTTATACATCCTTATGCTTAATAAGGTAGACGTAAAAACAACTAAATTACAATTATTTAGTGGCAGTGAGCTCGATAGTTGTGATTCACATTCACGACTGGTATTTACTCACCAATATGCGCATAAAAAAAGAGCTCCTAGGAGCTCTTTCGTGTTATCAGTTTCTATAAACCAAAGTTTACTTGTTATGGTTCTCTTGAAGTTTCTCCATAACCTGATCCAAGCTAAAACTAGCTGCTTTTTGGCGTGGTGGGTATTCAGCAAACGTTTCTAAGAATTGGCCAACATACGCTTGCGCAGGTACAAACATATAAGCATGGTCTAACAACCAGTCATAATATGTATTCGAAGTAATGTCTGCGTTTTCGTATGGGTCCATACGCAGGTTAAACAGCTTAGGAAGACGTAACGTCACGAACGGTTCTGACCAAATCTGCATGGTGCCCGTTGCACGCTGCTCCATGAACACCGCTTTCCATTGGTTGTAACGAAGCGCCGCTAAATCACCATCATCGGTAAAGTAGAAGATTTCCGAACGACGGCCTTTTTCTTCTTCACCCGTTAGGTAAGGAAGGAAGTTATAACCATCTAAGTGAACCTTAAATGTTTTATCACCCGCAGTATGACCTTTCAGTAATTTCTCTTTAATCTGGTCATCACCAGCGGCGGCAACGAAGGTTGGCATCCAGTCCATATGGTGCATGATTTCGTTGGATACGGTTCCCGGTTCAATCTTACCTGGCCAACGAACCATTGCAGGTACACGGTATGCGCCTTCCCAGTTAGTGTTTTTCTCACCACGGAACGGAGTTGTACCCGCATCAGGCCAAGAGTTCATGTGAGGGCCGTTATCCGTTGAGTAGAAAACGATGGTGTTGTCTTTGATTCCCAACTCATCCACTTGCTTCAATAGTTGTCCAACGTGTCGATCGTGCTCAACCATACCATCAGCGTAATTACCAACACCGGTCACGCCTTTACTGTCGGCTTTGACGTGTGTTCTAAAGTGCATACGTGTTGCGTTCCACCAAACGAAGAATGGTTTGTCCGCTTTGACTGCGCGATCCATGAAATCAAGTGCCGCGTCTAGTGTTTCTTCATCGACCGTTTCCATACGCTTACGCGTTAGTGGGCCAGTATCTTCAATCTTGCCATCAGCAAATGATTTGATTACACCACGCGGGCCAAACTTCTTACGAAACTCTGGGTCGGTTGGGTAATCTTCATTTTCTGGTTCTTCTTCAGCATTTAGGTGATAAAGGTTGCCAAAAAATTCGTCAAACCCGTGTGCTGTTGGAAGGAATTCATCTTTATCGCCAAGGTGGTTTTTACCAAATTGCCCTGTCATATAACCCATAGGTTTAAGCAGTTCAGCAATAGTTGCATCTTCTGCTTGAAGGCCAATATCTGCACCCGGCAAGCCTACTTTACTCAAGCCTGTTCTCAGTACGCTTTGACCTGTAATGAACGTAGAGCGACCTGCGGTACAAGATTGCTCTGCGTAGTAATCGGTAAACATCATGCCTTCTTTGGCGATGCTATCAATGTTTGGAGTTTGATACCCCATTAAGCCAAAGGTGTACGCACTGACATTAGATTGACCAATGTCGTCACCCCAAATGACGAGAATATTCGGTTTTTCTGCCGCGAATGTGGTGGTGGAAGCCGCCATCATCGCAGTACCCAAAATCGCTAATCGACGTTTGACGCCATATTTCGCTGTCATAGAAACCTCTTCGTTAGTTATTTGCATCCTGCCCTACAACGTATAGTCCATTTTTTAAACAATCGCGAGATTCGCTAAACTATTAATCTATTTGTCATTTTTCTTCACAGCAACGCGCACAAATAGGCGATGGAAATTACGTATATAAACATGATAAAGATCACACATGACGTTAGAGGGTAAATCGAACAAAACAGACCAAAACCATAAAAATCAGCAGGTTATAATAACCCCATAACAATTAGTTATAACCACTATAAAAAGACACGACCGATTTTAGAGATTAATGTTTGCCCAACGATGTGTTGCTCTAACGCATTAATCTTTAAAGTGAATCGGAGTCCTTATGGGTACTAAAATTAATAAACTAGCATTAGGTGTTGGCTTATTAGCAGCTTCTTCAGCGGCAACAGCAGCAGAAAAACCAAACATTCTTGCTATCTGGGGTGATGACATTGGTGTATTCAACATCAGTGCATACAACAACGGTATGATGGGTTACGAAACACCTAACATCGACCGTATTGCTAACGAAGGCGCACTATTTACTGACCACTACGGTCAACAATCGTGTACTGCTGGTCGTGCTGCATTCCTAACGGGTCAAGAACCTTTCCGCACAGGTCTACTGACTATCGGTATGCCGGGCTCTGATCACGGTATTCCAGATTGGGCTCCAACAATCGCTGACCTTCTTAAAGAACAGGGCTACATGACAGCTCAGTTCGGTAAGAACCACATGGGTGACCAAGATAAACACCTTCCAACGAACCACGGTTTTGACCAGTTCTTCGGTAACCTATACCACCTGAATGCAGAAGAAGAGCCAGAAACATACTACTACCCTAAAGACCCTGAGTTCCGTAAGAACTTCGGCCCTCGTGGTGTAATCAAGTCAACGGCTGACGGTAAGATTGAAGATACAGGCCCTATGACGCGTAAGCGTATGGAGCACGCGGATGAAGAGTTCCTAGAAGAATCTCTAGCCTTCATGGAAAAAGCGGTGAAAGCTGACAAGCCATTCTTCATCTGGCACAACACAACACGTATGCACGTGTGGACTCGTCTACAAGAAAAATACCAAGGCGCATCGGGTATCAGTATTTATGCTGACGGTATGTTAGAGCACGATGACCAAGTAGGTATCCTTCTAGACAAACTTGATGAGCTAAAGATCGCAGACAACACAATCGTAATCTACTCTACCGATAACGGCGCAGAGACAGTATCTTGGCCTGACGGTGGTGCAACTTACTTCCACGGTGAGAAAGGTACTACTTACGAAGGCGGTATGCGTGTTCCTCAGCTAGTTCGCTGGCCTGGTACTATCAAACCGGGAACTAAGATCAACGACATCATGGGTCACCAAGACTGGATCCCTACTCTACTAGCAGCAGCTGGTGATGACAAAGTGGTTGAGAAACTGGCGTCTGACAAAGGTGCTACATACAACGGTAAAAACTGGCGTGTTCACTTAGATGGTTACAACTTCCTGCCTTACTTCCAAGGTAAAGAAGAGAAAGGCCCGCGTGATAGCATGCTTTACTTCTCTGCAAACGCTGAGCTAAACGCAGTGCGTTGGAATGACTTCAAGATTTCATTCGCAGTAATGGAAGGTAACATCGTTGACGCGGTTCGTTTCCAACCAAACTGGCCTCAAGTTGTTCACCTACGTGCCGACCCATTCGAAAAAGCACCACACGAATCTGGCATGTACCTACGCTGGATGGCAGACAACATGTGGCTATTCGTACCAGTAGGCGGCAAAGTACAAGAGTTCATGAACACGCTACCTGACTACCCAATGCAGCAAAGCCAAGTGTTGAACCCTGGTAACTTCAACCAAAATGCTTACATGCTTCAAGGTAAACTTAAGCAACTAGAAGCGGCGGCAGCGCAAGCTAAATAAGCCTACCTAGACTATACAAGCTGTTTAGATTGTGTATTGAACTAAGATTTATAGTAAATCCATAATCTAATACGAAAGCCGTGGTAACTCACTTGAGTGACCACGGTTTTTTTCGTTTAACGCTATTCGGCTTGATTTTATTTGAAAGAGCGTCTGTCAATGCAAGATCTGCTCATCACTCCCCGCTAGACAATCACCCAAGCGATTTAATTTCCTTTCACTTGTCTTGCAACATCAACTATGTGCAACTAGATTTATATTTATGCGCCTAGCATTTACAAGGTGAATAAGGGCAAGAACAGACGGATTCTGACTTGGCAAACTATCTAAACTAGATGGAACTGATGCTATGAAAACGCCATATTTAGCAGGAATAAGCATAACTGTCATTGTCGTTTCAGTCGCTATGCTAGTTTATGACGCAGCCTCTTCAAAAATGCACACCTCGTTCGAACACCAAGAAAATCACGCCCATGAAAGCGGTCATGATGACTCTCACTCTTCAGCACACTCTTCTCATTCACAACACGCACAGAAAACCATGGCTTCAAGCCAACCCATATCTCCGATTCCAAACTCTCCCGAGATAAATCATGACCTTGCTAAAATTGGTTGGGTGCTATTTAAAGACCCTAATCTTTCTTCTAATCGCAGTGTTAGTTGTGAAAGTTGTCATAGCCTTCAAAGCAACGGCGCTGAAGCTATTCCTGTTTCGATTGGCGTAAACGGCGCGGGGATGAGAAATTCACTCACCGTTTTCAACGCAGTTTTTAACTATCGTTTCTTCTGGGATGGTCGTGTGAATAACCTTGGTGATCAAATTGATGGCCCAGTGCACAACGTCGATGAAATGGATTCAAACTGGCAACACATTACGGGGTATGTGTCTCAGTCGGATACTTACATCAACTTATTCCAAGAACAATCTACACCCATTGACGAAGCTTCAATTAAGGCTGCGCTTATTGAATTTATGCAAGGTTTGACCACACCAAATGCCCCTTTCGACCTGTATTTACAAGGTGACAACGCAGCACTTTCTGAAACCGCCAAACGAGGTTGGGAAACCTTTCAAGAAGAAGGCTGTATTCGTTGCCACCAAGGTACCAATATTGGTGGAGGCATGGTGATGCGGTTTGGTTACTTTGGGTTATCGAAAACAGGATCCGAGCGAAGTGAAGACCAAGGTCGCTTTATGTTTACCGCTCAACCACAAGATAAGCATCTATTTCGTGTTGCTAGCTTAAGAAACGTGGCAATCACTGCACCCTATTTTCATGATGGTCAAACAGCAACACTCGAAGAGGCGATCAAAATCATGGGTGAAAGCCAACTCGGTAAAACGTTTGAAAAACAGACTATTAACGATATTAAAGTCTTCCTCGAATCCCTCACCGGTAACCGCCCTCAAATGTTAATGGAGTTTGAAAATGAATAAGATCAGACTCATATTTTTACTGTTTATATCGCTTTTCATCGGCTTAATTAGCTTTATTATGCTGACCAACTCCGAGCATGAAAAGGTCACCGAATATGGAGAGCCTATTCGTGAGTTAGGCCATGAAGTGTTAGAAATGCGTGATCACATCACTAATGCAGCGCTTGCGGGTGTTTCTAATCCTTATCAAATGTCTGCTGATTTGGTTGCTTTAGAAAGAGAATTACAAAAACTCAGAGAAAGTTATCAAAGCGAAAACATCCACTCTACGTTCTTTAAACACTTACCAACAGCTCAATTATTGGAGCGCTTTTACGATGCTTCAATGGCGAATATAGATACGCTAGACAACCTAATAGGGTTAAGTGTGGCTCGTCAGTTTATTTTGCAATCTTTAACTCTACAACTTACCGGGGCTAGCCCTACTAATGCTGAGGCAAACAACGCAAATATCGATATTCAAAGCGAGCTGCTTGCGAGCGTGTTGATTGGGGGAACTGAAATTCAACATTCTGGTGTCAACTCCGAGCTCGCGAATCTTTATAAGACGTTTACCGAGCTCAACCAGCAGCAAAGCCAACTGCTATCTCAAGTACTTTCAGCACACAGCATGGAGTACATTGAACATATTGAGCATCAGTTTACTGATCTTCAAGACCAGCTTAAAAGCTTAATCGTTAAGCTTATTATTGTTCTGGCGTTACTGACTTTAGCATTCTCATTCACCATGTTTATCTTCAGAGTCTTCGAACTCAAGAGAAACAATCTCTCCTATCAAGAGGCTGCTGACAAAGCGGAAAAAGCCAGTGAAGCTAAGTCTCTATTCCTCGCAACCATGAGCCACGAATTACGAACCCCGATGAATGGCGTGTTAGGTATCGCACAAATCATTAAGGAAGATTCTCAAAGCGCCGACACTCGTAAACAAGCACAGATCATCATCGACTCAGGTCAACACCTCGTCACCATATTGAATGACATCCTTGATTTCTCTAAGGTTGAACAAGGAAAAATGGAACTCGAATACAGTCCGTTCTCGGTCACCGACGTCGTGACGCACCTCGACAAAACATTAACACCACTCGCGACTGATAAAGGCCTCGCTTTTACCATTAAAGATAAGATCCCTACCAATATTCAGTTGATTGGTGATCCTGCTCGTACACGTCAGATTTTATTTAATTTGGCAGGCAATGCCGTCAAGTTTACTGAGTCAGGAAAGGTTGAAGTGGAATTTTTAATTGCACCCACAACCCCACCAAGTGTGAACATCTTAGTGACTGACACCGGTATTGGCATTGCAGAAGACAAAATCGACCATATATTTACGGCCTTTGAACAAGCCGAGCTCTCAACAACCCGTAAGTTTGGCGGCACAGGATTAGGGCTTTCCATTGTTCAGCAGTTAGTCGAACTGATGGGCGGAACAATTAAGGTTTCCAGCCAACTTGGTTTGGGCACTCAATTTAGGATCTCTTTGCCGTTGGAAATGCATGAGCTTCAAGAACAAGTCGTCGAGCAAGCGCCAACCAAAACCAATGACACTTTCGATGATTTCTCAGTATTGTTAGTTGAAGACAACAAGATCAACGCGATGGTGATTAGGAAATTCTGTGAGTCTCTAAACTTTACGGTTGAAAATGCCTACGACGGTTTGCAGGCCTTAGATAAGTTGGCCTCAAACCAATATGACCTGATCATAATGGACAATCACATGCCCAACATGAGCGGTATAGAAGCGATTCAAAAGATCCGTGACGAACTCAAGCTGACTACGGTTATTTTTGCGTGTACCGCCGATGTATTCAAAGAGGCTCACGATGAATTCATCGTGTCAGGGGCAGACTTTGTACTCACCAAGCCGTTACAGAAAAACAGCTTACAAAACGCCATCAATGAGTTTCATCAGCAGTTTGAAGTCAACCGTTATCACTCGGCTAACGCACACAATCTTCCTGAAAAAACAAAAAGTAACATCACCATATTAACCCGACATCCCAAGAACAAACTACCACTCACAGAGGAAGAACTCTCCCGTAGCCAAGTGTTAGCAAACGATGAGCTCAAAACCGACGAGAAACTCAAATGCCTAATATCTCTCGTTACTGAACTAGAAAACGAAATCGATGAGTTGATAGAGCTATTCTCAGATGACCAGCCTAATGCTTTGTCCAGAACGCTGAAGGCCGTTAAAGCAATTGCAGCAAGATATGAAATGGGCGAAGTGCTTGAACTCGCAAGTTCAGCCGAACAGATAACCGATCAACACATCATGCCCGAGGCAGAATTGCTTCAACAACTGATCAATCGATTGATGGTTAATAGTCACCAAGCCACTCGGTTGATACACAAACTCCACCAGCAACGAAAAATGGGGTAAAGGAAGGTGTTACATGATTTGGAATTTAAGCTTACCTAGCACTGGCCCACACTTGTTCTTGGCACTTGGTGCAACCATCATTTTTGTGGTCGACTATCATGTACCTTTGGGCATAGCGATGGCCGTTCCTTACGTTACGATAGTACTGCTGGCAGCAACAACGAAAGATCCAACTTCCACTGTCATGTGGGCGGTCGCCTGCACATTGCTTACCCTCATTGGCTACTACCTGTCTAGTACGGGCAGTGAAACCTGGTTCGTCGCCTTCAATCGCGTAATTACCATCTATGCTATTTGGATTTCGGCAATCGTTCCTATTTATGTCTCTTTAAAGCCGCCTCAAGCGTCAACGGACGTCGATGAAGATGCTTTAACAGAAGATAAGCCATGTCCACGCTCTCACCTGACTAGAAACCGCACAATAAACACGTTCAAAAACTAGGCTTAGGTTAAGTTTCGGTGAATTTTACCAAATCGAGACAAGGCAACTTGAAATACTTCTTTATGCATGCGAGTGTAGAACTACTCACCTAAATAACTGTATGACTATGAAAACATTACAATCCATTGCGCTGCTTTCGACAATTATCGCAGCACCACAAGTGTTAGCTGACGTAACAATTGAAGTTCCTTCTAGCGCTGATGCTCTCGTCGAAGTCTTAGCTGTAAATGAAGCTAAACCTGATCTTGAGGGTGGTTTTTTCTCTTCAAGCAAAACGATCACCGTTCCAGATGGCGTGAACCAAATCGTTTTCCAATATCAGCTTGCATTTAGCCAAGGCAACGACCGTGAGTTCGTCGATAGTGACGCAATTATCGCTACTTTTGACGCAACAGACACAACATTAACGTTCGATATGCCTAAGTTCCGTAACGCCAACGAAGCAAAAAAAGGCTTCCAAAACCTAGATTGGAAACTGGTTGATGAAAACCAAAATGCAATCAGTGTTAAGCAAGATAAGCTAATCAAAGATGGCATGCAGATCGGTCGTAAGTACCCGCAAGAAGCGAAAGAATACAACCAAAAAGGCGGTATCGCAGCACTTACAGTAGGTGCTAGCGCGGGCGCAGCGGCTGCTGTAGCGCAGCCAGTAACACTTCCAGCAAAGATTGACGCAAATGCGGCGAATACAGCTGAAGAAATGTTGTATTTCTGGTACGAAAAAGCGGATGCCGAAACAAAACAGAAATTTAAAGATTACGTGAACAAGTAACTCAATTTCTTAATTTTAAACGAAAGAAGCTGGCACACTGCCAGCTTCTTTTTTGTCTTTATCTAGATAATTTAGGGTCGTATAGTCTAAGCAGACTCAGCATATAGCACTTTGCCATCTACTCTAGTTGGCCATCCCAACGCTTTATACTCTTCAGCCAGTAAGTATGCACAGCGGCTAGAAATTCTTGTTTTAATCCAGTCACCAAGCCCCAATACTTTATATTCCAATACAGCCATTTTCATAACAATTTAATTCCGCTCTAATTTAATTTATAAATCTAGAGTGAACATTATAGGTCTTCTATTGTAATGTATGTTCCTAAAAGAACACTGTGCATAATTTTTTGTGAGATATTTATTAATCACTGCAAACTTAATAATCATAAGGCAAGATAATACTGTGAGGGGTTCACACCTTAATCCCAGCAACTGGATCACGCATCATCAAATTCATTGGTGAAATACGCTCATACAAACCCTCAATATCGGTGATAAACACCTTCCCCCTTTGGATCTTCACTAAGCCCTGTTGCTCTATACCTTTGAGCACCTCATTCAATCTGGGTCTCGAGATTCCTGTAATGGTACTCAATTGAGTTTGTGAGATATTAATACTCACGGTCTCACCTGCAATATTGTTCTGGCGCGCAGCAAGTTCCAACAAGACGTAAATGGTTTTCTGCTCTTTTTCATGAATCGAGAATAAGTAAGCTTGCATCCAAATGGATTGTGCTCTGGTCCCACTATGCAGCAGCCATTTGAATACCATGCACTGCTCTTCTGCCAGTTCTAACACCTTCTCGGCAGGGAAAAGTACCATGGTAATAGGCTCTACCTCCTCTGCGACGGCAAATAAGTTGTATTCGGCATGAATTGTCAAAGCGCCCATCCAATCACCCTTACCTATCACGCCTCCAGAAAGGCTCTTCATGTTCTCAGTAGAAAAGCAGACCCCTGCAGAGCCGCTGAGAATATAAAAAACACCTGGCAGGTTTTGAAATTTTTTTGTGATCTCTAGGCTATGAATTCCTGTCTTGTAAACAGCAATCTCAACCAGTCTATCGATCAAGTCTTGTGGTAAATCACAAGGCCACTCAATTTGTTCACTGATTGTTGGGTCTAACAACGGTGCATTCCTCCTACGACAATCGCTATGTTTACGTCATACAGCCTTAGTGCTGCATTTTACACTCCTTATAAAGATAGTTCATTACAGATAGAACGAGTGTTTTTAGCAAAATAAAATCATATCTCTTAGTAAGTTAGGTTATTTCTTAGACTAAGAATTGCGTAAACCCAATATAAAAAGACGACCAACATATGTCAGTCGTTATAAGGCACTATGCTTCAGAGTTTGGGCCGCCGAAATCTAAACGACAGGCGACTCAAAATCAGCTTTAGAAAGGTAGTCTTGAACGAGCTCACGATATTGCTGCTTTAATGGCGCTTCAATAAAGCTCGCATCTATCGCATTCAAACTAAACTGCGCCAACTCTTGGTGCGTCATCTCATGAGCTTGGCTAACAGCATTAAAGTTATCTGACATGTAACCACCGAAATAAGCAGGGTCGTCTGAATTGATCGTTACAGCCACGCCCTTTCTCAACAATTCGACAATGTTGTGGTCTTCCATCACATCGAATACACGCAATTTAATGTTAGACAATGGACACACGGTCAGCGGCATTTTCGTCTCAATCAATTCGGCAATCAAAGTGTCATCTGCCATGCACTGCACACCATGATCGACACGACTCACATTGAGCATCTCAATCGCATCGACGATGTTTTGAGCTGGTCCTTCTTCCCCTGCATGAGCCACAGTCAAAAAGCCCGCCTGTTTGGCTTGTTGGAATACGCGTTTAAACTTCTCTGGTGGGTGTCCTAGCTCTGAAGAATCGAGTCCAACACCAATGATTTTATTTTGATGCTCGAGCACATCGGCAAACGTTTGAATCGCGCTCTCTTCAGGCAGGTGGCGCAAGAAACAAGCGATAACTTGAGAGGTAATACCCAGCTCTTTTTGCCCCTGTTCAAGCGCACGATGAATGCCGTTAATGACTGTGTCGAAGGAAATACCCCGATCAGTATGCGTTTGAGGATCAAAGAAGATTTCGGTGTGAATGACATTATCGGCTTTACAGCGATCTAAGTACGCCCAAGTTAAATCATAGAAATCTTGTTCAGTGCGCAGTGCATCCGCACCTTGATAATAGATATCCAGAAATGATTGCAAATCATCAAATTCATATGCGCGTCTTAGCTGTTCTGGGGATGAATAAGGCAGATCAATGCCATTGCGTTGAGCAAGTTGGAAAAGTAACTCAGGTTCGAGCGAACCTTCAATGTGTAAATGCAACTCTACTTTTGGAAGCCCTTGAATAAATGCGTTCATATTTCACCTACTATGGATTTTAGGTGTGCACTTACTCTGGATAATAGACAGGGATTTTATTGAACGCCATTACAAAGAGTAAGAACACAATTGTGATCTAAACCCTTCGTAATCAGCACTTTGCGGGAGCTGGTAGAGACCCCCAAACCATATCATTGGGGTTATACGAAGCAAACGGTTGCTACTATACACAGTTCAGTGTTAATTTCACTAATCAATTACTCATTAACCGATTTCTAAAGCAGGCATCTGTTTAGCTCGATATCAATCGATAATCCGGTCGTATTCTCGACATAAGCAACATATCGATGTATTTCCCGTTTTTGAACGTGCTCAGCCTTTTGGTGCCTTCTAGTTCAAAACCTACGCTTTTATACAATGCAATCGCACCGTGATTATCGGCATGAACCTCTAGCTCAAGGCGTACAAGGTTTAGCCAGTTATCTGCTTGATTGATCGCTTCTTGCATTAATGCCTTACCGACCCCTTTACCATGCATATCCGGATTAATCGCTATCGCAAGTCCAGCGCAATGTCTATCTCTCACCTTCGTGGTCATGAATAAAGTAATGTGCCCGACGACCTTGCCAGAAACCTCCGCAACTAAAGTGAAATGGTCTGAGTGACCAAACAGTCGGTCCACTTGATCAGAGCTAAGAAAAGGCTTTTGTGAAGTATTCTCTAATACTGACGAGTGTCGATAAATATCAAAAATATCTTGGTTGTCTGTGAGTTCAAGATGTCTAATTTGTATTTCCAAAGCGCTTCCTTATTATCTGATCCTAGATGTAAACTATTTTTCATATTACGGATAGCAACGAGCACCTACAACCTTTGAAGGTGTAAGTGCCCGAAATAATTACAGAAATAGAAAGGCTAAGCTTAAACTTGTACTTTGATGGGTATTTTTACATAGTGTGAATATCAGAATTTATAATCCACACCCACACTCGCTAATACTTGCTCAGAGTTATAGAAATCGATATTGGAGTCAATGCTTCTTAAACCCAGTAAAGATATAAACGACCAATCTTTATAGCCCATCAAACCACTAAACTCGTAAGCTAGAAAGGCGCCGTATTCGTTCTCTTCACGCGTTTTCCCATAAATTGGGTGAGCTTGGTCGTACTGACGATCATTCGCATCTAGCGTGGCAACAAAACCGTGTCGGCCAATTCTCTTGGCGTAATTCAATTCAACCCCATAGCTATTAAAGCTGAGCGCTCCACCTTTCGAATCTGAATGGAAATACACCATAGACGGAACGAACACGCCAGCTTTGTTAGGTAAGATGAAAGGGTACCCTGCTTTGGCATAAATGTAGGTTCTCTCCCTATCAAGTAGTGCTATTTCTTCAGCAGTTAACCCCAACGAACTTTGTGTCCCTGACAGCTCATCATCAACGTCAGATTCACCAATTGCGAAATCCGTTCGAAAGCCAGTGCCTCCTATGTTAGTCATTTGCAATCGCCCAACATTACCTTTTACATCGGTTTCGTTTCTATTAACACCGACCGCATAGGGATCAGACCAAGCCTTTCCAGAGATGAACGTAGGAAGAACAGAAAAATCCAATATGGTGCCACCAAAAAGTTGATGTCGGTAACCAATCTCAAACGCAATAGTACCTGTCGCGATATCCTCTCGGGTAGTACCGGCATAAACTTGGTGAGTCAAAGATTCACCAAAAGTGTATTGAACGGTTCCGAGAAAGCCAAGTAAGCCTTGGTTTTCGCTGTCTCCTTCCATGGTATTGGTTGCTTGATTCGAATCTTGCTCGGTACTCAGGTTACTGCTGTCTGAATAGAAACCGGCCAAAACACTGAAGTTACCGCTGAAACCTTCACTTGGAGCAAGGCCACTATAAGCAGGCATTGAAGCAAATGCCGAAAACACAACTGGTAAAACAAACCTCATATTCACATCCGTTATTTGAATAATCACCCACTAACTATAAGTATTAAAATGGAATTATAACAAGTATTTAACTATGCGAGTTTATTCTTTCGATAACTTTGGTTGTCGAAGTAAGCGACTTAAGACTGCAATAAGTTGATCTATCGCTTTTGAGCTTTCGTAATACATCTCGGAAATCACAGACAAACTCAAAGGACTACAATATGTTTAATCATTTAAGCAAAACTCTGTCAGTACTGGTTGCAACCCTTCTTTTCACGGCTTTTGCTAACGCTAACCATCACGGTATGAAGAAAGACATCGTTGATGTGGCCACTGAAAACGGCTCGTTCACCACCCTAGTTGCGGCGGTAAAAGCAGCAGGCTTAGTAGATACATTGAAAGGTGATGGCCCGTTCACTGTGTTTGCGCCAACAGATGAAGCGTTCGCTGCACTACCCGAAGGAACGGTCGATATGCTGTTGAAACCAGAGAATAAAGACAAGTTAGTCGCAGTACTGACTTATCATGTTGTCCCCGGGAAAATTATGGCGGCTGAAGTAATGAAACTGAACAGTGCAGTCACAGTCCAAGGTGAAGCTGTAATGGTAGGGATTGATCATGACAGTGTGATGATCAACAAAGCCAAAGTCGTGATGCCAGACGTTGAAGCAAGCAATGGTGTCATCCACGTGATTGATGCGGTACTGCTAACAAAATAACCAATAGCTAAAGTTAGTTATAAGCCTTCAAAAATTCTTTAAAGGGTGTGAATATTTCACACCCTTTTCGTTTATTAGAGCCAACTGAGTTTCGTCATCAAAGAAGGCGGACTTTCTTTTACGTGCACAACTAGACAAACAAGCGTCCAAATATCAGAAATGCCGCCATCGACACGACCTTGGTAAACACCACCACCCAAATACAGTCACCAATACTTGAATGCGTTGCCTTCCCGAGTAGAAATACAAACAGTATCAGCCCTAACACCCACCCCACTGTTGGAATCAATGACACTAAAGCTACGATAACGGCAATAGTAAGAAGAGATTTAAAATCTGCCACGACGAACGACATTTTCGAGGCAATATACATACAACATGCCGTGATTAAAGCGTCCATTACAAACGCCAAAGCTTCTATTCCCACTTGGATTCCTTAATTAAACTAAGTCAGCCTGCATACTATATGCAACCTGGAAAAAGTTCTTAAGAACATGGTAAAAAAGCCACCAACAAATGTCGCAAATTTGAGAATTATGAAAAATAAAACGCGGTCATTCATGTCGGTTATTTCTTAGGTTTTTCAAAATCTTTGATTAATGCTTCGGTATGAGCTGTATTCGTTTATTGGTAGGAATCGGAGACATCTTTGTCTTCTCGACTGATACACAGTAAATACAGATTGATAACGACAGAAAATAAAGAAATAACGACGACAAAGATCGGGAATAACCCTTCGAAGCCAAACTTCAAGGCCAATACCCCTGCTGCCAATGAGAGACAGGAAATTAAGACGAGGATCTTATTACTAAGTACAATATTCATGAGCCACACTCCATGTAGTCTTACTAGTTTAGATTAGACCAATAAAGATGCACATAACTCGAAGCCGCCGACACTATTGATGGTTAACTCAGGCTATTGGATCACCTTCTCCATCACATAGTTCGTCAATTTTACGCCTCGCATCTCGACTTCTTGCTCGTTCACAACCTTGAAGCCAAGATGTTCATAGAAAGGTCTGGCGGTAATACTCACTTCTGAGAAGTATCGAGAAACACCGCGAACTCTGCCGACTGAAAATACATGCTCCATCAAAGCTCTTCCTACGCCTTTACCTTGATATTCGT
This sequence comes from Vibrio cyclitrophicus, assembly GCA_023206055.1. Classification (NCBI taxonomy): domain Bacteria; kingdom Pseudomonadati; phylum Pseudomonadota; class Gammaproteobacteria; order Vibrionales; family Vibrionaceae; genus Vibrio; species Vibrio cyclitrophicus. The sequence goes on along the minus strand of CP065367.1, from coordinate 269,754 downwards.
GATGACAGAAAAAGTGATCAATCAAGCCATTGGGTTGCAGGTCAGTATAGCCAACAACGCGACCATCGAGTTCAGCAACAAAGGGTTGCAACCCATTCATACGCTTTTGCCATAACGCAAATTCAAAGCTACTGGGTGCCCAAGCTTCTACTTGCTGTTGAGAATAATCTCGAACATTAACATTACGTACGGTATAAAAGAAGATCTCCCATAGTGCTTTGTCATCACTCGCTTGATAGTTTCGAATTCTAACCACGACATACTCCTTTTTGTCTTAAGTCCTCTCAGAGGTGCAAATTAATCGCTGAATCAGCAGGCTCTTTAACCCAAAGAGCCTCTATAATCCAAACTCAATAGCCTCAGCTCTAGAGCAAGATATCAACGATAAAACACAGCGAGCCAGATCGTCACCATGTCTTTGTCTGTGCCAATCACCTTGTGCTTCTCACGCGCAGCAATGTTGATGTAATCCCCTTTAGACAAGGTAACAACACGTCCATCTTCAAACTCGATGACACCTTGACCTTCAATCACCATTATCCATTCATTCTCATCTTGGTCATACCAACCCTCTTCTGGTGAATTGTGCCCATGCGATAGTATTCTTTCGATTCGAACACTGTCGTTGGCAATCAGGTCATTGAATATCTCATTGGGTAGTGACGAAGGAATATCATCGTAAATGTTTGGCATCAAGCTCTCCTAATTCTTGAATCATTGTCATACGGTGGGTTTATTGCGTTACAACAGGCTCAAACTCTAAGCTATCGCATTCTTTTTGAAGTAGAAGCGGTAATAGCCGACCAAGTTACTGCAAATAAACAACGCTTCCATCACCACCGCCGTTGGAGAGCCAACCAGATAGTTATGGACCAACCAAAAGCTGGTTCCGATGATCATTAGCTCTCTTAATCGACGGTCATCTTTATTAAACGCAGCAAAGGTTTGAAACACAGAAGCAAAGCAACTCAGTATGCTAGTCAGCCCGGAGTACGTCACTGCTGTCGCAACGACAGACATCGAACAGAACAAATACTTAAACTTCGAAGAAGTAGAAAAAACACTCGTCAAATAACGAATCGTGGCAATCGTCATTAAGCTTGCCGCCGTCCATTGCTCTAATAAAATAAAGTGACTTGAAATTAACACGCCCGCAAAGAACAAACACGTGACGATTTTCTTCCTTTCCTTGAACTGGAATGACAGAAGATCAAAGCAAATCGCAATGGCGACTAAGACTTGAGATAGATAAAACGCTGACACAGTGATTCCTTCAATAATAACTTACGCCCTAGCCGTTTAATTCAATCATCAATAATCGAACGAACGCACTTGATGATTGAATTAAACGGCTACAGCCAATAACGCTTTAAACCTTTAACACACCACTGATCACAGTCGTAGCAGAACCAATAAGCTTTATGCGCCCATTATCCAATAATTCGGTCGACATGTACCCGCCACGGCGTGATGCCTGATAGGCACTGAAACTGCGTTTGTTTAACTTCTCTGTCCAATGCTGCGTGAGTGCACAATGCGCCGAGCCAGTAACCGGATCCTCATTAACACCCACCCAAGGAGCAAAGTAACGAGAAACAAAGTCGAGCTCCGGGTTCGACGACAGGGCCGTCACAACAACACCTCGCCCCTTCATACCCTTCAAGGCATCAAAGTTGGGTGCCAGCGCCAACAACACGTGTTCGTCAGTCACTTCGATTAACTGCTTAGAGTCAAACTCTCTCAATGAAACAACTTGGCACAGCTCTATGCCTAGGTGTTCAAGCAGCGCGAGATTGGGTTCAGAATCTAATGACAGTTTGGTGCTAGGAAAATCAAGCTCAATAGACAATTCACAAACTGTGGCAGATAACTCCCCAGATAAAGTGTTAAACACGACCTTATCACCTGTCTCAAGCAATCCTTGTTCTTTCATTACATGAACAGTTGCCAGTGTGCCATGCCCACACAGCCTCACTTCGACTTCGGGAGTGAACCATTTAAGTGTCATGGTGTTGAGCGCAAGAAAAGCCGTTTCGGATACCGCCATCTCTTCAGCGATTGAAAACATTAACGACTCATTCAATGGCTCTTGAGAGATACAGACCCCAGCAGGGTTCCCTTTAAATGCTTGAGTTGTAAACGAATCTACTTGATATATTTCTAAATCCACAATGACTCCTAAATGCACAACGTTTCCCTCATCGGCAATCATGCCGTGTTGGGACATAACCTAGATGTTGCTGACCACAATAAGCACAAATACTTGGTGCTACAAGTCTTTAGCAACAACTTTATCTACACTTATTGAGTTACAAAAAATAACAAACAAAGCTTTATAGAAGAACTTCCAGAGTGAGAAGAACATTGAGGAGCAAGAGTGAATCGCAGTGTTCAAACAAAGGAAGGACGACAATTAATGCGATCAGTTCTCAAAAAACAAGCAACCTCACCACCAACATTTAATGCTCAATAATTGCATAATAACTTGTAAATACGCATGTTATGATGAATATTAATTTAAACAACCCATTCACTGACAAACAGGAATATGCACTCATGTTGAATACATTACGAAGGAATCATCTTTGCCTCACCCGGTAAAGTTTCGGTTTCATTTAGAAGTGGTAAGTTGGTATTTGCATGAAATGCATGAAGTTGAAGTTAAATTAAGTGCCTAAATTTAAATTGTGTCGCAGATTTTGAGCTACGATTTAATTAATCACAGTACGAAAGGAATCCGTCAGTGAAAACATTCTATGTTTCAATTGTTGCATCATCATCCTTTTTAACTGGCTCTGCACTTGGCCAAACCCATGAAATTTACCTCTACAATTGGGATGAATTTTTATCTGAGAGCGTCATTACTCAGTTACGCGATACTTACGATATTTCGCTGAAACAACAGTACTTCTCTGATGAGTCAATAAGAGATGAAGTTTTATTGAGCGAACGTCGAGGCGCTTTTGAACTAGTTATTGTAGAAAGTGTAAAACTTAAAGCGTTGGCCGAACAAAATCTATTCCACAACCTCCAAGACTTGCAACAATCCATTGCAGGAAACTTTGATTCTAGATGGGTTGATGGATGTGGAGATTACGGTATCCCTTATGCTTGGGGGACATCAGGTATCTTGTATCGAAGCGATAAAGTTACTACTCCCGAATCTTGGAATGCCATTCTTGATCCCGACACAAAAGCCAGTGGCAAAATAAGTATGTATTACGAAGCAACAGATTTAGTGAGTACTGCACTGTTGGCACATCAATTTGATCCGTTCACGAACAACGAACAAGAACTGCGCGTTGCGTATAAAACCCTACAAACACAGAAGCCGCATCTTGAAAGCAACGAATACGTTATCGATTATATTCACCAGCCTGAACGCCTCTCAAACATTGACCTCGCCTACGGTTATTCAGGCGATAGCTATGCACTCAATGATGCCGAGCCTGGTTCATCTTGGGCATATGTCGTGCCTCAAGAAGGAACAACTTTGTGGCTAGAGTGTATCGCAGCAATTAACAACGGAGCGTTATCTTCACAAGCCACCACAATAATGACATTCTTATCTCAACCCAATATCGCCGCTCAAAACGCGATGGATTCATGGTTTGCAACCCCTAGTACAAAAGCAAAAGAGTTGACATCTCAAGAGTATCAAAATGACCCTGAACTTTTTCCTAGTAAAGAGATATTAAATCGCAGCTACCTATATAAACAATTAGAACCTAATAGCATTCAAATTCGTAACCGTATTGTCGACAGTCTGAGATAATTGATGCCAGTATTGAAAAAGCTGTATTTCGTACTCATACCCACACTGCTATTTGTCTTTACGATAGCGGCAATGGTCACCTATAATTTCGCATCAAACCATGCGAAACACATGTACCTCGACAAAGTACAATTTGACGTTAACACTGCGTTAGTTGCTGCTGAGTATGAACAACTCGGTTTGTCTTTGTTAGTTAAAGATATCGGGTCGTCGTTACAGTTTCTTCGCTACATTCAAAACCCTAGTGATTACACCACCCTGTCTCTCCTTGAAAAACGAGTACTGCGCGTAATAAACCAGAACCACGTTAGCCAATTTGGACAACGTAATATCTACATCATAGATCCCAAGTTTAAATTAACACTGTCTACATTAAGAGCCGACCCTTTCGAAGGGTTAAAAATTCCCGATAATATTTATGAAAAAATCTTCGACATATATACTTCATTGATAAATAAGAACGAACTATCAAACGAAGGTTTTTCTTATATCTCAGTCAGTGGTGAGCTTAGGTACGCTTATGTTGCTGCAATTGATCCTTACCTACTCCCTCAAGACAAGCGTGCTAGCAACAGTTTAAATCGCTACATATTGATTGCTGACGGACCTCTGATACAACTCTCTAGCTTATTAATCAAATACAATGACGATGACAATATTCAGTTCTTAATCGAACCATCATCAGACGCTGCCAACGTCGAAAATACCCAGTTCGTTATCAAATCAATTGAGCAAACCCAAGACAATATCAATGTGCAGATGACCAGCCGACACCTCATCGCGCAAGTGAATATTCGAGAACAAAAATTCAACCATGAGAAAGCCATCATCGCTAAACAAACCTTGTTAGGTGGCTTTGGCACTCTCTTTACGATCATGTTGATCGTGCATTTAGTGGTGCGCTACCAACTTGTGCGACCCCTCAAAGGCTTATTGCACGAGATATCTATCGGTGGGTTAAAGCTTCGTTATTTCAAGCGGTCGTCTGGGCAAAGTGAAATTGATGGCTTAAAGAACGCGTACATTGACTCGTTGACGGAATTAAAATTCGAAGCTGAGTTTGATCAACTCACTAAGTTAGCCAACCGACGCTCTTTCATCAGACACCTCGATGTACGACTAAAAAGCTCAATGAACCCACATTGCTATGTGGTTTGCTGGGACATCATCGACTTTCGTAAAATCAACGATCTTTATGGCGCAAAAGTTGGTGATAATGTACTGATAAGCTTAGCTAAAGCACTGAAAGAAACGCTACTCAACCAGCAATCATCTTTGGGCTTTAGTTGCAGTGATTACTCTTTAGCAAGACTGGGAGGAAACCAGTTTATCGCGATTTTAGAGACAGATAAGCATCAACTGATAAACGAAGAAATTGAGAACATCAACAATACGCTGACAGGGACCACATTCCTTGATTACTATGGGTTTCGATTATCACTCGCAACGGGCGTTTTGCCGCTCGACACACCCAAGTTCGAAGATATTTGGCACCGATGCATCGATGAAATGTTGGTGAATGCGAAGTCCCATAGTGATGGCGAAAGTCGCATTGTTTATGGCGAAGAGTTGTTACATACCTTGGAACGCCATGACGTTGTAGAGAAAAGACTCTTAGAGTGCTGCGAAAGTGACAACTTTGAACTTCGCTTTATGCCTATTTTTAACGCCAAGACACTTCAGATAGATGGTGCAGAGTGCCTGATTCGTTGCCCAGCCTTATTTGATATCGATGCAGGACCAGAAGAATTCATCCCAGTGGCTGAAAGAAGTAACCTTATTGCTAGGCTCGATATGTGGGTCATTAACACCGCTATCAGAAGCTATAAAGAGCTTTCAGAGCTTCACAAATACGAGGGCACTCTGTCGATTAATATCTCGGCGATGGAGCTCTACAACCGTAATTTTGCCGACAACATCCGTAAAGTACTCGAACGTTATCAAGTACCTCCTGGTAATATTATTATAGAGATTACCGAGACCAGTTACGTGAAAAGCACCAAGCTTACAGTGCAGACTATAGAAAGCCTCAGAAGCTTAGGTTTAAAGGTTTCCCTCGATGACTTTGGTACGGGCTACACTGCGTTTAATCAGCTTCTCCACTACCCTGTAGATGAGCTCAAAATTGATAAAAGCTTTATCGATAACATGGTAGACGACAAAGCCGGCCGTAAGATGGTCGAATCAATGGTTAACTTAGGCCACTCCTGTGACACGTTAGTTGTCGGAGAAGGTGTTGAATCTATAGAACAGTATCATTACCTCAGAAAAGCCAACTGTGATCTAATACAAGGCTACTTATTCAGTCAGCCACTCACTTATCTGGAATTCATCGACTTTGTTCGAAACCATAACCCTCAAGCGATTTTAAATCCGAAATCTGTTACCAGATCGAGTGCTTGAGACCGAACCGTTGCACTAACTGATAATTAATAATCATAAGTCAGCAACCTTCCATGATAGACAATAGCCTCTCCCAACCTTTAACCCTGCTAAAACGCTCAAAGCCCCAACACTGCCTTAATAAGCGTTGGGACTCTGCGTTGGGTAAATATTGAATGGCATGGCATATAGTGCAGTAACAAAATCATGATAACGGATCGGGAGAATAGCGAACGTAAAACAATTAAAGCCTAACGATCTAACTTGTCGCTAATGCGGGGATTAGCTCTGCATCGTCGTTAATAGCTCCATCATATCTTTAGAACTGATGTTCTTTTTGTGTCTAACTACAGCGTCAATCATCAATTCTAGATTTCCCGCCGAGATATAATCCTTGAGTACGTCATTGAATTTTTCCTGTATCTCATCACTTGTGTACAAATGTTCAGGAATGAAGAATAGAAACTGGCTGCCACTACTACGAAACGAGATAGTGCTTTCAGGGACCTTCGACGTCAGAGACCTAGCAGCAGAACTCACCACCAAGTCTCCATATTCAAGTCCGTACTTTTGGTTTATCTCACTGAGGTTTCTGATTCGCACAAAATAGAGGTCGAAATTATTATTTGTTGGGTAGCTGTTCTTAACAAATTTCATTAACGATACCCGATTTCGAAAGCCTGTAATGAAGTCGGTGTAATGAAGTTTTCGTTTAATGGAAAAATCGAGATAGAAAATGATGCCTATCATCAACAAAACCAAGACAAGGAAGGCGCTGCTGATTTGGTGAACAACAACAAATTTTCCTACCATTGAGGTATTTTCTTCAATAACTGGGCTTTGTAACCGAAACTTTTCGTTAATGAACTCGACCAACGTGGTGTAGCAAATATCGACTTTCTTCTGCAGCGATTCTTTAGGTAATTGCCCTGTACTGACCAATTTAATTGACGATTCTAGCGACTTAAACTTTTCAAACTCTGCGGTAAAGTAAGGCTTAAAGTTTGCTGACCGGATAAAATTGGACGATTCAGTACTGTTGATCAGAATATCAAAGCGACTCCAAGTAATGTCATAAGCCAACCATAATTCATCATAATCAATCGTTTTTGCATGGCTGACCATCAAAAAATTCGCATACTCTTTGACGAGTTGAAAAACGAACCATGTGGCCTCATTTTGACGGTTAGAAAAGCTCTTATTGATGTCATTAATTCGAGTAACACTGTAGATATTGACGGATAGAACAACCACGGCTAAAGACAAAACAACGACTTTGATTACAGCCATAGACAACAGCTTCTTCATAATTAGCCTCTACAGGTAAATGTCACGAATCTGCCAAATCATCTTGGCATGGAAATCAGGGGTATTGGTCTCTGGGTTCGCAGATAGTGGGTATATCAACCAATAAGGGCCTTTTTCTCTCACAGACATAAACTCACCATTCTTTTTGATCGCAATGATAGGTTCATAGGTATCGAAATCTTCTTTGGGAACGGAAATTTTATAGTCATTCAATGCCACAAAAGTGACTTGCTGTGATATGGGTAAATCCATATCTTCAAGCACTGTTTGTAACGTCACACCACTATAAACGGTCAGACCCTCAACCCATGGCAACATGGTGGTAATTTCTGTCTGAGGAAGTGTTAGGAGTTGTTCTCTACTTAATGCATGCTTTTTTCCGGAGTGGTCGAACACGGTTAACTCTGAGGCTGCAAAAATCGAAAACGAGCAAAACCAGAGCACAAACAGGAATACAGTTCTCATTCTAAACTCCATTTAAAAAGGTCACTAATTTGAGTCTAGTCTAAAATGACCATTTAACTCGTATCCTGAGCACTGGCATTAAACGGTATCGCTTTGTACCGAGCCCTCAGCATCCAACCTGTGTCATTAAACTCTCTACCTTTCTCTCATTTAGTTCGTCGAACGCCACAATTGTTCAATACTCCTGCCCGCCTGAGCATTATCTATCGGCCGTCTAGCGACAAAAACACGAATTTTGAACGTTAAAAGTAATCCAATAATCCCTATGAATACGTATCAAACAACAAAATTAACAATAAATATGAGTAAGTAAGTAGCGAGAATGCCTGTTGCTGCATAACCTTTAACCGAACGTAAGAAACTTTATGAGCCTTTTTATTTGCTACCAGTCGTTTCTACTACTCTAGCAGATACCTTTTATTGCTCTTGAAAGGCTTACTCAATTCATAATCAAGGGAATCGAGAATGAGTTTGAATATAAAAAGATTGAACCCCATGGCGACACTTTCTACTCTAGCAATGACGCTGGTCATATTTCCTGTTTCAGCGGAAGTTAATCAAGAACAATTCGAGTTAGGGAAACAAAAAGCCAAAGTGTGCATGACCTGTCATGGCGCTGATGGCATCTCAACACAAGATCCCTACCCGAACCTTCGCGGTCAAAAAGTGGGATACCTCATCTCTTCACTGAAAGATTACCAGACTCGAGAAAGAACCAGTGGCTTAGCGATTCTCATGCAACAACAAGCCGATACGCTCTCAGACCAAGATATCCGCGACATTTCCTATTTCTATTCAATGCTTGGTAACGACCCAAGCTCGCTTAACGATTCAAATTAAGTCAGCGGTTCAAAACCCCTAGGCAAGGAGCCTTGTTATGGAACAAGTGACAACGCAATACAGCATTAAGGTCGTGAAGTACTTCATCATCGCATCCTTAGTGTGGGCAATTGTAGGAATGATCATCGGCGTGATTCTCGCCGCGCAATTATATTGGCCAGTCTTAAACTTTGATTCTCAATATTTCCAATTTGGTCGACTGCGCCCACTACATACATCAGGAGTAATTTACGGCTTCGTCGTGAATATCTTGATGGGGACGTCGTTGTACATTGCCCAGCGAACCGGTCATTGTGACTTGTTCAATAAAAGCCTTTCATGGATGGTATTTTGGGGCTGGCAATTCATCCTGTTACTTGCGGTCATTTCTCTACCCGCAGGCCACACAAGCTCAAAAGAGTATGCAGAGCTTGAATGGCCAATCGACTTAATGATTGTGCTAGTTTGGGTGCTGTATGCGGTGTTGTTCTTTGGCACCCTTGCTAAACGTAAGGTGAGCCATATCTTCGTGGCTAACTGGTTCTTTGCTGCTTTCATCATCGTCGTCGCAATGATTTTCATTGTGAACAACCTCGCGATGCCTGTATTAGCGATGAAGTCCTACTCTGTGTTTGCAGGGGCTCAAGATGCGATTGTTCAATGGTGGTGGGGACACAATGCTGTAGGCTTCTTGCTGACCGCTGGCGTGATTGGTATGAACTACTATTTCATACCTAAAGCGGCAGATCGACCTATCTATTCGTACCGCTTGTCTGTGATCCACTTTTGGGGCTTAGTCGGCTTCTACACTTGGGCCGGAACGCACCATTTGGTTTATTCTTCCGTTCCTATCTGGATTCAAAATATCGGCATCGTAATGTCATTGATCCTTTGGCTCCCTTCTTGGGCCGGTGCGTTCAATAGCGCAATGACCCTCTTACAAAACAAAGAAAAGCTGAAGTCTGACTACATTCTTTTATTCTTTTTTTCAGCAATTCTTTACTACTGCTTGGCGACATTCGAAGGTCCACTACTCGCTATTCGCTGGTTCAACATGGTGGCACACAACACCGAATGGATCATCGGGCACGTACATTCCGCGGCTCTCGGATGGGTTGGGATGTCAGGGATAGCGGTTTTTTACTATTTCATTCCACGCTTATGGGGCCAAACCGATCTTTGGTCACGACGACTGATTAAATGGCACTTTTGGCTCGCTCATGCTGGTGTCGCCATTTATGCAATAGCACTTTGGATAGCAGGGATCGGTGAAGGTTATATGTGGCTCGCTCAAAATGAAAATGGCGAACTGATTTACAGTTTTGTAGAGGCTATGGACTTTAAAGCACCTTGGCTATTCATGCGTTTCTTTGGTGGTGCGCTGTTTGTACTTGGATTGTTCTTAATGGCATTCAACTTGTACAAAACGGTTCGTATGCCAGTAGTACACGACGCTAAACACACCGTTAATGAGGGAGCTTAAATGATGAGTAAAGACTTTACACATTCAATCGTCATTTTAATTTTGACCACCGTTGTCGTCGCCTCCTTCTCTTTATTGGTCTGGGTAGTGCCAAGCATTGTCCGTGGGGATGATATTGCCGAAGGCAGCTTAGCGATGCCGCTCACACCGATTGAGCTAGCAGGGCGAGACATCTACATCAGTGAAGGTTGCCATGTTTGCCACACACAAATGGTTCGCCCTCTAGAGCCAGAAGTGAAACGTAACGGTCGTCCGAACCAAGAAGCAGACGATATCTATGAGTTTCCTAACTTGTGGGGCTCTAAACGTACTGGCCCTGACCTCACTAACTTAGGTAGAAAGTATTCTGACCAGTGGCATGTTTTTCACTTAATTGATCCTCGAAAAGTCGTACCGACATCTATCATGCCCTCTTACCCTTGGCTATTTGAGCAGACTCTGACTGGCGATGATATTAGCGCCAAAATGGAAGTATTACGTACCTTAGGTGTGCCTTATACCGATCAAGAAATTGGTGACGCCCGATTGCAAGTAAGAGGCAAAACCAAAGGTGAAGCGCTGATTCGCTATTTACAAAGCCTGGGTAAAGATACGTCACAGGAGGTATCACAATGAGCACATTCTGGAATCTATGGGCGGTACTCTTAACCTTAATATTCTTTGTTTTGATGGTGTCTGTTGTCGTTAAATACTGGCGTAGCAATCACAAGGCCGATCACGACCACACCATTGGCACCTTTGATGGGATCGAAGAGAAAGATGCACCTCCACCTAAGCTGTTATTTGTAAGCTATGCGGTCGCATTTCTTTTATCTGCAGGCTATTTGGTGCTCTACCCCGGGCTTGGCGAATGGGAAGGCTTAGTCGATTGGGAACAAAGCGATGATAAGCTCAGTTCACCATCCACCACTCTCAATGAGCAATTTGCACAAACCAACGAAACTACGTTAGAGGGATTAGCTGCAGTCCCAGAGATCGTGAACAGCGGCAGGATTCTGTTCCAAACTCACTGTGCCGCTTGTCACCGAGATGATGCACAAGGCCAGAAACACTTCCCGAACCTTATCGACCAAGACTGGTTATACGGTGGCAGTGATGAAGCTGTGATCCATTCTATTGCCAAAGGGCGAAATGGTGCGATGCCGGGTTGGAGCGAAATCATGCGCCCTGATGAAGTGGCGAAGGTTTCCTACTACTTAGCGTCTCTTAACCAACGTCATACCGATGTGCCTGAGGTTAAAGTCGAACTCGGTAAGACCTTATTCGTCCAATACTGTTCGTCTTGTCATGCCGATGGTGCTGTCGCTAACCCAGCGATTGGTGTACCTGATCTTTCTGATGATATTTGGCTTCACGGCGGCAGTATTGAAGAGATTCAGCACACCATCAATTACGGTTTGAACAACCTAATGCCTGCGTTTGATGAGCAGCTCACCGAGAACGAAATACTCGCGCTTGGAGCTTATATCCGACACGCTGGTGAAGTCGAGCAACAAAGGCTCGCGAGTTTGAAAGCATCATCTGTTAAGCGCGGAGAATATCTCGCTTATGCCGGTGACTGTGTGGCTTGTCATAGTGCAGAAGGTGGCGAACCCTTTGCTGGCGGCCTACCCTTTGTTACCCCTTTCGGCACAGTGTATTCAACCAATATTACACCTCATACTACCGAAGGTATCGGGACCTATGACTTTGATGATTTCAGAGCCGCGCTAGTTGCAGGTAAAGGCAAGAATGGTTACCTGTACCCTGCAATGCCCTACACCTCTTATCAACACCTTACCGACCAAGACATGGTGGATTTGTGGGAATACATGCAGTCAATCACCGCCGTGCCACGACGCAATGATGACAACAGCATGATGTTCCCATCGAATATTCGCCTAGGGCTACTGGGTTGGAATATTGTGTTCATGGACACCGACCCGGTCGATTATCAAGTTCCTGAGGAACTCACAGACAAGGTCGACAACGTTGAGAAATGGCAACAAGGCAAATATTGGGTTGCGGGTCTTGGTCACTGTTCTGAGTGCCACACACCACGAAATATTGCCCAAGCTCTGATACCAGAACGTATTTTCCAAGGTAACTTAATTGATGGTTGGAATGCGCCTGATATCACAGCCAATGAGCTTTATATCGACGGTTGGGACGAGGCAACACTCACCGACTTCTTACACACAGGTCATTCAGACAAAGGTACCGCTTTTGCAGGGATGGCAGACGTAGTGAAAAACAGCCTGAGTTTAATGACGCGTGAAGATATTGAGTCAATGTCTTATTACCTACTCAGTGGTGACATCAACAACACCATTAGCAGTGGCGCTGTACCGTTGCAGCCCAAAGGGTTTGATGAAGAGTCTTACGCGGCTGAAATCTACACCACTTATCGCCAAACGTGTGGAGCCTGTCATGGAGACGACGGTAAAGGTCGCGACCCTATCGCCCCTACTCTGTTGAATAACGGCATTATCATGCACAGCGATCCATTCAACACCATTGCGGTAACCGTGCGCGGTCTACAACCTACTTATCTCGACAAAGACCGAAACTTCATGCCGATGGCAAGTTTTGAGGATGTCTTATCGGATCAGAGATTGGCTGAGTTGATCACCTTCGTACGATTGCACCTTGGTGACAGGCAAGAGCCCGTAACCGCAGAGCATGTTCGTGAAGTAAGAGAGACGCTTGAAGCAGCAGGTTACGCAGGTGGCTTACATACCACGCCAGACATGTATGACCGCAGAGATAACACCATCAACATCCGATAGCGGACATATCATTTAGACAGTGAATTGCAATAAACCAAAGGAGGCCAATGTGCCTCCTTTTCATTTTCGATCCTCTTGTACGCAGTAGCGCCCTACAACACAATTATAACTAACTGATTACACAATTAAGCAGATCTGCACATAATGCGATCAATCTCGCAGAACAAAGATGACACCAAGTGCATAATGTGCGAAATTTTTCAAAGATGTACGAAGGACAGATATGGATACAACTACACTCATCTACGATACGTTAGAAGGCCTGTCGAGCGCAAAGCCACAGCAACACGCTCAAATCCGCCAAAATCTATATAACCAATTAGATTTATCATTTGAGAAGCAGTTGGCTTTGTATTCATCAGTTCTTGGTCCAGCGAGTGCTGGTAGATTGACCGATTTGGATAGTGCAGTCATGTCTGCACGCAAGATTGTTGGTTTAGAAAACAGCTAATCTAGCTTCAACCTATCTCCATTTTAACGCTGCCATTGTGCAGCGTTTTTTTGTGCAAGCTATTTACAACAAGTGCTGTTGTTGACGATAAGTACGCTTAATTACGATAAGCATGACTCTTTACGATAAATCCAAGGAGCTGCAATTTTCAAGTTGCTCGCATTCTCATTTGGTTAATCTTATGTTCCATTTTTAACAGATGTGTAACCTCGATAATGGCGCTAATGTTAGTAGCACGTTAACCACACACCGGATGGAAGAATCATGAGAGTACTTATTGAATATACACAAACAGGCAAATATCGTGATCATGCGTGGGAAGCACTAACGATTCGTTCAAAAGGCGAAATTCAAGCTGTCACTCCCTCTTATGCGGCGCAGCTTATCGAACAAAACCGCGCCAGCTTATCGACCACTGAAAATCAAGATATCGTCATCCAACCTTAATGGCTTCAAGGGCTACCCCTCCTAGTTCCTTAAATCGAATAGTTCGATGACATAAAAAAACGCTGCACGGATGCAGCGTTTTCTTGTTTCTAGGCTATCTTACTTTTAACGTAAATAGCTTGATTACTTTGGCAGATTTTCCAATGCTTCAACCATCGTCATCAATTTATCGACAATTCTCTCGCCGTCTACTCGCAAGCCGTTGTGTTCATATTCATTGGTGATCCACGCTTTTGAGTTTGGAATATTCGCCAGTGTTTCACGGCTGTAATCCAACTCAACGTACATGTCATCGGCATAAACTGCACACGCCATTGGCACTGTATTCTTGCTCAGCTGTTCTGCGTTATACAAAGTGCCCCAGTCCGATTTTTCTGCCAGCATGTTCGCTGCTTCACGCAATGGCTTAAGCGTTTCTAGTTGATCAAACATCCATGGATAAACCATTTCGCCAGTAAACCAAAACTCACTGTCAGATTGGTAGTTGAAGTGCGGGTACTGCTCACGTACTCGATGTGCAGACCAGTTAGACGCTGTGCCTTGGCAGTAAATCGATTCATGCAGAATCGCGTAAATTGGGTTAGTTAAGTAACCCTGCTCTTGTTGCATTTGATTTAAGAAGCTGTAGCTCAACTGCTTGTTACCGTTTACTTCAACAAAGGCACTTTCCAGTGTGAAATACATAGGAAGGTTCGCTTCACCGCCACCAAGGTTAATACCAATCAATTGGAACTGTTCAACCGTAAATACTTGACCGTTTGGCAGTCTCACGTCGTTGTTAAGCAAGTAATCAGAGATCTCACGACACATAGCTTGTGCTTGTGGGAACTGAGCAAAGAAGGCTCTGTTTTTGTCTTCTACACGCTTATAGGTCGCACGATAAACATCATCAGCTTCGCGCTCGATAGAAGGAATACCGCCCGTGACATAACAGCGTTGTAAACTTTGTGGGAACAACGACAAGTAGCTCAATGTGCAGAAGCCACCAAAGCTCTGGCCAATCGTCGACCATTGCTTAACACCGAACTGCTCACGAATCGCTTCCGCGTCACGAACGATGTTATCGGCTCTGAAATGCGTTAGGTATTCGGCTTGCTGCTCTGGAGATAAGTGCGCCAAGGTTTCATGGCTGATCACCGTGCTGTTGCCTGTACCACGCTGGTCAAGAAGCAGAACACGGTAGTTTTGCAGTGCACGCTTTAGCCAACCTGATTGGCCGCTCACTCGTGGAGAAGGAAAACCTGGGCCGCCCTGAAAGTAGATCAGCCATGGCAGTTCTTGCGCATCTTTAGCGAGATCAACCAGCTCACGTGCGAAGACTTGGATCTGTTGTCCATCTTTTGCTTGGTAATCGAGTGGCAACTCAAAAGAGTGCTGACGATACAGGGTGGTTCCATCAATAAAGTTAGCTTGCACGCTTCATTCCTTTTTTATCTGATTCTAATGTCATCGGTACTAATAAAAACGGCGCCCGTTGGCACCTTTAGTTAGCAAGATACGCATAGTGGCTTGTAAAAGAAACCGTTTGTTTAACATGATTGTGAAGGTGCTTCATCTAATTGCTCAATTAAACTTCAACGCGTAACAACTTGTGTCAAAACAGAGAGTTTAAGGTGTGATCTATTGAGAGGAAGAATGAAAATGAGAAACCAATAAAAAGAGCTTAACGAGGTGAGGATACGTTAAGCTCTTTGGTTTTATCTGTTATATAGAGTGTTATCGATGGACTAAGCAATAAGTACTAAGCTAAGAAGTTGTCAGTTCACCTGCACCTTGAATCGAACGCTGGCTGCTTTCAACAAGAATGGCCGTTGCGGTTTCTTTCAATGCGCCCCACTCTGCCTCATCAACTTCAATACCATCGTTCCAGGCTTTCTCTTGAGTTCTAAAAAGCGTTTCTGACTCAATGTGTGTTTGGTATCCATCTGACAAACGTTCGATATCGAAATCCTGGACGGAAAGTTCGATGGTCATATTGTGGATATGTTCGTCCGATGCCAGTGGCAAATCTGATAAAAACAGTTCTGGAGCTACGCAACCACGGTTAAGAACATACAAAGTGCTCTTAGGGTTAGAACCATTGTCCCAACATGCCATGCACGCGATGCCTTTCGCAGCCAGTTTCACAAGCTCGCTGTACGCTAACCAACGGTTGTGGCAGTTGTTTAGCTCAATTTTCAGTGTCTTCTTACCAACCATTTTTTCAATCGAATAGTCCATAATCACTGGAAGGTGACAGGCTAAACTCGCCTTGTGCAGGTCAACTTCAACGGTATTGTCGCTGCTCACTTGAATGTCTACAGGGCAATCGTCTTCTAACCCCATAAAGTTGCTCGCATTGTTAAAATGACGAACACCATCCAAACCCACCATTTGTAAATCTGCCACCATGTTCGCTATCACATCGGCTTCACCACATGTACGACGCATACCCAAAAAGGCTTTATTAACGGCCGCTACCAGTTCATTGTGAGAAACGATCATAACGATTTACCTCCATGTTGAACGTTGATATGTGTAGGAACTTTATTTGAGTCAGCCATCTCCGCTTCACTCGGTAACAGTGGGAACACCCATTCGTCCTGATGAATTTCATCAAGCAGTGGTGCGCCTTGGAAAAACGTCACTCGAACCCAACGGTCTGAGCGAGGATCAAACTTAGTCGCACCAAACATCGCAAGCTTGCAACGCAGTAAGTGCATTGGTGGTGAGTCTTGGTGCAGTACATTCATTTGAATGTCGCCCATCGCCTTGTTACCTAGCGTCCACACACGACGAGCTATCGCACGGTGTTGAGGTTGTTTAACAAGGAACTCAGCCAATGAAAGCTCTGGCGCGAATTGCAGCAAAGCATGGTACAAACGGTAAGCTTGACGGCCGATATCCAACGGCAGTTCACGCTCTTCACCTAGTTCCTCACCTCGCACTCCGAGTCTTGGCTCTTCTTTGTCTTTAGAGCGATACCAGAACCAGTAATTATTCTCTGCCTTGGTAAAGTCGGTCGTGATCGCCCAGCGGTACTTTTCTTCTAATACAACAAGAAGGTCTTGAATCTTTTTGCCACTAGGAAGCGACAGTGTTTCGCTGCAATTCATTTGCTCTTGATGGGCGTCCACTAATTCTGGGTACAATTCCATCAAGCATGAGATAAGAATTTCTTGGGCTTCCATACTCATGTGCTTAGATTGTTCAACTAACTGAGCCCATGTCTCGCAATGGTTTACAGAAGCTTCTAGTGACTGCTCTGTTTCTTTCAAATCATCAACAGCGGCTTTGTTCAGCTCTTGCTGTGTTTCATTGATGGTAACGACTTGTTCTAAATGACAAATCGCTTTTTTAACTAAGGTACGTAGTGGCTCGATCAACGACGTATCAGTCTGACTGGACAACACGTCCGCCAATGCATGTTCACGGGTTGTCATCCACTGATCGACAATACTAGGGTGGTTAATAAGGTATGGCGCCATACCCAAGCCAGTCGCATTGCCAACACCAAGGTAACGTTGTAATCCTCGATGCAAGGTAATCGCTTGTTCACTGCCCTGTTGTTCGGCTAGGTAATGAACCCAATCTAGGCTGAACTCACGTAGCATATAAACTGCACACATTTGCGCACTAAATGACTGATTAAAATCTTCATTTTTCTCCAAGATTTTAAAGTCTGCAATGCCAAATTTGCCATTACCATAAACGGCAGTGGTTCTTAGGATGTAGCCTACTTCAGCGAGTTCTTTTGGCGTTGGTTGAACACCTTTCGCCAAGTGACTCACGATGTGTTCAAACACACGTACACTTTTGTTTGCACGCGCTAAAACAAGTACGTTATTTGGATTACGGCCGGCTTCTTGAAGCGGTACATTCGCACGAAGTCTTTCAAGTAGGGTGACATCAACATCACCAAGAACAAGCGCAAACGTTACGTCCCACTTTTCAGCAATTACACGGTCATTTCGTTCGTCATCTGCAATTTCATCGCAAAAAACAACCAAATGATAAACATGGTTTGGCGTCGCTAGCTTATAGATAACATGACCAAAACCCTGAGCGTCTAATTGCCATTCATGTTTCGTCACTTTCCATTCTTGCTGCGCCATTTTACGAATCAGAGTTCTTACAAAGCTGATACGTGTTTGGTGCATCGCACCTAGCCTTTCCGGTGCCATGACCACGGTTGCGTCACGTAATGCTGATTCAGTGTAGGTAGAACGATGTGCATCCATTTTGCTCACCACCTTATAGTTATAGGATTTTGCTAGCCATTCAGAACCGATCGTTGCCGTCATTTGAAGCATTCGTTATTACTGTATGCTGGTTAGCTTTCACGTTATGTGGGGCAAGCGAGCTCGCCCCTTATTATTTGTCCTGACTAGATCGATTGACCTAAATACGTTGCCGTCCGGTGTATCTTCACCAGTACGGTTTTGCTGTTCCTTTCTGAATTTTTTGCATCAGCCTTCTCTCGAAGGCTGATTTTTTCTTCTTTAATCAGTTTCTTGGTTTACAGAGCTCTTGTCTTTACAAAGCCTGTTCTTTAAAAACCCTGCTCTTTCGCCATCTTGATTGCGATTTGAGGCGCATTCCAAAGCGATGGCAGTAAGATTATGGACACCGGTACCGCTGTGATTACAATGAACGATTGCAGCGCAGAGATTCCGCCTGAACCTAGAGAAATCAGAATCAATGCTGTTACCCCCATCATCACACCCCAGAAAGTACGAATAATTGCGTTAGGCTCTGTCTCACCACTGACTACCACACTGATGGTGTAAGTCATTGAGTCACCTGTCGTTACGATGAAGATCGTCGTCAAGATCAAGAACAGAATAGAGATAAGCATTGGCATTGGTAGTTGCTGAGTTACTGCCAGTAGCGCACCAGGTAAATTAAAGCCTTCGAACGCTTTACTTACGCTGCCTGGGTCTGCAATTTCAAACGCTAGACCAGAACCACCAACAATGGTGAACCAGAAACATGTTACAAACGGCGCAATAAGACTGATGGTTGATACCAACTGGCGAATACTACGACCACGTGAAATACGTGCGATGAAGATTGCCATCATTGGGCCGTAACCTAAGAACCAACCCCAGAAGAATACTGTCCACCAGCTCAACCAACCTTCGTCACCACGGTATGTTGCCATTGGGATGAAGTTATCTATCATGCTGCCTACACCTTGGATGTAGCCATTGAAAATGAAGTTTGTTGGGCCGAAGATCAAGATGTAGACCATCAATGCCATGGCTAAAATTACGTTGTAACGGCTTAGCATTTGCATCCCGCGGTTAAGACCACTTAATGCAGACAATGTGTAAAGAACGATAGCGAACAAGATGATGATCAGCTGTGTCGTGAAACCATCTGGAATACCAAACAGTTCGTTCAGGGCATAGCTCACTTGCAGGCCTAAGAAGCCAATCGGACCGATGGTTCCCGCTGCTACTGCAACAATACAACATGCATCAATCAATGCGCCTGTATGGCCTTTCAGAGCTCTTTCACCTAATACAGGGTAAAGAAGAATACGAGGTTTAAGCGGTAAGCCTTTGTCGTAGTGAAGATGCATAACCACGATAGACGTTAAGCTACCAACGATTGCCCATGCAAGAAAACCCCAGTGCATGAAGGATTGTGATAACGCATTCACCGCGCCTTGCTGTGCGTTTTCTTGTGCGCCGTACAATGGTGGTGGACTAACGTAGTGAGCAATAGGCTCTGCTGCGGCCCAAAATACACCACCGCCTGCCAGTAGCGTACAGAAGATGATCGCCATCCAACGGAAGCCATCCATTTCAGGTTTCGCGATGCCGCCTAGGATAACCTTGCCTGTTCGCCCTGCCGCCAGGCCAAGACCAATAAGAAAAGTCAGAAGAAGAAGCATTTGCCAATAAGGGCCGAACACTTTTACAGCCCATGCAAAGCCTGTGTTTACTAGGCTTGATAGTAGCTCGCCGTCAAACAAAGCCAACGTTACAAAAAGGGCGATAAAACCGCCGCTGTACCAAAGTGCTGGGTTGGTTAGTCCTAATTTGTCTGAAGTAGATTCAGACTGTGCTTTTTTGTTTGTTGTGTTTGCTTGACCCGCATTTACGTTTGAAGATTTCACGCTATTGGTTAAATCAGACATACTCTGACTCCAGAGGTTTCTTTGCAGCTGTCATTTGAATGATGACTACAAGTGTGTATTTAACACCCGCCCTATTGTTTTTTGTGTTGGGCAGGCTAATCCATGTTTGGGTTACCGCGTTGCGAAATAGACCGTTGTTCCTTTTAAATAATGAATTTGATTAAAGCAACGCTGGCTAAATGAACGTTTGTTAGCAGGCAGCCTATTAGATGATTACCAGCGAGAAACGCTTAACCCTTGCTCTGCGGCTCTAAGCCATCTTTCAAGAAGTTAAACCAGTTTTCTCCCAAGACTTGCCCAGCTTCAGACTCGCTGAAACCATGACGCATCAATCCGTTATAAATATTTTCCATACCCGCACTACCGCAGAACCAAGGCAACGCATCAGGCCAACCTGAGTTGTTCGCAGAGCCTTCGCCGTAGTCCATTGCTTTAGACCAACGACCATTTCGCATCCACTCTAGAACCGCTTGAGGCTGGTTTAAGCATAGGTCACTGCCAATTCCTAGGTGTTCAACGCCAACCATGTCAGCGGTAGTCGCGACCATCTGGCAGAAGTCTTCCAACGTACATTGGCTGCCGTTTGGTAGGTGGAATGGGTATAAGCTGAATCCGATTAAGCCACCGCGTGCGGTTAGGGCTTTAATCACATCGTTTGATTTGTTTCGTAGCGCATCATGAGCAAACGTTGGGTTCGCGTGGCTGATACAAATAGGACGAGAAGACAAGTCGATTGCCTCAAGTGTTGAGCGCTCTGCACTGTGAGACATATCGATGATCATGCCCACTCGGTTCATCTCTTCGATAGCTTGCTTACCAAAGCGCGTGATACCGGTGTCGTTCTTCTCGTAACAACCCGTCGCCAATAAGCTCTGGTTGTTGTAAGTAAGCTGCATGATCAAAAGACCTTGTTTGCGCATCACTTCGATCAGGCCAATCTCATCGTCGATTGGAGAACAGTTTTGAGCACCAAGGAAAATGCCGACTTTGCCGGTCGCTTTTGCAGTTTCCACATCCGCCATTGAATGAATCGGCATGATAATGTCTGCATTTTGCTCAAATCTTAAGTTCCACTCTGCAAAGCGAGATAAGGTTTCACGAGCTGTCTCGTGGTAAACCGCGGTAGCGTGAACTGCTGTAATGCCGCTCGCCTTTAGTGTTTGGAAATATTCTCTGTTCCAATTGCAGTATTGCAATCCATCTATAACAATCCGTTGCTGGTACATAACCACTCCTATTGAAAGCTCAGTGTTCTAGCTCGGTTTTGAAAACACGCTCAAATAACATGTTTTCAAAAATGGGTTAAATCACGTATCTAACTTCATTTGCTGTGTTGGCCTGACTCTGTGAATCAGGCCAATTCTTACTAATAGAGAGCTGACTAGTAAGGACGCTGGTAAGCCGTCTTAACCACTGTGTAGAACTCTTTCGCGTATTGACCTTGCTCGCGAGGACCGAAGCTAGACTCTTTACGACCACCAAACGGTACGTGGTAATCCGTGCCTGCTGTTGGTAGGTTCACCATCACACAACCTGTTTGCGCTTGTTGCTTGAACATTGCGCTAGTACGTAGGCTTTGAGTAATGATGCCGCCCGTTAGACCGAAGCGAGTATCGTTGGTTGTCGCAATAGCTTCTTCTAGGTCAGCGACACGAATCACGCTTGCCATTGGTGCGAACACTTCTTCTTGGTTCACTTCCCAATCGTTCTTAGTGTTCAAGAACAACGTTGGAGACATGTAGAAACCTTCGTGCTTCATGCTCAAGCGTTCGCCACCAAATGCCAACTCACCGCCGCTTTGACGTGCTTTCTCAACCCAACCTAGGTTTGCTTCAAGTTGGTTACCATCAACAACAGGGCCCATGAACACGTCCTCTTCCAGTGCGTGACCCACTTTCAGCTCGCTCATACGTTTGATTAGTGCTTCAACGTATTGGTCGTGAATGCTATCCATAACCACAAGGCGAGAAGACGCTGTACATTTTTGACCAGCACCCGAGAACGAACCTGCAATCGTTGCATCAACCGCAGTTTGGATGTCTGCATCGTCAGCAATAACAAGTGCGTTCTTACTGCCCATTTCCAGTTGGCAACGAACGAAGTTTGGCGCTGTAGCAGCCGCAACCTTACGACCCGTATCAACAGAACCGGTAAAGCTCACACCGTTCACTTCTTTAGAGTTGATCAGTGCATCACCTACCGTTGAACCGCTACCTAGTACAAGGTTAAACGTACCTGCAGGGATACCTTGACGGTGGATGATCTCTGTAAGCGCAACCGCACTTGCTGGTGTTAGGTTTGCTGGTTTCCAGATAACGCTGTTACCGAAAGCTAATGCTGGAGCAATTTTCCAAGCAGCCGTTGCTGTCGGGAAATTCCAAGGAGAGATGATGCCGATAACGCCTACCGCTTCACGAGTCACTTCAACAGAAACACCTGGGCGTACTGAGTCTGCGTTGTCACCAATTTGACGAAGCACTTCAGCCGCAAAGTATTGGAAGAACTGACCAGCACGGTAAATCTCACCACGACCTTCAGCAAAAGGCTTACCTTCTTCACGAGAAAGAAGCGTGCCTAGCTCATCGCAACGTGCAATCAGCTCATCACCAATCGCTTGAAGAACCGCCTGCTTGCGTTCAATCGGCGTTTTTTCCCACTCTGGTTGAGCGTGCTTCGCCGCTGAAATCGCTTGTTGAACTTGTTCAGCACTTGCTTGTGCAAAGTTACCGATGTTTTCAGAAATATCTGATGGGTTAATGTTCGCAACGGTGCTTACACCCGCTTGCCATTCGCCGCCAATGTAAAGTGCGTTTTCTGCTTGAACATTCTGTAATTGAGTCATCATTCTGTCCTTGTAACGGTTAGGTTGCGGTTGAGTCTGGCAACCATCTGGTTAATTAATAAACTGTTAATATTCAGGTAATTAATTGCTAAAATAAGTCGTACATTTTGTATCTAAAGTGAACCCGATCGCTTGTATCAATAAACCGCTTTAATTCAAAAGAGTTTTGATCCGCAAAGAGCCTTAGTTCACAGTCGAATTATTCAGGTTGAGACGCCGATGCATAAACCACGAACTCGACCAGCATCTCTTCTCTTGCTAACCCTGCAACTACGACCGCTGCACGGTTTGGATAAGGTGCATTGAAGTATTCTCCGTATACGCTGTTTACCGTTTTTAGGTATTCACGGTCTGTCACGTAAATCAGAACTTGCAGTACGGAATCCATAGATTCGCCTGCACACTCCAACGTATGAACAAGGTTGTTAAAAGTCTGACGCGTTTGCGCTTCGATACCGCCTTCTACTACTGCGCCCGTTTCATCAATTGGAATCTGCGCGGTGTATAGAGTGCCGTTATTTACGATTGCCCACTCTAGTGGTGCTTTTGAAGCAAAAAGAGCGGTTTTTACTGGGTGTTTTTTAGTTTGTGCGTTCACGATTCCATCCAACTTTGTAACAACTATGTTTCAAGATGGTTAAATACTGCACCTTGACGACCGATAAACCTAACGGTAAATTTTGTGCATTTGATAAATAAAATCTATCACCTTTCAAAAAGTAAGGTATAGCAAGGGCTAGAGAAGGATCTGTGTCATGAGTATTAAGCTACAACAGTTAAAACATTTCGTTTTAGTGGTCGAAGAAGGCGGATTTCGAGCAGCATCTCACCGAGCAAATCGATCGCAAGCGGCACTTTCTACGTCGATAAAAGAGTTGGAAAAAATACTCGGTCAGCCACTGTTTGAAACGGGCAACAAATCGACGCTGACACCTTTCGGAGAAATATGCCTTCCAAAAATAATTCAGTTTCTTAATGTTTACAAAGCGTTAGATAATGACCTGCGCGCAGCCGCGGCAGGACAACAAGGAAGAGTTCGAATAGCGAGCGTGCCATCGGTCGCGGCAAAATTAATCCCTAGTGTTTTAGGGGCTTTTTGTGAGCAGTACCCGAATGTCGAAGTGAGTTTGATTGATGATAATGCGGCTGGTGTGGAGGCAAGATTACTCTCTGGAGAAGTGGATGTTGCCCTCGGAAACAGCTCCCATTTAGAAGAAGAGAGCATCGATTTCACGCCGTTACTGTCCGATCCTATCGGTGTGGTCTGCCTCAGAGACAACCCTATCGCCTCTCAGTTAGAGGGAATCGAGTGGCAAACTTTGTTAAAACAGCCCTTCATTCGCAACGGAACTTGTACCCTACTTGACCCAACACCTGCGCGAATGCTGAGCGAACAAGCGCTCTATTCCGTGGAGAACATTACTTCGCTGTTTTCGGTATTAGAACTTGGGATAGGCGTCACCACGCTGCCAAAGCTGGCCTTCCCTACCAATGAGACTCGCTTGGTCTGGATTCCATTGATTGACCCGCCGTTACAGCGCCAGATCGGTATCTTTAGATTGTCTGACCGTACGATTTCGCCACAAGCTCAAGCCTTCCACGATTTGTGTATTCAATATCTGAGCTATGAAGAAGAGTAATAGAGAGAATGTAACTGTGTTCTCTCTCTTATAAAGCCGTTGATAGAGTCGCTAACAGAACCGTTGACAGAAGAGCACATCAATAAATTCCACCTCTAACCCCAATAGTTTGACCTTATATTCAGAGCTTTTTGCCCTAACCTTCAAATTTTTCCATGCCCTTCAGCTCTTTACATCCATGTTTAGGGCTGAATTACTCCCATAATATTCATCTTAAGCGCCGATTTATTCGCTCCGTAATGCCTGAAAGACGTCAAAAATGACATCGTGACAAACTATTTTTAAAAATAATCACTTCCAGATAGAGAACGCCGTATAGATAAATCACTCAACAAACGAGTGCCTGTATCGCTGGCTAAAAGTGCCTTTCTCCCCTTGTCGGATAGCGTTAAACAATTAACTTAGAAATGAAGCTAAGTGTTTGAATAGTCTTAATTGATAAGATCGTAACTTGCCAAATTAACGCCTTTAGTTTTTATAAAAGACATCTATTTTTACTGAAAATAAAGCATCTAAAATTTTCATGAATAAAGTTATTGAATTATTACTTTCATAAATGAAAAACACATCTTTCAAAAATGGAATTATTGATGTCGATATTTGTCGTTTTGATCACATAATTTTAGGCGTAATTTATATTTTGTCGAAGCGATAACGAATTAGTTTATGTCCGTTTCATTTCGTCAGGGAGATATAAAACCAGCAAGGGTTTTTCTTAAAAGAAAATCAAGTGTTATTAACAAGTGAAATGTAGTAACAAGTTAAATTTAAACTGTGTTTTATATTAACTTACACTGTTTAACATAAGGTTTTATTATGAGGCTTAATGGGATAAGTAGCGACATCCTTGTTGCCGCTAAAAGAGTTGTTCTCTGCCAAATAGTATTAGCCATCGGTGTAGTTTTATATGAAGTGTTTTTTGGTAATAAAGTAGATATGGAATCTTCAGCTTTGGGCATCGGAATTGCGATGTTACCTCCGCTGTTTGGATTTATATATGCAAGCCTAAAGGTGCGTAAGAATCCTAATTATAGTTTACGTGACTTAATGCAAATGAGTCGTGTCGTGAAAATAACTTATACGTTCTTAATGTTTATATTGGCATTCCAGTTCTTCAAATTGGATAACCCAGTAATATTATACGCGTACATTTTCACAATGATTGGGTACTTCTTAACACCATTTATTACTGCCTCTAATAGATCGGAGTACGCGTAGTATGGATCAAGTAACTACCGCTCACGAATACATAGAGCATCACTTAACCTTCTTAACTACAGGTGATGGTTTCTGGGCGTTCAACATTGACTCGATGTTGGTATCTTGGATAACAGGTTTACTGTTCATTGGGGCGTTTCGATATGTCGTGACCAAAGGCACTAGCGGTGTTCCAGGTCGTTTTCAATGTTTTATCGAACTCATCTTTGATTTTGTTAACAACCTAGTCAAAGAGATTTTTCAAGCGGAAGATAAATTAATAGGGCCACTGGCATTAACCACTTTTGTTTGGGTGTTGTTAATGAACGCGGTTGATTTATTACCTATTGATTTAATACCAGGGTTAACTCGAGTAATCGGCCTTGAACACTTTAGAGACCTACCGACAGCGGACGTAAATATCCCAATGTCGATGGCACTCGGTGTGTTTATTTTACTGTTAACCTATACGTTAAAAAATAAAGGTTTGAAAGGCTTTATCAAAGAGCTTACTACTCAGCCATTTGATAACCCTCTTTTATATCCTGTTAACTTTGTTCTTGAATTAATTACATTAATTTCAAAACCAATATCACTAGGCTTACGATTATTCGGAAACATGTATGCAGGCGAGATGATATTCATCCTTATTGCATTAATGCCATGGTGGATGCAATGGGCACTGAGTGTTCCATGGGCTTTATTCCACATATTAATCGTATTCTTACAAGCATTTATATTTATGGTACTGACCGTTGTTTATTTAGCAATGGCAACAGAAGAACACCATTAATTAATAACTAAAAAATTAACTAACAAATTATTTATCGGAGATACAAATGGATATCGTAAGCGCAGTTTTATATGTAGCAGGTGCATTACTGATCGGTTTAGGTGCAGCGGGTGCGGCATCTGGTATTGGTAACTTAGCAGGTAAATACCTTGAAGGTGTTGCTCGTCAACCGGATCTTACTCCAATGCTTCGTACTCAATTCTTCATCATGATGGGCCTTGTGGATGCTGTACCGATGATCGGTGTTGGTATCGGTCTATACATCATCTTTGCCGTGGCTTAATTAAATAGCTTTGAAAAGATCGATTTGTAAATAATCAAGATTTAGCGAGGAAGGTATGAACTTAAATGCAAGCATGTTTGGACAAGCAATATCATTCGTGATTTTTGTTTGGCTGTGCATGAAATATGTATGGCCCCCTCTCACCGCGATGTTAGACGAGCGCCAAAAAGAGATCGCTGATGGTTTACGCCACTCAGAGAATGCTGCGAAAGAGCTAGAACTAGCGAAATCGAATGGCGCACAACTCGTCGAAGATGCAAAAAGAAACGTGACTGAACTGATTGAACAAGGCAAAAAACGCCGTAACGAAATCATCAGCTTAGCTCACGAAGAAGCCGAGCAAGAGAAGGCACGCATCTTAGAACAAGGTAGAGCTGAACTCGAAGGCGAACGTCAAAAGTTACGCCGTGAGCTTCAGGCGGACATGGCAGACGCTGTTATTCAAAGTGCACAAAAACTGATTAGCAAAAACCTAGATTCTGAAACGAACCGAGCGTTAGTTGATCAATTGATTAGCGAACTCTAAACGGAGGCAATATGTCAGATTACACCAATATTGCTCATCCCTACGCTAAGGCATCGTTCGACTTTGCTTTAGGTGAAAACAAGTTGCAAGAGTGGCACTCAATGCTGTCGATTCTTGTAACGGTAGCGGAAGAAGAAACAATCGCTAAGCAGATCTCTTCAGCAGAAGGTTCTCGCACTGACTCTGAAGAACTGGCCAATCTCTTCATTCATATTTGCCAAGGGCTCGTTGATGACCACGTCATTAATCTCGTTCGAGTCTTGGCTGAGAATGGCCGTCTTGAAGTGATAAGAGACCTGTTTAACTTGTTCAGCGATCTAAAGGACGAACATGAACGTGTAATTCCTGTCACTGTCACCAGTTCAGAATTGCTTACACAAGATCAGGTTATCTCCCTAACGGCTGCACTTGAGAAGAAATTAGAGCGTCAAGTTGAAATGGAACAGGTTATTGATGACACGCTAGTTGGCGGGATTGTTATCAAAGCGGGTGAAACCGTTATCGATGGTTCTTTAAATACATCAATTAACCGATTAGCTAATCAGCTTCACGCGAGATAGGTAACAATTATGCAATTAAATTCTAATGAAATCAGCGATCTAATTAAAAATCGCATCGCGAAGTTTAATGTGAGCACCGAAGCTCGCAATGAAGGCACCATCGTTTCGGTTCGTGACGGTATCATCACCATTAATGGCCTAGCGGATGTGATGCAAGGTGAGATGATTGAGCTACCGGGCGCCAAGTATGCACTCGCACTTAACCTCGATACCCACTCAGTCGGCGCCGTTGTTATGGGCCCCTACACTGACCTATCTGAAGGTATGAAAGTAAAAGGTACGGGTCGTATCTTGGAAGTACCAGTAGGTAACGGGCTTCTTGGACGTGTCGTAAACACACTAGGCGAACCCATCGATGGTAAAGGCCCAGTAAGCTGTGACCGTCTTGACCCAGTAGAAGTGATTGCACCGGGTGTAATCGAGCGTAAGTCAGTCGATCAGCCAATTCAAACCGGCTACAAAGCAGTGGACACCATGGTGCCTATCGGTCGTGGTCAACGTGAACTTATCATCGGTGACCGTCAGACAGGTAAAACAGCGCTCGCTATCGATGCCATCATCAACCAAAAAGACTCTGGCATTAAATGTGTTTATGTTGCGATTGGCCAAAAAGCATCAACCATCGCTAACGTAGTTCGTAAACTCGAAGACCACGATGCACTTAAAAATGCCATCGTTGTTGTGGCGTCAGCATCAGAATCAGCAGCGCTTCAATACCTAGCCCCTTATGCGGGTTGCACAATGGGTGAATATTTCCGTGACCGCGGCGAAGATGCACTGATCATCTACGATGACCTATCAAAACAAGCCGTTGCTTACCGTCAAATCTCATTGCTACTGAAACGCCCACCGGGTCGTGAAGCCTTCCCTGGCGACGTATTTTACCTTCACTCACGCCTTCTAGAACGAGCAGCACGAGTGAACGCAGAGTATGTAGAGAAGTTCACTAATGGTGAAGTGAAAGGCCAAACAGGCTCATTAACCGCGCTGCCTATCATTGAAACCCAAGCAGGTGACGTGTCTGCGTTTGTACCAACCAACGTAATCTCAATCACCGATGGTCAGGTTTTCCTTCAAACCCAACTATTCAACTCTGGCTTACGTCCTGCAGTTGACCCAGGTATCTCGGTATCTCGTGTGGGTGGTGCAGCACAGTGCAAGATCATCAAGAAATTATCAGGTGGTATCCGTACCTCATTGGCTCAATACCGTGAGCTAGCTGCGTTTGCTCAGTTCTCTTCTGACCTAGACGACATGACGCGCAAGCAGCTTGATCATGGTGAGCGTGTAACCGAACTGATGAAGCAAAAGCAATACTCGCCGATGTCTGTCGCTGAGCAAGCAACGGTTATCTACGCAGCAGAAAAAGGCTATTTGGCTGACGTAGAGTTGCACAAAGTTGCACGTTTTGAAGAAGAATTAATTGCTTACGCGAAAGACCAAAACCCAGAGTTGTTCGACACCATTAACGCTAACGGTGACTACAACGATGAAATTGATGGCGCTCTTGCAAAGCTTCTTGGTGACTTTGTAGCGTTGAAAGCTTGGTAAACGCTCCGGTTTGTTGGCTGGAAATCAAAACAAATTAGGAGCAGATAATGGCAAATACTAAAGAAATTCGCACCAAGATAGGCAGTGTTAGTAACACTCAGAAAATCACCAGTGCAATGGAGATGGTTGCGGCAAGTAAGATGCGTAAAGTTCAAGACAATATGACGCTAACACGTCCATATGCCGAGAACATGCGTAAAGTTATCTCTCATGTCGCATCAGGGTCGCTGGAATACCAGCACCCCTACCTTCAACAGCGTGAACCAAAACGCGTTGCTTACATCATTATTTCGTCCGATCGAGGCTTATGTGGTGGCTTGAACTCGAACTTGTTCAAGAAAGTGTTAGAAGAAATGGAGATGTGGCGTACCAAAGGCGTTGAAGTAGAAACGACCTTAATTGGTTCAAAAGCTATCTCATTTTTCCAACGCAGCGGCAATGTTATCGCGCAAACGTCAGGCCTTGGTGACGCGCCTAAATTAGAAGACATTTTAGGTACGGTTAACGCGATGCTAGGGCATTACGACGACGAAAAAATCGACAGTTTGTATCTCGTTTATAACCAGTTCATCAACACCATGGTTCAAGAACCAACGACCTTGCAGTTGCTGCCCCACCCTTCAGATTCTGAGGCCGATGGAGGCGCGAAAAAAGCACGTCGTTGGGACTACATCTACGAACAAGCACCAAGAGACATCCTCTCTGAGCTGTTACATCGATACATTGAATCACAAGTGTATCAAGGCATCGTAGAGAGCATTGCCTGTGAGCAAGCAGCCCGAATGGTGGCCATGAAAGCGGCGACCGATAACGCAGGCCAACTCATCGATGATTTGCAGTTGGTATACAACAAAGCGCGACAGGCTGCCATTACCCAAGAACTGAGTGAAATAGTCTCAGGTGCTCAAGCTGTCTAAGGGCAGAAAAGAGTGGGTTAAGAATAGAATTTGAGGATTTAGAGATGAGTGTTGGAAAAATAGTTAAAGTTATCGGCGCGGTGGTAGACGTCGAGTTCAGCGGCGGCAACAGCCCACGTGTTTATGATGCATTGAAAGTGACTAGCGAGGAAGCAAGCTCGCTCGTATTGGAAGTTCAGCAACAACTGGGTGGCAGTATCGTTCGTTGTATTGCAATGGGTACGTCAGATGGCTTGCGCCGCGGCCTAACTGTTGAAAACACCGGTTCTCCAATCACCGTTCCTGTGGGCGAAGAAACCTTAGGCCGTATCATGAACGTTCTTGGTCAGCCTATCGATGAATGTGGTGAAATCGGTCAAAAAGAAAGCTACGAAATTCACCGTGAAGCACCCTCTTATGAAGAACAAGCAAACAGCACTGAACTTCTTGAGACCGGCGTTAAAGTTATCGACCTTATTTGTCCGTTCGCAAAGGGCGGTAAAATCGGTCTGTTCGGTGGTGCTGGCGTAGGTAAAACCGTCAACATGATGGAGCTTATCAACAACATCGCAAAAGCCCACTCAGGTCTCTCTGTATTTACTGGTGTTGGTGAGCGTACTCGTGAAGGTAACGACTTCTACTACGAGATGAAAGAAGCGGGTGTACTAGACAAAGTAGCCATGGTTTACGGCCAAATGAACGAGCCACCGGGAAACCGTCTACGTGTTGCGCTGACTGGTCTTACTATGGCTGAGCGTTTCCGTGACGAAGGTCGTGACGTACTGTTGTTCATTGATAACATCTACCGTTACACACTTGCGGGCACAGAAGTATCCGCACTGCTAGGTCGTATGCCATCAGCAGTAGGTTACCAACCAACGCTGGCTGAAGAGATGGGTGTTCTACAAGAACGTATCACATCAACCAGACAAGGTTCGATCACGTCTATTCAAGCGGTATACGTACCTGCGGATGACTTGACTGACCCATCGCCAGCAACAACCTTTGCTCACTTAGATGCGACCGTTGTACTGTCTCGTAACATCGCTGCATTAGGCCTCTACCCTGCAATCGACCCATTGGATTCAACATCTCGCCAATTGGACCCTCTTGTAGTTGGCCAAAAGCACTACGACA
Source organism: Vibrio cyclitrophicus (assembly GCA_023206055.1). NCBI lineage: Bacteria > Pseudomonadati > Pseudomonadota > Gammaproteobacteria > Vibrionales > Vibrionaceae > Vibrio > Vibrio cyclitrophicus. Next base: position 238,304 of record CP065367.1, on the reverse strand, counting down.
TTGCACAAAAAGTACAAACAACGCTGCAACGCTACAAAGAGCTAAAAGACATCATCGCGATTCTTGGTATGGACGAGCTATCGACTGAAGATAAGCAGACGGTATCTCGCGCTCGTAAGATTGAACGTTTCTTAACTCAGCCTTATCACGTAGCCGAAGTATTTACTGGTCAGAAAGGTGTTTTTGTACCGCTAAGTGAAACACTAAGAGGCTTTAAAGGCCTTCTAGGCGGCGAATACGACGATATTCCAGAGCAAGCGTTCTTGTACTGTGGTTCTATCGACGAAGTGCTTAACAAAGCAAAATCACTCTAAAAAGGTAGGTGCATCATGGCTATCGGAGTTACAGACAATACATTTCAACTTAATATCGTAAGTGCGGAAGGTACGCTGTTTTCAGGGCCAGCCTATGCCCTAGCCGTTTCTGGTGCGGATGGTGAGCTGGGGATTCGCCCCGGTCACTCCCCGCTTCTAAGTAAAATAAAGCCAGGCGTGACAGTGTTTGTCACAGATCCTAAATCAGAGGGGCAAGTGCTGTATGTCTCTGGTGGCATGCTTGAAGTTCAACCGGATGTGGTCACAGTGTTAGCCGATACGGCCTTGCACGGTAAAGACATTGACCGCGCTCGTGCAGAAGAAGCGAAATACGCTGCCCTCGAGAATATCAACAAGGGCAATGTCGACATCAATTTTGCACAAGCTCAACTTGAACTGGCAAAAGCCGTTGCTCAGCTTCGCGCATCAGAACTGACGTCTTCTCGCACTCGCCACTGAGAATAGAACTTAGATGTTTGATGTGTAAATAGTCTACCCACTTAAAAACCGTTTAAGTGGGTAGACTACATCCGATGTTATTGAATCAACCCCTTCCCTGCCGACTCCTTATTCGCTCTCCTTATCCACCAGCATCTTCAATGCTAGCTCTCTGCAAAACGCGCTTGGTGCGGGTCAAGTTCATGACCTAACGGTTGTGTGAGCGAATGATATAACTCAGGCTTACGACCACGAATCCAACGCCTTCCGGTACACATCTCCAATTCTTCGGCTTTTAGCTCTGCAATTACCATGTCGTTATCAACGCTGTCCGTCTCTGTGATGATTTCACCATAAGGGCTTAGGATCATCGCATTGCCAGTTCTGACTTCATCCATATCAACGCCAACGCCATTGCTGAACACCACAAACATGCCGTTGTCATGCGCTCTCGCAGGCAACCAACGCATTAACCACTCGCGGCCATTCTTGCCCTGCATTTCAGCACGAATCGCATCTGGGTTTTCATCTCGGTTAAACCATAATTCAGGGTCAATTCGCTTCATCGCATTCGGGCTTCGTGAATGACAACCGCCCGTTTGGTGTGGCGCAATCAAAATATCGGCGCCTTTCAATGCGGTGATTCGAACGTTCTCAACCAAGTTGTTATCCCAACAAATCAAGATACCGACTTTGCAGCCATGCGGCGTATCGAACACCGTGTATTGGTCACCACTGCTCATATGAGAGCTAACAAAGGTATGCAGTTTGCGGTGCTTTTGTACTTCACCATTGGGCATCGCAAATACGTAGGTGTTGTATAACTCGCCATCAGTACCCTGCTCTATCAAGCCTGCACCAACGCTCATGCCAAATTGTGTTGCCAGTGAAACTAACTTTTGAGTGGATTCACCGCTCGGTACGGGTTCCGCTAGCACTTCAATTTCATCGCGAGATAAAGCAGACACATGCCAGTAGCCAGTGATGCACATCTCAGGAAAACTGATGATCTCCACGTCACTGTCCGCAGCCTTTTGAACGTATTGCTCTATAACCGATAAGTTATACGCCTTATCACCTGCGTGGTGGTTAAATTGAACCGACGCTACTTTGATGTCTTTCTTCATGATTCGTCCTCAAGCTTTGCTTTATCTGATTGGTATGAACCTAGTATAAAAAATCAATTCAATTCCATATAATGAAGCATATTCTCAATTCAATGAGCATTTGGAATGGAATTTGATCTACTGAAGGCATTTTGTCAGCTCGCTAAATCGGGCAATTACCGTTTGGCGTCAGAGCAGCTCTACATCACTCAATCGGCACTCACTAAAAAGATTCAACGACTTGAATCCAACATTGGGGCATCTTTGTTTTCTCGTGGCAGGAATGGCGCAGAGCTCACGCACGCGGGGAAAACGTTACTGGCAGAAGCCCAACGTTTGGTTCATTCAATGCAAGCGTTTGAGCAGCTGTCAGGCTCTGTGGTGAACGGGACTCAGGGACATTTGAACATTGCCTTTGGCGTGTCTACTTATCATGAAGCACCCAAGCTTATTGCCGCTTATAAACAACGATACTCAGACGTTCATATCACCTTAAATGACACACCTTCTAAGCAACAAACAGATGAACTGTTAAACCATGAGCTCGATATCAGCTTCAATCGGATACCAGAATCATTGGATTTAGAAAGCCTAACACTGTTCAATGATTCGCTTGTGGTCGCGATACACAAAGATCTTCTCAAGCAAGCGCCAAGCAAAAACCTCGTCGTCTCTGAGTTATCGAAATGGCCTTATCTAAAGCTGGCCCAACATCGCGGCCCCGGATTAGACAGACAGATCCAACAATATTGCCTTGCCAATAAAATCGACTTATCAAAGACGCAAGAAGCCGATGATATCCTGACCCTGCTTGCCTTGGTTTCTGCCAATATCGGTTTCACCATTGTACCTAGCAGTGCGCAGTTCATTAGTAACACCGATGTGGAATTCATTGCGTTAGAAGGTGAATATGCCACTTGGCCCGTCGGATTGATATGGAATGGGAAGAGTGACAACCCACTCAGGGATAGATTTGTAGAGTTTGTGGCTGATCAAAAAGAAAATTAGGTTAGAACCTAAATTACACCGACAAAAAAGCTCACTAAATAGTGAGCCTTTTGATATCTGCGTAACGTAAAACCGAGGTCTAACGTTGCTTGATGTTCAAACGAATAGTTTTAAAAGATTCGTTTGAGAAAAGCAGTTTAGAGCAATCGTTTAGAACTGTAGTTTAAAAGAATTCAATCGAGTTACGGCCGCTTTTGTCGTCACGTTGTGGCTTAGGCGTATCCGCTTTCTTTTTCGGTTTGTTTTCTTTCTTCTTCTCTTTTTTCTCTTTCTTTGGTTCAGCCGTTGCGCTTAGCATTTCTGCTTTGCTTTTCTTAGATTCTTTCTTCTTAGAATCCTTTTTAGACTGACCTTTCTTCGCCTTGTTATCTTTTTTAGGCGCTTCTTTCTTTTTCGGCTTTTCTGATTCTTCTTGTACTGGCTGATCACACACCACTACATAGTATTCTTGATTGAATTCAAAGAAGTCGCCATCGTACATTTTACGACGTTTACGAGTTTCTAATTCACCATTTACTGCAACATAACCTTCAGAAATGATGTGCTTAGCTTCACCGCCACCACTCACTAGGTTAGCAATTTTAAACACTTTGTAGAGTTCGATTGGCTGAGACGATACATCAATACCAATTGCTTCAATCTCAATCTCTTCGCCTTCTTCGCCAAGCTCTTGGCCTTCGTAGTCAGCGTCTTCGTAATGTTCTTGGTCCATGGTGACCTCTACCTAAATATGTACTTCTGAAATATTGGGCGCAGTGTAATCTTAAAACAAGTAAATGACCATGTTGAATTCACCGAGCACTCGTTTTCGTTACGCACCCACTTTACATCGCACCACCAACATTCGAAAGACTAACAAGCTGCTTGGTATATTCATGCTGCGGATTACCAAACAAAGTCTCAGTATTGCCCTTCTCTATCACCTCACCCGCTTTCATAACGATGGTGTAATGACACAAGGATTTCACAACATTCAAATCATGACTGATAAAGAGATAAGTTAGGCCATACTTTTCTTGAAGTGATTTCAACAGATCCAACACTTGCGCTTGAACGGTTCTGTCTAATGACGATGTCGGTTCATCGAGCAAGATAAACTCTGGTTTAAGAATCAGAGCACGTGCAATCGCGATACGCTGCCTTTGCCCGCCAGAAAACTCATTCGGGTAACGGTGTCGAGTTTCAGGATCTAAGTCGACCTCTTTCATCACATCACAGATGCGTTGGTCGAGTTCGTTGTCTTCCAATTGTTGATGAACCAATAAACCCTCACCAATCACTTGAGCTACCGACATTCTTGGGTTCAAGGCAGAGAATGGGTCTTGAAAGACCACTTGCATACGGCTTCGAAACGGCAACATCTGTTGTCGGTTTAAGCCTTGAATTTGTTCGTCAGCGTAAGTAATTGAACCCTCACTCTCCACCAGCTTCAATATAGCCATACCAGTTGTAGACTTGCCCGAACCACTCTCGCCAACAAGACCGATTGAGTGCCCCTTTTTCAAGCTGAACTCCATGTCGGTGACGGCTTTAACATGCGAAATCGTGCGCTTGAATAGACCGCCAGTAATCGGAAACCAAACACGCAGTTGGTCGACGTTGAGAAGGGGTTTACTTTCCGGTGATACGGGAACAGGTAAGCCTTTAGGATCTGAGTTAATAAGTTTTTGAGTATAAGGATGAGATGGTGCATTAAAGAGTGTTTTACAGTCATTGCTTTCAACTAAACGGCCATCTTTCATTACCGCCACTCTGTCGGCAATCTTACGAACGATACTCAAATCATGGGTGATAAAAAGCATCGCCATACCCAGCTCTTGTTGTAGATCTTTCAACAAATCCAAAATCTGCGCTTGTACCGATACATCCAATGCTGTCGTGGGTTCATCAGCGATCAGTAACTCTGGTTCATTGATCAGTGCCATCGCAATCATCACACGTTGACGTTCGCCACCAGATAACTCATGTGGATAGGCTGAAATCTTTTGCTCGGGGTAGCGAATGCCCACCTTTGAAAGCCACTCAATCGCCAAGGCTTGTGCTTTGTTGGTTCGCATACCTCGGTGAATAGAAAGAGTTTCAACCAACTGCTTACCGATTCGATGAAGCGGATTAAGCGAAACCATAGGCTCTTGGAAGATCATACCAATGCGGCCACCACGAATCCCACGTAACTGTCTTTCAGAACAACTCAGAATATCGGTGCCAGAGAAATTGATCTTACCGTTTAAGTAGTGCGACGAACCTTTGGGTAACAGCTTTAAAATCGAATTAGCCGTGACCGATTTACCGGAACCACTCTCGCCTACTAGCGCTAATGTCTCACCTTTGTATATTTCTAAAGAGACATCTTGTGTCACCTGTTCTATCGAATTTTTTCGCCCGAAACCGACCGACAATTTATCGATAGTTAGAACTGGAGACTTATCGGAACTGTCTGTAGCTGATCTTGAAGCAGGAGCTGTATTTGAAGTCATAACCTATCCTTACTTCTGTTGATGTGGGTCGAAGGCATCACGTACCGCTTCACCAACGAAGACGAGTAACGTAAGCATTAGTGAAAGTACGACGAAGGCAGAGATACCAAGCCAAGGCGCTTGTAAGTTCGCTTTACCTTGCGCCAAAAGCTCACCTAATGAAGGCGAACCCGCAGGAAGACCAAAGCCCAAGAAATCTAACGAGGTTAATGTGGTCACCGAACCAGAAAGAATAAACGGCATCATGGTTAACGATGCAACCATCGCGTTAGGTAACATGTGGCGAAGCATAATGCGTTTGTCATCAACGCCCATAGCCTGCGCGGCGCGCACATAATCAAAGTTTCGACAGCGTAAAAATTCCGCTCGCACGATGCCGACTAAACTCATCCAACTGAACAGCACCATAATCCCGAGCAGCCACCAGAAGTTCGGCTCAATAAAGCTCGACAGAATGATCAGCAAGAACAGGGTCGGCATACCAGACCAGACTTCAATGAAGCGTTGTCCGAATAGATCAACCCAACCACCGTAGTAACCTTGTGTCGCTCCGACAACAACGCCGACCACGCTCGACACAATGGTCAGAATAAAACCAAACAGAACTGAAATACGGAAGCCATAAATGATACGAGCTAATACATCTCGTCCTTTATCATCGGTTCCTAGCCAGTTCACTGAATCGGGTTCCGATGGCACTGCGCCAGAAATATCGAAGTTTATCGTGTCGTAGCTAAACGGAATGATTGGCCACACGATGTAACCGCTGTCTTCAATGAGTTCAATAACATACGGATCTTTGTAGTCGGCTTCGGTTTCAAATTCGCCACCAAATTCCGTCTCGGCGTATTCATTGATAACAGGTACAAACCACTGATTATCATAAGAAACCAAGAGTGGCTTATCGTTGGCAATGATTTCAGCGAACAGGCTCAATCCAAACAAGATGGTAAATATCCAAAGGGAGATAAAACCACGCTTGTTTGCTTTAAAACGTAACCAACGAGCTTCAGCTAAAGGGTTGTTAAACATTTATTATCAATACCTTGTTATTCGTTCGCCATTAACGCGCTTCAAAATCAATTCGAGGATCAACCCAGGTATACGTCAGGTCGGAGATAATGCTCAGCACCAAGCCAAGCAAGGTCATGATATAGAGAGAGCTGAACACCACGGGATAGTCACGTTGAATGGTCGATTCAAAGCCAAGCAGACCAATGCCTTCAAGTGAAAACATCACTTCAATCAACATAGAACCCGTGAAGAAAATACTAATAAATGCGCTTGGGAAACCCGCAATAATGATCAGCATGGCGTTACGGAAAACGTGCTTGTAGAGAATACTGCTCTCGTCCAAGCCTTTCGCTCTCGCAGTCACCACATATTGCTTATTGATTTCATCAAGGAAAGAGTTTTTGGTTAGCATGCTGAGTGTGGCAAAGCCGCCAATGACCATCGCAAAAATAGGCAACGCCAAGTGCCAGAAATAGTCGCCAATTTGCTGATACCAATTAAGTTGATCAAAGTTACTCGACACTAATCCGCGCAACGGGAACCAACTGAAGTAGTTACCACTCGCGAACAAAATAATCAGGATGATCGCAAACAGGAAGCCCGGCACCGCGTAGCCGACAATCACCACCGCACTCGACCAAATATCAAAGCGAGAGCCGTGATGTATCGCCTTCATAATGCCTAAGGGTATCGAAATCACATAGATGATTAACGTACTCCACAATCCTAAGGAGATGGAGACAGGTAAACGCTCTATGATCAAATCAATCACGTTACCGCCCTTAAACAGGCTTTCACCAAAGTTAAAGGTCGCGTAATTTTTCAACATATCGAAGTAGCGAACGTGAATCGGTTTATCAAAACCAAACTGCTTTTTGATCTCTTCAACCACTTCAGGGTCAAGCCCACGTGAGCCTTTATAACCACTGGCAGACGCTTGATCACTTTCGCTTAAATCAACTTCTTGTCCACCACCAGAAAAACGCTCCATGATGCCAGAGTTGTGCCCTTCTAATTGGGCAACGGCTTGTTCTACCGGGCCACCAGGGGCGATCTGAATGATGAAAAAGTTGATGGTGATGATCGCCCACAACGTGGGGATCACCAACAGTAAACGCCGAAATATATACGCGGCCATGCTAACTAACTCCTAGCGACGTTTTTCAGGAAGCAATGCCGCCTTCTCTTCTGAAATCCACCATGTATCGATACCTAAATCGTATTTAGGTAATACATCTGGACGCTCAAACTTGTCCCACATTGCAACGCGATATTCACCAACGTGCCATTGAGGGATGTTGTAGAAATTCCACTGCAATACTCGGTCTAGTGAACGACCTAAAGTAAGAAGCTTTTCTGGATTCTGTTGGTTACTCGCGATTTGTTCTGTTAACGCGTCAACCACTGGATCCATCACACCTGCAGTATTGTAAGTAGAATCAATGTAGTTAGAGTTCCAAACAATCATTAAGTTCGGGCTAGGATAAGGGTTTGCTGAAAATGACGAAGACACCATGTCGAAATCACGATCACGAAGACGCTTGATGTACTGAGTCGTATCGATGGTACGGATCTTCATCTCGATACCCATGCGCTTCAAGTTCTTCTGAACAGGCGTTGCAATACGCTCCGTGGTTGGGCTGTAAATCAACAACTCAAATGATAGCGGCTTGCCGGTCTTTTCGTTGGTCATCACTTTGTCTTTCAGAACCCAACCCGCCTCTTTCAGCAATTTGAAAGCTGTGCGCATTTGGCTACGAATACGACCGCTACCATCGGTGACTGGTGGTTGGAATTCTTCCGTAAACACTCTCGGTGGAATTTGATCTTTGTACTGAGACAGCAACTCAACTTCAGCTTCGCTTGGCAAGCCTTTCGCTTCATAGTCGGTGTTCTGGAAGTAACTGCGAGTGCGCTTGTACTGTCCGTAGAACATGTTCTTGTTCATCCACTCAAAGTCCATCGCGTAGGTTAACGCTTCACGAACCTTGGGATCTGAGAACACAGGAGATTGAATGTTGAAGACAAAACCTTGAGTCGTTTCTGGCTTCTCATGATTAATCTCTTCTTTGATGATATAGCCTTTATCGAAGTTCGCGCCTGTGTATGAGTTGGCCCAGAACTTAGCCGAGTTTTCCGTTCGAAGGTCGAACTCCCCTGCTTTAAAGGCTTCCAGCATTACTGTGTCGTCACGGTAGTAATCGTATTGTACTTCTTTGAAGTTATTACGACCGACGTTAACAGGCAGGTCGGCTGCCCAGTAATTTTCATCTAAACCGTAAGTCACGCTTTGACCCGATTTATAGCTGATGATCTTATAAGGGCCACTGCCTACCGGCGGCTCACTTAGAGGTTCAGACAGCTTCTTGTCTTTCCAATAATGCTCTGGCAGTACTCGAGTGCTTTGGGCAAAGCTAAACAACTTCTCGCGGTTTGGCTTCTCCATCTCAATACGAACCACTAAATCAGAAACCGCGGTGACTGACTTAATTTCTTTATAATAGACACGATATTGAGGCACACCCTCGGTCGAAAACTTGTTAAAGGTGAAGGCAACATCGTGAGCTGTGATTGGCTTGCCGTCTTGGAATTTAGCTTTTGGATTGATATCGATTTCCATCCAAGTGAAATCACTGGCGTAGCGAACCTTAGAGGCGATCAACGGATAATACGCATCAATCTCGTCGCTCGGAGAAAACATCAAGGTATCGTAAATCTCTCCGGTATAACTTGCAGCAACGCCGCGAGAACCGAATCGATTAAAGCTATCGTAGGTACCAATGCTGCCATAGGTTACTTTACCCAGTTTTGGCGCATCAGGATTAACGTAATCAAAGTGAGTAAAATCGACTGGATATTTCGCTTCACCAAAACCAACCAGTTGAGTGGTTTCAATAACGGTGACAGCAGGAGTTGATTCGGTATCAGAAGCGTGTGTAACAGAGGGATATAGAGCAATAAGCGGCAGCATGACTGCACATGAAGTTAAATTTAACCTGAAAAACTGAGTGCGCTGCGAGGCTTTGCTTCGGAAAACTGTTCCCATTTGACTCTCCCTTCAAATGTTATGGATTCGATATTCAACTTGATTAATCGGCTTTGAATGCACACCGCTAAAACAAGTATAGGTTCAAATCTAACATCATGTAATAACTAATAAAACCATCAGCACTCTATCTCTTACCGTTTATTTACAATTAACTCGTCACAGCTCGAAGTTATTAGATGCAGTTCGCTTTGATTGTTTTGATTAGTTTGGTGGCGTTGGAAAGTACGGGGTAAGGCAGAAGCACTAAGATTGCTCTCGCGTAAATGACATAAGCCTCCACGGCTTAGATTCCCTTTGATTCGCTTCTAAAGTGAAATTTAGGTTCTAAATAATCAACAAACTATACTTTTACTGGAGTATCCTTGCAGCCTAGGTCTAAATGGAATGACACTTTGAACAAACCAAACCAAATAACATTCGCAACGTTCAACCTTCTGAACTATCTCGAGCCACCGAATGCTTATTATGATTTTGAGAACATCTACAGCTTCGAGGAGTGGCAGAAGAAACAAGGCTGGATGGCTGAAGCGATTGGTTCATTAGATTGTGATGTGATTGGCTTCCAAGAGATATTTAGCCCGCAGTCTTTAGAGCAATTGATGAAGGAGCTTGGTTACCCGTACTTTGCTGTCGTCGATAGCGCGCATGTTGAAGATGATTACCTGTATACCTCGCCTGTCGTTGGTATTGCTTCCCGCTACCCGATTGAAAACGTGCAGCCTGTTACGCCAGATTCGAAGTTACTGACTGCATTCAACCTTGGCGACAAATTCTCATTCAACAGAACACCTGTTCACGCGACGATTACGTTACCTCATTTAGGTTCGACCGACTGTTATGTAGTGCACTTCAAATCACAACGTCCGACAGAACCAAAGGTTGAACCTGTCGATGCGGCCAACGCTCTGCAAGGTAAAAAACCATCAAGTGACACGCTCACCCGCTTCCACCAAGAACAGCTTGGCTCTTGGCTATCGAGTGTTCAACGCGGTCTAGAAGCTCAGATGCTGCATCAATACATTACCCATCAACGTTATCAGACCGATCAACCTGTCGTGTTGATGGGTGATTTTAATAAGCCTCTGTTTAATGATGAATTTAAAGGGCTGTTGAGTTACTCAATCAACCGAGACGAAAACAGCAAGCATTGGCTATCCCACTTTCGCTTAAAAGACAGCTGGGATCTTTACCATCAGCTACATGAAGAAGACTTGCTTCAACAGCGTAAGCCAACCCATTACTACGGCGCTTCTGGATCTGTACTGGACTACATTTTGATGTCGAATGAGTTTGATTGTCAGAACTCGTCTAGTTTGATGGAGATCTCTAGCTACACAGTGTTAGACCATCACCTCATCAATCCAAGCTTTGAACACGACCAATTCAGTACGGACCATGCCATCGTGTCTGTCACCGCTCATATTCGTGAAGCCTAGAGTTGAACATAAAAAAGCCGCAGTCAAAAACTGCGGCCTTCCACTTTAGCCAAACGGGTTGAGCCAACCGACGCCCCATTTAGAAACCGATTTACCGTTTAGCAAAGTGTGAAACTTAGAATGTGTACATTGCGCCTAAGTAAAAAGAATCCAGAACAACAGTATCTTCTGTCTTGTGTCCGTTTTCGTAATCTTCGATATCAAAAGCATCAGCTTCGTATGCTAGGCGAAAGCTCAACGAAGACATTGTAGGTGGCGTATATTCCACACCAACACCCATACGGATGCCATCTCCCGAATCATCAAAACCATCTCCTGAAGGGCGAGAGCCATCAGCAAACTTCATGTCTAGATCAATAGTCGATAGACCGATAGTGCCAAATGGACGAATGCCATTATCAAACGTGTAACCAAGGTTAGCCGTTACCGAAAAGATTTGAGGTGTCCAAGTGAAAACCTTATTACCAGATTTCGTTTTCAGGGCTATATCACCAAAATCTGTGTATTGAGCTTCAACCGAAACAATACGGTTAAATTTGTAACCAGCAATTAATCGGTAAGTATTGTCTTCGGCTTTAAAAGTAATAGGCTCATTGATCGTGTCAGTTAGCCCGCCATCATCAATACCAGATGTGCCGATTGCGCCGCCTAGGTAAAATCCACTGTCTGCTGCCATTACATTGCTTGCTGCCACTACTGACATCATCGCGATACTTAGAATAAATTTGTTGTTCATTACTGCTTGACCTTACTTATAGCAATCAAGATTGTTCCGCCTTCCTCTGCTGCACAATCTTGTTAGAGTTATCCAACACCCCGTCGAATTCGCAAGCAGGTTAATCTCACAGAAAACAAAAAAATAAATAGAAATATAATCACTTTGTAACTTCAGCCAACATAATCAGTAAAAACCTAATAAACCATTGAATAAGCTAGAAATAAAAAACTGTCATTTGTTCAGAATAATCTTCTTTCTATTTTTCAAACCATCCCATTTTTAGATTTTATTCTCATGAGCTTACGCAGGCTTACTTTCAAGCGTGGTGTGATTTTGCATAATCTGCGCGCTTTAACCATTAGTACACTTAAATAAGAACACTTAAATAGTTACCCGCTCCAAAAGCAGGCCAGTTCTGCTCAATCTCCACAATTCAGAATAAGACGAACAGAAAACACGATGACCCACACCATAGACCTCAACGGCTTAATCATTGATACCGACTCTCGAACCATTACTAATCAGCAGGGAAACAAAATCACCTTGCGCCCTCACCTATTAGCAGTGCTCTGTTTGTTATTGGATAATGTGGGAAGACCGATTTCAAGAGAGCATATTGTTGATGTGTGTTGGAACGGACAACTCTCGTCACCACATGTTCTTGCAAACGTCGTCTATAACCTACGCAATGTCTTCGCGCGATTGAGAGCACCCAACGTACAGATCATTACCATCAGTAAATTCGGATATGCGCTATCGATTGAACCCACATAAAAGGATTTATGCAATCAATGGCGGTGACTAAGATCACCAAAAAACGCCCCATCGAAACGTTTCGATGATCGTTATCACACTCTAAAACAAACAAACGTGCAAATGATAAATCAGACACTATTATCACTATCGAAACGTTTCGATGGCTTTTTCTTGAGTTGTTCTCAACCCATCAAACGTTATTTTTCGATAGGTCGTGATATGAAAAAAAGTACTCTAATAAACTCTGAACTCTCTTACCTAGTGGCGACTCTTGGCCACACAGATGAAATTACGATTTGTGACGCAGGCTTACCGATTCCAGACCACGTAACTCGTATTGATCTTGCTCTGACTCATGGTGTACCAAGCTTTCAGCAAACGGTAAAAACCATGCTGGATGAATCTCAAATCGAAGGCGTTGTGATTGCAGAAGAGTTTGCGAAAGTAAGCCCAGAGCACCACGCCGCGCTGATTGATTTGATCAAGACAGAAGAAGCACGTTGTGGCAAATCGCTTTCGATTACTTACATTACTCATGAAGAATTCAAAGAGCGCACGCATGAAAGCCGCGCGGTAATTCGCACGGGTGAATGCACACCATACGCAAATGTTATTTTTCAAGCTGGCGTAACGTTTTAGCTCAAGCGGAACGCAACGACAGTCCAGTGTCATCACTGAACCAAAAACAGTACATATACAGAACAATCAAATACAACTGGCCCCGAGTAAAGGAACCGACATGACTCAAGCCATTTTAGAACTTAGCTCAATTGAGAAAGCCTTCCCTGGTGTGAAAGCACTGGATAAGGCAAGCCTCAACGTTTACCCAGGACGCGTAATGGCGTTAATGGGTGAAAACGGTGCAGGTAAATCAACGCTCATGAAAGTGCTTACCGGCATTTACCACTTGGATGGCGGCACTATCGCCTACCAAGGTAAACCAGCAGCATTTAAAGGACCTCGTGATTCACAACAAGCTGGTATTAGTATCATTCACCAAGAATTGAACCTAATTCCAGAGCTAACCATCGCCGAGAACATCTTCTTAGGTCGTGAAATCACAGGGACTATGGGTCGCATCTTGTGGAACGAAATGTACCAAGAAGCGGACAAGCTACTTAAACGTCTTAATGTAAAACACAGCTCGAAAACACTTTTAGGTCAGTTAAGCCTTGGTGAGCAACAAATGGTAGAGATCGCGAAAGCCCTATCGTTTGAATCTAAGGTCATCATCATGGATGAGCCAACGGACGCACTAACCGATACCGAAACTGAGTCGCTATTTAAGGTGATTAACGAGCTGCGTTCTGAAGGCTGCGGCATTGTTTACATCTCTCACCGCTTGAAAGAGATCTTCGAGATTTGTGATGACATCACCGTGCTTCGTGACGGTAAATTCATTGGCCAGTGTGAAGTAAAAGACACCGATGAAGATGGCCTAATCGAAATGATGGTTGGCCGTAAGTTGGACGAACAATATCCACGTATCGGCCAAAGCCACGGTGAAACCTGCCTTGAAGTGATTGGCCTGACGGGTTCTGGTGTTCACGACGTGAGCTTTACCCTAAAGCGCGGCGAAATCCTGGGTGTATCTGGCTTGATGGGTGCAGGTCGTACTGAATTGATGAAAGTGATTTACGGTGCCCTTCCGAGTGAGCGCGGTGTCATCAACTTAGAAAACAAAACCATTAACCCTGTTAGTCCAAAAGATGGCCTTGCCAATGGCATTGCATACATCTCTGAAGACCGTAAAGGCGATGGCTTGGTTCTAGGGCTTTCAGTAAAAGAAAACATGTCTTTATGTTCACTTGACCTACTGACTAAGAAAGGTCAAATCCAACACAAAGACGAAGTAATGGCGGTTGATGACTTCATCAAGCTGTTCAACATCAAGACCCCGACTCGCGAACAAATCATTGGCAACCTTTCTGGTGGTAACCAACAGAAAGTGGCTATCGCTAAAGGCTTGATGACCAAACCCAAAGTACTGATTCTCGATGAACCCACTCGTGGTGTCGATGTCGGTGCTAAGAAAGAAATTTACCAACTCATTAATAAATTTAAAGCCGACGGCATGAGCATTATTTTAGTCTCATCTGAAATGCCAGAAGTGTTAGGAATGAGTGACCGCATCATGGTGATGCATGAAGGCCGTGTAAGCGGTGAATTTGATGCTAAAGAAGCAAACCAAGAATTATTACTGGCGTGTGCGGTCGGTAAAAAGATCAACGAGGACGCAGCATGAGTACTAAAACCATGAGCAAAACAACTGAAGCTCCAAAGAAAAAACCGTTAATCAGCAAAGAGTGGCTGATTGATCAAAAGTCATTGATTGCTTTGATCTTCCTGATTGTTGTCGTTTCTTTCTTAAACCCGAACTTCTTTACTGTCGACAACATCCTGAACATTCTGCGCCAAACCTCGGTTAACGCAATTATCGCTGTGGGTATGACGCTGGTTATCTTAACCGCGGGTATCGACTTGAGTGTCGGCTCTGTACTTGCACTTTGTGGTGCGTTCGCAGCCAGCATGATTGGTCTAGAGATCCCAGTGATGATCGCAGTGCCAACCGCTCTTGTAGCAGGTGCAGCATTAGGAGCTATCAGTGGTGTGATTATCGCTAAAGGTAAGGTTCAAGCCTTCATCGCAACACTTGTGACTATGACCCTACTTCGCGGCGTAACCATGGTTTACACAGATGGTCGTCCTATCTCAACTGGCTTCACAGACACAGCAGACGCATTCGCTTGGTTCGGTACAGGCTACGCAATGGGCATCCCAGTTCCAGTATGGATCATGGTCGTGGTATTCGCAGCGGTATGGTACCTACTTAACCACACTCGCTTTGGTCGCTACGTTTACGCTCTTGGTGGCAACGAATCAGCAACTCGCCTATCAGGCATCGACGTAGACAAAGTGAAAATCGGCGTTTACGCAATCTGTGGTCTACTAGCAGCAGTAGCTGGCACCATCGTGGCATCTCGTTTGTCATCAGCTCAACCTACTGCAGGTATGGGTTATGAATTAGACGCCATCGCAGCCGTAGTTCTTGGCGGCACAAGCTTAGCCGGCGGTCGTGGTCGCATCATGGGCACATTGATTGGTGCTCTGATTATCGGCTTCCTAAACAACGCCCTAAACCTATTAGACGTATCTTCTTACTACCAGATGATTGCAAAAGCAGTGGTTATTCTTCTGGCGGTATTGGTCGACAACAAAAACAAATAAAACCTATTCACACTCTAGGTTAATACAAGTAACACCCTGTTTTACCTTTAAATATTAGAATCTATAAATAATGTAACTACGAGCTAGGACTCACCTCCTAGCTCACCCTACACAAAGGACTTACACCATGAAAAAATTAGCGACTCTTATTTCTGCTGCTCTTCTTTCTACAACGGTATCTGTGTCTGCACAGGCGCAAGATACAATGGCAATCGTTCTGTCTACATTGAACAACCCATTCTTCGTAACCATGAAAGATGGCGCAGAAGCGAAAGCGGAAGAGCTAGGCTACAAGCTTATCGTTCTTGATTCTCAAAACGACCCAAGCAAAGAGCTTTCGAACATTGAAGATCTAACCATTCGTGGTGTTAAAGCAATCCTGATTAACCCAACGGATTCAGACGCTGTGTCTAACGCTATTCGTATTGCTAACCGCTCAGACATCCCAGTATTAACACTAGACCGTGGTGCAAGCCGTGGTGACGTAGTGAGCCACATTGCTTCTGATAACGTAATCGGCGGTGAAATGGCGGGTCACTACATCATGGAAAAAGTGGGCGAAAAAGCGAAAGTAATCCAACTGGAAGGTATCGCCGGTACTTCAGCAGCTCGTGAACGTGGTGAAGGCTTCATGAATGCAGTAAACGGCAGCGACCTTGAACTTCTTGCAAGCCAACCAGCTGATTTCGACCGTACTAAAGGTCTGAACGTAATGGAAAACTTGCTTGCAGCTAACCCAGACGTACAAGCAGTATTCGCTCAGAACGATGAAATGGCACTGGGTGCACTTCGCGCAGTTCAAGCTTCAGGTAAAGACGTAATGATCGTTGGCTTTGATGGCACTGACGATGGTATTGCTGCTGTTAATCGTGGTCTACTTGGTGCAACGGTTGCACAACAGCCTGACCTAATCGGTTCTCTAGGTATCGAAATGGCAGACAAAGTACTGAAAGGCGAAACAGTAGACGAGTACGTACCAGTACCTCTAAAAATTGTTGCTAAATAATTGAATCCAACATCGATTAAATAAAGAAAAAATAGAGCGACACATAGGCAGGGATTCCCCTATCCCTGCCTTATTTACCCAACCCAGACAGTGCATCGCTGTTTCTCAATAAGTCGTCTAAAAAGGCGTGTAATTAACGTAATGAGAAAGACCCATGCATTTTCAAATACGATATATCATAAGGCTCGTATCATGACTCAACTGATTGTTTTAGGCAGCGTTAACGCTGACCACGTACTGCAAGTTCCTTCGTTCCCTCGTCCGGGTGAAACCTTGATTGGCGGTAACTATCAGGTCATCCCTGGCGGAAAGGGCGCAAACCAAGCGGTAGCTGCAGCGCGATTAAACGCAGATATTGGCTTTATCGCGTGTGTTGGTGACGACCCATTTGGCATCAACATTCGTCAAGACTTTGCTAAAGATGGCATCAACATCGATGGTGTTATTGTTGCAGACAACACCCCTACCGGCATCGCTATGATTCAAGTATCGGCAACGGGTGAAAACAGTATTTGTCTATCGGCTGAAGCAAACAACAAATTGACTTGCGACCAAATAGAACCGCATTTGGCTAAAATTCGCGACGCTAAGTATTTGTTAACTCAACTTGAAACGCCAATCGAAGGCATTGAATACGCAGCGAAAATTGCAAAAGAAAATGGCACTAAAGTTATCTTAAATCCAGCCCCGGCTCGTCCACTCTCAGATGCGTTATTGGCTTGTGTTGATGTGATTACACCCAACGAAACAGAAGCGGAAGTGCTAACTGGTATTACAGTAACGGACAACGAATCGGCTCATACTGCAGCATTGGCTTTACATGCGAAAGGCATTGAAACGGTGATGATCACACTAGGCGCCAAAGGCGTTTGGGTGAGTAAAAATGGGGAGGGAGAGTTAATCGCTGGCTTCCAAGTTAAAGCGACAGACACAACCGCTGCGGGTGATACCTTCAATGGCGCATTAGTGACAGGCTTGCTTGAAGATATGCCACTAGAGCGTGCGATTAAGTTTGCTCACGCTGCGGCTGCAATTTCAGTGACTCGCTTTGGTGCTCAAACATCCATTCCAAGCCGTTCTGAAACCGATGTGTTTTTGGCAGAGCAACTGCCTGTTTAGCTTGATACCTATTTGAAGGCTTAACTCCTGAGCTAAACCGTGGTTAACGGATTTTGCCCTTCAAATTCGCTAACAACAAATAACAAGCATAAGCCCCTGTTTTCAGGCAGAATATCGCGCAACGTGGCAAGTTACTCCCACAAGGATTTTTTATGGCAACAATGAAAGACGTCGCACGGCTCGCAAAGGTTTCAACTTCAACCGTTAGCCATGTGATCAACAAGTCACGTTTTGTCAGTGAAGAGATAGCTGAGCGTGTTAACAGTGCGGCTAAAGAACTCAACTACGCGCCTTCTGCACTAGCTCGTAGCTTGAAAATGAAACAAACCAAAACCTTGGGAATGCTAGTGACCACATCCACCAACCCATTCTTTGGTGAAGTCGTAAAAGGTGTGGAACGTCGTTGCTATGAGAAAGGCTATAACCTTATCTTATGTAACACCGAAGGTGATAGCGAACGCATGAAGTCCTCTATCGATACTTTGCTACAAAAACGTGTCGATGGCTTAATGCTGATGTGCTCTACCCTTGAAGGCGAACATATCGATGTATTCGAGCGCTACCCAGAACTGCCTGTTGTGGCAATGGACTGGGGCCCTATGTTGTTTGCGAGTGATAAGATCCAAGACAACTCGCATCAAGGTGGCTACATGGCGACCAAGCATTTGATAGACAACGGTCACTCTCAGATTGGTTGTATCACCGGCCCTCTGCATCGCAATCAAGCTTCGTCTCGTTATCAAGGCTTCAAGCAAGCAATGGAAGAAGCGAATTTAGAGATCAACCCTAAGTGGATTGTTGAATCCAACTTTGAATGTGACGGTGGATTTGACTCTTATCAGGCTCTGAAAACTCGAGGCGAAATGCCGTCTGCCTTATTCGTCAGTAACGATATGATGGCAATGGGCGTGATTCACGCTGCGGCTCAAGATGGTACTTCGATTCCGAATGACCTATCTATCATTGGCTACGATGACATCCATCTGTCGAAGTACATGACACCCGCATTAAGCACTGTCCACCAGCCAAAACACCGTTTGGGTAAAGCGGCTGTGGATACACTTTTGAGCAGGTTACAAACGCCAGACGCTTACCCGCAGGTGGTTGAGCTGGAACCGACTCTTGTTGAACGAAGCAGCGTAAAAGCGATTTAGCGGCAATAAACATTTCCACACAGAAGCTAGCTGAACCAGTTAGCTTTTTTGTTCTCAAGATATCTGCCCTCTACACTTATGCTTTCAGAACAAAAATCTCGCATTTAAGAACATTGATCGCCTCTTTTTAACTGCACTCACTCGCAAAAATACGCATTCACGCGCTTAGCAACTACTTACACACGTAATGACTAATTATCATCTACACTAATAATAAACGGCACAGGCATGGAGAGCGTAGTTGTATGATCGTGGGTTGGTTTGACAATATATCCCTACAAAAAAAGCTATTGGTGAGTTTTTTAATTCCCATAACTTTGATGGTCATCGTCTCTTTCTCTGTGTATGAAAACACTCAATCTATTGTGAAAGATAACCATTGGGTTGTTCACACTCACAAAGCCATAGCCCGAGCTCAGGAACTACTCAACCTAGTTGTGGATATGGAAACCGGACAACGTGGCTATCTAATCACTGGCGATTCCGTATTTTTAGAGCCCTATCATCTAGCACTAGATGTTTGGCGCCAAAAAATGCAAAACCTCGCAACTCAAGTAAGTGACAGCCCCTCTCAAGTTGAACGCCTCAAAAAAATCGATGATATTCATAAGACATGGCTAAAGGAATCGGGTGAGAAAGAGATCATGCAACGCAACCTCGTCAATAAAGGCGAAGCGGACATGCAAAGTGTCGTCTACCTCACTCAACAGCAAACCGGAAAACAACTGATCGATAAAATCCGTAAAGAGATAGCTCAATTTATCGATATTGAACAGCAACTGATCAGAGTCAGAGTCGATAAATCCGTTAACTCCGCCAACCAAACTACTTACGTACTGGTTATCGGTACCCTGTTTTCAGCATTTATCTCATTGCTTGTGGCAGCATGGTCATCAAACCGTATTAAACGAAGAATAGACATACTGCTCGCAGCCGCAAACAAAGTTGCTGCCGGCCATTTAAAAGAAGGGGCATCGACCCTCAAACTTAGCTCAAACATTAACGCTCAAGACGAAGTTGCTCACCTTAGTCATAGCTTTCAAACAATGGCAACAAACCTGGTAAAAAACGACAATGAAATGCGAGCGAAAAACCAGGAGCTAATCGCTGAACGAACCAAAGCAGAAGCCGCAGTAAAAGCTAAGGGCGATTTTCTGTCTACCATGAGCCACGAGATCAGAACACCAATGAACGGCGTTCTTGGTATATCTCAGATCATTGCAAGCCAAACCCAAGAACCAGAGACAAAAGAGAACATCAACATCATTCTCGATTCTGGTCACCACTTAATGACGATACTCAACGACATTCTGGACTTCTCAAAAGTCGAAGAAAACAAGCTTGAGCTTGACGTGGCACCTTTTAATTTTGTTCAAGTCATGCAACCTGTATGCAGCGCACTAAAACCCTTAGCAGATGAAAAAGGCATTCGCTTGTTGATCGAAAATAACTTACCAAAAAACATCCAACTCGTCGGTGACTGTGCAAGGCTACGCCAAATCATGTTCAACTTAGGCGGCAATGCGACCAAGTTCACCAAAGAAGGTCATGTCTCCATACAAGCTGACCTCAACCGCCCCAACAACCAGCTGATTCTCACCGTAACAGACACCGGAGTTGGCATTCCTAAAGATAAGCACGAGCAAGTATTCAATTCGTTCGAACAAGCAGACACTTCGACAACAAGAAAGTTTGGCGGAACAGGGCTTGGCCTCGCAATCGTCAAGAACTTAGTCAAACTCATGAATGGGGATATCACATTAACCAGTGCTGTCGGGCTTGGCACAAAATTCCAAGTATCTCTACCTATGACATGGCAAGAAAGCAAAGCTAAGGACATCGCTATCCATGTAGTTGATGTAGAAACTCTCAGTTGTGACTCTTTAAACATCCTTTTGGTGGAAGATAACCGTATTAATGCAATTGTTGCACAAGGCTTCTGTGAAAAACTTGGCCATAGAGTCGATCATGCGGAGAACGGAAAATTGGCGATTGAACGTCTCAAAACCACTCAATATGACCTTATCTTGATGGACAATCATATGCCTGAAATGAACGGGGTCGAGACAACTAAGTACATCCGCGAAAAACTGAAACTCGATACCTTGATCTTCGCTTACACGGCCGATGTATTCCGCGAGGCTCATGACAACTTTATTCAGGCAGGTGTCGACCATATTCTGACTAAACCTCTACAGCAAGAGAGTTTTTTCGACGCCCTACAACAGTTCTCAAGTCGATTACCAAAACAAACAGCAGCCGAAGGTTCGAGTGAGAATGAAAATATTGTCGAGCTTCATCGTAAGCCTATTGAAACATTAAGGTTAACGGAAGAAGAGATCAGCCATTCAGAAGTGATACAAATACTCAAAGACGATACGGAAGGGTTCAGCTTACTCATTGACTCAACCATTATTGAGTTCGAACAGTCGGTTGACCGCGTCATCGAATACTATTTAGCGAAGGAGTTGGAGCCACTTTGCCGCACCCTGCACTCCATTAAAGGCATGTCGCTAAACTTAGGCCTTAACATGCTCTCTAAACAGGCATTGGAGCTAGAGGTACAGGCAAAAAATCAACAACTGCCTGATATTGAGTTACTCCAAAAACTGCTCAATCGCCTTATGGTCAATATCCATCAAGCTCAACGTATGAAAAACGCCCATTCAGTCGAGCATCGTAATCCAATGAACGATCAAGCTTAAGCACACTTCGTTCCCAAACTAAAACGCAAGGCTTAATCACCTTGCGTTTTTCGATCTTATACCGCGCTAGCCTTCATTCTAACGGTTTAACAGAGCGGTGATTTGCTGCATCTCATCTTCCATACCAATGCTTTTGTTTGTTTTTGTATTCAACTTCAAGCTGAATAAGCGTAATGCTGACATTATTCAAAATCGAATCCTTGTTAGGTATAGTATTCATCGCATTTTCACAATCAACAACACCTTCATCGGCCAACTCAAATAAACGAGATAACACTCAGATTTTGCTGGTAAAAACAGAAAACACATTATATTTATCAATAATTCATGCGCACATTCACACTATTTATTATCTCTATTGATACGTAATCGTTAACTTTATAAATTAAATCGAATGCTCACATAAATCGGTTACGCTTCTCCAACTATGGATATCAAGTACCAAAATTTTGCCAAGACTTCATTTTACTTTGCCATTTCTTTCTTATTTTCCATGGCAATGCTCATTCCTTTTACACCGTATCACCACCAAACGTTAACCGAAGACACATCAAGGTTAGTCGAAACCAGGTTAGAAGGCATCCAATCAAGATTCGACCGTTTTTTATCTGAAGTGAGACCTAAACAGTCTTGCGACGAGATCGTTAGACAGCTTCGACAAAACGTTTTTGAAGCCGATTGGGTAAAAGAAGCAGCGGTATTCAATAAACAGAACCAGTTTTACTGTTCAACCACCGATGGTGACGTTTCATTTCGCCTATACAGCACCATTAGGCAGCGACTCAACGACGACCCGAATTTAACGACCCTGTCGTATTCCAACTCGGCCATCACGCAAGTTCAGTCCATCATGCTCATTTTCTCAAACAAAGAAGATGCCGGAGTGAGCCTGATGATTCCGCCACATTTCATCTATGACCTTGTTGAAAAAAACCTTAACAGCCATGGAATACATGGCTAAAGTTGAAGTGATCAAAAGAGATATCCACCCTACCGATATCGACTCATCAATCGCCAAGGTGCGTATACAATCAAACAGTTACCCGTTGACCATCACCTCATACATTGGGTATCAGTTTTATCTTCATTTCATGTTGAGCTATTTATGGTTTGGCTTTTTGATGGCCGGAATCACCACCATTATTCTCCTTTCCATCAAACATAAAAAGCAGAGCCAACGCAGCTTAGAATATTCGCTTTCAAGTGCGCTAAAAAACCAGCACCTTCATGTTCACATGCAGCCTATCGTTAACCAAAACACCAACGAGATCGTCGGCTGTGAGTCACTATTACGATGGAACGACCCAATTGAAGGTAACGTCTCCCCTGCTATTTTCATTCCGCTTGCTGAAAGCTTAGGCTTGATCGAGGAGCTCACCTACTTCGTGCTACGCAAAGTATTAATGACGTTGAAAAGCAATCAAGATGTGTTCGACTCAAAGTACATCAGCGTTAACATCAGCCGCAACGTTGTGTCCAACAGTAACTTCTCTAACAAGGTGATCAGCATCTTTAAAAGACACCCTGAGATTCTCAAGCAGGTGGTATTTGAAGTAACCGAAGATGGTGAATGTTCTGATGCCGACATGGTCAAAATTAGAGACAACCTAACCAAGCTATCGAACATGGGCGTAAGAGTCGCGATTGATGATTTTGGTA
Organism: Vibrio cyclitrophicus; assembly: GCA_023206055.1. Taxonomy (NCBI): domain Bacteria; kingdom Pseudomonadati; phylum Pseudomonadota; class Gammaproteobacteria; order Vibrionales; family Vibrionaceae; genus Vibrio; species Vibrio cyclitrophicus. The sequence continues at coordinate 215,117 of CP065367.1, read as the reverse complement.
CAGGCTACGCAGGGTTAGATTTCGTAAGACAGTTCCCGTTCAGCATTCTCAAAATTGATCGCGTGTTCGTGAAAAACATATCCGACGAATCCAGCTTTGGTCTCCCTCTGCTAGAATCCATGCTTCAACTATCACGCACCTTAGGCATGCAAGTCATCGTCGAAGGTGTCGAGTACGAATCCCAAGTGAAAATCTTATCTAAGCTAGGGGTCGACTATATCCAAGGCTTCTATTTTTATAAGCCGATGCCGATAAACCTGACTATCAGCTTACTCAAGCAACAGCATTTTGAGTCCGATAACGTTGAGGAACAAACCAACTAGACATTTCCTGTTACATAAGCCTCTGAAAAACAGTGAAAGAAAACGCGAAGGCTATGGGTCTCCTTTGATGGACATTTAAATCATCGCATCATTGAATGCATCACAAGGGATATCATGGAAAAGACACTTCAAACCAAACTGGCGACTAGCCTACTACTGCTGAGAATCGGCATTTTTATCGTCTTCTTGTTCTGGGGCTTAGATAAGATTCTGGTGCCAGAGCACGCTACAAAGGTACTGTCTGGCTTTTACGGCATCGACATCTCGAATAATACGATGATGGCTATGGGTGTCGCGCAGCTCGGATTTTTAGGCGCATTCGTCGTAGGTATGTGGAAAAAATACACCTATGGTGCCATTTTAGTCCTTCATGCAGGCTCAACCTTTTCTTCTTTTGGAAAATACATGGACCCGTTCAACAACCTTCTATTCTTCGCTTCTTGGCCAATGCTCGCAGCTTGTATCGCACTCTTCTTACTGCGTGACTACGACACTTACAGCGTTTCCAACTAACACAAAGGGCGCCGTTATTGGCGCCCTTTGTGGTTTCTTTGATTCTTAAACGTTTATTATGGCGCTGAACTCGACGTTAGTTCTTGTATGTCAATTAGATCGACTTCCCTACCCAAGATTTGCTTGTACTCGACTAAGTGACGAACAGGGATTACTGGCAATATAATACCTTGATAGTCTTTTTCAACTGACGCTGAATAATCAATTTCAAGCTGGTACCATGAACCGTCTAAAGCCGATTGTATCTTTGTATTTTGAGATAAACCGATTTCAATTTTTTGATTTTGATAAACCAACTGGAAATACTCTAGATCCCAACCGTATTCAGTATAACGAGTTAACGGTTTAGATATAAATTGAGATACGTGAGCCAGTATCTTGCTTGCGTCAGAGTTGTGGATATAAAGGTCGATATCTGCAATTTCACGACTGCCACCATGAATAGTTGCAGCCAGTCCACCTACAATTTGGTACTCAATGCTTTCTGCATCCAAGAATTCTTTCAGCCACTTCAAGGCTACTTTCACTTTTTCACTCATCTAGTTCCCTTAGCTGAATTTTGCCCTGTGCCATAACGCATTAAGTGGTGAACAACGCGACCACCTGACCAAAAACCTTGCCACCTTAAACACTAAAGCTAACCCAAACTGAAAATGCCGAGCTTTGGGAGTCTGTCATGAACGCTTTGTTATATGCGTGGTGACATTGGCACGAAAGGTATTTCGCATATTTTTAAGTAAGGCTCCTCACCAAATGGAGACTCTGCTAATTCAATTTCTCCATGCGATGTATAAACGTCAAACAGCGCATTACTTTCCACTAAGTAACTTTCAAGTTCAGTGACTCTATCATTAGCACTACTGCACTCTCCGCGCTGCCCACCTTTGAAAGCTAAATAAATTTCATGCATCGACTTAACTGCAAGAGCACAATGAATCTGCTCATGTCGATAGAGCTTTTCTAGATATGGGCGAAACTCCTCCGCTGATTCAACTGAAGTCTTAGACATTTCGAACTTCGGAAGTGTATAGGTAACTTTCAGCTGAAATTCATTAATTTCGCAAGTTTCATCATTGGTATTGAAGTCATATTTCCACGCGGTGTACCCGTCAAAGCCTTCATTTACGAGAAACTCAGGTCTAGCGTTAAATGAGCGTTCAATTTCTTCAACACTATCCCCGCTAACCTCATACACTTCAAACTTTTTCTGGAAGGGAAAATCCACCTTGACGTCAGCATCAGCCTGACTGGACGCCATTAAGCAACATATTGAAAGTACTATTTTTTTCATCATCTTCCTTGAAGCATATAGCGCCCGCTTAAGTGGTGAGCAACGCTACCACGACACTAAATTATTACACCGTAAACACAAAAGCCGATTCAAACCAAAACCGCCGAGCGTTGTGAGTCCGTCTTAAAGCGTTTGTATGGTTTATAATATCAACCTCATGCCTTCCAACATTTCTTTGGCTCTAGGATAGCCACTTTTAGATGCTTCCTCTAACCAAAGAAGAGCATTCTGCTGCTCTCCAATTTCCATCAGTATCATAGCTAATTCCATTTGCGCCCGACCATATCCACCTATCGCAGACAAAGCTATAAAGTACAATGCATTTTCTTTATTCTTTTCTAAAATGTATCCATTTAAATACATTTTTCCGATGGCAAATTGCTCTACTGTACCACCTTGCTCCGACATGCTATTTATCCACGTAAATTCATCATCAGATAAGCCATTGCTACGCCAATTATCACTATCTCCATTCAGTATACTTAAACTGGATACAAAATAATTACTGACTTCTGATTCATCTGATTCGATGCAGTAATCATAATATAGCGTCGATATTTCTACATATTCGTAGTTATCGAGACCTGTTCTAAAATACTCAATAGCGTTAATGCAACTTTGTTCTTCTACCAAAACAGTGTAACCACGATAAAAACTACTGTTAAAAAAATCTAAACTGTACGGGGACTTTTTAACTTTGGTACTGACTCCACAACCGCTTAAAGCACACAGTAGTCCAATGAAAATTATTGTTTTTGTTATGGATTCCATCATTACTCCAATTTATAAACCTAACGAATGACATGGATTCCCCCTCCCGAGGATCTGCCACACTTATGTGGTACTTAAATGCATCGGAGGCACCATGTCTGATTATTCTTATTTCTGCAGTATCGACCTAGCCAAAAACCACTTTAGTCTTCATGCCGTAGACCAAAATGGTAAGGTCATACTTCATAAGTCGGTAACTCACTCTAAGCTACTGACTACAATAGCAAATATGTCACTCATGCGTATAGGCGTTGAAGCGTGTGGTGGTGCACATTATTAGGCAAGAACAGTGATTGCTGATGCTTATACCACCTTGGAGAATTGAATCAACGTATCGCCGATACTGAGCAAGTCTTCGATTCTTTTGCTAAGGTCAGCGCTAATGTTCAACGAGTAATGAAGGTTCGAGGTATCGGGCCGCAAACTGCAACAGCGATACTTGCTTCGATAGGTAATGGCTCTCAATTTGATAAAAGTCGCGATTTCTCTGCTTGGCTAGGCTTAGTACCAAAGCAATATTCGACAGGAGGAAAGCCTCGCTTAGGCCGGATAACCAAACACGGCGACAAATACTTACGAAAACTATTAGTTCACGGCGCAAGAACCGTGATTGCCAACCTTGGCGACAAGCAAGATAAGCTAAGTCAGTGGTGTCGAGGCGTTTTAGAACGAAGAGGAATGAACCGAGCGATAGTGGCACTTGCCGCGAAGAACGCACGAATTATATGGTCGCTTTTACACAATCAAACCGAATATGAAAACTATGCTGCTTAAGTAGAAACCTAAGCAGCATAAAGAGTTAAACCCACCGGGTCATTGCAGACGCTAATGATGGAGATAGGTTAAGACCACTTGCGGAGAGCCTGTTAATGCGGCGGACACACTAGATGTCATCTAACGAATAAGGCACCGCAGTCGCGTAAAGTCATCAGGGCCACGACGTATGCGAATCGTTGATAAGTAGGCCGAATGTAGAGCGGCAGTCCAAAACCCATCAACATAAGTTTAGCGGATGTTTGACAACCCGGGGAATCCATGTAGCCACATTAAGGTGTGAGTAACGCGACCACGAAACTCAACTATACCACTGTAAACACTGAACCCAAAGACGAAGCAAAAATGCCAAGCGTTAGGAATCACTCTTAAATGCTTTGTTAGGCTTTTTGTAGATGACGCCGTAGGTTTTTGTAATATATTTTAGTAAGTTACCATAATTTCCATTGATGTGTTCTTCGATGTTTTCTGCCGTTATGGCTAATGAATTTTCAACACTTTTAGCTACCATTGGGTTTTCCCAGTTCATATGTGGGCTACCCAAAGTCATAGCGAATGCTTGCATTCTGTCATGTTGCCAAACAATGTAATTACATGCGTGAATACAATCTTCGAAACCAATCGGTTGATGAAGTTGGATGCGAACAAGCAAAGATTTTATACGACTCGAATTCTGACCACATGGCTCAAGAGCCGCAATTAACTGTTTTGATAAGTCATTGCCAAACTCATTTATTACATAAACGACCTCAGGATGAGGGAGTGACTTGTCTAGTTCAATGTAGTCTTTATGTGACTCAAACCGAATATGGCTAAATTTCACAATCTGTGCAGGTACTACAGAATGACGAATAAATTCATTTACTTCAGTAATTAACTCATCAAATAAAGTGTTTACTTGCGCTGATTTTTGCTGAATTTTCCATGAAGAAAGAGCACAATAAGCAACAACAACAGTAAGTAGCCCCAAACCAGCTTGTACGATCCCACTCCAGTCCCATTTTGAAATCACCAACCAGATATCTTGCATATTTCTCCTAAAGCCTAACGCCTTGCTAAGGTGTGAGCAAAGCAATACCTTAGCCTCCGCATAATACCTTAAACACATAAACCAACGCATAGTAAAAATGCCACGCGTTGCGAATCACTCTTAAGCAACTTGTTATACCGCTTGGTTGAGGCTAAAATGACCAAAACAAAGACCACTTAAGAGACCTATTATATGACCGCTAGAATTTTAGCCGATGTTGCTGCAAGCATTACTGAGTTGAAAGCTAACCCTATGAAAGTTGCAACTAGTGCTTACGGTGAACCTGTTGCTGTACTGAACCGAAATGAGCCAGCATTTTATTGCGTACCAGCCGAAGCGTACGAAATGATGATGGACAGACTCGAAGATCTTGAACTACTAACTATTGCGAAAGAGCGTGAATCTGAAGAGAGCATTTCGGTAAATATTGATGACCTATAAACTCGACTTTAAAAAGAGCGCACTCAAAGAGTGGAAAAAGCTTGGCTCAACGCTTCAACAACAATTTAAGAAAAAGCTAATCGAGCGCTTAGATAACCCGCATGTTCCGGCTTCAAAACTCTCTGGAGCTGACAACATGTATAAGATTAAGCTTCGCCAATCGGGCTACCGTCTCGTCTACAAAGTTGAAGACGATGTCATCATTGTAACCGTCTTAGCAGTCGGAAAACGCGAACGTAGCGATGTTTACCGTAAAGCGATGAAAAGGTTAGATGATTGATTGCGGTATAACGCCTTGTTAAGGTGTGAGGCACGCAATGCCGAAGCTCCCGCATACCACCTTAATCACTAAAACCAACGCATAGTAAAAATGCCACGCGTGCCGAATCACTCTTGAACAATTTGTTATAACGCAATTTTTGACACATCTATAGATTTAAGCTCGTGTGCAACTGTATGTAAATGCGGTAGTTGATTAGTCAATGTTTTAATATGTTGATCAATAAACTGTTTATCTTTATCTGTTGAAAGCACTGCATCATACCACTCAACTACATAGTCGGCTTGCTCCCCAATTTCGCGTTGTTCTCGCATAGAAATTAAGCCGATAAGTTTTGAAAAGTGATCAAGTGTTTTTGCTGTATATGGACAACCTAAACTTGAAAAAGTAAGTTCACGCTTTGTTGTGTAAAGGAACAAGCTTCGTTCAAATGAAGACAGTTGATAATAAGTATCTAATATCTGACGTGCAGCCCCAGAGAACCGTTCCCTACTTTTCTGATTAAGTGAAATGGGTGTCTCGTCCTAAAATACGTTGACAGTATTTCTACTAAGCCAATAGCGCCAGCTGTTGGCTTTTTTCATGCACCTCATTTGGAGTTTTCATCCTAAGGCTAAGGTGCGGCCTCATGTTGTTATAGGTACTTATAGACTCTTTTACTAGTTGTTTAAGCTCTCCGAGGTTTCTACACTTATCAAGTAAGAACTCTTGTTTCAGTATTCCATTTACTCTCTCTGCTAATGCATTTTGGTAGCAGTCATAACCGTCTGTCATCGAGGGGATTATGCCGCTACTTTTCAACTTATCTTGATAAACACCTGAGCAGTACTGGAGACCACGATCAGAGTGATGGATACACGAACAATGATATTGACGTCCCTTAACAGCCATATCTAGCGCTTTCACAACATCCGTCGCCTTCATTTCGTTGCTCAGCTCGTAGCCCATAATTTTCCGACTAAACGCATCAGTTACCAATGAGAGATAGTGAACTCCTTCATCTGATTGGACATAGGTTATATCACTCACCAACACACTCTCTGGACTACATGGTTGGTAATCCTTTAATAAGTTCGGGTGTTTCTTCATCCAATGTCTACTGTTGGTCGTTTTTGTAAAACTACGTTTAGGTCTTACCAATAATCGTTCATCTCTTAAGTATTTGAAAAGCGCATCTCGACCTAGCTTTATACCCTGTGCTTGCAACTTTGGCTTTAGTAAAAAGTAGAGTTTTCTAGTACCTACCCGAGGCATATAACGTCTAATATCCAACACCATTTGTTTGATGGGTTTAAGTTCCAACTGGCGATTAACAGCTCGCTTTTCTCGTTGATAAACGCTTTGTCTCGTTATCCCGCATAGCTTACATACTCGAACTAAACTTAGTCCTTCCTGCTTTTGAAGGCTTCTTGCTCCTTGGCTAGATACTTTTTTCTGAGACTGGTTCCGTGCTCAGCATCAAGAATATCAACTACTCTATTTAAAAAGAGATTCTTGATTTTTTCGTCTTCTAACTCTTTCTCAAGACGTTTTATTTTCTGTGCAGGTGATTCTTCAGGTTTAGGTGATTTGTGCATGGCATTGATCCTTGGATTTTGCGCCCAATTCATCTTACCGTGCTTTCGAAGCCAGGTTAAAACGGTTGAGCGGCCTTGGATACCATAAATGGTTTGGGCTTGTTTATATGTCATATCGCCTCTTTCTACAGCGGCGACGACCTGTAATTTAAAGCCTAGTGTGTAATCACGCTGAGTGCGCTTAACGTAGGTATTATTTGAAGTAGTCATAATTCGTCCTCAATGTGTAAACACATTTCAGGACGGGACAGGGAATTAGATAAAGTAGCCCATTGCTATTACTTACTGCTTTTGCTAACTCCATAAGTTGATCATGCATCTCGTTGGCATGCCGATCTCGTTTCCAACGCAGAAATGCTGTTACCGCAAACAATGTACCAAAGATAGTTGCGACATTCGCCAATGCACCTAACACTGCCAATAAATCAGTGCCTAAGAAAACTAAAGAGAATGCAGAGCCACTCAAAAATATGGCAACTACACATACCCACATAATGTAACGATCACTTTCAAAAAACTTGAACAACTCGCTTATCTCTCCATTGCGTTATAACGCCGCGTTAAGTGGTGAGCAACGCTACCACCCTACCTAAACCATTGTGACATAAACACTTAACCCAAAGTAAGCCGAAAATGCCAAGCGTTGGGAATCCGTCTTAAACGCTTTGTTATAACCGTTTTTCCATATGTAGAAGACCCCACTCTTCACCTTCAAATGACCTAGTGCCAACTTCATATGAGGTTACTGAAAAACCCAATGACTCATAGCAGTTTCTAGCCACTGTATTTTGCTCAAATACGGCAAGCGACAATACGCTAATTGTGTATTTTTCTTTTGCTAGCTCGATTAACTGACCTAGCATTTGCTTAGAAATACCCCGACCACGAAAGTTATTTGATACAAATACGCGACAGATTCGGAAATGGGATTCAGCTACTTTGAAGAGTTCAACATAACCAGCGCTTTCCCCTGAAACGACAAAGATAAAAGGAAGCACTTCAGGCTGAGAGCAATGTCGACTAATTTGTTCGAAATCCAAAGGAAGCTGGAACCTTGGACCACCCCATAGGTAGTTCAATTTATCCGAGTCAATCCAGCCAATAAGTAGCTCGTAATCTTCCTTTCCGAATGCTCTCAGTTCCATTTTTTCCTCAAAGGTTATAACAGCTATATTAGACAGAATAATTCTGCATTTTGTCCCTGAAACAATTCTGTCTAATAATCTACACCGTTCAGGATCTGTCTAATAACCCATTTAATAACAGCACTTTACTTGCTTACTTCTCTCTCAAACATGACAAAAAGCAGAAAAATTCCATATAGTCTCGGCAAAATGTAGAAAGTGACCCAATGTGTGAGTTAGTCGTCATCTTCTTGGTTGATTTCTTCCCCGCAGCCTAAGCATTTTGGTTCTAGATCTGTAGGTAACATGATGATTAAGCCGCAGTGTGGGCACAGGTCGCCTTGGTTATACATAGTCACTCCTAAGCAGCGCTGAATTCGCCAGTATATGAGATAAGGCCGGTTTTCTTGCCTTTGAGTAGAATGGTTACGCCTTGGTCGTTCATTCCTGTGATTTGCCAACCGAGCTTTTCAGCCTTGGCTAATGTAGCAAGGGTTTTGGGCTTATCTTCTAGACTTTGCATAATCGCGACTACGTCGGTCTCTTCACCAATCGCTTCAATGAGTATTGGGTTATCGTAATCAACTTCGGCTAGCGTTTTGCCTTGCTCGTTCACAGTGAGAGATCGGATGCGAAATACCGCTTTATCGTTGTAGTCGACAATGTGAGATTTGCCTGCGTCATCAACGTATCCCTCAATGGCGACAATGTAACCCGGCTTGCCTTGAGCAATCGCTTTAACGTGTTTTGCGCGCTCTACTCCACCCGCTCGAGTTCTACCATCGTTGTCTGTTTCCATACCACTGTTGGCAATATCAAACTTCTCACCGATTTTAGTGCGGTTCCATGCGCGTAGGTAAATCCCTTTGGCGTTCTCACTTCCCCAAGACCACACGGTGTTGTGAAGCGGAGCCTCCAGTTTTTGTTCAAAGAATTTAGAAATGGCCAATTTAGACATCAATTTACCTCTACCTAGAAAATTATGGAACACCATACCAATTCGTGAAATGATATGTGAAACTTGTCATTTAATCAATCGGTATTACATACTTAAAAACAAACGCCGACGTGATTGTCGGCGCTTAACTTTAGGTATTAATAGGTTTGAGGTAGTCGGCTACTTCGCCATGGTACTCAAAAACTCGGCTTCGAACTCTTCATCGGCTTCTCGGGTTAAGCATTCCACCAGCCAGTCGATGCTTTCATTATCGAGCTTACTGTTCACCACGAAGGCTTGCTTTACGCCAGACTGACCCAGCTTGGCAGAGCCGTAGTTCTTGAAGGATTTATTGCCGTGGTAATGAAGTGACTTGATCGCCTCCGCGTTAGGTTCTGGCAAGGCATCAAGGGTATTGGCAAGCTGAATCACCAACTCCATTGGGTTCTTGGACGATGAGATACGATACAGAAAGCCGCCCTCGACTCTTTGGCGCACCCAATAATCAAAGCCGCTGCAATCCATCACTTTGTCACTGACCAATGCAGCTTCGCTGCGATAGCCACACGGCTCAACCACTACAGGTGTGTGTTTGAATTCTGGCTGACCAGAGGCTGCATCGGTATGAGGTAGGATCAGGTCACATGGTTTACTGTCTTTGGCGGTCGGGGCATTCCAATGGATAGGCATGAAGACTTGTTCGCGGCGCATCTCTTTGGTCACCACTAAGCGGGCTTGGCACTCCCCTTGTGCGCTGCGCACTTTCACCACTGGATTAATGGTGGCGTGGTTGAAGGCATCTAGCCCGAATTCATCCAAGTTCAGTTCTGAAACCGTATCTGGGTGCATGGCAACAAAAGGCTCTGGCGTGTGTTCACCCAAGCCTGCCGCTAAGCCTGTGCGGCTCATGGTGTGCCATTGGTCTCGGATTCGACCTGTGTTCATGATAAGTGGGAATTCAAGGCTGGTATCGGCAATCGGCTTGTCGTGCTCAACTGCGATAAACTGCGCTTTGCCTGATTCAGTAAAGAACTCGCCATTGGTGAACATGCGCTGCTCAATGATCTCTGGTTGATACTCTAATACTGGCCATTGCTGCGGAGTGAGTTCGCCATAGCCTTTCTCATCCAGTTGCGTGAGTCCAATTAAGCACAAGTCGCGCGTTTTACCTGTTTCATTGCCGAGTGCTGTCATCTCGCAATACTCTTTGAAGATCTCTCCTTCGTGGCGGTAATCAAACTGTTCATTGAATCCCATTTTTTGCGCGACTTCTTTTAATATCCACCAATCAGGTTTGGCTTCGCCTGGGCTTGGTAATATACGGCGCTGACGTGAGATGCGGCGCTCAGAGTTAGTCACGGTGCCCGACTTCTCGCTCCACCCTTGCGCGGGCAGTACCACATCAGCCAAGCGAGTGGTTTCCGTATCGGCAATACAATCAGATACCACCACAAATGGGCACTTCTCTAATGCCGCTTTAATCTTTTCGCTGTCAGGCAAGCTCACTACTGGGTTGGTCGCCATGATCCACACCGCTTTGATTTTGCCTTCATTCATAGCATCGAACAGGTCAATCGCTTTTAAACCTGCATGTGTGGCTAAGGTGTCGGTTTGCCAGAACTCGCTGACGGTTTGGTGTGATTGCGGGTCACCAAATTCAAAGTGCGCCGCTAGAGTATTAGCTAAACCGCCCACCTCACGTCCACCCATCGCATTTGGCTGACCCGTTACAGAAAATGGCCCCATGCCCGTCTTACCGATTTTACCGGTGGCTAAATGGCAGTTAATAATGGCGTTTACCTTATCGCACCCTTGTGTCGATTGGTTCACGCCTTGAGAGTAAATGGTCAGCACCTTCTCGTTCGATGCAAACAAACTGTAGAACTGTTTTAGCTGCTGCTCTGTTAACCCTGTGAGCTCAGGAACGCTTTTGTCACCCCAGCCTGATTCGGTATAACGGTATTGAGTCGCAGATCGAATAGATTCAGTAAAGCCTTGGGTGTGGTTTTCTATGTAGTCTGAATCTAGCTTGTCGTTATCGTCGAGATAGCCCAATAAACCATTGAACAGTGCAACGTCTGAGCCAGATTCCAATGCCAAGTGAATGTCTGCAATTTCACAGGTGTCGGTATAACGCGGGTCGATGACGATAACTTTCAATGCAGGGTTGGCTTGTTTCGCGGCTCTTAATCTTTGGAAAAGTACCGGGTGACACCATGCTAGGTTGGAACCTGTAATCACGACTAAATCGGCTTGCTCGAGATCTTCGTAGCAAACCGGTACTGTGTCTGCGCCAAATGCTCGCTTATGCCCGACCACGGTTGAAGCCATACATAACCTAGAATTACTGTCGATGTTGCCACTACCAATGAAGCCTTTCATCAGTTTATTGGCAACATAATAGTCTTCGGTAAGCAGTTGACCAGACACATAGAACGCAACCGAATCGGACCCAAACTCTTCGATGGCTTGATTGAATTTATCTGCGACTAACTGAGTGGCACTGTTCCAATCTAACTCTTGTTTTTGTTTATTCTGAATATAAGCAGGCTGTGTAAGACGACCTAAAGGCGTGACGGTGTCGCCTAGCGCAACCCCTTTAGTGCATAGCTTCCCATAGTTTGATGGATGATCTTTATCACCACGCACTTCTAGTTTTCCTAGCGATGTCGGTCTCGCTTCTATACCACAACCTACACCACAATAAGCACAGGTTGATTTTATCCAGCCGTTGTTTGAATCGGTCATCCGTTTCTCGCTCAATTATCCATAATTGTAATAACTTAAACCAAGCAAATAACACGCCACTTAATAACAGCCGATGGATTTGAAATATTTTCATTTAAAAACAACAGTTTAATAAAAACACAAATATCAACAATCAACCAATCAGGACTTAACCAGGATAGAAACTTAATTTTTGCACCATCTTGCAGAAAGTTGCACCACAAACGCCCATTTGTATAAATCTAACAAAAAATTTACATACCACTTTAGGGGTAATTGCGTGCTAGCCCTATTTTTTAAACCACTGAAAATTAAAAGTTATTTTTTATTTAAATGAACGAACCGTAATCTGGCATCCTCCTTGCTCCACTAAAAACCAAGACTTAGAAAAAACATTTTTGTTTTTCTTGATAATTATGAATTGAGTGGAATCTCAACCCGGTATTCATCTGCTAATTACTAGAAATTAGATGCTAGTGATGGTGACGCCGAGAATAAGGAATGGACTATGAGCAAGAAGAAAATCGTCGTTGTTGGTAACGGCATGGTTGGACACAAATTTATCGACAACATCCTGCAATCAGAGAGTGATGAGTTTGATGTTATTACTTTTAGTGAAGAACCAAGGCTGGCCTACGACCGTGTTCAGCTGACGGCTTACTTTAACGGTAAAAGCGCTGATGACCTGTCATTGACCAGTGAAGAATATTACCAAAGCAACGGCGTGAACTACTTGTTGAACCAAAAGGTTGCCAAGCTAGACACTGCCAATCAACAAGTCATCACTGAAAGTGGTCATGTTGAAAGTTACGACAAGCTAATCTTGGCGACGGGCTCTTTCCCTTTTGTTCCCCCTATTCCCGGTAACGACCAAGAACACTGTCACGTTTATCGCACCATCGAAGACTTAGACGCCATTGAGCTCTCAAGTAAAGGTAGCAAATCGGGCGTGGTGATTGGTGGTGGCCTGCTGGGCTTAGAAGCCGCAAACGCAGTCAAAAACCTTGGTTTGGAAACCCATGTGGTTGAATTCGCGCCTCGCCTAATGGCCGTTCAATTAGATGACGGTGGCGGTGCCCTACTGCGCAGAAAGATTGAAGACCTTGGCGTCCAAGTTCATACCGAGAAAGCGACCTCTGAAATAGTCGACGGTGAAAACGCTCGCTACCGTATGAACTTCGCAGACGGCACCCATTTAGAAACCGATATGATCGTATTCTCTGCCGGTATTCGCCCTCAAGATGAGCTAGCAAGAAGCTCTGATGTCGAGATTGGCGAACGTGGCGGTATCGTGATCAACAATCACTGCCAAACCAATATCGACAACGTCTATGCCATTGGTGAATGTGCACTTTGGGATAACAAGATTTTTGGCTTAGTCGCTCCCGGTTATTCGATGGCAAAAATTGCAGCTTCGCATATTGTCTCTGATGGTACTGACGACGCTGCATTCACGGGCGCTGACATGAGCACTAAGCTCAAGCTTCTTGGCGTCGATGTTGCCAGTATTGGCGAAGTACACGGCAAAACGGAAGGCGCTCAATCGTATACCTACAACGATGAAATTGAACAAGTTTATAAGCGCCTGATCATTTCGGCTGACGGCACAAAGATTGTTGGTGCAGTACTGGTTGGTGACGCAGAAGCCTACGGCTCGCTACTGCAAATCAAGCAAAACGATATGCCCCTTCCTGAAAACCCATCCGTGCTGATTTTACCTAACGTGGCCGATGATTCTGGCTCCGCAATGGGTGTTGAAGCTCTGCCTGATAGCGCTGTGATCTGTTCATGTTTTGATGTGACCAAAGGCGACATTAAAGACGCAGTATCTGCTGGCTGCACCACTATGGCGGCTCTAAAAGAAACCACCAACGCTTCAACAGGTTGTGGTGGTTGTTCTGCCCTTGCTAAACAAGTTCTCGATAGCGAACTGAGTAACCTAGGTGTGGAAGTCTCTAACGATATCTGTGAGCACTTTGCTTATTCTCGCCAAGAGCTGACTGACATCATCCGCGTCAACAAAATCAAGACTTTCGATGAGCTGTTAGATTCTCATGGAAACGGATTGGGTTGTACTGTGTGTAAACCCGCCGTCGGTTCGATTCTGGCTTCGTACTGGAACGATTACATCCTTGAAGATCAACATATCGAGCTACAAGACACCAACGACATCTATCTTGGCAACATGCAAAAAGACGGCACCTACTCTGTGGTTCCACGTATTGCTGGCGGTGAAATCACACCAGATAAATTGATCGTGCTTGGCGAAGTCGCTAAAGAGTTCGACCTGTATACCAAAATCACAGGTGGCCAACGTGTCGACTTGTTTGGCGCACAGCTTAACGAACTGCCTATCATCTGGAAAAAGCTGATTGACGCAGGTTTTGAAACGGGCCACGCCTACGGTAAATCGGTTCGTACCGTGAAATCGTGTGTCGGTAGCACTTGGTGTCGATACGGTGTCGACGACAGTGTCGGCTTAGCGATTCGACTTGAAAACCGCTACAAAGGCCTGCGTTCACCACACAAGATTAAGTTTGCGGTTTCAGGCTGTACTCGTGAATGTGCAGAAGCCCAATCAAAAGACTTTGGCATTATCGCTACCGACAAAGGTTGGAACCTCTATATCTGTGGTAACGGTGGTATGCGCCCTCGCCATGGTGACCTATTCGCCACTGATTTAGACGAAACCACCCTCCTTAAATACATCGACCGCGTTTTGATGTTCTACACCCGTACCGCAGACCGCCTACAGCGTACATCGGTATGGATGGAGAACCTCGAAGGCGGCATTGAATACCTCAAGCAAGTCGTGATTGAAGACAAGCTCAACGTAGCTGAAGAACTCGAAGCTGACATCGCACTCAATATCGAGAAGTATCAGTGTGAATGGAAAACCACCATTGAAAACCCTGAGAAGATGAAGCGCTTCCAGCACTACATCAACAGTGAAGAAATGGACACTAGCCTGTCATTCATCAAAGAGCGAGAGCAACGTTTTCCTAAGCCGAGCTTGAGTGATGCTTCGAATTCAAAACGCGATGAAAAGCTCGCTAAAGCAGACCAAATCGACGTGACTGAGGTTTCATAAATTTCATCAGGTTCATCAATAAAAAAATAAAAAACTCAATTTTAGACTAGGAGAAAGTCATGGAAAATTGGACAACCGTATGTAGCACCCGGGACTTAACCCCAAATGGGGGGATTTGCGCCAAAGTAGACGATAACCAAGTGGCTATTTTTTACTGCAAGCGCAGCGACACGCTTTATGGGCTCTCTAATTACGACCCTATCGGCAAAGCGAATGTGATGTCACGTGGTATAATTGGTTCATTAAGCGGTGAGCCTTACGTAGCCTCACCCTTATACAAGCAGCATTTCCACTTAGAAACTGGCGCGTGCCTTGAACAACCAGAACTCAAGCTCATGAAATTTGAAGTTCGCAAGCAAGGTGAACATGTACAAGTTCTCGCACCTCTTGCTATCGCCAGTTAATAAACAGCCGACATCATCCTGCAAACGCTTTAAAGCGTGAGCAATTTCGGCATAGGGTTTAGCCACATGAATGCGTTCGAATTTCGGAAGTAACGCACGAGCTAAAACCGGGTAATTTTCCAGATTTAAAGGATTTAAACCATGGATAACACAAAATTTTCGCTGCTTTCATTTACGGGTAAGATGAAAACCTTACACCTAAGTTGGATGGCATTTTTTATCACCTTTGTTGTATGGTTCAACTTTGCTCCACTACTGCAAATGGTAAAAACCTCGCTTGGTCTTTCCACTGAAGAGATCAAAACACTCCTTATTCTCAACGTTGCCTTAACCATTCCGGCACGTGTCGCAATAGGCATGCTAACCGACAGATACGGCCCAAGGTTGGTCTACTCTTCACTACTCGCGGTCTGTTCTATCCCTTGTTTTATGTTTGCTCTGGCAGACTCTTTCATTCAAGCGGCGATTGCACGTTTCCTATTAGGTTTCATCGGTGCTGGCTTCGTGGTTGGTATTCGTCTTGTGTCTGAGTGGTTCCCACACAATGAATTGGGTACAGCTGAAGGCATTTATGGTGGCTGGGGTAACTTCGGTTCAGCAGCTGCAGCATTCACGCTTCCAACTCTCGCTCTAGCTTTTGGTGGTGAAGACGGCTGGCGTTATGCGGTCGGTATTACTGGCGCAATGAGCTTAGCGTTCTCGTTTATCTTCTACAAAAACGTGTCAGATACACCAAAAGGTTCGACTTACTTCAAGCCTGCTCAAGTAACGGCGATGGAAGTGACATCAAAGGGTGACTTTTTCTTCCTACTTATTATGAAGATCCCAATGTATGCCGCTTTAGCACTACTGACTTGGAAGCTATCACCAAGCAACATCAACATGTTGTCTGACATGGCAGTTTACTCTGTGTATGCAGGTTTGGCTGCGCTTTACGTGTACGAAGTGTCGCAAGTTTGGAAAGTAAACAAGAACGTATTTAAAGAAGAAGTGCCAGAGATTCACCAGTACAAATTCAAGCAAGTTGCGGTACTTAACGTATTGTACTTCGCGACATTTGGTTCTGAGCTAGCGGTAGTTTCTATGTTGCCTCTGTTCTTCTCTGAAACCTTTGAATTAACACCAGTTCTTGCTGGTATGGTTGCGTCAGCTTATGCCTTTATGAACCTAATGTCTCGCCCAGGTGGTGGTTGGATTTCAGATAAATTCGGTCGTAAACCAACACTGCTTATTCTAACGATTGGTCTTGCTGTGGGTTACTTCGCAATGGGTCAAGTTGACAGCACATGGCCTGTATGGCTAGCGGTTGTCGCGGCGATGGCGTGTTCTTTCTTCGTACAAGCGGGTGAAGGTGCAGTATTCGCAACGGTACCTCTAATCAAGCGTCGTATGACAGGTCAGATTGCAGGTATGACGGGGGCTTACGGTAACGTGGGTGCGGTAGTTTACCTAACTGTGTTGTCATTCGTAAGTTACCAAACCTTCTTCTTAGTAATTGCAGGAACAGCGGTACTCGGCTTCGTTACTCTGATGTTCATGGAAGAGCCTAACGGCCAAATTGCTGAAGTGAATGACGATGGTAGCGTGACCTTGATCAGGGTCAGCTGACCTTTCGTGGTGAAGTTTTGTTCGAGATAGAATCGTTATAGGCGCGGCAAGAAGTATGTAGCCTAGTCATTCTAAGCAAATGCTTCTTAACAAAGCATAAAACGATTCTAGCCGAACCCTTCGGGCAGCCTTTGTGGTTCATTTCTACTGCGTTATCGGCTTCTCATGTAGGCTAGCTACACATCAAAGCCTCTGCCTGGTAGAAATTTCCCACAAAGCGCTGCAAAAATCAGCTCGAAAGGTCAACTGACCCTAACGTATCGAGCTAACCACTCATTGAATCGGGAGAAGCACCAAGGTTGGTATCACCGCTTTGGTGCTTCGTTCAGAGGCTCTACGTTCACTAGAGCTTTTGTTCTTCCGAGGATGTTCTGTCAAGGAAGCGAAAAGAAGAGCAGTTAAGAAGAAGACCAGTTATGACAATTTCATTCAGCCAAGGGCAAATCATCGCGCCAGAATCAAACAACCAGTTAACGCTTAAGTTTGGTGGTTATTCGAATCAAGGCGTACGTGATGAAAACCAAGATGCCATCATTGTAAAACACCCCAAAACTCGCGCGGAACAAGAGTTGAAAGGCAGTGTTGCCTGCATAGCAGACGGCGCAAGTTGCAGTGAGCATGGCCAGAAAGCCAGTCACACCAGCGTGATGCAGTTTATCGACGACTATTACGCCACTCCCCAAAGCTGGAGCATTCAACGCTCGGCACAGAAAGTCTTAACTTCACTCAATTCTTGGCTCTTCAACACGTCTGTTTCTAATATTCATCCCGCACAACAAGTGAACCACAATGCCCTCGTTTCGACGTTCAGCAGCGTGATACTTAAATCGAACACCGCACATATATTCCACGTTGGCGACAGCCGTATCTACTTATTAAGAGATGGAGAATTACGCCAACTGACACGCGATCACACGCGTAAAAATATGGGGCAGAAGCATTATCTAACACGTGCCTTAGGCATGGACAACCAACTCAACGTTGACTATCAAACCCTGCCTATCAAGAAAAACGACTGTTTTATCCTGACATCTGATGGGGTGCATGAGTTTGTCTCCCCCAACACCTTCAAGGAACACATCAATAAGCCTGGATCGGATTTCGAATACGCAGCACAAACCATCTGTAACACTGCTTTAAGCCACAATAGCTCAGACAACGTGAGCTGCTTGATTGTGCAAGTCAGTCATCTGCCTAAACCTTCGCTCATTGAATTCCATGAAAAGCTGGCTAAACGCGCGATTCCACCAGCGCTAAAACTTGGCCAAAGCATCGACAACTTTATGGTCCTTGAGGTGTTATATGCAGGCTCTAGAAGCCATGTGTATCGTGTGATGCAGAAAGAGACCCAAACCGAGTTCGTGCTGAAAGTCCCTTCCGTTCAGTATCACGATAGCCCTTCGCAACTTCGTGCCTTCTTTAATGAACAATGGGCGGGGATCTTGTTAAAAAATAAGAGAGTAATGAAGGTTTACCCGACGCCAGAGAACTCGCAATTCTTATATCAAATCTGTGAGTGGGTAGAAGGCATCACCCTGAGACAATGGATGTACGACAATCCAAAACCGTCACTCAATGAAGTGCGCGACATACTAGAAAAGATCACGCAAGGCATTCGAGTATTACAACGTGCAGATATGGTGCACCGAGACTTAAAGCCCGAGAACATCATGATTCAGCGTGATGGTGAGATCAAAATCATCGACCTTGGTGCGGTGTTAGTGAGAGGTATTGAAGAGGGAGAACAAACAGAACAAGACTCGACACCACTGGGCGCGGTGAATTACATCGCACCGGAAACCATTAAGCACAACACGGCCACCACAAGCTCGGATCTGTTCTCTATCGCAGTGATCGGCTATGAGATGCTGACAGGTACATTGCCCTACTCTGAAATGACTGCACAATCGCTTAAGCAATCTCGTCATCATCAGTGGGAATACCAACCACTCACACAAAAGCGTGCTGATATACCGGCTTGGGTGGATTTGGTGTTACAAAAAGCCTGCGCGGAATCGCCAAGCGAACGCCATCAAGTGTTGGGGGATTTTGTGGCAGACCTTTACACACCAAACCAAAGCTTGGTGAAAAGCAAAGCCAAACAACCTTTGATAAACCGAAACCCTATCCAGTTTTGGAAAGTGTTGGCTTTGTTGCTCGGCATTGTTGCCATTGTAGAAATGGGCTTATTGCTTGGTTCTAGTTAACGGTTAAGCTCTGACTAACTGTTAAATGAATGCTAGCCTCGTTTGACTAAGCTTCTCGGCACTAATTCAATACCAGCTTGATAGCGCTTAGCTGACGCGTTCAAAGCAAGTGCAAAAGCGCTGTCGGCAATCACTTCGAATTGCTGAGGCAGTGAATGGACTTTGAAAGGTAAGAAATCCAATAAACGGTTATCACCAAAGGTCGCCAGCTTCACTTGGTTGATCAGCTCTGGCTTTTCGACCATCACATCCAACACACCTTCTAACAAGGTGTAAGACATAGTCACGATCGCATCGGGAATTGTACCTTTCGCAATCCAACCCTCAAAAATCTCACGCCCTGATTCTCTATCAAAGTGTTCGCCATAACCCACAACCATCGGCTTGTTTTCTATTAGCCTTGTTTGTTGAGTATGTGCTTTATTCGCCGCTTCAAAACCCAGCTGACGTTCACGTGAAATGTTCAGATCAGGTAACGCACCAATTAAGCCAACACTATGAATACTGTCATCGAGAATCGAATGGGTCAGTTCAAACGCGGCTTCGAAATCTTCACTGATCACACAAGCAAAATGCTCATCATCCAACGGACGGTCTATCGCAATGACAGGTGTACCTGAATTTTGCAGCTTCAAGTAAAACTCATTGGCGTCTGGCATTGAACTCGCAACAAGCAAGGCATCGATACGACGGCTCACCAACGCTTCTGCTACTTTGCGTTCGGTTTCAGCATCATCATCAGAGCAACCAATCAGGATTTGATAGCCCACTTTACGTGAGTTCTGCTCGATCAGTTTTGCTAAACGCGCGTAACTGCTGTTTTCCAGATCGGGAATAATCAAACCAAATGAACGGCTATTACCAGCACGCAGCGACGAAGCAGCATGGTCTGGTCGGTAGTTATATTCTTCCACAACCGCCATGACTTTCTGCTGAGTCTTTTCACTGATTCTGTATTTCTGCGCCTTGCCGTTGATGACATAACTGGCCGTGGTTTTCGACACACCGGCTAGTTTGGCAATTTCATCTAGTGTCATATGGGTGACCTGTATTTTGTGCGTAGGATCATATAACCAATCTTCTGATCCTTGGATTAGTTGAATTATATGCTGAATCGATTCAGTATAAAAGCTGAAAGGATTCAGCAAAATCTGAAAAGTGACTTCAATCATCCTTTTGTATGGATTGAGCGTCATTTGTCGTGATTCGGCTTCTTGTTGTTAACGAAACTGGAATTACGACACGCAGCAAAACTATTTTGAAAACCAAAATCGGCTTTGCTGAATTTTTTTACACTGAATGCTGAACCGATTCAGCCAAGATAAAACAAAGAGCAAGCAACGAGTAAAGCTCAGTAACATTTGCTTTAGACTGAATCGTAGCGATACACAAATTCTCAAGCGATACGCTAAAGAGGCACCATGCTTAAACTATCAAAATCCGACATCACTCTTGGTCAAACGGCCGATGACAAATTCAAAGCTATCCAGAACATTGCTGGCGACCTAACCGCGAAAGGCTTAGTTGACTCTGGCTACGTTGAAGGAATGCTGAACCGTGAAAACCAGAACTCTACGTTCCTAGGTAACGGCATCGCGATTCCTCACGGCACCACTGACACGCGTAGCCTAGTAAAAGAGACAGGCGTAGCGGTTCACCACTTTCCTGAAGGTATTGATTGGGCAGACGGCAACCGTGTTTACGTAGCAATTGGTATTGCAGCGAAATCTGACGAGCACTTAGGCATCCTTAAGCAGCTAACAAAGGTTCTAGCGGCAGACGGTGTTGAAGAGAAATTAAAGCAGGCGAAATCAGAAGACGAAATCATCGCCCTACTTAATGGCGAAGTTCAACTAGAAGCAGACCTAGACGCTTCTTTGGTTCAGCTACTGTTCCCTGCAAGCGACATGGTTCAAATGTCTGCAGTTGCGGGCGGCCTACTTAAGAACACAGGTTGCACAGACAACGCATTCGTTGCTGACCTAGTAACAAAAACACCGACTCACCTAGGCCAAGGCCTGTGGTTATTGGGCAGCGATAAAGGCGTAACTCGCACTGGCGTATCGTTTGTTTCAACAGCAAACCATTGTGAGTACGAAGGCACACCAGTGAAAGCATTAGTCGCATTCGCAGCTTGTAACAGCGCACACCAATCTATTCTGGCAAACCTAAGCAAGATGGTTTTCGAAGGTAAACAGCAACAACTGTTAACCGCTGACATTGCACAAGTGATTGGCCTTCTAAAAGGTGAAGCGGTTTCTACAGCGTCTCAAGACGATGACAACTGCGCAGTCTTCAAAATCAAAAACGCGCACGGCCTACACGCTCGTCCGGGTGCAATGCTGGTTGCTGAAGCGAAGAAATTCGAATCAACAATCCGCGTTTCAAACCTAGATGGTGACGGAAAAGAAGTGAACGCGAAGAGCTTGATGAAAGTAATCGCACTTGGCGTTAAACACGGCCACCAGCTTCAGTTTGTTGCTGAAGGTGAAGATGCAGCACAAGCACTTGAATCGATTGGCAAAGCTATCGCTTCAGGCCTTGGCGAAGGTTAAGGAATCGATATGTCTGATAAACAAATCAAAGCCGTTACCGTTACGCTAAACCCTGCTCTCGACCTAACTGGCGCTATCAACGCACTTAACGTGGGTTCAGTGAGCCTAGTGAACAAAGGTTCACTTCATGCAGCGGGCAAAGGCGTAAACGTAGCAAAAGTGCTTTCAGAGCTTGGCGCGAAAGTGACCGTAACAGGTTTCCTTGGTCGCAATAACGAAGAAGCTTTCTGCCAACTGTTCGAACAGATGGGCGCAACTGACCGCTTCATCCGTGTCGACGGCGCAACTCGTATCAACGTGAAACTGGTTGAGAACTCAGGCCAAGTTAGCGACATCAACTTCCCAGGTGTTCTTGTTGATGCTGACGCTGTTAAAGCGTTTGAAGAAACCTTGTTAGAACTGGCTGAAACGCACGATTACTTCGTGATTGCAGGCAGCTTGCCACAAGGCGTGTCGCCAGAGCTTTGCGCTTCTTGGGTACAACGCTTGCGTGACCTAGGTAAAAAAGTGCTGTTCGACAGCAGCCGTGACGCACTTAAAGCCGGTATCAATGCACAACCTTGGCTGATTAAGCCAAACGATGAAGAGCTGTCTCAGCTGTTCAATGCCGAACTGACCACACGCGACCAATGCCAACACGCAGGCCAAGCCCTGAGTGAAAAAGGCATCGATAACATCGTGGTATCACTTGGCGCAGAAGGCGTGATGTGGCTTAACCAAGGTGAATGGCTACATGCTCAACCGCCGCGTATGCAAGTGGTAAGCACGGTAGGCGCAGGCGACACCTTAGTTGCTGGCCTATGTTGGGGTCACATGCAACAGATGCCAAAACCAGAACTTATTAAATTCGCAACCGCCCTATCTGCTCTAGCAGTTTCACAGGTAGGCGTGGGCATCACCAGCCAACAAGAGCTGGATTCAGTACTACAAAATATCCAATTACAGGCGCTTAGTGCTCCAACTAGCCAGTTAGACACAAGCAAATAGGACAAAAGGTTTATTATGAATATTACCATTATCACAGCTTGCCCTAGTGGCGTAGCAAACAGCATCATCGCCGCAGGCTTGTTAGAGCAAGCGACAAAAGCACTGGGTTGGAACGCCGCTATTGAATGTCAATCAAGCGTGCTACCTGACTCAACCGTATCGCAAGACACTATCGACAGCAGCGACGTTGTGGTTATCGCAGCCAACACCAACGTTAATAAAGCGCGCTTTGTCGGCAAGAAAGTGTACCAAGCGGCTATCTCTGAATGCACTGCAGATGCAAAAGCATTTCTTGAGAAAGCGGCAGCAGAAGCAACAGTATTAGACGCTTCTCAAGCTGAAAGCACTGTTGAAGTGACTGGTACGTCACCTGCTACAGGTAGCAAAAAAATCGTAGCGATTACCGCTTGCCCAACTGGTGTTGCACACACCTTTATGGCAGCTGAAGCGCTTGAAGCAGAAGGCAAACGCCTAGGTCACCAAATTAAAGTGGAAACTCGTGGCTCTGTAGGTGCGAAAAACCAACTGACAGACCAAGAAATCGCAGACGCTGATCTTGTTATCATCGCAGCCGACATTGACGTTCCTCTGGATCGTTTTAACGGCAAAGCCCTATACAAAACAACAACAAGTCCTGCTTTGAAGAAAACAAAGCAAGAAATGGAAAAAGCATTCGCAGAAGCTAAACCATACCAACACACAGCATCTTCTAATTCAGCACCTGCTGACGAGAAGAAAGGCGTGTACAAGCACCTAATGACAGGTGTATCGCACATGCTTCCTGTAGTTGTTGCGGGTGGTTTGATCATCGCTCTTTCTTTCGTATTCGGTATCGAAGCGTTTAAAGAAGAAGGCACATTAGCAGCAGCATTGATGACTATTGGTGGTGGTTCTGCATTCGCACTGATGATTCCTGTTCTTGCTGGTTTCATTGCATTCTCAATTGCTGACCGTCCAGGTCTGGCTCCAGGTCTAATCGGCGGTATGTTGGCTAGCTCAACGGGCGCAGGTTTCCTAGGTGGTATCGCAGCAGGTTTCATTGCCGGTTACGCAGCGAAATTCATTGCCGACAAGGTTCAACTTCCACAATCCATGGAAGCCCTCAAGCCAATCCTGATCATTCCGTTTATCGCGAGTTTGTTTACTGGTCTTGTGATGGTTTACATCGTAGGTGGCCCTGTTTCTGGCGTGATGAGCGCAATGACAACTTTCCTAAACAACATGGGAACGTCTAACGCGATTCTTCTGGGTGTGATTCTAGGCGCAATGATGTGTTTCGACCTTGGTGGCCCTGTAAACAAAGCCGCTTACACATTCGGTGTTGGTCTACTGGCTTCGCAAACTTACGCACCAATGGCTGCAATCATGGCAGCAGGTATGGTTCCAGCTCTAGGTATGGGCCTTGCGACTTTCCTAGTGAAAGACAAGTTTGAAGCAGGCGAGCGTGAAGCAGGTAAAGCATCATTCGTTCTTGGCCTATGTTTCATCTCTGAAGGTGCAATTCCATTCGCAGCGAAAGATCCAATGCGTGTTATCCCAGCTTGTATGGCAGGTGGCGCACTAACGGGCGCTCTATCAATGATGTTTGGTGCTCAGCTTATGGCTCCACACGGCGGCTTGTTCGTATTACTGATTCCTGGTGCTATCTCTCCTGTGCTTATGTACCTAGTGGCGATTGCAGCTGGTACGGCAGTAACAGGCTTCGGTTACGCCGCTCTTAAAAAGATGAGCAGCGATAAAGTAACAGCAGAGGCTTAATCCCCCCACTCTGTTTAGCGGTTAAAGCTGACGAACAGAGGCTCTGATAAACTATTCCTTGGTAAAACAGCTCCTTGAAATAAAACAAAGGCTCCTCATTTTAGGAGCCTTTTTATTATTCGCTGTCTTGCGTGGTTAAAATGGGTAACTGAAAAGAGAACGTCACGCCTTCCACATCATCCGTGTCGATCTGGCGAATCATCTCTACCAAATAACCTTGCACATCTAACTTCAAACCTTGTTGCTCAACCGCCTTAAACAGAGCTTCTAAGGCTGTGCTGTACGCCACATCCGAAACCAGATAAACGTCGCTGCATAAGTAGTAGCCTTCAGGAATGGTCATATCGTAGCGATCTTTCGCGACTTGCCAGTTTCCAATTTCAGCGTCGATGTCGTCCCACTTATTATTCATCTGCTTGATCGGCGTAGTGCCCATCAAATGCGTCGACTTCTGACCATATATCTCAAACACCGTGTCCCAATCAGGATCTTCCAACTTAAGCTTTTGCATACCGCGCTCTGGATACCAAACCAGCTCTATCGGCATAGACTTAACCAGTTCTTTCTCCATCGAAGACTGCACACCTGGGTGTGCCAATTTCTGGATAAAGTCAGCAGTATCTCTGGGAGTCGCGTTATAGCCCATTTCCCGAATATGTTTTGCCGTGACACCGAGTTCACGCTTAAGCGCCTTACCTAATGACTGCGATGATGAAAAGCCGCAATATTGAGCTATTTCAATCACACTCCACGGCTCATCATTGAGCAACAAACTGACCGCAATTTGCAGCCGAACTCGACCTAAATACTGGCCCGGTGTTTCGTTGAACAACTCTGTAAACTGACGATGGAAGTGGTATGGCGAAATCGCGCTCTCGGTTGCTATCTCTTCCCACGTACGGCGCTCACCCCACTCTTCATGCATCAAGGTCAATGCATGCGTAAAGCGTTTTTGAAGATGCTCTGGCAAAGATTCGATCAATGCAATCTCTGGCACCAGTTTAAAACCGGGCACCAATTGATAATCAGGTTTTTTCTCTTGCGTCATACGGTCTTTTTTCTCAGGCATAGAAGCTCTTGTATCTGTCGACTTGATTGAATTCGATCGCTTGGCTTCACTATCGTCTTTGTCCTTTATAAAATCAATCACGAGCGCTCCAAAGTGAGTTCTTCTAATGCATCTTGTTCATGTGGTTCTTGTGCAATTAGATTTTCAACCTGAGGCGGATTACGGCAAAACAGGCCAAGCAACACAGGTATCAAAATCAGCGTTACCGCAGTGGCAAACAACTCACCAAATACCAAAGATACTGCCGCTGGTTTCAAGTATTGCGCCTGTTCTGCGGTTTCGCTTAGCAATGGCAACAATCCACACACCGTTGTAATGGTCGTCAAGAAAATCGCCCTCAAACGGCTGGTACCCGCAATGACTAACGCTTGCTGTAACGGTACGCCTTGGCGATATTCACTATTAAAGCGCGTGATCAACACTAACGAGTCGTTAATCACAATGCCTGTCATGGCCATCATGCCGAACATCGAAAGAATGCTGATGGGTAAGTCCATCAAGTAGTGACCAAAAATCGCACCTGCAAAGCCAAACGGTATCACAGCCATGATGATCATCGGTTGCCAATAGGACTTCAAAGGCACCGCCAACAAAATGTAGATCATGATGAGCGTTAGTATCATCGCTGATTTGAAGCCGTTCGACACCTCACCGATCTCTTCAAATTCGCCGCCTGCTTTTATCGTCACGCTTGGAAACTGTAAGTGCAGAGATTCAATCGTATCTTCAAGTTGCTCACGTGTTTTTTCTGGTGATTGCAGGTCTCGGTTCTGCTTCCAATACAGGTTGATCACTTGTTCTCGGTCACGGCGGTAAACCACTTGTGGCTCTTGCTCATGACGAAACTCAGCAATATCCCCCATCATCACACTTCCGCCATTAGGTAACATGATAAGAGCATGTTGTAGCTGAGCTAAGGTTCTGCGCTCATCCCTTGGATACTGCAGCAGCACCTTGGTCTCTTGCCCATTTTCTAATAAACGATGCACTTCTCTTTCACCAAACGCTTCGCCTGCTAGCTGAGCCAGTTTCGCTTGAGTTAACCCAAGTTGCTGACCATATTGATTCAATACCAATCGAACTTGCGGCAAACCATCCTGACCATCGTCGTAGACATCCGATACGCCTTTCAACGAAGCCAAGGTATCCGCGAGCTCCTCGCTAACAAGAGAAGCAAGCTCACGATCATTGGAAGAGATCGTTAAGAATGTTCCACCAGCAGGCTCCTCTGCCGCACTGAACTTAACCGAATAAGCGCCTTCGATTTGCCCTGTATTTTCTCTCCATCGCTTCAACAATAAATTTCCCGGCAGTGAGCTTAAAGATTCGTTAGTAAGCTCAGCTGTGACTTCGATTTCGCCATAGCCATCAGACCAAGCAAGCAGATTCACAACCGGCTTCTCTTGTAATGGGTAATCGTCCATTAAGCCTTTTTCTACTTGTGTCATTGCTTGCTCTATTTGCAACAAGGCTTGGCGCTGTAAAGGCAACGGCGCACCATCTTCCAGTTCAATAACCGCGGTGATGTAACGCCCCGGGATTTCAGGAAACAACGCACTGCGAATCGCACCGTTAGACCACATACCATAAGCCAGTGAGATAACCGCCACAAACCCAAGCAGAGACGCGACTTTGTAACCAAGTGCAAACTCCAATACTGGCTTGTAGATGTTGAGATTAAACCACTGTAATCTACCTTGAGCAGCATTCTGAACCTTGGCGAACAAACCCGTTGATGGTTTTTTCACAGAAAGCTGAGCCAAGTGTGACGGTAAAATGAACTTGCTTTCGATAAGCGAGAATATCAGCGCAAAGATCACCACGGCTGAAAACCCTGCAAGCACTTTGGCTAGCTCGTTATTAATCCATAACATTGGAGAAAACGCAGCGATGGTTGTGAGCACACCAAACACGGTAGCCACTGATACTGAGTTAACGCCCTGCCAAGCGGCTGTCTTTCCGTTTAGATTTGAGGAGCCGTTTATATTTGATAAACCATTGATATTATGAGAATAGCCGACGTTCCCCGTCCGTTTTTCATGTATCGCTTCACCTACCACAACCGCATCGTCCACCAACACACCGAGAACCAAGATAAAGCCAAACAGAGTGATGTCGTTGATGCTGTAGTTGAACAACTGCATTGCTGCCAACGTTCCAGTCAGCGCAATTGGAATGCCCATCGCGACCCAAAAGGCGAGTCTAATTTCAAGAAAGATCCCAAGTAAAACTACGACGATCAATAACCCTTGCCATGCATTCTCACTCAAACGAAATAGCTGTTCTTCAATGTAAGGTGCCATGTCGGCCATGGTATTCAACTCAATATCCGACGGCAAAATCGCACGTTGTGCATCCAGTGTTTCACTGATCGCCTCGCTGACTTTAAGCAGGTTGTCGGTTTGGCTCGTACTGACCAATAATGCGATGGCGTTAGAGCCGTTGTTACGCACGATAGAACCACTGTATTGGTAGCCACGACTTAACTTGGCGATGTCTCCCAGTAGTATTTTTCCGTTGCTTCCTGAAATCACAACAAGCTGGTTTAACTTCTGTAGATCATCGGCGTATCCGTCACCACGAATCACCATTCGACCTTTGTCACTAATCAGCTCACCGCTGCGAGTCTCAAGCGAACGCTGCTCAACGAGCTCTGCGAGATCTTCTAAGCTCAACCCTAAGGCTTTCAGTTGGTCAGGATCGGGCTCGATAACTAATTGAGATGTGCGAGTTCCCCAATTTGATAGCTTCGAGATACGCGGATTCTTTTTCAGTGCTTGTTCAAGTTGCTTAGCGATAGGTTGCAACTCGTCATCGGTTCTTGGCCCCGACACCACCACAAACGCCGCTAAATTGGTAAATTCGTTTCGCACAACTTGCGGTCTTTCCGCTTGCACGGGAAAACCATTGATCGCGTTGACTTGATTACGAATATCATCCAGAAGCTTGTCTAAATCTGTACTACTGGTTTTACGGACCATGACCTGAGAAATCCCAGCACTCGACTGACTAGTGATCTGTTTGATGCCTGCAATACCACTGATTGACTCTTCGATTCGCTGGGTAACACTCTCATCGATCTGTTGCGCCGTACCGCCAGGATAAGTAACGCTGATACTGATGGAAGACGGTGCGATTTGTGGGAACGACTCGACACGTAATTGTCCGAACGCAAGCACACCACTGATAACAATCGCCATCATCAACAAATTGGCAGCAACCGGATTATTGATAAACCATTTGGTCATCCAACTCATTGGTTTGCCTCCTCAATCTGCTCATCATCAGATTGGCTCGCGATCATGGATTCTGAACTATCGTCTTGGTAGAAGTTAGGCTCGACTTGCTTACCAATTAACATTGAAGAAAGCGGATACTGCACCACTCTGCGAACCTGTTCACTTTGCTGATTAAACCGAATATCGAGCACCCGATTACCTTGCCCAATCAAGGATACCGACTCTTTACGTAGACGATCATTGCTGTCTAACGTCCACACATATCCGTCTCGCGTCATCGCACTTAAAGGCACGCTGACTACGTTATCCTTCAGCCCAAGATTAACCACAGCCTGAACCTGCTGATTTGGAAACAATCTTGGCTTGCTTTGATAAGGCGCCTCAACCGAAAGCACGACTTGTCTTTGGCGGGTGACCGAATCAACTTGAGGAGAGACATAACGCACCTTTGCAGGCCACAGATTCCCAGAGCGGTTCACCACCGTGATACTTGGCTCAGTCAGAGCGGCTTGAACTTGTTGCCAATGCATTTCAGAAATCGGCAACTCGATATCAATCGAATCACTGGCAGCCAATTCAAAGGTCACTTGCACCGCCTCTATCCACTCTCTCGGACTGATATGGCGTTTCATGATCACCGCATCAAAGGGCGCGGTAATCACTGATTCTTCCAACAATTTCTGTGCACTCAGGTAAGCCTGTTTCGCTTGTTTCAGATTAGCTTTCGCTGCAAGTAATTGAGGCTCTCTGCGAGCAAAAGACGAACTCGTTTTCGGGTTCAACATTTTTAACGCGACCGTTTGCTCATGCTTAGCCTGTTTCAACTCCAATTCCGCTTGTTTCAATGAGCTCAACGCCTGAGCCAAGTTCGCATCAACTGCGCTAGTATCTAACCTTGCCAACACATCGCCTTTGTTAACCAAATTCCCCGGTTCAACGCTTTCATCTAGCCATTTCAACTGTGCACTACTGGATGCTTTCAACTGCACAGGCCAACGAGCAGCAGTTACACCTAATACCGTTAGCGTTGATTGATGCTGTGATGGTGTTACCTCTAACACTGAAACTGGGGCAAGGACGGCTTCTTTCTTCACTGGCTGGGTAGCTTCAGGTTCCAATTCATCAACGACAACCAACGCGATAAAGATGGCTGCACAACCGACTAATACAGAAAGTGGCTTTTTAAATTTCATGAGGTATCTCCTTGGTAACCTGTTGAGTTGAGGTGTGATTAAGGCGCTGACTGATTTCAGTGAGACGAGAAAGGGTTTGTAATGTGATTGGTAACATCACTGCGGTTTCAACAAACTCCAGTGAATAGGTAACGATAGAAAAAACTTGCCCTGCGGTCGGCTCTATAAGCTGACTCACCATCCATAAATTGCCGATAACCGCGCCAAATAACACGATAAAAATCAGCCCATAGACAACAGCTTCGGTATCAGACAGCTTGATTTCACACTGTTTTAAGCGCTCAAAGTGCCAGCGGAGTGCAGATAAACGAACACCGCTCAGCAATTTCACCTGCTGTTCAACTTGGTCGTTAAATTGGCCATTGAGTCGTGTAAATGTTCGGTGGAATACGCCGTAGATAACCAACATCGACAGCCCTGCAAACAACATACAAAGCGCCAACGAGAAGTGGAACGTTGAGAGGATAACCACCGTCGCGACCAACTGAACTACCGCCGTCATCAAAGTAGGCAAATCATCTTCGAGAAAATCAACCAGCTCACGAGACATGGTTAGCCGCGCATCTTTGGTCGAAATTGATAAACCGCGCAGGTTGCGCTCAACAAGGTTTGCCAGTTTTACGCGAATAGCACCATACACACGGGTATCGTAAAAACGACGAACGACACTGATGATCACCAGTACAAAAAGAATCAGTGCCAACATCATCAAAGGCTGAAAGCTTTGGTTTAACACGCCGTCGATGGCGTAACCAATAAACAACGGCAACAGAATAAGCATCACGTTTTCAGCCAGTACCATTAACCAAGTCGTAGCGACCTTTAATGGATTAAGCCGAATAATCGTCAGCAGTGAGATGGGATATTTGAATAGCATTATTGAGCCCATAAATGAATATGGCGTCAGTATTACCAATCCGACATGGAAAAAAGTGTCCCAAATTGCTGTATTAACAAATTAGACGACAGACTCTCTTAGTCACTAGATCGGTTACCTTTTGTTTACCTCACCTCCTTTACTGTCCCTTATAAGAGAAATGACACACAAGGAAAGAGCATGAAATTATTCGCTTCACTACTCACGACAGTCGGTATTACTGGTGTTGTCTGGGGGGTATTACATATTCAGCCAGCGATTGCGGATGCTTCGACGGATCAGCCAATAACTGAGTCATCAACTAACAAGTCCTCAAAGAATCAGTCATCAATAAGTAAGCCCGTAGAGGTAAAACCACAGGCAACCGCAAACACGACTTACCTGCAAGGTTTGAGTAAGACAATTCCTTTAGAAAACGTGCCAAACCTATGGGTGGATTTCTATCAGAGCCTCGAAACCAATGAAAAAGAGAGCGCACAACAACAAGTCATCGTGATCTATCAAGACATCAGCTTAGATTTCAGCGAAGCAACAATCACGATTGGCTTCCCGACTCAGCAATCAAAATCAAATAAAAACAAGCCCTTAATTAAGATCCCAAACAAAGCCAAAGGCACGCTTCTACTAGGTAAAGGCGAACATACTGAACAGGAATTAGCACAAGCTTGGGAAGGTATCGCGATTTTAAAAGAAGTGGATATGGTCATTGAGTACCATCAGCTGAATCAGCATGGGTTGCCAGATTCTAGCGAGTTATACGTCTATTATAAGAACAACCAGTAAAGGATTTAGTTATGGATTTCACTATGGATCGCATTGGGAATTTTCTCTCTCAAAAATTCTCAGAAACGAGCATCATCCTTACCGAAACTTGGGTAGATGATAATTTTCTACTGCTTGCTCTGGCTCTGTTTATCTTTGAGCTTATCCGCTATGCCTTTAAGAAAAAGCTCAGCTGGGATATGTTGGGAGACAGCGCGACCAACTTAGTCACCTTGTTCTTCTTGTTGGTGACCCTTTTCTTTGTCGGGTTAGCCTATGTGGGCACGTTTGTTTACGCCTACGAGAATTTCAGCCTAACTCAGCTACCGATATCTGGTTGGACAATTCTGGGTTGCTTGATCTTGGCCGATCTCGCTTACTACTGGGAGCACCGATTCTTGCACAGCAACGGTTTAGCATGGGGAACGCACTCGGTTCACCATAGCTCGCCTTACTTTAATATTTCGGTTGCTTACCGGTTTGGACCTTTGGATTGGTTCTTCCCGTTCTTTTTCCATTTGCCGTTAATTCTGCTTGGCTTTAATCCGTTTGTGGTGCTGATGTGTGAAACCTTTGTGCAGCTATACCAAACGTTATTGCACACCGAAACGGTTAAGCGATTACCTCGTCCAGTTGAAGCCGTTTTCAATACGCCTTCGCACCACAGAGTGCATCACGCGATCAACAAACAGTATCTTGATAAGAACTACGCTGGGATCTTTATCATTTGGGATCGTATGTTCGGCACCTTCGCCAAAGAAGAGGAAGAAGTCAGATATGGCGTGTTCCCGAGAATCAACTCTGTGAACCCATTTAAGGTATATTTCCATGGCTACGTTAAACTGTGCCAACAATTATGGCACGCGCCAAATTGGAACTACCGACTACAGCTTCTTATTCAGCCACCTACCTGGGCTTGGAAAAGAGAACGAGAAACAAAGTAAGGACACTTATGAGCATTAACGCCCTGTTGATTGAAGACGACAGTGACTTAGCAGAAGCCATTGCAGACTATATGGAACTCGACGGTTTCGAATTCGATTTTGCTTACAATGGCAGTGCGGGTCTCAATCTTGCTCTAGAGGGGCGTTATGACATCATCTTAACGGACATCAACAT
Source organism: Vibrio cyclitrophicus (assembly GCA_023206055.1). Classification (NCBI taxonomy): domain Bacteria; kingdom Pseudomonadati; phylum Pseudomonadota; class Gammaproteobacteria; order Vibrionales; family Vibrionaceae; genus Vibrio; species Vibrio cyclitrophicus. The sequence continues at coordinate 182,460 of CP065367.1, read as the reverse complement.
GCCCAAAATGGACGGGCTTGATCTCTGCCAATCTCTTCGCCAACAAGGTGTTACCACTCCTATCCTGATGTTAACCGCAAGGGACACATTAGAAGACAAAATCGCAGGATTCGAGGTCGGTTCGGATGACTATCTAGTGAAGCCTTTTGCGATGGAAGAACTCAAAGTACGACTCATGGCGCTGATACGTCGCTCTCAAGGTTCGGTGACGTCTCTGTCTGTCGCAGATCTCAAACTGGACTTAGATAAGCACCAAGTCCATAGAGACGGCAAGCTATTGAAGCTCTCTCCGGTATGTTGGCGAATGCTCGTGATGTTAGTGCGAAACACCCCTAACGTGGTGAGTAAAGCCAAGCTTGAAGAAGCATGGGAAGATGAAATGCCAAGTTCGGATAGTATGAAAGCGCATTTGTTTAAGCTTCGACAAGTAGTCGATGCCCCCTTTGACTCAAAGTTAATCCACACGGTTCATGGCATTGGTGTTGTCTTGCATGAGGAACCATCATGAAACACGCGAACATGAATCGAGTCAGTATAAAGCGCGACATCTACCTCTATTTATTTGGCATCGTCGTGCTACTGACTGCCATCTACAGTTTGATGGTTTCACAGAGCTACCACATTGGCCTTAATGAATCGGCAAAATATGGATTCTTGTATGAATTGGAAGTCGCAGAGCAACGTTACATCGAAACAGGGCAATTACCAGACTATAAAAACCCGACATTCCAAGCCTTTCTAACCTATTCGGAACTGCCCGCTAAATTTCAACAAGCCTTTGATTGGAATACGTTTGATAACGACGCTATTTATGATCATTACCAACCTTCGCCTAACAATGAGTCAGGGCAATACCTCTATGCCGCCAAGCATCAAGTTTCTGGTAAAGACGAAGCCTTGTACATCATTTCTGAGTACGATGAAGCGATCTACTTGAATCTGTTCGAGCTCAACCCACCCGATTCCGTGAACCAAATTAACAATGCCTTCATTGCCATCGGCGCCCTATTACTCTTGGTGTTCTTGATCATTCGCCTTTTGATACACCGAGTCACCAAACCGATTATTACGCTATCAAAATGGTCTGAATCTCTGGATGTGGATGACACCCAAAGGCTGACTCAGTTTCGATATAAAGAGATCGATCAACTGGCGTCACAACTGGTTAAAAGCGTACAAGGTGAACGTCAAGCCAATGAACGTGAAAGCTTCTTCTTAAAAACTGCAAGCCACGAACTAAGAACACCAATTGCCACCATTTCAGCCAGTGGCGATATGTTGGTTCGCTTGTCTGAAAGCATTCCTAACAGTGGTCAACGTGCGGTCGCAAGAATCCAACGCTCAGCCACCAACATGAAAACCTTGGTGACGACTCTGCTATGGATGAGCCGCAATAACGAGATGGAAACCAACTATGAGCAAATCAAGATCGCTCCCCTACTCGACAGCATTATTGAAAGCCAACGTTACCTTTTGAAAAACAAAGACGTCGATATTCAAATCAAGGTTGTTCAAGAAAAACATAACCTTCCCCGAGAACTCACTGAAGTTGTGCTCACCAACTTAGTCCGAAATGCTTTCCAGCACGGCGGCAACGGAGGGATCCATATCAGCCTGTCACAAGCTCAGTTTGAGGTAACCAACCGCTTGGAAGATCAAAACTTAGCAAACGACTCTGAACAACAAACCTCTTTTGGTATCGGCCTAGAACTCATTGAACGCGTTTGTCAGAACCAAGGTTGGCAGTTTACTCATAAAACCAACAACAATGAGTTCATCGTTAAAGTCATACTGTAGCGGTTTTCTAGATGTTTAATTGATGGTGACCAAAAGTTTACCTTGGCTTGGTTATGCTAGTCGCACAATCTAGTTAGGAGTTATGTTATGGGCACTTGGATTTTAGAAACACTATTGTGGGCAGTGGTAACCGTGGCGGTTTGTGTCGCAATTTGGGGGCTTTACTTACCCAATATCTTAATCGCTTTAGGTGTGTCGGTAGCGGTATCTTTGTTACTAGGGAATAGCTGGAGAAGCTAGGTATTTAAGAAGGAAATGGTTCGAAAATTAGTGAGCTTTGATACACCCGACAGCAGCTATGTTTATTAAGAACGTTGATTAGCTAAAAACTGTCGGGCGCGAATTAAATTAGCTACTTAGTGTCTCTTCAAACACACCTAACTCACGACCAAGCCAAATCGCGCGTACTGTGTGATCCAAAGTTTCTTCACCGCCAGTTACCGGGTGAATAAGCACCGACATATCGCCACGTTCTTGCTCAAGCCATTCGACAATACCCGACTCTTTGTTTGCAAAGTGAATCTCAAACATCGGCATCTTATGTGGGCCAACCAAACGCTGTATTAATGGGAAAGTCTCTAACACATCTTTGCGTTCCGATAGAATTTTCTGACGCAGTGTTTCTGCCTGCTCTGCAAAGCGCAGAGGGAAATAGATATGACCGTGGTACATGGCACCATCCTTTAGAATTATGATGCGAACAGTTTAACCTGCTTTTTCGCATAGATCTCTTTTATGGCTGTAAAAACGCCACACTAAAGTGAAGTGTGGCGTTTGATTCAAGTAATAAGCAGTTTAAACAATTGTTGTCCCTGTTAGATAGAGTCGACCTTCAAAGGACTATCCTTTGGTTTCGGCAAGTTTAATTGCTCTACTAAACTACGACCTTTCTCGCTGATGCCTCCACTGTAAGACTTTGAATCATCAGCATTAGTCATTGAGGTTTCACCCACGTTCCAAGCTACAAAGAAGTCACTTAAGTCATAGTTCGAAACATAAGAAGCACACACCATCATTAGGTCTCCACCAGAAAGCCCAGTTTCGCTAGCACTACAATAGTTCGTATTCGAGTCACCTTCGCTATCGCCTCGCGCTTTGCGATGCATAAGCTTGAACATATTCCAACCTTCATCATCACCGTAAACCAAAGATTGGCTCGCCCCACGACCATACCAATCATCAATAGCAAAGTTCGATTTTGCCCAGATTTTCAGTTGCCCGAACATAACTAGACGCAAACCAGCATCACCATGTGACCAAGCGTGTCTATCGTTTTGCTCTAGCCATTTTGGTGCCTTCTTAATATCCGATTTTATGCGATCCATTTCAGGGTTTGCATTGCGACCATCTAACTCCTGCATATACAACGCAAGAAGGTTATTGGTCACTTCTGTACTGCCCGCTGCTGAGAACGGCGCAGATGCTAAGTTATGACCAACTTCATGCCACAATAGCCAATCATTCAAAGGGTTAGTTGGAATGTAGGTGCGGTTTGCATTAAAACTCGAATTCATCACTGGGTAACCAGAGTGAGCAGAGCCTATCGATATTTGCACGTCATTCACAAAACGATGACGGAACGCCTTTAGTTCTGGATAAGTGAACCTACGGTGTAAACCATCGCTTTGTTTGCCATCACGTCCGTAGAAGTCACTTGCAGCGTCAGCGAATCGATTCATATCTGTTGCGAATTGGTTCAAATCAGCGGATTCTAGATTCCTGATTGGGGTCGTATAAATAAATGAGCCCGTGTCGACTTCCGCAATAGGGGCGTCTACCGATTGAATAGAGTTAATCCACTCTCCCTCTTTCCACCAAGCCGCTTTTAATGCGCCATCAATGCTAAACGAGACTTCACCAAGCTCTTTTACTTTCGGTTGAATGTAAATCAAGCCACCATAAGGCGCTTTGAAATTTAAGCTAGAACCATTGTAGTCATAGCTGGTTTGCATACGTGGAGGGCGTTTCAAACTCGTTTCGTGATTCGGCTTACCGGTTAGGTCATCCGCCATCATCACGGTAATCGTAGCTGCCACGCCATCTTGAATGGTTACTTCTTGCAATTGAGGCGCCCATAAACCAGTCGATTGGTTGTTACCTGCCGAATACGTGACGCCCTTGCCATCTGTTTGGATAAGAACCGAACTCGACGAAGGTGCTCCCGAGGTTCGACCCGGATACATTGTGGTATCGACAACGATTTCATGATCCCAGAATGAGCGCCCCAACATGATACGAGTCAGTGGCTTTTCCATATAGTTCAACGGGTAACTAGGGTTTAACTGCCCCACTAAGTCACCTTCACCATAGATCATGTTATTGGCTACCAAAGAAGCTTTAAGATCAACAGGACATTGTGCTTCTACTGTATCTGTTTGATGTTGGCCATCGGTATAACAATTTAAGAATTGAACAGCCTGTTTAAAGCCTAGTTCATCTTGTATCTCACTTTCAAAGCGATAAGCGTTGTCGTTCCACATCCAAACTGACAGATTATCGAAAGCTTGATTCAATTCGCTGTTAGACAGGCGCTTGCCTTGAGTACCTTTCGTACGATAGTAGATTTCATGCTCATAAAGCGCCGTGAAGTTAGTGCCCAACTTCGCGGCTTTAACCATGCTACCAACAACAGCTTCACTCACTTCATAGCGATCAAAGTCTGCGCGATGATAAGCACCACGAACAGTAACACCGTCTCCAGAACGAGTCTCTATACAGTTAAATTCGTATTCATAATCGTTTGTACAAAGAGCAGTTCCAGCAAAAGCAGATTGCAGTTCTTTGATCGCCGCTTCACGCTCTTCTGCCGATTCAACAAAGATACGTGCGGATTTTGTCTCCATTACTGGAACACCAGCTGCATCAAGCACTGGTTTCCCTTCGGCGTCTAACTTAGTAACCTCATAAGTCGGGATTTCAAACTTAATCTTCGACTCATCTTTGATCCACTCAACCGTACCATCTTGATTGACCGTGAATGGGGGCTCTCCTTGGTTATCTTGAAAACGCTCTAGCACCACCATATCCTTTTCACTCTTCACGTGAAGATTAGGGTACGGTGCTTGGCAGTAATAAGAGCTACCGCAGAAAGCTTGGTTTGTCGGCGTAACGTTTTCACCACCAAGAGAGACACCTGCGGCATCCGCCAAGCGACCAATAGGTTCAGGGTTAGTCGTTTGAATCGCATCCATAAATAAGATATTGCCACCCTCATTAACATAGTTAATAAGAGCCGTAATATCGTCTTGGTTTAAGTTCGGGCTATCCAAGTCAGCAACAAACTGGTTAGTCATGCCATCTTGAACCAACTTAGGTGGATATGCTTGAAGGATCAAAATCGGCGTAGTGCGCGCATCCAAATCATCAAACTCACCTGAACCACGCTTTTCCACTGATGCAAAACCATACTGCGGACTCACAAAAAAAGTGTACTGCTTACCCATTGTGGAGTGGTGATAAGCCGAATAAGCTTGGTCAATATTGGTAACTGCATTCATCCCAGCAATAGGCAAGCCATTATTGAACCACTCAAACAAGTTCGAGAAAAACAACCTCATGCTGCCTTGGTCATCATGCTGTAGGTTTTCGAAAGTCGAAACAGTGCATTGTTGTTTATTGGTATCGATATGCAATGTGCGATTGGCCCAATAATTCTCTGGGCATGACAGAATACTTGGATATAAGCCATTGCCCATGAACACGACTTTACCTTTGCCTATCTCGCCTGCAGTAACGAATGGAAAACCATAAGTTGCGTTGTCGCCAGAGACTAAAGGAACCTGAGGCATCGAGATACTTGGGTGTTGCGCGATGTAAGGCTTGCCTTCACGAGTCCAGGCCTGTTGCTCGCCAAAATAAAGCTCACGGTTTTTATCAGTTCTTGGCATCATCACAGGGAATGCTCTGTTCGATATGTTCAGAGCTCGCATACCACGGGTATACCCCGTCGCACCGTAAAAACTACCATTGTCATTGAAAACATGGAATGTGGTGACGTTGTGGAAGATTTGCTGCAGAGACTCCGTAACATACTGACCAGAATCCATAGATAAAACGGCAGGTTGACGAACATAATCCATAAACAGAGGTGTTTGACGCAGCTGCTCATCGATTACTGCCGTTAACCCTTGGCTAAACTGACCAACAAACTCATTAGGAAGTTCGAAGTCTGTACCTTCTATCAGTCCCCCATTTGGCAGGTTTAGGTTTATCAGTTCATTTATAACGTTAGGGTACTTTGAAAAGGTATCTTGAACTTCTTCAGATATCTCATAATGACTTACATGATCAACCGCGTAGCGCTCTAGTAATGACTGGATATTCGCTTTCTCAACTACATTATTGGTCACGTCAGACAATTTATAAGCAATCTGATTACCCGTAATGGAGCCAAACTCAAACGTATCAATACCAAAAACGATTCTGTCGCCCCACAGGTACTCAAAGATTCCCTCTTCATCCGTCACGCCCGTCGCGTTAGCCGAAAAGAAGCTGATCCCAGAAATCGCTGTACCATTAGCGTCAGTAAGCTTACTGCGAGTTAACACCTTACCTTCTACAGTTGGCTTATAAGCATAGGTAGACTCTGCGTCCGCAGAAACAAAACCAGCGTTAAGGTTATTGTCCGCATTAGGATCAACCGCAGGAACAACAGTTGTGTCTACGTGTGAACTAGGAGCCTTACCGACTTCATCTGTAGACTCTTCTTCTTTCGATGAAAAGTACGCATCAATAGCATCTTGATCATCAAGTTGCGAGAACACATCTTCAATATCAAAAGCATCCAGTTCTTTTAAACAGATAGCACTTTCAGTCTCGCAAATATCAATTGATTCGAGTACTTTAGTAACGTTGTCTCCATGTAATTCTGTCAACTCAAATGCCGCATGAAGTGCGTCATTTGAAATCGTGCTTTCTGTAACTTCAGGGAAAGGGGCAGTGAAATCACCCAGAACAAGATGACCCAATGTACAACTAAAGCTTACGCCTTGTTTAACATTGAACGTTCCGTTTTCAAGATGAATGCCGTCACAGTACACATCTCCAGACACAAACGCCCCGCTCGACAACAGTGAACCGATGTAAGTTATCGGGGGGATAATATCTGTTGGTGGAATAATGTCTGTCGGCGGAAGGATATCCGTTGGTGGAATAATGTCTGTCGGCGGAAGGATATCCGTTGGTGGAACAATATCAGGGGTCTCATTGTAATTAGGGGAATCGTCATTACACCCGGAAAGAGCCGCGGATATGATAGCCAGCGCAATTAAGTTTTTTTTCATTGAGCGAAGTTAGTCGTAATTTTAAGTGGACCGTTATCTTATAGATTTACTCCATGTCGATGACTATTGTTTTTTGTCTTAACCACAAAGACCATTACTCATAAGCGATTGAATAAGATAAACAAAGTGGTAATTGAGACTCTCATTCCAATTGCAAAACCTCTCCCTACCTTAAAACGGAAAAACGCCATATCTCGATTGAAATATGGCGTTTACAATTGATCACTAATATTAAGCTAGTGAGAAGGTATCACCCAAGAGTAGCTATCAAATACAAGCTAAGGTTTAAGCTTCAACACCGCATCAATGTCTTCTGCAGAATGGCGCTCGGGTACTTGCTCCCACTCTTCGCCAAATGAACGGTTAACCACTCGGCCGCGTTGGAAACCTTCACGCGCTTCTAGTTGCTTCGCCCAGCGTACAACGTTGGTGTAAGACTCCACTTGTAGGAACTCGGCTGCATCGTAGATTTTGCCTAGCACAAGGTTGCCATACCAAGGCCAAATCGCGATATCAGCGATGCATAGCTCTTCACCCGCCACAAATGTGTTGTTTGCCAGTTGTTTATCTAACACGTCTAGCTGGCGCTTCGCTTCCATCGCAAAACGGTTAATTGGGTACTCTTGCTTTTCATCAGCGTAAGCGTAGAAGTGACCAAAACCACCGCCTAGGAATGGCGCAGAACCTTGTGCCCAGAACAACCAGTTAATGGTTTGTGTTCTTGCCGCCCCTTCTTTTGGTAAGAAGTGACCAAATTTTTCAGCTAAGTGCATCAAGATAGATGCCGATTCGAAAACATTAACGTCTTCATCTCCAGACTTGTCGACAAGTGCTGGTATTTTAGAATTTGGATTCACTCCAACAAAGCCAGAAGAGAATTGATCGGCCTCACCGATGTTGATCAAGTACGCATCATATTCAGCTTCTTTAACACCCGCCGCTAACAACTCTTCCAGCAAGATAGTGACTTTTTGACCGTTAGGTGTGCCAAGAGAATACAATTGAAAAGCATGGTCACCAACAGGAAGCTCTTTATCAAAGCGAGCTCCAGATTCAGGACTATTGATGTTTGCCCACTTGTTACCACCAGCAGTATCGTTAACCCAAACTTTTGGCGGAGTGTATTGTTCTGACATGATATTTCCTTATTAATATAGGGTCTCACAAACTGATATTAGGTCACATACCTGTGGTTAAAACCCCTAAATACGATTTATTTTCAAACTGTTAAGCATGGCTTATTCCAGAAAGACATAACCCGTTTAAGCGTTGGCGTGTGTATTTAAAGATAAGTCTGTATTCAAACCTCAATCTGATATCGATAAACCCACCGCATCATTTAGCAATTAGCAATTAGCAATTAGCAATTAGCAATGATTTACGAACGACATACCGACAGGTTCAAGAAAGCTGTGATAAAATCGGGATATTACAATTGATAAGGATTTGGCAATGTCTTCTGATTTCACAGGTTCGAGTGCAGCGTATGCTCGCCAAGAGAAAGGCTACCGCGAAAAAGCACTAAAACTGTACCCTTGGGTTTGTGGTAAATGTGCGCGAGAATTTGTTTACTCAAACCTCCGAGAACTTACCGTTCACCACGTGGATCACGACCATACAAACAACCCTGAAGATGGCAGCAACTGGGAGCTATTGTGCTTGTACTGTCACGATCATGAGCATTCTAAATACACTGACCATGAGCGTTATGGTGTGGATGCAAAAGCGAGCTTAGATGATCATCAGTCAGCGACACACAACCCGTTCGCCGATCTCGCTAAAATGATGAAGAAGTAACACGCTTTCAGAACTGTCTTTGGTAGATGGTAACTGCTTGATAATAGATAAATAACAAGAAACCCCAGTATGTCACCATACTGGGGTTTCTTTTATCTGCCGTCATAACCAGATAATAGAGTTCAGGTGGGCAAGATCAAAAAAGCCTTCCGAAGAAGGCTTTTTAAGAATCAAATCGAATTACGCTGCCGCTTGTTTACGAGACTCTTCTACCTGCTTAGCGCGCTGTTTTAGCGTCAATTTATCGCGGTATGCAAACCAAACGTAAGACACAACCACTAAGAAGAACAAGTATGATAATGAGAAAATGAACGGCGATTGAATGATATCGTTCGAGATACCCCAAGAAACACCGACAACAGTCACTGCGATTTTCGCAAAGAAGCCACACATCAATAGCACTAATGCCAACTGTGGGAAACGCGTACTGCGGAATGCAAGCCAGTAGCAACTACCAACGGCTAGTGCCGCAACATAGAAGCCGAATAGGAAAGAGTGAATATGGTCAGCTGCCGCTACACCACCAGAAATTGACATCAATAAAATTAAAAACAGTTTCATAATACTCGCCTCACCATAAGTTGGAAACGCATCCTTTCAAATTTGGAATCTCAGTTTGCGTACTATTTTCCCACTTTTTACGGACAACACAACCCCTCCAATCGAACAAAATGTAAGCAAAGGTGCTAACAAAAAGCACCCTTAACAATTACTTAACATTCTGTTTTTAATAAAACTCCGTTACTCCTTGTCTCATATGGGTAAAGCTCCATTTTGATTTATTTTGTTACACAAAATTAACCTTAGAAAAAATTTAAAATAATTAGTAACTCTGTGATATCCGCACGGAATACGTGTCTATTCAAAAATCATCACCTCAAAATCCCTGAAATAATAAGAAAACAGAGAGAAATAGAACAAAATAGAGAAGTGTTAAAAACATTTCAAAAACCAATGAAAAACAACTTATTAACAAATTGAATTTAATTGACCAAAAATGGAAAAAGAGATTCCAATCACATTTTAATTGGTTATAATCCGCGCTCTTTTGCGCTATCTGTTGATAAACGCAAACTAATTTTGAAGAAACAATCACAATAACCCGTCTTTAGTTATGTGGCTCTCCACTAACCGATGACAAAACTGAGAATAAAAATGAGCAAGATTGATAAAGCAACACGTATCCTGCTAGCAGGCTTCTGTATCAACCTTTGTCTTGGCATCCTGTATGCTTGGAGTGTATTTAACAAAGCGCTAGTGACTGAAGCTGGTTGGAGTGCTGCTGAAGCATCTTCACCTTACGCTATTGCAACTATCACATTCTCTGTTTGTCTTCTTGTTGCGGGCATCCTACAAGACCGTATGGGTCCACGTAAGATCCTTATCCTAGGTACAGCACTTACAGGCCTAGGTATGATTGCTTCTGGTTTCGCTACAACGCCTATGATGCTGAACATCACGTTTGGTGTTATGACAGGTGCTGGTATCGGCTTCGGTTACGCATGTCTTTCTCCATCAGCAATGAAGTGGTTCCACTCTTCTAAGAAAGGTATGGTTAACGGTCTTATCGCAGCAGGCTTCGGTCTTGCAGCTATTTACCTAGCACCACTCACTTCTGCGCTAATCGACAGCATGGGTATCCAAACTAGCTTTATGATTCTTGGTGTTGGTGTACTTGCAATCGCAGTACCTCTAGCAGCAACAATCAACAACCCACCAGCGGATTACACGCCAGCTGAGCCTAAAGTAAAAGCAGGCCAAGCTCCTAAAGCGGCTAAGAAGATTGAAGACCTAACTTGGAAAGTAATGCTGAAGACTCCTCAGTTCTACTCTCTATGGATCATGTACGCATTCGCTGCATCTGTTGGTCTAATGATCATCGGTAACATCACTACGATTGCTAGCGTTCAAGCTAACCTGCCAAACGCAGTTTACCTAGCGTCTATCCTTGCAGTATTCAACTCAGGCGGCCGTGTTGCTGCGGGTATGCTTGCAGATAAAATCGGTGGTGTACGTACTCTGCTTCTAGCGTTCATCCTTCAAGGTGCGAACATGGCTCTATTCGCTACGTTCAACTCTGAATTCACGCTAATCATTGGTACGGCTATCGCAGCTGTTGGTTACGGTACGCTTCTAGCAGTATTCCCAACATTGACTGCTGAGTTCTACGGCCTGAAAAACTACGGTACTAACTACGGCGTGCTTTACACGGCATGGGGTATCGGCGGCGCTATCGGTGCAGCGGTTGTTGGCTTCTCAATGTCAAACGGCGAAGGTTACGGCCTAGCTTACACAATCTCTGCAGTTATGATGGCAGTGTGTATTGTTCTAGCAATCATCACTAAGCCAATCTCTGAAGCTAAAGTTGCTGAACTAAAAGCATCACAAGCTTAATCAACAGAAAAGATTGAATTTGTTACTGAAGAGCTTAACCTTAGGGTTAGGCTCTTTTTGTATCAAGCGACTTCTCCATTGACGACCGAAACCACTCTTCAGCTCTCCCCTACTTATTATCTCGACAACTTCAATCGACTGGTTGAACACGCTCAAACGCTCTACCCCGATCTTCTGAGTGACGATGAATGTCGTTGGTTGTCCGCATACAAACGTCTTACTATTTCAAGCCAATGCTTAATGGTTCGTTTGCTTTCTCGTAAGGGGCGGTGGTTTCGCAGCGATAAACTCAACTATGTTGAGATCCCAGAGCTAAAGACCGCACTGCGAGAGCTAAGCTACTCAGGCTTCATCGCGTTGAGTCACCCAACAGAACCCCATCACCTCCTCATTAATGAGGTCGAGCTAGGGTTGCACTTGCTCACCAAACCAGAACTGTTGAATGTATTCCCCGTCCTTAAGAGCCACAGAGCTGCCAAAAAAGATGAGCTATTGCTACTGCTTGATCAACAACCTTTCGATCAATTTCAAAGCCTAACCTTCGACTGTATTTACGTCATCGAATCTCAAGTGATTGATGTATTACTGTTGCTGTTCTTTGCCAACACTTATCAAGACTTAAGTCAGTTCGTCTTAAGTGACCTTGGGCTCAACACCTTTGAGAACTACCCATTAAGCAAGCAGCGCCGCTTCTTCACTTCCAGAGATCAACTCAATCAATTGATCCAGATGCGGGATATTCAACGCTTGTATTCAGAAGGTGACCGCAAAGATGGAGAATTTTTGGAACTGCTTTTAAACGTGATTCCTGAAGAATCAGAACACAGAAGCATTGCCAGAAAACGATCGCGTTTGATCAATGATATTGCTCGCGATCTTGAAAGACTTAACCTAAACGACCAAGCTATCTTTTGGTTCAGGCAATCTACACTTCCTCCGAGCAGAGAACGACTTGCACGCATCTACGACAAACAAGGTGAGCTAGACTTAATGTGTGACATTGTCACGCAAATGAAAACTACTCCATCGGATGTGTCAGAGTTGGAAGTCGCTATTAAGCTCGAAGACAGGCTACTACGCAAACAGGGGCACAAAGTTTTACGAACCATAAAACCGAGCTGCAAAGAGATAAAACTGGAATTAGACCTTAACAAAACGCGAGTCGAGCTTGCGGTAAAACAGCATTTTGAGAACCAAGGTTGGGATGTCTATTTTTCTGAGAACAGCTTTTTATGTGGCTTGTTTGGTTTGGCTTTCTGGGATGTCATTTTCGCAGACGTTGAAGGCGCCTTTATCAACCGGTACCAACATCGACCATTGGATCTGTACCATTCAGATTTCGTAGACAAGCGAACCCAACAGATTGAAGCCGCGTTTCAGACGATATCCAAACATGGGCTGAACCATTTGCTCGATACTTACGATGAAAAGCAAGGTATAGCGAACCCCTTTGTTCATTGGAATCATTTCCCTAAGGCACTTATCGGGCAAAGTATAAAAGCTATTCCCAACGCCTTAGTTGTCGATCTCTTCAAAGTGATATTGAGTGATTTAAAGCTATTTAGAACTGGGATGCCGGATTTGATTGCATTCAAGGGCGGTGAGTTTCATTGGATTGAAGTCAAAGGCCCTGGCGATAAACTGCAAGACAACCAGTGGCGCTGGATCAAAGAGTTTGAGCGATTGTCTGTCCCCTTCTCTGTTTGTTACGTTAATCAGTGAGTCTTAGTTCTTAGCATCTTAACTGCTAGCTTTTAGCTCTTGGTGCTTAAATCTAGCTAGGTCTAAAATCCAATTTCTGAGCACAAGCAAGTGACGCGCATCGACAAGTTACTCGTCCTATCAAGATCTTGTCTACAAAATTGTTAGAACATGAGCATTTTCAATCATTTTCGATATAATTAGAGAAAATGCCTTATATTTAAATACGTATGAATTTGAAAAAACTCTTCATTTTAGCTTTTGTTAGCGTCTTCTCGGGTTGTGCCGTCTACGCGGGTTTAAACTTCGACGAGTTGTTTGGTGAACAACAAGTACGCGATCGCCAAGCGCCTATTCTTTCGGCTCAAGCGCAGCACTTCATTGATGAAGTAAAACCCATCATTGATAACCGATGCGTGGTTTGTCACGCTTGTTATGACGCCCCTTGCCAACTCAAAATGTCTTCGGTGGAAGGCATAGACCGAGGGGCGAGCAAGGCACTCGTTTATCAAGGTACCCGCTTAACGGCATCAGCCCCTACTCGTTTGTTTGAAGATGCTCTAAACACACAAGAGTGGCGCGATGCGGGTTTTCATCCGGTCCTCAATGAGCGCATGCAAAACTCAACGGCTAACCTCGATGCTGGCCTTGTTTCACGTATGTTGATCCAGAAAGAGAATCATCCTCTGCCCGATCAAACCCAGCTTGAGGGTTTCGACTTTTCAATCGATCGCGACCAACAGTGCCCAACCATTGAAGAGTACGCCCAATACGAGAGAGATTACCCAACTTGGGGGATGCCTTATGGGATGCCGAATTTAGACAAAACAGAATACGCGACGTTAATGAGTTGGTTGGAAAATGGCGCGTTGATGAACGACCACATTCCGCTGGATGATGCAGAACAAGAGCTCGTTAATGTCTACGAAAGCTTTTTAAATAAGAATGACAATAAGAGCCAACTTTCAGCACGTTACATCTACGAGCACCTGTTTTTATCTCACGTCTACTTTTCTGATTTAGCTCAACCAACGCGTTTCTTCACTATTGTTCGTTCTGCAACACCTCCGGGTGAAGCGGTACAGCGCATCACGACTCGTCGCCCTTATGACGACCCAAAAGTAGACCGTGTTTACTACCGTCTGATTCCAGAGCAAGGCACCATCGTCGACAAAACGCACATGCCTTTCGCACTTAATAAAGAGCGTCTACAAAAGTGGAATACCTGGTTTGTCGATGCGAACTACGCAGTAAAACAACTTCCTAGTTACGACATCGATGTTTCTGCCAATCCAATGACATCATTTGAAGCGCTGCCAGTGAACTCGCGCTTCAACTTCATGTTGGATAACGCGCAAAACACCATCATGGCCTATATCAAAGGACCGGTGTGTCGTGGTCAACTTGCCTTGAACGTAATTAACGACCGTTTTTGGGTTTTCTTCATCGACCCAGAGAAAGCTGATGTTCCGGAAATTAACGCCTTCTATGCAAGCCAACAGAAAAACTTAAAGCTTCCTAGCGAACTAAAAAGTAACACCGTACCTGTAACCAACTGGGTAAGATACGCGAAGCAACAAGCGCGATACCTAAACGCGAAATCAGACTTCACTAATCAATGGTTCGAGAGTGGCGTACACCTAGACATTGGCATCATTTGGGATGGTGACGGCATCAACCCGAATGCTGCTCTCACCGTCTTTAGGCACTTCGATAGCGCCTCTGTTGTACAAGGTTTAGTGGGCACGCAACCTAAGACTGCATGGATTCTTGATTATGCTCTTCTAGAGCGTATTCATTATTTACTCGTTGCAGGCTTCGATGTTTACGGTAACTTTGGCCACCAGCTGATTACACGCATGTTCATGGACTTCTTGCGTCTTGAAGGTGAAAGTAACTTCTTAACCCTTCTTCCTAAAGACGTTCGCCACATTGAGCACTCTAGCTGGTACCAGAACCAAAGCGCACAACTGAGTGACTACTTGCAGCGAAACATTGCACCTTTTGATCAGCCGACCAGCGTCGTTTACAAAACGGCTGATCCGAAACGTGAACTGCTGAATATGATCAAAGATAAGCTCGCACCTGTTCTCGATAATCGCTTTGAGATTGTTGAAACAGGTTTTGGTAGAAAGAATGAAGCACTGCTTAACCAAGTGAATTTGATAAAGGGAGAAGGCCTGCGTCATGTGCCTCAATTAATAATGATCATGATTGAAGGCGAAAACGGCGAAGAACAACTGTTCACCATGATTCACAACAATGCGCATAGCAACATTTCTAGCTTGTTTAATGAAGAAGGTAACCGCAATTACGCCAAAGATGATCTAACCCTCGTACGAGGCGTTGTGGGAAGCTACCCTGCGGCTTACCTGTCATTAACCGAGAGCGAAATTCCCGCTCTGTTGAAAATGCTGCAAAACTTAAACACGGAAGAAGACTACGTGGCGCTGCTAGACAAGTTTGCGGTACGACGCAGTTCTAGCGAGTTCTGGCCATTCAGTGATCGCGTTCATCGTTGGTATCAACAAGACCAACCGATCGAGTTTGGCCTTTTGGACTACAACCGCTTTGAGAACCGTTAGTTCTCATTCATAGCGCATAACAACAAAAAATCCTCTGTGTTGGCAGAGGATTTTTTGTCTATGGGGAAAGTGTCTTAAGTACCATTGGAAAACGAGGAGTCCTCTAAATTGAACCCGATGTTTCCGGTTGGTGTAGCTCATCAAAAAACGCACGCGCGGCGGGAGAAAGAGAATCCACAGGCTGCTTTAGCACCACGTAAAACTGGCTCTTGAGGCTCCATTTCTCAGGCTGAAGTGGAATCAAAGCTTGGTCATAATGGCCACGGTCGATTAAATGAGACGGTAAAAAACTCAAGTGTGTGCCTGCCAAGGTTAAAATTACACCCGACTCGACATGCCAGCCATCAAAAGGCTTTACGGAATCGTACTGCTCAATATTCAGTAATCGGAACATCTCATCTTTGGCATAGCCGCCCATATTGATACGACAACCATCCAATGAGAAATTCTTGTCCATGATCTTCTCAGCCAGATCTTTACGCGCATACAGATAACTGTGCTCTTCAAACAGTGGGTATTTATGTTGAAACGCTGATTTTTGATGTGACCCTAGAACCACTATCATCATATCAATCTGGTTCTTTGCTAACTTCTCATTCAACTGGGTGAAATCGCCAACATCAACACTCACCTCAACGCTGTTACTGCGTTGGTAAAACGTCTCGATCGCTTTAGGAAGTGGGTTATAGGGCAAAGTGACGGTGTTATCCAAGCATCCAATTCGCACATGCCCAGAGAGTTCTGTCTGTACACCTCGTAACTTATAAGCGAAGTCGGTTAAGGTCGATTTCAATTGGTTCGCATATTTATACACTTGCTCACCTTCATAAGTCAGCTTAAAACCACGTCGACCACGTTGGCATAATGTTAATTCTAAGCTTTTTTCCAAAGCAATAAGCTGATTACTCAGCACAGGCTGGCTAATCCCGGTGCTTGCGACCGCCTGATTGATGCCTCCTTGCTCAACAATTTCACAAAAAAGCTCTAATCTTCGCAGGTCTCTTTTATCTAACTTATTGTTTGAATTCACTTTGCCACTCACATTTGTTTTTTGTTATGTTTACATCTGATTATATTCATTTATTAACAATAAATACATCAGTATGCTTTATTCACACTTATGGAATAACAATGCATGGATGGCACTATGGCGGCAGAAGCTTACGTGAATAAACCCGAAGCAACACACAGCCACAAAAAGATAGACGACTTCGAATTGGAACCCGTTCCCGAGAAAGCCAAACGATCTTGGTGGGTTATCAGCCTTATTTGGTTGGCTATCGGCATCGATATTTCGGGATTGTTTCTCGGCTCGATTCTAAGCAGCGGGATTGGTTTTGAAGACGCACTACTTGCCACGTTTATTGGTTCAGGCTTATTGGCGATCATCGCGATGCTGTGTGCCAACATTGGCTTTCAAGCTGGCGTGTCTACCCCGCTGGTGAGCAGCGCGGTGTTTGGTCGTAACGGCGGTAAAATTCTTGGCTTCATCAACGGCATCTCATTAGTCGGCTGGTTCGCATTCCAGGCTGATTTCTTCGCTTTCATCATGGTCGATGCACTGGCGAAATACGACATCATAATTTCACACCTCACCGCTCTTATTGGTGGCAGTGTATTAATGATGATGACGGCCATCTACGGTGTTCGTGCCCTAGGTAAACTCAGCACCTATTCAGTACCTTTAATGGTGACGCTGATTACCATCGGTTTGTTTATGGCCGCTGATTATCAAGGTGGCGCAGCGCCATCTATTGAAGATCCTTTGACGCTTGGCCAAGCTATCTCCTTTGTTATGTCTATCTGGATTCTAGCTGCGGTTGCTGCACCTGATATTGCTCGCTACGCCAAAACACGTCGTGATGCGATTCTAGGAGCGGGTATCGGTTTCCTCGTCGGCAACAGTGCCATTATTCTTATCGCGTTGATCCTGACCAAAATGACAGGCACCGACGACCTAGTAGAAGTCTTCTTCACACTTGGTTTAGGTATGGCGGCTATTATCGTACTGGTGTTCGCACAATGGACCACCAACAGTAGCAATCTGACCTCTGGCGGCTTATGCATGTCGATGGTTCTACCGAAGATTCCGCGCCCTGTTTTGGTTGTGATCATGACCATCGTCGGTATTGGCATTGCTCAACTCGGCATGGTGAACAAGTTTACTGACTTCTTAATGCTCCTCAGCGTAACCATTGCGCCTGCGGCAGGTGTCTACATCGTTCAATATTATGTTTTAGATTCGACAAAAATGAGCTTTGAGAACATCCAACAAGTTCCAGCTTGGATGTTTAAAGGCTTGGCTTCTTGGGCATTTGGTACTGCATTCAGCGCTTGTACCGCGCCAGAGTTTTTCAACCTGTTTTCGTTAACCAGCATCTCAGCGTTAGACGGCATTCTTGCCGCTGGTGTGATTTACCTCGCCCTAATGAAGCTTTCTCCTTCAAGTGATAAGGAATAGTAGTTGTGATTATTACTGAACAAATGATTGATGATATCGCGCTTGGTGCGACGGTATTAGGTACTGGCGGCGGCGGTGACCCATACAGCGGTGCATTGATGGCGAAAGTAGCCATTGCAACGGCAAAGCACCCTGTACGCATGATTCCTCTACAAGACGTACAAGACGATTGGATGACAGTGCCCTCTTCAATGATTGGCGCACCAACCGTCGCAGTAGAGAAACTCAATTCGAAAGATCAAATGTTGATTGCTTTCGAAGCGATGGAAAAAGCGCTTGGCACAGAAGTAGCGGCAACGTTTCCTATCGAAGTGGGCGGTTTTAATTCGCTGATTCCAATCCTTGTTGCAGCACAAAAGAACATCCCTGTAATTGACTGTGATGCAATGGGCCGTGCGTTCCCAGAAGCTCAGATGGTGACTTTCTTTCTTGATGGCCTCCCTTCGGCTCCGAACACATTGGCTGATGAGCGTGGTAATGTCGTCACACTTTATCCAATTGACGGTATTTGGTCTGAAAAGTTTGCGCGACCAATTACCGAGCAGATGGGCGGCTCTGCAGCAATGTGCGATTACCCAATGAACGGTAAGAACCTAAAACGCAGCGCACTGCCTGCGACACTGACCCAAGCAATGAAGATTGGTGAAGCGATTAGACTGGCGAACGACAACAATCAAAGTGGCACACAGGCCGTATTAGACATTGTTGGCGGCCATACCATCATCAGTGGCAAAATTGTTGATATACAGCGTGAAACCGATGGTGGCTTTGCAACAGGCGGTGTCGTGATTGAAAAGCTGGCTCAGTTTGAAGATACCGGCGTCGATAACGTGTTTGTGCAGTTCCAAAACGAATTGCTTCTCGCGCACAAAGGCACAAGCCGCGCAGACATGAATCAAGATAATCTTTTGGCTTCGACACCGGATCTTATTTCGATCTTGGATCATGAAACCGGTAAACCAATCACAACAGAACAACTTCGTTACGGGCAGCGCATTGACCTTATCGCCTACCCTTGCGACCCAAAATGGCGCACTGACAAAGGCATCGAAGTCGCCGGCCCGGGTTACTTTGGCTACACCGTCGAGTATCAAACCATTGAACAACTAAAGTCTGCATTGAAGAGGTAGTAGCATGACAAACATTACGCTTGATTACTGCCGCCTTGGCATTGACGTAGGTGGTACCAATACCGACGGTGTGCTGCTCGACGCAGACTTAAATGTGATTGCCAAAGTAAAAACCGCAACCACACATGATATTTCAACAGGGATCGACAACGCGATTTCTGCGCTATTAAACCAAGCAAACATTGATGGTCAGCAAGTGAAACACGCGATGCTTGGCACCACTCAATGCACCAACGCAATTGTTGAACGAAAAGGTTTAGACAGAGTCGGCATGATTCGCTTAGCGCTTCCAAGTGGTGATAGCGTCCCGCCACTTTGTGGTTGGAGTAAAGCGTGGCAAAACTTGCTTGGTGAACACTTCTACCAAGCGCACGGCGGCTATGAATACGACGGCCAGTTGATCGCCGACATTCAAGAGTCTGAGATCCGCGAGCTTTGTCAGAAAATGAAAGGCCATGTGGATTCCATTGCTATCTGCGGTGTGTTCTCTCCCGTCAACGGCGACCAAGAGCTTCGAGCAGCAGAGTGGATTCAGCAAGAACTTCCGGGCGTGAACCTATCGCTTTCCCATAAAGTAGGCAGCTTAGGGCTTCTAGAACGTGAGAACGCGACTATCCTCAACGCGGCTCTGCAAGGTACAGCAAAACGATTCGTTGACGGTTTTTGCAGTGCACTCATCAATCATGAAATCCACACCACGCCTTATTTCGGTCAGAACGATGGAACATTAATGTCGCAACAGTTCGCGTTGATGTACCCGATTCTCACCGTGGCTTGTGGCCCAACAAACTCGATTCGCGGAGCAAGCCATCTAACCAAGCTTAAAGATGCGATTGTGGTCGATGTGGGAGGCACTACATCTGATATTGGCGTGCTTACTCACGGCTACCCGAGAGAGTCGAGCCTCGCGGTAGAAATTGGTGAAGTCAGAACCAACTTCCGTATGCCTGATATTTTGGCATTAGCGATTGGTGGTGGTACCAAGGTTCGCTTTGAACAACAGCGTATAGAGCTTGGCCCAGAAAGTGTTGGCCATACCTTAACGCAGGCCGCTCGTAGCTTTGGCGGTGATGAACTTACGCTAACCGATATTGCACTCAAAACAGGTCAAATGCAGTGGCAGGCAGAGCATCAATTGAGTGATGAGATTGGTATATCGAACGAACAAGCCAGTCAGGCATATCAACAAATGGTCACGGATGTTGAAGAAGGCATCGATAAAATGAAGACGTCAGCTGCGAGCGTACCCGTGATCATGGTTGGCGGTGGCAGTGCCCTATTCCCAGATCATTTTGAAGGTGTAAGCCAAGTGGTTCGCCCAGAGCACTTTGAAGTAGCGAATGCCATTGGTGTTGCGCTGGGTGAAATATCTGGTCAGTTCGATAAGATCGTTCCGATTGATCCCGCTTCTCGAGAGGAAACCTTAAAAGGCTTGGAAGAACAATCAAAGCAACTGGCGATTGAAGCCGGCGCATGTAGCGATAATGTCGCGATCATTGAACGCAGCGAGATTCCATTAAGCTACCTACAAGGCAATATGGTTCACGTTAAGATCAAAGCAGCTGGGCATATCAAGATGGCTTAGAGCCGTTCCTAGAACGCCTTAGTTAGCGTCTTATTCGAGAATAAAAAAAGCAGGCTACTTCTTCATATTAAAACGGAGAAATAGCCTGCTTTTTTGCATTTTAGCTTTTTGTTTTTATTTTGGGGCTTTCAGTCCAATAGCCACTTTATAATTGTTCTCGTAGCGCCGCTAGCGAGTCTTTCACCAGTTTAGGTAGTGAGTCAGCATTGTCGCGATATTGAAGCAATGGATCCTCGCTAGCTTCAATGCTCTGGCATAAAGCAAACAGTGCAGATAATCCTAGGCTGCCGGCAGACCCTTTCAGTTTATGAGCTAAAGACTTAATTTCACGAGCGTTGTCAGCG
Organism: Vibrio cyclitrophicus; assembly: GCA_023206055.1. Taxonomy (NCBI): domain Bacteria; kingdom Pseudomonadati; phylum Pseudomonadota; class Gammaproteobacteria; order Vibrionales; family Vibrionaceae; genus Vibrio; species Vibrio cyclitrophicus. The sequence goes on along the minus strand of CP065367.1, from coordinate 161,384 downwards.
GCACTTGCCACAACCAACTCATCGAGAGTGACTTGGCTGCTTTGGTCAAACAACCCGACAATCTGCACTATTTTTTCTCGACCGAGAATGGCCAAGTCGTCTTTTATAATCTTAGGGTTAATCATCTGCACCATCGGTTCTCCTTGATTATGTTCCGCGCCTTGGTTTGCTCGTTGTACCGAGCTTGCAAATGCCAATGCTGATAATTCTAGCTCGGTCTCCTGAGGTTTAGAGTTTAGCTCACAACAAACAACATCTGACGGATCCGGCTGAGGCAATAACAGCGTGTGACCGTCCAACTGTTCAACAATCAATTCCGACAAGGCTTCCTTCTCTAACGGCTTAGGTAAGAAACCATCGAAGCCAGACGACAAGTAACTTTCAACTTCTTCGTTAAACACATGAGCCGATACTGCGATCATTGGGGGTACTTTTCGAATTACGTCTTCATCATTTTCATGCTGGAGAGTATCGTCTTTGAGTTGTTGAATTAACTCTACGCCATCGCAGTCCGGTAAGTTAATGTCCACCAGCGCAATATCGAACTCTTGCTCACTGAATATAGCTCTCGCTTCTTTTCCGGTTGTCGCAATCACGACCTCGTGGCCTAGGTTATGTAAAAAGCCTTCAGCAACAATGCAGTTTACGGGGTTGTCTTCTATCAAAAGTACCTTAGCTCGAATACACGCTTCAATGACTGGTACTTTCGTTTCTATCTTCTCACCGGCTTCAAGTGGCAATGAGAACCAGAACTGGCTACCCTCGCCTTCTTCAGAATGAACGCCAATATCCCCATTCATTGCCAACATGATGCTTTTACTGATCGCTAATCCAAGCCCTGTGCCACCGGTTTTATTACGACCGCTATCGGTTTGGCTAAACGCATCGAACAGACACTTCTGTTCAGCTTCATGGATACCAACGCCGGTATCTGACACCTCAAACATGACGCGATTCTCATCTTCGATATCTAAGCTGATAAAGATATCGACCGATCCACTTTCCGTAAACTTAATCGCGTTACCGACCAAGTTATTCAATATTTGACTGATTCGAGTTACGTCACCACGCCAATAGCGTTGCACATCACTTTCAATGTGAAAATCAAAATTAAGCTTCTTCTCAGCGGCGCGCCCTTCCATTAACTGATAGGTATCTTGAACCATCTGATGGAGATCAAACGAAGCAATGCGGATTTCCAAATGCCCCGCTTCAATCTTTGAGTAATCCAACACGTCATTCAAAATCGCAAGTAGATTCTTACCGCTGCGGTTAATGATGTCTGCATAGCCTGATTGCAACGGGTCCAATCCGGTATCTTTGAGCAATCTTGCTGTACCTAATACACCGTTCATCGGCGTTCGTATTTCATGACTCATCGTCGCAAGAAAAGCGGATTTGGCACGGCTTGCTTGTTCTGCGGCGTTGCGAGCTTGAGCGTGGTTCCCCACCTCGATATTCAGCTTTTCATTGGTCTTTTGCAGTTGATAGGTTCGGTCTGTGACCAACTCTTCTAAGTGCTCTTTGTGCTCTTCAAGTTCACGTTTCGCCTTTGCTTCACCCACCGCGACCACTTGCAATGCCTGTGCGGTATTTCTGGCGGTAATGATCGCCTCGCCCATATGAGCCAACTCGTCATTACCCTTAACTGAGATATCAATATTCAGGCGACCTTGTGCGATAGACATCAAGGCCGATGAGTATTCAGTAAGACGTTTAACAACCGAGATATACACCACTCGCCACACGATAAATGCGACGATAACCAAACCAATAACCGAAATCACAGACAACGACCATTGCGCCAAATTCAACGTGCTGGTCAGCTCATCAACCGCTTTTTTGGTGCTTCGGTTTGAATCATCAACCAGTTGGTTAACTGTTGTATTCAATTGAGAGAACAGCTCCAACGTATTTTGCATCAGAAACTCTGACTTTTTGGTGTTCTCATATTGTTCTAATGAAATATCGAACACAACTTGTCGTTTTCTTAGCTCTTCAAGAAGCTGAGACATCTGCGCAGAACGAGTAGGATCTTCGACCGCTTTAACGCGGCGTGCCATGATTCTTAGGTTGGATTCAAATTCAGATTGGATTTGATGAATACGCTCTACGTTGGTAACGGTTTGCGTTTCTTCAATTTGGTTAAGCATCTTGAACGCCAGCAAATGCAATTCGTGTAGGCGCTCAGACAAATCAAGGTCAACCTCAACAAGCGCATCTAGGGCTTGGTAGACTTTATCCGTTTCTTTGGTTTCTAGCAGGTCGTAGATATGCGTGACGTTAGCAACCGCAATAGTAGCCGTGTTCAAAACTTGGGTTCGCGTCAACTGTTCTAGCTCTTCAGCCAATAGGCGCATCTCTTCGACACGAGACGACAACTCTTTGTTTAACCAAAGCTTACGCTCAACCGACACACCAAGCTCAGCCAGTGTGTTAATAACGCTTTGAACATTGTTTTCGAGTTTATCGAGGAGCTGGGAATCGAAACTGTCGACACCAAGATCTTTGATATGCTGAAGAAGCGACTCAAGTTGGTCAAACAGTACAGTGCCAGCCTCTTTTCGTTCGGCCTCGTTTCTCGCATTGGAAAGCGTTTGTACTGACGAAATAATACGGTTACTCAACTCAGAAACCTGACGAGCTTCGATCATGGCAGGAAGCGCCGAATCAACGACGTTTCTTTCCGTTTTTGCGACAAAGCTAAAACCAGAAACACCAATCAATGCAGACAATAGAACCAACAGTGCCATCACTAAGAATGAGGCCAGCAGCTTGCGTCCAATACTCGCTGAAGCTAACAACATAAACTCTAAACCTTAAAACGTTCTTCTTTACCCATGCAGAATACGCTATATTTTGCAGTGTTTCTTATCTAAAACCAATAAAACGGCAATTCATGCTATCTAGACCTTTCGCTTCAATAACTCTTCTCTCACTACTGGCCTCAGTGACCTCTGTCGCAAGTGCTAGCGAGCCTTTGAGCCCAATAAAACCAGCAGCTGCCACATCGCAAAAAGAGAAAATCTGTGCCATTTATCCGCACCTAAAAGACTCATACTGGTTGTCTGTGAACTACGGAATGGTCTCAGAAGCAGAAAAGCAGCAAGTTGAACTAAGAGTATTGGAAGCTGGCGGTTACCCCAACGTTGGCAAACAAGCCTCACAGCTGGTGCTTTGCACACAATGGGGAGCCGATGCCATTATTTTAGGCACCGTTTCACCCGATGCGTACCATGAAAATCTCAGTGACTGGGTTGGTTCTACCCCTGTATTTGCTACGGTGAATGAGTTAACCGTCAATGAAGAACAACAGAAGGTATTGAAAGGCACAGTCGGTGTCGACTGGTATCAAATGGGGTACCAAGTCGGAGAGTTTTTGTCGAAACGACACCCGAAAGGATCAGGCGAAACACCTATCGCCTTGTTACTTGGCCCACAAGCGAGTGGTGGCACTAAGCCTGTAGCACTTGGGTTTTATGATGCGATCAAGTCGAGTGATATCAAAATTGCGATCAGCTATTGGGCAGATAACGATAAAGAACTGCAAAGAAATCTAGTACAACAGGTGATAGAAGAACCTGATATCCAATATATAGTCGGAAGTGCCGTCGCGATTGAAGCAGCGATCAGTGAGCTACGAGCGGCCGGTAAAACCAAAGAAATAGGATTAATTTCAAGTTACCTAAGTCACGGGACCTACCGCGGCTTGCTTCGTAATAAGGTGCTTTTTGCACCAACAGATAAAATGGTTGAGCAAGGTCGTTTGTCGGTAAAACAAGCCACGAGTTACTTACGCGGTCAACCTTACGAGCAACACAGCGCACCAATTATCGAAGCGCTGACACCAGCAACTCTCAAAGATCAAATTATCGCCGACTCATTGTCACCTTCTGAGTTTCGTCCGGTATTCAGTGTGAATCCTTAGTGCTATATTGGCTGAAGAACTCAAAACAATAAAAACGAAACAACAATTTAGGGAACATTCATGCAAAAAACGACGCGCACTATGCCAACACACAAGCATATCGCTTTGGTCGCTCATGACCACTTCAAACCTGAGCTACTAAGATGGGTCAAAGAGAACAAAGAAAAACTACAAAAGCACTTCCTTTACGCAACGGGCACAACAGGTTCTCTACTGAGTAAAGAGACAGGCTTAGCAATCAAAAGCATGATCAGTGGCCCTATGGGCGGTGACCAACAACTTGGCGCGCTTATATCTGAAGGCAAAATCGATATGCTAATTTTCTTCTGGGACCCACTTAATGCCGTACCGCATGATCCAGATGTAAAAGCACTGCTTCGTATCGCAAGTGTATGGAACATTCCTGTAGCAACTAACCGCGCTACCGCGAATTTCCTGTTTAACTCTTCACTGCTTGAAGAAGAAGTGATCATCGAGATCCCTGACTACGAAGCGTACCTAGCTGAGCGCACGTAATCGCACATTAAATGTGCTATCTACTGAACAGACTAAAAAGCCTGCATTTTATCGCAGGCTTTTTCATATCTCGTTTTCAGACATTAAACAGTTCAATCATAAAACAGAGCAGCGAGTCTCTCTACTTGTCACTCCACACCGCCATTTCGTTGCCACTTGGCTCTCTAAAATGGAAACGTCGACCGCCGGGAAAGCTAAAGATCTTACGATTTACCTGTCCACCAGCTTCAATCACATCGCGCTCTGTTTGCTCAAGATCTTGGCTATAGAAAACCATCAGTGCTGCACCCTTGTCCGCATTGGAGGCCAGATCCGCCAGGTAGAACCCGCCCATTAAGCCTTTACCTTCAAAAGCAGAATACTCAGGCCCGTAATCTTCAAATTTCCAAGCAAACACTTGGCTGAAAAACGCCTTGGTTGCGGCGATGTCTTTCGCAGCAAACTCAATATAGTTAATAGAGCCATGTTCCATAGCGGATTCCTTCTACTTTATGATTCTGCCTTATGGTGTTACGGCAGGGATTGAAGATCTAATCTTAGACAATCACGTCAAGTAACATCACTTTTTACGAACTACGGGGTAATCAGAACCATGCAGCTCCTGCACAAAGCCAGAGCCGTCGCCACTGTGCGTAATCCATACTTTCTCTTTTGCTCGCGTCATTGCTACATAGAACAAACGACGCTCTTCTGCATAAGGGAACGCGTCTGATGATTCGGTCAATGCGCCATCAATATGCAGCTGTTTCTTCTTAGTCGGGAACTGTCCTTCGTCAACACAAAGAATAATGACAAAGTCCGCCTCTTTACCTTTACTGCCGTGGCATGTCATGAACTTGATATCAATGGAGGTGAAGATCTTCTTCCAGTCTTCCAACAACTCTGGCTTGTGGTAATGATTACGTCCAAGTAGCAGCACCGATTTATTGGTTTTGCCTTTAGATTGGCGGTTCAATTGGTCGAGGATCTTCTCAACTTCTTTGCTTGGCGCACTGTACACCGCCTTCTGTTTCTGTTGCTTGAAGCTGTTCAGTTCTTTCGGAATCTGAATTGGGTTTTCTTGTACAAAGCGATTAGCGACCGCACCTAACTGATTGTTAAAGCGATAAGTGGTATCGAGGTGATGAATCGTCGAGCTTTCAAAACGATCCTTAAAGCCCGTAGTCAAATCCACATCCGCACCGGCAAACTGGTAAATCGACTGCCAGTCATCGCCTACTGCAAAAATAGAGGCTTGGTGCTCGGCTTTCGACTGATTACAAAGTGCTTCTACTAAGGCAAGACGATCTGGCGAGATGTCTTGATACTCATCGATCATGATGAACTTCCAAGGCGAGATAAACTTACCCTTCTCGACATACTGGGTCGCACGACTGATCATGGTCGAGAAGTCGATATGGTTCTCTTCTTTCAGTGCTTTCTGCCATGCCGTCACACATGGCCAACACAGGGATAATTCACTGTTAAGGCGCGTGTAATCTCGGTGATCAATCAGCTGTTGCTGTACTTCTTTTTTCGTTAAACCCGATGCATTCAACTGTTCAAGCTGCTTTTCAAGCCAGCCAATCAATTTGAGGTTTGAAACATGGCTACCAAGCTCATCATCACCTGTTAAATAAGCGATTGGCCATTTAGACAAGTGCTTTTGCCAGCGTTTGAAGTTGGTTGGCGTCATCCAATGTTTTTTCAGCCAATCAATGCACCACGCTTGGCGTTGATTGTCATCTAAGGCCATTGGAGAAATAACAACACGTTCGGTTTCAACTTGATTTAAGATCTTCAAGCCTAACTGGTGGAAAGTATTAACTTGCACCTTCTCTGCTGACAAACCAATTTTACTGTCGAGACGCTGTTTCATCTCTTGTGCCGCTTCACGACCAAAGGCGAGCAACAATAACTCTTCAGCTTGTGCTTGATGGCTTTGCAGTAAATACGCGACGCGAGCCGTCAAAACACTGGTTTTACCCGAGCCTGCACCCGCAAGAATCAAGTTGTGATCATCGTTCATCAAAACCGCATATTGCTGCGACAAGTTCAACGGAGACGACTCACATTGAGCAAACAGCACTTCCCAATTCTTTCTTTCAGTCTCTAACCATTGTTGGTTTCTGTCGGCTTGCTTAATCTCGGTTTCAGATAACCATGGCTGCATTCTCGCGATGCGATTTGGCATGCGTTGTGCAGCCTCTTCTAGCGTCATCGTCATACTCTCTAGGCCAGAGTTGACCATATCAACCCAAGTATTGACCTTAGAATGCGGTAGAAAAGCAGGGAGTTGCTCTAAACGAGTTAATTCAGCCTCCCATTGAGGAACGTGTTCAGCTAATTGCTCACATTGGGTGTCATGCCACTTCTGATAAGCAGCAACTGACGCGCGTGCAAATTGACGGCATTGATCCCAAGGTAAGCCTTGTACTAACCAACTGCGCTGTGTTCCATCTTGTTGATTAGCAAAAAATTGTAGCGATCCCCAGAACAATCCGCGCTTTATCGCGATCTTGCCACTCCAAATAGTAAACGGGATACGCTCTTCACTGCCTACTGAAGATAACAGCAAGCGTGGACCATCAAGTTCAACCTGATGATATTCATTTTGAATAAAAAACTGTGCAGTCTTGTTAGCGCTTAGCTGCATTGGAGTGTGCTCTTAATTGGGAATATTGAATTTATATCATGATGCAATGAGAATTAATAATATCTCATATCTTATCGACGCTTTCATGACCACCTACGGGCAATTATGGATAAGTATCAAATTCTTGTGCTTGATTTCTGTTAGGATTATGGTTTTTAGTGTGTCAAGTGAGCGACTGTGGACTTCTCAGCCAAATTGCGCCTCTATTGGGCGAATAAAACCATAAATTACAGCGTATTAATTCTCATCACTCTGCTCGGTGTGGTGGTGCCTGCTTGGTATTATGGACAAAACACACTGATCACGCCTTTGATCTTAGGCGTTATTGCTGCGGCTCTTGCGGAAAGCGATGACAGCTTTACCGGGCGCTTGAAAGCACTCACGCTGACCTTTATCTGTTTCGCCGTTGCGGCTTTCTCTATTGAGATTCTCTTCGATACGCCTTGGCTGTTCGCGATAGGGCTTTTTGTTTCAACTTTCTCATTTATTATTCTCGGCGCAATTGGTCCTAAATACGCGAGTATCGCGTTTGGTTCTCTCTTAGTTGCCATCTATACCATGCTTGGTGCCCACGAGAGCACCAACCTTTGGTTTCAACCGCTTCTACTGTTAACTGGCGCCGCTTGGTACTACTTCATGTCGATGATTTGGCAGATAGTGTGGCCAATGCAACCTGTGCAACAAAACCTAGCCACGGTATTCGATCAAATCGGTAATTACATCGATTCAAAAGCGGAGCTCTTCTACCCAGTTTCAGACTTAATTCCTCAACCACACCGAATCATTGAAGCCAAACTTAATGCGAGTACCGTTAACGCGCTCAACATGTGCAAAGCGACCCTACTCAACCGCTCTAAGCGCGGACACATTGACGGGCCAAGTGACCGATTTCTTAACACCTACTTCATCGCACAAGATATTCATGAACGCGTCAGCTCTAGCCATTATCGTTATCAAGAGCTAGCAAAACACTTTGAACGCTCTGACGTGTTGTTCCGTTTTAAATACCTGCTCGAAGCCCAAGCCACTGCGTGTAAAGAAGTGGCAAGCTCATTGAAGGTTGGAGCTGAATACCAGCATGGTGATAAATCTATACTGGCACTCGATGAGCTAATGTCTTCACTCAACCATCTACACCAACAGAACAACCCTGAGTGGAAATCACTGCTGAACCAGTTGGATTACTTATTCAATAACCTAGCAACCGTTGAAAAGCAGCTCTCAAATATCAGCAACCCAGATGCAGAGAAGATCGAAGAAGGCGTATTAGACGATACCAATCCTCATACTTTGACGGCAATGTGGCACAAGATCAAAGCCAACCTGCACACCGATTCAATGCTATTCCGCCACGCGATTCGTATGGCGATCACGTTGACGCTTGGTTATGGAATTATCCAAGGCTTTAATATTGAAAGAGGTTACTGGATCTTGCTAACAACACTGTTTGTTTGCCAGCCAAACTACAGTGCAACCCGTCAAAAACTGACAGCACGTGTTATTGGCACGGTCGCGGGCTTGTTAATTGGAGTGCCGTTATTGACCTTCTTCCCGTCTCAAGAGAGCCAACTGGTGTTCATTGTTATCAGTGGCGTGATGTTCTTTGCGTTTCGAATCAATAACTACGGATTTGCGACCAGCTTTATCACTCTGCTTGTGCTCTTCTGCTTTAACCAGTTAGGTGAAGGCTACGCAGTGGTTTTGCCAAGACTAGCGGATACCTTTATTGGTTGTGCTCTCGCCGTACTTGCTGTCATTTATGTTTTGCCTGATTGGCAATCGAAACGGTTGCACAAAGTAATGGCGGATGCGCTCGATTCCAATAAGAACTATCTTGCTCAGATCATAGGCCAATACCGTGTTGGTAAAAAAGACACCCTTAACTATCGTATCGCTCGTCGTAGTGCGCATAATAATGATGCAAACCTGACAGCCGCTATCAGTAGCATGTTGGTTGAACCGGGTAAGTACCGCACCTCTGAAGATGAGAGCTTCCGATTCCTAACACTTAATCATGCTCTACTCAGCTACATCTCGGCTTTAGGTGCACACAGAACGCGTATCGATGATGAGGCGACACACAAACTGGTGTTAGATGCGCACAGAGTAATCCACGAGCATCTCGACGCTCTAAATGATCAACTCTATTCTCATCAAGAAGAGTGTGAAGTGAAAAACGCTTATGACCCAGAATTAGATAAGCGATTGAGTGAATGGCGAGAAGAAGATGAGAGTTCTGTCAGAATGGTCCTACAGCAGCTCCATTTGATCTATCGAATGCTTCCAGAACTGCATACCTTAGCGACCAAGTTTGCAGTTAAGGTTAAGATCGACAAGCCGTTTGAAACAGAAGCTTCTTGAGCAACAAACAAAATACTGTAAAAACAAAAAGATAACGCAAATTGATCATCTTTTGATCACCATGAGTATTTATACATTGCTTTACCCATACCCCAAATTGGGTAGAGCAATTACTTTCCTACCCTTGTTCCACAAGGGTTTGAGGATTTTTACATTGTAGGAATTTTCTGACTTTGATTGACCAAGCCTTAACTTTGCCTAACATTTCTCGGACAAAAAACGACCACAGGAATTTATAGTTGTCTTAGTTTTAGGAAACTTCAAACATCATTTAATATTCACTTAATCTTGTTTGATTTCCTGCGTCAGTAGACTATGCTCTATAGAGCATATGGATTTGGACTAAGGTCACACTATGAATACACAGCAATTTGAAGCATTTAAGCAGCAAATACAGCTTCTTAACCCCCAACAATTAAAAGCACTTCAGGGTGAAATAGACGGCAACCTTGAAAATGAGAAGTCTTCTTTGCTTACTGATGAAGAGTTAAACGCGCTAAATGACCTGTTCAGTTAATAGACAGACTTCACTATTTTAACTTAAGTTCACATTTTCACCGTAAATTTCATCTGTTCACCATTGCGCTCCAAATATCGTCCGCCTAGACTCACTCCATACGTCAATATAAGGTTCTGTTATGTCGATATCTGGTATTCAATCTGGTTACGCCATTATTCAGCAGTCCACTAACATGGCTGAAGAAGCCGCAATCGAGCTCAACCAAGCCTCCAAACACGCTCTAGAATCCGACGACACTTTCCAAACTAGCGATCTCAGCTTTAATCAAATAGAGCCTGAACAATCCATTTCCTTTAAAGACAAAGAACCTGAACCCGCTTCATCCTCAACCGATTCCTTGATTAAACTGACACAAAGCGCAAGTTATAACCGTGTTGGTGCGAGTGTGGTTGATCGTCAAAACGAAGCCATTGGTAGTCTTCTCGACATTCATATCTAAATTTTGCTCAAGTACCGCCTATATTTCGCGAAACTTCGCTGCTTTTTGCTTCAACAACCACACAAACTGTAACTCATTATATCAGGCGCTTGTTTCTGGTTTATTACTCGGTAGAATCAGCGCAAACCAATTTGCTGCACAAACTTTACTTCATACTATTTATGCCAAAACTAAATCTGCATCGCCGTGACTATGTTTCTATTTTAGGAGGCGACATCTCCGCAGACGAATTAGAAAAAAAGCTTCAGCCTCATTTTGAAAAGCCAGTAAATAAGCTGACCCCTAGCCCCTACCTGACAGAAAAGAATCTTACACGTCGTTGGACAGCCCTCGATAACGCAGATTCACAGCAAGAGCTGCTCGACCCTCATACACAAAGCCAGATCCAAGCGTATGAGAAAAATATCGAACACTTTGTTGGCACAGTTAAAGTCCCTGTCGGTGTGTCAGGCCCACTAAGAGTTAATGGCCTATTTGCTACGGGCGATTACCTCGTGCCACTGGCAACCACAGAAGCTGCGCTTGTCGCCTCTTACAATCGTGGTTCTAAGCTGATTACGGCTTGTGGTGGCGCAAGTGCTATGTTGCTCAATGAAGGTGTAACACGTACGCCTGGTTTTGCCTTCCAAGGATTAGTTGAAGCCGGACAGTTTGTGGCTTGGGCTGTGACTCAGTATGACCAGTTCAAGATCTTGGCAGAATCAACAACATCACACGGCAAGCTGACCGACATCAATATCAACATCGAAGGTAACCATGTTTACTTGGTGTTTGAATTTCTAACCGGAGACGCTTCTGGTCAGAATATGGTGACCATCGCGACCAACGCCGTGTTTGAGTACATTATTGAGAATACGCCAGTTAAGCCTGACCACGCTTTCCTTGATGGCAACTTGTCAGGCGACAAGAAAGCCAATACCCAAACCTTACGCAGTGTTCGTGGTAAAAAGGTCACTGCCGAAGTAAACATTCCTGCTGAGCTTGTTGCTAAGTACTTGCACACCACTCCAGAGAAGATGGTTCAGTTTGGTCAAATGACCACGGTAGGTGGCGCGTTAAGTGGTACTATCGGTATCAATGCCCATTATGCGAATGCACTGGCGGCGCTTTACATTGCTTGCGGACAAGACGCAGCGTGTGTCGCTGAGTCTGCGATTGGTATGACTCGCATGGAACTGAACAAAGAAGGCGGTTTATACGCGAGCGTGACACTACCTAACTTAATGATAGGGACTGTCGGCGGCGGTACCGGCTTACCAAGTCAGAAAGCCTGTTTAGATTTACTTGGACTGCATGGTAACGGTAAATCACAAGCCTTAGCCGAAGTATGTGCTGCACTGTGTTTGGCTGGCGAGCTATCGATTGTCGGTGCATTTTGTGCAGGTCACTTTTCGCGAGCTCATCACAAGTTAGCGCGCTAGTTTCTGTTTTAAAACCTTAAATCGACCGTTGTCACGCATTGAGTGAGTTGTGTATGGATTACTTACATTTATCGCGAGTGAGCCTTAAACACCTCACTGCGCTTCATATTATGCTGAACACCCACAGCGTCACTCAGACCTCAGAGCAACTCTTTGTCAGCCCTTCGAGTGTGAGTAAGACATTATCTCAGCTGCGTGACATCCTTAACGATGAGCTGTTCTATCGAGACGGTACTAAGCTAATCCCAACACCTTTTGCCCTAAAGATAGCTCCAACCGTCCATGCCATTCTTTCTAGTATGAACGGATTGCTTCATCAGAAGAGTTTTACTCCAGAGGAGTACCAAGGCAGCTTTTCGCTCTCGATGCGTGAAAGCACCTTTGAAGTGTTCGCCTCTAAGATCAGCAAAATCACCACAGAACTTGCGCCTAAAGCTAAACTCAATATCTATTCGAAGCAGCAACTTGGCTTCGATGCTTTGCTTAGCGGCAAGGTAAATTTAATCTTATTGCCTCACGATATATCCCAACCACCGACAGATAATAAAGAGTTAGTGTGGGAAACGATTCTGCCCGATGAGATGGTTTGTTTGATGGGTGCCCACCACCCTCTTGCTCAGCAAGAACTGACGGTGGAAGGCTACTTAGATTATAAGCACATTGGGATTTTAGATAACGAACTGTCTCAGCCTTATTTTGAACAAAACTTGGTTCAATGCCACCAGCCGAGAGATATGGCGATATCGGTAGCAGACTTTGGTGCTGCGGCTGTGTTGTGTCACCACACGCCTTTCCTGTTCACTTGCTCTAAACAGTGGGTTGAGCGTGCTAAGCAAGCTCAGGGCTTAGTGAGCAAGCCCTTGCCTTTTGATTACGGTAAGGTGGCATATAGCTTAGTGTGGAACAAACCCAACATGAATGATCAAGCCATCAAATGGCTGTGTGACTTGTTCTTAGAAGCTTAGGTTTTACAAGAAAGTGGCTCTTTATAGACTGCCAGATTTTTTAGAAGCCTAAATTCTTTTAAAAAGGCTCGATTTTGATAATAGACTAAGTATAAACCTCTGGCGTTTGCATTGGTCTTCGAACTATCGCGTAGAGCTTATCGTAAAAGCTCTGCATCTGTTGTTCGGTGCATTTCGGCCAATCTAACGCCTCGCCAATCACGCCATGATGTTGAAACGCATTAAGTCGAATCCGAACATCACTTGGCAATCCATTTAAGTAATAGCCAACTTGCTTTATCTCGTCCTCAAGATCACTTTTGTTCGGAATATGCAGTAACCGAACTTCATGTAACTTACCCTTTTCTGATAAATAATTGATGGTTTCAAACACACGATGGTTTCCTCTGCCGACCAACCATTGGTGTGTTTCTGATTGCCAGGATTTTAGGTCAATCATCGCGCCATCAAGATAAGGCAATACTCGCTCCCAGCCTTGTTTAGACAACGAACCATTGCTGTCAATAAAACAGGTTAAGTGTGCCAACTGCGCGTCGCTTTTTATCGCTTTAAACAGATCAATGATAAACGGCAGTTGCATGGTTGCTTCACCACCCGAAATGGTAATACCGCTCAGAAAGAATTGGTTATGCCTAACGAGTTCAAGTACCTCCGAAACCGTCATCGATGTTATTTTCGGGCTTGATTTATGGTTACAGATGTCAATGCACTGATCGCAATTAGTGCAAGCCACCGGATCCCACTTCACTTTGCCATCATCGGTGCTCAACGCACCGCTTGGACATCCGCTGACGCAGTCGCCGCAATGGTTACAGTGATTGATGGTGTGTGGGTTATGGCAGGTTACACAATCGAAATTACACCCCTGTAGGAACAACACTAGGCGATTTCCCGGTCCATCAACACAAGAAAAGGTCAGCACACGGCTGACCTTCGCTTGTTTTTCTGTCTTATTGTTATTAACCCTAGCCATTTGAGTTGTTAGATCAGAAACTTTCATAATTTGTATTGTTTGGTAATGGGTATAGTTAGATTAAGGCGCTATTCGTACGTCGGCGACATCTCTAAACTCGCCACGCGTGGTTTACGCTCTAATATGCCCGTGTTCTTCGCAGCTTCAGCACCTAAGAAGGTGGTATTGGTGCGTGAGCCTTGTTCGTCATATTTGGCAATATCAGACAACTTAACCATGTAACCCGTCACACGAACCAAATCGTTTGATGCCACGTTAGCCGTAAACTCACGGTAACCCGCTTGAATCGCGCCTTTACACAGGTTAAACATCGCTTCAGGGTTAGATTTCACTGTTTCGTCGATGGTCAGAATGTCACTGATACCCGAGGTATAGAACTTATGGTGACCCGCAGTTGCACGAACGTATGAGACAGGATCTGGTTCTGTTCCGTAAGGAATACGAACACCTGGTGTCACATCTTCATCTAGGCTAATACCGCCTTGAGCATGCAGCAGAGCCTTACCTTCTAATCCATATTTCACTTCTGATTTTTCAACGATCTCAGCCAGCTTTTCAGAGATACGATGACCAAGTTGATTAGCCTGTTCATCGTGACCATAACGCCCTGCTTGACCTTCTTTCTCCATCAAAATGTTGACTGTTTCCGCCATGCCATAAATACCAAACATTGGCGCAAAGCGATCTTCTTCGATAAGGCCTTCTTTGGTCAGGAAGCCTTCGAAGAAGTTAGACTCTTCATGCAAGAAGCGGCTGCGTGCGTTCATCAATTCAACCATGATGCCACTGTAGTTCGGCAATACTTGTTGTAAGAAATCAGCACTGTCCTCAGACTTCAACGCCACTTGCTTCAGGTTCATACGTACTAGCGTATTTGAGCCACCCGCTAACGGCAGAGAGTTGTAGCAGCTCACAATACCAAAACGCTTGTCGCCGTATGCCTCGGCATGCGCGGGATAGTTAGCAATATGTGGTTTACTGCATTCGCAGATGTTGCTCGCCGCATGACGAAGTAGATCATCAGGTGTCACGGTTGGGTCGTACATAAAGGTTAAGTTTGGCGCGATCTGCTTCAATTCAGCGTCTACACGTAAAATCGTACGGCAGATAATGTTGTCTGTCGGGCCGATATTCACATGCATAAACGCATCTGGCAGTGTGCGATCCAACATGATCCAGAACAGCTTAAGCTTTTGGTATACCTGATATTCCGTTAAGTCGCCAACGAAAGGCATCAACACATCGTCCAACTGCCCTAGGTAAACCGGGATTGAAGTGACAGAAGGAACATGGTGGTAAAGGATGGTGAGCATGTTTAATGCTTCATCGAAATTAGTTGCCGCGCTAAGCTCTAAATACTCTGATCCTTGATGTAAGTATTTAGAATAATCTGGAAGTACATAGCGCGGCTTAAATGGGGCGTGCCCTTCAAACATGTCACACAGCACACCTTGTTGTAAGGCTTGCTCTACTTCTTTGCTTACCGGCATATACGGTAAGCTGGCTTCAGCTTCTAAGGCAAGATAGCTCGACTTCTGTTTTGGCGACAGGTTGGTATCTGAAATGATATTGCTAAAGCGTTGTTGTTGCTCTGAAAGTGGTGAAGAAGTAGATGACGCAGATTGGTGGCTCATGATTAAACCCTTAATGTTATTATGGGCTTATTTTATATCTCACGATTACATTTCCACTAATGAAATGTATGCAAGACTATATTTCCAAAATGGAAATAAGAAAGCGCTAACTCGTTCTGTTTAAAACGATGTCGCCAAAAAGAGAAAACCCACATAACTGACGTTTGAGTCGTTAATGTGGGTTTAGTATTTTAAATGAGCATTCTGAATGCTAGCTCAAGGCATACACACGATTACAGATCAGGGAGGGCTTGTTTACGTCCAACACCCATCAATACCTTTAACTCTCCTTGTGGAGTGTCAATCGAGAACGGTGTGGAGACTTCAACCACTGCAAAGCCCGCTGCACTCAATACGTTTTCTGAGCGCTGTTGGCTTACACCGTAATCTTCACTGTCGCTTTCCAAGTACCAATCCCAGTGTACAAACGTGCCGTCGTTTTCAAGCAGCGTGTAAATCAGACTGACTGTGTCTTGTAGGTTTGGGATAAAACCACACACCGAAGAGGCTACCACTAGGTCAAACTGGTTTCTGAATGCTGGATGCTGCGCTGCAAGTCCGCGCGATAAAATATCAACTACCGGTTCAACGTTAGGTAACTCTTTCTTATCTAACTCTTCAATCATCCCTTCAGAGATATCAAGTGCGATGATCTCTTTTGCTAAAGGAGATATTTTCTGGCTGAGTAGTCCTGTACCACAACCAAAATCAAGGACACGGGTTCCGTTTAAATCAACGAGCTGTGTTAACTGGTCAAATACGGACTGTGCGAATACTGCGGTCGCGGGATCTTTATCCCAATCAACGGCGTATTCGTCCCATTGTTTCGCCATCATGGCCTCCATCTTTACTTCTTGTAGGTTCGGAACTTCCCCAGAGTAAACCAAATTAGTCAATTCGTCATAGAGTTATCATGCAAAGATGGACTATTTCTAAGATAGTCAGCACAATATTCAGATAATATGCACCGACCCCCGCTCAATATGGAAATGAAATGAACCTTTCTCAAGTCCAAGCCTTTTGTTCCGTTGCTGATTTAGGATCAGTTTCTGAAGCCGCACGCCAGTTAGAATGCAACCGAACCAAACTCAGCATGTCGATTAAAGCCTTGGAAAAAGAGTTAGATGTCGAACTGTTCGTCCGCAGCGGAAACCACGTTGAGCTTTCAGAAGCGGGTAAAGCGATTTACAAGGATTGCGAAGGCATGTTGGTGACAGCCGCGCGTATTAAACAAACCTGCTTACATGTCTCGGGCGAATTCAACGCAGAGATTTGGATAGCCCGAGATGATTCCCTACCCGATGAAATGTGGCAGGACTTATCCCACGCCTTAAATAACAAGTACCCTTCTACCTCATTTAACTTCGTTCTCGCGTCGAGCGGTGACTTAGCTAACCTAGTTGAAACTCAGCAAGTCGACTTCGCATTTGGTGTCGATTACGAACGCGTCGATGACCCAAGAATTATCTACAACCCGCTTGGTAAAATTCGAATGATGTCTGTATGTAAGAAAGGGCATGATTTGAGTGCGATGCGACGAGTGTCTGATGAGGTACTAAGGAATTCGATGCAAGCGACCATGGTTTATCTTAATGAAAAGGATAATCCTGAGCTTGAGCCCTTCTCGCGTCGTTACATTGGTTTCTCTAGCTTTGACTTTATGTTGGATACGATTTTACGTGAAGAGGCATGGGGTGTAATGCCAGAGCCATTGATTCGCCATTTACTGCGTGAACAAGAGCTCGCAGTGATCAAGCACACCTACGGCTTAACGCAAGAAGACTACTGTATGTTTACCGCAGCTGGTATGGCAGAGCACCCAGGAATGAATTGGTTAGCCGACCAGCTTAGTGATTACTTGTTTGATTTCTAGCTCACGCTTATCGTCCATAGCAAAGGGCAAAATCACAAACAACACAGCTCCTAAAAAACCATCACGTGATCCACTAAGTAGCGTCCTTCTTCTTCAACCAATACCATTTCGGCGACAAACTCACCTTTGGCGATGGTATACGCTTGTTTCCACACAAAGGCGATGGAGTCTGAACGTCTAAACAGCGCAACTTGCTCACGCTCAGCAAAAAAGCCATTACTGTGCTGATAATGGTGGCATACCTTTTCTAAATATTCTGGCGTAACAATGTCTTTCATCCTTTGAGTGAAGTCTCGACAGTGCTGTTCATGATCAACCTTGGTTGAACCATCCATCAGATTATCCATGATAGGGTTAGCAATCACCCACAACTCGTTATCACTGATATCGTCAAACTTCATATTGATTCACTCCTTGTCCATCGCAGTTAAATCTAGAAACCAATAAGACCTTAGCGACTGATGTGTTTTATTAATCATAAACGATCCCATTTCAGTTGCACACCATCCCCAAAAAACACTCATCGCCAACTTTATTGACACCAGGGATTAATCTTAAGATACTGAATTTTATTGATTTATATGTATTACTTAAATAAGACATATAAACGTCATCAGATAAAGTTTGTAAAGTTAGCTCAATATTAGAACAATGAAGTTATCAAAAACATCTGGAAAATATTATGTGTGACAGGAAAAGCCAAAACGAAAATCGAGTACTATTGTTCTCAGCCCTTTTAGCATCAGGCTTCGCAATTGGCGGGTTGGTGTTGGGTCTTCTCGTTGGCTCTCTAGTCATAGTATTTGACGGTGTCTATTCTCTTATCAGCTTACTGTTAACTTTATTGTCACTAGCTGCTTCAAAATACATTAATCGCCCTTCAGATAGAGAGTTCCCGTTTGGTCGAGCTATCATCGAACCGATTGTGATTGCGATTAAAGCCGTTGTGATTCTACTTGTGGTTGGTTATTCGCTTTACTCTGCGATCGGTGCCTTGATGACAGGCGGCCGTGAGGTCGATGCTTCTATCGCAACTCTGTTTGGTATTTTCAACGTGTTGGGCTGTGGTTATGCTTGGTGGTACATCGCGAACAAGAGCAAACGTATCTCTTCAGGTCTGATTCAAGCGGAATCTAAACAGTGGCAGATGGATACGCTACTGAGTGTAGCGGTAACAGCGGGTTTCGTCGTAGCGTGGGCAATGACATTCTCACCTCTTGCGTCATACGCTGTATATGCCGACCCAATGATGATGTTACTAATGTCTTTCTACTTCATCAAAGTACCTTTCGACATGTTACGTGAAGCCATGCGCGAACTGCTGATGATGTCGGCAACCAAAGACATTTGTGATGCGGTAGATAAAAACGTGGTCGCTGTAGACAAAGAAGCGGATCAAGATTTGGAGCTAATGGGTGTGACTAAGGTTGGTCCAGAGCTAAGAATCAACGTTGATATTCATACCAATGACCAAGATGCGATTGCGGTTGATGATATTGAACGTACGCGCAGCCAGCTTAAGCGACGCTTATCGAAGATGCCTTATGAGCTTCAATTGAATCTCAATATCGCGAGTTAAGAATTGAGAGTAAAAAAACCAAGAGTTAACCCATCAATCTCCCGCTAACTTAAGACTCTGATTGAACCTTTTTAGAAGCCGACGCCGTAACCGTCGGCTTTCTGTCTCTGGTTACCCACCAGCAAGCTAAAGAGCCAATCGTTACCATACAAACACCCTGCCAAAACGTCATGCTCAATGACAAGCCCAAAATCATAGAAGACAATAAGGTCGCAAAAATAGGCGTGAAATACGACATGGTCGCCAGGAAGACCATATTGCCACCTAGAATCGCTGTATTCCAAAGCGCGTAGCCTGCGCCCATACACACACCAGCCAGCACTAAGTCAATTGCTGCACTGGTTGTCATTACCATACTGGTTTCGTTGCTCAATGCGTATTTGATCCACAGAGTGATCGCCGTAGCGATAAAGAAAAGCACAATCGCATTCTGCCCTTTTGCCACTTTCTGAGTGTAACTACAGTAAACCGCCCAAATAATCGCGCCGAAAAACGCCATTGAATAGGTTTTAGGATTCGTCGCAATATTAGCCGCGATTTGATCGACAGAAAGCCCCTGCTCGCCGCTGATACTCCAAGCCACCCCGAAGAATGCCAAAAAGATACTTGGATAAACCAACCAATTAATCTTCTTGTCGCTCAGCAGCACCGCAAACAACACCGTCAGTGCTGGCCATAGATAGTTAATCACAGCCATCTCTATCGCTTGATGTCGGCTGTTCGCCATTCCCAACGCCAGCGCCAAGAAGATCTCATAACAAACGAACAAAGCGCCGCCAATCAATAGATACGACTTAGAAAAGCGCGACAGCTTAGGTAACCCCATAACACAGACCAACAACAGTGAGCTCACCGTATAAAGACTGGCGGCGCCACCAATTGGACCTAGCTGTTCTGAGACACTACGAGAGAGAGCAATCAAGCAGCTCCATAGTAAAATGGCGATAATACCGTAGCAGCTATAACGATGAGATTTCAGCACGCCTCTTCCTTTATCTGTTTTTGATGGTCACCCTATGGTTAAACCAAGTTCAAAATAATTGGCGAGTACATTTTTGTACTCGCCATAAGTATTTGATTTACCAGTATCAATCGATTTACGAATCATAAATCAATTTGCAAAGAACTGGTCAATTAACGAAATCAACCGATTGTGATTGCGTATTCGCTAGTGGCAGTCGTTATTGCCTAAGCCAGTAGAAGCGCTTGCAAATCAGCCAGTGACTTAACTTGATAATGAGGGTTGATACCCGCTGGCGTTGCTTTTTCTTGACTGTTTAACCAACAAGTTTCGATACCAAAATCGAGTCCGCCTAAAATATCGGAATGTGGGTTATCGCCAACCATCAATACTCTTTGCTTCGATGGGAATCCAACCAACTTATGTGCATATTCAAAAATCTGGGCATCCGGTTTAGCTACCCCAACCTCTTCAGAAATAATGACGTGATCAAAGTAATCCGTCATTCCTGTGCGCTCTAAACGGATAGACTGCAGCTCTGTAAAACCATTCGTGATGATGCCCATGTTCACTTTGCCTTTTAAAGACTTCACCAACTCTTGTGCGCCCGGTAATAAAGAACAGATATCCGCCATCGCCGTTAAAAATGCACTGTTTAAAGCAGCCGTTGTTGTCTCTAGTTTCTCAGCCCAACTTTCGAAGCGCGTGTGTTTCAGTTGGTCTGCGGTAATACGACCATCTTGGTAATCGACCCAAAGTGGCAAATTAACCTTTTGGTAAGCCGAATAATCTTGCTCGCTGAAATCTACCCCAAAACGGGAAAACATCAGCTTCATTCCTTGGTAAGCATCAAAATGGAATAAGGTTTCGTCTGCATCAAAGAATATCCAATCGTACTTCATTATCTGTCCTATTATTCACGCTATCTAGCCGTGTTATTTTTGTTTTTTCTTAACCTCAAAAGCTAAGTGTGCATTCTACTACCATTTTTGTGAGCCTGAATATAGTTCTAATAATTTATAGAAAACAAGCAACAAGTCATGATGTATCGCAAATTTTGCCACATATTAAACCAATACCATACAAGAAACACACGTACTGTACCGGGAGGTACTATGAAGCACTTCTTACCCTCATCCGTCATGCTTACTCCGTTTCTTGTCAAATATTATGATGAAGAGCCACAAGCTTCTTCTGACGAATGCGAAATGGAGGAATTATCTACGGACAACCCAGAAAGCAAGTCGAAAGAACTAACAAATGAACCAACAATCAGTGAGTAGCCCCATTAAATCATCATGATGGAGTGGCATACAGGTTTATAATTAATCAGTCCCTTAAGATCTATAAATGACAACGATCACATCAAAAAACTATAAAAACGATTGCTATCTGCGCCCTGTCACACCCCATAACCACAAAGTGGTACCTTGGAGCCAACGTTGACTCAGATCAATGGTCGACCAGTTGTTTGCCGACACCATATAGGAAATTAAAAATCATAATTAATGGAGTTTTCCAATGTCTAGTGCTTTTTACATCCCTACAATCAACTTCATGGGAACAGGCTGCTTAAAGGATGCTGTTGATAGCATTCAGTCTCAAGGCTTTAAAAAAGGTCTTATCGTTACCGACAAAATCCTAAACCAAATAGGTATGGTTAAGCAGGTTCAAGACCTTCTAAATCAACGTGATGTTGATGCTGTTGTATTCGATGGTACTCAACCAAACCCAACCATCACCAACGTGAACGACGGCCTTGAGCTTCTGACTGACAACGACTGTGACTTTGTTATCTCTCTTGGTGGTGGTTCTCCGCACGATTGTGCAAAAGGTATTGCTCTGGTTGCTTCTAACGGCGGCAAGATTGCAGATTACGAAGGCGTCGATCAGTCTGAGAAGCCAATGATGCCTCTTATTGCTATTAATACCACGGCCGGCACGGCATCTGAAATCACCCGTTTCTGCATCATTACTGACGAAGCTCGTCACATTAAGATGGCTATCGTTGATAAACACACAACACCACTTATTTCAGTAAACGATCCTGAGTTAATGCTTGCTAAACCGGCATCATTAACTGCTGCAACAGGCATGGACGCGTTAACGCACGCAATCGAAGCTTACGTTTCTATCGCAGCAACGCCAATTACAGACGCTGTAGCAATTAAAGCAATCGAGCTTGTGCAAGCACACCTAAGAACAGCGGTAGCGCACGGCGAAGACATTGAAGCGCGTGAGCAAATGGCTTACGCGCAGTTCATGGCGGGTATGGCTTTCAACAACGCTTCTCTTGGCTATGTTCACGCAATGGCGCATCAACTGGGTGGTTTCTACGACCTTCCACACGGCGTATGTAACGCTATCTTGCTTCCGCACGTTCAACGCTACAACGCGCAAGTTTGCCCAGAACGCCTACGTGATGTAGCAAAAGCAATGGGTGTGAATATTGGAGGCATGACAGCAGAACAAGGCGCAGAAGCGGCGATCAACGCGATTGTCCAACTTGCAAACGACGTGAACATCCCAACAGGTATCGCTCAACTTGGTGCTAAACTAGAGGACATCCCAACCTTGTCTGACAACGCGCTGAAAGATGCTTGTGGTTTCACTAACCCTAAACAAGCAACTCATGAAGAGATCTCGGCAATCTTTGAAGCGGCAATGTAACTCTCAGTCGTGACATCCTCTTGAGGAGCTTCTGTATAGAAGCGTTATAAGAGAGCAACTTTATATTCTAGTTTTAGGGCGGGCTTACCATTGGTGAGCCCGCTTTTTTATCGAGTGACATCATACTTAAAGAGTGAAACAGATCACATATCCAAACAATAGTACTCGTTATTTTAGAAGACCCTACTAGTCCCCGCACAATCAACATCTTTCTTGTTGCTAAAAACACGCTGATCAATTGATCTTATTTATCTTGGTGTTATATAACCAACAAAGCATCACCCAGACAAATACATACCAAGCGTTAATATTCTTCTAAAAAAAATGGCCACTTTGCGCACCTTGCACAACTGAAATTCGTTTCCTAGCTTTCTTATGCAACAAACTCCAAACAACGTCAGTTTAGGATGAACTAATGAAAAAGAACCCACTCACTATTGTGCTAGGGCTAAGCGCTAGTGTGAGTCTGGTCGGGTGTTTTGACGACCCCGATTCAGACTCATCTAGTAATACCAGTTCTTATAGTGTGACAGCCATTGACGGTTATTTGCGTGACGCCAGCGTGTGGCTTGATCTAAATAGTAACTACGTTTTAGATAACGGAGAGCCTACCGCAACATCGGGAGAAGGTGGTGTCGCTGAATTAAATGTCAGCGGAATCGATAACCCTTCCCAATACCCTGTTGTAGTTCAAGCTATCGCAGGACAAACCATTGATGAAGACCAAGGCCAAGTCACAAAGAGCTACGTGATGTCCGCGCCTGCAGGAGAAACAGCCGTCACACCACTGTCAACTCTTGTACATAACACCCTAGAGCAAAACCCAAACCTATCCAAGGAAGATGCAACCCAACAAGTCGCCACTCAATTGGCTATCGACGTCGATGATGTTCTTGGTGACTTTTTAGAAGGTAATGGTGCACCTAAAGCCGCGTATGCAGCCGAAAAAATCGTTGAGTTAGGGGCGCTGCCAGAAGATCCCGAAGATCTGCAAAAAGCGACAGAAGAAGGCTCCTCTGAAGCGGGCAAGTTCACCATTATTGTGGCTGGTGTAAACGAAGAAATTAAAGCCATTCTCGATACCATCGATGACGAGCAAACCCCAGAGCAAATCAAGAATGACTTGGACCAAGCCGCAGAGATCGTCATTGCCGATGAAGATGGAGACGGCGTAAAAGATAGCGTCGATGAGTTCTTGGGTAACCCTAATGAATGGATTGACGCCGACGAAGACGATCTAGGTGACAACTTAGCTGACCCCTACCCTAATGACAGCGATAACGACAGTTACAACAATGATGTCGACCTATTTCCTAACGACGCTACCAAAGCTGGGGATCTAGACTCTGATGGCACCGATGAAATCGACGATCCGTACCCCAACGATACTGACAACGATGGTTATAGCAACAACGTCGATGAATTCCCGGATGATGACACACGTTCTGGCGATGACGACAACGATAGCTATGACAACCTCGATGATGAATACCCAACAGATCCAACACGAGCTGGAGATTCTGACGGAGACGACATCGACAACATAGATGATCAGTACCCTAATGACACCGACAACGACGGCTACGACAATGACGTCGACATGTATCCAGGTGACAACACCCGCGCTGGTGATGACGACGACGATGGTTACGACAACTTAGATGATGACTATCCAAACGATGATACACGCTCAGGTGACTTAGATAACGATGGCATCGACAACCTTAATGATAACTGCATAAACACAGCGAATGCTGACCAAGCCGACTCGGACAACGATGGCATTGGCGACACGTGTGCAACCAGCACTGCGTTAACTTGGGATAGCACCAATTGGGATGATAGCAACTGGCAGTAAGCGCCTGTTCACAGAATACGGATATATAAGGAATTTAACATGAACACCACCATGAAACTTGTGTTGGCAACAGCAGTAAGCAGCGCGTTTACGTCGAGTGCACTCGCTGAGGTGCCAAATACCTTTACCGCCAATACTCCGGCTAAAGCGAGCGAAGTAAATGCAAATTTCACAGCACTTGACCAAGATATTTCATCCTTAGGCACTGAGGTTGATGATTTGACGGATGAGGTTGACTCTATCGAGGCGAGAGTGAGCAGCTTGGAAGACTCTGGCGTTTCGACAGATGCCTATTCGACCGTCGATCTTAACTGTAATGACGACGCTGATTCTCTGAAGGATGCACTTGAAGACTCTCGTAATACCACCACCAGAACGACTTATAACGTTACAGGTGCGTGCAATTCGGTATTTATTGTTCGCAATGACGTAAAAATTGTTGGCGTAGACAGTGCCAGTATCCTTGCAGGTGCCAGTCAAGACGAACCCGAAGCCGTTTTCATTGATGGTCAATCCAGTGTGAGGCTTCAAGATATCACCCTTGGCGGCATGCTTTTCGCCAGAAACAGTTCATCTGTGCGCTTTGACAACGTTACCCTACCTACTGCGGTAGAAGATGGCGACGCATATCAAACCAACGTAACAATTCGAACCGCTTATCTACGAGTCAATTCTGGTTCAGTCAACAATCTTGCGCTGCACCTTAATCGCAACGCCAGTGTCGATATTCGCAGCAGTATTACCGGTAGTGCTCCTCAAGCTATCGCCGATGCAAACTCTAGCCTTGTTGTCGACAGCGGTGACGTCTCCTTCACCAACCTAGAGGCTATCGGTAGTTCGTTTGTTTACGTTTCGAACCTCGTCGCAGAGAATGTCGTTGTTGAGTCTGGCTCGACGTTAGAAGCTGATGAACTCACCGTGAGTAATGAATTGGAGGCGTGGGGTAACTCGCGAATCTCGGTTTGGGGCGATGCCACCATCACAAACGACACTTACATCTCTCAAGCTAGCTCTTTTGTGTCAGATGGTGATGTTTCAAGTGGCGTTTTCGAATGTGAATCCAACTCGATGTTCCAGATTCTCGGTAATCTAACCGTGACCGACACCTTTGAATGGGATGACTCCAATACCAGTGGCTTGAGCCTACAGCGTGGTTGCCACGGGCAATACGGGGTCGATGAAGAGGATGGCGGTACTTTTAATGGCTCATTAATCAAAGATAACTACTCAGCATTAGTAGACGGCCAATATATGGAGGTAATTCCAGATTAATTAACGCTAAAGGCGTAAACGATATTCTCTATATTAAGCCGGGAAAGCAACGTTCTTCCCGGCTTAACTGTTCTATTTACTCAATTTGGACAACAACTCTTCACCAAAATACGAATTACCTGTTACTTCAGTCAACCAATCATTCACCGACAGCAAAGAAACAAACACGGCAGGTTGGTGGTGTTCATAATTATCCCATTTAACGGTCTCTGGAATGTAACCATGATTAATACCCACCAACTCCCCATGTTGGTTATACACGCCGCCTCCCGACATGCCGATACGAACTAAACCAGTAGATGCAGACATTGTGCACCCTTGCCAAGTTGCGACATTAATTTCACCAATGTAATAACCACCGTTAACCGTTGGCTCACGCGTCATTGGATAGCCAACATGAGCGACAAACTCGCCACGAAATACTACCCCCAGTTTGGATGACTGTTTGCCTGGGACGTTTGATTAATGCCACATCGCATTCAGGATGATAAATCACCTCCAGATCTAAACTTTCGAGCAAATGCTTATTATGTTTTGCCGTTAACACCCAATCTTCATCTAGTCTAACGGTACTTGCTTCAATGGTTTGAATAAGCGGGACGCCATAAGTAATCTTCTGATTTTGTACCATAAAACCCTCTTTATGGGGTTTTGTTGCAGAAGAGAAACCATTGCTACAGCCAACCGACGTACTGCACAATAACAGCATGAGTACGTTCGATTTTGTAGACATAACACCCTCCGATTTTTAATTTATCGAGTTTCAAGGATGCTGCACCACTAAGGCTAGCAAAATAGATGAAAGGTAACTAAACAACCGCATGCACTTAACAACTGCGCATAAGGGTACTAGGTTGGAGAGTTTCACTATATTGCGAGGGTGTCTCTTTCCGTGGAGTGGGAGTGCACATACTAATGCGGCAAGAAAAAGAGCATGCTCAGTAGCATGCTCTTTTATTATTTGCAGACCTGTGTAATACAGATAGAAAATTAACCTTTGTAATTTCTTACTCGCGCTGCTTCGGCTTCACGTTTATCGACAACCGTCTTACCGATTGGCGCCAGCGAGATAACCGCGAGCTTAAGGTGTTGAATCGCGAACGGAATACCGATGATGGTAATGAAACACGCCACTGCTGACATGATGTGACCAATCGCAAGCCAGATTCCCGCAAACAAGAACCAAATAACGTTACCAATCACACCTAGCGGACTCGTGCCAATGTCCATTTCATTGGTCAGTTCATCACGCGAAATCGCTTCCTGACCAAATGGGAAGAATGAGAAGTTACCCATAACAAAACACGCTCTACCCCATGGAATACCAACGATGGTTAGGAATGCGAGCAGTCCGAAGAACCACCACGCCAGCCCCATAAATACACCACCGAACAGAAACCAAATGATGTTTCCTATTGTTTTCATTCTGTATTCTCCAAATCTTTGAATGCTGTTTATTTTATATGCCGAGTGAGGCAATACTTTTTCTAATAGGTTCATTATTGTTGAACCTTTATGAACCATTTATGAATCACTTACATTTTATGTGATTGATATACTCCACGGTTCTCTAAATCTACATAGGGCTAAACCCATTTATTTGATACCATGCACTTAGATTTTTAGTACCAAAAAGCTAAACAGACACGACAACTACTTTAAGGCCGAATTTATGAATAACACTGAGCAACCTAAAAAGAAAATCAAAAACTGGGTGCCAATCGTCTTCTTCGGACTTCTCAGTACGGTTCCAGTGTTCATGTTCTTAGTCGACGTGTACATCAACCAGTATATGTAACAGAGCCTGCCGTCCTAGCTGCATAAATGGATACCGGACCAATTTCCTGTATCCATTTCCATTAGATCCGTTGTTCTGCAGTCAGTTCTATTGTAATCAACTCAACTCTTCCGCAATCAAATCAGCTCTTCGTTAATAAAATCAAGAATGTCGATCAGCTCATGATCAGGCAGATTTAATAAGTTATCCCCTACATACCATTCAATTTTACATTGGTTTGGCAATTCGCTGATCGCTGGGTTTCCTATCCAAACCTTGTGTTTCTTAGCTATGTTATCTCTCACGATAATGCCGTCTTCGTAACTCACAGGTAAATAGAGGTGAAGCATGTTGACCTGCGGTTGCTGTGGGTTAACCGTAAACTGAGGGTAATCTTGTAGGATTTGATAAACCTGTTTGGTGCGTTCGTATAAAGCAGGCATCAGTTCTAATCGCTCATCAAACTGCATCGCAGCTGAAACCACATAAGGCGTTCTGTGATAAACATTACCACCTTGACGTTTCATCCAGGCCGATGCTTTCGCTACAAAAGCTTTATCGCCCAACAATAACGAACCACCAAGGCCATTGAGACCTTTATACAGAGAAACATAGGCGCTATCGAACCCCTTAGCAATTTCGCTGTATGGCTTTTGGTAATAGGCGCCACATTCCCACAAGCGTGCACCATCCATATGAAAGTGAATCGATTGTTCTTTGCAGTACTGCTTTATAGCTTCAAGCTCTTCCCACTCAGGCAACTGACCACCAATCTCTCGCATCGGTAGTTCATACAATGCCGCGGCAATCTCATCAGGCCAAGTCTTTAAGTCGTCGACATTCCAAGTGCGAAATACATTACCAACCGGAAGTACATTGAAACGGTTCTGGAGCTGATACCCTTGGCGTTCATGGCGCATAATATGACTGGATTCGTGCATCGCCACTAGTGGGTTTCTTTTCTCTTGGCAGGCAATTTCTAATGCTGTGGGTTGATTCATGGTGCCAGTGATAACAAACACGGCGGCTTCATAACCAAGCAGATCTGCGACCTTGTTTTCGAAGCTCTCGATAAACTCGCCATCACCGTAGCTATCATGGCTCACATTGTGTGTTTCACACCATTCAGCCATCTGAGCGAATGTTTGTGCTGGTGTCGGTTCTAGATGACCAGAAAGCAACAAATCACATTGTTGACGCAAGTCCATGCTCATAGTTTTTTCCTTTATTCATTATCGTTCTATGTAGGGTTATTGGATTATTTACGTTACCCACCAACGGTGACATAAAATGCCCATATTCGCTTTTACTATTCGTGAATAATTAGTTTTACTCAGTCATCGGCTACTTGCGCCTGAAAGACACAAAATAACTGGTGTCTTATAGAATTAAGCGCAGAAAAGCACCCGTATCTAAACAAAGAACTATGGGCTAATTCGTTGTTGTTCAACCATTCTTCTATTATTGTATAACTATAATTCCAATAAATATTATTCGTTAATGGACAAAGAGGGCTATATGTCGAAAAATCGAGTCTTGGTGCTATTCGCCCACCCTTCTCAACATCGTTCTGAAGCAAACAAACCCTTATTTGAACAAGCCAAACGCGTTGACGGTGTTACCTGTGTCGATCTCTATGCTGAGTATCCGACATTTAAAATCAACATCGACCGTGAACAGAAACGCCTGTTAGACCATGACATCATCATTTTTCAGTTCCCTTTGTATTGGTACTCAACACCGGCAATTCTTAAAGAGTGGCAAGATCTTGTTCTTGAATACGGCTTCGCCTATGGCGCTGATGGTAATGAACTGCAGGGTAAGAACTTGTTATGTAGCATTACTGCAGGTGGCAAGAAAGACGCCTACCAAAGTGATGGTTACAACCATTTCACTATTCGAGAGCTGCTTCACCCAATAGAACAAACCGCTTCTCTGTGTGGGATGACCTACCTCGCACCATTTGCTCTATTTGGTTCACGTACCGCATTGGAAGAAAACCGCATTCAAGAGCATGTCGATAGCTATAAAGTGCTGTTGGAGGCACTGGTTGCCGGCAAGATCAATATCAAGAAAGCCAGCAAGGCAGAAAAACTCAACCACTACGTAGAAGAACTAATGGCAGAGGTTAAATAATGACGGGATATTTTCTACAAGCATTTATCTACTTAGTCGCAGCAGTTATTGCGGTGCCTATTGCCAAAAGACTTGGCCTTGGTTCTGTCTTGGGTTACCTCATTGCTGGTGTTGTTATTGGCCCAATCATCGGCCTAGTGGGTGAAGAGACCACAACTATTCAACACTTTGCCGAGTTCGGTGTAGTTATGATGCTGTTCTTAGTCGGACTGGAACTTGAACCTAAGATGCTTTGGGCAATGAGAAACCGACTTATGGGTCTTGGTGGCCTGCAAGTTGGTGGCACGACCGCGATTGTAATGGGTATCGCCCTTTTCTTCGGACAGCCTTGGACCATTGCACTGACTATCGGTTTGATCTTCGCACTATCATCTACTGCGATTGTACTTCAAACCTTTAATGAGAAAGGGCTCTCCAAGACAGAAGGCGGCAAGAATGCTTTCTCGGTCTTACTGTTCCAAGATATCGCAGTCATTCCGATGCTGGCATTTATCCCTCTATTAGCGTTGCCAGAATTAATCGAAGCTGCACAAAGCGCTGTCGCTTCGGCTTCTGATCACCATGAAGAGTTGAGTCTTGTTGCTGGCCTACCCGGCTGGGCTTATGGCCTAGTGATCACAGCATCTATTGCGATTGTTGTGGTCGGCGGGCACTTCTTGAGTCGTCCACTGTTCCGCTTTGTGGCGAGCTCAGGCCTACGTGAAATCTTTACTGCAACCGCACTGATGTTGGTGATTGGTATTGCTGCATTAATGAGCCTAGTCGGCCTATCACCGGCTTTGGGCACTTTCCTTGCCGGTGTGGTATTGGCCAACAGTGAATTCCGCCACGAACTTGAGTCTAACATCGACCCGTTTAAAGGGCTGCTACTTGGCTTGTTCTTCATCACCGTAGGTGCAGGCATCAACTTTGATGTTCTATTCAACGACTTTGGTTTGATCATTGGCCTCACCCTTGGCGTTATGCTTCTAAAAGCCTTGGTGCTATTTACGCTAGCGTTAATCTTCAAAATCAAAAACAGTGACCGTTGGCTATTTACATTGAGCTTGGCGCAAGCCGGTGAATTCGGTTTTGTACTACTTAGCTTCTCGGCTCAAAACCACGTATTGCCTGCTGATATAGTCCAAACTCTATCGCTGGTTGTGGCACTTTCAATGTTCCTAACGCCAGGATTATTCATTCTATTTGATAAAGTGATTCTGCCTCGTTACGAACAAAAATCTAACGACCGCGAAGAAGATACTATTGAAGAGAAAGGCACCGTTATCATTGCGGGCATTGGTCGATTCGGTCAAATCGTTAACCGCTTGTTGGTGTCGAATGATGTTAAAACCGTCGTTCTAGACCATCAAGCTAACCAAGTAGACGTGCTGCGCTCTATTAACATCAAATCTTATTTTGGTGATGCGACTCGTCACGACTTATTGCATACCGCAGGAATCGAAGAAGCCGCAATGCTTGTCGTCGCTATCGATAACCAAGACTCAAGCGTGGAATTGGTGAAGTATGTAAAACACACCTACCCTAATGTGAAGATCTTGGCTCGCGCATTCGACCGTGGTCATAGTTATCGCTTACGAGAAGCAGGAGCAGACTTTGTGGAATCAGAAACCTACCATTCTGCTCTTGAAATGGGCGCAGAAGCCCTGCGTTCTTTGGGTCATCACCCATTCTTCGTCGAACAGCAAAAATCGACGTATCAACGCGTTGAGAGCCGTAAGTCTGAAAAACTATACCAAGCTTGGTCTGAAGCGGAAGAGAATCCACGCTACGACAACAACTACCGACAAATCTTCATTCACCTTGAAGAAGCAATGAAAGAAGATATGAAGAAAGACCGTTCAGACAAGCATTCACGCTCCGAACGAGGTTGGACACCACCGCCAAAAGGTTATGCCGATGGCTTTGAGGAAGAAGAGTCTTAAGCAGAACTCTAGGCTACAGATCTAGATGACCATGCAATGTAACCATCAAAAGCGGCTATTTAAGCCGCTTTTTCTTTCATTTACCCCCTGCAAAACGTCAAATCAGCATAAGTATCAGGTGCTGAAACTCGTAATCCGAGAGATTTATGTGATCTAGCTAAAATTTTTAATTTCTGACCACATAGCATAAGTGGATTCTTTTTTTACATTATTGAAACATTCCAACCCCGCATAAACCACACCATAAACATAGCTATATATGCACTCATTCCTGCCATTCAAGCATCCACCCAATTCATAGCGACCACTCTCTAAGGCTTGAATTACATTGCATATATCTAAATGCGCCGTAAAACCCCCAACAAATCCATTCACCAGTCAAATAAACAACGCACGACATTCACAAATCCAAACCATCAAAATTAACATAAATATTTCAAAGTATGTCTATCGTTACAATTTGTAACGAATGACGGTTGTCGGTATAGTCCTGCAATTCAAAAAGTGAGACCTTTGCGCTCACCTTAAAGGAGATATAATAATGATTACTAATGATGCTGTAATAATGGGCATGTTAGCTGTTATTCTTGGCGGTGTATTTATCACGGAAAGTAGCCAAAATAGCGCACTGAAAAAATTCTACTCGTTCGTTCCGGGTCTATTGCTCTGTTACTTTGTTCCTTCATTGTTGAACAGCTTCGGCATCATTGATGCGTCAAACTCAAAGCTATACTTCGTTGCAAGTCGCTACCTATTACCAAGCGCACTCGTTCTACTTATCATCTCAGCTGACCTACGCAAGATTTTTGGACTAGGTTCAAAAGCCGTCATCATGTTCCTAACCGGTACTGTCGGCATCATCGTTGGTGGTCCTCTGGCTATCTTGATCATAGACCAAATCAACCCTGACCTTGTATCTGGTGACGTATGGCGAGGCCTAACAACCGTTGCAGGTTCTTGGATTGGCGGTGGTGCAAACCAAGCAGCAATGAAAGAAGTGTTCGAGGTTGATGACCAACTCTTCTCTGCAATGATTACAGTAGACGTTATCTGTGCAAACATTTGGATGGCTGTATTGCTTGTCATGGCAGGCCGTCAGAAGAAGATTGATGCATGGTTAAAAGCAGATACTTCATCTATTGAAGAGCTAAAAGAGACCGTTTCTAAATACCAAGAAGAGAACGCTCGCCCAACAACGACAACTGATCTCATGAAGATCACGGGGATTGCGTTCGGTCTTACCGGCCTAGCTCACTTATTCAGTGACCTAATCGCACCTTGGATCTCGACCAACGCACCAGAACTCGCAAAATACAGCCTTACATCAGGTTTCTTCTGGTTAATCGTAATGGTAACAACGTTCGCGCTCATCGCTTCGTGCTTTAAATCAACACGCAGCCTTGAGCACAGCGGCGCGTCTAAAGTGGGCTCGGCATTCATCTACATCCTAGTTGCAACCATCGGTATGCAAATGGATGTAACGGCTATCTTAGACAATCCAGGTTACTTCTTCATTGGTATCACATGGCTAACTATCCATGCCATTCTAATGATTGTGATGGCGAAGCTTATCCGTGCACCACTGTTCTTCATGGCAGTTGGTAGCCAAGCTAACGTAGGCGGTGCAGCATCGGCACCTATCGTAGCAGCTGCATTCCACCCAGCACTAGCTCCAGTAGGTATCCTAATGGCGGTATTGGGTTACGCACTAGGTACATACGGCGCTTACATCTGTGGCCTCATCATGCAGGCTGCTGCGGGTTAATCTAAGCTCACTAACCGAATAACAAAAAGGCAGAACGATGATCGTTCTGCCTTTTTCATTTCTACTCTTTCACACTTAAATTAATCGAATAAATACGCCAATTTATTTTCCATTACAGGACTGATATTAAAGCTCAACATAAAGTCCGGACACGTCTTTTCATCTTTCTCGATATAGTAATTAGCTTCAATGCCAAACTTCCAAGGACGACCATTCAAAACGGTTGTTTTACTCACGCTAATATTCAACGGAATCTCAGCCTGATCTTTATTCCAATCGTAGGACAGTGTCGGCGCTGACCCTACCGTCCACCCTCCTTCCAATAATTCCACCCAAAATAGCTGCGTAGAGGTCTTGTTGATACGAGTATCAGAGTGATCAGCCCCTTTTCCAGACACGCCATAAAGGTGGCTTGGGAACACACCTACAACTCGTTCAGCGCTCACTTTTCCGTACATAAACTCAGGGCCGACAGCAAATTGATCTGCCGTGAGCTCGCTGCTGCCCGTTGGTAAAGAAGCAAACAGACCAAAAGCAGCAATAGTCCCACCTTCCATTTTGGGCGCATAAGCTAGATCGAAGGAAATGTCGCTCACTCCTGACTGATCCATAGGTTGGGAACTTATCGGCGTATTCACATCGAAATCATTCTGAACATAAGAGATTGCAGGACGGAAAATGACTTTGTCGCCATTATCCATAGGGAAAGGAAGAGTTGGTTGTAACACTGTGGCGAAGCTGTCTCCTCCACCATCGTAACCACCTGAATACTGGAGCTTTAGATTGAGGCTAGCGTAAGCTGTATTTGGGTTTGCAAGTTCCTTTGCTGCTTTTTCTGCCGCTTGATCGCTTTCAGATTTTGAAATGTCGACCTTAGCGCTAGCAAAATTCGACGTTAATAATAGTCCAGTTATTATCAGTGCAAGTGGTTTACAAGCCATGAGCCCTCTCTTCAATAGTAAAACAATAAGATGTAACTACTTATTGAGTATTTTAGAGATTACCGGGCAGTAAAATGGCCATTAAGTGACAGAGAGATAAGTTAGCCCTAGGTAGAATTTGGATACAAAAATGCCCCAAATCTCTTTGGGGCATTTTCATTGTAGAACTAGCTAAGGGTTTCCCCTATCTGCTTATTCCCAATCAAGGATTACTTTACCAGACATACCAGAGCGCATCATGTCGAAGCCTTTCTGGAAGTCGTCCACTTTGTAGTGGTGAGTAATGATTGGTGTTAGATCTAGGCCAGATTGAATCAAAGAAGCCATCTTGTACCAAGTTTCGAACATCTCACGACCGTAGATACCTTTGATAACCAAGCCTTTAAAGATTACTTGGTTCCAGTCTACCGCCATGTCTGATGGTGGAATACCTAGTAGAGAGATCTTACCGCCGTGGTTCATGTTAGTCAGCATGCTGTTGAACGCAGATGGGTTACCAGACATTTCTAGGCCTACATCGAAGCCTTCTGTCATACCAAGATCAGACATTACGTCTTCAAGCTTCTCTTCCATCACGTTTACTGCGCGAGTTACACCCATTTTCTTAGCAAGATCTAGGCGGTATTCGTTTACATCAGTAATTACAACGTGACGAGCACCAACGTGCTTAGCAACAGCAGCAGCCATGATACCGATTGGGCCAGCACCTGTGATTAGCACGTCTTCGCCTACTAGGTCGAAAGAAAGCGCTGTGTGTACTGCGTTACCGAACGGGTCAAAGATTGATGCTAGATCGTCAGAGATTTCTGCAGGGATCTTAAAAGCGTTAAACGCTGGGATCACAAGGAACTCAGAGAACGCACCAGTGCGGTTAACACCAACGCCTGTTGTGTTACGACAAAGGTGAGTACGGCCGCCACGACAGTTACGACAGTGACCACATGTGATGTGACCCTCGCCAGATACACGGTCGCCGATTTCAAAACCACGAACTTCTTGGCCGATGCCAACAACTTCACCCACGTATTCGTGACCTACTACCATAGGTACTGGAATTGTGTTTTGTGACCACTCATCCCAGTTGTAGATATGTACGTCAGTACCACAAATTGCGGTTTTCTTAATACGGATAAGAAGATCATTATGACCCATTTCAGGTTTTTCAACCTCGGTCATCCAGATGCCTTCTTCAGGCTTAATCTTAGAAAGTGCTTTAATTTTCATAATGTTACCTAGTTCATCTCGCCTAACTGTAAGGCGAGAATCAAAAATCTATATGTTCTATTGGGTGTTGCTCTATCTAATTAAAAGATGCTCGTGGCACCCCTTTAAAATTAGATGATACCCATGTCTTTACCAACTTGGATGAACGCATCGATTGCGCGGTCTAGTTGCTCACGAGAGTGTGCAGCAGACATTTGCGTACGGATACGAGCTTGGCCTTTTGGTACTACTGGGAATGAGAAGCCTACTACGTAGATGCCTTTCTCTAATGCGCGCTCTGCGAATTCAGCCGCTACTTTTGCATCACCAAGCATGATTGGGATGATTGCGTGGTCGGCACCACCCATAGTGAAGCCAGCTTCTTCCATGCGAGTACGGAAGTGAGCAGAGTTTTCCCATAGTTGAGTACGTAGGTCGCCAGATTCCGCTAGAAGATCTAGAACACGGATAGACGCAGATACGATTGCTGGTGCAACAGAGTTCGAGAATAGGTATGGACGAGAACGCTGACGTAACCAGTCGATTACTTCTTTCTTACCAGAAGTGTAACCGCCTGAAGCGCCACCCATTGCTTTACCAAGCGTACCTGTGATGATGTCGATACGGTCAACAACGTTATGGAACTCGTGAGTACCTGCGCCGTTTTCGCCCATGAAACCTACTGCGTGGGAATCATCAACCATCACTAGCGCGCCGTACTTGTCAGCAAGGTCACAAATAGCAGGAAGGTTAGCAACCACACCGTCCATAGAGAATACGCCGTCAGTTACGATAAGCGTGTGACGAGCGCCAGCTTCTTTAGCAGCGATAAGTTGCTGCTCTAGCTCTTCCATGTTGTTGTTCGAGTAACGGAAGCGCATTGCTTTACATAGACGAACACCATCAATGATAGATGCGTGGTTTAGAGCATCAGAAATGATTGCGTCTTCTTTGCCTAGAATCGTTTCGAATAGGCCAGCGTTTGCATCAAAGCAAGATGTGTAAAGGATAGTGTCTTCTTTACCAAGGAACGTAGATAGCTTTTGCTCTAGTTCTTTGTGAGAGTCTTGAGTACCACAGATGAAACGTACTGAAGCCATGCCAAAACCGTGCTGATCCATACCATCTTTAGCTGCTTCGATAAGAGCTGGGTGGTTAGCAAGACCTAAGTAGTTGTTTGCACAGAAGTTTAGCACTTCTTCACCCGTCGAGATAGAAACCGCTGCTTTTTGTGCAGAAGTAATAATGCGCTCTGACTTGTAAAGACCTTCTTCTTTAACTTCTTCGATTTGAGTTTGAATCTGTTGGTAAAATGCAGAAGACATTGTCTCATTCCTTCCTAGTTATTATTTAGCAGCATCGCGCGCCGCTTTATGTAAGGATATAAACGATCTCAACACGATCATTTACACTGTAAAACTTATGCCTATATTCTAGTTGAACATCCCTGTTCCGATTATCCCTTTAGTTGGAAAAACATTAATGAATCACAGGCATGAATAATAGTTCATCCCAGTGACACAGGGCACATTAACGCCCTTCACTTGCTCTTTTAAACGCCAAATCACCTTTAATTTCCGTCTAATTTCGCTTTCATATCAAATCTCAATTTTTCATCTCAAAACGATATAGTGATGAATGCCCGCTTCTCTCAGAATGCGCACTAGCAACGCCGCTATACAAATGAAACACGATGAGAAGAGAAATCAAACACATGAACCTATCAGACCACATCATTCAAGAAGCCTTCGAAAACGACTGGCACACCTGCTTTTATCAACCAAAGGTTGAACCTAGTATCGAGAAAGTGACTGGTGTTGAAGCGCTGTTTCGTTTAGATATTCCAGAAGAAGGGATTTTCTCTCCAGGTGTGTTTATTGATCGTGCGTTTGCATTGGGTTACGAGGAAGAGATCTTCTTTAGTGTTCTTGAGCAATCACTGACAGAGGTAAAATCTCTCTCACCTCACTTGAACTTGGCGGTTAATATCAGCAAGAAGGTGTTGGCTAACCCTGATAACGTAGGAAAGGTTCGTGAATTACTTTGGAATACATCGTTCAAAGCAACGCAGCTTACTTTTGAACTCAGCGAAAATGATCAGTTAGATGACCAACTTTGTGAACAGATAAAGCGCTTTCAATCTCTTGGTATAAAAATCTCTATCGACGACTTTGGTATTGGCCATTCAGATATGAATAAGGTGATGAGACTTAATGTCGATGAAGTGAAGTTTGATAAATCAATTGTGAATAGCGTAGAACCAGCACTTTCGGACTTGGTGAAACGCACATTGGCATACTGCAAAGAGTCTGGAATTGAAACCGTGGCAGAAGGTGTTGAAGATACAGATACACATCAGCTCGTCCACCAGCTCGGTTTTGACAGCTATCAGGGGTTTCTATATTCAAAGCCACTGCCTTTGACTGATCTTAGACTCGTCATGTAAGAGTGAGTACTCAAGCAAGGTTAGCTTATGACAAACTCGACGCTTTTCTTTTTCTGTTTAAGGTCGTGATATCGAATGCACTTAAAGTAAATATCGTGTTTATTTTGGATGTTCTGAGAAAAGGGATTTTTCACTACTTTTTTAATATCAGCCTTGAAAAATGGCATGCCGAGTTTGCTCATGTACGGCTCTAAGTAGAGGTCATAGAGGAACTGAGACATTGCGGGGTCAAGAGTCGGAAAGCGAAATTCAGTGCCTGCCAAATTATCCGCCATGTAATCGAAGATTTTACGTCGGATCTCGACGCTGACCGCACCAACACTGCAAAGCATCTTACTCACGCCATCGTAAACCACATGCCCGATAATCACTCCCTCGAACAAGAAGCAAAGCACCTGCATATCTTCTTTTCTTACTCCGAGATACTGAGCAACCTCGATAAAGTCTTTGCCATAGGTTTTGAGGTGCATCCCTTGAATCGATTTAAGCCTTTTTGCAGGAAGCGAACCCATGTTGTATGACTCTACGCTGGTGACCTCATAGTCGTAACCAATCTCGGCACTAAACGGACGCTCCATATTCTTGGTTGCGGCTTTCACTTGAACCATCTCTTCCACTGAAAAGTCATAGTCGACCTGAAAGAAGCTCGCGATACCAAGGCGACGAACAAAACTAGGCTGTGTCTTTGCTCTTTCCCACTGGCTCACCATCACCTGATTAACACCGGAAAATGCTCGATGAGAATGGGAAAGTAACTCTGCAAACTCCTCTTGAGAAATTGAGGTTGCTTCGCGGAGTCTTTTTAACTCGTCTGAAAAATTCTCTTTATTCATCGGTTACTTACCTAGCTTTTTTAACAGTGTAGTTCACTTAAGCTCGTTAATAAATGGCGCTTCCAACATCGCCTTAATAAGTCAGTTAATTAATGAAACTGATTCACAAATTAGAAGAGATCACTCACAATCAAGGTTATGGTCACCGTTGAAATCAGTCTAACTGGATACTTATGATTAACCCAAAACTCATCGCCCTGCTTCCGGATCTCGCCTCGTTTATCTTAGTTGTGAATGAAGGTAGCTTTACCGCCGCAGCAAAGCAGCTAGGCGTGACACCTTCAGCGTTGAGTAAATTGATCACACGTTTAGAAAAAGCGCTGTCGGTGAAACTGTTTGAACGAACCACTCGTACCCTAATCATCACGCAAGCGGGTCAATTGGTTTACGATCAGAGCGTAGTTATGATCAACGCGGCGCAACAAGCCGTTGAACTGTCTACCTCTGACCATACCGAACCTGCAGGCTCGATAACGGTAGCTGCACCTGAAGCATTCTTGAACTCGGTACTGCAGCCTTTCGTTGTCCCATTCTTAAATCAGTATCCAGAGATCCAACTTAAATTGAGAGCTGCTGATGGTGACATCGATATTTTGCGTCAAGGCATCGACATAGCTTTCCGCCTGACTGATAGGCCCGACGAAAGCTTAGTATTGAAAGAGTTAGGGAAAACAAACCTCGTGTTGTGTGCAAGCCCAGACTATTTATATGCCAAAGGGATTCCTCACCACCCTACCGAGTTATCGGAACACGACTGTTTGTACCTTGCAGAGACAGATAAAGACCATATTTGGGACTTTCTTAAAGATGATGAATTTCACACGGTGTCCGTCAGTGGGCGTTACGCAGTTAACCACTCACAGATGCGACTGAAAGGTGTGAAAGAAGGGCTTGGTGTGGGTATTTTTCATGACTTCGTGATTCAAGATGCATTAGCTGAAGGTTCTGTAGTTCAAGTATTGGAAGATTGGACCATCAAGAGTAACTACCATGGCGCTATCGCGATGCAGTTTGCTCAAACCAAGTACATGCCCGCTCGACTGCGTGTATTCATTGATTACGCGATGGAGCACTTAGGTGACAAGTTGGCAGGAGAAATAAACTGATGCTGAAAGGAATACACCACGCCGCCATTATTTGCTCAGACTACGAATTCTCTAAACGCTTTTATACGGAAGTTTTAAAGCTTGAGGTGATTGCAGAGAATTATCGTGAAGCACGTCAGTCGTATAAGCTTGACTTAGCACTGCCTGATGGCGCTCAAATAGAATTATTCAGCTTTCATGACGCACCTGAAAGACCAAGCTTTCCGGAAGCTCAAGGGCTGAGACATTTGGCTTTTTGTGTTGATGACGTTCAACAAGTTAAAAGCTATTTGGAAGGACAAAGAATCGAAGTCGAACCGATTCGAGTGGATGAGTTTACGGGGAAATCCTTTACGTTTTTCGCCGATCCAGACGGCCTGCCGCTCGAGCTTTATCAGATCTAAAGCTTTATCAAATCTAGAGCTGTTTCAAGTCTAAAGTCTTCCTCACAGAAGAAGTGCTCACCTCACTAATAAAACGGACCTTCTCAAGTCGAGAAAGTCCGTTTGTGTATCAATTAACTCAACGCGGTCTTGAACCTTTCAACGCGTGAAAACAGCAGCCAATCCAATAGCATTGCAGCCACTATCGTGGCTCCCGCGAGAGGGAAGAACACTGAAATAGCAACGACAGTTACTAAGCCTAATTTCCACAAGCCCGCGTCACCAAACTTAGGTGGCGCTCCAAGCTTGCGTTGGCCAGAAGGTCTACGCATCCACCACATCACGCCGCCAGTCACCGACACCACAATAAATGCAAAGCAGAACAGAGCGTTTAGAAGTTTGTTGATGATACTGATGTCACCTTGGTGCAGAGAAATACCCACCGCTAACGTCTTGGCGATAACGTTGTAATCCTGCCAGGTCACCTCACCGAGGATACGGCCTGAGTATTGGTCTAGGTGCGTGGTGCGATCCTGAGTTGGATCGATGATGTCACCACCCATAGTATTCGCGGCCACGGTGTAAACACCCGACTCTGAACGTGGGAAATTGACTTTATACTGCGTAAAACCAAGAGATTGAGCTTTCACTATCACATCATCAATAGAGAAATTACTCGCAGATAATACATGCTGAGAATGATCCTCACCCATCTTAGAATGATCATGAGGTTCAGTCGCCTCTTCTGTGTGATGTACATGTTCGGCTGGCTTATCTTGAGACAAAGGCAGTGGTGTTTGCTCTAGATTCCATGGCATTTCCTCTTCAGAGCCGTGATTTAAAGAAGCATGCGTTTCGTTAGACAAGGGAATGTCGTCCCACATCTGAGCAGGAAAAGTACTCCATGCTTGCACTAGCTTACCGCCCCAAAAGCCTGTCCATGATAACCCCGATAGAATAAACAACAGAAGAATGAATGACAGTGTTCCACCGATGTTCGCATGCAAATCACGCATTAAAACACGCGTTCCTGAACCAAATCTAAGCTTCAGAAAACCAGCGCGGCTCGCGTTGTCTCGAGGAAGCCATAAATAGATTCCACTCACTAACAGTAGAATCGACAAGCTGATTGCAACCTCAATCAGGTAATCACCCCAATCGCCAATCAGTAATGTTCCGTGAATATCATTCGCGAGCTGGTAAAGGCTATCGCTGCGCGGGATTTCTCCTACCACTTCGCCCGTGTATTGATTCACCATGGCGAAAACGGACGTCCCATCTTCAAGTGCTACCGAAAAACGGTTGGCCAGATCAGGCGCTTTACTCGGTACAAATTGTGTCACCGAACCTTGTGGGTATTGATTTTGTACGGCAGCTAATTGTTGCGACACCTTAATCGGTTCGCCCGATGCAACAATCTCAATCGCATCGTGATGGAAAGCGAGTTCGATTTCATCATCAAACAGCATCACCAAGCCTGTAATGCTCAACATCAACATAAACGGGATAACGAATAGCCCAGCATAGAAGTGCCAGCGCCAAGTGAGGAAGTAGAGAGTTTTATTGCGGTCTTTCGTTTTTACACTGCTTTTAGACTGCGAATTAGCTTGTGCTTTCGCAGTATCTTGAGATTCATTTCTCAACATTATTATTTCCTTTGACACACGCAAACATACCTTCTGAAAAAACCAGAAAGTAATCTGAGCATGGTTAACTTTACTTAATACTTTATTTTTTAATTATTTTAGTGGGTTAGATGTAAGCAAGATCAAAGGGAGGGCCACGTGGGGCTTGCCTCGTGTAGCGTTCGCTTAGAGCCAAAAAAGCGTAGCTGTCTGAGACAATAGAACTCAGTCGAGTTGTCAGTAGTGTAGTTGGAAGTTCGTCTTGGTGAAACGTGGAAAAATGGCTAAAGGGACACGGCTTACCTTTGTGGGTATTGGGTTCGCCTTCTTCAATTTGAACCAGTTCAAAGCCGTTGACCGTACATAACGACGCCCATACTCCCGCACTATTACCATGAGCATTGATAACAGGCATTAATGTCACTAGCACCCAGCTTAATGCTGTAGCAAGTAACATGGAGAAATTGAACGAGGTTCGGCGCATTATTCCTAATCTTTATAAATTTCCCTTATTATGAGGCACTTGCTATATAGGTAAACGTAAAGATTAACATCAGGTTAAAAAATTGAAGCTAACGCACACTCTATTTGGTTAAAAACTGGTTACAACAGAAGCGCTAATAAAATATTACGCACCTCAGTGCAACAAACTGATTAGAAAAAAGACAATAAAAAACGCCGCTTATATTTTCCTAAAAAAGGAAATATAAACAGCGCTTTAAAAATGAAACTTTGTTATCTGGTCACTCTAGTGAACAAGCAAATTAGCCGAAGATCTTGCTCCAAATGCTTGGATTACGCTTCTCATGATACTCTTCACGAAGGCCATCGATAGTACGAAGCTCTTGCTGTGCTGATTCAAATTCACCTTGGTCTAGTTTCTTTTCAATGCTATCAATCGATGCACTGATCTTTTTAAAACCTTCCATGAAGTGTTCTTCTTTCTCAATTGGGTAAACACCCGTTTTGAGCTCAGCAACCAGCGTATCGATACGTACGATAGGCTTTTGCATCTCTTCAATGTTTTGAGCTTCTGCCGCTTGTTTAAACGCAAGCTTCATTTCTTGCATGTTTTTCTTAAGGTCAACATTAGCAAATGCGTTGCCAGACATTACTGCAGCAGCGATTAAGCCAGATAAAAGGATTGAGCGAGTTTTCATTGTTTCTCCAAGTGAAACTGTGACTTTGAAGATAGCGCCATCATGATTGTAGCACTTCGACTTTATTATTTTCGGCTAGTGTATACAAAAATCTGACAGGCACAAAAATTGATTGTGTCGAAATGCAAACTCACCGACATTCTCTTAAGCAAGAGCCGAATATTCTGGGATTTCATTACGACCGCGCAACGCCAAAAATGACAGGAATTGCTTTGGTGAATGGGTAATAACCTTGCTCGAATCTACTCCCACCTCA
This sequence comes from Vibrio cyclitrophicus, assembly GCA_023206055.1. Taxonomy (NCBI): domain Bacteria; kingdom Pseudomonadati; phylum Pseudomonadota; class Gammaproteobacteria; order Vibrionales; family Vibrionaceae; genus Vibrio; species Vibrio cyclitrophicus. The sequence goes on along the minus strand of CP065367.1, from coordinate 118,244 downwards.
TCAAGTAATGAAGACACGAGATCCAACCCGCCCACATCTACGCAGAAATGTGCGTCACTTCCTGTGGTAATAAATGCCCCTTTCGCTTTAGCAATTCTTGCGATCTCGTAACAACGATCAACACTGCCAACGCGGCTATTGCCTTTAAGCGTGGTGTTATTAATTTCGATCGCAACGTTATGTTCCGCCGCACATTGAATCACAGCTTCAAAATCGAAATCAAAATTTGGATTTCCTAAATGACCAAGTGCATCAATTCGGCCGCCTTTAATCACATTCAGGAGTGCTTCTGTATGGGTAGCAACATCCGATGGGCGAAATACTGGCTCATGAAAACTCGCGATCACCCAATCCAAGTTCTTATCCACACTCGGATGAATATCAATTTCACCTTGAGTGTTCATAATGTTTGACTCGACACCTCGAATAATAGCGACATCTTCAATAAAACGAGGGAGCACACGTTGGTTACTGAAGAACCAATAGTGTGGAGCGCCCGGCATTGATTCTGAATGGTCGGTGGTACAAAACATGGCTAAACCATTTTGCTTTGCCGACTTGGCGTTTTCGATCAATGTGCTGTAAGCATGACCACTTGCGTATGTGTGGGTGTGAGTATCTACTTTGAGTTCCATGAATCAATGCCCTCTTCGCTCGGTCAAAAAACGTGCTTCAGAAAATGAGTGCTTAATAGCAACAATTCGACCAGTTTATCAGCTGAAAGTGACAATTAGCACCTAAACATAAAGGTTTATTAGGTGTTCATTTACACGACACGGGAATACGTGGCTAACCAGAAGACGCTAACGCTTTTCTTATCTAAGTAACATCGAACATACTCGGTAATTACGCCAATTTTTTGCAACCTACCCAAGTTCGTCAATACTTAAACCAGTCTACAAACTGGAGTGTTAGATGAGAAGAAGACGATATCCGCTGAGTATCCACATCACTAGCCTTTTCTTAATTTTGACAACCTTTGTCGGTGCGGTATTGATATCAATAAGCTATCGGCATTCTCAAGAGTTGTTGTTAGGCACAGTGCGCGAGGTCAGTAATGAACATCGTGATAAGTTGGAATCGGTATTTAAACAAGCCATTGCTCCTGTCATCACCACCTTAAACGTAATGGCAGTTAGCCCGTTTGTGGCTCAACAAACCTCTTCGGTTGAAAAGGAGTCTTGGTTGGCTTCGGTCGATATCATCTTCAAACAAAATACTAACTTAGTCGCTCTGTTCTACGGCTCCGAGGATGGCGAATTTAGAATTTTTCGCCCATTAAGCACCAACAAACAAAGAGCCGACAACAATGCACCCGCCAAAGCGACCATGATGGTCAGCAGTACCAATCTAGACGGCGAAAACTTCATTACCTTTTTAGACGGTGCGCACCAAGTGATCAGCACCATGCAAGCCGAGAGTAAGTTCAACCCAACCACTCGACCTTGGTTTCGTAACGCCAAACCAGACGGCTCAATACAACTCTCTGAACCCTATCTGTTCTATTTCCTGCAAACCAACGGTATTACACTTTCTAGGCGCTCGGCAGATGGCAAGCATGTGGTAGGCGCTGACTTCACGCTCAGTTCACTCTCTTCTCAGATCAGTGAGCTGGCTTATTCTCCACAAACCAGACTCGCTCTATTTGACCAACACTTTAACCTTCTTGGTCAACATCAACTTAATTTAACCACCTCGAACCTCACACTCGAAGCTAGAAATGCCAACATTAGTAATGGGCAAAGCACAGGTAAACTCTCTGGTAGTGAGCAAGAACAAAGCTTCTTCAACATCCCTAAACGAGACCAAATGGATGCGTTAAAAGCATCTGTTTTGGGCCCACTAATCTCAGATGAGCAGAAATTTAGTCTCGACCTAAAAAACGTAGAGTACAACCTGAACACATGGGCACTGACCTTAACTCCGGTTGAGCTCACTCAAAACGTAACCCTCTATTTGGCAGAAGCAACACCACACAATGAACTGCTCGCTGATCTTATCTCGATGCGAGACAAACAAGTTGCGGTCGTGATTGGGATGTTGTTCATCTGTTTCGCTATCGTATGGTTTGTCGCCAATCGTTTGTCTCAGCCGCTTACTACGCTGATGCAACTCACCGACAACATTGCACGATTTGACTTCAGGCGAACTCATTATCCCAAAAGCTGATTCAAGAAGTGGCTAACCTCGCCCACTCAATTGAGCTGATGGAACACACACTTCATGATTTAATAGCTCGGCTTCGAGACACCGCGGGGAATCAGGAGTTTTCGATTTTAGCCAAGAACATTGCGCATCAAAGCTACTTGATCACCAAAGCAGAAACCATCGTGTTGTTTACACAATCCGAAGAAAAGGATGTGTTTGATACGGCAGCCAACCTAGCGATTTTACCTTTCAAAGCCGACATCAATGACTTCATCAAGCACACACCATGGTTGTTGTGTCAGCTCAAATCTGGAGAGACGATCCACCTTAATCGAGAAGATAACGTACTCAACTATTATCAAGATTCGATCTTCAATTCAGATCTGTACCTGTTTCCACTATTAAACCGAGAGAAACTGTTAGTAGGTATTGTAGCAATTGGTTATGAAAGACCGATCACCAAGATGCAGGCAGACAAACACGCCTTTTTACGAGAACTGCTCAGCTTTGCGGAAATAGCCAAAGACAACATCGACCAAATGCAGCAACAAAAAGACATGCTTAATGCCTTTATTGAGTTGATTGCATCGGCGATTGATACCAAGTCTCCATACACTGGCGGGCATTGCCAACGAGTGCCTGAACTCACCAAGTGGCTGACCCAAGCAACCATTGATGATGACCGTTATTACCCACAGTTCTCATTGGACAGTAAACAGTGGGAAGAGTTGATGCTCGCCGCTTGGCTTCATGACTGCGGTAAGGTGACTACGCCTGAATATGTGGTAGACAAGGCAACAAAACTGGAAACGATTTACGACCGAATTCACGAAGTTCGCATGCGATTTGAGTTGTTGAAACAGCAAGCAGAAACCGACTACTGGAAAGCAATAGCGAACGGTGCGCTACAAGAAGAACAACTCAAAATACTCGAGCAAAGCCTGTCCGAACTGGATGAGGAGTTTACCTTTGTTGCGGAGTGTAACCTTGGTGGCGAATCGATGACGGAAGAGCAGCTAGAACGCTTAGATCAAATAGCCAAACGCCAATGGAAGCGCACACTGAACGACCAACTCGGTTTATCTTGGTCTGAAAAAGAGAGATTCCGTACACAACAAAACACAACAGAGAAAGGTCAAACTGAGCCAACAAATACAGAACAGTCTCTACCGGTTATGGAGCCGCTACTTGCCGACAAACCGGAGCATAAAATACCTTGGGACAATGGCTTTAACCCTGCCGATGTATGGCAAGAAGAGTTTGTACTTAAACCCGGAGAAGTAAAATACAACCAAGGTGAACTGCACAATTTGAAAGTACGTCGTGGTACATTAAACGATGAAGAACGCTTTATGATCAACGACCATATTATTCAAACCTTCACCATGCTCAACAAGCTCCCTTACCCTTCTTACCTCAAGAACATCCCAGATATCGCGAGCGGTCATCACGAACGCATTGATGGCAAGGGCTACCCAAGAGGCTTGAACGAAGACCAACTTCCTTTACCGTCCAGAGCGATGGCGATTGCTGATGTCTTTGAAGCGCTCACGTCTAGTGACCGCCCGTACAAGAAAGGCAAATTGCTCAGTGAATCACTCAACATCATGACTGACATGGCCACCAGCGGTCATATCGATCCAAAACTGTATTTACTGTTCTTAGAAAACAAAATCTATGACAAATACGCTGAGCGATTTCTTGAAGCTAACCAACGCTGCGAGATCGACCAGAACCAACACATTGATCGAGTAAAAGAGTACATACGCTCATTGTTTTAGGCTAACCATTCAGAGGATAAGCTTGATAAGTTTCATAAGCTCAGTGGTTAGCTTTTAGCTGCAGAGTCCAACACCGCTTTATTCGCTACCACCATTGTGGTGTGCGGTCTCTGGTTGGCTTTCGCCTTGCTGTGTCTTTTTGCCAGCAATGTATTGGTGATGCTCGCCACGACAATTAGGTTAATGCCAATCATCTGCTGAGTAGAAAATACATCATCAAAGAACAAGCCCTGCCATAACGCACTAAACAGCATGTTAGTAAAAATCAGAGGTGCTAATTGGGAGCCACTGTCTGCCAACTTGTACGCTTTCGAACGGAAGATCTGCGTATTGATGGTGAACAACGCTAATCCAAGTGCGCCCAGCCCTATCCAACGTAAGTCATCAAAAGACAACAACGCCGACAAGCTGCCTGTGCTTTCAATTACCTCTGGATCCGCAGACACTGAAGTAAACACAACCATAGGAATCACAATGATTGCCGCAACTAGAAACGTCCACGCGTTAAGCTCTGCTGGCGAAAGGCTCGTCTTGGATGCTCGATATAAGCTGACTTGTGAGCCTGAATTAAACATGCCCGCCAATAAACCCAGCAACAGCGCCGGTCTAAAAAACTCCGAACCCAACTCAAACTGCGACCAATCCCCTGCCATCAGCACTACGCCAACAAAGGTTATCGCCAAACAAACGATGGTCGTTGTATGAATCTTAGTTCCGAATATTAATTTTTCTAACAATGGGATAAACAAAGGACCCGTACTGAATAACACTACACCTTCAACCAAGGTTAAGGTTTGCAGTGATGTGAGGAAGCACCACTGACACGCCACCATAAAGATTGCACGCATCACCAAAGGCTTCCACATCTCTCGTGTCGGCTTGCTGATTTTGTAAAAGGTAAGAAAAAGAAATAAGAACAGACTGGGTAAGAAAAAGCGCACAAAGCTCAACAACGAAATGGGCATCGCTTCAGATAGATACTTGGCCATTAAGCCACTTAAAGACAAACTGAACGTCGACAACAACATGAAAGTCGTTGCCTTGGTAATATCAGACATAATTATCACCTCCTATGACATCTATTTTAGAGGCGTGACGTAATGAAAAATAGCGAGTAATATTAACCATAACTGTAAGGAAAACTTACCAATGAAGAAACTCGTTCCGCTTAAATCCGTTTATGCTTTCATTGCTGTCGCTGAAACTGGCAGCATGACTGACGCCGCTCGGGTGTTGTATGTCAGTCACTCTGCGGTAAGTCAAGCTATCAAGTCATTGGAGCAACTGGTCAACAAACCGCTGTTTCAACGAGTCGGTCGCCGTGTTGTTCTTAATGCCGCCGGTAAGCGATATTATCGAAAAGTCGCGCCCGCGCTCGAACAAGTAATCGAAGCCACAGAAGAATTGGCAAAAACGCCTAACGATCATCGCATCACTCTCAACATGGTGAACTCACTCGCAATGCACTGGTGGATTCCCCGCGTCCCCGACTTCCAAGCTTTTGCTCCCTCACTCGATATCCGTATTTCCACTTTAACTGGCCCTTTTGATATCGAGCAGGAAGGCGTCGATATTGCCCTTGTGCACGGCAAACCGAATGAATGGGATCAGTATTACAGCGAAAAGCTCGGCGATGATGATCTGGTTTTAGTCTGCAGCCCCGCACTATTGAAAAACCAAACGGGATTAAGCGTTGAACAACTCGTGAAACAAAACCCGACCATTGGTGTCTTTAACCCTAGGCGAAAGCATGACTGGCAAGTGTGGTGCGATCATTACCAAATCCCTATGCCCACCTTCCACAGTAACTTGACGTTCGATGTTTCGATTCAAGCTGTGCAAGGAGCAATTCGGTCACTTGGTGTATTGGTCACTCACCGCTTGTTTGTGAAAGATGACATTAGCCACGGGATGCTGGTAGAGCTTGGTGAGCCAGTGGCTAACCCACACCAAGATTTCTATTTTGTTTGCCCAAAAAACAAATTAAAACAAGAAAGTGTGCTAAAACTGAGAACATGGTTAAGACATGAATTCACACGCTCAGAGACAGCACTGAACGATGACATTCAGGAACAAGACCAAACTATCAATCAATAAGCGAGTGACAGCTCAGCAAGCTTACAAGAGGCCATTATGATTATTACCACCACACAATCAGTCGAAGGCAAGCGCATTGTCGATTACAAAGGGGTTATTGCCGGAGAAGCGATTCTAGGGGTGAACGTTTTCAAAGATATGTTTTCAGGAATTCGTGACTTTGTGGGTGGTCGCTCTGGTACCTACGAGAAAGAATTAGAGAAAGCACGTAACTACGCATTCAAAGAACTAGAGCAGAAAGCCATTGAAGCAGGTGCAAACGCGGTGGTTGGTGTTGATATCGATTACGAAGTACTAGGTACAGGCAATGGTATGCTGATGGTTTCAGCAAGCGGCACAGCGGTGGTGGTTGCTTAACTGAATCACTCGCTAAATCGTGTGATTACCTAGAAAAACGCCCCTTAGCTAAATCGCTAACTAAGGGGCGTGATTATATTCGTTGGCCAACTTAGGCTTGAATATCTCTAACTCGCACGATCTGCTGGCTCAGAAATCATGGCATCAAAAGAGGCAATTCGAGCCAAAAACTCTTTTCTATCTTTAGGCATAATTGAGCTTGCCATTGGTAAGTTCGCCTTCATTGCATCGACGGCGCGACCACGTACCAATACCTCAAAGTGCAAGTGCGGGCCAGTAATACGACCAGTAGCACCCGATAGCGCAATTTTCTGACCTCGCTTAATTTGCTGACCTTTCTTAACTAAGAAGCGGCTCAAGTGAAGATAACGCGTCGTATATACGCTGTTGTGTTCAATAACCAAATATTTACCAGCATACGGGTGGTCACGAAGTGCCACCACACGACCATCACCAGTTGAGTAGATAGGTGAACCTACAGGTGTAGCAAAGTCGGTACCATTGTGCGGTGAGATTCGTCCAGTTACTGGGTGTCTTCGTGTCGGATTGAACGAAGAAGTGATTCTTCGGAATTTTCTGTCGACTGGGTATCTATCAAAGGCTTGCTCTAAACTATTTCCTTCTCTGTCATAAAAAAGACCATCTGGTGCTAGAAAAGCTGCCACTTCTCGGTTTCTTAATTGAATTGAGATACCTTGAATTTCTGTTTTGCCCGTTAAGTGATCATCCGTGTACTGCTCTTTGACCAATACATTAAAGCTGTCACCTGCTCTCAGCTCACGAGCGAAGTTGACTTTGTCTTTTAGTGTGCGGGTGATATTGGCTATCTGGTTAGTAGTTAACCCCGCTTTATATGCTGACGTTGAAAAACTGCCATGAACGGTGCCCGTATAGAGCTTTTCCTTCCATTCGCCAGGAATTTCATTGAATTGGTAGTCAAAACTTCCATCGTCATTTCGAGTAAAGGCAGCTTGCTCTACCAAACTTTCATGGAAAATCAGCTCGACGAGTTGTTTAGAGTCACTATCCAAAAGCAACTCTAGGTGGTCACCAGGTTTTATTGTGTCGAGCTTCAAAGACTCCAGATCCGCTTCCATCACCTTTTGAACGGTTCCATAAGGCAGTTGCCATGACGAAAAGATGTTGCTTAGCGTATCGCCAACTTTCACAAAATAATGGACTTTGACCAAAGAGCTGGGAGTCGGTTGAGAGTCGACACCCCCCTCATCATTCGGTTGATAACCTTGATAAGGTGTTATTTTTATAGAGATTTCTGGTGCTGGCTCGGAGTGAAAAGAAAGCAAAGCAGCAAGGGAAAATGCACTGATAGCAATAACGATCAGGCCAATACGGAGGAACTTCATAAAATACTTAGCGGTTATAACGAGGAACTTAAAAAGTGTTATAACATAACAATTCAATCAAAAAAATAAATGAAATGTAAGAAACCATAGCGCGATAGGTGTGAAAGTATGGTGAGCATACAAAGCTCACCACCTTAGTTAACAAGGATCTTTACCTCACACATTACTCTTCACGAAGTGCTTCGAAGCGTTCTAAGCCGCGTAGCATCTCAAAGTCAGGTTCATCAGCCAATAACTCTCGCATTGAACCACTGGCTTCGATAGAGCGCTCTAAGTCATCGATCGCTTGTCCTTCAGCACCTAACCTTGCGTAAGCACAAGCACGTTGATACAAGGCGTGAGCGTTTTGATCGTCCACTTCCAACACGCGATTACATAAGCTCATCGCCCAGTGGTATTCTTGCATGTCCATTGCTGCATCGGCTTTGTAAGTTAGTGCTTCTAAATCACCCGGGCGGACTTTTAAGATCTCATCGTAGATTTCCATTTTCTGCTCAGCGGTTTGAGCATTCTGAGCCCTCAACCATAAATTATGAATTTCGTTGATGATTTCGATTTCACGGTTGTTCTCTGAGATAATTCGAGTCTTACGCTTAAGATCCCTTTCAAGAACGTTAAACTTCTTCTCATAGTCTTGAGCAATCGAGTTGAGTCGCTGATCAGCCATCTCTTTAGTGGTGTGTTTCAACTCTTTGAGCGATTGCCAACCTACCAATGCAATCAAGGAAGCAACACCAGCAATAATATAGAAGAAATAGGTTACGGTTACATTAGCGTAATTCAACGACTTATCTGCGACAGAGAGTTCACGATCGGTCATTTGGATCGTTAAACGCCTTTCGAGATCTTGTTGCTCCATGCGCAATTGCTTCAACTCATCCAAGATGTAACGTTCCATCAATGGTCTATCCAAATACTCTTGATCTGAGTACTTAACCTCTTCGTTTGCAAAACTCATCGTGCTGAACACCGAGATAACCGCAATCAATAAGATTCGAAGCATTATACATTCCTTATATATTTAGCTTTAAACTAACTGTATCTCGTTATAGGCATACAAGCTAGGAAGTCGGCAAGTTTGCCTTGTTTGTATTGGAATTAACACTTTAAAACATCATTGATAATTATAAAACACTTGAAGCAACATCATTAATTTATAATTAAGGAGAATACGGCGTATTACTGTTCGATATAATTAATTCGCGATGAAAATATACTAAAAGCTAGTTTTTGCATCTATTTGAAAATTGTTGTTATAACGTTCAGAACGAGGTTAATTTGAATAATCCACGATACGATTTGCTAAGCCGTGTGCTGCACTGGGTGATGGCTTCTGTGATCATCTATGCAACTACCGCAGGGTATGTAATGCACTTTGTCACCGATAATCCAGAGCTATTTTCTTTCTTGTCAGTGCTCAACATGTCGCTGGCTACTGTCGCTACTCCTTTGTTGGCGATACGATATGTATGGAGTCATTTTAGAACCTCACCGCCCATGCCTTCATCTGTGGCTGCTGGTCAAATATGCATTGCCAAGCTCGCCCATTCACTCATGTATCTCGTTATGTTCATGGTTTTCAGCACCGGTTATTTAATGCTTAAAGAACCGTACTCATTATTTTGGCTGACGACGGTCGATAATCTAATAACCGCCCCCGCAATCAACAGCTTCTTTTTCTATTTACATCGTGCCAGTTGTATTGCCCTTGCTTGTTTGATCCTTTTGCATATTAGTGCAGCGCTCAAACATCACTTCATTTCTAAGAATTACGTGTTGAAGATGATGATCTAGATTTAAATAATACAGACTTTTTAGCACAAACAAAAAAGCCATAACGTGTAAGCTATGGCTTTATTCAATCTATTTAAGTGCTCAGTTCTTTTGAGTATCGAGCATCACTTGCCAATATTCACATTTGGCTAAGAACTCTTTTAAGTAGAGCTCTGGATTTTCAAGTTTTTCGCCGCCTTTTACATCAGCGCCAGTCACTCGCCAAAAGCTACGGGTAACGAGATTTCGATGATAAATAAAATCGCTGATTTCATTTTTTTGCAAAGGAAGTTGCTCACCAAATTTTTGCGCGTACAAACTCAACGTTGAGTCTTGCTCACATGGCTTCTCTCTTAGAAAAGTATCCAAGTCCAAGCCTAGTTGATGTTGCGCTTCCTTTGGTAGTGCTTTAGCTAACTTAGAGATAACACTGAACAGAGCCAACTCAACTTTTTGAGACGCTAATAACGATGCACCTAAAAGCGCATATTCATTGGAAATGTGTTGCTCTGTTGATGAAACGGTTGCTGTTGTCACTGTGTTAACCTCAAATAATCATAACGGGTGTTACTGAACTGGATAGAGTCTTTTTACTAAGCTGAGACTTTTAACAAAACGCGGTCAGCATCAATAATGGTGAATCCCGATGCATCTTCATTCTTTTCGACTTGCACTAAACCTTTAAAGCCAATCTGTGACAGCTTCTTTGCAAGTTGATCTGGAGCTGTTTCAAAAACAACATTCATAAAAGGTAAAGACTCAGCATCAACAAAACCATGCTCATTAAACAGTTCCATTGCTTGAGATAAATGGTCTGAGTCGGTTAATTCGATAATTTCTACAACTTCTTCCAACAACATTTTCGATTCCATATTCGCCAGAAAGTGACTGACACAAGCACTTACGTTTGCTCGCATACATCCCGATGCCCGAAGACACCCCTTTAGTAGTAGGGAAATCATAACATATTAATAATCGAAAAATATGTTTAATTTTTCCTAAGTTACTGGGAATATTAGAAAAGAATAGAAATTGGTGAAACATAAGCAACACCAATCCATATTATTGAAACGGCGACCTGACTTGAGGGGGTCAGACGACCGTTGCTTGAGAGTCGCTTGTTTTCACAATCGATTCCTTCAACAAGCCGGCATAAATGCCATTGTGCGCCACCAGGTGTTGATGATTACCTTGTTCAACAATTTCACCCTTTTCCAACACGAGAATCGTGTCCGAGTGACGAACGGTACTCAAACGGTGTGCAATCGCAATCACGGTTTTATCTTTGAAAAGGCGCTGCATTGCTTTTTGAATCAGGTCTTCAGTGATTGAATCTACCGAACTGGTCGCCTCATCAAGCATCATCAATTGCCCACCCTGTGCAACCGCTCGTGCAAAGGAGATAAGCTGCGTTTGCCCCACAGACAAATTGGAACCGTTCTTTTCCAAATGGAAGTCATAACCTTGAGGGAGTTGTCCAATAAACTTATCGGCATAAACATAGCGTGCAGCCTGTTCAACCTCAGTTCTAGATAGATGCGTTTTACCCAAAGCGATATTGAATTGGATTGTCTCTTCAAACAAATGCACGTCTTGCATCATCATTGAGAACAAATGAGCAGAGTCTTCGCTTGAAATCTGCGACAGCTCTATTCCATTCAATAAAATGCTGCCTTCATAGTCTTGGTAGGTTTTAGAGATCAGACGCAGAATCGTCGACTTGCCCGAACCCGTCGAGCCCACAAGCGCGATTTGATGTCCTTTCTCCAATACAAACGAGACATTCTTTAGAACGTAGGGAGAGTCGTCTTTGTAACGAAAGCTCACGTTCTTAAACTCAAGGCTCACAAACTGTTCGAGTTGTTTCTCAACCTTGTTAGATGGCAGCAGGTTGCGTCCTTCCTCTTCAGTCGGCTCAACAAACAGCTCCTCAATATGGTCAAACGCTGCAAATGAACTCTGAATCGAAGCGATCTGCGAAGTAAAGTCACGAATCGGAACAAACACCTTCTCTAAGGTGTTGATGAACGCAATCAGCACACCCAAGGTGAGTGCCCCTTCTAACACTTGCTCAGAGCCATACCAAATCATGATCGCGATGGTGATAGAGGTGATACCAGAGATAAACGAGAACAAAATTGCATCGTACTTATTTATCTTCTTCTGTGCTCTTAGAAACTCATCGGTATAGCCTTGATAACGACGCTCGACTTGATCTTCCGCTCGGTACATCTGAACGGTTTTCATGCCAAGTAAGACTTCTTGTAAAAAGCCAATACCGCGAGCAAGCGAAGAACGAGTCACCTTATATAAGGCTCGAAGTCGGTTTCTCACATAGACCGTCAAATACATCACTGGCGGCATAATGATCAATACAATCACCGTTAACTGCCAGTCAATGAAGAACATCATCACCAACAGAGCAATGGTATTGATGCTGTCTTTAACTAGCCCTACAACCGACTGAACAAACGTTTCGCCAATGGTTTCCAAGTCACTGGTTAATCGTGAAAGCGTTACCCCAATCGGTGTGTTATCAAAATAGCTGCGCGGCAGTTTGAGCACGCGAGCAAACAATACTGAGCGCATATCAGTTATCGTGTATTGACCAGTTTTACGCAGGTTGTACGAATAGGTGGTATCCACCACGTAGCTCGCCACCAGCACGGCAACGAGATAGAAGACGTATTCGAGCAGTCCATCCATATCCCCTTGGCTCAGGTGAACATCGATCACTTGGATGATCAACCAAGGGAACAACAAACTCGTGATGACCGACAGCGGAAGCATCGCAATACCCAGAATGGCAGAGCCTTTGTATTTCTTAGCAAACTTAAAAAAGTGCTTGAGGTACTTGAGATCAACACCTTTTAACATGCTGCTGCCTCCGTTTCATTCTGCTGTAGTTGCCATGTATCGTAATAGTAATCACAGGTTTTCAATAATGTGGCGTGGTCGCCCTTCGCGATCACTTTGCCTTCGTTCAACACGATGACTTCATCCATATATTCAAGGGCATTAACGCGGTGTGAAACCACAAGAACCGATTGATTTTCCAAACGCTTAAACAAACCTTCTAAGATCTTACGTTCTGTTTCATAATCGACCGCAGACAGAACATTATCCATGATGATTAAGTCGGTTGGCTGCAATAAAGCACGCGCAATACTTAAGCGCTGCTTTTGACCACCAGACAACATGATCCCTTTCTCACCGACTAAGGTTTGATCGCCGTGTTCAAAACGTGTCACATCACTGGCCAACTGGCTGAGCTCTAGCACTTCATCAACCTGACTCTTTGCCAAATCGGTATCTAGGCTACCAAAGCGGATATTGTCTTCGACGGTTGCTGAAAACAAGTAAGGGTCCTGAGTCACGGTTTTAACATAACGGCGTAAGTCACTGCGCGAGAAACTAGTGACATCTTTTTCACCAAGGAAAACGGAACCTTCAGGAACATCTAAATGATGATTCAAACAGTTCACCAATGTCGTTTTGCCCGCTCCGATTCCGCCCAGCACACCCACTTTCTTACCTGCAGGGATATCAAAGCTGATGTCATCAAGGATCAAGCGTTCTTCACCTGCGTAACTGAAGTTGAGGTTGCGAACGGAAAACGTTTTTCCCTTGAGCGACTCAACGTCTAATTCAGTCAGCTTATCTTCATCAAGCTCGGGCACTTTGGCATTAAGAATGGTCTGTGCACTCTGAATACCGACCATGCCTCGCTGGTAAATGGTCGCGATTCTGCCAAGCTGCATCAATGGCATTGCCAACAAAACCGAGTAAGTCAGAAAGGCGGTAATCTCACCTAGGGTCAGCTCTTGTCTCATTAACATGTAGCCACCTAGCCCAAGAATGATGATTTTCATCAGGTCATTGGCGTAGTCGAGTACAGGCATAAAGAAGACTTGAATACGTGTGATTTTAAGGCGGCATGCAAGTAATAACTGATTAAGCTTTTCAGTTTCAGCTTTCACCCAAGGTGACATCTGCTGGCTCTTAATTAGATCAATCCCAGAGAGGTAGCTCATTAGCTGAGCAGACAAGTTTTGTAGACGTTTCATGTGCTCTAAATGCAACGTTTTCATACGCTTGAAGCCCACACGGAAAATAACAAAAGCGATTGAGATAGGAATAATCGAATACAGTGTGAGTTCTGGGGATATACGCCACATGTAAAGAGGCGTCAGCGACAACGCAAGCAACGCATTGAAAAACTGCAAGAAGCCGACACCAAATAGCAGTCGAATACCACTAAGGTCATTGTTGATAATCGAGATCAGTCGACCCGAAGCAAAGCGTTCGTGAAAGCTGCTCGGTAAGCGATTCAACTTTTGTAAAAGGGTACTTTTGAGTGCGGCCTCTGTAATTCGTCCCGGGTTAAGCGCATAAATACGAGATAAAATTCTCACCACCACCATGGCAACCGACATCCCGACCACAATCCAAACATAGGTTTGAAGCTGTTGATGGCCAGTGGAAGAGGCATCATCAATCAAATCTATCGCCAATTGGATATAGCGAGGGATCTCTACTTGTAACCAATTGACGAGAAAGATGAACACAATCGCCAATAAGTACGAAGTGCGATTCATGCGCAGATAGTGGGCAATAAACTGTCTTTTATTCATAGTATTCTTTGTTTAGGGCAGGCTCACAGCGAGATTTAACGATATAACCGAGCAGTTAAGCTAGATAGGTTCATCGCTGAGGTAAAGATACATCAAAAACACTTAGTTGACAATATCAACCATATTCAATAATTAGTTTCCGTTATTAAATTTTAGCACTGCTAGAAACAATTTTGCCGCCAAAAGTGGCGGCAAATAAATAGCTTAGCAGGCTAATATTGATAACGGCTAAAGCATCTCTTTGGCAATCAAATGCAGCAAAAAGGTTTCACGTTCAATACTCATGCCTTTCTTAGGGCTCTCTGACATCGTCTTTTCGTTATGAGCGATCGCTTCATGGATATTCATCCACACAGGTTTCATCCCATTTTTCACTTCATAATCTTCGTAAGCCGTTTCACCAAGCTCACGATCAATCTTGCATGAGTAGCAGTAAGAAATCATGTGCATCATATCCGCATCGTCTTTGTACCAAGGACGAAACTCTTCAAAAATACCGAACGGCTTGATGCTATGGATATTCTTCGCGCCAGTCTCTTCTTCGAGTTCACGAACCATACCTGCGATCACATCTTCCCCTTCATCCAAACCACCACCAGGAATGGTGTAATCGTGATAACGCTCTGTATACAGCATCAGAATGTCTTCACCATCCAATACAATGGCACGGGCAGCGTTGCGCTTATAGACCGTTTTATTGTCTAGATGGTCGATATCAGGGTGGATGGTTGTTTTTAGGTGTCTCATGATTCTGACTGCTCTACTGAATTTGGCGGCATCATATCATAATCATCAATAGATTCGAGGTTCACAACCGCCAACCAGAACTGATCGGACGGGGATATTCCAACGGTAACTTGAATCCACTTAGCTTGATCTAACACTCAAAAAGTCGTTAAACATGAAGAAATATCAGCCTATTTCAATATCTTGACCAAATTAGGACAACCTTTTCTGAAATCTAAAATATACTAATTTCATAGAGCTTCTAATTGGGTTCTGTAGAACTTAACGCATTCGATTATAGAGTTATCACGTAGGAGATAGACATGAAGAAAATTGGTTTGATGGCTGTATGTGCCGTTGTATTAGGCGGTTGTGCAAACGACTATGCAGAATATAGCGAAGGCCAACGTGTTTCAGTCGCTAACCCAGCAGCGGTTTATTGTGTTCAACAGGACGGCGAATTAGACACGGTGACTGAAAACAATCAGCGTACAACTTACTGTGTATTCGATGACGGCGAGCGCATTGAACAGTGGGAGTACTACCGTAATAACCATGAGCAAGAAACTGAAAAGTAATCACTTCTATTACAAGCTTCCCATCTCAAAGCTTTAAAACCCTCCCCCTAAAAATTCAATTATGTTACGTAAACCGCTGCCATAAGGCATCGGTTTACCGTACACACACACCAATTGAACACTGTTTTATTTCTGACATAACTCTGACATTAGCCTAATCTAGGCCGATAGAATGCCTGCTTGTTACAAACATTTACAAGTAGCGTTGATTATGAAAATACAAACTAAATCGAAAGAACAAACTCAAATGTCACTTGAGATACCAGAGTTCAACCTATCTCAGTCGACCTCTGCGGTAATCTACAAACGCTGTCAAACAGCACTGGTAGTTTTAGCGATTGGTTTTATAGTCAACCTTGCAATCCGCATTGATTTCGTTTTCTTGAGTGGAAGAATCGGTGAAAATTCAGTCACTGAAATGCTACAGCAATTTCTTTTAATCGTCTCTTCTGGCGCATTTGCTTACCTCGCTAAAAAACGTCCTGAGGTAAAACATGCCGCTATGTTAATCAGCGCATTTTTCGCCGTAATGTTCATCCGAGAATTAGATTATTGGTTTGACATGATCGTGCATGGCGCTTGGGTTGTCCCTGCCCTACTTATTGCTGGTAGCGCAATCTTCTATGCAATTAAAAATGGTAAACGAACCATTGATCAGCTTGCGCTTATTCTTGCATCCCCACACATGAACATGCTGGTTACTGGTGTTATGCTTTTACTTGTTTTCTCTCGGTTATTTGGCATGGGTAGTTTTTGGCATGGCGTAATGGGAGAACATTATATAAGTAATGTTAAGACCATCGCAGAAGAAGGTACAGAGCTTCTAGCTTACTGTCTGATTTCTTTTGCGAGTTTAAAGACCGTTATTGGCATCACGAGAAAGAAATAAGCATCTATCGCCACCAGCGATGTGTGTGATCCGATTCCGGATCTAAATAACGATTCAATAAAGTCAGGTTTGTGTCTAACAGCGCTAG
The DNA here is from genome assembly GCA_023206055.1 of Vibrio cyclitrophicus. NCBI lineage: Bacteria > Pseudomonadati > Pseudomonadota > Gammaproteobacteria > Vibrionales > Vibrionaceae > Vibrio > Vibrio cyclitrophicus. Next base: position 101,809 of record CP065367.1, on the reverse strand, counting down.
ATGTTCCCTGACTTTCTTTATGTCTGTACCCACTGGAGTTTGAAGAATACAACGCTCCAATACCGGAATGAGTGTATCCACAATATCAAAACGAGGAGATGATTCTATCCAACCTCTCGCTTTCACTAACGCTTCAATAGATAACCTTTCTGGTTCTTGCCTTACGGATTCTAGACCTCGCTCAAAGGATCCTGCCACGACACCTTCTAGATAAACTCGATAAGTGGTCAGTACATCCATGAGCAAAAACAATTGCCCTTGAGGGCTTTGGTGAGGATATGGCACCGCAACATGAGCATCCAACCTGCGATCTATTTGCAGCTCTACCCCAAGAGCGGAACACTTCTCGATGAGAACTTTAAGCAAACCTTGCTCGTCCATAAGCGATTGAATCTCGAATATACGTTGTAAGTGGTAGTCATTCGACACGAATGTCACCTGCACACTCTGCCCGCAAGTAAACAGCCCGCTTTTAATCATCTCTGAAGCCAAGTTCTGTATGTTCTCGACAGTATTGGTCGAGTGCTGCTCGAGCAAAATCGCCCCTAAGGAAAACGGATGTTCACGCTGCTTTTCAAGCATTCTAAAATACTGATGCATCGCATCGGCTTCAGACAGTGTTTGCCCTTTTGTTACTCCACCACAAAACGCAACGGCGGTTTGCTGGTTCGACTCTTCTACCAAAGGCTCCGCCAGATACCTCACCAAGGCATCAACTCGACTGATTCCTTCATCAGTCAATTTATTCTCATTAAGTCGCTTACCCAGCACAATAAGGAGGTGATTAATGCTCATTTTATGTTCAAGTCTCGTTTTGGGGATTAGATGGAGTGAATTATGTATACAATACTTGTTAACAAAAGTATTTTGAAATTCTTATATGTTGCTCGCAATAATGCTCACTATTGATAGCGACATCTTAGGTAATACAAGAATAGACGTGTCACTTTACAGCAAACATAGCACGCTCTTGTATTTCATCGTTCTATGCTTGTTAGCACTGGTCGATAAAAGAGCCCTTTCTATCAATGAATACGCTCAATCACATAACTGTTTCACCCTAAAAACAGGTTCACTCAAAGAAGTGAAACTAACTAAATACAAATTTTACACAGAGTTCGTTCATCGAACCGTCTTCACAGGAAGTTACTATGCTGTCTATTTTTGATATCTACAAAATTGGGGTTGGGCCATCCAGCTCCCACACAAATGGACCAATGATCGCTGGGTTTAACTTTACCCAAAAAATTGATGCTCAGCTTAAGCAAGTGAAGCGTATTCAAATCGACTTATACGGCTCGTTATCATTGACGGGTATTGGTCACCATACAGACAGAGCGACCTTGTTAGGTTTGCTAGGTAACCGCCCCGACACCATTAAAATTACCAGTGCTAACCAAGCTATGCGCAAGGCGATTGAAGATAAATCTCTATTGGTTAGCGGTAACCATGAAATTCATTTCGATGTAGAAAGCGACCTGCTCTTCCACAAAACTAACCTTCCGTTACATGAAAATGGCATGACTATCTCCGCCTTTGACGCAAGCGGTAGCCTTCTGGATATGGAAACCTACTACTCGATTGGTGGCGGCTTTATCGCAACCGCTGATGAGCTACAAAACGGCAAACAGGAAGCTGAAACACAAGTTGAGTTCCCTTTCTCTTCTGCTGATCAGTTGCTCGAGCTATCAGAACAACAAGGACTTAGCCTTGGCGGCTTAATTCTACGCAACGAAGTTTCTTTCCAAGGTATGGATGTGATTGACCAGAAAGCCGACCAAATTTGGAAAGTGATGTCTCTGTGTATGCAGCGTGGCTTTGACACGGAAGGTATTCTTGATGGCGGCCTAGAAGTCACTCGTCGAGCGCCTGCTCTTTTGAAAAAGCTTGAAGCGAATGCCTCGATTGAAAACGATCCAATGGAGATCATGGATTGGATTAACCTATTTGCCTTTGCCGTAAGTGAAGAAAACGCAGCAGGCGGCCAGGTCGTGACATCACCGACTAATGGTGCTGCTGGCGTTATTCCTGCGGTATTAATGTACTACCATCGCTTTATCAAAGAGCTAGACACTAAGCAGCTTAAAGACTTCTTGGCAGTCTCTGGCGCAATCGGCATCTTATACAAAACCAACGCTTCGATTTCTGGCGCAGAGGTAGGTTGTCAGGGTGAGGTTGGCGTATCTTCATCAATGGCTGCTGCTGGCCTAACTGCCCTACGTGGTGGTAGCAACGAACAAGTTTGTATTGCGGCTGAGATCGCGATGGAACACTCACTGGGCATGACGTGCGATCCGATCGGTGGCCTTGTACAAGTACCATGTATTGAACGTAATGCTATGGGTGCCATGAAAGCCATCAATGCATCACGGATGGCGTTGAAGCGCACCAGCAAGTGTCTTATCTCGTTAGACAAGGTTATCGCAACCATGTACCAAACAGGTAAAGACATGAACAAGAAATACCGCGAAACGTCTTTAGGCGGCCTAGCCGTGATCCACATGGCACCACCGTGTGAATAGCAGACAAGAACACGGGTGGAGAAAGCCTCTATAGAGATGGCATTCTTGTAAACTTAGTTTTCAATATCTCAACAAAGCCAGCCACCACGCTGGCTTTTTTATTGGCTAAAGCCCAGCAGCCAATTGAAAGTGATACTCACTCAAAATAACTTACAGAATGACTACCTCTAACTTTCCCTTTATTAGTTCATTACTTAGCCACAAATGATGGTGGCTAAATTTCATACTGCCATGCATCCATTAGCAAAATCTAACGTTGCAAATTTCATTCATGAGAAATATGAATGTACTCATAAGAAAAGATATATCGAGTAAAGTTCTGTTTGGGATAGATGTTTCAGTTTATGTATTGCTACTAATGATATTATAATCGGGTAATTACACTACATATCAATACAAACGTGAGAATAAAATAATGTGGAATAGATTAAACAAATCAATGATGTTCTGCCAAATGATGTTCGGACTTTCGTTCTATGGCGTCATGGTGATCTTGACTCGTTTCTTCCTTGAAGATCTGAACTACAATGAAGCCGACACCATGATGGTTGTTGGTGCTTTCTCTGCAATCGGACCGCTATTTGCTATTGCAGGTGGCTTTATCGCCGATAAGTTTTTAGGCGCTTACCGCTCTTTAACCATTGCCTTCTTAGGGTTCGCAAGTGGTTACGTTCTACTGGTACTTGGTGCAGCAGCAACCAATGTGCCGATGGCATTATGTGGTATCGCTTTAGCAAGTTATGCACGTGGTTTGATGTCCCCTTCTTACCCAAGCCTTTACAAACGCACGTTCAAAACTCAAGAAGATTTTGAAAACTGCTACCCAATCAACTACTCAGTAAACAATATTGGTGCTCTGCTAGGTCAATACTTATTCCCAATGCTAGTGCTTGTTGTTGGTTTCCACGGTGGTTTCCTTCTTTCAGCGGCTCTAGCAGGTGCCGCGCTTCTAATGATGATCTTTGTTCGCAAAGGCCTTGTTGAAGCAAGTGCTGAAATCGACCAAAAACCAGTAAGCACGAAAAACTGGGTAGCCTTCCTTGTTCTTTCTGCTGCGATGATTGGCTTAGTATTCTTCATGTTCTCTAACATGGATATTGGCCAAAACATCGTATACGCGATTGGTGGTGCAGCGATTATCTACTTTGTCTCTTTGATGATGAAATCGAAAAAGTCAGACATGCTGAAAATGGGCACTATCTTAATCATCACATTTCTAACCACCTGTTTCTTCGTTTACTACGGTCAGATGATGACATCGATGACAATGGTAGCGATCAACACAATGCGTGGTGACCTATTTGGCTTCATCCCTGTTGCACCTGAAGCTTCAATGGCAATGAACCCACTATGGTGTATGGTTGCTGGCCCTATCATCGCGGGTATCTTCTCTAACCTAGAAAAGAAAAACATTAACTTCTCTACGGCAACCAAAGTAGGTTTTTCATTTATTCTAACGGCTATCGCTTTCGGTATCCTGACAATGGCAGTGACTACAGTTGGTGATGACGTCCTGATTCGCCCAGAAGTGTTCCTAGCGATTCACTTCTTCCTAGCATTTGGTGAAGTAATTGTAGGTTCAATGGTTGTAGCCTTCATCCTGTCTGTTGCACCTAAGCACATCGAGAACTTCTCAGTAAGCTTGTTCTCTGTTGCAATCGCTCTTTCAGGTATTGTTGGCGCGGTATTCTCAACGTCTATTGCATTAGAGAAAGGTCAAGAAATCACGCAAGAAATCGTACAAACAGTTTACGGTGATTACTTCCAAATGCTTACCGTTTTAGCCGTAGTAATGGTGGGTATCGCAATGGCTGCATCGTTCATTATTCGTAAGATGCTAGAAGCAGCGAGAGCCGCTGAAGAAACGATTGAACTAGAGCAAGCAAACAGCTAATTCTGCTCACGTTAACCCGCTCTAATACATCAAGCCCTTTAGTTTTCTAAAGGGCTTTTTTTGTCGGTTCTGTTTCTTAATAGAATCTGTCGCATTAGTTTGGTTGTGCATGTGTAAATCAAAGTAAATGATAACTATTAGTATTGAGTGTTTTCTGGTTCAGGATTATGATGTCGGAATCAAAATCTAAGAGAGCCCTATATGAGCAAGCCTAGCCCTATCACATTAACCGTTACTCAAACCTCAACCATTACTCCAAACATGCAGCGTATAACGCTTAGCGGTGAGGGATTAAGTAAGTATCCAACAGAATGTGCTGGCGGCTACATCAAGCTTTTATTCTCGCCATTAGGCACAACCAATTTAAGCCAACTGAACGAAGGTGAACGCCCAACCATGCGCACCTACACCATTCGACAATACAACCCTGTAGAAAAGTGGATTGAGGTAGATTTCGTTCGTCACATCACCACAGACTTACAATGTGGCTTTGCCGCACGCTGGGCAATGAACGCAGAAGTGGGTGACACCATTTCAGTTGCTGGTCCAGGTTTGATTCAAGGGCTAAATCTAGAGTCTGACTGGTTCTTCTTAGTCGCAGACATGACGTCACTCCCTGCGCTTTCTGCAAAAGTAAAAACACTTCCAGAAAGAGCAACGGGTCACGCTGTCATTCAGATCAATTCAGCAGCAGATAAGCAAACACTTGAAGTACCTCAAGGGATCAAGGTCACTTGGTTAATTGAAGATGAAACTGAAGAAACACTTCCACAGACGGTTCGCAATTCAGAATGGTTAGACGGTCAGGTTTCGATTTGGACAGCATGTGAATTTGAAAGCATGCGTGAACTGAGACAGTACTTCCGAAACGAAAAGGAAGTAGCCAAAGAGAACATCTACATCAGCAGTTACTGGAAACGTGGCGTGACTGAAGATGGTCACAAAGTGTTGAAACAGCAAGATGCTCAAGCTTTAGCAGGTTAAGTCTTTTACTACATAGACCTCCATACTAGATAAATAGAAAACGCCCTTAACGAAGTTTGTATCGCTAAGGGCGTTTTTGATTTAGCTTAAGATAGATGCCTCTGCACAAATATCCAATCGCTCCGACGAGCTTTTAAGTCAATGAGATAACTAAGCCAGCAATAATCAAAGAGACGCCTAAACCGCGAGTCGCGTGCCACTTTTCCTTTAAAAAGTAGATCCCCATCAGTACTCCAAAGATGATGCTTACTTGCCTCAGTGCAACAACCAAGCTGACGTTCTCCGTGATGGTCATCGCAAACAACACTAAGCCATAAGTCGATGCCATCATAATGCCTGCAACTGTAGCTTTCTTACGTAGTATCCATGCGTTGGTAAATTCGATTCTTTGATTCGACACAAGCAGCCACAGGCTCAGTGGAAGCACAATTGCCCAGAACTGGATCCCCAAGTAGAAAATCGCGGTGTGTTTATTGGTAATACTAGGTGTGCTTAAGGGTTCCAATAATAGAAGCGCCTCTTTATCAATAATGGAGTAACCCGTGGTACCGATGGCGGCGATTAACGCCCAAAGAACGCCAAGGTTCAAGTAGGCCTTGAGCCGAAGTTCAGAAAACTGCTTAAGCGGGACAAACAGACAACCCAGTGTGATCAGTGCAAAACCAAGCCATTGATTGAGCGATAATTCATACCCTATTAACACCGTGCCTAAGCCAACCATCAACACAGGCAGTGCTCGTGCCATTGGGTAGATAACACCAATATCAGCTTCTTTATAGGCAGCACCCAACCCAATCAAATAAACGATTTGGCAAATCCCACTCAAGAAAACCAATTGCCAAAATGGAAGTGAGATATTTGATAACCCAACACTGTAAACATACCAAATCAAATAGGGCGTCAATATCGCTGCGGCAGCAACCCCAGAGGCTAAGAAGAAAGACGAGCCCGAGCCTTGATTAGATTTACCTAGAACATTCCAACCCGCATGCAGCAGAGCCGAAATAATCACGATGATGATGGCAGAGAATTCCATTTCATTCCTAAATTGATAACTGATAAGAACAGTCACTGAAAACAAGGGATAAAAAAGGCCTCGAATAAGAGACCTTTGAGCGTTTCATTTTAGCACCCTACAGAATTGCAGGAGCCAACCAATACGATGCGCGTTCTAACTGTATGACTAGTGTTCTAATTGGCAGGTTAGCTTTCTAACTCGCTGAGAGATTAACGTTCTAGCTGCGCTATCGACTCAATACTGATCGCGTCATGACGCCAATACTCAATATCGCAGTCAATCAAGTCGCCGTTTTGGTTATAGTTCACACGTTCTACAACCATTGCAGGAGAGCCAGAAGTCGCACGCAAAGCTTGTGCTGTTTCGCCAAGCAAAGACGTTGTGCTCACTCGGTAGCGGATCTTCTGATATACCACGCCAAAGTGCTCACGGTAGATGTCCGTCAGTGATTTAGACAAGTCATAATCGAGCAAATTAGGAAACAACTCTGGTCGAATGTAGTTCGTTACGTACACAACAGGTCTGTCTTCAAGGTAACGAACTCTGTCTACTCGATAAACATCTGAAAAAGGTTGTAGCTCAAGAAGCTTAGTTGCTTCCTTAGTTGCTAACATGCCTTTCGCTGCCACTAATTCTGTTTTCGGCTTACGACTCTGCGACAAAGCCATATTGGTGAAGTTCAGCGTTTGTGTTGGATCATAACGAAGCGGATCCGGTGAGATAAACCAACCACGTCGATCTTCTCGGTAAATGCGCCCTTCCGCTTCAAGTGAAGACAAAGCTTCGCGCAACGTAACACGTGTGGTATCGAACGATTCAGCCAGTTTACGTTCTGCTGGCAGCTTCTGTCGTGGCGTTAACATCCCCGACTCTATCTGCTCTACGATGACATCTTTGATTTTTACGTACTGCACTTCATTTCCTTTCATTCTTGTTCTTGTTCTTGTCGTCAGCCACTCCTTGGCCAACTGCAATATAAATGGTTCGCTAGCGTTTACGCCAAGCTTGGGTGCGTTTCTCGAATAGCTTGTTGATTAGCATATGAATCAACTTCGCGCTCGCTGCCGATATCATGATCATCACCGCCATAGCCGCTGCTGCTCCGGTTTGTCCCGCATCGTCCATATTCAGTACTGAAACTGACGCAGGTATCGTATCGGTAGAATACAAGAATACTACCGCAGATGTTGTGGTAAGTGCATTAATAAACAGGTATGTCGCAATATCTAAAATCGCAGGCAGACAAACAGGCACCGTCACCTTAAAGAACAGCTTATATTGCGGTAGGTTAACAGAGGCCGCCGTTGCTTCAATCTCCTCAGGCAGCTGTTTTAATGCGGTTAATGCCGTCATGTGCCCCACCGTGTAATAGTGAACCACTGTGTTGATCACCAAGAACGCCATCGTGCCATACAAAAAGTTGAGTGGGTTGCTCAAGTCATTAAAGTAGAAGATGTACCCCAAACCTAACACCATACCCGGAACGGCCATCGGCACCACACTGAGCATCTGCATTGCTTGACGAATGGGGCCAAATGCGCGGCCTTTCTCAATGCAGTATGCCCCTAGGAAAATCAGAACAGTACCAATAATAGCAGTCCAAGCGCCAAGCGTTAAAGAGTTGAAGAATGGCGCCCAACCATAGGTACTCATTTCTGCGAAGTTATAGTTGTTTAACGTCAGCGCTTTATTCCAAGGCCAGAAGGTGACCATAGATCCATATATCGCCATGCCCAGCACGATAACCACGGCAGCAGAGATGATGGTGCAATAAAGGAAACATAAGCCATCACGTAGAGAGCTAGGTTCAGGTTGGTACGCAACAGAACGAGTATCAAACAAGCTCTTTTGTTTCTTTTGAACCCAGCGGTCAACGGTAAACGCAAGCAACGCAGGCAATAGCAGCAAAATACTGGTTACCGCTCCCATAGAGAAGTTCTGTTGACCAACCACCTGCTTAAAGATGTCAGTCGATAGAACGTTATAACTGCCACCAATCACCTTTGGCACACCAAAGTCACAAACCACCAGCGTAAATACAACGATCAGAGTGCTGATCAAACCATACTTTGCCGCGGGTAACGTCACCATAAAGAAGGTTTTGAACGATGAAGTATTGAGTGCACGTGCCGCCTCATACAGGCGAGCGTCAGAGGTTCTCAATGAGGTGGTCAGAATCATCAAGGCGTGTGGAAACGTCCAGAATATCAAGCCCAGTGAGATACCAATCAAGCCATAAACCGAGTTGCCACCCAAGACTTCTTTAGCGATACCTTGGTTGCCAAACAAGAAGATCAAACTGATCGCAGGTAACAACGACGGAGCTAGAATCGGCGCTGATCCCAACACCTGGAAAAGTCCCTTAAAAGGCATGCATGAACGAGTTAACGCATAGGCATAACCAAACGCCAAGACGCCCACGACAACCGTTACTAGCAACCCAAGCGTAAACGTATTGCCTACAGACTGCCACAGACTCTGCGAAGCAAAATATGTTGCGAAATTCTGTAATCCTACAAATTCACCGTCTGCGTTCTGAACACTCTTTTTCAACATCGCCCATAATGGCATCAGGATAAACAACGTCATGACCACAGACAAAAAGGCCAGCAGACCAAATAGAATTACGTTGTCTTTGCTTAACCGAGCCAGAAAAGGCTGTACTCGTCGTTGAACTAGCAGCTTAGATTGCATCATTTGAGTCGATTCCATGATTGTTTACGCCGCCTTGTCTTTCATCACTTGCAAGCTTTTCGATGAGTAAGCTCTAAGGCCTTCTTGATCAAACGCCACGTAACGAATATCACTGCGACGCAGTTTCAATCGATTAAACTCTTTAACGGGTACATCAACGATGATCTCTTTCGCCGTTGAGTCATGTTGCAATTGACACTCAACACGATAAAACGCCCCTAAGAATTCGCTTGATACAATTCTCACTGGCAAGGATTCACTAAAACGATCGACAAACTGGATTTGCTCTGGACGAACGGCAATATCGAAAACATCACCTAGATTTGGCGTGAGATTATCTAAGTGAGGTAATGGTAGCATTGACTCAGCAATACGTATCTTGCCTTGAGCCGCGACAGAAGCTTGAATGAAGTTCATGCTGCCAACAAACTCAGCAACAAAACGGCTGACTGGTTTTTGGTAAATCTCTTGTGGAGCACCTACTTGTTCGATAACACCATGATTCATCACCACAATGCGGTCAGCCATCGTTAAGGCTTCATCTTGGTCGTGCGTCACCATAATAGTGGTGATACCCAACTTGCGTTGCAGTTGGCAGATCTCATCACGCAGGTGTGTTCTTACCTTCGCATCCAATGCAGACAGCGGCTCATCCAGTAACAACAAGCCTGGAGAAAGAGCCAATGCGCGAGCGAGCGCCACACGTTGCTGTTGTCCACCTGACAATTGATTCGGGTATTTCTGGCCAGATGTTGGTAAACCAATGGTTTCTAACCAAGACTCTACCGCTTCCAGAGCTTCTTTGGTCGACATACCTTGGTTCTTCAACCCAATCGCGATGTTCTCTTCAACGGTGAGATTTGGAAACAAAGCATAAGACTGGAACACGATGCCAAAGTCACGCTTTTCTGGTGGCAAAAAGGTCGTATCATTACCGTTCTGCTCAATAGAGCCTGAGGTTGGTAAATCTAGGCCAGCAATCGCACGTAATAAGGTGGTTTTTCCACAACCAGATGGGCCAAGGAAGCAGACGAACTCGCCTTTATCTATCGATAGGGAGATGTCTTTTAACGCTGTAAATTGGCCAAATTGCTTTACAACGTTTTCAATATTCAAATAAGTTTGGTTGCTCATACTACAGCACTCTCTATATGGTATATACCAAATTTAAACTGAGAATATTGCAGTTGAGTGACAAATTTATAGTAGCTAAATGACAGTTATATTGCAGATATAATAAGCATTAAAGATTGCTATTTGTTCTGCATTAACAGTTCGTTCAACGTTAAAAACCCTCAGTGACTTGCCCATAAACCACTGAGAGCCTCAATGCAAACTTCTAATTTAAACGCTAGATTAATCTATGATTCAACCTTGTCGGCTTTGCCCGCCGCACCTGCGAGTTTGGATAACTGTTTATCTAGCCACAATGGCGTGCTACCCGAATCTTCCGCGTTCTCTTTTCTTCGTACCGCATCACGCACCATCATGGCACCTACCCAGCGGAATGGCTCAGGTGGGAAATGCCCAAGCGGTCCTTTGGTTAACCCACAACACGTCCAAGCATTATCGGTTCCGAGTACCATTGCTGACAAAATCTTCCCGCCTATACGGGTTTGAGCAACACCATTGCCAGAGTAACCAAGCCCATAATAGATATTACTTTGGCCTTTTAGATTACCGAAAAATGGCAACCCGGTGACCGAACGATCTGAGCCGCCTGACCAGTTGTAATCGAATTCACTTTGCTCCAGTTTAGGGAACAGCTTTTGGAATGATTGATTGAGAATCGGCAGGTAGTTGGTCGTTTGGTTAAACATGCTTTCTACTTGATTTGCAAACGAGAACTTATTGCCACCTTTACCCAACATGAGTCGCCCGTCTTGGGTATCTCGGTAGTAGTGAACAAAGATACGTGAGTCCACCACTGCGGCTCCTTTCTCTGGGCCAAACTGCTTGAGCTTTTCAGGGATAGGCTTAGTCACCACCATATCGGAAGAGACAACCACTATGCTGCGTTTGAACTCTTTAAAGTGATCGAGCATCCACGCATTGAGTGCCAAAATCACTTTATCCGCAAATACGGAACCGCCTTTGGTTTGAATTCGAGCTGGGGAGCCATAATCGAGTGATGTCATCTCTGTGTTTTCGTGAATTTCGACACCCAGTTCGAGCGCGACTCGGCGTAAACCTCTAGCCAATAACGCTGGTTGAATACTGCCCGCAGCTTCTGAGTAGTAACCCTCAATGTGGCGATCAGATCCCGCTTTATCAGCCAAAGAATTATCGCACTTCTTCCAGCTATTGATCCCCTGCTTAACCAGCTCATTAACAACAGGTTCCATTCCCCCCTTTTGAGCTTCATTGGTCGCCGTGTAGTAAGTTCCGCTGCGATATAGATGCGCGTCAATCTTGTGTTCGTTACAGAAGGCTTCGATCTCGTAAATGACCTTTTCCGATTCCTTAACCAACCATTTCGCTTGTTCTTTTCCGTAGAGCTTTTTCAGCGTCGGATACTTAGTTGACCACGTCAGCATGCAACCGCCGTTCGCTCCAGAAGCACCGCTACCACATAGGCCTTTTTCAATCACCACAACATGTTTTTCGGGTTGCTGTTGTTTGATTAAAATCGCCGTCCATAAACCCGTATAGCCACCGCCAACAATAGCGATATCACAGTTGACGTCTTTTTGAAGTGGCTTAGCCGAATCTAACCCCGCATTGATGTTGCCAAACTCTTGTTCCAACGCTTGCTTGAACCAATATGAGTAGTGCTTTGTCATTTGTTGTACCTTACTTAAAATCTAAAGGCGTAAAACTAAAAAAGGAAGACCGAAGCCTCCCTTTACTGATTTCTAACTTCTAATGAACTCAATAGTTAATTAACTGAATAGGTCATCAGATTAAGATTTAGGCTCTGATTTAGCGTCAAACTTCTCAGACCATGTTTTCAATACGTCTGCACGCTCGCTGCCCATGCGTGCAAAGTCCATTTTTGCCATGTTCTTTTCGACGTTAGGGAAGTTTTCAATTGTTGCTGTCACATCTTGGTGACCAACAACTGGGTACATTTCGATGTAAAGCTCGTTTGCGGCTTTAGAGATAGACCAATCAACAACGCGCTGCGCCGCATCAGAAGCCTTAACAAGACCTACCGCTTCAGATTCCCAGCCGATACCTTCAGGCGTAATCACTGAAAGTGGAGCGCCTTGAGTTTTCAGCTTAGCGCCACGGCTCGCCATAGAAATACCGATAGCAACTTCACCCATGCCCGCTTGAACACATGGCTTAGATCCAGAGTGCGTGTAGTGAGCGATGTTTTGATCGAGTTTCTGCATGTAGTTCCAACCTTGGTCTTCACCCATGTTTTGTAGCCAAGCCGAAACCTGCATGTAACCCGTACCAGAAGAGGCTGGGTTTGGCATAGCAATGTGGCCTTTGTAGATAGGCTTAGTTAGGTCATCCCAAGACTTAGGTGCCGGTAGGTTCAATTGCTTAGCAACTATTTCGTTAAAGCAAACTGCATTGAAGAATGCGTCATTACCATACCAAGCTTGAGTGGACTGTGGGTCGTTAAGGTTAGCGCGTAATGCTTCTACACCTTGAGGTGTGTACGGTTTCAGAATGCCTTCTTCTTTAAGCAGAGCCATTGAAGAACCTGCAAGTCCCCAAACGACCTCTGCACGAGGGTTGTTTTTCTCAGCCAATAATTTTGCCGTCATGATCCCTGTTGAATCACGAACCCATTTGATGTTGATGTCTGGGTTTTCACTTTCAAATGCGTTTTTGTATTTCGCTAAAATGTCAGTTTCAAAAGCAGTGTAAACCGTCACTTCCTGTGCTGCATAAGCATTACCAGCGAGTAGAGTTACTAACGCTGCAAGTGATCCTTTCATAAAACGGTTTTTCATCATTTTCTCCAGTCAGGCTCAACTCTAAAGTGAGAAGTTGCCAAAATTAAAAGTTATCGAGGTTTAAAGCTGCCTAGTTTTGGAAGCAACCAAGGTTTAACGTTTCTTAAATTAGAAGCCTCATTAAGAGGCGCCTATATCCATAAATTCATTTAGGTTGTTAGTACACGCCTTTGCATTGGTATGTACCAGATTGCGAGTATTAACCTAATCGACTTTTATGACGGTTAAATGAACAAAAAATGGCAATTTAAAGATCGGAAAATTTCTCAACACAAGTGACAAATTTGAATATTAAGCTTTTGTTAAAATAACGTTTGGGCTATTTACGACTACTTAAATTGGTTGTTAAAGTAACTAAAAATACTGGTATAGTCCAAAATACAAATCACGAGAATTGAACATGAGAAACGAATACCTACTACTGACACCGGGTCCTCTATCTACTTCTGAAACCGTTCGCCAAGCGATGCTAAAAGACTGGTGTACTTGGGATGATGAATACAACAAAGACGTTGTTGAAGTGATTCGTAGCAAGCTTGTGACTTTGGCGACTAAGCAGGCGGGATATACAAGTGTATTAATGCAAGGCAGCGGCACTGCTTCAGTTGAAGCAACAATCGGTAGCGTTATCTCTAACAGCGGTAAGCTTCTTGTTGTCGATAACGGTGCGTATGGTGCTCGCATTGCTCAAATCGCAGAATATTTAAACATTCCGTGCCATGTCGTTTCCCCAGGTGAAACATCACAGCCTGACTTGAACGAAATGGAAACGGTATTGGCCATGGATTCAGACATTACTCACGTTGCGATTGTGCACTGTGAAACCACGACTGGCATGCTTAATCCAATTGAAGAGATTGCCAAATTGGCAAAACAACACAACAAAACAGTCATTCTTGACGCGATGTCGAGCTTTGGCGGTATTCCTATGGATATTGCTGACTTGGGTATCGATTACATGATCAGCTCAGCAAATAAGTGTATTCAAGGTGTACCCGGGTTCGGCTTTGTTATTGCAAAGCAATCAGAACTGGAGAAGTGCAAAGGCCAAGCTCGCTCATTAAGCCTTGATCTGTTTGACCAATGGCACTGTATGGAAAGCAACCACGGTAAATGGCGCTTCACCTCTCCGACTCATACAGTGCGCGCTTTCTACCAAGCTCTACTTGAATTGGAACAAGAAGGCGGCATTGAAGCTCGTCATAACCGCTACCAAACCAACCAGACCACATTGGTTACAGGTATGCGCTCTCTTGGCTTTGAACCTCTGTTAAATGATGACCTTCATTCACCGATCATCACCTCTTTCTATTCTCCCACTCATAGCGATTACCAATTCAAGGAATTCTATGACCGTTTGAAAGAACAAGGGTTTGTGATTTATCCGGGCAAGGTTTCAAACGCAGACTGTTTCCGCATCGGTAACATCGGTGAGGTTTACCCTTCTGACATTGAAGTCCTCATTGGCGCAGTGAAAAACGCTATGTACTGGGACATCAAATAATGACGATGACCAATCAAGAGCCAGTTCTAAAGGCGACACACTTTAGAAGCGAAGGCGATGTGAACACCACACCAGCACGTGAGAAATGGAACGAATCGCTAAACGATGATGCAACTCAAGCGATGTTAAAACGTGACTCTGACGTATTTCTTCATCAGGCGATGTCAACGCCTTGTCTAGACACACTTGAAGCCGCTGAGGGCATCTATATTCAAGATGCGACGGGCAAGAAGTACATGGACTTTCATGGTAACAATGTTCATCAGCTGGGCTATGGCCACCCACACATCATTAATAAAGTGACTCAACAAATGGCGTCATTGCCGTTTTCACCGCGTCGCTTTACCAATGAAACTGCCGTTCAGTGCGCTGAAAAGCTCACGCAGATCTGTGGTGGCGACTTAAACCGTGTTTTGTTTGCGCCAGGTGGTACTTCTGTTATCGGCATGGCACTCAAACTGGCTAGACATGTCACCAACAACTTCAAAGTCGTTTCATTGTGGGATTCCTTCCATGGCGCGTCACTCGATGCAATTTCAGTGGGTGGTGAAGCCTGTTTCCGTGAAGGTATGGGGCCGTTAATGGCTGGCGTAGAACGTATTCCACCAGCGGCTTCCTATCGTGGTGCTTTTTCGCTTCGCGGGCAAAACTCAGGCGATGCGAACGAGACCGCATGTGATGTGCACTACGCCGATTACCTTGAGTATGTGATTGAAAAAGAAGGCGGTATTGGAGCCTTCATCGCAGAAGCTGTTCGTAACACCGATGTTCAAGTGCCAAGTAAGGCTTATTGGAAACGCATCCGTGAGATCTGTGACAAACACAACGTCATGTTGATCATTGATGACATCCCAAATGGCATGGGTCGTAGCGGTGAATGGTTCACACACCAAGCGTTTGATATCGAACCTGACATCCTATGTATTGGTAAAGGTTTTGGCGGCGGCTTGGTTCCAATTGCAGCCATGGTCACCAAAGATAAATACAACACGGCAGCGCAAGTCTCACTTGGTCACTACACCCATGAGAAAAGCCCTATTGGTTGCGCGGCAGCACTCGCAACCATGGAAGTAATTGAACAAGAAAACCTACTTGAAAAAGTACAAGCGGACAGCGCATTCGTGCGTGAACAGCTGCTTCAAATGAAAGAGAAGTACCCAGTCATTGGTGACGTTCGCGGCATCGGCCTGCTCTGGGGGGTGGAATTGGTCACAGATCATATCACCAAAACCCGAGCTTTCGATGAAGCGGAAGCAGTACTTTACCAATGTCTAAACGATGGTCTGAGTTTCAAGGTATCACAAGGTAACGTGATTCAATTGAGCCCACCATTGGTCATCAGCCGCAGCGAACTAGAAGTCGCTCTGTCTGTATTCGAAAAAGCGATCGCAAAAGTCTGCAAAGACTTTGAATACCTTTAAACCATCATCTAACCAATAACTTAAAACAATCACTCATCTCCCAGAACAACCTTAGCTGGGAGAGAACAGAAATAGGACACGACTATGAACACAACATCACCTATCCAAGCGGTTATCTTTGACTGGGCTGGTACTATCGTTGATTTTGGATCATTTGCTCCAACCAGTATTTTCGTTGAAGCATTCAGACAAGGTTTCGACTTTGATATCGACTTAGCTGAAGCTCGTGAACCTATGGGTATCGGTAAGTGGGATCACATTCAAGCAGTAGGTCGAATTCCTGCTGTTGACGTTCGTTGGAAGGCTCAGTTCGGACGCTCGATGACAAGTGAAGACGTTGACGCGATATACGCGGCATTCATGCCTCTTCAAAAAGCGAAAGTAGCCGATCACGCAGCACCTATTTTGAATGCGATAGAAGTGGTCAATAACCTAAAAGAGAAGAACGTGAAGATCGGCTCTTGTTCAGGTTACCCACGTGAGGTGATGAATGTTTTAATTCCTGCGGCTGCAGATTACGGTTACCGACCAGATAACGTAGTAGCGACCGATGACTTACCTCAAGGTGGTCGCCCAGCTCCATTTATGGCACTGAAAAACGTAATCGACCTAGGTGTAACCAGCGTTGCTGCGTGTGTAAAAGTAGACGATGCAGCACCGGGGATCGATGAAGGTCACAATGCAGGCATGTGGACAGTTGGACTCGTATTATCGGGGAACGAAGCAGGCTTAACTTATCAAGAATATTTAGATGCAGACGAGACAACACTTGCAGCTGCACGTGAAAAAGCAAGCGTTAAGCTAAACAAATCAAACCCACACTACCTAATCGATACCATTGCAGACCTACCAGGTGTCATTGCAGATATTGAAAAACGTTTGTTAGCTGGCGAACGCCCATAACGGTAATTGTTCAGGTTACCCAACCAAACATTCGATACACATAAAAAGAAACCTCGTATTACCTAGAAATAATACGAGGTTTCTTTGTTTCCAACATTTGAGACAACATATTGTTGACAAATAACACAGTAAATAACACCTTAAACATATAATTTTTAACAATTTCATTGACTGCGATACGCAATCAGACTAACAATATAAGTACTGAGTAAAAAATAGGTCAACCTGAATCAACGCCTTGATTTACTTATTACAAGCAGTGTCATTAACTAATAAGTGATCGTTTTACTGGCAAGTTCAGATAACAACAATAGTTAATCCAAGGATAAGATTATGAAAAGACTGTCAAAAATCATGTGTGCTGTCGTTGCCGCTTCAGGCTTAGCTGCCGCTCCTTCAATTGCTGCAACCACTTACGTTGGTGCAAAAGTTGGCATGGGCTGGTTAGACAGCGCATGTGTAGCTGGTGCCAAATGTGATGATGATGCAATCGGCGCCGGTATCTACTCTGGCTACAATTTTAATGAGAAGTTTGGCATTGAGCTAAGCTCAGACTTCCTTGGTGACTACAAGACAAGTTTTACAAAAAACGGTACAACAGCTGCGTTCAGCGATCCACTAATCGCAATCTCACTAACGCCAATGTACCGCTTACCAGTACAGCAAGAATTTGACGTATTCTTCAAAGCAGGTCCTGCATACATTTCACACGGCGGCGAAGATGACGTTGTTCTTACAGCCGGTATCGGTGTTGAAAAGCAACTATCTTCTGACTGGGCACTGCGTGTTGAATACCAATACTTTGATGATTTCGACGACAACTACGTTCAAGATCTCAACTCGAACCTGTTGTCGGTCGGTGTTAGTTACAACTTCGGTACTGGTAATACAACCGCATCAGCAGCGGCTGCTGCAGCTTCGGCAGTAGCAGTGACTCAAGCACCATCTGAGCAAATCACAGAGCCTGCTGTTATTGAAGAGAAAACGACAGTAATTGTTACTCAAGCCCAAACAGAGAGTCATTCTCAAGAGATGTTTGCAACGAATAGTACGGAATTGTCTACCGACGGAAAAATTGCATTGATGCCATTAGTCGAAGTACTAAAAGAGCACCCTCAATCAACAATTGAAGTTGTTGGCCATACGGACTCGACAGGTGCGGCAGAGTACAACATGATGATCTCTAAGAAACGTGCTGCTGCTGTAGCTGCATACATCGAAGAGCAAGGTATTGAAGCAGACCGCATCACTGCAACAGGTGAAGGCGAAGAAAACCCAGTTGCATCGAATGATACAGCTGAAGGTCGTGCTCAAAACCGTCGTGTTGACACAACGATCCCTGCTTTTGAATACCAGCAAGAAGTGAAAGTTGAAGAAGTTATCGTAGAAACGGCTGAATAACAGCACTCTATCTTAGCTAAAGTAACAAGGGCGGAACACTTTCAAGTGCTCCGCCCTTTTCTTTATCTGTCTTTGTCCCAAACCTTAAGCTGCAAAAGTCAACCTAACACCAGAGGTACAATCAGAAGACTAGACGATTTCCCAGCTGTGAGTCATTTCTACGCCAGCACCTAGCATCAGACATACTGAACAGTATTTCTCTAATGAATCCGCACAAACTTTAGCAACAAGCTCAGGATCAAGGTTGTCACCCGATACTTCAAAATGAATATTAATAACGGTAAAGATTTTTGGTGCGGTTTCACGACGTGTTGTTTCAAGTTTTGCATTACAGCCTGTAATGTTCTGGCCTGCAGATTTCAAACCATCAACCACATCAACAGAGCTACACCCACCAGCCGCCATTAACACCATTTCCATCGGGCTTGGCGCAGTAGCACCACCACTTCCATCCATCACGACAGAGTGACCTGATTGAGATTGACCTAGGAATTTAAAGCCTTCGACCCATTTAACTTCTGCTTGCATGCTGTTCCTTAGATGTACGAAAACGTCATCATTAGCTAGTATTTTATATCAATGCCTACACCCTACTACTGGCGGCATTTATGAGCAAGATTTTCTCAATAACATATTTTTTCGTGAATGATGCAATTTTTTCCATCTAAAACCTGTCTCTATTCGTACATTCAAAATCGAATGAGAAGAACGTCAAGATGAGGTATCTATGAATAAATTATCTAAAATATTGGTATCACTCGTGGTTGCGCTACCACTGATTTCGCTGTTTGTAAGCCAGACTGGCACTGCCAATACAATGGATAAAACAGCTAATTCAGGTAAAAGTGAAATCGCGACACTGGCTGGTGGTTGTTTTTGGTGTACAGAATCCGACCTAGAAAAGCTGACAGGCGTCACCGACGTTATCTCTGGGTACTCTGGTGGTGAACTAGAAAACCCAACCTACAAACAAGTATCCTCAGGCAAGTCTGGTCACATCGAAGTGATCAACGTGACTTACAACCCTGATGTTGTTAGCTATGAACAAGTTCTTGACCAATTCTTCAGACACATCGACCCAACCGATGACAAAGGCTCTTTTGTAGACAGAGGCCGTCATTATCGACCGGCTATTTTCTATCATAACCAAGTACAAAAAGATGTTGCTCAGAACTTCATGATGGAGATCGACAAAGCTAATATCTTTGGTGAACCACTAAAAACAGAACTGATTGAATTTAAAAAATTCTGGCCAGCGGAAGACTATCACCAAGACTATTACAAGAAGAGTAAAGTTCGTTACAACTACTACCGCTATGCTTCTGGTCGCGATCAGTACCTAGATAAAATCTTCGGTGACGATAGAAAAGAGAACACGCAAACACTCCGCCAGATCATCGACAGCAAAAATGCGACAGCCAACGCTAAGACCTACGTTAAACCGTCTGATGCTGAGATTAAAGCGAAGCTAACCTCACTTCAGTACGATGTAACACAAGACGATGCAACAGAGCGCCCGTTTGACAACCAATACTGGGATAACAAACAAGAAGGTATTTACGTTGATATCGTAACTGGTGAGCCACTGTTCTCTTCAAAAGACAAATACAAATCAGGTACAGGTTGGCCGAGCTTTACACAGCCAATCAGCGAGGCTTATGTGGTAACAACTACTGACTACAAACTGCTTTACCCAAGAACAGAGGTTCGCAGTAAGTTTGGTGATTCTCATCTAGGTCATGTATTTAAAGATGGCCCTAAACCGACAGGTTTGCGTTACTGCATGAACTCAGCTGCGATGCGCTTTATCCCTGCGGATAAATTAGCAGAAGAAGGTTATGAGGAATACGTTGAGATGTTTGAGGGATAAACATTCAGCAATTAACGATAAGCCTATAACAATAAAGCCAGCATATCGCTGGCTTTCTATCATTTGCAGAGCTTTATTTATTAACCTGTTAATCTTATTAACCCGTTAACACCGTGTCTTCTGGGTATTTCAACAAGGAAGGTTCTGGGCGAGCTAACATATAAGCCAAGGTCAAGGGACCAATACGTCCGATGACCATCACAACAATCATGATGTATTTCCCTGTCTCAGTCAGGTTTGCGGTTAAGCCTGCTGTTAAGCCAACCGTAGCAAAGGCTGAAATCACCTCAAACATAACTCGGTCAAACGCGGCTTTTTCAGTAAGCATTAACAAAAACATAGCAGTGGTTAATAACGCCCCACTGACCACAATAATGGCCAATGACTTTGTTACCGCTTGCCAAGTAACCGTGCGTTTAAACATCACTACATGCTTCTTTTGACGTAAGAACGTCCAAGTCGCGACAAATGCAACCGCAAAGGTCGATACCTTAATACCACCACCAGTAGAAGTCGAACCAGCACCAATCAGCATCAGTACTATCATCACCAATAATGCCGGTTGCGTATACTGCGACAAATCAACACTATTAAATCCAGCAGTACGAGCACTCGCCGATTGGAAGAATGCCGCTAACCACTGCCCTTGAGTCGATAAACCTTCCATAGTTGCAGAGTTATTCCTCTCCAACAGCCAAAACATCACCGTGCCGACCAACAATAGAGTTGGTGTTGCAGTTAGCATAATCTTGGTATGTAAATGTAGATGTAGATGTTGAAAGCCTTTACGCCAGTTACTCGATAGGTCCCCAACGACTGTGAAGCCTAGCCCACCGAAAATAAACAAGCCAGCTAAGGTAAAGATCACCAATGGATCATCAACAAAACTCATCATACTGTCTGAAAACAGCGCAAAACCTGCGTTATTGAATGCGGATATCGCGTGAAATAGCGCATAAAAGCTGCCTGTTGCCCATCCCATCTCAGGCACCCAACGGAAACAAAGCAATACAAAACCGATAAATTCAGCCACTAATGCAAAGATGATGATTTTCTTAACTAATTTACGAAGGTTAATCTTACGATCTTGGCCAAGCGCTTCTTTCGCCAGTGCTTGTTGTTTGAGGCTTAGCCTAACTCCGAACATGTAAAGTAACACTGCAGACAGGGTCATTTGCCCTAACCCACCGACTTGCATCAAGAACATCAGTAAGATTTTGCCCGCCAAAGTGAAATGCTCACCGGTATCGACAACACCTAAGCCTGTCACACTGATCGCCGAGGTTGCTGTAAACAATGCATCCGTAAAGCTTAGGCCTGTCACAGAGAATACCGGCAGCGTCAACAATATTGCAGAGGGGATAAGTACACCTAAGAAGCTCGTAAGGATAATCTTAGGTTCAGAGCCTTTACGTGGCTTTTTATCACTCTTAAGCGTGTAGAAAGTACCTTTTCGTTTTAACGAATTCATACTGTTACCTTATTGCCAATTACCAATTGCGTAGCTTTCTAGATAAAGTCTCTTTCGGCCCAGCGATAATCACCACATCCCCAATTTCTAAACTCACATCCAGTTCTGGTGCTTTAGTGAGGTTCGGTCCTCGCTTGAAGCCAAGTACCTCTACACCATTTTCTTTACACAGCTTAAGGTCGCCAAGTTTCTTGCCCAGCAATTTGGCACCGATAACAATCTCCGTCATCGCTAAGCCGCTGCCAAGGTCGATAAACTCAAGAACGCGTCTATCTAACATTTTACGTGCAACGCGAATACCCATATCTCGCTCGGGCATAATGATGTGGTCAGCACCAATCTTGGAGAGGATCTTGCCGTGGAACTTATCATTCGCCTTCACCCAGACTGCTTTTGCTCCAGATTCTTTCACCACCAAAGTCGTTAGAATGCTTGAGTTAACATCAGAGCCAATCGACACCATCACCATGTCGTAATCGTCGAGTCTTAACTCTTTCACTGTCTCTTCGCTCGTGCAGTTCGCAACAATCGCTTGCGAAACAAAAGCCGCAGCTTCCTTCACCCGCTCTTCATCAATATCGACGGCAAGTACCTGTGCACCTGAACTTTGCAACTCTTTGCAAACAGATAAACCAAATCGCCCTAAACCGATAACTGCATATTGTTTGTCGCTCATTTGAAATCCTGTTGAGAAATTTTAATTACACGGGATAGCCAAACCTACATTAGTTTCTATCTCAAAAAAAGTTAGTTTTTCAATAATAAGGTTATACTAGTGTCATAATCGCTTGATTTATAAAGGTAGAGAACAACTCGAGTTTCTGCTAATTTCCAATTCATAATTTCTGCGGCAGCACACACAATGAATGAATTCTTAACCCAAGTACAAACCTACATTAACCAGAGTCATAGTGATTGGGCGAACAGTGTCCTGTTCATCACTATTGCAAGTTTTCTTGCTTGGGTAGCTTGGCGAATTATCCACAATCGCTTAGAAATTCTGGTTCAGAAAACCCCTTTCCACTGGGATGACCTGCTACTAGAAGCACTCAAAACCCCAGTCAGTACGTTACTTTGGTGTTGGCCAGCTACGGTCTCTATCGGGCTGATCCTCCAAGACCAGTTTGGCAACGAAATCAATTGGTTAAAAACTCTAAAACACATATTGATCATATGTACCTTCGTTTGGTTCACCTTACGAATGATCACCAACACTGAAGCGTACGTCTTAGAGCAAAAAACCAGAGACGAAACCACAGTACAAGCTATCGCAAAAGTCGCTCGCCTGTTCTTTATGGTGATGGGTGGTCTAACGATCATGCAGGCATTTGGGCTCAGCCTATCCGGCTTGCTCACCTTTGGTGGTGTCGGTGGTTTAATTGTTGGTTTGGCAGCAAAAGACCTGCTATCGAACTTCTTTGGCGGGATGATGATTTACTTCGATCGTCCTTTTAAAGTCGGAGATTGGATACGCTCTCCCGACCGTCAAATTGAAGGTACCGTCGAACGTATTGGCTGGCGTATGACGATTATTCGCACCTTCGATAAACGTCCATTATACGTGCCAAACTCGGTATTCAGTAACATTGTGGTAGAGAACCCATCAAGAATGCTGAACCGCCGAATCAATGAAACCTTCGGGCTTCGTTATCAAGACGCGAATAAGCTCGCTCTTATTGTGGATGACGTAAAAGCCATGCTTGAAACGCACCCAGATATCGATGCTAAGCAAACGCTCATCGTGAACTTCGATAAGTTTGGCCCATCAACGCTGAACTTCTTTATCTACACCTTTACCAAAACCGTCAACTGGGTGAGATACCATGAAGTTAAGCAAGATGTGTTGCTGCAGGTGCTAGCCATTATTCACAAGCACAATGCGGATATCGCCTTCCCAACACAAACACTCAAAATCGACCCGCAAGGTTTTAGCGAAGCTCAGGGCATGGTCACTTCCAATCAAGAGGGTCATCGATAAGTAAATTTCTTATCGATCAATAATAACGGTGAAGCGTGGTAACATGGCGCCAGTATTTTAAAGCACTCAATTACCACGATATGATTTTACCTGTCATTCTAGCTGGCGGCTCTGGTAGCCGCCTCTGGCCACTATCTCGCGAGCTTTACCCTAAGCAATTCCTCAACATCGCAGGTGAGCAATCTATGCTTCAGCAAACCCTTTTGCGTTTGCAAGGCCTTGAAGCTCACTTAAGTGATACCGAGTGTGCCGCTCCCTTCATTATCTGTAACGAAGAACACCGCTTTATTGCTGCGGAGCAAGCTCGATCGGCTAACATACAACACAGTGGTATTCTGCTAGAGCCTATCGGTCGAAACACAGCGCCCGCCATCGCACTCGCAGCTTTACAGGCCTTAAGTCACTCGAACAACAACCAACAGAACGAGTCAGATCCAATACTATTGGTACTGGCAGCCGATCATCACATCGCCCAAACGACCGACTTTCAGCAAACGGTAGCGAGAGGTATCGAATACGCGAAACAAGGCAAGCTCGTCACATTTGGTATTACTCCGAACGCACCCGAAACGGGTTATGGTTATATCAAGCAAGGAGAGTCGCTCTCTCAAAATGCTTATGCGATTGAGCGTTTCGTTGAAAAGCCCGACCTAGCAACTGCAGAGCGGTACATTGATTCGGGACAATACTTATGGAACAGCGGTATGTTCATGTTTAGAGCATCGCGCTACCTTGAAGAACTTGCTGAATATAGCCCAGAGATCTTAGAGGCCTGTAAACTCGCTCTCGCAAAGCAAAACACCGACCTCGACTTTATCCGTATTGACGCCGAAGCATTCAAAAGCAGCCCTAGCGACTCTATCGACTATGCCGTGATGGAAAAAACTTCACACGCTACAGTAATTCCTATGGATGTCGGTTGGAATGATATTGGTTCATGGTCTGCAATCTGGGATGTGAGTGATAAGGACGAGCACAACAACGTCATTGAAGGCGATGTGTTGACTGTCGATTCTCAGCACAACTACATCCATGCTGAAAATAAACTGGTTGCAACTGTGGGTGTCGAAAACCTGATTATTGTCGAAACCAAAGACGCTATATTGGTTGCGAATAAAGATAAAGTTCAAGGTGTAAAATCGATTGTTACTAAACTGAACCAAGCTGGTCGCACAGAACATGTTCATCACCGTGAGGTGTTTAGACCTTGGGGTAAATACGATGTAATCGACCTAGGTAAACGCGACAAAGTAAAACGTATTACGGTAAAACCCGGTCATAAGTTATCGCTACAGATGCATCATCATAGAGCGGAACACTGGGTTGTCGTAGCAGGGACTGCAAAGGTAACCAATGATGAGAAAACCTATCTGGTTGAAGAAGATCAATCCACTTACATTCCTTTAGGCCATATTCACAGCCTAGAGAACCCCGGGGATCTCCCACTCGAGATGATTGAAGTACAAACAGGCAGTCATTTAAGTGAAGACGACATCATTCGATATCAAGATAGCTATGGCCGAGATGTGCGAGACGAACAACCTGACTCACCTCCAATCAATAAATCGAACTAGAGCAGCAACAAATGAAATCAACATTAGACCTTAGCTGCTTCAAGAACAACGATATCCGCGGCATCATTGGTGGACAAATCAATGAACACCTTGCCTACCTGCTTGGAAAGGCATTTGGCGAACACGTACTTTTTGCTTCAGCTGAAACCTCATTCGATGGTTTGGCACAGGTAGTGATTGGCCGTGATAACCGCGAAACGTCCCTTTCACTACAAGAAGCCATAACCAAAGGTTTGAACGGATCTGGAATAAGCGTAATAGATCTCGGTATGACCGGTACTGAAGAGATTTACTTTGCAACTCGCCACCTACAAGCGATTGGCGGAATTCAAATTACGGCAAGCCATAACCCAATCAATTACAACGGAATGAAATTAGTCGGTGCAGGTGCGAGTCCGATTAGTAAAAACAATGGTTTAGATGACATCAAACAGCGTATTGAGGTTCTGGATCAAGAGCTGAATAGCGGTTTACCTATCAACCATGTACAACCCTCTTATTCTTGTAGAACGGCCAGTATTCTTGCTCCGTACGTAGAGCACCTACTCTCGTATATAACCCCATCAAAGCTGTCACCGATGAAGATTGTGGTTAACGCAGGAAACGGCGTTGCAGGACATGTCATTGATGCTTTAGAGAATAAATTTAATGAATTCAGTGTCCCTATAACTTTCGTCAAGGTTCATCACACGCCCGATGGAAACTTCCCCAATGGTATTCCAAATCCTTTGATTAGAGAGAACCAAGCAGCCACTCGAGATGCCGTTTTAAAACACTCTGCCGACCTTGGAATTGCTTGGGATGGAGACTTCGACCGCTGCTTTTTCTTTGATGAAAAAGGCAATTACATCGAGGGTTATTACATTGTTGGCTTGCTAGCAGAGGCATTCTTGGTCAAACAGCCTAACGCGACTGTATTGCACGATATGCGCATGATATGGAACACGATTGAAGTCGCCAACACGCATGGTGGAAAAGCGATTGGAATTAAAGCGGGACACGCACTTATCAAAGAGAAGATGCGTGAAACGAATGCCGTCTATGGTGGCGAAATGAGCGCACATCATTATTTTCGTGATTTTGGATACTGCGATTCAGGCATGATTCCATGGCTATTGGTTATCGAACTGATGTCGAAAACTCAACAATCGTTTCACCAATTGACGAGTAACAGTATGCAGAAATTCCCCTCTTCCGGGGAGATCAATCGAAGAGTTTCAAACCCAGAGCAGGTCATGGCTTGTGTGTTATCGCACTACCGAGATAATGCCGTTGAGATCGATCACACAGACGGGATCAGCATCAATATGGACACATGGCGCTTCAACTTAAGAAAGTCTAATACCGAGCCATTAATACGCCTTAATGTAGAAACCAGACAAGATAGAGCTTTGCTATCCCTTAAAATCAACGAGCTACTGTCTTTTCTCGTTTAAGAATACAGATACTTCCAGTTTTCAACTAAGATCCACAAAAAAGCCCTTACTAGCAATTGCTAATAAGGGCTTTGAATTTTCAGTCGCTTAGTCGCTGACTGTAATTAGTCTATTTGTTGCGGCGAGCTTCAACAGCGCCTGCCAGTTGGCGAAGTACTGTTTCAGTGTCTTCCCAACCAATACATGCATCAGTAACAGATTGACCGTAAGTTGCAGCTTTGCCATCAACCAAGTCTTGGCGACCTTCAACAAGGTGAGATTCAATCATCACACCAAAGATAGCTTTGTCGCCACCAGAAATTTGTGCGCTTACGTCATCAGATACATTCATTTGACGCTTAAACTGCTTAGAGCTGTTTGCGTGACTGAAATCGATCATCACTTTTTGTGGAAGACCTGAAGCTGCTAACTCTTCTTTAATCTTACCAACGTGTTCTGCGCTGTAGTTTGGCTCTTTACCGCCACGTAAAATGATATGACAATCAGGGTTACCTGCCGTTTCAACGATAGCTGAGTGACCGTACTTAGTTACCGATAAAAAGTGGTGAGAAGCGCTAGCAGAGCGAATTGCATCTGTTGCGATCTTGATGTTGCCATCAGTGCCATTCTTAAACCCAACTGGGCAAGATAGACCAGAAGCCAGTTCGCGGTGAACTTGAGATTCTGTAGTACGTGCGCCGATTGCACCCCAGCTGATTAGGTCAGCAACATATTGAGGCGTGATCATATCAAGGAATTCACTTGCCGTAGGCATTCCCATATCAGTTAGGTCAAGCAATAGCTTACGTCCAAGACGAAGACCATCATTTAGCTTGAACGTATCGTTCATGTACGGGTCGTTGATTAGGCCTTTCCAACCAACAGTTGTACGTGGCTTTTCAAAGTAAACACGCATTACGATTTCAAGGTTATCACCAAGTTCGTCGCGTAACACTTTCAAACGCTTACCGTACTCAAGAGCAGCTTCTGTGTCATGAATAGAACATGGACCTACAATAACAAGCAAGCGGTCATCGCTCTCTTCTAGAATATTGTGGATCGCTTTGCGGCTTTCAAAGGTTGTAGAAGAAGCAACTTCTGTCGCTGGAAACTTTTCTAAAACAGCAACAGGGGGTAATAACTCTTTTACTTTGTTAATTCTTACATCATCAGTCTGGAACATTGCTTACTTCTTCCTTTTTTCTATCCTTGAGCTGAATGTACGTTGTCTCACGTAACTTTCTATCAGCACTAATCTTCTTGTTCCCTGTAACTTAACTAGTAAAAACTCTAGTTTCAATCACTAATTAAAAATAAACGCAATTTTTTTTGTGTTTTATATTTAAAACACCATGTATAAAATTATTTACACACTATCGGTTGCGTAATTTATGTCAGATTAAGAACGGTTATTCTTCAAGCTTCACCATACATGTAAAATTATGCAGAAATTGAAAATAAAAAAGCTCACGTGATTAACGCGAGCTTCTAACTAATTACATTCTTTTCAATGGCTTGACAACGCTATCAAGCCCTTCAATTTTCAGAGCAAGACACAGTTTTAATAAATCGCCTAGTTCACCAGACGGGAATCCCTTTTTATCAAACCACAGCAAATATTCTTCAGGCAAGTCAATCAGTGTACGACCCGCGTACTTTCCAAATGGCATCTGCATTCGAGCCAACTTAATCAGGTTCTCTTTCTCTAGCATTATTCGCTCTTTCTATGCGTCATCTATGTTGTGTAGAGTATCACCTAAACGCTCGACCCAATAGTTGATCGCGTCTTTCGCATCATCTAACGAGTCAATCATGGTTGAAAAGTCTTTATTACCCGCTTCACGGTCGATGGCAGCAAACAATGGCGTGCCCTCTTGAGCATCACTGACCAATAACTCTACACTCGCACTACCAACATTCGTGTGTTCGCCAGTTGTCACTTTAGATATGGTTGACATCGCAAGGCCAAACGGCAGTACACTACTGGTCACGGCTAGGATAGGGTTTGGAGTTTCAACGTTACTCAGGGCGATACTCAAGCGAAGCGTCTTACCCGTGGGTTCATCGACAATTGTTTTATGCGGCGATATTTTCTCTTCCAAGCGTGTAACCATGTGATCAGTCAGCTCTTGAATCTCCTCCTGATCGAGCGAACCTTCCTCTGCCAGTACAAAAATTTGGTCGATCACCACCGAGTCATACTCATCGAGTTTGGCTTTCAGGCGTTGTGAATCACGTAACCCTATCCTTGCCCATACTAGATCGACGCCTCCATCAGGACCGGCGCTAAAATCTTCATAACTAGTGAATTTGGTTGCGGTTTTAATTGGACCGCCTGCACAACCAAACAAAAAAATGCTGGTTGCAACAAGCAAGAGAAGTTTTAAAGGTTTCATAGCGCACTTACATTAAATAGAAGAATCCAACTAAGTATGCCATACCCTATGTGGAAAGATTGTAGAAAAAGGGGTTAAAACTCAGAGCTAGCTCTAAAATTAGTTATGCTGCACGGTGTGAGCATACTCTACAATCACCTGATTTCCTTCGATATAAGCGTTTTGAATCTCGCCATCAACACTCATTCTACTTTTCAAATAAACCACTTTAGGTCCAGATTCATTGCCTTCTTTTAGTGAAGGGAATACATTCCTTGGTTCCAAATGAAGTAAACGGCAAAAATGACTGACGAAAGACATAGTCAATGGCGTCTCCCCTCTTAACACTCGTGAGAAATCAAGCTGGTTCATTCCTAGCTTTTTTGAAAACTCCATCTGCGTAATTCGCATTCGCGATTTTTGTGACATCCACGTTTGATACAACGCATCTCTGTCTTGTTCTGTGAATTCCATACCGACTCCTTTATATAATTCATACCAATCAATTGTCCGTTTTTTCATACACGACATGTCAGGGCTCGGTTAGTGGAAACCAAAGGTTTGGTTTGATATGAGTGCAATTGTTGTACAGAGCAGAACACAAAAACCCAAAAGCATTCACAAAAACAATTAGATCAAATACTTTCTTTATTTATATCAATAATTTATACGTTAACTAACGAAACATATAGCAAGTTAATTTGTATCAAGAATTAAAAGTTCGAGATTAGCATTCCACATTTCAATCTATTGATTCGCATTTATAAAACTGGTTGGCTACATTCCGTTTGCTTAAACGCACTTCTGGCAAACTATTTGAAAGAATAGGACGCAAAGCCACCGATCTGTCGACAAATATTCTGTCTATGATAGCGGGGTCGCCACTTAATAGGATTTAAGTGCATATGCATGCCGGGGTGTTCTCTTTTTTGTCGGCCAAATACAGTAAGGACAAATAATGAAACAACTCCCAAAAAAGTCACTCATCGCGCTGTCGCTACTTAGCGTAAGCGGTGCAAGCTTCGGTCACGGTTATGTTTCGGCATACGATAATGGCGTTGCTGAGAGCCGTGTCGCTCTATGTAAGTTCCCTGCGAGTGACACACAACAGAAAAACACTGATTGTGGTGGTATCCAATACGAACCACAAAGTGTGGAAGGCCCAGAAGGCTTCCCTGAAGTCGGCCCTGCAGATGGAAAAATAGCCAGTGCGCAATCGTCTTTAGCGGCAGCATTAGACGAACAAACTGCAGATCGCTGGGTTAAACGTCCTATCAAGTCGGGCTCTCAATATTTTGAGTGGACGTTCACTGCCAACCACGTGACTAACGACTGGAAATACTACATTACTCAACCAGACTGGAACCCAAACCAGCCTTTGGCGCGCAACTCTTTTGACTTAACGCCATTTTGTGTTGTTGAAGGCAATGGGCAACAACCACCTATGCAAGTAAGCCACTTGTGTAATGTTCCAGAGCGCGAAGGTTATCAAGTGATCCTTGCTGTATGGGACGTGGGTGATACTGCGATGGCTTTCTACAACGTTATCGATGTGAAATTTGATGGCGACGGCCCTATCATTCCTGATTGGGATCAAGGCGGTCAAATCAACCCAACTCAAGATCTAAACATTGGTGATGCTGTTTACACTCGTGTCTTCGATCAATCGGGTGAGAACGCTTCATACAGCACTGAGCTCGTCATTGAGAGCAACGATCAAGGCAAAGCAAATAACTGGTCTTACGCGCTTGCGGCTAAGATCAACAAAGAACAAACGCAAATCAAAGCAGGTCAGCTGAACGACCAAGGCGATTTCGCTCCTGTATACGGTTCGAACCCTATTTACTTAAAGGCAGGTTCAGGCTTTAACAGCGTAGAGATCGGTTACAAAATTGATACTCCAGAACCAGACCATGAGCTAGAAGTAACAGGCTTAGAGTCTGAGTACATTATTGATGAAAACCAGCCGACACAGCTTGATCTTACTCTTGCAGCAACAGGCGATATTCAAGCTGAATTGACTGTGTACAACCATCATCGTGAAGCGCTTGCCTCTCAAAAATCTGAATTAGCAGACGGACAAGTGGAAGATGTTCAACTGACTTTGTCTAAATCTGAAGCTGGCCACCACATGCTTGTGGTCGTGACGAAAGATGACCAAGGTAACTTAGTGGATCAGAACACGCTTGATTTCCATCTGATGGATGAGCAAACACCTCCACCAGCGGGCGATTACGATTTCGTATTCCCTGAAAGCATTGAGTCTTACACAGCCGGTACAACAGTACTAAGCAGCGATGGTAGCGTTTATCAGTGTAAAGAGTTCCCATACTCTGGCTACTGTGTTCAATGGGCACCAACAGCAACTCAGTACGAACCAGGTGTAGGTTCACACTGGCAAGATGCTTGGAACAAAGTGGACTAATTGATCACTAGATACTTACTTTCCATAGGTGAGTGTTAGCAATCAGCCAAACAAAAGCGGATGCCCAGCGCATCCGTTTTCTTATTCAATAACATCTGAAACGTCAGTTATCAAAGTAGATAGTGATCTGCCAACAAGGCTACAAACAAGAGCATCAAATGATAAATGGAGAACTTGAATGTCTTCATCGCCATGTTGGGCTCATCACGATATTTAAGTACCCAAGCGTGATAAACAAACCCGCCGTTGAGCACCAATGACGCGCTCAGATATATCCAGCTGCTCATGCCAACTAATACTGGTAGTACACACACGACGCTTAACAACAGTGTATACAGCAAAATTGAAGTCTTGGTGTAAGCTATCCCATGAGTCACGGGCAACATCGGGATATCCACTTTGGCGTACTCGTCACGACGATGAATCGCAAGCGCCCAAAAGTGTGGAGGCGTCCAAATAAAGATGATCATCACCAGCAACCATGCGCTTGAATGTAGCTCATTAGTAACAGCCGTCCAGCCCAATAACGGAGGCATTGCTCCAGCTATTCCGGCTATCACGATGTTCTGCGGCGTCGCTCGCTTCAAGTACATGGTATAGATAACGGCATATCCCAATAAGCTCGCAAAGGTTAGCCAAGCGGTCAGTGGGTTTACCAACATCACTAAGGTGACGAAGCCAAGCAAGCCAATGCCCGCGGCAAAACTGAACACTCGTACGCTACTGAGCTCCCCTGATGGTAACGGACGTCGGTTGGTTCGAGACATTTGCCCGTCGATCTTCTTGTCGATCAAATGGTTAAACGCAGCAGCCGACCCTGCCATTAACCCTATCCCTATCATGCCGAATAAAGCTTGCTGTAGTGGCAGTCCATTAGGCACAGCTAAGCACATTCCGACTAATGCCGTTAGCAACATCAAAGCAACCACTTTAGGCTTGGTCAGTGTTAAATAAACCTTCCAAGCAGCTTTGTTTTTTGCAGCCATTTCATTACTTGAAGCTGGGACTTGAACCACCACTTCATGCTGTGTTGAAACTCTACTGACCATGATTACCTCCTTGTAATACACTGTTCTTTACCAAGCTCTCACTTGGTTTTCGCTGCCAAACAACAAAGTTGGTCACAACCATGCTAATAAGCAGTATCGCCGCAACTAGAATATGCAAAACCGCGACTGAGATTGGCAGGTGAAACCACACGTTGCTGATTCCAAGGCTGATTTGAGTAACCAACACTATGGCAACAATCACGCTCAGCTTTTGATGCGCTGTTTGACCAAACTTCCACAACTGATACACGACCATTAGCACCGTCAACGTTGCCACAATAGCGCCAAACCTGTGCATGACATGTATTGTGAGCCTTGCGGGATACTCCAATACACCGAACTCATAGTTATCATGGCCGTGCTGTGCAAAATCGAACGCGTTCTTAAAGTCTAGATAGCTTGTCCAATTCCCCTCACAAATTGGTAGCTGGGTGCACACCAACGCGGCATAGTTTGATGAGGTCCACCCGCCAAGCAATATCTGCCCCACCACAACCACTAACCCCAACGATGCCCAGAACTTAATCTGAGGCGCGTAAGAGGGTTCGCCAAATCGGGTTTGGAAATTAGAGAGACGACAGTAGAGCAGACACAACAGTGACAGCAACGTGAAGCCCCCCATCAAGTGCGCCATAACCACGACAGGCATCAGCTTGAGTGTCACCGTCCACATGCCTAATAAAGCCTGAAAAATCACGGTTGCCGAGATCAATAACGGCAGTCCAGCAGCAGTGATGTTCTTCTTAATACACCAAGCCACCACAACAAAGATAAGAAGTCCTAATGAACCCGCAAAGTAGCGATGTATCATCTCAATCCAAGCTTTATCTGCTTCGAGAGCACGTTCGGGAAATTGGAGGTTTGCTTGATTCACTGCTTGTGCGTCAGAAGGAACGGTGATTTTCCCATAACACCCAGGCCAATCGGGGCAACCAAGGCCGGCATCAGACAAACGGGTATAAGCACCGAGCACGATCACAGCAAGCGTAAGTAAGATCGTCACTCGCATCACGAGCATGAGTAAATCAGGGGCTTTATTCTGCATCGTTTACCTCCCTATATTTATTCCCTTTTCGCTAACAACACTCAGCATTAACGCCATCTGCCAAAGCTTATCAACTACCCAACTCGTGATAGCTTAAGTAGCTTTCTTAAATCATGAATCATGCCTTTGGATTGCCCGACTAGCTGCGACGGTTCCAAAACGCTTTTGTATTCCATAACCAATTGCCCGAGTGGGTCAATAATGACAATGGAAGCCGGCGCAAACTCGGTACTTAACTGATCACCACCAGCTAACAAAGATAGATCAGGCTTATCAAGAGAACCCGATAACGAATTACCTTCTGATACGAAAATAACGGCGGTCACGCGCTCTTTGTTTTTCCCTAACGCTAAGTAACTTTGATTCAAATAATGAAGCTGTTGTTCGCACAAGCTTTCGCACTCCATCGGTGCGATATAACCCACTAACCACCCCTCTCCTGCCATTGGTACCGTTACACCGAAATCCGCTAGTGTGGTTCTTGGTTCTACCAATTCGCCCGAGTTAGTGACACCTGAGGTGTACCAATTCTGGTCCAACACGGTTTTAGCGATAATGGCAGGCAAAGCGAAAATCAAAACTAATCCAATTAATACCAGACGTCCCTTAGTTCGGCGGCTTTTAAGCTCAGCCATGTTTGCATCGGTACTTTCGCTATTCATTTGTACTTGAGATTTATCCATCTTTCTTCCTTGTTGTAGGCGCTACCTTTAAGTCGCTATTTCAATTTTGAGTACCTACTTCTTATTCATTTGGCTATTTTTCTTAAAATATCGGAACCCAATTAACAACATCAAAAACAGAAGTACAGCAGCCATTACAAACCATTGAAACGAGTAACCAAAGTGCTTCTCAGATTTCATCGCCGTCGGCCGCCATAACAACTCATAAGGCCAGGAACCTAAGCTCTGAGGTTGGAAGACAAAGGGCAGCACTTCTTGCCCGGTATATTGTGATAACGCTGCTATGTTTAGGTTTTGGATTCTATTCGGTGTCGTATTTTCTAAACCCAATTCATGACTCAAAGGATTCACTGAGCGTGTGTACAAGCGCCCTGACATTTTGGTTGGTACAGTAATGTTTCCTAATTGCGGTAGTTCTCTTCTGTCATTACTTGCCGCAACAAACCCAAGATCGATCAACAACTGTTTTTCAGCCACTAATGAGTTATTTTCATCTTCAAGACGAACCTTTCCCAACATGTAAATCACATACCCTACCGTTCCTTGGTTTATCTGGTTGTCTAACAAGAACATCAAGCCACTCGTATTTACCAATTCAACATCAGCCTTTAACCCGCTTAGGGTTTGAGGATTTAGTGACTCTTGGCCAGATAAATCCTGCTCTCGCAACTCAGAAATAACGACATCTAAAGGTTGTGGCGATAGCTGTGCTCTCTCTGTCAATTGTTGTTCATAACGTAATTTATCGTTACCACGATCGAGTTGCCATAAACCTAACTTGATTAAAGCGCCGACTGAAACCACAGTTAAAACAACCGCTATCCAAAAACCTTTACTGCGGAACTTATGTTCATCATCAATCAATCGGTTTGGAGTTATCACTATGGCGTCATCTACCTTTGTGTTGTTATTTAAAGTTGTATTGGTCGCTTTGCTGTTTTTCATCGCTTTCAACTTGATGAAAGGTCTAATCCAAATCGCCTCAGGTAAACACAATGGAAAAAGGCTCAGTCACTTCTTGGGGCGTCGTGTGATGTGGTCAGCCGTTGTCGTGCTACTTTTATTACTTGCTTTGGGATCAGGAGTGATAACTCCCAACCCTCGCCCCTATTAATCCCCTATAGGCTCAACCGTTAAAGCACATAAACAAACACAAACAGCCCTAACCAAACCACATCAACAAAGTGCCAATACCAACTGCCCGCTTGGAACGCAAAGTGGTCTTTCGGAGTGAAGTGGTCTTTCGCAACCCTTGCCAGCAGCACAATCAAAAAGATCGTCCCTAAACAGACATGTAAGCCATGAAACCCGGTCAACAAGAAGAAGGTGTTGCCATAGATGCCAGACTGAAGTGTCAGCCCCATCTCTTGATAAGCGTGAAGGTACTCTTCAACTTGGAAGAACAGGAAGAAGCCAGCCAGAACAATGGTTATCTCCAACCAGACGATCAAAGCCATACGCTTATTTTGCTCAAGACTGATATGTGCCATGTGCAGCGTCACAGAGGAAAGCAGCAGAATAATAGTGTTCTTAAGAGGGATACCTTGCCAAGGCATCGCCTGTGTCGTTACACCATCAGGGGTAGTCGTTAATGGCCATATCGATTGGAACATCGGCCACAATACTTCATGGGTCATTTCATTATTGCCCGCACCACCAATCCAAGGCACAGAAATCATTCGAGCATAGAAAAGCGCGCCAAAAAAAGCGCCGAAGAACATGATTTCGGAGAAAATAAACCAGCTCATTCCTTGCCTAAAAGAACGAGAAATCTGCTCAGAATAGAGACCACTCAATGATTCTGTGATCACATTGCTAAACCAACCTGCGAGCATGTAAAGCAGCACTGCAAACCCGACTAACAACACCGCTTTGCCAAATACTCCACCTGCGGCGTCGGTGCCCATGTTTTGCACCGTCAAGCCAGCGCCAACTGCGACCAAAAACAGTGCTACGGCACCCACCAATGGCCAGTGGCTTTGGTGTGGAACGAAATAAACTTCCTTTTTAGAACTCATCGCTCAACTCCTTATGTTGATACTGGTTCTGTAATTTCCTAGGGCGCGTTGACCTTTCGCGGTTAAATTTTGTTCGAGATAAAAGTGTTTTAATCGCGGCGAGGGGGAAGTAGCCTAGTCATTCTAAGCAAATCTCCCTCAACAAAGAGTAAAACACTTTTAGCCGAACCCTTCGGGCAGCGTTTGCTGGTCATTTCTACTACGTTATCGGCTTCTCATGTAGGCTAGCTACACATCGACGCCTCTGCCTTGTATAAACACCCAGCAACTCGCTGCAAAAATCAGCTCGAAAGATAAACACGCCCTAATTACTTGCGAGTACGTTAGGCTCAGATTTATTGGCCGCTGCACCCATCTCATTCGTGATATTAAATAACGTATAAGAGAGCGTAAGCGTATGTATCGATTCTGGAATATCTGGCTCAATGTAAAATATCAAACCCATTTCTGCGCTCTTGTGCCCGTCCAATGGCTGCTGATTAAAGCAAAAGCACTCCATCTTATTGAAGTAGGTTGCCCCCATTCCTGGAGAAACCGACGGTACAGCTTGGCCAATCAATGAGGTTTCAGAAAGGTTTTTGGCAATGTAGTTAGTTTGAACCACCTCACCAGGGTGAACCTCTAACACTCGAACCTCAGGCGAGAACTGCCACGGCATATCAGGCTTAATGTGCGACATAAATTCAACACGAACAGTACGAGAGTAGTCAGGCTGCATTCCCTGAGGTTGAACGGCAGAAACGGTATTAGTTTTGCCATTAATACCTAAGGCCTCACACATCACATCGTAGAGCGGCACCAAAGCGAAACCGAAGCCAAACATCGCAACCACGCTCAACACCAAGTAACCCGTCAGCTTTTTGGATGAACGTTTAGGTTGGTTTTTATCTTGATCGCTTTGCTTATCACTCATGGCTCTGCCCTCTAATCCACTTTAGGCGGATGAATAAAGGTGTGGTGAGGCGCAGGGCTTGGTACTGTCCATTCAAGACCTTCTGCTCTATCCCAAGGCTTGCTTGGCGCAGGCTCCCCCCCTCTTACGCACTTAATAGCTAGCCATAAGAAAATCAGCTGAGACAACCCAAAGGCAAAACCACCAATCGAAACGACTTGGTTAACGTCAGCAAACTGAATGGCATAGTCTGGAATACGACGCGGCATTCCAGCTAACCCTAAAAAGTGCATAGGGAAGAACAGCACATTGACTGAAATCACCGATGTCCAGAAATGCCACAGACTGAGCTTGTGGTCGTACATATGCCCGGTCCACTTAGGCAGCCAATAATAGGCGGCAGCCATAATCGAGAACACGGCACCTGTTACCAGAACATAATGGAAGTGAGCCACAACAAAGTAGGTATCGTGGTATTGGAAATCAGCAGGCACTATCGCCAACATCAGCCCAGATAACCCACCAATCGTAAACAAAACAATAAAGGCAATCGCAAACAGCATTGGGGTTTCAAAGGTCAAAGCCCCGCGCCACATGGTCGCCACCCAGTTGAAGACTTTCACACCGGTCGGCACCGCTATCAACATGGTGCAATACATGAAGAACAGTTCGGCAAATACTGGCATACCCGTTGTGAACATGTGGTGTGCCCACACTAAAAAAGACAAAATGGCGATACTACAGGTCGCGTACACCATCGAATGGTAACCAAACAAGCGCTTGCCACTAAAGGCTGGGATGATGGCCGAGACGATACCAAACGACGGCAAGATCATGATGTACACTTCGGGGTGCCCAAAGAACCAGAATATGTGCTGGAACATCACCGGATCCCCACCACCAGCGGCATCAAAGAAGCTGGTTCCAAAGTATTTGTCAGTCAGTACCATAGTCACCGCACCCGCGAGAACGGGCATCACGGCTATCAGCAAGAAAGCGGTAATTAACCATGTCCATACGAACATTGGTAACTTGAACCAAGTCATACCCGGTGCGCGCATGTTCACTATGGTTACGATCACGTTAATCGCCCCCATGATAGAACTGATCCCCATAATATGGACTGAAAATACGAATAGCGCGGTACTGTCTGGGCCATAAGTTGTCGAGAGTGGCGCGTAGAAGGTCCAACCAAAGCTCGGACCGCCCCCTTCTGTAAATAAAGACCCGATTAAGATTAGAAACGCAAAAGGCAAGATCCAGAAACTGAGGTTGTTCATTCTCGGCAACGCCATATCTGGTGCACCGATCATCATTGGGATCATCCAGTTAGCCAAACCCGTAAAAGCGGGCATCACTGCGCCAAACACCATGATCAAGCCATGGACAGTCGTCATCTGATTGAAGAAATCTGGCTCAACGAGTTGCAACCCCGGTTGGAACAGCTCCGCACGGATCACCATCGCCATGGCACCACCCGTTAAGAACATTGCAAAGCTGAACCACAAATAAAGTGTACCAATGTCTTTATGATTGGTTGAATACAGCCAACGAGCCCAGCCTTTAGGTGCCGCATGTGAATCGTGATCATCAACAGGCAAATCATTATTGCCCAAGGTGCCTTCCGCAGAATGGCTCAGTACTTGATCTTCTACTGGAGCCGATTTCACCGGCTTATTGATTGGTGAACTCATAACTGCTCCTTAGCATCATTTTGTGCTTCATCCGTTGAGCCTTGTTCTACACCTGTTTGTCCACCGCCTTCTTGCTTGGTCTTGTAAGCATTAACATCTGAAGCCTGAACAATATCACCGGTGTCATTACCCCAAGCGTTTCGTTGATAAGTTACTACCGCTGCGATCTCTTTCTCAGTTAACTGATTATCGAATGTTTGCATCGCCGTTCCGCCACGACCATAAACAATAGTGTCGATATGAACATCCACATCTCCAAGGGCAATAGGGCTTCCTTTGATGGCAGGGAATGCTCCGGGAATGCCCTCACCGTTAGCTTGGTGGCAAACCGCACATCGAGTTTTGTAAACCTCTGCACCGATGGTATTCAACTCTTCCAAAGAAAGTGACGCATCTAATGCATCTTTCGCGGCTTGTTGTTCGGCTATCGCCAACTCTTTCTGTTCTGCTAGCCATGCGTCAAACTCATCTTCTTCCATAGCATGTACCACTATCGGCATGAAACCATGAGCGCGGCCACACAACTCTGCACACTGCCCTCGGTAGACACCAGGCTCATCTATCTTTGTCCAAGCCTCATTGATAAAGCCCGGAATGGTGTCTTTCTTAACGGCAAACGCTGGCACCCACCATGAGTGAATAACATCATCGGAAGTCATCAAGAAACGGACTTTACGGTCAATAGGCAGTACAAGCGGCTTATCAACTTCTAGCAGATAATGTGCGCCTTTCACTTCGAGACCTTCAATCTCTTTGTCACTGGTCGCTAGAAGGCTGAAAAACTCGACGTCTTCACCAAAATAGCTGTAATGCCATTTCCATTGTGAACCAGTGATTTTAACGGTCAGATCTGATTGGGAGGTATCTTCCATCGCTATCAAGGTTTTAGTAGCGGGTATCGCCATAGCGATGAGGATGACAATAGGGATGATGGTCCAAAGAATTTCCACTTTCGTGCTTTCGTGAAAATGGGCAGCAACTGCGCCCTTTGATTTCCTGTGCCTCAAAATCGAATAAAACATCACACCAAAAACAACGAAGGCAATCGCGCAGCAGATGTAGAAGATCAGCATATGAAGTTCATACACTTTACCGCTAATCTCAGTAACACCTTGAGTCATGTTGTAATCACTGCTTGCGTTCACTAAAGGCGATACTAAAAGCACAACAAAACTCTTCAAAAGCCACACTAGCCTAACCAGTAATCTTTTCAAAAGATCTCTCCTTATCCTTCCTAATTGGATACTTGCGACCTAAATGTCGTTGCGAGCTCTATTTCGTTGCGAGCTGTGTTTCATTGCGAGCTACATGTGATTGCGAACAGGACAACATTCATAGTTATTCCAACTACACATGAAAAGGCTGAATCTCAACCTACAACTCACATGAAAATATCCTGTAAGCGGGCTGCTGACCTCATATAACCTAAGAACTAATACGATTCAAAAGCGTTGGAGGTTTCTATGAAAGATTCAAAAACGGCGAAATTGTTAAATTTTGTTATATTTATGTAAAAGGCTAGTTAGTGATATCCAATTGTTCAAGGTAAGTTTACTTACTAAACAGTCAATTATTTGAAGTGGCTTAATCTACGTGCCCTCTTGCCGTTGGAATTTATTTTATATCGAGTTTTACGATTGCCTTCATGGAAATGATAATCAATATCACTTAAATTAAATCAACAGTAAGTCATACCGACATTAAAAGGTTTAGTGATTATGCAAGATGCAATGAATTGGTTAGCGAGAGACCCAGACCCAAGAACTCGTGAAGAACTTCAACACCTCATCGATGAGGGAATGCACGACGAACTTGAAGACCGCTTTACGCAACGATTAGAGTTCGGAACGGCAGGACTTAGAGGAAAAGTGGGATGCGGCCCAAATCGAATGAACCGTTTAGTCATACAGGAAACAGCAACCGGACTTGGCCACTACTTAATCGAACATGTCGCTAATGCCACCATCCGCGGTGTGGTCGTCGGTTATGACGGACGTTTAGATTCAAAGCAGTTCGCGATTGATACCGCTTCCGTACTCACGGCTTTAGGCATTAAGGTTTACCTAACCTCTAATGTCGCAGCGACCCCTATCGTTGCCTTTGGCATTGAACACTTCAACGCCGCAGCGGCAGTTGTTGTGACGGCCAGCCACAATCCACCAGAATACAATGGTTTCAAAGTGTACTGGGAGAATGGCGCTCAAATCATTCCTCCTCACGACGCGGGCATTGCCGCTGAAATCGATATCGCATCAACTAAGCCGCTCCCTTTAATGAGCCTAAGTGACGCTGAAACACAAGGTAAGTTAGTGTGGTTAACTGAAGGTTATTACCAAACGTACCGCGCTGCGATCAACCAGAGCCCATACGTGAGTAAAGAGATCGAATCGGCGAACACCACTATCACCTATACAGCAATGCATGGTGTCGGTGCACAAATGGCTGAAGATCTTCTCCATGATTCTGGTTTCCATAAGGTGTTCAGCGTAGCCGAGCAAAGAGAGCCTGATGGCAACTTCCCAACCGTCAACTTCCCTAATCCGGAAGAAAAAGGTGCGATGGATTTGGTGGTTAATCTAGCGAAAAGTGTCGACGCCGACATTGCTTGTGCCAACGATCCAGATGCAGACCGATTCGCCGTTGCGGTCAGAACTGAAGATGACTCGTACAAAATGCTCACGGGTGACCAAGTAGGTGTGTTATTCGCACACTACTTGCTGTCAAAGCCACGCACTAAAAATCAGTTAGTTGGAAATAGTATCGTGTCATCAACGCTACTTGAAAAAGTGGCGAATGCTCATGGTGCGACTTATTTCCAAACACTGACAGGCTTTAAATGGTTGGCCAACATTGGCATGCAATTAGAAGACGAAAACAATGAGTTCTTATTCGCTTATGAAGAAGCGCTAGGCTATACAATTGGTACTCAGGTTCGAGATAAGGATGGGCTGTCTGCCATCGTTGTTTTTGCTCAATTGGTTGAGGAGTTAAAATCTCAAGGTCGAACGGTTTGGGATCTTCTCGCTCAAATTTCATTTGAGCATGGGGTTCATACCAACGCACAACGCAGTATCGCGCTTGACCCAGATTCACCATCTATTGGCTCCCAACTTAGGTCAGCACAACCCAAAGCGATAAATGGAGTGGCTATCTCTGTGATTGAAGATCTGCAATCATCTTTGCGCTTTTTTATTGGTGGTAATACTGAGGCGATTAATCTGCCCGCGAGTGACGTACTCATCTATCACCTCGAGGATGGTTCACGCATCATCGTAAGACCTTCAGGCACAGAACCAAAAGTGAAAGTCTATTATGAGACGGTGACAAAGTTTGAAGGGACAGAAACCTACGATGACACTCGCCTGCGCGGTGAGAAGTACATGGAGGAACTGATTGAACAACATCAACAAGAGTTGAACTCATAGAGATTTAGTGTGTTCAACATGTAACGGTTAAATGTAAAAAATGGACGCTCGAAGCGTCCATTTTTGTCTC
Source organism: Vibrio cyclitrophicus (assembly GCA_023206055.1). NCBI lineage: Bacteria > Pseudomonadati > Pseudomonadota > Gammaproteobacteria > Vibrionales > Vibrionaceae > Vibrio > Vibrio cyclitrophicus. The sequence continues at coordinate 59,570 of CP065367.1, read as the reverse complement.
AGCGGCTAACCTCGAGAAAATATCTGGGTTGATCCGTCTACGAAGTAAAGAAAGACGACAACATCCAGATAGCCAACACGATGAATACGCCCCCCATCAGTTTCTGCTGATAAGTACGGAACTTAGCATTTTCTACCAGAGACTTACCAATAGTACCCACCAACGCCACCAGCAAGAAATTGAACGTTAAACCTAAGACATTCAGTAACAAGCCAAGCACTAACATCTGCTCGCCCGAAGTCGCTTCGATATTCGTCGATACAAACTGAGGCAAGAACATCACAAAGAACACTAAGGCTTTGGGGTTCAGCAGGTTACTGATCAGTGCTCGTTGATAATAGGCTTTTGCAGCGAAATTATCGTTTAACTCCGGCGCGTTGCCCTGCTCTGTTCGCAAGCAATCCCACCCCATCTTCAACAAGTACGCGCCGCCTAACAGATGGAGAGCTTTAAGCGCTATTGGGCTCATCGCAATCAATGCTGATACACCCATAGCCGCTAATACTGTCAGAATAATTCCAGAAGTTGCATTACCTAAACTTGCGAACACACCGACCTTACGGCCATAGCTCATGCTTGAGCTCGCGATCAGTAACATATCAGGGCCAGGTAAAAGAAGAAGTGCAACAACGGCAGTCAGGTAGACAGGTAAAATGGTTAAGTCGATCATGAGGTTCAGCATTGATAAAAACGGAGGCGGATTTTATATCAATTACCAACACCCTTCTAGATGCAATTAGTTGTTCCATGTCTATTTGTTCGAATTAAAAACCATAATCAAACAACAAGGCCAATTTTTTAACTAAATAGAAAAGACTAATTAACTTGCTACCCACTCAATCTCAATCAATGTCGTATCGCCACACTTTAGGCGACCAAGGAAAATATCGCCTCTGTGCACAGCACCAACACCTTTTGGAGTACCCGTCATCACAACATCGCCATCAAGCAAAGTCGTGTAAGAAGATAACTCTTCGAGGATAGTTTGTGGAGAATAAAGCATCTGCTCTACGTGCCCTTTTTGAACGCGAACACAGTTAATAAACAGCTCTAGATTTAAGTCAGAGAGATCGAAGTTATCAAGGGGGACAAAGCGGCTCAAAACAGCAGAACCATCAAACGCTTTAGCGCGCTCCCAAGGCAAGCCTTTCGCTTTTAAGCTACTTTGCAATTCACGTTTGGTGAGATCTAGCCCTAAACCCACAGCGGAGTACTGACCATTTTCAACGATAAAACAGATTTCTGATTCGTAGTGCAGCGCTTCTTGATGAAAAGAAGACAGAGATGACGTAACACTGGTGCTCGGTTTATTGAAAACCACCATTGAGTCTGGAATTGCGTTATTGAGTTCTTCGATGTGATCGACATAGTTGCGCCCAACACACAGCACCTTAGTTGGAGTTGCTGTTCGTTTCGAATTCATCAGCTGTTCCTGATCGACAACACTGCTCATAGTTTATCCCTGAACTATTTTTGGAGTGGAGAGTTTAACGCATCATAAAATGAGAGTCTTCGACAAGATGGTTACCAATATCTAAATTCTGATCTTTAGCTCAATTAAATGATTTAAATACTTTTATCCGAAGATCGCGACATATAAGAACTGATTGAAAGAGCCATAGCTACGTAGATCAAATGAATAGCTGAGGAACATGAAGGAAAAGCTAAAACAGATACGTATAGAACGAAAAAAGCCCTCTCAAACCAAAAGGCTGGAGAGGGCTTAGCATGGTGTCTAGGACAGTATCCTAAAAGGTAAACTTAAGGAGTAAACACTATGCTAAATAAGTCTGCGACTTATAGGTAGTAACGAGCACCAAGTAGCCATTGGTCGTCAGCTTTTTCTTTGTACACGCCAGAACCTTGTAGGTCGAACTGGTAACCAGCAAAGCCTACGAACTGAGATGTGAAGTTGTATTCAGCTTGTAAAGCAGTTGTAGCAAATACTGTGTCGCTTAGCTTGTCGTCTTCTACTGCTTCGTAGTTAACGCTTAGGTTAAGGCTATTAGAAAGCGCGTAAGACGCTAGTAACTCAATAGCTACAGTCTCTTCTAGAGCAACGCCTGAGCTTGAGTTCATGTAGTTGTTCATTGCGTATACACCAGCAAGGAACAAACCCTCTGAACCGTAAGAACCGTATGTTGCACTTACTACGTGAGAATCAGCTGTTTTAGAACCACCCGCGATGTTACCAAACGTAACGTCACCAGTGTTGTATGCATAGTTTGCAGTAACATCAGCAATTGAGTAGTTCAAAGCGATTTGACCGCGGTTACCGTACTCGTTTGTGTTTGTATCTGATACATCGTCAGACTTACGACCTTGCCATGCAACACCAACGTTTAGAGAGCCAGCATTACCGAAATCGACAGCATTAGCGTAGCTAACCATCTCTTCACCACGACCAGTACCTAGGTTACCATGATCGTCGTAGATGAAATCGTTCGCGAATGCGATTGGCATATCTGCTACGCCAGCAACGTTGTAGTAAGGTGCCCATTGAGTACCTACTGCTGCACGACCGTAATCATCGTGAGAAAGACCAACGTAGCCAAGACGAGTTGTGAATGACTCATCACCACCGTCAAGCATGTTTAACGCCCATTCACCTTTAGCGTCAGCAGTAAAGCCATTGCCAAGATCGTGAGTTGCACCGAAGTTGATACGTGGAGATACAGTTTCTACACCGATGTCATCTTCATTAAGACGGTCATCGCTGTTTACGTCACCAACTGCAACTGAAACGTGGCCGCCAACTGAGAATGTTGTGCCATCTTCGTTGTAAAGTTCTACTGCAACTGCCTGTGTACCAAATACTGCACCAGAAATCGCTAGCGCTAAAAGTTTCTTATTCATTGTTATGTCCATTATGTAACTAGGTGAGTTATTCACTAACAACCTCGTGCTTACGGAGAAGTTGTTACCTGTAATTAACAAGTAGCGAAACCCTAATATACGAATGACAAGAAAGTTGCATTAAAATATGTAAAATAAAAAAAACCGCACTATAAAAAACAAAAAAATCTCATTAAAACAAAGATATAAAAGTATAATTACTGATAATTCCTTTCATTTTTTGAGATGGGTTTTTTGATTATTTTTGATTTTATAATCATTAAAATAGCATTAAAAATCTAATTTCATGATGACTCATCAGACCATCGAGAGACCAACCCTCAACACTGAAACATTTGGTAACATATAGAACCCAGTAGAAATATTTAGCTTTGTGAAACAACTCTTGATTTGAGATAGGAAAAATCGCTCAATTGAAAGTTCACTAGAGAAAATATAAAAAAGGGCAACCAATCAACGACTGGTTGCCCTGCATGACTCATCATTGAACTCTTATTTGAAGCAAACCTCAGCCCAACGAGCTAAACCTGCAGTTACTGAACCGAAGTAGTTACCACTCACAATAGGTACGTTCGGCACAGCTTGTTGTACGGCGGCACGAAGTATCGGCGAACGAGCGGAACCACCCGTCATGTAGATTACGTCTGGCTTTTTCTGGCCTTGTTGAATCGCTTCTTTGACCAACTCAATCATCTTAGACTTTGGTGTTTCAATCGCTTCAACCATCTGTTCGACTGAGATGTCCACCTCGACCAGTTCAGAGGCAACATTAATCGCAGCACGGTATTGAGAGGATTCAGCCAAGGCGATCTTAGCTTCTTCTGCTCTGCGCACAATGCCGTAACCTAAAGTATCATGATAAACCTTCATCAAACGCTCTAGCTTTTGAGGCTCTGACGCTTCTTTGCGAAGTAATTTTAGTGCTGCTAAGTTTTCTTTTGAATAGAAATTCTTTTGAGCTTCAACATTATTGATCGCAATTGGATTCCAGAATTGAGTTAGTGGCATATCAATACCCGAAATGCCTTTGCTGCCCATACCAAAAGGTGACATCAGTTGTTTGAACGCAAGATAGATATCGAGGTCATTCCCCCCTACCCTTTGTCCGCTGTGTGCCAACAAGCTCTGGGTACGATCCGCTTTACCAGACCAACTTGGACCCATTTCTAATAGTGAGCAATCGGTGGTACCACCACCAATATCGACAACCAACACCGTTTGGTTTTCAGTTAAGGTGCTTTCGTAATCAAGACCTGCGGCTACTGGCTCAAATTGAAAAGCGATATCAAGGAAACCTGCACGCTTAGCTGCGCGAGACAGTATGTCTTCAGCTTGTCTGTTCGCCTCTTCACCACCTCGACCGTGGAAGTTAATTGGTCGACCGATAACAGCTTGCTTGATCTGCTCTTGAGTCGTGAGTTCGGCTTGATGCTTAATATTTGCCATCATGGCGCACACTAAATCTTCGAAAAAACTCACCTGAACATCATGTAGCCCACTCGCGCCAAGGAAAGACTTAGGAGACTTAACATAATAAACATCGCGAGGGTCTTCTAAATATAAGTCCAACGCAGCCTGACCAAATGCCATGTCTTCTGGTACTAGGTCGATACTCTCTTCTCTATTCAACGCAATCGCACGTCGTAGTACTTGCTCACCGATCGCATCACTCGGCTTGATATTCAAGTGGCGAAATAGGTGTTCAGAGACGCTTTCACGAGTAGGTGCAAAAACAGTTGAGGGAATATAGTGGTTGTTACCTTCTAGCGGTAACAGGCTTGGCTCTCCATTAACCATCGCCGCGACAGAACAGTTAGCTGTTCCATAATCAAATCCAATAAACATAATATCCCCCACTCAACAAAAGGGGCGAGATGCTACATGAAAAGCCTTGAAATTACGAGGTCATTTACTTTGTTGATTGGTCATTTTTTGGTTTGCTGACTCTTAATAGGCAAACAAATATGCTACATTTCAGCCCAGATGAATCACAGGTTAGATAAATGAAAACACCTTGCCGAGCGGCTTGTAAAAATAATGGCGGAATGTGCAGTGGCTGCTTTCGAACAATGGATGAAATTATAGGCTGGAAAGGCTTATCTGAAGATGAACGAGTATCGGTCATGGATAACCTTAGTGGTGCGAGTTCAACTCACCAATGTCCACAATGTAATGAGCCAGCTCAATGCGATATCAGTGCGGGTAAAGAGACGTGTTGGTGTTTTGAGCTAGAAAAACGAGATACTAGCGATATTCCAAAGGCTGGTGTTTGTATGTGCCGTAAGTGTTTATCTGCCTTGCCTGTTCAGTAGTTTATAACCTATTCAGCAAGTTACGAGCCAGTTCAACATAGAAAAAAAAAGCGAGAGGTTATTTTCTCGCTTCAAAATACTGAGATTAAGTTTGGACTTAATCGTTACCTAGTTAGTCTTTACTTCGCTTTTGCAATCAGCGCACGCTGAGAAAACTGGATACCATTCCAGCCATGAACCATGAAGTTACGAATATTTTGATGGTCGGTATTCTTTGGAAAACCTAACACGTCGTTACGATAGAATTGGCCAAAACAAGCAAGTGTTTGTTCAGCTGATAAGCCTTGCTCTAAACCAAAAGCAAAAATCTTACACGAACCATTATTCTGCCCTGCTGCGTTCACTACCTCACCATTGCGAAATTCGCTCTCAGAAAAATCATAGTGAGCTTCGATCACTTGCATTGTATCTTCGAATTGCACGGCTTCTGGGGTTTCAGCCAGAGTATTCAATAAGGTTTCCAGTTCCATTTACTATTTCTCCATCAAGTATATATCTAACAGCAGTGTATCTTGTTTTAAGACAAGAGTAAGCCGTTGTTTACTTGAGATAGCGATTCACTTTTTTGTTGTATACAGCTAATTACCTCAATGAAACTAATGACATAGTTCTATCAGGACGTTATATTATTTTATCAAACGATTAACATTGTTCAGTAACGAATATGCATAAAGATAAAAACTTAGAACTGTTCAGATACCTAAAGCCAGGTACAAAAACAGCAGGTGTATTAGAATTTGGTCCAGACGACTCAATCCCGATAAGTACACTTTATATCGGACACAAAGAAGATCAGTACCTTATCCTTGAGCTTTCACAAAAAGCGACAGAAGCACTGACGCTGAGAAAGCTAACAAACATTGATATTATTGTTCGTGCGATTACCGACACCGAACTTGGGCACATTGTGGCGTTCAAAACCAATATACTGGCTCATATCACCTCACCGGCCCACCTTATCTTCCTTCGCCCACCCTCAAACTTTGCAACCAAGCCTATTCGTGAGCACGAAAGGTATAAGGTACGTCTCCACTGTGAAGTCACCTTTGATACCTTGTCGCTAGATGCCACTCTGGTCGATTTTTCAGCGTCAGGTTGCGGTATCTTTCTTACGCAGCAATCAGATATTGATGTCGGCTGGAAGATTAAAGTTAATTCCGACTTGAATGAGTACTTAGATGACGATCTGGTCTACAAAGTGGTGAGTAAGAAAAGGCAAAGACAAGGTTGGCTGTTAGGTATCCAATTTCCTGAACACCTAGATATGAGTGATGAGTTGAAAACATTGTTGTTGGAACAAGCCTTTGTCGCAGGTTCGATATAAAGACAGACTCAACAGGGTTTGTACAGCAACACCAAATTAGTCACTTATCTTCAATAGAGTCCGTTTAAGAACACTAGGTTAAAGCCTAGTGCTCTGTGTTATTCCAGTATGAGTTTTTAAAATGAACAAACGCTTGATGTAGCGACTCTTCTTTAATCGGTTTTACAATCACGTAATTCGCCCCTGCGGCCATAAAACTGTCTCTTGTTGACTCTTGAGCATCAGCGGTACACGCATAAATAGGGGCGGACACACCAATCTCACCTCTTAGTTGCTGAGTGGTTTCAACACCACCGAGATTGGGAAGTTGGTTATCCATCAAGATCAGGTCATAGGTTATCGTCTTCGCCATCTCTATCGCTTCTAAGCCATCTTTTGCCCAAGTGACGACCATGCCATATTTTTTACAGAAAGCCTGCGCAATAAAGGCGTTGGTGTGGTTGTCTTCCACTAGCAATACGTTCAAAGGTCGACTAAACAACGCCTCTGGTTTGACTTCATCTTGTTGCTTAACATCGACTAGTAACGGTTTAGCGTGTACGACCACTGGAATTTCTATCGTAAACTCAGATCCGAGCCCCATCACGCTACGGACTTGAATGTCCCCTTCCAACATATCGACCAAATTCTTCACAATCGTAAGTCCTAAACCAGTACCACCATATTCACGAGTCGTGGTCTCTTCGGCTTGAACAAAGGGTTCAAAAACAGCATCAATTTTACTTTCATCAATACCAATTCCGGAATCTTTCACTCGAACGATCAAGCTGGCGTGCTCAGAGTTAAAGATACTCTCGAGCTCAAAGCTGACGGAGATACCGCCTTGATGAGTGAATTTAAGGGCGTTGCTCAGCAGGTTAAACATGATCTGATTGAGGCGTACTTGATCGGTGTTGATTTCGATGTCGTCAACCAAGTGATTCACAATGGTAAATTCGACGGATTTATCTTCACACAGCGGACGATAAATGCTGTCTAAGGTATTAACTAACTCCCCTAAACGGAAGTCTTTCTTTTGAATATTAAACTGCCCTTGTTCGATCTTTGAAAAGTCCAGGATATCGTTAAGTACCGCCAGTAAATGTTCCGCGCTATTACACAGTACATCCACCTGCTCGCGGTTGTCTTCATTGTTCATAGAGCGCTTCAACAACTGGGACACACCGAGAATACCGTTCAGCGGCGTGCGAATCTCATGACTCATCTTAGCTAAGAAATCCGCACGTACATTCGCAAGGTGCTCTGCTTCTTCTCTTGCTCTATCGGCCTGTCGCTCCGCCTCGATAAGCTTAGTAATATCTTGCCCTTGTACCACCACACCCGTGATGCCGTGTTCCACGCGAATGGCAGACATGTTCCAGCGAAACACCTTTTCACCAATGGGTACGTTAATCCCCGTCAGTTTAGAGCCTTGAACCACCATTTGAATATTCGGCAACATACGATGCTCAAACTCTTGAGCGATTGGGCCGTAATTATCATCGGCATCGAATAACGCCATACGAGCAGCGGGGTTCATCTGAATCAAGTCGCCTTTCTCAGACCAAACCAAGATAGGCGAATGAGCAAAGTTAAAGAGATCTTGGAATTTTTGATTCTGTTCCGACAAACGTTCAAAGGTATCTTCAAGGGTACAACCAATATGGTGGAATTCGAAAATATTAGAGCCATCAAACTTGTTGTACTCTTCGCCATCACTGGCTGAACGAGTGAAATCCATTAGCTTATCGAGTTCCGCAGAGACCCTTCTTTGAATCCAAGCTCGCGCAAAGAAAGACATTAATATGATCACTACAACCACCACGATGATCGCACGCTGATAATTCTCTTCTAATGCAATGAAGTTATTATTCTTTTGAACGGCTCGAATGATTAAAGGGGTTTCAACCGCATTGATTTTAATGGTTGTAATGGTGACGAAATGACGAGGCAACTGCTCGTACATTTGATAATTGAGGATGTCAGCACTGGTATAGCTTTCATCACCACTAAATGTCGATGTAACAGGTCTACCGTGCGCTTCAATAATGATATTTTCGCAGTTACTGCCTTGTTGGATTGACTCAGCTAAAGAGAAATTATTATCAAGCACGATGGCAATATAGAGCTGACCAAGAACTTCCCCGGTAACGTTATCAACAATAGGTGTACGACGAGCCAACAAGTGACGCTTACCTATATCTGTCCCCAGTTTAATAAAATGCCAATTACTGCTGAACGAAACCTCATCAGAAATATGCTTTAAATTGGATTCATCCAAACCATAAAATTGACTGTTGCCGTCTTCCCAAGCCAAACCATCATGAGTAGAGACAAAGCGTAAATCTGGTGCATGTTCAGGTTCACGTTGGTCAACACCAAAGAAAAAGTAGCTCAGAATCTCTTCATTGCCCGTATCAAAATACTCTCGGAGAGTTTCACTGTGGGAGCTACTGTCTTGATGGATTTGCAGCACCGACAAACGATAATCAAACATGTTTTGGATCAGGCTTGAGGTTTGCTGAACCGTTCGATTCGTCTCTTGCTTTACGATATTACTACTGGTTTCATAATTATGAATAAGCACGCTAAGTGCCATCACGCCTATCACTAAAATAACGATACGCGTAATGAGTTTAGCTAAAGTGTTTCTAGGTGTACTGGCGTAGCTTTTCTTCATTATTGACCTGAGTACCTAAATGCTCGCTGTTTAAGTTCTGAAATACGTTCTGGGGAATCTTCCTTGGTCACTATTTCAAATTCACCAGAGTAAACGGTAGGCACTTCCAAACCGGCTAGATCCCACTTGATCGCCTCTGCCATCGCAATGCCCGTATCGTCGTTCATGCGCATGACAGTAACATCTAGGTCGCCCCTTGCTATGGCTTCAAGTTCAGCAGAGCCACCGCCCCAACCATTCACTAAGATATCTTGACCCGATTCACGAATAGCTTCCACCGCACCAAGAGCGACATCCGTTGAGCATGCATAGATAAAGTCTAGATCCTGATCGTTCTCTATGCTGATTTTAGCCGCTTGGTAACCACTGTCTTTGTTTGATTTTGTGTAAAACGAAGACTTAAGCGTAAAGTTCGTATCCGTATTCACTTCATGAATAAAAGTATCTCCACGCGCATCACTGATATAACCTTGTGAGTAATATAAAACAGAATACTTACTGTCTGGTTGGCTTACTTGTTTAAAATAGTCCGCCAGTTTTAAGCTGCCTGTCGCATGATCAAAACCCACATACATAAGTGGCTGTCTATCCGCCCAGGCACGAACTGGCGTTGTGATGTTTTGAAGAATCAGCTTGGTGTCTGTGGAGGTCAATACATGCTCAATAAACTTGCGGTGGCGCGTGGTGTCTAGCGTGAAAATCAAATAATCCGTCTTATTCTCAATGGCTTCTTGCAGTGAAATGCTCTGCTGCGTGAGGTCGGCATTAATACGGGTAAATACTTGATTTATTTGATAGCGAATTTTCAGCCTATCGAGACGCTTCTCAAAAGCTTGAATATTACGAACCCAGTAATCCGAGATCTGTTGACCCGGATACACCACGGAAATCGTGATCGGCTCATCTTGCATTCTTCTTAATGGCACAGGGTGATTTTGTACAGCCTCGACCATTTTATCGGTCAATGCTTTTTGTTCTGGAAAAGTGGAAAGATAATCTTGGTATTCCCAGTACCCATTCAGGACATGAGTACCATGGGATAGAGCGGACGCAGAAAATACGGCAAGCCCAAACAACATCAGTAAACGTTTCATATTTTTCTCGTTTTATATGAGCTACTTTGGCTCATTTTTTAACCTAGCATGACACCATCTCTTCGTATGGCTGATGGATATTATGTAGGACAACGATGATAAATGATAGCGTCTAACACTAATTAGAACGACATTCTAAATGAGCAATATGTTAATTTGGAATGGAGATTAAGACAAACGAGTTAAAGCGTGAATCAAAACCACTAAGATAAAGATTGATTAACCTTTAAATTCAATTAGTTAACTGCATTTATAGCGATCATTTTCATTATTGAGATTTAATCAATAACAAACATTTTGGCTATGAATTATGAGACTTCGATATATTGAATTTTGTCTTTTTGCCACTCAACAATCAGTTTGAGTGATACCAGTTTTTCTTTGCGAGATTTGGGCAATTGCTTGATCGCGTATTCGGTTTTCAACGCCTCACTTTTTGAGCTAACACCAAAACTCCAAACCAGCTTAAGCGGACCTTTACCTTTTAAAGCTTTGGCACCCTTACCGGTTTGATGCTGTTCAAATCGACGTTCTAGATTGTTTGTCACGCCACAATAAAGGGCATTGTGACGATTGCGGATCAAGTACACGACCCAATCCGCATTTTTATCAGCGTCTGACATTTAAAGCAGTGATTCAACCAGAGCCTTAAGCTCTGCTACTTCTGCTCGTAGGCTTGCGACTTCAGACTCAAGTTCTTCAAACTTTTCACTCGTTGCAGAGGGTGCCGCTGTGCTTACTGATGCCGTTGCAAACGCTTCAACATCCACCTCACCGCTCAACAAGTGCTGGTAGCGTGATTCACGTTTACCCGCTTCGCGTGGTAGCTTGACCACTAACGCACCTGCTTCTCTTGCAGCGAGTTTATCTAACGTTGCTTCTACTTCTTTCACATCACTAAAGTTTGCAAGGCGACCCGTTCGTGTACGAAGTTCACCGGGTGTTTGCGCGCCGCGCAGTAACATGCAACAGATGATTGCACGCTCTTGCTCTGTAAATTGTAGATCACCGAACTCGGTGTTGCAGAAACGATGCTGATACTTATTAACACGGCTATTGAAGCTGCTTTCATCGCTCACCATGCGACGTCCGATTAAACCATCAACCGCATCTAAAACGTCTGACTCAGAAAGAGACAGAACAGGCTCACGGTTACTCTTTTGATTACATGCCGTTGTTAAGCTGTTCAGTGTCAGTGGATAATGATCGGGAGTAGTGACTTCTTTCTCGATCAAACAACCGATAATTCTCGCTTCAATTGGGGAAAGTACTGTGTTCATCGTTTTTCCTTTTTATTATTTTGATAATTCCATCTCAACACCTAAACATGCAGTAACTAGTGTTCAGACAAAATTGGTACTCGTTTCTTTCTACCCTGTTCATCAATCATTATGATCTTAGAACGGTTTAGCTCTATTTCCACGACTTCCAGATAAGTACGCTCTTGTACATACGCATCACGAAGCTTGTTTTTTTCTGCTGAAGATTCAGTGACATTGTCGTCCAAATCTTCGTTTTCTAATTGTTGTTGATTCATTTCACATTTCGTATCAATGCAGTATCTACATGGGATACTAACTTGAACGGTAAGATAAAAACAATCACACATCAGCGAGAGTGACGAATAATTAAACAACCTTACTTTAGCTTTGATCTAAAGACTGTTACATCATCAATTGATGTGCTTTAATCAGAACCAGACAACGTATTTGACGAATAGGAAAAGGAATCTATGAGCAGCGTATTTGAAATTGTTAACCAAGCACGACGTAAGAACAAACTTAAGCGTGAACTTTTAGACAACGAAAAGAAAGTTCGTGACAACCGCAAGCGTGTCGACCTTCTTGATAACCTACTTGATTACATCAAGCCAGAGATGACTCATGATGAGATCTTAAGCATTATCAAAAACATGAAAGCAGACTACGAAGACCGTGTTGATGACCACATCATTAAGAGCGCAGAGATTTCTAAAGCGCGTCGCGATATCAGCCGTCGTATTCGTGAACTGACAGAAGAAGACAAGCAAATCCAAGGTAAGAAGTAATCTAACCTAGCGAATTTACTTGCAATAATGTTAGGGCGTGTTGACCTTTCGAGGTTAAATTTTGTTCGAGATAAAAGCGTTTTAATCGCGGCGAGGGAGAAGTAGCCTAGTCATTCTAAGCAAATCTCCCTCAACAAAGAGTAAAGCGCTTTTAGCCGAACCCTTCGGGCAGCGTTTGCTGGTCATTTCTACTGCGTTATCGGCTTCTCATGTAGGCTAGCTACACATCGACGCCTCTGTCTTGTATAAATACCCAGCAACTCGCTGCAAAAACCAGCTCGAAAGGTCAACACGCCCTCATAACCCACTCTTTATAGTGGGTTTTTTTGTACCTAGATTCTAACGTCTATACTTAAGCATACCTAAGTAACCGCATGAAACTGAACAACTACAGAACACTGAAAAACTAAAGAAAACAGAGCAACCGTAGGAACAAAAATAACTAGGTGAACATCAGCGATGGAGAGACCTTATGTACGCAAGTATTCTGATTACCTTAGCTTTATCAACCGCACAGCCCTACCCTGAAGAATTTGAACGACTGTATACCGAAGAAACAGAAATTACTTATGACGATCTCGTTGTCGATGTTCATGGGTACAAGGTTCCGACTCGTTCAGCATTTAGAGGTTGGATGCTTCTAAATCACGCAGAAGACAGAGTGAGAGAAATCGGACAACAGCTCAAAGAAGCCGGTATTACGCAAAGCATGCCTTTGCACTTAGTGTTGCTACAAGGGACAGATTGGGCAATGAGTAACACCACCTTGTTTACCTTGCCCGATAAGAAAAACGTACCCAACATGATCAAAACGTTGAAGTACATACAACAATACATTGAACCTGAAATTGGCGTCGTTATTCCCGTGTCTGGTGAACGTTCTAAACTCTACAACCAACAAGCTGGCGGTGCTCTGCGCAGTAAGCACTTAGAGTTCTGTGCCTTAGACCTGGTTCCTGCAAATGACATTACTCGTAAAGATCTACACGTGAAACTTAAAAAGATTCATTCGGAATTTGGGCAAAAAAATAACGTTGGGCTGGGTTTATATTCTGGTGTTCGATTCCACATCGATACTTGTGGGTTTAGACAGTGGTAGAGTGACACCCCTGAGTCATAAAGACTCATAATTATTACATGTCATTTTAACTCTAAAAGTAAGAATCTCTATATAAATTCATGATTATAAATGCAAATTAAAACTGGAACGCTAATTGCTATTAATAACAAGTATCATAATTATTAATAGCAATTAGGAATTCAATATGAAGACGATGACTCAACGCTTTCAAACTCTACTTTCTGTTTCAAACTTCAGTCTAGCTATCACAACCTTGCTTATGCTTCTCAGTATTATCGTTGCTTATCCAATGGCCGATCACTTCTCACTGCCAATTCAAATCGTCGCCCACATCAGCACAATCTTAGTCGCAGCCTTGTTGAAAATCAGCTATGTCGGTCGTTGCCTTGCACAATACAACCTTGGATTGGAAGTTCGTTAATTAGCACCTCGTTAGCCTTGATACGGGAGCCCTTAGACAATATCAAGGCTACTGAAAAGATCGTACAACTGATGAGATTTATAGGGTTTCGGTAAGTAGGCGTTCATACCGGCTTCAAAACAGTCTTTGATGTCTTCTTCTAGAACACTGGCGGTTAGAGCAATGATGGGTAATGGCGTGACTTGTTGATCGACTTCCCACTGACGAATCGCACGAGTCGCCGTTATACCATCCATAACAGGCATCATGCAATCCATTAAGATCGCATCAAACTGGGCACCTTGGGTGATGACATCGACCGCTTCTTGGCCATTACTCGTAATCAAATATTCATAACCCGCTTGCTCGAGGAAGAAGCTCGCTATTTTTTGATTCATCAGATTATCTTCAACAATCAAAATGCGTCGATTCAGAGATCGAACCTCTTCATCTTTTGCTTCCACTTTAGGAGCCTGCTCTTCGCCAACATCGAGAGATTGTAAGCTGGTTAAGAAACGTCGGCCCAAAAATGGCAATGTATGAGTCGAGTGGACCGTTTCTGTGATTAGGTTGGTTTTAAAAAGATGATGCTGACACACAATGACGCGAGCAAGAGGATATAGCGTCTTCAACGCCGCAAGATCTTTCTCCATAGAGTGATGCAAGGTATGACAATAAAGTATGAAGTCGCTTTCTTTTACACTTTCACTAAGGGCAGCAATGGATGACACCACATTGGCTCGAACATTCAAACGCTCGCACTCTTTAACCAGTTGATCGAGGTAATTGAAAGAGTTCGAGATGATGGTCGCGCGGCTCAGGTTCTCGAAAGTTTGAACAGGCGCTTCTACAACATCGACATACAAACAAAACGTGAATGTAGAGCCCTCTCCTTTCACTGAACGTGCGGTAATGTAGCCGCCCATCAAATCAACAAGCTGTCGACAAATTGCAAGCCCTAGCCCCGTACCACCAAATTGGCGGGTAATGCTGCCATCTTCTTGAGTGAAAGGTTCAAATATGGACTCTAACTTCTCTGGCTCAATCCCAATCCCGGTATCAGACACACTGCATTCAAGCTTACCTCTACCCATAGACATGGGTGTATAAACAATGTCCGTGGTAATCGTGCCTTTGGACGTAAACTTGATGGCATTGGAAAGCAGATTGGTCAGCACCTGTCTCACGCGGTACTCATCGAAAAAGAGTTGTGGCGGCGTTTGATAATCGATATTGATGTCGAGCTCAATATCCTTACTGATCGCTTTCGATTGAATCACGCTCACAGAGTCATAGACCGCTTCGCGCAAATCAGCATTGTGTGGTGACAACATCAAGTTACCCGACTCTATTTTAGACAGGTCGAGGATGTCATTAAGCAACACCAACAAAGAGTGAGAAGACGATTCGATGTCTCCCAATACTTCTTGTTGATTTGGGCTCAGTTGGCTTTGAGATAAGATCTCAGCCATACCAATAATCCCATTAAGTGGCGTACGTATCTCATGTGACATATTGGCTAAGAATGCGCTTTTGGCTTTATTAGCCGAAATCGCGTCTTCTTTTGCTGTTATTAACTCTTTGTTGTGAAGATAGTTGCGCTCCATCACTCGATTTAGGGTTTCAGTGAACTCGGCAAGCTCATCGTTCCCTTGGATATGAATTACCTTAGGCTGACCGTAGCTATCAGCGCATTCCGACACGCCTTTCAAGATAATCGACAGGTTTCTGTTTAAACGCAGGGACGTCGCGACACCAAGCCACATCAAAACACCAGAAGCGACGAGTATCAGCAATGTCATGATCAAAGTTTGCCTTTTCTGCAAGGCTATATTCTTTGTCAGCTCAAACTGTATTTGCTTAGTGTAAGCGCCAATTGCTTTTGAAATCGCTCGTTTCTTAATCTCCAAACTTTTCAAGTGTTGATATATTTCGGGTGACGAAAAGTCTCCTTTGAGGATTCGAGATGTGAATTTGTCTTGGAATTCATCGTTGGCGACTGCATTTAACAACTGTCTAATGTTTGGAGAACGAGTATCTGAACGAAAAAACGTATCTAAAAGTTGCTGCTGCCTCTCTAGAGCTCCAACATAACTAAACAGAAATTGATTTTTAAACTCTGGAGAGCGATACAAACTGAAGCTTAACCACGCTTCTCTCTGAGTCCAAAATACGTAATGAGTAAGATTGATAAACATCGCATCCGCTTGACCGATATTTTCATCGGCTAAGGCCATGCGATAATCAGACAACTCCATCAACACGTCTTTTAACAAGTCGAAGGCGCGCTCTGTCAATTGTCTGCGGTCTGTTGTTTCAGGTGTATTCGCAAGACTCATCAACAGCTTTTTCAATTCAGCTAACTGATGATCAATGCTCCAATTGCTGTCGAACTGTTGAAGTCGCATCCCATACTGAGTGAGTCTATCCAGTTCTGATTGCAATGTTAAAAGCAACTGACCTTTCTCAGGGGAGTCATTAGACAGCACCAACCATCGATAAGCATCACTTGAAACCGTATTAAAAGATTGAAGCGCTTCGACCTTAATACGCGTTGTTTCAAGGTGATACATCTTCTCATCGTTCTTAAGCACTTCATTGACTGTAAACCCAAACATAATGAGTACAGAAACCGTGGAAAGAAAAATAAGACGCCATCTAATTGACATATTTATCATTTTTATAATGACTCCCTTCCCGAAGGTAATTTACCTAGCCCAAATTAAGAATAGGACATTAACAGGGGGTTATTGATCAAATTGGATATGAACAAACGATACTCTGAGTCCAGAACGGATATTTAAAATGAACAGGCATCGATATCAGTGCGGTCAAAAAGGAAAGGCTTCCCGAGTTATTATCACTCGCATAACAAGTAAAAGAGAAAGAGAAAGAGGCTCAACGCCGTGAGGTAGCAATAACCGCCCTACACACTAACAAAGTCGAAAATTAGGTTAAATTTGTGAGATCCAATCGTTTGCGTCTTGCTGTTTTTCCACTCAACCTCGGCTTATTCGAAAGTCGAACAACAAAACCCATCGTTCAGCTCATCTATTGTTTACCAATTCCGTGTAACTTGAGTCAATGATCACACCTTAATTGAACGGTATGACTTTTATTACATATCATATTTTGATTTGAGTATTTTTTGGCGAAAATTAAGTGCTACAGATTGTTAAAGTCAATAGTCTTTCTCGATACTGAAATCTTGATTTGTGGCTATTATCACGCCAATTTACAGATAATTTATCTGCATTTATTTTTCCTAGCAGAATAACCCGTCGTACCTTACAATCCTGCCACATAAAAATTACAAGTTACACACAAGGCATATCAAGCGCATTTTAAGTGGCGTTAAAGACCACAAAAGCTTAGATAGCTCAACTCCCCCATGCACTCATGGCTACCCTACATTTGCTATGATTGCAGAAATTAACGTGAAAGGTCCCGAGTAAAGATGAGTCCCGAAAAGCACCTCCTAGACTGGCAAACTAGTCAAACTATTGCTGAATCAATCGCTCCTACTTTAGGTCAGTTGTACCGCCAAAAAGGCGTTGAAGTTATCCTGTTCGGTAAAACACTGGTTAACGCGACAACTATCGACATCATCAAAGCTCACCGCATCGCAAAACGTTACACAGGTTCTCCGCTTACAGCAGAACAGACTCAACCAATCATTCAACACCTTCTCTCTATGGACTTGTCTCCATGTCGTATCGATGTTGGTCGCCTTGCTCATACATTCTGGCAAGATCGCGAAGACACACACGGGTTGGATGATTTCCTACAAACTGCACTTTTAGAATCGCTTGAAGGCGATGCGATGACAGAACCTCGCGATGTTGTCTTATACGGTTTTGGTCGTATTGGTCGCTTGCTGACTCGTCTATTGATCGAGAAAAGTGGCCCAGGTTACCCACTACGTTTACGTGCAATTGTTGTTCGTGGCGGTAAAGATGGTGACTTAGAAAAACGTGCAAGCTTGCTACGTCGTGACTCTGTTCATGGCCAATTCAACGGCAGCATCGTTGTAGACCAAGAACGTAAAGCGATCATCGTGAACGGTAACTTCATCCAAGTTATCTACGCAAACAAGCCAGCAGAAGTCGATTACACCGCTTACGGTATCGAGAACGCACTTGTCGTTGATAACACTGGTGTATGGCGTGACGCGGAAGGCCTGAGCCAACACGTTGCGTGTAACGGTGCGAAGAAAGTTCTACTGACTGCGCCTGGTAAAGGCGACATCAAGAACGTGGTATTTGGTGTGAATGAAAATGTGATTCAGCCAGAAGACACCATCATCTCTGCAGCAAGCTGTACAACTAACGCGATTACGCCAGTATTGAAAGCGGTTCACGACAAGTTTGGTGTCCTATCGGGTCACATCGAAACAGTTCATTCATTTACCAATGACCAAAACCTGATCGACAACTTCCACTCAGGTGATCGTCGTGGTCGTGCTGCTTCATTGAACATGGTACTGACATCAACAGGTGCTGCAAAAGCAGTATCAAAAGCGATGCCAGAAATGGAAGGTAAGTTAACAGGTAATGCGATTCGCGTACCAACGCCAAACGTTTCAATGGCGGTAGCAAACCTAAACCTTGAGAAAGGCACAAACAAAGAAGAGTTGAACGAATACCTGCGTGAAATGGCGCTATCTTCGACTTTATCTGCACAGATTGATTACACCGACTCAACTGAGATTGTATCTACAGACTTAGTAGGTTCTCGTCACCCAGGTGTGGTTGACGGTGTTGCAACTATCGCGCAAGACAACCGCGCTGTTCTCTACATTTGGTACGACAACGAATTTGGCTACAGCTGCCAAGTTGTTCACTGTATGGAACAGATGATGGGCGTTCGTTACAAGACATACCCTGAAGTTTAAACGACTTCGATCTTGTAACTAACTCAGCGCAACCAGCTCCACAACATAATAACTATATCTGCGAAGTCTATTATGGGCTTCGCAACCCCTTTTGTTTTGCTCCCCCGTATAAACAATAGGGTTGCCACTTAGATCTGCTCTCTCTAACGATCTAAGTGGCCTTTTTATATCTGCGACACACTATATCTTCTAAACACTGTGTCTTCCAAACGAACAAAGCTCCGTTCTCACGTGCTTCATTCTTGCCTGTGCAAAATGGCTACAACTCAACTTCAACATCTGACTGAATCGTACTTGAGCACGCCAATACGTACCCCTGCTCTATTTCTTCGGCTGTCAGTGTCTCTTGACTGCTTGATTCCACCGAACCTTTGGTCACTTTGCATTTGCACGAACCACAAATACCGCTGCGACAAGCGATAATAATTGGAACGCCTGCATTTTCTAATGAATCTGCCAGTGGCGTGCCTGCGTCGGCTTCCACTTCTTTACCAAATGCAGGGACAAACACCTTAACAGCACTATTTGAATCCGCAGACGCTTCTGCCTGTAACTCTTCTGATGAAGTGTTGTTCTGGATCGCTGGCGTGAAGCTCTCTTGATAGAAGTTATCCATGTTGAACTCTAGTTCTTTCAGGTAACTTTCTATGTCTTGCATAAACCCAACCGGGCCACAAAGATAAACGGTTCTGTCTAAGATATCTGGGCTCAGTTTCACCAACCAATTCTTATCCAATCGGCCTTGAGGTGCGGTTGTTCCTTCGTTATCTTTCAGCAGCAGTTTTAGGTTGAAATTAGCATGTGTTTCGTCGAGCTGATGAAGTTCTTGAAAGTAGATAGTCTCAAGCTTATTACGTGCCATATGAACAAAATCTATTTCCATTTCGCTATCTTGAGACAACCAATATTTCACCATCGCCATGACTGGTGTGATCCCACAACCCGCGCTGACCAGCGTCACTTTCTTGCTAGTAGTAGGCATGCAATCAATACAGTTAAAGCCACCAGCCGGCTTTAAAACAGCAACCTCATCACCTTCATCAAGCTCATCGACAATAAAGTTGGAAACCAAGCCACCTTCCACACGCTTTACTGTCAGCTTTATGCGATTTTCTTCCGGGCAAGAAGCCACAGAGTATGCGCGGTAATCGGTTTTTGTCGGCATATCCAAGCCCAAGGTGATGAACTGGCCTGGCTTAAAATTGAAATGTAGGTCTTGGGGAATACTGCCAAGCTCGAAGCTGACCGTATCTGGCGTCTCATGCCATTTCTTTAAACACACCAAATTGATTGAATCGCTATCCGACCATGCATACATAGTTCGTGTACCTTGCTAATGACTAGATGATTAAATGACTAAAGATTTAAATCTAAAAAGCCCCGACATTACCAACTCTAAGAGCACAGCAACAAAGGGGCTTAAGAGTGCGCTTAAATTAAGCCGCTAAGATTGTTTTAAGATCTTGCTCTGGCGTTGAGATAGAACGCATGTCGAACTCGTCTTGAATAATCTTTAGTAGGTTCTCTGTTAGGAAAGCTGGCGCTGTTGGGCCGGTGTAGATGCCTTTCACACCAAGAGCAAACAGAGTCAGCAGGATAACGATCGCTTTTTGCTCGAACCAAGATAGAACCAGCGTTAGTGGTAGTTCGTTGATGCCACAATCAAACTCTTGAGACAGCGCAATAGCAAGCTGAATAGCTGAGTAAGCATCGTTACATTGGCCAACATCGAGTAGACGTGGGATACCGTTAATGTCACCAAATTGATTCTTATTGAAACGGAATTTACCACATGCCAATGTCAGGATTACTGAATCTTCTGGCGCTTGAGCAGTGAAGTCCGTGTAGTAGCTACGCTCAGATTTGTCACCGTCACAACCACCGACTAGGAAGAAGTGTTTGATGTTGCCTTCTTTCACTTGTTCAACAACCGCAGGTGCCGCTTCCATCAGTGCGTTACGACCAAAACCAACAGTGATCATTTGCTCGATCTCGTCATGTTTGAAGCCTTCTTGCGCCAGTGCACAATCAATTACTGCGCTGAAATCGTCGCCTTCAAGGTGATCAACACCCGGCCAACCTACAATGCTACGTGTAAATAGACGGTCTGCGTAAGAACCTACATCAGGGTTAAGCAGGCAGTTAGACGTCATTACAATTGCGCCAGGGAAGTTAGCGAATTCTTTTTGCTGGTTCTGCCAAGCGCTGCCGTAGTTACCCGCAAGGTGTGGGTACTTGTTTAGCTCTGGGTAACCGTGTGCTGGTAGCATCTCACCGTTAGTGTAAACGTTGATGCCCTTGCCTTCGGTTTGTTGAAGGATCTTTTCTAGATCATGCAAGTCGTGGCCAGAAACAAGGATACAGTGACCTTGCTTAGTCTTCACATTGACCGTTGTTGGTTGCGGGTGACCAAATGTATCTGTCTCACCTTTATCCAGCATTTCCATTACTTTATAGTTCATCAAGCCAATTTGCATAGACGTATCTAGCAGTTGTTTTAGGTCAGATGGATCAGTACCTAAAAAAGCCATGATTTCATGGTATTCAGCGAAAATAGCATTGTCAGTTTGACCAAGAACACGAGCATGTTCCATGTAAGCTGCAGCGCCTTTTAGACCGTATAGGCAAAGAAGACGAAGTCCAATCACATCTTCATGTTGAGAGTCGTGACCACGGTTAACTGCGGCTTGTGGTGCAAGTGCCAATAGCTCTGAAGAATCAGTTGGAAGATCGAACTGCGCTGCTGCAGAAAGCGTTGGGATTTCGAAACCAATCAAGGTCGCAGCTGCGCGAACTTGTTGCTCTAAACGCTGTTTAAATTCGTGAGATTGCTGTGCAAATTCGATGATACGAGCAGGGTCGAAGTTAACGTTGGTGAGAGTTGCGAAAAACGCTTTTGGCGCCCACTCATCAATTTCAGTATCAATAACATCGCACGTGCGACCTAAATTTGCCCAAAAAGAGACACCTTGGAGAGAATGCACCAACACATCTTGAAGGTCGGATACTTCCGAAGTTTTGCCACACATACCTTGTGCGAAAGAACAGCCTTTTACAGTGGGTGTTTGAATTGTTTGTTCACATTGAATACAGAACATTTAGGGGCTCCAGTAATTTTTATTAGCTGTAAGTACTTTGCTTACAGTGACTTATTCCAAACCCTATAGAGCATCAAGCGTGCCAACTTTTAAGCTATTGATTTTAAAAGACTTGATTAAATTCCATATTTTTAGTGCGTGTTTATGACTACATATAAACCCGCAAACCACACACACCTGTGTCATAGTGACTCTTGAAGAATATTTAACGACGTTCATGTTTCGTTCAGAATAGAAGCGATAAAGTAACAACATAGAAAGAGAGGAATGAATATGAAAAATATATTAGTTACGATTGTTGCATTGTTTACTGGCCTTTTGGCGCTATTCACAAGCTTGATTCTTGCTATTCCTTTGGCTATTGCAGCTTTAATTACTGGCAAGCGCATTCAAAATCAAATGAAGAAACAAGGTTTCGCAGCTCATATGAACACTCGTCAGTCATCAACTAATGATGCCGGTGTTATTGAAGGTGAATACGAAGACCTTTCAAGCAAAAAGTAATAACAAAAAATAAGTAGTGAGTAACAAGTGATAAGTAATCTAAGCTGTTTACTGAAGACAACTTAAAACATGACAGAGACAAGATTAAAAAATGCATAGCAAGACTATTCTAACGCTACTCGCTTTAACGACTTTAAGTCTCGTTGGTTGCTCCAACGAGACCATAGCCCCCGCTTACGAAACATCTCCTAACTTGCCTGAATATCAGCAAGACAGCTTTGACGCCTACGTGAACGACACTCAAGATTGGTTACTAAAAAACCGTGTGTTCATGACCAAAGATAAGCAGTTAGAGATTCAACTCAATTCACCCACCGAATATCAACCTGCGAAACCTAATGGCAAGGCTGTTTTATTGGTTCATGGATTGGGCGATTCTCCCTACTCATTCAAAGACATCGCGACACATTTAGCAGAACAAGGTTACCTAGTGAGAACGGTATTACTACCCGGTCACGGCAGCCGTGTTGGCGACTTAATGCAGCCAAACTTAGAAGATTGGCAAGGTGTAGTGGCTCACCACACTAAGTTGCTAGAGCAAGAGTATGATTCTGTGTGGCTTGGCGGTTATTCAACAGGTGCGAACCTTGTGACTTCACAGGCGATGAACGATCCTAAGATCTCTGGGTTACTGTTGTTTTCTCCTGCGTTCCAACCGAGTTCGTCTGCAGTTCAATATGCAGGGCTAGCAAGCTACTTTGTTACGTGGGCGGATCAAGATCCTGAAGACAATGTACTTCGCTACAACTCACTGCCAATGAATGGTGCCTCAGTTTACTACGAGACATCAGAAGTGGTTCGTGAAGACTTGCAAGATAAACACTTCGATAAACCGGTGTTTATTATGATGAGTGAAGGCGACAGTGTGATTGATACTAGCTTCGTTCAGCAGGCGTTTACTGAGTCTATGCCAAACCCAAACAATGTGTTGGTTTGGCAAGGAGAAACCACACTTGAAGATCCTCGCGCAGTTCAATATAGCATGAAGATTCCAGAGCAACGTATCTCGAACGGCTCTCACATGGGCTTGTTGTTCTCGCCAAGCAATCCGTACTACGGAATCAATGGTAGCGAAAAGATCTGCTCTAATGGTCAGGCTGAAGGCTTTGAAGCCGAATGTAACGCGACAAGTGAGGTTTGGTACTCGGCGTGGGGATATCGTGAAGAAGGTAAAAACCATGCGCGTTTAACCTACAACCCGTACTTTTCCGACTCGATGAAGAAGCTCGATGCTGTACTGAATTCGGAAGGCTAACAAGCTCAAGTTTGTCGAAGCCAATCCCTAGAAGTCAAAAGGCTCACTAGATTACACCTAGTGAGCCTTTTTAACGAATGTCGTTTCTTGCCAGTATATGGACTACCGTTATATCGTCCAAACCACGCGAACAGCAAGCAGGATTAAAACCACGCCAGACAATCGGTCGATCAACTGCGCTTTTGCTCGAATGCGCTCTACGATCAACGGGCTAGAGAGCACCAAAGTAATAAAGGTATACCAAAGGCCATCAACAATCAGAGGCGTTGAGACAATAATCACCTGATTGCTAAGTTCGTTACCTAACGCCACAAATTGGCTAAACAGAGCGATAAAGAACAGCGCGATCTTTGGGCTCAAGATTGAGATCAAGAAAGCCTCGCGAGCAGACTGCATGTAGCTCATCTGTTCACCTGCTTCCAATTTCGCAGCAACCCCACCTTTTGAGCGTAACGCATTCACACCAAGATAAAGTAGATACGCCGCACCCGCCAAACTGATGCCTTTAAATATCATTGGCGATTGCTCAAGCAACACCGCTAAACCGACAATGGTTGCGAACGCATAAATACCGATGCCAGCAGCATGTGACCAAGCTGCGATAAGTCCGTTCATACGGCCACCAGCCAAACTGTGCTTAGCGATCATCGCCAAGCTTGGGCCCGGAGACATTGCACCCAACAAGCAGATAGCTAATAAAGAAAACCAAATTGTTACTGTCATCATTCCATTCCTAGTAAAACAAAGCGTTCCAATTGAACACTCTACAATTAATACTCAATACTTAGCGCTTACAATAAGCCGCAGTAGGTATTATTTGAAATCAAAGATTATCATCATGCTTATGACTTTAAGTCATACTAATGTTGTAACTCGACTTCTGCATCGCTTGGAATGCCTTTTCTCGCGCCCATTTGTGAGCAGAGTCGTTGTCATACTTCGGGTGCCACATTAACCAATAAGTGTGCATCTCTGTTTCAAATGGCAGCGAAAAGTAGGTCGTTTCAAGGTGTCGACCTAAGTTATAGGCGATATGTTCCGGAACGATCATCAGATAATCGTCTTGCATTAACACAGTGCCAGCCGATGAGAAGAACGGAACCTGCAAAGCGACTCTGCGCTTATGCCCCAACTTCTTTAACGCAATATCTGAATAACTGTCTTTGTCTCCCCCACCGGTCACTTTGATGTGTGAGTAGCTGACGATATCTTCTGTACTCAAAGTCGATTGATTAGCTAATGGATGGGACTTGCGCATCAAACACACCGACTTATCTTCGCCAAGTTTGATGCTAGAAACATGTTCTGGTTTCTTAGGAAAAATACTCGAAGCCAAGTGAATACCTGACTCATTCAGTGCTTCAAGGTAGTTTGGCTGCCACAAGCGGTATGCCAAATTGATATTCGGCGCTTCGGCAGACACCTCAGCAACAATCACAGGCAGAATATACTGAGCCACATAGTCACTCGAAGATAATACCAACTCACCTTGCCAATCTTTCGGTTCGAACGGCTTATCATCCAATAGATGGTCAAACTCGCCCAACAAGTCATCGAGTTTATCTTTTAGCTGCAGCGCACGATTGGTCGGAACCAGCTTATTGCCATCACGAACTAAAAGGGGGTCGCCACACAAGTCTCGTAGCTGACTGAGCTGACGACTGACCGCCGATTGCGTAATATGCAAGCGCTGAGCGGCACGGCTTACATGACACTCTTCTAGAAGTACATGCAGTGAACGCAGTAGGTTTAAGTTGATATTACCTAACATGAATATACCGTCGGATTCAGTTTGTTAAAAAACTCAGTCAACACAGTATGAGTCACTAGATGGCGCAGATCTGGATAGCTTTGCAGTTGATCGCGAACTTGGTTTAAATGCTCCATGCTTTCCACTTCAACGTACAACATCATATCTGTCTCACCGCTGATAGAGTGGCACCATTGCACACCATCAATGCTCTGGATTCGTTGCGCATAAGACTCACAGCTATGGTCGCTGCTCGACATGTCGAACTTCAACAAGATGTAAGCGCACACATTCTTCGTTTGATTGAGCTCTGTCACTTGAGCGCAATAACCCGTAATCACTTTGTCGCTTTCCAGTTTCTTGATTCTGGCATTCACCGCCGAGCGCGAAAGGCTGACATCTCGGGCGATATCGCTCACTGAGCAACGTGCATTGGTTTTGAGAATATCCAAAATCTGGCGATCAAATTTATCCATGCTTCTGATTCTATCCACTTATTGTTCTATTTATAGTGCCTAATTTGACACAACTTCCCTGCTTATAACAGTCGACGTTTATAACAGCCGACACTTTCACGTTTAATCAGATTAATACCGTTAAATTGACGGCCGCTTAAGACGTTTCGCTAGCTGTATTATTGATGTCGACAATGTATGCTTTCAGTCTCAGTCTCACAAGACGGCACGTTAAAACCGACAGCACAGCCAATAGCTAGGAGAGCGAATGTCACAACTCAAACAAGAAATCACGCTAATGTCCGGAATTGGGCAACTCTCTACGACCTTGCTTGGTACTGGACTCTTTATGATTCCCGCTATCGCAGCTGGCATCGCAGGGCAGTTATCATTACTCGCGTGGTTAATCCTGTTTATCGCTATTTGCCCGATCGCCCTAACCTTTGCAGCATTAGGAAAACGCTACCCTAATGCAGGCGGCACTGCCTATTTTGTTCGCCAAGCGTTCAGCGAGCGATTAGAAACGAGCGTTGCTTGGCTGTTTGTTAGTGTTATTCCTGTCGGCATTCCCGCTGCGATTGCGTTGGCGGGCGGCTTTGCTCAACAGTTGTTACCCGCACCACTCGACACACCACTGGGTGCTCAATCCTTTACTGTCGCTCTACTTATCGCCGTCAATTTGATGGGCAGCAAGTCTTCTGGCCGCTTACAAACCGTGATCGCATTGTCGATCTTTGCCTTAGTCAGCGCTTTTGTTTGGAAGGCCGACATCACGGTAGCAGATGTCGCTATTCCAGCTATTTCATCCGATTCAATGTGGTCTATTGGCGCGGCACTGGCGGTCATGTTTTGGTGCTTTGTCGGGATAGAAGCCTTTGCTCACATGGGAGAGGAATTTAAGAATCCACAGCGTGACTTCCCCATCGCGATCATTGCAGGGTGTTTCGTCGCGGGCTTAGTGTACTGGGCTTGTTCGGTGGTTATTATCAAGCTAGGCGCTTATGGTTCACCAGAATTTGATGCAGCCTCTATCCCTTGGGTGACAGAGCAACTGTTTGGCAATGGCTTCAAAACCGTCATCAGTGTGCTTGGCTTCTTTGCTTGTTTTGCGAGCCTAAACCTTTATACCCAAAGCCTGTCTCGCATGATCTGGGCTCAAGCTCGCCAACACACCCCGACCAGTAAAATGGCGCAGCTTAATAGCCGTGGCGTGCCACTTTATCCAACGTTAGCCATTGGCTTTATCGCGCTTATCTCGTGTGTAATCGGCGAGCTGTCTAATTTGGATCTCGAATTCTTTCTTAAACTCGCCAATGGTATTTTTGTTCTAGTTTATCTGCTTGCGATGTTAGCGGCCTGCCGATTACTGACTGGCGCATCGAGATACACAGCCATGCTCTCGCTGGTCATTTGTACCTTAGTGTTTATCTGCCTAAGTTGGTCGATGCTCTACGCTGTGACTGTTTTTGTGACATTGTCACTCCCTTGGCGTAAGTGGTTGGGTAAACCCACTGTTTCTGTCGACAAGCTATAACTCGATAAATGATTAATCGACAAGCTGCAAACCGGACCTACCAATATCACTGATAAAAAAGCCGAGCGATCTGTTTGATCTTCGGCTTTATCTCAGCCAAACGGATATTTCCAAACCCCAGCACCGCCCCACTCCAATCACGAGCATCACTCGAACCGTATTCATAGAAATCAAACGGACGAATGATGATATTTTCAAGCTCAGCCCGTCGGCTCCACTCATGTTCAGATATTCCTTGATACCACTTAACAGTCACATGTAAGCCCGCCGCCTGACTGATTACTTCAAGATCGCCATAAAACTCACTTTCAATCGCTTCTATCATGGCTTCATACTTGAGTTTGTATGACCGACGCATCTTTCTAATATGACGTAGTAAGTCGCCTTCTCGAACAAAATCCGCCAAAGCTTCTTGTGTATGGGACGCTGTGTCTCCAGTAAGCGCATCTTTAATCTCAAGACACTTCGCCACCAGATTTTCTGGCACCACTAAATAACCTAATCGCAGGCCGTTAAACATGACTTTACTCAGTGAACCGACATAGATGATACGATCATCGAACCCTAACTTACCCGCCAAACCTTGCATGCTGGTATAAGGGCGATGAGCAAACTGGAACTCACTGTCGTAGTCATCTTCAATGATCCATGACTGATGTTGATTAGCCCAATCGATCAGTTTAAGGCGTTGTTCAGTATTTAAAGTCGTGCCCATTGGGTATTGGTTACTCGGCGTGACATACAGAGCCTTAGCATTACTGGACAATACTTTTTCAATATCTAGCCCCGCCTTTTCATGCACATCCACACCATCCAGCTCTAGTCTCAACAGATCGATAATTTTATGCACTTGTCGATAACCGGGCTCTTCCACGAGGATTTTTTCGCCCATCGCTAACGTCGCCATTAATCCGATTGAGATGGCTTGCTGCGCACCTGCGGTGATGATGATTCGATCGGCACTGCAGTGAACTGAACGACTGCTTGCAAGATACCCGCTCAATGCTTCCCTCAAGGCCAAGCTTCCCTGAACCTCTTGATTACCCGCAATGTTCTGACGTGTAGAGTGCCGTTGCAGCAGCCTCTGCCATTTCGCAAAAGGGAACGCATCTAAGTCAGGGACTCCGGGGGCAAAGCTGCGGTTAATATCGTTAGGTGTGACTATGTTTGCACTCGGTTTACTGACTGTTTGTTCAATCTTCGCATCATGAACACACTTCGGCTGAGACAAACTTAGGAAGTGCTCTGGCTGCTCAACCGAAACATAAAATCCTGAACCTTGCTTGCTCTCTATATAACCTTCGATGACCAGTTGTTCGTACGCATAAATCACCGTATTTCGACTCACCGATAACTCGACGGCTAGCTTACGTGTTGAAGGTAACTTACTGCCCTTGCTCCATAAATCTCGAACGATCTTCTCTCTTATCGCGTGGAACAAGGCGGTTTGACGCGTGTCGTGTTGTTCGTCTAACTGTAGGTCGCCGACATCAATAGGCTGCATAACTGGATCCAAATAGTGTTTAAAAGTGGCTCTATTTAATAGACCAGTTAATCGCTACATTAATCAAAAGGCAATGATTGAGGAGCGATTATGTTATCTAACACGAAAAGAACAACGATTAAGAAAGGGGCTCACAAAGCCGTATTTGAACAAGAGAAACTGCACCAAATTATTGATGAGAGCTTAATCGCACATATTGCGTTACAGGGCGAACAAGGACCAATGGTTATCCCAATGCTCGCGTGGCGAGTGAATGAAATGGTCTACATTCATGGGGCTAAAAACAGTCGCCTTCTGAAAGGCTTGAACAAGGGAAACCCAACCTGTTTAACGTTCACCTTGTTCGATGGCTGGGTGTTAGCTCGTTCTGCATTTCATCATAGTGCTCATTACCGTTCAGCGGTGGTATTCGGGTCTTTCTCTGTAGTTGATGATAACCAAGAAAAAGATCGCTTATTGAACATCTTCATTGAGCAAATCGCGCCGGGCAGAACCGATGAAGTCAGGCTCAGTAATGAAAAAGAGCTCACCGCGACCGAGTTATTGGCGATGCCTTTAACGGAAGCATCCGTGAAGATTGGTAAGCATGGGGTGAATGATGATAAGGCTGATATGGATGTCCCAGTATGGGCTGGCGTATTGCCTTATCGAACGGTTGTAGGACCATTAGAAACCGTACCAGAGCAAGAAGGCATCATTGAAACACCTAATTACCAACAAGCTTATGGTGAACGCTGGTATCATAATTAGCACTCAAAGATGGTTAACTTGATAAAATCACATACAATCTGACTTACAAAAATTTAACATAACTCAGTAATGTAGTCAGACGATGAAAACGGATAAGGAAATTCCACTATTTCAAGGCTTGCTCAATGGCATTGGGCAAGTCTATTTCACACCGTCTGTTATGACGTCGCTTCTATTATTGTTTGCCATTTCTATTGAGTCACTTGCACTGGCTTTCCTTACCTTGCTTGGCGCCAGTTGCAGCTTTGCATTGGCTCGTTATTCCATCAAACAAAGCAAAGACATTGATAGTGGAATGTACGCGCTAAATGGGGCTTTGATCAGTTTATTTATCGGTAACTTTTTTGGTGTCACATCATTATTGGCTTTAGTGACTGTGTTAGGCGCATTACTCACAGTGCCCATTGCCCACATAGTACTCCGCTTTAAGAAATATCGCGGTTACACCAGCGCCTTTATCCTCACCTCTTGGCTGATTTATATTATCCAATCAACCTTTGAGCTATCAGCGTTTTCAACATATGACTCTGCACTGATGCCCATAATCAGTGTTGAGGCTAATTCGTGGTTCAACCTGCCGCCAGTGGTGATCCCGTACCTAAAAGGGGTAAGCCAAGTCAGCTTTATCGAAAATGCGTTGTCGGGGCTCGTTATCTTAATCGCCATCGCACTCAACAATATCAAGCATGCCATTTGGGTGGTACTAGCAGTGTTAATCAGCACCGTATTTAGCGATTTGATTGGCGCTTCTAACGAACTGGTAACTCAAGGTCTTTACGGGTACAACGCCATTCTTGTCACTCTAGCACTTGCGCTCTATCCGCGAATCCCTTGGCCGTTGATCCTATTCGGCATGATATTAAGCTGTCTCATCACACTCGGTTTTCATGAGCTGGCACTACTGCCACTCACCGCCCCTTTTATTTTAAGTGCCTGGACCACCGTTTACTTGTCCGGCCTATTTCCCAAATGAACCATAAGTTAGTTCTGCCTCGTTACAGGCCGGTTTCTAAGCGCTCAATATATTGCTTAGGCGTCAAACCTCTGTGCTTCTTAAACATTCGGTTAAAGCTCGCGACATTAGTATAACCTAACCTATTCGAGACTTCTGATATCGGCACTGAATACATCAAGAGATCTACTGCCACATTACTTAGTGCGTATCCCATAATGGTAGAAAAGTTAACACCCAATTTGTGTAATCGTCGTTGGAACTGCTGTTCAGATAGACCAAGTAGACTGGAAACTTTATGTAAGGTGGGCAAGCCGAAATGACGGCTGTAATTGATCATCTCATAAGTTACCTTATGTTCATCGCCAGCGTCCGGCATATTGAGATAATTGTCTAAATCATGAAAATTCATCGCTAAGTTCATTTTCCCTACCGATGGCGATTGATTAATGGACAACCTCAACTTACTCGGGATCCACACCTCAGTGTGAGGCTGTCCCCATTGAATATTGCAGCCAAAATACTCTTTATAAAGTTCAGTATTCTCCCGGTATCCAGCAATAGAAACAGCCGATGGTTTAAAGTCAGGCCCTAAATAGCGCCTAAGTATCTTCATCATAAAGATTGCGATACGCACCGAGTCATGGACTTTTCCCACCTCAGAGTATTCTGGGTTGTCGTAACACCATTTAATTAAGCTCCCAACTTGTGCACCATATAAAAAAGCCCCCGACTGCAAACAGTGCAGTCCTATATTGACTCTGCGGATTGTAGAAGCAAGTTCGTGTCCAGAAAAAAACCAATTAGCGAGAGGCCCTAACTTTTCAATATCTACCCTATCCGCCAATTTTAAGATGATGTCTGGGTCGTTAGTTTGTTGCTCAAGTGCGCCGTACCATTTATCCACTTCCTTAACTGGAATTAGGTTCATCGCGTTAGCAAATACTGACTTTGGAATACCCAAAGAATCCATATCTATCTCACGACTCGCCGCCGCGTACTGATATATACCTAAAACTCCTAATGCTCTTAAGAAGTTACAATTATTCATTCACCGCGACCTTTAAAAATCTAATAACAGATCAAATCACAAAAATACCATTATCGAAGTAATTGGTAAATTTACAACTTGTAAATCCGACTTCCATCACACTCGGCGCATCATTTAGCTTAGGATTTATCAATGAGTTTATTAAGTGTCCCATTTGTCGGAACCGGTGCCGATACCGTATTGCACGTCGTAGCAGGCGTTGTATTGGTCGCAACTATCGCGGCTGCATGTTACGGGTTCTGGCGTGTACATGAATTACCAATCAACAAAGCTCACAGTAAAGAGCACCAACAACTTGGCTTAATCACCGCATTAACATGGATTGGTTTTATTTGGCATTGGGTATGGGTACTAGCAGTCATATTGGCCTTTGTTGATATGGAAAAAGCCATTATAAACCTGAGAGACACGTGGAAAGCGCCGGCTAAATCTGACGTTCAACCAGAACAAAATGATAAAAGTGAGGAGAACCAAGTATGTTAGAAGGTTTAGCGATTTGGGCATTGTTCATTTACTTACTAAGACTAGTGGGCATGCCGTGGAACAAAGGCACTAAGGCTTTTGCTTATCTCGGTGGTACGTCATGGTTGATGTTCGTGTGGGTTGGGTTGATTAACTACACTCCAATGGATCTATCTGGAGGCTCAGTGGTTCAATCCCCACACATTCAATTACGTCCAGATTCAACTAATGTGTCGGGCAAAACCACCAAAGTCCACATCCAACCTAACCAGGATGTCATTGAAGGAGAGTTAATCTACGAGATTGATGACACCAAATACGTTATCGCGAGAGATAAAGCCAGCGTTCAGCTTGAGTCTGCACAAGTAGCTTTAGACACTGCTCGCCAAGAAGTGAGCATTGCTAAAGTCAGCTATCGCTCGGCGCTAGAAGACATCAAAGCTTCAATTGCACAGATAGATTCAGCTAAAACAGACTTAGTACTGCAATCAAAGACACTTGACCGCTACCAGAAGCAAAATAGTGTCGTAGAGCATACGATTACTGAAACTGACATCGACCAACAAACAGCAAAGGTAGACTTGGCAACGCATAACGTCACTACTTTGGAATCTCAGCTTAGCAAAAAAGAAGTTGATGCAGAGAACGCAAAGTTAAACATCCACAAAGCTGAAACCAACGTTAGTAAGAAACAAACTGAGGTCGACTCAGCGAAGGCAACACTAGCGCAAGCACAGTGGGATCTGAACAGCACTAAGGTCACTGCGCCAACTGACGGCTTTGTAACCAACTTTATTCTTCGTGAAGGTCAACGTGTTTCTTTGATGCCCCGGATCCAGATGTATACGGAAGAGAAATACGTATTAATGAGAGTCAACCACCAAGCTATTCGTAATATCAAAGTAGGTCAACCTGCAGAATTTTCGACAGCGGTCTATCCAGGGAAAATATTCTCTGCAACCGTAGAAGGCATTGTAGAAGCCACAGGCGAAGCACAAGCAAGTTTATTGGGTATTGATGAGCAAGTTCGTATAACTACAGGACGAAACCTTCAGAACAAGCACCACTTTGTTCGTTTAAAAATAGATGAGGTGGAGGGCTACGACATTCCAGTTGGTTCTGTTGGGTTGGCGTGGGTTAGCGGTGAGAAACCTATCAGCTTTATGGCGTTCCTCGACGTAATACGTGGGATCATTATTAGAATGAAGTCTCAACTGTACTTCTTCTATTCCATCTAAGACTTCCCATTGGTGAAGTAATAACAAACCCGTGCGATCTTAGATCGCACGGGTTTTTGTTTATTCTACTCTTGGTCTCCAGAAAGAACATAGATTCGAAAAACGAATCAACATTCGGCGTTCGTTGTTATCATCATGATTCACGATCAAAACCCTCCCGTCGCAAATTGCAATTGCAATTTGCAACGATAGATTTCAAAAACGCAAATTAAGTGCTTAAATGCGCACCAAATTGCTATAAAACTAACATTTTACGGGGTTTTAAAAGTTGGCACACTAACTGCAATGTATATATTGACCCTTCTTAAGCCGAGGGTCACCTAGCCAACTGACGTTGTTAGTGAACCTACTCTTGTTCACAAAATATATAAGCCAATTGCGATTATTGCGATTGGCTATTTTTTTGTCTGCAGCTTAGCCGACCGCCCTCCCTCTCGATACAGACACCCATTCAAACGTATAACAATCAATATTCATAGCCAACCAAGAACAGCACATAACCAATGGGTTATAGAAAACGTTTTCTATTTATTTTTTCAAAACAAATGCAGATAATAACCTTATGTTTTAAAAGATAATTAATGCAGTAACTGATTTTAAAGTACCCTTATTGACAAAATTAGCATTGACTATGTGATTTATATCACCATAATGCGCACGTTTGCCTGCAATACGGCGACCGTTAATTTTAATTTTGATCATTTGCGGAGGTAAAAAATGGCTGCTGATAATAACTACAGTCTAGGGCCGGTTCCTACATCGGCTAGGAAAGGAGTCGCTTCACTCACCATGGTAATGCTTGGACTCACTTTCTTCTCTGCAAGTATGTGGACAGGTGGTTCACTCGGGACAGGTCTTTCATTCAACGATTTCTTCCTCGCCGTTCTCATCGGTAACCTAATCCTCGGTATTTACACTTCTTTTCTTGGCTACATCGGCTCATCTACTGGCCTCTCTACTCACCTCCTAGCTCGTTTCTCTTTCGGTACAAAAGGCTCATGGCTTCCTTCTGCTCTACTTGGTGGTACACAAGTCGGTTGGTTTGGTGTGGGCGTTGCCATGTTTGCTATTCCAGTACAAAAAGCCACAGGCATTGATACCAACACCTTGATTATCGTATCTGGCTTATTGATGACGGGCACAGTGTACTTCGGCATTAAAGCACTAATGGTGCTTTCAGCGATTGCAGTACCTGCGATTGCGATTTTGGGTGGTTACTCAGTACTAACAGCCGTCGACAGTGTTGGCGGACTTAAGCAACTGCAACTTATTAAACCAGAGACGCCAATGGACTTCTCAATGGCACTAGCAATGGTTGTTGGCTCGTTTGTAAGTGCAGGTACGTTAACTGCCGATTTCGTTCGCTTTGGTAAAAAGCCAGCAAGCGCAGTATTGATTACGATGGTCGCGTTCTTCATCGGTAACTCGCTGATGTTTATCTTCGGTGCAGCAGGTGCAGCAGCAACTGGCCAGGCTGACATTTCAGATGTGATGATCGCGCAAGGTCTACTGCTTCCAGCCATCATCGTGCTTGGCTTGAATATCTGGACAACCAATGAAAATGCACTTTATGCATCGGGTCTGGGTTTATCTAACATCACTGGTCGCTCAAGTACTACAATGTCTATCATTAACGGCATTATCGGTACGATTTTCGCGCTTTGGTTATACAACAACTTCGTTGGTTGGTTAACCTTCCTTTCGCTGGCGATTCCACCCATTGGTGGCGTAATCATCGCCGACTTCTTCGCGAACCGTAAACGTTACAAAGATTTTGCAAATGCAGAGTTCCAAACCGTTAACTGGGCTGGCATTATCGCGGTAGCAACAGGCGTAGCCGCTGGTCACTTCCTACCTGGCGTTGTTCCTTTGAACGCAGTGTTAGGTGGTGCAATCAGTTACCTCGTGCTTAATCCTCTATTGAACAAAAAAACTCTGAAATCTCAGGCCGCTTAAGGACACACTATGACAACCTTATTAATCAAGAACGCTAAACTTCAAGACCAAGAGGGCTTGAAACAGATTCTGATTGAAAATGGTCAATTTTCTCGCATTCTCGATAATGACGCACAAATCAATCATCAAGGCGACATCCTTGATGCTGAAGGTGGCATTGCAGTTACTCCTTTCTGTGAACCGCACATCCACCTAGATACTACTCAAACTGCTGGTGAGCCTAGCTGGAACATCTCTGGCACTTTGTTTGAAGGTATTGAGCGTTGGGCTGAGCGTAAAGAACTGCTATCAATCGAAGACGTAAAGTCTCGCGCGAAACAAACATTGAAATGGCAGATCGCTAACGGTGTTCAACACGTTCGTACACACGTTGATGTATCTGATCCAACGTTAGTTGCGTTAAGAGCGATGGTTGAAGTTCGTGAAGAGATGAAAGAATGGGTCGACATCCAGATCGTTGCATTCCCTCAAGAAGGTATTCTTTCATACCCTAACGGTAAAGAGTTGCTTGAAGAAGCAGTGAAGATCGGCGCTGACGTTATCGGTGCTATCCCCCATTTCGAATTCACTCGAGAATACGGTATTGAATCTCTACATTACGTGTTCGAACTTGCACGCAAGTATGACTGTTTGATCGATGTACACTGTGATGAAATCGACGACGAACAGTCTCGTTTTGTTGAAACACTGGCAGCCCTTGCTCATAAATTCGACATGGGTGAAAAAGTAACGGCAAGCCATACCACAGCGATGGGCTCTTACAATGGTGCTTACGCATCTCGCCTATTCCGTTTGCTAAAAATGTCGGGCATTAACTTCGTCGCGAACCCGTTAGTAAACATTCACTTACAAGGCCGTTTCGATGACTATCCGAAACGTCGTGGCGTAACCCGCGTTAAAGAGATGCTAGCGGCTAATATCAATGTATGTTTCGGCCATGATGATGTGTTTGACCCTTGGTACCCGCTTGGTACAGCGAATATGCTGCAGGTTCTTCACATGGGACTGCACGTAACACAGGTTATGGGCTACGACCAAATCAACAACTCGCTTGATTTGATCAGCAAGAACTCTGCTCGCACATTGAACATCCAAGACAACTTCGGTATTGAAGAAGGTAAGCCAGGTAGCTTGCTTATTCTTCCTGCAGACAATGGTTTTGATGCCGTTCGTCGCCAAGTGCCCGTTCAATACTCGGTACGACACGGCAAAGTGATCGCTGAAACGCAACCTGCGAAAACAAAAATTAACTTAGATCAGACTGAAGATATCAACTTCAAGCGTTAATATCGTCTATACTGATGAAGAAAAGGAAGCTATAGGCTTCCTTTTTACTTTGCCATGGTGCGAGACTTTATAAAACCATCAACTATTAAGGTTGGTTTTGTTAACGAGCACAACATGACAAAAAAACTCGCTGATTTCTCAATCAATGAGTGTACAACCGGAAAGACTGTGTTAACATGCACTCGCTCTGTTAGCCGGAGTTATTTAAGTTAGATAAATAGTAAAAAATGACATGTAAAATCGTTACCCGTTTTTGTAAGTAGTTTTTCCTTATTTCTTAGCAATATTAAATAATTCAATTATCAGCGCATTGCAGTAATGCAATCAACAATTTAGAAAATTTATGAATAAGGGACAAATTATGTCTAACACAAATACTGGCACTGTAAAATGGTTTAACGAAGAGAAAGGTTTCGGTTTCATTTCTCAAGACAACGGCGGTGCTGACGTATTCGTACACTTCCGTGCAATCGCTTCAGAAGGCTTCAAAACTCTGAAAGAAGGCCAAAAGGTTTCTTTCGAAGTTGAAAACGGTCAAAAAGGCCTACAAGCAGCAAACGTTGTTGCTCAATAATTAGCTTTTAGCTAAAAAGAATTTTAAAGCGCTGATTTTTATCGGCGCTTTTTTATATCTGCTCATAAATTCTTCCTCTCGCGATACAAGCCTCCTCAATCTATCTCTCAGTTAAAACTCAACGATCAACTTACTTCGCTTTTTATATGCACTTATCCAAGACAACAACACTCATTTCTCACCAATATTTTGATACGAACCCACTCTAAGCTAAAAGTTTGATAAACCTAAATATGGTTAAAGAACAATCCACTAGATGAAATTTATGATTACGCAATCGATAATCATAATAAAAATGAGTTATTAATCCAATCCTCATCCATTAATCATATAAATTTTAAAGCAAAGGCCTTCGAAATCCGCTAACCTTGTTCGCAAGTGGCTTAGTTGTTTTGGTATCTGCAGTAAAAATAATGAACAAAGACGAATTTCAGAAATCCACCGCAAATCTAAAAAAAGCGGTGCCTCTTATGATGAAGAACCGGGTGTCAACTACACCTGCAAATTACGCACTTTGGTACACCTATGTCGATAACGCTATTCCCCAGCTGACTCAAGACATGGATGGTATTTTAGAACACTACGGTATTTGTCCTCCAGCCGTTGGTGAGCAGCTATACAACAATTATGTTGCAAGCAAATCCGAAACCAATATCAATGAACTTCGAGCTAACCTGGAACTATTAGTTTCTGAAGTTTCCAATTCAATGAATGACACCCTAACCGACACCTCCGCTTTTTCTGACATGATCGATAAAAGCTTCGAGGACTTAGCTCGTGTTGATAATGAAAGCTTATCTATTGATGAAGTCATGTCCTTGGTTCGACAGCTGGTGTCTGAATCCCGTCATATTCGTCACTCTACTCAGTTTTTAAACTCTCAGCTGAACTCTGCAACGTCAGAAATCACCAAACTGAAAAC
The DNA here is from genome assembly GCA_023206055.1 of Vibrio cyclitrophicus. Taxonomy (NCBI): domain Bacteria; kingdom Pseudomonadati; phylum Pseudomonadota; class Gammaproteobacteria; order Vibrionales; family Vibrionaceae; genus Vibrio; species Vibrio cyclitrophicus. The sequence goes on along the minus strand of CP065367.1, from coordinate 21,611 downwards.
TCAGTTAATAGAAGTGCAGAAAGATGCACTCTTCGATAGCACAACCACACTCTATAACCGTCGCTCTTTCGACCGTGACATGGAAACCTTGTGTGAAGCACAGCAATCTTTGTGTCTGATTCTTCTCGATATCGACCACTTTAAAAATTTCAACGACACCTATGGTCACTTGTTTGGCGATATGGTTCTTAAAGGGATCGCTCGCAAGCTGAAGTTAAGTTGCCGTGAAGGTATTTCCGCTTATCGATTTGGTGGTGAAGAGTTCGCGCTGATTGTGCCAAACAAATCTTTGCGTATTGCTCGTCAACTCGCTGATACCAATCGTCGCTCTCTAGAAAAGCTGTCGATTAAAGATCGCCGTAGTGGTCAACAAGTCGGCAGTATCACTGCATCGTTTGGTGTAGCTGAACTTGAACCCGGCGAATCAGCTCAATCACTGATCGAGCGTGCTGATAAGCTGCTTTACGAAGCGAAATCACTTGGGCGAAACCGAGTCATGCCTCTTTAAGGCTTATCGGTTATGAAATTCAACTAAATCCAGCGAAGCATTAATAATCATACGTTAAAAAGAACATCAAAAAGTCCCAAAGACTAACTACTAATCTTTGGGACTTTTTTGTTGGCTGCGTATCGGTTTGTTAACTACTGGCTTTAACCCTATAGTCAACTAAACTCTACCTCTTACCACTAAAGTTGGTAGCAGTAATTCAGGCAGTAATCTTCACCACTTTTTGCTCTGAACTCTTTATCTTCACTGCATGCCTTTGGCTTACCCTTTGCGTCACCTTGAATCAAACTGATCCAGTGGCGCATCGCTGCAATGGTCTCTTCACGCATTGTAGTTGTTGCTTCTATTGGTGATTGGCCAAACGTGGTGCATGATTCCAGCTGAATATCATCAATTTCTACTAGCTCAATACAACCGGTCCCTTTATGGCAACCAAACATCACCTCTAGGTGGCTTCCACTACCATCTCGGAACAAGATAGAGTCAGGATCGTTCTTCTCACCCATGTACGCTACAAACTGTTTAGGATGCTTTAGGCCACTGTGCTGACCGTCTTTAAAGTAAGCCATGATATGACGGTAATCGACTACGTAGCTGGTTACGTCTTGATGTGAGCCGTTCTCTAGTGGGAATAATCGATCAAGCAGTTGCTTTGCTTTCACTTGCTTTTCAGTTTGCTGGTTTGCACTGATTGTCTCCACGGCAAAGACAGCTTCAGCGATAAATGGCTTTGATTGTTTTTGGATTTCTGTTTTATCGAATGTAAGCATATTCATAGTCTTTCCCTCTTGACCAGTCCGGTGAAAGCCACCGATTTGTAACGCAAAAATGTGTCCTAGAGCAATTATTCCAAACTAACGTTTAATTTATTTGTCATTTTGTGAATTGCTTAGTTTGTAGATTAGCGGTTTTTTACATACAATTTCACAACAAAAATTTTACAATGTGAATTTTACAAATATGGCCTTGTCAAAAAGTTTAGTTCGTCAGTCACATTTCCTAGGTACGAAAATACGTAACCTAAGAAAACGTAACCATTTAACGATGGAAGACCTGTCTGCGCGTTGTATTAGAATCAACCCAGAATACGCACCTTCCGTTTCTTACCTTTCAATGATTGAACGTGGAAAACGGGTGCCGAGCATCGACATGCTGGAGGTGATCGCGCAGGTCTTTCAAAAGAACCCTACGTGGTTTCTCGACGACGAATCAGAACAACAAGCCATAGCTCCAGATAAAGGGAATCGCGGCGGGATTAGTGGTATGGCACTTGAGCCGAGCTTCCTTTTCTCCAACGACATCCTGCAAATCGCGATTCCTGAGATGCTGTCACAAACGGGGATTTCAGGCCGCCAGTTCGCGCATCTCTTGATTCGAGCACACCAAGAAAGCAATCAGAACCACTTCCCTGACCTAGAGCGCGCTGCGGAGGAAGTTGGCCTAAAACGCCTCAACCTCAGCGTAGAGGACCTCATAGACATCGCTAGAAGCCTAGGAATTAACATCCGTTGGGTGACGCGCACGCCGCAAGACGTGGTCGATGAGCTCGGAATTAACGCCAAGCAGCTGGTGACCTCCTTCTTTGAGCCTCCCGGAACTATCTTCTTAAATGAGATTCTTAAAGAATATCCAACTCGTCTGAAATACGACCTCTCGGTTTATATCGGTCATTGCATTCTGCACAGCAAAGAAGGTCTGAAGAGTGTGTTGTCGGTCGGTAACAACAACACATGGGATGACAACCAGGTATCAGGATCTTCACAACTCAACTCTCAAGACATCCTCCAAGCATGGCGAGACTTTGAATCCAGCTTTTTTGCTGGCGCACTTCTGTGTCCGAAAGTTCCGTTTAGACAGCTACTCGACCGCACTGGCTACGAAATCGACGTTCACGAAAGAGCAGGGGTTTCCCCCTCTGTTGCGATGCGTCGAATGACGGTAGTATCGCCCTACCCTCACTGGCACTACTTTGATGCTTATGGACCGGGGAAACTTAAGGCGGTTTACCGCGGGAACGGGATTCCGCTACCTTGGGGAAATATGAGAACGGTCGCTGACCCATGTCAACATTGGGCTGTGTTCCGTCGATTATCAGAACCTAGAGCGGGAAGCTCGGCTCAAATCTCCATTTTGAATGTGGGCGATGAGCCAAGGATCTACTGCTGTGAGTCCATCAATATGACGGATCCTGCGGGTAACAATCGTGTGTTGTGTGCTGGTATAGATCTCAACCCTGCGATTGATGCTCAAGGCGGAAATTCAAGAGACATAGCAGAGCAGCTAAAAGCATCATGTGTTAACAATGGTGGTTCTGTGGTTATCCCGCGTAACATCAAAAAAGATCTCACGACAATAGCCAAGATTCTAAATATAAATTGGATTGAACGTGGGATTGAGACAGAGGCTAGGCTTATCTGCTCCAGAGGTGGAGAATGCCCACGCCAACCAAGCTGTTACTCGAAGTGTGGTGAGTAAAAAAATAATAACAAAAAACAGAACCTAAAATTCAGGCAAAAAAAAACCAATCACAATAAGGGTGATTGGTCATATATTTTGTGTGAACAAAAAAGGTTCACTAACAACGTCAGTTGGCTAGGTGACCCTCGGCTTAAGAAGGGTCACCATTACTAATGCAGTATGCGTGCCAACTTTTAAAGCACGTATTTACTACGCATCTGGACACGTATTACCCGTATATCCTTGCTTGTTTTGCAAACTGAAATTGCAAATTGCAAAAACCAACAAAAACGCTAGTGATTATGTTGTTATTAATGAATCATTAAAGATTCATTACCCTTCCCCAAAATGCCATATTTCTCTTAGATTCAATCACTTTAAACAGCAATAAACCTCCCCTAGCTTACTCAACATAAACGGTTACTCAACATAAACTACACCCATAACCCATAAAAAAACGCGAACATTGAAATTCAATATTCGCGCTTATTTGAGTTAGATAGTAGAAAGTCACTAATTAACGAGAGCTCACCTGTGAAGCATTCTCGTTATTCAACCTCTTATGATCTATCTAATAGACCCTACTTCTGAGGAGCTGGCTTAGAGCGGCTTCTCGATGGTGAAGGCTTGTTGCCTGTCGGCTTATTTGACGACTTGCTTGGCCCGTAGCTACCGCCGTAACCAGACTTCTTAGGCTTGCCTGCAGGTTTACCCGCGTTGTTTGGCTTACCAGCACCGTTAGATTTACCCGCACCACTTGGTTTGCTCAGTGTGTTCTGAGCACCCGTGTTATTTGCAGCAGGTTTATTGCCCGCGCTACCGCGCTTAAAGTTGCTGCCGTTGTTTCTTACTGATTTATCTTCAGCTGTCGCGACTGAGTTGTTTTCAGCCGGCTTCTTTCCAGACGTTGGCTTACGCTTTGGAGCCGAACCATTGCCAGCTACATGACGCTTGTTCTTACCTGCCGGTTTGTGCCCGCGAGCATTCTCACCAGAACGTTGACCATCAGAATGTTCACGTGTCTTTTTCGGCTTCTTAGGCTTAATCGGACGCGAATCCAAACGAGATTCAGGCAGTTTGTTTACAGGTGCAAAACCTTCAAGTTCACGGCGCTCAAGCACTTGCTGAATAAGACGCTCGATACCAAACAGTTCACCCACTTCGTCAGCACAAACCAATGAAATTGCTTTACCCACTTCACCAGCACGGCCAGTACGACCAATACGGTGAACGTAATCTTCTGATACGTTTGGAAGATCGAAATTCACTACTTGAGGCAGTTGCGGAATATCGATACCACGAGCAGCGATATCAGTTGCAACAAGTACTCGAACCTTACCTGTTTTAAAGTTCTCTAGGGCTTTAGTACGTGCGCCTTGGCTCTTGTTACCATGAATAGGTGCCGCTGAGATGCCCTGCTCGTCAAGGAAGTGAGAAAGCTTGTTCGCACCGTGTTTCGTTTTGCTGAACACCAACACTTGTCGCCAATCGTTATCTTTGATCAGCTTAGCGAGCATTGGTGCTTTTTTCTTTTTATCTACTGGATAAATGCTTTGTTCAACAGTTGGTGCCGTTGAGTTTGCAGGGCTTACCGAAATTTCAACTGGGTTGTTTACCAAGCCTTTAGCCAAGCCACGAATATCATCAGAGAACGTTGCTGAGAACAGTAGGTTCTGACGTTTCTTAGGCAAGAAAGCCAAGATCTTACGGATGTCGCGAATGAAACCCATGTCTAGCATACGGTCGGCTTCATCTAACACTAGGATTTCTAGTTGGTCAAAACGCACTGCATTTTGGTTGTATAGGTCAAGTAGACGACCCGGTGTTGCCACCAACACGTCACTACCTTTACGCAGTTTTTGCATCTGAGGGTTAATCTTCACACCACCAAACACTACCGTCGAAGTCAGCGGTAAGTTAATACCGTACTTCACTACGCTGCCATTCACTTGCGCCGCAAGCTCACGAGTTGGCGTTAACACTAGTGCACGAACTTGGTTCTGACGTACACGAGGACCTTTCGATAACATTTCAAGAATAGGTAGCGTGAAGCCTGCAGTTTTACCTGTACCTGTTTGAGCAGCGGCCATAACATCTTTGCCCGTTAGGACAGCTGGCACGGCTTTCTCTTGTATTGGTGATGGCTTATCGTAACCTTGTGCTTCAATAGCTTTAAGGATCGGTTCAGAAAGGCCCAGGGAGGTAAAACTCATAGATTATTTTCTCAGTTGAATAACATTTAGTATGAGCAACACCCCATGAAGACGTATTGCTGCAGCTTTTGCTTATCAATTAGATTGATACGAAGCAAAGCGCGGTATTCTGAGGCTTTTCCCCACATTCAGCAACTAAATTCTAATCGCAGCTCAAATTCAACCTAAATAACTTGTCGCTTCTGTTCGTACATTTTTTCATCAGCGGATTTTAAGAGCGCATCAACATCATTGTAGTTGTTATTGTGAATAACCCAACCAACACTGATTCTGAGATAAATTGAGTGCGCCTCGTATACAACCGGTGCCGAGCATATCGCCTTTCGTAGTTTAGTCACGATCGACGATACGTGTTGATCATCGATAATGCGTGGCAATAAGACTAAGAACTCATCACCGCCAATCCTTGCGACGATATCTGAAACACGCAGCTCACTTCTAATGCGGTTAGCACACTCGATCAGTACCTGATCACCAGCTGCATGACCATAAGTGTCGTTGATTGCTTTAAACCCATCGAGGTCGATATTTACAACCGCAAAGGTTCTTGATCTCTGCTTTTGAGTGACCTTGAATGCCTGCTTAAGGCTATACATGAAGTATCGACGATTCGGTAGCATCGTTAGCTCATCATGCATCGAGCGGCTATCGGCAATTCGGTACAGGCGATAAATAGTAAAGAAGGCAAACGCCAGCACCAACATTATGGAGTAGCCCACCAGTCTTACCGCTTGGATTCGATACCAAGGCTCATCCATCAATACATGTTCGTTACCTGCGAGTGCAAGATACCAACCACCGTGTGGGAAACTCACCTGTTCAGTGGCAAACGCTTTATCGAACACATCCTGAGTGCCATAAAAGACAGCACCATCTTTACCTGAACTGTTTGCACCGCGAATAGCAAGCTCATATTTATTCTCAATCTTGCCTATTCCGACATCTTGAAACAGCTCATCTAAACCGATAACGGCACTGGATACACCCCAGTAATCTTTATTAAAAGGCGGGTCTCGAAAGATCGGAGTTCGCGTAATGAGCGCTTGCCCACCTTGAAACAGTTCAAAGGGACCAGCGATAAAGGTGTTGCCAAGATCACGGGCTATCTCAACAGACTCCCATTGGTTTGGGTGATCACGATAATTAATACCGAGAATCTGCTCATTACCTTCCAGAGGGTACACAAAATTCAGAATGTCATCTTTGGCAAGTCCGATAAGTCGAATATGGAAGCCATCTTGAATGATATTCTCAGCAATCTTATCCCAATTTTTCACCTCACCATCGGGATTCATGGTCACTAAAGTCGAGAAGTTATTGAGGATATACATATCTGACACGATCGCGGCTTCAATCCGAGAACGAATAATGGATAGTTGCTTTTTTGCCTCTGAATACGATTCGTTTTTAAGAAAAGTTAATTGCTTGGCGTGAAAGAACTCAATTGCGCTTACTATCGTAAGAAAAAAAAGAAAAGATACTACTTTGGCAGACCACTGCTTGCTAGAACCACTTGGCATTTACGAACCTCTAACGCTATTGTTCTATATACTGCCTTATAACGGCTCATTTCTGGCTTATTGCTCCAGTATGCCGCTAAGTCATTAAAAATCCAGACTAACGTCGACTGTCTATCAAATATTGAGCGATCCATCACTTCAAACTTCTTTGCTAAACGAATAGTTTAATCAAAAAGGGTTAGTGAACCTTATAAAGCTTACATTGTATTGACTCAACGCTTACATTAAGGGATTCATCAATGTTATTTTACAAAGACTAATAATCAGCTTGGTACCTCACGACATGAAGTTAAAAACTATCACACTGTGTACATTGCTATCAGCCTCCGTTGCCGTTCACGCACAAGAAAACGTTCAAGCGACAACCGCGGTGAACATTCAATCCCAAGCAGATTCGCTCAATTCTCAAGAACAATCTTTCAAGCAATCTGCTGATCTCATTCGCACCACCTACGAAAGCCAGCTTTACACTCTTCCTGCATTCAAAGAAGGTCACTACGGGCTGCGCATGTATCGCCAAACATTAGACGATAAATATTCGGCTGCGGTGTGGAGTGACATTGCTCGAGTGGCAAGCAAGCTCAGTACCCTGTCGAATGACGTTCAAACCATGGAACAAATCGTACTCTACTCAGAGAAGCGAGTTGCATCTTATATTGGTGATAACGATGAGCGCAGTGTTCGACGCTACAACATCACCAAGCACATGCCTGAATACCTTTATCTTGGTGTTGACCTTCTAGGCTCTATGGCTCGTGCTAATGAATACGGTTTAGAGCACAAGAACGATGCCAAGCTGCGCGAAATCATTCGTCGCTATGACTTCTCACGATACGTGACCAATGAAGACATGGTGAAAGCGTGGGCTGCTCAGTTAGCTAATCAGGTTTACTGGTTGCGCCAACTGGGTGAGCAGGATGTGGTTGATGAGTTTGTCGATACCTTCAAAAAAGCGTATCCGGACGATGATGATAAGAAGCTTTCAAGCCAGCAATACGGTAATAAAATCTATGGTATGACACACGTCATCTTTGGCGATTCAGAATACTATCAGCATCAAGTCAGCGAACAAGATCATCAATGGATCTACGATTACTTCAGAGAAAACATCGATACGATTCTGCTACGTGCGAAAGAAGATGTGATTGCTGAGGTTGGATTAACCTTCTTATTGGCAGGTTTAGAAGATGATCCAGTTGTAGAGAAAACTCGATTCGCGATACAAGATTCAATCGATGAAACACAAGGCATGATCCCTTCAATTACTGGCGATTTTGATCTTGAGTACGGTGAACACCGCAACGTGTTAGCAATCATGCTACTCGATTGGCAGCAAGTGAACGAAGCACCAACGTTCAAGGGCAACCCAAAAGTGTTTAAGACGATTCCTTACGGGCTTATTGAAAACCAACCATTGAGTAAATAGAAACTCCAAGGTTTATCTACAGAATCTAAAAAACCGCACACCTTTCGAGGCCTGCGGCTTTTTTATGTCTGTTACGTTACTACGAAATCAATCCAAGAGTAGCCGTTCATCAGGCTTCAGAGACGGCTTTATTCATCACTATCGTGAAATCCCCTTCTGTGTAACCTTCTATTAAAGAAACATCGTCACACAACGTTTTACAGAAGCGATAAACGCCTTGAGGGTGATAACTCATCAAGGTATTGCGCGAAGGATATTGGCTTGAATTGAGCAGATTAAAAATCACTGTCTGATTCGCTAGCCCAAACATACGAGTAATCATGTTAGTCAGATAGTCGGAATCGCGAGAAATATAATTAAGTGAACCACTGGCAATAACCACATCATGCATTTCTAGGTTCATCTTACTCATGTCACCCGCAATGAACTTGCAACGATCTTCGGTGTAGTTTTGCTTTGCCTTCTTAAGAAAGCCTGCGTGTTGGTCAACGCCGGTATAAGATTGAATACGATAGATGCTGTCGAGCAGTTCAAACAGCTCGCCATAGCCGCAACCCAAATCTAAGACACTCTTATTTTCGAAGTCAGCCGAACGAGCGATCACTTCAAAGCGACACAATTGGCTCTCTTCGCTCGTCCAACCTAAGGCTTTGGCATTATCGCCATTCGAGCGGTTAGTCTGCTTTCGATGATAGCGATACACCTTCCAACGATCGAGCCAGTGCATTACGAGAAATCCACCCACACTTCACGACCACCAGCCAGCTCCTGGTTATGATATTGCCATTGATATTGCGCGAGCAGCTTTTCTGTGAGCTCTAACCCTAGACCAAAGCCCAAATGATTATCTTCTACTGTGCCATCAGTGTTGTGATTAGCAATCGTGACTTTCGAACCGACTTGAACCATGTCCACAATACCGCTTCCTGTGTGTTGGAAAGCATTGCGAATCAAATTAGTCAGTACGATTCGAGTGAGTCCGACTGGCAACTGGCATTGTGTGTCGTCGCTTTCAAGGTTTACCACCACAGCCTTTCCATTCAATAGATAGCTTAAATCGTGGTTTATCTGTTGCAGCAGTTCGCCCAAATGTATGCTTTGCAGAGGCAGATCTTTGTCTTCTTGCCGGGTGAGCCACAACAAGGTTTCTGTTAGGTCTGTCATAGTGAATCCCGCACGCTTGATTCGGTCTATCACTTCAAGCTGCTTTTCAGGGCTCTTACCCTTTAGAATCAGCTTCTCTAACAGTTCACTGTTGGTTCTGGTTACAGCGATGGGTGTACGTAGTTCATGACTCGCGTAACCCAAGAACTTCTGTTCTCGTTCTAAGCTACTTTGAACCGAGCTTAAGCTTTCACTAATGATGTTAGCTAAGGTGTTCAACTCGCTGAAATGAAAGTCGGGAGTGGGTTCATTGAGGTTATCTTTATCTAACGACTTAGCCCAATTCTTTAACTGTTCAACAGGCGATGCCACTTTACGTAATATCAAAACTAAAATAGCGAAAAACAGGACAATCGCGGCTAATGCCGTCAGAAAAATTGTCACAAAATGAGGCACTGCTTTGTCTTCTAAGAAGTGGTCTTGTGTTTGGTCAAACACAGCCGAAACGTAACGCACTTCATCTCCTTTCATCACTTTCATGACAAAGTAACCTTCTTTTGGCGGAGCAAAGATTGACTTACCAAGAACCCTTTTTGAGATAACATTTAACTCAACGTTACTCTGTTCAATATAAGTTTGAATACCTTGTGGTAAATCGCTCCATTGCGTTGCAACCGTAAACTCTTGATTGGTGATAGGCTTGCCCGGTTTCACAACCTCTTGCTGAGCTTGAGCAATCATAGAGCCTCGTATAGCGACATCCATACCTGAGATAAAGTAATTTATACTCAATGCTGATAGGACCAGAATCGTCGTTACGCCCGTTACTAGAATCGCCATCAAAACGTAGATTCTTAAACTTGGTCTAATCTTCATCCTTCTGATAACTCCTTAATCGCAAACCCTTTACCCGTAATGGTATGAAGCAGCTTATTGTCTTGTTCGGCATCAACTTGTTTACGTAGATTGAAGATATGCACTTTTAAGCTATTGCTGTCTGGTTGATCATCGCCCCACACACCCTGCATTATTGTCTCGCGAGAAACAGGGTTAGGACTAGAGCGCATCAATATTTCCAGTATTTTGAGTGCAGTAGGTGAAAGCTTTAAAGGGGAATTATCGCGATAAGCTTGATGCTGTTTTAGGTCGATTTCCAAATCGCTTACCGATAAGCGACTTACCTGACCACTGCGTCGCTTTGCTAATACTTGCGCTCGAACAATCAGTTCTTCCATCGCAAATGGTTTGATCAAGTAGTCATCGGCACCTTTTGAAAAACCCGTCAACTTGTCGTCGAGCGTATCACGCGCCGTCAGCATCAATACCGGTGTGTCGATACCCTGTGCTCGTAAGTTTTCACATACCTGCAAGCCATTCATTTTTGGCAAGTTAAGATCGAGAATCACTGCGTCATAACGATTGGTTTCGATAAGGTTGAGTCCAGCTAAACCATTTGCTGCATGGTCACACTGAATGTCTTCTAAATCGAGGTAATCGATAACAGCAGTAGCTAAATCAAGGTCGTCTTCAACCAAAAGTAATTGAAGCTTGTCTGTAAGTTTGTTGGTGACGGATTCTGCCATCGTGACGACCTCTATTATTAATTATTATGTGGCTTGTTATACAGCGATTTAATATCTTGATCTGTAACGAATCTAGACCGATATTGCTGAGATTAACTCAGCGGCCATCAGACTAGATATCATCATTAGCTTAGCCATTATTAAGCCGTTTGTTCAACGCCTTTGACTCGATTTGTGACTTTAAGAATCAGCAACTTAATCTCACACTGAATCATTAAAAGTGCTGGTGTCAGAATCAGTGTAATAAAGGTCGCAAACAAAATGCCGTAACCTAGTGCCGCAGCCGCAGGAATCAAGAATTGAGCCTGTAAAGACGTTTCACTTAATAGTGGCGTCAAACCCGCGAACGTTGTCACCGATGTGAGTAATACGGCTCTCAACCGACCAGAACACGCTTCAGCAATCGCATCGTGGACCGACTTACCCTGGTCCTTGATTAGCTCATTAAAACGAGAAACCAACAACAAGCTGTCATTTACCACCACACCACTCAACGCTAGAATACCGTTTAACGATAGGATACTGATTGTTAAGTCATTCCACCAGTGCCCAAGGATTGCGCCAACAATACCAAATGGAATCGCGGCCATGATAATCACTGGTTGAATGTAAGACTTCAGCGGGATAGCAAGAAGTGTGTAAATAGCTATCATGGCAAGTATAAACATACTCATCATTGAACTAGCCGTCTCTTCTTGCTCTTCCGTTTCACCAGCAAAGTCCACCGTTAGCCCTGGGTATTGCGCTTCTAAATCTGGTACTAAGGTATCTTGCAGTTGATGAACTAGCTCAGCAGGTGCCACCACGTCTTTGTCTAATACAGCACTGATGTAAACTGCTCGTTGGTTATCAATACGTGTAATCTCTGAAACTTGGTAATCTGAATGCACTTCAGCAACCGCACTCAAAGGCACCACAGTACCGTCATTAGTTCTCACGCTTGATTGCTTGATATCCGCTATGGTTTGACGATCAGATTCTGGGTAACGAACTCGAACTTTCACCTCATCTTTACCACGTTGGAACTGCTGAACGATGTCGCCACCAAACGCTTGTAACACTTGTTGTGAGAGGCTTGCAGTATCAAATCCTAATGCTCGGCCTTGTTGTGTTAATTCAAAGCGATACTGAGGTTCACCAAGATCCAAGTTGTGGTCAATGCCACTGACACCGTCGATAGTTTGCAGTTTAGCTAAGAACTCATTGCCCGCAGCCGATACTGATTCTTCATTCCACGCTTTAAGCTCAACTTTGAAGTTATCTACCATCTCCATTTTAGACAAGACTTTAAGCTTCTTAACGCCTTCCATTTGGCCAACGGTTTCTTCCCACAAATCTGCAAATTCATTGGATGTGTAAACACTATCGCCGTCGAGCTCAATTCTTACCTGACCCGAATCATCGGCATCAGCGATAACTTGAAGGCTCAGCAGTTCCGAGGCTTCATCTTGAGCACCGTAACGAGCTCTCAGTGTTTCATCTGTTTGTGTTGCGGCCGCTTCAAGCACTAATAAGTTTTGTTGTGTTTGACCAAAGCTAGCATCGTTTTGCATCGACATATCGGCTGTCACGGTGTCGCCCGGCATATCAGGGAAGAACGCCACACGAACCGCACCCGTCATTGGTAACCCTGCCACCAAGATAAACAGTGACAAGAAAACCATCACCACGGCGTAACGTAATTTCAGCGCCCATTCAATTACAGGGCAGTAGATACGCTTATTAAACCAACCTAATCCTGTATCGGCGGCATGTTGAACGCGAGCCCACAGCCCCTTATTTTCACTGCGCTTAGTATTAATGTGTGCAAGGTGCGAAGGCAGAATGAACTTAGACTCAACCAAAGACAGCAGTAAACATATCGTCACGACAGTGCCAAATTGAGCATAAATCTGCCCCATTTTTCCTTCAACGCTAGCAAGCGCCAGAAAAGCAACGACTGTCGTCAAAACACCAAATATGGTTGGAGATGCCACCTTCATCGTACCGCGAATAGTACTGTCTATTGAGTCCCCGTCTTCTTTACGCGTCGAGTAAATACTTTCTCCGACCACCACGGCATCATCAACCACTATCCCGAGCGCCATAATGAAACCAAAGGTGGTCATTTCATTGATGGTTAACCCCATGAAGGTGTCTGTCATGAAGAACATGGTGCCAAAGAATACAAACGGCAGACCTGCGGCTACCCAGAAAGCAACACGGACATTAAGGAATACGGCTAACACGATGAATACCAGAGCAATACCCGTTAACGCATTCTTCACCAATAGGCTCAAGCGATCTTTGATCATGGTACTTTTGTCGTACCACGTTTCAATCTCGACATCGCTAGGCAGCATGTTGCTGTTTTCCCAGCGATCTACCACTTGTTGAGCCTGTTCAACAATGCTGACTACGTCTCCGTATTCATCCATCACAATCTCAATAGCCATCGCATTCTGTTGGTTGTAACGAGAAAGCATAAAGGTATCGTCAGCAAACATGTCTTCAACATGGGCGATATCACCCAAGGTAATTTGAGTGCCATCGGTAGTCGTCATCACCGGAATCGCGTTGAAATCTTGGATCTCATACGCCTGCTCAGACACCTTCAAGCGAACCGTTTTTTCACCGTTGCGAAGGCTAGTAGAAATTGCCGCAGAAGACTCTGCATTGACCGCTTCAGAAACGTCAGTAAGAGTTAAGCCGTAAGCTTGTAGCTTGTTCTCATCAACCTCGACTGAAATCATAGGGTCAGCCTTGGCCTTGATTTCTAAATCACGAATTGATGACTGGCTCAGTAAATCTGATTTCAGTTGCTCAGCTAGGCTTTGTAGTGTCGCCCTGTCAGCATCACCATAGAGCTGAACCCACAACGCATGATCTTGCATTCGGGCTTTATCAATCACAGGATTGTCAGCGTCAGCAGGCAAGTTGTTAATCGCATCAACCTTGGTTTTAACGTCGGCTAATAGGGTATCAAGATCATAAGTGCTCGTTTTCTCTATAGAAACATAGCTGCCGTTCGCGTCAGAAGTTGACGTGATACGCTTAATGCCCGGCACCGTTTCTAACGCATCTTCAATCTTAATCGCGAGGCCTTCTTCCGCCTGTACAGGATCACCACTGTCATAAGTCACCGATACTGTCACCACATCGGGTTCAAGGCTTGGGAATGCTTCTTTACGTAGCGAGTTAAGTGATAGCAGGCCAATGATGATCACGCCCATTAACAACAGGTTAGCTGCCACAGAGTTATTCGCGAACCATGCGATAGCACCAGTATGCTGCTTGTTCGACATGTTTAACCCTCCGCCTTAGCAAACACAGACATACCCGCTTTAAAGCTGCTTAACGGACGCTTAACCACTTGCACACTGTCGCCAATTTCCACGCCCAGGTTAGTAGGATCGATGTAAATCAAACCGCCCTTTTCAAATTCAACATCCGCGTTTGATTTCGAAAGCAAGCCATTGCTGTTTACGAACCACAGGTCACCCTGCTGCGACAATGCTGAAGCAGGAAGCTCCCACAGTTGAGTTAATTGCTTGCCCGAGATCGTCGCTTTTACGAACGTGCCTGGATAAAGATCTTTCTCTTGACCCAAAGGGTTGTCGACTTTCACTATCAATGAACGTTGACGCGTGTCTTGCTGTAAGTGTTGCTCCACTCGCTCGACATAGCCTTGCCATTGGAATTGACCGTCAGAACTCGAAAGAGTCACTGGCCACGGCTGCTCTTTCAATTGCGAGTTATCGCTGCTTGGCAGGCTCAACCATTGGCTTTCAGAAAGAGGCACTGAGACTTCAACCTCATCAATGCTGTATAACGTAGCGATCTGTGCGCCCGTTTGTGCGTAGCTTCCCGGTTGAACATCACGGCTCACGACCAACGAATCGAAAGGGGCAACCAGAGTTGTTTTTTCGAGGTCTTGCTCAGCTTTCACCAGTTCAAGCTTGGCGTTCTCTAGGGCTGCTGTTACTTGCGCCAGTTGTGGTTCGCGTAATACTAAAGGTGAATCCGGCTCGCCAGACAAACCAGAGCGTTGCCATTCAGACTTAGCTTGTTCGCCTTGCCTCTGCTCTTCCAGTAAATCAAGTTGAGCCTGAGCAACATTCGCTTTTGCTTGAGTTACTGCTTGTTGGTAGCTAGTCGAATCAATATTGGCGATGACTTCACCTTGGCTTATCACCTGCCCTGTTTCAAACTGTGAGCTTATTGTTTCTACTCGACCATTAACTTCCGTCGAAAACATCAATTCGTAACGCGACTTCGCTTCTCCGTAACCCACCACTTCTGCTTGGTAGTCACCGAGAGTGGCGAGTACAACAGACACTTGTTGCTGTTGTGATGCAACCAAGGTCGTCGTTTCAACAGGCGTCATTTCAACAGACTTTGCCCCAATAGACTGAGTATCAACAGACATAGCTTGAGGCTCGGAAACCGTGAGTTCATTCGCCTTCTGAGGTGCAGGAGCAACTTGAGAACCGTTGTAAGCAAGGGCTGCAAAGATGCTTGAGCCAGCCACTAGAGTGATGGCAATTGTGATGGTATTCAGTTTCATGGAGATACTCCCAAGCCCAGAGCTAGGCCTAAATCAATTCGGTTTACGAGACGGTTATAAATGGTTTGTGTTAGCTGCGCTTCAAGGTCATAGGTTTGTTGCTGAACAGAAAGTAGATCAAAAATGTCGACCAAACCCTGACGGTATTTCTCTTCATAACTGGTAAAGCTACGTTGCGCGCTCACCAAAGCGTTTGCTAAGTGTTGCTGTTGAAGTGTCAGTGAGGATTCTTGCCCCATTGCGTTTTCCACTTCATTCACCGCATTGAGCAGTGTCTCTTGGTAAGCCCAGTAACTGGTTTCTGTGGTTAGGTCAGCAATTTCTGCCTGTGCTTTAAGCTGGCCACCTTGAAACAGCGGTGCAGACACTTGGCCAAGCGCACTCCACAAAGGCCCAGTAAGCAGTGCTTCGCTCGGAGATTCAGCCATATCAGTTAGGCTTGCAGATAGGCTGATAGACGGCAGCATTGCTTTGTACGCAGCATCAGCGCGCAGAGTTTCCGCTTCGATATTAAAGAAAGCCGCTTGAAGGTCGGGACGACCTGCTAGATCTTGTGTCGGCATGTTGTCTAGCGGATTAATGATGGTTGGGAATGAACCAAGTTCCGCAAGTGATAACTCATCAGATTCACCACTCCACCGCCCAGTTAATAGGACCAATTCACGTCGGCTTTGTGCAAGCTGCTCGCGGTAGTCAGCTAAAGTTGCCTGAGTCGATGCACTGCTCGTTTTTGCATTATCTAGATCTTCAAGGCTACCTAGCCCAGCGCGGTAACGTTCTAAAACTAGCTCTTCGTTATTTTCTAGAATCACTAAGCGCTGCGTTTCAATATCAACCAACTGCTGCTTCAAACTGATATCAAGCCAACCTCTCATCACACTCGCGACCAAAAGATCTTGAGCGCCCTGAAGGTTAGCCTGAGACGTCGCAATGTCTTTCAAAGCGGCGTTGTTTGTGTCTGCAAGCTTCTGCCATAGGTCAATCTCCCAACCAACAGTCACCTCTGTGGTATAGGTTTCTGTGGTGCTTGAACCGTTAGTGCCTTCGTCAGCTTGACCAGAAAAACTCGCATCGACGGTTGGTAAGCGATCACCTGAAGTTACACCTTGCTGCGCATAAGCTATTTTGAGTGCTGTAATACTTTGTTGGAGGCTTGGACTGTTCTGGAGTGCACGCTCAATATAAAGATCGAGCTCCGGCGCATTCACTAAATCGGTAAGTTGTAGGTTCTCAGCGTCTCGATCTTGTTGAGTAGACGCTTGCTCACTAGAAGCCTGCTGAATCAGCTCTGCAAGTAAGCTTTGTTGTGTCTGATTGGTACTTTGTTCGGCTAGCGATACGTAATCAGCTTGACTGGTCGAAGTACAACCCATCAAACCAATTAGAGCTAGCGCGATAACGGAATGTTTTAAAGGAAGATTCAATTTCATCTTCTTGTCTCCTGTAAGAATGGAGACAAGATAACGACCAGGGGGTTAAGAGAGGGTTAAAGCGAACGTTAACCTTAAAAGAAAATACAAAAAGCTTACGTTTAAGGTTTTGAATTACGCTTCTGACTTGCTTGAGAAAAGTCCACCAATTTTATAACCGATCGCGTAACAAACCACTGCAATAGTCACAAACACCAATGCAGAGAAGAAGTACGCTACCGATGCTGCTACGCCAGTGCCCCACACGACGCTAAATACCAAACCGAGATAAGCTTCTTGTGGCCACTGAGAGATAGGAAACTGAGTACCACCAGCAATAAGATAAACCATCGCAAACAAGCCGATAAAAGCGGTGATAAGACCAATGAGAACGCGCATGTTCATGGGAAGACCTTTGATTAATTGGACTTGGTTGCCGTTATTCTTAGTCGAAACCGAATGTTCTTAATAGAAACCGGATTTTCTTAATCGAAGCCGAATGCTATTAATCGCAACCTAATGATATTCAAGTATATAGGATAAAACAGACTTGCTCTATTACTCTTCCGAGTGAGCGTGAAACGATATAGAAGTAATGAGAGAAGTGGTTAAGTCCGAATTACCTTAACGAGCAGGCATAAAAAAACGGACACCCTTCTTACGTAAACTCCGTAAGTAAGGTGCCCGCTTTTACTGAATCTAGCTGTTTTTGCTAAATCTAGATTAAAGCAGGATGAAGATACCCGCTAAACATGCACTCATTAGGTTTGCTAGCGTACCAGCAGCTACCGCTTTTAAACCTAGGTTAGCAACTTCAGCGCGGCGCTCTGGCGCCATCACACCGATAGAACCCAGTTGAATCGCAATAGAGCCAATGTTAGCAAAGCCACATAGAGCAAATGTCACAATCACTTGGCTGTGTTCAGATAGCAGCGCTTTGTTCTCTACGAAGTCGATGAAAGCAACAAACTCATTCATTACGATCTTCTGACCGATGTAAGAACCCGCCATCAATACTTCATCACTCGGGATACCGATTAACCATGCTAGAGGTGAGAATAGGTAACCGAAGATAGCTTGCAGGGTAATACCCGCAAAACCAAACGTCTCACCTAGGCTTTCTAGGCCTGTGTTCACCATCGCAATCACACTCACGAAGGCAATCAACATAGTCCCGACCGCCACTGCGACTTTCATGCCGTTCATCGCTCCGCTCGCCAATGCATCAATCACGTTGCTTTGGTCTGCTTTATCTAGTTCGATATGGTCGTAGTCACTTGGTGTGCTGCGCTCAGGAACGATGATCTTCGCCATTAACAGGCTACCTGGAGCTGCCATGAAGCTTGCGGCAATAAGATATTTAAGTTCAACACCTAAACCAGCATAGCCACCAAGCACACTACCGGCTACCGACGCCATACCACCTGCCATTACAGCAAACAGTTCAGAGCGAGTCATAGACTTTAAGAAAGGACGAATAAGAAGAGGAGACTCACCCTGAGAAAGGAAGATATTACCTGTCGCAACAAGAGATTCAGCTTTACTTGTACCCAGCAGTTTTTGCACCGCTCCGCCCAAGATTTGAATCACTTTCTGCATGATACCTAAGTAATAAAGCGCAGAGATCAAAGCACTGAAGAAGATAATGATTGGAAGTACGCGAACTGCGAAAATGAAGCCTTCAGTAGCAAGATCACCGAAAAGGAAAGCAATACCAGCGTCTGCAAAACCAAGTAGGCTAGAAACGCCATTACTTAGGCTTGTTAACGCCAACTGTCCCCATGGGAAATACAATACTAGAGCAGCAAAGCCAATCTGAAGTAATAGAGCACGAGAGACCGTTTTCCAGTTAATCGAAGAACGACTTTCAGATAGCAGGTACGCGCAAGCAATCAGTGCAATAACACCGACAAAACCAAATAGAATATTCATAATGTGTCCTAGTAATCCTTATAGAGTGAACATGAGCCAAGCAAATGACATCAAAGGAACAGGACAAAGAACCGCAAGCAAAACGCTACGCGATGAAGGAGCTAACAGAGTTAGCGACTGTAACAACGAGTTGTTCATGTAAAAATCACCTTATACAAGCAGTGGAACGTAGCTGGTCCGGTCCGTGGGGTCATTCACATATCCATGTGACGGCTTGTATTGGCTAAGCACCGGCTTAAAACCGGAAGAGAAGTATAAACAGTTAAATGAGACTTTCATCACATTTTTTAACGCAAACGATCGCGCGGTCATAAAACACACAAAATCGAACTATTTACCGTGATAATCCACTTTATCAGCAATAAATAAAAGAAAGAAAAACACGATTAAAACAAAAAGCCACATAAAGTGGCTTTTTCAAAATATGTTAGAAATTAGAAATGACTAGTTAAGTAGTGCACTTTTCACTTCGGCATCTCGGAATATCTCTTCAAAGCGCTGTTTGTAGATCAGTTGCATCTCATTGATGATTGCACCGCCATCAGGCACATCATTCTCCCCTTGGAAGTTTTTACTGAGTAGCTTCTTGCCAGCCTCATCATAAATAATCACGTTAACGTTATACCAAGAGTTGTCCGTAAATGCGTGGAAGTCATACTTCCATTCATTCAAAACGAACATCATCGATTTGTTATCGAATGCTTTCATCTGTTCGGCAACCTTAGTGATATCCTCTTCAGGTGTTGTCTCAACCGACTCAACCGCTACTTGCTGTTTTTTCAAGCCTGCTACTAATCTATCCGTTAAAAACTGAGACATTGGCTGCTGTGTCGCCGTGTTGTAGGTATAAGGAATACCTAATGAGCTGCGAATAATACCCTCGAACTTTGGCTCTTTATCGTGATCGAGAACGTATGGTCGCTTATCAATCACAGCGATGGTCAGCGCTTTTTCTTGCGGAACTTCATTGAGTTGAGGTGCACTTTGCTCTGCGGTTAATACCGTTGCACAACCGGAAAGCCCTAGCGATACTGCAGCAAGCAGCAAACTGACGATTTTTTTCATTAGATTTACCTATCTTATTGTTTTGAATAGCTGTTCTAACAAAAATTGTCTTAACGAGTAAACATTCAGCATATCAATATTTCATATATTTATCATTTATATAAATTTGCTCACACATCGGGTTAAATTTATTGAGTCATCACCCAATAACCTTTCAATAACAGGGATTTGTAACGGAACGTTATGAAATAAACAGATTATGTTCAAGCTATGTAGAGCACTGAGTAACCTCTCGGTTAATTCTGTGTGATTATTAGCAGTTCTCTGTGCTATGCCTCATGCTCGTCCTTAAGATGGTGTGAACGAAGCATCACTGCAAGTAACGGTATTCAAGAAGGGTGTTGATTTAGAGTCGGAAGACAACGGTGACGTTTACCTTTCGATTACTCTGGCGGCGATGGACTCAGATAGCCACATCCATACGATTATGGCGTTATCAGAGTTGTTCCAAAATGATGATGACATTGATGCCATTATCGCAGCGGAAACTGAGCAAGCGATCATAGAGATCTTAAAACGCTACTAATCTCGCTCTAACGATCCTGATATTGATCTGATAAGACCACCATTAAAAAAGCGATAGCTCAGGCTATCGCTTTTCTGTTTCTGGTGTTTAGCCATTTCCTCCTAGTATAAAGGGCATCACACCTCGAAAGCATTCAACGGCACTAAAACGCGTACATTCTTTTATCTGTCGATAATTCAAAGCAGTATTGTGCGTGTTTTTTAAGACACTCAAACACTTCTCTATCCAGCTTAAAGTTATCAACGTGGTCCGTCAGAATAGCCATCGTCTGTTCTAGCGTCATACCTGCACGATAAGGGCGAGACTGAGTCAACGCTTGGAACACATCGACCACCGCAACGATTCGACTCGGTTGATCCAGCTCTTCAGCCGTTTTACCCATTGGATAGCCGGAACCATCTAACCTTTCATGATGATTAGATGCCCATTGACAAACCTGAGGTGAATTGAACAACTCCTGCAATGCAAATCGAGTGTCTGTTGCATGACGTTTAATGCAGCAATACTCTTCTTCGGTGAGTAAATCCGGCTTATGCAGAATATCATTAGGGGTTTGCAGTTTACCGATATCATGAACCAATCCAGCCAAGTAGAGTTTGCGCTGAGTGGTGTATGAATAACCCAACTGTTTGGCGAGGTATTCTGAAAGCTGCCCAACCTTCAAAGAGTGCTTAAAGGTAAACGAGCTCTTGGTATCAACAACGTTGGCAATAAATTCGGCAAAGGCCACAGTTTCATCCAACGACATCTGTTGAGAGAAGAAAGGCACAGGCTCGAAGTTATCCCTCATATTTTCAATGTAAGGGATCTCCATCGAGAACCAAAAATCATCCAAATCGACCAGTTCACACATGTGTTGCACAAGGTTGGACTCGAACATCTCATCCGCTTGTTCAGTTAAGCGTTCAATGATGCTCGCTTTGCCATCCGGCGTGAGGTTTCCATAACGATCAGAAGAGGTGATGCCATACAAGTAGTCGACCCTATCGGCCAACATCACGATGGCAGCTAACTCTTTTTCTAACTCGCTGATATAAATGGCCTTTAACTCAATCCAAGGGGTGTGATGATAAAGCACTGGCTTAGCGAATATAGAAAGAACTGGGCACTCTTTTAGAATTTGGTAGCCCTTTTGACAATGGTGGTAACTCGAGTCAGGAATGAACCCTGAAACCAAACTACGCTGCTCGTCAATTTGCGAGACACCACAGTCATGAATTAACCCCAATGAGAACGCAAGTTGCGCTTGTTCTTCTTCCCATCCCACACTCAGAGCACACCGATACGCGATGTAACCCACCCTCTGTCCATGATTTTTGCTT